>NZ_JBIYSN010000009.1:0-58372 GCF_046464135.1 Bacillus sp. z60-11 | reverse complement strand
AGGTTTGGTGGCGATAGCGAAGAGGTCACACCCGTTCCCATGCCGAACACGGAAGTTAAGCTCTTCAGCGCCGATGGTAGTTGGGGGCTTCCCCCTGTGAGAGTAGGACGCCGCCAAGCAACGTAAAAGACCAGCTTTAAATAAGCTGGTCTTTTTTTGTTTTTTCAAAGTTTTACGACAGTCAAAAGTGGAAATAATAAAGGAGCAAGAGCAATTAGTTGAAAAAAAATTAAAAACCACTTATAGTAAAGTTAAAGTCAAATATAGTCAAAGTCAAGTGAAGGAGGGGGCTGAGTGGGGAAGAATATTTCTGATATCATTGAACAGTATCTAAAACAAGTTTTAGAAACAAATGGGAAGGAAATTTTGGAAATTAAACGGAGTGAATTAGCTGATAAATTTCAATGTGTCCCTTCCCAGATCAATTACGTTATCAATACGCGATTTACAAGTGAGCGCGGATATATTGTCGAAAGCAAAAGGGGAGGCGGCGGCTATATCCGCATCATTAAAATTAAAATGAACGACAAAACAGATTTGATCGATAATATTATGAATCAAATCTACACGAGACTTTCACAAGCTGCTTCAGATGACATTATTTTGCGGCTTCTGGAAAACGGTGTGATCACGAAAAGCGAAGCGAAATTGATGGTCAGTGTAATGGATCGTTCTGTTTTATACATTGATTTACCTGAACGTGATGAGTTAAGAGCAAGAATGATGAAGGCCATGCTTACGTCACTTAAATTTAAGTAAAGCGGGTGAGAAGCGTGATATGTCAAGAATGTAATAAAAGGCCGGCTACTTTTCATTTTACAAAAGTTATAAATGGCGAAAAAAGAGAAATGCATATCTGTGAACAATGTGCAAAAGAGAACAGTGATTCATACTCTATGAATGAAAATAGCGGATTTTCCATCCATAATTTGCTGTCAGGACTTTTGAATTTGGATTCTTCTTTTACAAACAGCAGCGAGGCTCAGCTGTTTAAACAGCAGCCTGAACAAGTTCTTCGATGCAAAAAGTGTCATATGACGTTTTCCGAATTCAGAAAAACAGGGCGTTTTGGATGTTCGGAGTGCTATAAAACATTTCATTCCTACATTACACCCATTTTAAGAAAAGTCCACAGCGGAAATACAGTCCATGCTGGAAAAATTCCGAAAAGAATTGGTGGAAACCTGCATGTCCGAAGACAAATTGAGACATTGAAAAAAGAGCTTTCAGAATTGATTCAACAGGAAGAGTTTGAAAAAGCGGCCACCATTAGAGATCAGATCAGGTCACTTGAACAAAATGTGAAAGCAGACAATAAGGAGGGGGAAGACTGATGTCACTGCAGCATTTTATTCAGAACGCTTTAAGCAACTGGATGCGGCAGGAAGGCCCTGAAAGTGACATCGTCCTGAGCAGTCGGATCCGTCTTGCGCGAAATTTAGAGAAAGTCCGTTTTCCAACACTTTTTTCAAATGAAGAAGCATCGGCGATTATTGCTTTATTTGAAGAACAATTTACCGGATATGAAGTGCCTGGCATTGGGAAATTTGAGATGGTGAAAATGGAGCAGGTACAGCCGCTGGAAAAAAGGGTACTGGTGGAAAAACATTTGATCAGCCCTCATTTAACAGAAGCTTCGTTTGGTGCATGCCTTCTTTCTGAAAACGAAGAAGTCAGCATCATGTTAAATGAAGAAGATCATATCCGTATTCAATGTCTTTTCCCAGGATTTCAGCTGTCAGAAGCTTTAAATGCGGCAAACAAAGTCGATGACTGGATTGAAGAGCGTGTCGATTATGCTTTTTCAGAGCAAAGAGGCTACTTGACCAGTTGCCCGACAAATGTCGGAACGGGACTGAGGGCATCCGTGATGATGCATCTTCCCGCTTTGGTGTTAACTAGGCAGATCAACCGAATTATTCCGGCAATTAACCAATTAGGGCTTGTTGTTAGAGGAATTTACGGTGAAGGCAGCGAAGCATTAGGAAATATCTTTCAGATTTCAAACCAAATCACCCTTGGAAAATCAGAGCATGACATTGTTGAAGATCTTAATAGCGTGGTAGCCCAACTGATCGAACAAGAACGTTCGGCACGAAAGGCGCTTTATCAGACATCACAAATTGAGCTTGAAGACCGGGTCTACAGATCCTACGGCGTGCTTTCCAACTGCCGCATGATCGAGTCGAAAGAGACGGCAAGATGTCTTTCAGACGTGCGTCTCGGCATTGACCTTGGAATCATTAAAGGCCTTTCCAGCAACATACTTAATGAATTGATGATCCTGACTCAGCCCGGTTTTCTCCAGCAGTATTCCGGAGGCGCCCTGAGAGCAAACGAGAGGGATGTCAGAAGAGCGACTCTTATCAGAGAGCGGTTGAAATTAGAAAACAACGGCAATAGACAGGAGGATGAAACGATATGATGTTTGGAAGATTTACAGAAAGAGCACAAAAAGTATTGGCGCTTGCTCAAGAAGAAGCTCTGCGTCTCGGCCATAATAACATTGGGACAGAACATATTCTCCTCGGCCTTGTTCGTGAGGGTGAGGGCATTGCCGCAAAGGCGCTTCAGGCATTGGGGCTCAGCCCCGACAAAATTCAAAAAGAGGTTGAAAGCCTGATCGGCCGCGGGCAGGAAATGTCCCAATCCATCCACTACACACCAAGAGCCAAAAAAGTGACCGAACTTGCCATGGATGAGGCAAGAAAGCTGGGACACTCATACGTGGGAACCGAACACATCCTCTTGGGCTTAATTCGCGAAGGAGAAGGCGTAGCAGCGAGAGTGCTGAACAATTTAGGGGTCAGCTTAAATAAAGCGAGACAGCAAGTATTGCAGCTTTTGGGCAGCAATGAGAGCGGAGGCGCCGCGTCGGGGGCGAACAGCAATGCCAATACACCTACCTTAGACAGCCTTGCCCGCGATTTGACGGCGATTGCCAAAGAAGACAGCCTTGATCCCGTTATCGGCCGGAGCAAAGAAATTCAGCGCGTCATTGAAGTGCTGAGCAGAAGAACAAAAAACAATCCCGTGTTAATCGGGGAGCCTGGTGTCGGTAAAACAGCGATAGCCGAAGGCTTGGCCCAGCAGATCATCAACAACGAAGTGCCGGAAATTTTACGAGACAAACGCGTTATGACGCTTGATATGGGCACTGTCGTTGCAGGCACGAAATACCGCGGGGAATTTGAAGACCGCCTTAAAAAAGTGATGGATGAAATCCGCCAGGCCGGCAATATCATCTTATTTATCGATGAATTGCATACGTTGATCGGCGCTGGAGGTGCGGAAGGAGCAATCGATGCCTCCAATATCCTGAAGCCGTCGCTTGCTCGGGGAGAACTGCAATGCATCGGGGCGACAACCCTTGATGAATATAGAAAATACATTGAAAAAGACGCTGCGCTTGAACGCCGTTTTCAGCCGATTCAAGTCGATCAGCCGTCACCTGAAGAAAGCATTCAGATTTTGAGAGGGCTGAGAGACCGCTATGAGGCACACCATCGCGTATCGATCACCGATGAAGCGATCGAAGCAGCCGTGAAGCTGTCAGACCGCTATATTTCAGACCGGTTCCTGCCTGACAAAGCGATCGATTTAATCGATGAGGCCGGTTCAAAGGTTCGCCTGCGTTCCTTCACAACGCCTCCTAATTTAAAAGAGCTTGAACAAAAGCTTGATGAGGTGCGCAAAGAAAAAGATGCCGCCGTCCAAAGCCAGGAATTTGAGAAAGCAGCATCTCTGCGTGATACAGAACAGCGCCTGAGGGAACAGGTTGAAGAAACAAAGAAAACTTGGAAAGAAAAGCAAGGGCAAGAAAACTCCGAAGTAACAGTTGAGGATATCGCGATGGTCGTATCAAGCTGGACCGGGGTGCCGGTTTCAAAAATCGCCCAGACGGAAACAGATAAGCTCCTGAATATGGAACAAATTCTTCATTCACGGGTAATCGGCCAGGATGAAGCGGTTGTCGCCGTTGCCAAAGCTGTCAGACGGGCGCGGGCCGGACTAAAAGATCCGAAACGTCCGATCGGTTCATTTATTTTCCTCGGTCCGACAGGTGTCGGTAAAACAGAGCTTGCCCGCGCACTTGCGGAATCTATTTTTGGTGATGAAGAAGCGATGATTCGCATTGACATGTCTGAGTACATGGAGAAGCACTCCACATCAAGACTAGTCGGCTCGCCTCCTGGATATGTCGGCTATGATGAAGGCGGACAGCTGACGGAAAAAGTAAGAAGAAAACCTTATTCAGTCGTCTTGCTTGATGAGATTGAAAAAGCGCACCCTGACGTTTTTAACATTCTGCTTCAAGTTCTCGAGGATGGACGCCTGACTGATTCAAAAGGCCGCACCGTAGACTTTAGAAATACGATTCTCATCATGACTTCCAACGTAGGAGCCAGCGAGCTGAGAAGAAATAAATACGTCGGTTTTAACGTGCAGGATGAGACCCAGACTTACAAAGATATGAAAGATAAGGTCATGGGCGAATTAAAACGCGCTTTCAGACCGGAGTTTATTAACCGGATAGATGAGATCATCGTCTTCCACTCTCTGGAGAAAAAACATCTGAAGGACATTGTCTCCCTCATGTCAGAGCAATTGACCAAACGTCTGAAAGAACAGGATCTTTCAATCGAGCTGACAGAAGCGGCTAAAGAAAAAATCGCTGAAGAAGGAGTCGACCTTGAGTACGGCGCCCGTCCACTCAGAAGGGCCATCCAAAAACACGTCGAAGACCGTCTGTCTGAGGAACTTCTGAAAGGTCATATTGAAAAAGGCCAGCATATTGTTCTCGATGTAGATAACGGAGAATTTGTCGTAAAAACAGAAGCGAAAACGAACTAATATAGAGACAAAGGAAAGAGGCATACGATTTATCAGTATGCCTCACTTTCTTATAAAGGGAGCGTTTTGAAAAAGCAATGGCTAAAACGAAAAGTAAATTTATTTGTCAATCATGCGGCTATGAATCAGCCAAATGGATGGGGAAGTGTCCGGGATGCGGCGCATGGAACACCATGGTCGAAGAAATGATCAAAAAGCAGGCCGCTAACAGAAGAACCGCCTTTTCACATTCCATCCAAAAGGTGCAAAAGCCATCCCCCATTACATCAATTGAAACGACGGAAGAGCCGAGGATCCAAACGAAATTGCGCGAGTTCAACCGCGTTTTGGGAAATGGCATCGTCAAGGGATCGCTCGTGTTAATCGGCGGTGACCCAGGTATCGGAAAATCCACTTTGCTGCTGCAGGTGTCTGCCCAGCTTGCTGATTTGAAGGAAAATGTCCTGTACATATCAGGGGAAGAATCGGTCAAACAAACAAAGCTGAGAGCGGACCGCCTCGGCATCAACAGTCCAACTCTTCACGTTTTATCTGAAACCGATATGGAGTATATTACGTCTTCTATAGAAGAGATGAACCCTTCATTTGTGGTGGTAGACTCCATTCAAACCGTTTACCAAAGCGATATTACATCAGCCCCGGGCAGCGTATCCCAGGTAAGGGAATGCACCGCTGAGCTGATGAGAATTGCCAAAACAAAAGGGATTCCAATATTTATCGTCGGCCATGTCACAAAAGAGGGCTCGATTGCCGGCCCGAGACTGCTTGAGCACATGGTCGACACCGTTCTTTATTTTGAAGGAGAACGCCATCACACATTCCGGATTTTAAGAGCTGTTAAAAACAGGTTTGGATCGACAAACGAGATGGGGATTTTTGAAATGAGAGAAGAAGGCTTGACAGAGGTGCTGAATCCGTCGGAAATTTTTCTCGAAGAACGTTCGGCAGGTGCCGCCGGGTCAAGCGTTGTCGCCTCAATGGAAGGCACTAGACCGGTTCTGGTCGAAATTCAAGCGCTGATCTCACCTACCAGCTTCGGGAATCCGCGCAGAATGGCTACCGGAATCGATCATAATCGCGTCTCCCTGCTCATGGCGGTTCTCGAAAAAAGAGTGGGTCTCCTGCTGCAAAATCAAGATGCATATTTAAAAGTTGCCGGCGGAGTGAAGCTGGATGAGCCCGCGATCGACCTTGCCGTTGCAATCAGTATCGCGTCAAGCTTCAGGGATGCTCCGCCTCAACCGACAGATTGCTTTATCGGCGAGGTCGGCCTTACGGGAGAGGTCCGCAGAGTATCAAGAATTGAACAGAGGGTTCAAGAAGCCGCAAAGCTTGGTTTCAAAAGAATGATTATCCCTTCTGCCAATGTGGAAGGCTGGACCAAGCCGAAGGGAATTGAGGTCGTCGGTGTTGAAAATGTTGCTGAGGCCCTTCGAGCTTCATTAGGAGGATCATGATATATGGAAAAAGAAAAAAAAGGAGCGAAACAGGATCTTTCAGAAATATTACAGTTTGTCGCCCCCGGCACGCCTCTTCGCGAAGGAATCGAAAATGTGCTTCGGGCAAAAACAGGAGGATTAATTGTTGTCGGTTTTAACGATAAAGTTAAAGAAGTGGTTGACGGAGGATTTCATATAAACTCCGCTTTTTCTCCGGCCCATTTGTATGAGCTGGCGAAAATGGACGGTGCGATTATCCTCAGCGACTCAGGACAAAAGATTTTGTACGCCAATACGCAGCTTATGCCTGAGGCGACGATACCTTCATCAGAGACGGGGATGAGGCACAGGACGGCTGAACGGGTGGCCAAACAGACAGGTTGTCTGATCATCGCCATATCTGAAAGACGGAACGTGATCACGCTTTATCAGGAAAATATGAAATATATCCTTAAGGATATCGGCTTTATTTTAACAAAAGCCAATCAGGCTATACAGACCCTTGAAAAGTATAAATTAATTTTGGACAACGCAATTTCCACTTTAAGCGCTTTGGAATTTGAAGAGCTTGTCACATTCGGAGATGTCATTTCCGTTATGCACCGCTATGAAATGGTGCTGCGAATTAAAAATGAAATCAACATGTACATTAAAGAGCTCGGAACAGAAGGGCACCTCATCAGGCTTCAAGTAAGCGAGCTGATCACAGACATGGAACAGGAAGCGGCGCTGTTCGTAAAAGACTATGTCAAAGAAAAAATTAAAGACCCGTTTGTCCTGCTCAAAACGCTCCAGGATATGTCGAGTTTTGAATTGCTGGATGATTCCATTCTGCTTAAGCTTCTCGGTTATTCGGCTTCAACGAACATGGAAGAATACGTCTTTCCGCGAGGCTACAGGCTGCTTCATAAAATCCCCCGCCTGCCAATGCCGATTGTCGAAAATGTTGTGGAAGCGTTCGGCCATTTAAAGCTTATCATTGAAGCGGATGTAAAAGAATTGGACGAAGTGGAAGGAATTGGGGCTGTTCGTGCCCAAAAGATAAAGAAAGGTTTAAAAAGGCTTCAGGAAAAACATTATATTGACAGGCAGCTGTGAGAATTTATCCTAAAAACGATTAAAATATGCAATTTATGGGTATATTATTTTTAATTTTATTTTCACTACAGCAGCTGTATTCAAAAAAATAAAAGGAGGTGAAGGTATGTTAAAACGAATAGTTCAAGCGTTCTTTGCGATTTTGGGAGGCGTTATCGGTATTTTTCTCATACCGGAATTGTTTGTACTGTTAAATGTACAGGACATACCTTTAATAACAAACCCTTATGTGTCCGCTTGTTTGGGAGCTATCATCTTTTTTCTTCTGGGCATCTGGTGTGCGGATTATGTGATTAATTGGGTGAAATGGATTGAGGATTCCCTGATAAAAGCTCCTGTATCAGATTTGTTGTTTGGCTCACTAGGATTGATCTTCGGACTTATGCTCGCTTATCTTATCGTCAACGTTATTCCGTTAAAAGACATCCCGTACCAACCGATCAGCACGGTGATTCCGCTTGTTTTAGCCGCATTCCTGGGCTACCTCGGATTTCGGGTCGGCTTTAAGAAAAAAGACGAAATGCTCACCCTTTTTTCTACAAGGAAGAAAAAAGGTGCCGCTGAAGAAGAGCGTACTGAAGAAGACAAAAAGCTGAAAATTTTAGATACAAGTGTTATTATAGATGGGAGAATTGCTGATATTTGTCAGACCGGTTTTCTGGAAGGCGTTATTGTGATTCCGCAGTTTGTACTGGAGGAGCTTCAGCACATCGCCGACTCTTCCGACGTCCTGAAACGCAACAGAGGACGGAGAGGGCTTGATATTTTGAATCGGATTCAAAAAGAATTGGATATCAAAGTTGAAATTTACGAGGGCGATTTTGAAGACATCCAGGAAGTTGACAGTAAACTGGTCAAACTTGCAAAGCTGACTTCAGGTGTAGTCGTGACGAACGATTTTAACTTGAATAAGGTGTGCGAACTGCAGAAGGTAGCTGTATTAAACATCAACGACCTTGCCAACGCCGTCAAACCTGTCGTTCTTCCTGGAGAAGAAATGAAAGTACAGGTGATTAAAGACGGAAAAGAACACAATCAAGGTGTGGCTTATTTAGACGATGGCACAATGATTGTCGTTGAAGAAGGGCGAAACTATATCGGCAAACATATCGACGTGCTTGTGACCAGTGTGCTGCAGACGGCAGCCGGCAGAATGATATTCGCCAAGCCGAAACTGCTGGAAAAGGCGCTTTAAAAAGGGGAAAGAACATGAACTATGAAGTCGTCATTCTTGCTGCCGGGCAAGGCAAGCGAATGAACGCCGGGAAAAACAAACTGTTTATCGAGGCAAAAGGAATACCTGTTATAATTCATACTCTACAGGTGTTTGACAACCATGATGCCTGTAAAAGAATGATTTTAGTCATCAATGAGCAAGAATTCGGGGAATTCAACGCCCTTTTGAAACAATACCATTTCAAAACCCTGATCGAGGTCGTACCGGGAGGAAAGGAGCGCCAGCACAGCGTTTTTCAAGGCATCAAAGCGGCCGGAAGAGGGGAGATGGTCCTTGTTCATGACGGAGCAAGACCATTCATTAAACAGGAGCAGATCGAACAGCTCGTCAATAAAGCCGAACAAACAGGTGCTGCAATTTTGGCCGTCCCTGTTAAAGATACAATAAAACGCGTTCAAGACGATAAGATAGACGGAACGATCGAACGTTCAAGCTTGTGGGCCGCTCAAACCCCACAAGCTTTTCGTCTTTCTATTCTGATGAACGCTCATCTCGAAGCGGAAGCAAGTGGCTTTCTTGGAACCGATGACGCCAGCCTCGTCGAGGAAGCGGGCGGCAAGGTCGCGATTGTTCAAGGAGATTACCGGAATATTAAGCTGACGACTCCGGATGACTTGCTTATTGCCGAAGCGATATTAGAAGCGGAAAAGAGGAATGAACATGTTTAGAATTGGACAAGGGTTTGACGTTCATCAGCTTCAAGAAGGCAGGCCGCTCATTATAGGGGGAATCACGATTCCTTATGAAAAGGGCCTTCTCGGACATTCAGATGCTGATGTACTTTTACATACGATTGCCGATGCCTGCCTCGGTGCCATCGGGGAAGGCGATATCGGGAAGCATTTTCCCGATACCGATCCTGAATTCAAAGATGCCGATTCATTTAAGCTTCTTCGCCGCGTATGGCAGCTTGTGAAAGAAAAAGGCTATACGCTTGGAAACCTTGATTGTACAATCATCGCTCAAAAACCAAAGATGGCTCCCTACATCGAAGACATGAGAGCCAGAATTGCCGAAGGATTGGAAGCGGAAGTTTCGCAAATTAATGTGAAAGCGACAACGACGGAAAAGCTCGGGTTTACGGGAAGAGCTGAAGGAATTGCCGCCCAGGCTTCAGTTCTGCTCCAAAAGGCATAATTCATTTTGAAGACCGATTCATTTGATGATAGAATAAGAATAAATTTGAACTCTCATTGAGACGAAAGGAAGTAGACAGATGGGAAACGAAGTTCGCGTTCGTTATGCGCCGAGTCCAACCGGCCATTTACATATCGGGAATGCCAGAACGGCTCTCTTCAATTATTTGTTCGCCCGGAGCCAAGGCGGGAAGTTCATCATCCGCATTGAAGACACGGATAAAAAGCGGAATATTGAAGGCGGAGAGCAAAGCCAGCTCAACTATTTAAAATGGCTCGGGATCGACTGGGATGAAGGTGTGGATGTCGGCGGCGAATATGGACCATACCGCCAATCCGAAAGAAATGATATTTACAAGACATACTATGAGGAGCTTCTTGAAAAAGGCCTTGCTTATAAGTGCTACTGCACGGAAGAAGAGCTTGAAAAGGAACGGGAGGAACAGGCGGCCCGCGGAGAAATGCCGCGCTACTCCGGAAAATGCCGCAATTTGACGAAAGAAGAACAGGAAAAGCTTGAGGCTGAAGGCAGACAGCCGAGCATCCGCTTTAAAGTTCCTCAAGGTGAAGTCATCACCTTTAACGATATTGTCAAAGATGAAATTTCTTTTGAAACAGACGGCATCGGCGACTTTGTCATCGTAAAAAAAGATGGAACGCCGACTTACAATTTTGCGGTGGCGGTCGATGACTATCTGATGAAAATGACGCATGTGCTTCGCGGAGAGGATCATATTTCAAATACGCCGAAGCAGATTATGATATACAATGCGTTCGGCTGGGATGTCCCGACTTTTGGACATATGACGCTGATCGTCAATGAAAACCGCAAAAAGCTCAGCAAACGCGATGAATCGATCATACAATTCATCGAACAGTACGAGGAGCTCGGCTATTTGCCGGAAGCGCTCTTTAACTTTATCGCGCTCCTTGGCTGGTCGCCTGTCGGAGAAGAAGAACTGTTTACAAAGGAACAGTTTATTGAGATATTTGATGTGAATCGTTTATCAAAATCACCGGCTGTGTTTGACGCGCATAAACTGAAATGGGTCAACAACCAGTATGTGAAAAAGCTTGACCTTGATCAGGTCGTTGAACTGACTGTCCCCCACTTGCAGAAAGCCGGCAAGGTTTCCGAAGAGCTCGCCGGAAGCGAAAAGGATTGGGTTCGCAAGCTGATTTCCCTCTACCAGGAGCAGCTCAGCTTCGGTGCAGAAATTGTCGAGTTAACAGAGTTGTTCTTTAAAGACGAAATCCAGTATAATCGTGAAGCAAGGACGGTTTTAGAAGAAGAACAGGTTCCGGAAGTGCTGCGGGTGTTTTCCGAAAAGCTTGAACAGCTTGAGGATTTTACTGCGGATGAGATTAAGCAATCGATCAAAGCCGTTCAGAAGGAAACGGGGCATAAAGGGAAAAAGCTGTTTATGCCGATCCGCGTGGCGACAACCGGCCAAACTCACGGGCCTGAGCTGCCTCAGTCCATTGAGCTGTTAGGAAAAGACACCGTTTTAAAACGGCTGAATAACATTAATCAATAAGATAAATCGCTGACAGGGAGAAGTATAAAGCCACGGCCTTTAAAGAGAGAGTCTTCATCGGCTGGAAAAGACTTAAGCGCCAGGCTTTAGAAATGCGCCTCTTGAGACCTTTGAAGAACGTTTGATGACAAGTATTCAAAGGCGGTATCCGCCGTTATGGATGAAAGTTGAGAAAACAGCTGCGCCTGTTTTCTAAACAGAGTGGAACCGCGCGTCAAAAAGCGTCTCTGTCAGATGACAGAGGCGTTTTTTTTATATCGCCGGAACAAAAGGACAGAAGGAAGCGGGGAAACGGGGGGAATCATGTGTTTTTTAAAATGCTGAAAGAAGACGTAGATGTTGTTTTTGACCAAGATCCGGCTGCAAGAAGTTATTTCGAAGTCATCTTAACATATTCAGGATTGCATGCTATATGGGCGCACCGAATTGCACATGCTTTATATAAAAGAAAAAGATTTTTTATCGCCAGAATCATCTCTCAAATCGCCCGCTTCTTTACGGGAATCGAAATTCATCCGGGGGCAAAGATCGGCAGGAGGTTTTTCATCGATCACGGGATGGGGGTCGTAATCGGCGAAACCTGTGAGATCGGCAACAATGTCACGGTTTTTCAAGGCGTAACGCTCGGAGGGACAGGAAAAGAAAAAGGAAAAAGGCATCCGACAATCGAGGATGATGCTCTCATATCAACAGGGGCAAAGGTGCTGGGCTCGATTACGATTGGGAGAGGATCAAAGATCGGCGCTGGGTCCGTCGTCCTGCACGACGTCCCTGAATGCTCCACCGTTGTCGGCATCCCGGGGCGCGTCGTCGTGCAAAATGGCAAGAAAATTAAGCGCGACCTGAATCATCAGGATTTGCCCGATCCGGTGGCTGACCGCTTTAAAGAGCTGGAAAATGAAATCAGGCAGCTGAAACAGGAGCTCCAGAGAAAAGAAAGGGAAGATGAGCTGTGACACTTAAACTGTATAATACACTCACGCGAAAAAAAGAGCCGTTTGTGCCTATTGAAGAAGGCAAGGTCAAAATGTATGTGTGCGGTCCGACCGTCTATAACTACATCCATATCGGAAACGCAAGGCCGGCTATCGTTTATGATACGGTCAGAAAGTATTTAGAGTATAAAGGCTATGACGTCCAATATGTCTCCAATTTTACAGATGTCGATGACAAATTAATTAAAGCGGCTAATGAGCTTGGAGAGGAAGTGCCGGTCATCGCCGAACGCTTTATTAAGGCATACTTCGAAGACGTCGGTTCACTGGGCTGCACAAAAGCTGACTGCCATCCGCGCGTCACTGAAAACATGGATGAAATCATCGATTTTATTCAGACGCTGATCGATAAGGGCTATGCCTATGAGGCGGACGGAGATGTTTATTATAAAACAAGATCGTTTGCAGGCTATGGAAAGCTGTCTCACCAATCGGTCGATGAGCTGAGATCAGGCGCCCGGATTCAAGTGGGCGAAAAGAAAGAAGATGCGCTCGATTTTACATTATGGAAAGCGGCTAAAGATAACGAAATCTCCTGGGAAAGCCCTTGGGGAAAAGGCCGTCCCGGCTGGCATATCGAGTGCTCTGCGATGGCGAGAAAATATTTGGGCGATTCGATCGACATTCACGCCGGCGGTCAGGATCTGGCCTTCCCGCATCATGAAAACGAAATTGCCCAATCGGAAGCATTGACAGGGAAGCCGTTCGCGAAATATTGGCTTCATAACGGCTACATTAATATCGATAATGAAAAAATGTCAAAATCGCTCGGCAACTTTGTGCTTGTGCATGACATTATTAAAGAGCATGATCCGCAAGTGCTGCGATTTTTCATGCTGTCTGTTCATTACAGACATCCGATCAACTATTCGGTCGAACTTCTCGAGAACACAAAAAACGCTTTTGGGCGTCTAAAAACAGCTTATAGCAATTTGCAACACCGCCTGAAAAGCAGTACAAATTTAACAGAGGGCGATTCCGAATGGCTTGAAAAAATCGAGGAGCAAAGAAACGCATTTGAAACGGCAATGGATGACGATTTTAACACGGCGAATGCGATTTCCGTCCTGTTTGACCTGGCCAAACACGCCAACTACTATCTGCAGGAGAAAAATACCGCTGAACACGTCATTCAAGCATTCCTTCAGCTGTTTGATGAAATTTGCACTGTGCTCGGCTTTTCGCTCAAGGAGCAAGAGCTGTTGGACAGGGAAGTCGAGGAGCTGATCGAAAAGCGGAACGAAGCACGCAAAAACCGCGACTTTGCCACATCAGACCAAATTCGCGACAAGCTGAAAAGCATGAACATCATCTTGGAGGATACTCCTCAAGGAACGCGCTGGAAAAGAGGAGAATCATAAACATGAACTTGGAAACCATTAAAGACGCCAAACAATTAAATGGTTTGGCGCTTGCCTATATGGGTGATGCCGTTTTGGAAATATACGTCAGGCATCACCTGTTAAAGCAAGGCATGACCAAGCCCAATGATCTGCATAAGCGGTCAAGCCGCTATGTGTCCGCAAAATCGCAGGCGAGCATGCTGTTTGCCCTTGAGGAGCAGGGCTTTTTCACCGAAGAAGAAAAGGCTGTGCTGAGAAGAGGGCGGAATGCAAAATCCGGAACGGTGCCAAAAAACACGGATGTCCAAACGTACCGTTACAGTACAGCTTTTGAAGCCGTTATCGGGTACCTTTTCCTTGAAAACAGGGAAGAAAGGCTTGATGAGCTCATCAAAAAAGCGTTGGAAAAACGGGACGGCAGGGAGGAAGTCAAATGAGTCAGCAGCACGATTATGTCATAGGGAAAAACGCGGTAATTGAAACGTTGAAATCGGACCGTGAACTGTACAAGCTTTGGATGGCTGAAAACACAGTGAAGGGACAGGCTCAGCAAGTCGTTGACCTCGCAGCGAAAAAAGGCATCACGATTCATTATGTCCCGCGAAAAAAGCTTGATCAAATGGTTGATGGCCAGCATCAGGGCGTCGTCGCTCAGGTGGCGGCTTACAAGTATGCGGAGCTGGACGACCTTTTTCAAAAGGCCGAAGACAGAAATGAACAGCCGTTTATCATCGTTTTGGATGAAATCGAAGACCCGCATAATCTGGGATCGATTATGCGGACGGCTGACGCAGTCGGCGCCCACGGCATCATCATTCCGAAAAGGCGTGCCGTCGGCCTTACGACGACTGTCGCCAAAGCCTCGACAGGTGCGATAGAACATATTCCGGTTGCGAAAGTAACGAACTTGGCCCGGACATTGGATGATATGAAAGAGCGGGGCATCTGGGTCGTCGGCACCGATGCGTCAGGACAGCAGGACTACAGATCGATGGACGGAAACATGCCAATCGCGCTTGTCATCGGCAGCGAAGGCAAAGGCATGGGAAGGCTTGTCAAGGAAAAATGCGACTTTCTCATCCGCCTGCCCATGGCGGGAAAAGTCACATCGCTGAACGCCTCGGTTGCGGCCGGTCTTTTGCTGTATGAAGTCTACCGGAAACGAAGCCCTCTAGGAGATTAGACAAGGATGGACATCCTGTTAGTCGACGGCTATAACATGATTGGGGCATGGCCTCAGCTGAAAGATTTGAAAGCGAACAGCTTTGAAGAAGCCAGGGACCTTTTGATTCAAAAAATGGCGGAATATCAATCATACACCGGTTTTCGGGTCATTGTTGTCTTTGATGCGCATCTTGTCAAAGGGATCGAGAAAAAACGAATCAATCACCGCGTAGAGGTGATTTTCACAAGGGAAAATGAAACGGCCGACGAACGGATTGAAAAGCTTGCGTCAGATTTGAACAATATTCAGACGCAGATCCACGTTGCCACATCCGATTATACGGAGCAGTGGGCGATCTTTGGCCAGGGGGCACTGCGCAAATCGGCCAGGGAGCTGCTCAGGGAAGTTGAAGCGATTGAAAGAAAAATCGAAAAGAGGGTGAAAAAAATCACCTCAGAACGTCCTGTCGGGAAAATTCCTTTATCAGAAGATATCCTGAAGATCTTTGAAAAATGGCGGCGGGGCGATTTGGATTAGGTTGACGCTTTTTTGTCCATTACTGTATAATATTTCTATCTACGTGCGGTCGGGGGGATCGGAGTGAACTTACAAAACAACCAGGGAAAATTCAGCAAGGAACAGTTCAGCAAAGAACAGTTTTGCCAGTTGGAAGACGAGCAGGTCATTGAAATGGTTCATGTCGGAGACAGTGATGCGTTAGATTATTTGATTACAAAGTACCGTAATTTTGTAAGGGCAAAAGCGAGATCCTACTTTTTAATCGGGGCTGATCGGGAAGATATCGTTCAGGAAGGCATGATCGGACTCTACAAATCTATCCGTGATTTTAGAGAGGACAAGCTGACTTCATTCAAAGCTTTTGCAGAATTATGCATTACCCGCCAAATTATTACCGCTATCAAAACAGCTACTCGTCAGAAACATATTCCGCTCAATTCGTATGTGTCGCTGGACAAGCCCATTTATGACGAAGAGTCAGACCGGACGCTTCTCGATGTGATTTCAGGAGCGAAAGTGATGAACCCTGAGGAACTGATTATCAATCAGGAAGAATTCGATGACATCGAGCTGAAGATGGGAGAATTGCTTAGTGATTTGGAAAGAAAAGTTCTTGCGCTCTATCTCGACGGAAGATCCTATCAGGAAATCTCTGAAGAATTAAACCGCCATGTAAAATCAATCGACAATGCGCTTCAGCGCGTCAAAAGGAAGCTTGAAAAGTACCTCGAGCTCCGCGAGATCAGCTTGTAGCCGATGCTTATGGCATATTGACAGCAATTTTAGGACTGTGATATGTTACTTAGGAAATGCTAGTCCAGAAAAAGGTGTAAACATGAAGAAAAAAATAACGTTGGCCTGTAAAAATTGCGGAAACCGTAATTATACGACAATGAAAAGCTCCGCAGCTTTGGCTGAACGGCTCGAAGTAAAGAAATACTGCAATAACTGCAATTCACATACAGTACATCTGGAAACAAAATAGGCTTTTGTTTTTGGGTTGTGGAGGTTTCTTATATTATGAAATTCTTAAAGAATGTCGGAAAAGAAATGAAAAAGGTCACCTGGCCTAAAGGAAAAGAGTTAACGCGCTATACGATCACCGTTATAACCACCGTTATCTTTTTCGCCATCTTTTTTGCACTCATCGATTCGGGTATTACGCAAATAATTCGTTTAATAGTTGAATAATGATCAGCATAACGTGTTATAATAGATCTAAATATCACTTGCCAAAAAACCCGTTTAACGGGTTTTTTCATTGTTTCAAAATATGAGGCTCGTATAAAAGAACCGTCAGTTTCCCGTACGGCCAATAAACTTTTAAGGTGTGGGGAGGGAAGGACTAGAAAGGTCCTGAATGAGAATGGAAAAGAAATGGTATGTTGTTCACACGTACTCCGGTTATGAAAACAAGGTAAAGGCGAACTTGGAGAAGCGGGTAGAATCGATGGGAATGCAAGATAAAATCTTCCGCGTCGTTGTGCCTGAAGAAGAAGAGACGGATATTAAAAACGGCAAGAAAAAGGTTGTCAAAAAGAAGGTGTTCCCTGGCTATGTTCTTGTAGAGCTGGTCATGACGGACGATTCCTGGTATGTTGTTCGGAATACGCCGGGGGTGACAGGATTTGTCGGTTCAGCGGGGTCCGGTTCAAAACCGACGGCTTTGCTTCCGGGGGAAGCGGAAAAAATTCTGAAGCGGATGGGACTTGAAGAAAGAAAAACAGAAGTTGACTTTGAACTGAAAGAAACCGTTAAAGTCATCGATGGTCCATTTGCCGATTTCACAGGGACGATTGAAGAAATCGACCATGACAAAAACAAAGTCAAAGTATTTGTCAACATGTTCGGAAGGGAAACCCCTGTTGAGCTCGAATTTACTCAAGTTGACAAATTGTAATGGAAAAGCGCTTGAAATCACTATATAAAAGTGGTAATATACAAAGGTGCGTCTTGGCAAAAACGCCAAGGCAGCTAGCTTGATATTTTCATCATTCATATAAAGAATGAGACCTTGAGTGGGAGGGTTCACCCTATTACCACATCACGGACTTTAAGGAGGTGTGTCTCGTGGCTAAAAAAGTAGTTAAAGTTGTAAAATTGCAAATTCCTGCTGGGAAAGCGAATCCAGCTCCGCCAGTTGGTCCTGCATTAGGTCAAGCCGGTGTTAACATCATGGGATTCTGTAAGGAGTTTAACGCTCGTACATCTGACCAGGCTGGTCTTATCATTCCTGTAGAAATTTCGGTTTACGAAGACCGTTCATTTACATTTATTACAAAAACTCCGCCTGCTGCTGTATTGCTTAAAAAAGCGGCTGGAATTGAGTCAGGTTCTGGTGAGCCTAACCGTAATAAAGTCGCAACCGTTAAACGCGATAAAGTACGTGAAATCGCCGAAACAAAAATGCCTGACCTGAATGCGGCAGATGTTGAAGCGGCTATGCGTATGGTTGAAGGAACTGCCCGCAGTATGGGTATTGTGATCGAAGATTAATCTTTTGTTTCTTTGCTGGGTTGCGAGTTTGGATTAGACAAGTTCGCAACCCTTATTCGTGGGAGGTTATTCCGCTAAAACCACTAAGGAGGAAATTTTAAAATGGCTAAAAAAGGTAAAAAATACGTCGAAGCTGCCAAGCTTGTAGAGCGTACAAAAGCTTACGATGTAAACGAAGCGATCGAGCTTGTGAAAAAAACAAACACAGCTAAATTCGACGCTACTGTTGAAGCAGCGTTTCGTTTAGGTGTTGACCCTCGTAAAAACGACCAGCAAATCCGCGGTGCAGTTGTTCTTCCAAACGGAACAGGTAAAACGCAGCGCGTCCTTGTTTTCGCTAAAGGAGAAAAAGCGAAAGAAGCTGAAGCTGCTGGTGCAGATTATGTAGGCGATGCTGATTACATCAACAAAATCCAGCAAGGCTGGTTTGATTTTGATGTCATCGTTGCAACTCCTGACGTGATGGGTGAAGTCGGTAAAATCGGACGCGTGCTTGGACCAAAAGGTCTGATGCCAAACCCTAAAACAGGAACCGTTACATTTGAAGTTGAAAAAGCAGTTAAAGAAATCAAAGCGGGTAAAGTTGAATACCGCGTCGATAAAGCAGGAAACATCCATGTTCCAATCGGAAAAGTGTCATTCGAAGAAGGGAAGCTTGTTGAAAACTTCGCGACAATGTATGACACAATTTTGAAAGCAAAACCTGCTGCTGCTAAAGGTGTATACGTGAAAAACGTATCTGTTACATCTACAATGGGACCTGGAATCAAAGTGGACCCTTCAACTTTTAACGTAAAATAATATTGACTCTTATCACGCGCTTTGATATAATTCATAGCGTTGTATAATAAAATATGTCCATTTATACCGTAGACAGTAGGTGCCTTTCAAGGCTTAATTTCCTACCGAGGTGTATATATATCACAGCTTTACGCTACGATGCTTGTATATACAGCCTCCATGTCGAATGGAGGCTTTTTATATGAAACCAGTCGTTAAAGAACGTGATCACCAAACGGTATAAGTGTTACACAAATGAATTCTTACAGGAGGTGTAACCATGAGCAGCGCAATTGAAACAAAAAAAGTTGTTGTCGAAGAGATTGCTTCTAAACTGAAAGAAAGTAAATCAACGATCATCGTTGACTATCGCGGTCTTAACGTATCTGAAGTAACAGAACTTCGTAAACAGCTTCGCGAAGCTAACGTTGAGTTCAAAGTTTACAAAAATACAATGACTCGCCGTGCGGTTGAACAAGCTGAACTGAGTGGTTTGAACGATTTCTTAACTGGACCGAATGCGATTGCATTCAGCACTGAAGATGTTGTCGCTCCGGCTAAAGTTCTTAACGAGTTTGCTAAAAAGCACGAAGCTCTTGAAATCAAAGCCGGCGTTATCGAAGGCAATGTTGCTACTGTTGAAGAAGTGAAAGCTCTTGCTGAACTTCCATCACGCGAAGGCTTGCTTTCCATGTTGCTTAGCGTACTTCAAGCTCCAGTTCGCAACCTTGCTCTTGCTGCAAAAGCTGTGGCAGATCAGAAGGAAGAACAAGGCGCTTAATTTAATCGTTTTTCAAATTTAAAACAAATGGAGGAATTACAAATGGCTTTAAATATCGAAGAAATCATTGCTTCCGTTAAAGAAGCAACTGTGCTTGAATTGAACGACTTAGTAAAAGCAATCGAAGAAGAATTTGGCGTAACTGCTGCTGCTCCTGTAGCTGTAGCTGGTGGAGCTGCTGGCGGCGCTGCTGCTGAAGAGAAAACTGAATTTGATCTTGTTCTTGCTGGTGCAGGGGATCAAAAAATCAAAGTTATCAAAGTTGTTCGTGAAATCACTGGTCTTGGCTTGAAAGAAGCTAAAGAACTTGTTGACAACACGCCAAAACCTCTTAAAGAAGGTATTGCGAAAGAAGAAGCTGAAGAGCTTAAAGCTAAACTTGAAGAAGTTGGCGCTTCTGTAGAAGTTAAGTAATCTTCACCTAATCTTTAGGGGAAAGCTCGCTTTTAAAAGCGGGCTTTTTCTTTGCTAATTAATTGTAGTCCCTTCCGCATAAGAAAAGCCATCTTGTCTCAAGATATCTGGAGAGTTCACCAACTGAGGAGGTTCTGTGATGACTGACCATTATTATTCGGAAAAACCTTCAGCAAAAAGCAGCAGAAAAACGTGGACATTTCGTTTGAGAAACCGGACGTTTACTTTTATCAGCGACAGCGGGGTCTTTTCAAAAAAAGAGGTGGACTTTGGTTCAAGGCTGCTGATTGAAGCTTTCCGTGAACCTGATGCAGAAGGTGATTTTTTGGATGTAGGCTGCGGATATGGCCCGATTGGCCTTTCGCTTGCTGCGGATTTCGAAGATCGGACGGTTCACATGATTGATGTCAATGAAAGAGCTGTCGAACTATCGAAGGAAAACGCGTTAAACAATCAGATCAACAATGTTGAAGTATATCAAAGCGATCTGTTTTCCAACGTCGAACCTGCAAAAAAATTCGCTTCCATTATCACAAATCCCCCTATACGTGCCGGGAAAAAAACAGTACACGCCATCTTTGAAAACAGCGCTGAACATTTGCGGCCTTCAGGCGACTTGTGGGTCGTCATTCAGAAAAAACAAGGCGGTCCTTCTGCCATTGATAAATTAAAAGAACTTTTTGCGGACGTTGAAGTCGTTCAAAAAAAGAAAGGGTACTATATCATCAGAGCAAAAAAAGTTTGACTCGAATTTTCAGCTATGTTAACATTATAAAATGCCAATGTATATATTTTGCTGCCGTTTTTAAGAAACGCCTCAGCCTGTATAAAATATACATTTTTGGGAACACTAATAAAATCGGTATTTTGTTTTTGGATGTGGTTTTCTAAATTAGAAACCCTTTTTTCTTTTGTCTTGTAAAAGTATTTCTTACATATTTGCGGAGAAATGCTTGTTACACATATATTACGCATGATTTGAGGGGTGAATCAGTTGACAGGTCAACTAGTTCAGTATGGACGACACCGCCAGCGCAGAAGCTATGCACGCATTAGCGAAGTGTTAGAATTACCAAATCTCATTGAAATTCAAACCTCTTCTTATCAGTGGTTTCTTGATGAGGGTCTTAGAGAGATGTTTCAAGACATATCGCCAATTGAGGATTTCACTGGTAACCTCTCTCTGGAATTTATCGACTACAGCTTGGGTGAGCCTAAGTATCCGGTAGAAGAATCAAAAGAACGAGACGTGACTTACTCAGCGCCGCTGCGGGTCAAAGTTCGCTTAATCAACAAAGAGACCGGCGAGGTCAAGGATCAGGACGTCTTTATGGGCGACTTCCCTATTATGACTGATACTGGAACCTTCATTATCAACGGTGCGGAGCGCGTTATCGTATCCCAGCTCGTTCGTTCTCCAAGTGTATATTACAGTGGTAAAGTTGACAAAAACGGTAAGAAAGGTTTTACTGCGACTGTCATTCCAAACCGTGGCGCATGGTTAGAATACGAGACTGATGCGAAAGATGTTGTTTATGTCCGCATTGATCGCACACGTAAGTTGCCGGTTACGGTTCTTTTGCGTGCTCTCGGCTTCGGATCTGATCAGGAGATTATCGATCTGATCGGTGAAAACGAGTATTTGCGCAATACGCTTGATAAAGATAATACCGAAAACACCGACAAAGCGCTTCTTGAAATCTATGAGCGTCTCCGTCCGGGAGAGCCGCCTACGGTAGAAAACGCAAAAAGCTTGCTTGATTCAAGATTCTTCGATCCAAAAAGATATGATCTTGCGAGTGTAGGACGCTACAAAATTAATAAAAAGCTTCATATCAAAAACCGCCTTTTCAATCAGCGGCTTGCTGAAACGCTTGTGGATCCTGAAACAGGTGAAATCATTGCTGAAAAAGGTGCGATTTTGGACAGAAGAACACTTGATAAAGTGCTGCCGTATCTAGAAGAAGGAATCGGTTTTAAAAAGCTTTATCCAAATGGCGGAGTAGTCGAAGATGAAGTGACGCTTCAATCGATCAAAATCTACGCCCCTACCGATCAAGAAGGCGAGCAGACAATCAATGTGATTGGAAATGCTTTTATCGAAGAAGGCGTCAAAAATATCACTCCTTCCGATATCATTTCTTCGATCAGTTATTTCTTTAACCTGCTTCACGGAGTAGGCGATACCGATGATATTGACCATCTGGGCAACCGCCGTCTTCGTTCAGTAGGCGAGCTTCTGCAAAACCAGTTCCGCATCGGTTTGAGCAGAATGGAGCGTGTTGTTCGTGAAAGAATGTCTATTCAAGATACAAACACGATCACACCGCAGCAGTTGATTAATATTCGCCCGGTTATCGCTTCAATTAAAGAATTTTTCGGAAGCTCACAGCTTTCTCAATTCATGGACCAGACGAATCCTCTCGCTGAGCTGACGCATAAGCGTCGTCTATCAGCGCTTGGACCTGGCGGTTTGACCCGTGAGCGTGCCGGAATGGAAGTGCGTGACGTTCACTACTCCCACTACGGCCGGATGTGTCCGATTGAAACGCCTGAGGGTCCGAACATCGGCTTGATCAACTCGCTTTCTTCATTTGCGAAAGTGAACCGTTTCGGATTTATCGAAACACCGTACCGCCGTGTTGATCCTGAGACAGGAAAAGTAACGCCGAGGATCGACTACTTAACGGCTGATGAAGAAGATAACTATGTTGTTGCACAGGCAAACGCACGCCTTAATGACGACGGATCATTTGTAGACGACAGCATCGTCGCCCGCTTCAGAGGTGAGAACACTGTTGTTTCCAAAGACCGCGTCGATTACATGGACGTTTCTCCTAAGCAGGTTGTTTCTGCTGCAACCGCATGTATTCCTTTCTTGGAAAACGATGACTCAAACCGCGCCCTGATGGGAGCGAACATGCAGCGTCAGGCTGTGCCGCTTATGCAGCCTGAATCACCAGTTGTCGGAACAGGAATGGAATACGTGTCTGCAAAAGACTCCGGTGCAGCTGTGATTTGCCGCCATCCGGGAATCGTTGAACGGGTGGAAGCGAAAAACGTATGGGTGCGCCGCTATGAAGAAATCGACGGCCAAAAAGTTAAAGGAAACCTTGATAAATACAGCTTGCTGAAGTTTGTCCGTTCCAACCAGGGAACATGCTACAACCAGCGTCCGATCGTAAGCGTCGGAGACGAAGTTGAAAAAGGTGAAATTTTAGCTGACGGTCCATCCATGGAAAAAGGTGAACTTGCCCTTGGACGCAACGTCATGGTCGGCTTTATGACATGGGATGGCTACAACTATGAGGACGCCATCATCATGAGCGAACGCCTTGTAAAAGACGACGTTTATACGTCTATCCATATTGAAGAATACGAATCAGAAGCCCGGGATACAAAACTCGGACCTGAAGAAATCACCCGCGATATTCCGAACGTCGGTGAGGATGCTCTCCGCAATCTCGATGAACGCGGAATCATCCGTGTCGGTGCCGAAGTGAAAGACGGGGACCTTCTTGTTGGTAAAGTCACGCCTAAAGGTGTGACAGAGCTTACAGCGGAAGAGCGCCTGCTACACGCCATCTTTGGAGAAAAAGCGCGCGAAGTCCGCGATACGTCACTCCGTGTTCCGCACGGCGGCGGCGGAATCATCCTTGATGTTAAAGTCTTCAACCGCGAAGACGGGGATGAACTGCCTCCTGGCGTCAACCAGCTTGTCCGCGTGTACATCGTTCAGAAGCGTAAGATTTCTGAAGGGGACAAAATGGCCGGACGTCACGGTAACAAAGGTGTTATTTCGAAAATTCTTCCGGAAGAAGATATGCCGTATCTTCCTGACGGTACACCGATCGATATCATGTTAAACCCGCTCGGTGTTCCATCGCGTATGAACATCGGGCAGGTATTGGAGCTTCACCTCGGTATGGCTGCACGCCGACTCGGCCTGCATGTTGCATCACCGGTATTCGACGGCGCCCGCGAGGAAGACGTGTGGGAAACGCTTGAAGAAGCCGGCATGTCACGAGATGCGAAAACCGTCCTTTACGACGGCCGCACCGGTGAGCCATTTGATAACAGGGTTTCCGTGGGAATCATGTATATGATCAAACTTGCCCACATGGTTGACGACAAATTGCATGCCCGTTCAACCGGTCCTTATTCACTCGTTACCCAGCAGCCTCTCGGAGGTAAAGCACAGTTCGGCGGACAGCGTTTCGGTGAGATGGAAGTATGGGCGCTCGAAGCTTACGGCGCGGCATACACGCTGCAAGAAATTCTCACTGTCAAATCCGACGATGTCGTGGGCCGTGTGAAAACTTATGAAGCCATCGTAAAAGGAGACAACGTTCCAGAACCTGGCGTTCCAGAGTCGTTCAAAGTATTGATCAAAGAGCTTCAAAGCTTGGGTATGGACGTTAAAATTCTTTCAAGCGATGAAGAAGAAATTGAAATGAGAGACTTGGAAGACGATGAAGATGCAAAACAAAACGAAGGTCTTTCATTATCAAACGATGATGAAGGCGAAGATTTTGTTTCTGCTGATGCTGAACGAGACGTCGTCACAAAAGAATAACTGAATTTTTTACGCAAGTGACAGGGTATAACCCGAAGATAAAAAGGGAGGTAGGCCCCTTGCTGGATGTGAACAATTTTGAGTATATGAACATCGGTCTCGCTTCACCTGATAAAATCCGTTCATGGTCTTACGGAGAAGTGAAAAAGCCTGAAACAATCAACTATCGTACTTTGAAACCTGAAAAAGATGGTCTATTCTGCGAGCGCATTTTCGGTCCTCAAAAGGACTGGGAATGCCATTGCGGGAAGTACAAGCGGGTTCGTTATAAAGGCGTAGTCTGCGACCGTTGTGGAGTAGAAGTAACCCGGGCTAAAGTCCGTCGTGAGAGAATGGGGCATATCGAGCTGGCAGCCCCGGTTTCTCACATCTGGTATTTCAAAGGAATCCCAAGCCGTATGGGTCTTGTGCTGGATATGTCTCCGCGCGCATTGGAAGAAGTCATTTACTTTGCTTCTTATGTCGTAACAGATCCGGCCAATACGCCGCTTGAGAAAAAGCAGCTTCTTTCTGAAAAAGAATACCGTGCGTACCTTGATAAATACGGCAATAAATTTCAAGCTTCCATGGGGGCTGAAGCGATTCATAAGCTCCTTCAAGATATCGATCTTGACAAGGAAGTGGATATGCTCAAAGAAGAGCTGAAAACGTCTCAAGGACAGCGCCGTACGCGTGCGATCAAGCGTCTTGAAGTGTTGGAAGCGTTCCGTAACTCCGGAAACAAACCGTCTTGGATGATCCTTGACGTTCTTCCGGTCATTCCACCTGAGCTGAGACCTATGGTGCAGCTTGACGGCGGACGTTTTGCGACTTCTGACCTTAACGACCTTTACCGCCGCGTCATCAACCGTAACAATCGTTTAAAACGTCTACTGGATCTTGGAGCACCGAGCATTATCGTTCAAAACGAAAAGCGTATGCTTCAGGAAGCCGTTGACGCGCTGATCGATAACGGACGCAGAGGACGTCCGGTTACGGGACCTGGAAACAGACCGCTCAAATCCCTTTCTCACATGCTGAAAGGTAAACAGGGCCGTTTCCGTCAAAACCTTCTCGGTAAGCGTGTTGACTATTCAGGCCGTTCGGTTATCGTCGTAGGTCCGAACCTGAAAATGTACCAATGCGGCCTTCCGAAAGAGATGGCTTTGGAGCTGTTCAAGCCATTCGTCATGAAAGAGCTTGTCGAAAAAGGTCTTGCCCACAATATTAAGAGTGCGAAGCGTAAAATTGAGCGCGTTCAGCCTGAAGTATGGGATGTTCTTGAATCAGTCATCAAGGAACACCCGGTTCTGCTCAACCGTGCACCTACGCTTCACAGGCTGGGGATCCAAGCGTTTGAACCAACGCTTGTTGAAGGCCGCGCCATCCGTCTTCACCCGCTTGTATGTACGGCATACAACGCTGACTTTGACGGTGACCAAATGGCCGTTCACGTTCCATTATCAGCCGAAGCGCAAGCTGAAGCGCGTATTCTGATGCTTGCTGCGCAAAACATCTTGAACCCTAAAGACGGAAAACCGGTTGTTACACCGTCTCAGGATATGGTTCTTGGAAACTACTACCTGACGCTTGAACGCCCTGGTGCTGTCGGCGAAGGTATGGTTTTCAAAGATACAGATGAAGCGCTGCTTGCTTATCAAAACGGATATGTTCATTTGCATACGAGAGTGGCCGTTGCGGTTAACTCCCTGAAAAATGAAACATTCACAGAAGAACAGCGTTCAAAACTGCTGATTACAACAGTCGGAAAGCTGATCTTCAATGAAATTCTTCCGGCTTCGTTCCCATACATGAACGAACCGACGAAGAGCAATATTGAAGAAAAAACGCCTGACCGTTTCTTCCTGGACTACGGAGCCGATGTGAAAGAGGCGATTCAAAAGCAAGAAATCAATCCGCCGTTCAAAAAAGGCATCCTAGGTAAAATCATTGCGGAGATCTTCAAAAGATTCCACATTACAGAAACGTCAAAAATGCTTGATCGCATGAAGAATCTCGGCTTTAAATATTCAACAAAAGCCGGTATCACGGTCGGTGTTTCCGATATCGTCGTCTTGGATGACAAACAGGAAATTCTTGAGGAAGCACAAGGAAAAGTCGATAACGTTCTGAAGCAGTTCAGACGCGGTCTGATTACAGAAGAAGAGCGTTATGAACGCGTCATTTCCATCTGGAGTGCGGCTAAGGATACGATCCAAGGCAAGCTGATGAAATCCTTGGATGAAATCAACCCGATCTATATGATGAGTGATTCCGGAGCCCGGGGTAACGCATCAAACTTTACGCAGCTTGCGGGTATGCGGGGTCTGATGGCCAACCCGGCCGGACGGATTATCGAGCTTCCGATCAAGTCAAGTTTCCGCGAAGGTTTAACGGTTCTGGAGTACTTTATCTCCACACACGGTGCGCGTAAAGGTCTTGCCGATACAGCGCTGAAGACAGCCGACTCAGGCTACTTGACAAGACGTCTTGTAGACGTTGCCCAAGATGTCATCATTCGTGAGACAGATTGCGGCACTGACCGCGGTATTCTTGCAAAAGCCATCACAGAAGGCACAGAAGTGATCGAGCGTCTTGAAGAACGTCTCATTGGCCGCTTTGCAAGAAAGCCTGTTAAACATCCGGAAACCGGCGAAGTGATCGTGAACGAAAACGAGCTGATCGACGAGGACAAAGCGCTTGAAATCGTCGAAGCCGGCATCGAAGAAGTATGGATTCGTTCCGCCTTTACATGTAATACGTCACACGGGGTATGTAAACGATGCTATGGCCGCAACCTGGCGACAGGAACCGATGTTGAAGTCGGTGAAGCAGTCGGAATCATCGCTGCCCAATCCATCGGTGAGCCTGGTACACAGCTAACAATGCGTACCTTCCATACGGGCGGTGTTGCCGGAGACGATATTACACAAGGTTTGCCGCGTATTCAGGAATTATTTGAAGCGCGTAACCCTAAAGGTCAGGCGACGATCTCTGAAATTGACGGTGTCGTAGCTGAAATCAATGAAGTTCGCGATAAACAGCAGGAAATCGTCGTTCAGGGTGAAGTTGAAAGCCGTTCTTATACGGCGCCGTACAACGCCCGTCTGAAAGTAACTGAAGGAGAGAAAATCTCCCGCGGTCAGGTTCTGACGGAAGGTTCGGTCGATCCGAAAGAGCTTCTGAAAGTAACCGACATTACGACGGTTCAGGAATATCTGCTTCACGAAGTGCAGAAGGTTTACCGTATGCAGGGGGTTGAAATCGGAGATAAGCACGTTGAAGTTATGGTCCGCCAGATGCTTCGCAAAGTGCGTGTGATCGATGCCGGTGATACAGATGTACTGCCTGGCACACTTCTCGATATTCACCAGTTTACACAAGCGAACAAAAAGGTGCTGCTTGAAGGAAAACGACCTGCAACAGGCCGTCCGGTGCTGCTCGGTATCACAAAAGCGTCTCTTGAAACGGATTCCTTCTTGTCTGCCGCGTCATTCCAGGAAACAACACGCGTCCTGACAGATGCAGCAATCAAAGGAAAACGGGATGAACTTCTCGGCCTGAAAGAGAATGTCATCATCGGTAAGCTTGTCCCGGCGGGAACAGGTATGCTCAACTACCGTAAAGTGAAGCCGGTATTGCAAGTTCAATCTTCCGATGAAATGGTTCCGGCAGAATAGATTTAAAATATCCTAAAGAAGGATGTCACTAAAAATTGTCATACTATGTTGACATCCTTCTTTCAGGATGATAATATAACCAAGGTGCTCAATTTAAACCTGTTACTTTGGAGGATGTCTTATGTCTTATGATAAAGTATCACAGGCTCAATCAATCATCATCGGTACGAAGCAGACAGTTAAAGCACTCAAACGAAATTCTGTAAAGGAAGTTGTCGTTGCGAAAGACGCAGATCCCCATCTGACAGCAGGTGTTATTCACCTGGCGAATGAACAGGGTGTTCCCGTCTCATTGGCTGAGTCCATGAAAAAGCTCGGCAAAGCTTGCGGAATTGAAGTCGGTGCGGCAGCTGTTGCCATTATTCAATAACGTACTCGTTGTTTTTGCTTTTATGCAAAGGCATTGTTTTTTGCTTTTAAATGAACCACCTGGGTATGTGGGTTATAAAACATGATGAAGGGAGGAAATACAACATGCCTACAATTAATCAGTTAGTACGCAAGGGACGTGTGAACAAAGTTGAAACTTCCAAGTCTCCTGCACTTAACAAAGGATACAACAGCTTTAAGAAAGAGCACACTAACGTGTCTTCACCACAAAAACGCGGGGTATGTACTCGTGTTGGTACAATGACACCGAAGAAGCCGAACTCAGCGCTTCGTAAATATGCCCGTGTTCGTTTGACAAACGGAATCGAGGTTACTGCCTACATTCCTGGTATCGGACACAACCTGCAAGAGCACAGTGTCGTATTAATCCGCGGCGGACGTGTTAAAGACTTACCGGGGGTACGCTACCACATCGTGCGTGGCGCACTTGATACTGCCGGAGTTGAAAACCGTGCACAAGGCCGTTCTAAATACGGTACAAAACGTCCTAAGAAAAAATAATGCAGTTTAAATACAAATAAAAGGGTTTTTAAAAGCAAGGAGTTCTGGCAATGCTGTTAAGGGCATTGTGCTTCCGCCCGAAAAGCGGATGCCGCCTCTACGGGCATAGCCGCGAAATTCCTCGCTTATTCAAACCCGTAACAAGAGAAGGGAGGATAATCAGATGCCACGTAAAGGTCCTGTAGCAAAAAGAGACGTTTTACCTGATCCGATTTACAATTCTAAGCTGGTTACTCGTTTGATCAACAAAATGATGATCGACGGTAAAAAAGGTAAAGCTCAAACAATCCTATACAAGTCATTCGATATCATTAAAGAACGTACCGGCAACGATGCAATGGAGGTTTTCGAACAAGCATTGAAAAACATCATGCCTGTACTTGAAGTAAAAGCACGCCGTGTAGGTGGTGCGAACTACCAAGTGCCTGTAGAGGTTCGTCCTGAACGTCGTACGACTCTTGGACTTCGCTGGTTGGTAAACTACGCTCGTCTTCGCGGAGAAAAAACGATGGAAGAGCGTTTAGCCAACGAAATTTTAGATGCAGCCAACAACACTGGTGCTGCTGTTAAGAAACGTGAAGATACTCATAAGATGGCTGAAGCGAACAAAGCGTTTGCTCACTATCGCTGGTAATCTTTAACGACAAAATATTATTCCCTAAGAAGGAAGGAGAAAAGACCCAATGGCAAGAGAGTTCTCCTTAGAAAAAACTCGTAATATCGGGATCATGGCTCACATCGATGCCGGTAAGACGACAACAACTGAACGTATCTTGTTCTATACAGGCCGTATTCATAAAATTGGTGAAACTCATGAAGGGGCTTCCCAAATGGACTGGATGGAGCAGGAACAAGAACGCGGTATCACGATTACATCTGCTGCGACAACCGCACAATGGAAAGGCCACCGCGTTAACATCATCGATACACCAGGACACGTAGACTTCACTGTAGAGGTTGAACGTTCCCTGCGCGTACTTGATGGTGCCGTTGCCGTTCTTGACGCTCAATCAGGCGTTGAGCCGCAAACTGAAACAGTTTGGCGTCAGGCAACAACTTACGGAGTACCTCGTATCGTATTTGTCAACAAAATGGACAAAACCGGTGCGGATTTCCTTTACTCTGTAGGAACTCTTAGAGACCGTCTTGAGGCGAACGCTCACGCGATCCAATTACCGATTGGCGCCGAAGACAACTTTGAAGGGATCATCGATCTTGTAGAAAACGTTGCGTATTACTACGAAGATGATCTTGGAACACGCTCTGAAGCGCGTGAAATCCCTGCTGAGTACAAAGATAAAGCTGAAGAGCTTCGCGCCAGCTTAATTGAAGCTGTTGCCGAGCTTGATGAAGAGCTTATGATGAAGTACTTGGAAGGCGAAGAAATCACAATTGACGAGCTGAAAGCAGCAATCCGTAAAGGAACTTGTAACGTTGAGTTCTACCCGGTTCTTTGTGGTTCAGCTTTCAAAAACAAAGGTGTTCAATTAGTGCTTGATGCAGTTCTTGACTACCTTCCAGCTCCAACTGATGTTGAAGCGATCAAAGGTATTGTGCCTGATACTGACGAAGAGGTTACTCGTGAGTCTTCTGACGATGCACCTTTCTCAGCGTTGGCATTTAAAGTTATGACCGACCCTTATGTCGGTAAACTGACATTCTTCCGTGTGTACTCAGGAACGCTTGATTCCGGTTCATACGTAAGAAACTCAACAAAAGGCAAACGTGAGCGTGTCGGACGTATCCTGCAAATGCACGCCAACAGCCGTGAAGAAATCTCTACTGTATACGCAGGAGATATCGCAGCAGCTGTAGGTCTGAAAGATACGACGACTGGTGACACGCTTTGCGACGAGAAAAGCCTGGTTATCCTGGAATCAATGGAATTCCCTGAGCCGGTTATCCACGTTGCAATCGAGCCTAAGTCAAAAGCCGACCAAGACAAAATGTCTACAGCGCTGTCTAAACTGGCTGAAGAAGATCCAACTTTCCGCGCGCATACCGATGCGGAAACTGGTCAAACGATCATCGGCGGTATGGGTGAGCTTCACCTTGATATCATCGTTGACCGTATGAAACGCGAATTTAAAGTTGAAGCCAACGTAGGTGCTCCTCAAGTTGCGTATCGTGAAACATTCCGTGCGAGCGCGCAAGTTGAAGGTAAATTCGTACGTCAATCTGGTGGACGCGGACAATTCGGACACGTTTGGATCGAATTCTCTCCAAACGAAGAAGGAAAAGGCTTTGAATTCGAAAACGCAATCGTCGGTGGTGTCGTTCCACGTGAATACATTCCGGCTGTTCAAGCGGGACTTGAAGATGCGCTGCAAAACGGTGTAATCGCAGGCTACCCGGTTATCGACATCAAAGCTAAATTGTATGATGGTTCTTACCATGATGTTGACTCAAACGAAATGGCGTTTAAAATCGCCGCTTCTATGGCGCTTAAAAACGCTGCAAGCAAATGTAGCCCGGTTCTTCTTGAGCCGATTGCGAAAGTTGAAGTCGTTATCCCTGAAGAATACATGGGAGACATCATGGGTGACATCACATCACGCCGTGGACGCGTAGAAGGTATGGAAGGCCGCGGAAACGCTCAAGTTGTTCGCGCAATGGTTCCGCTTTCTGAAATGTTTGGATACGCAACTGCGCTTCGTTCAAACACGCAAGGCCGCGGTACGTTCACAATGCACTTTGATCACTATGAAGAAGTGCCTAAGAGCATCAGTGATGAGATCATCAAAAAAAATAAAGGCGAATAATTGATTTTGCCGCTTCATTAAAGTATAACTACTATTGTAAGATGAGAAAGTGAAACACAGCTTTCACTTTCTATCACTCTATATCAATAAAATAACCTTTTTAAGGAGGATTTTCAGAATGGCTAAAGAAAAATTCGACCGTTCCAAATCACATGCCAACATTGGTACAATTGGACACGTTGACCATGGTAAAACTACATTAACAGCTGCTATCACTACAGTACTTCATAAGAAATCTGGTAAAGGTACTGCTATGGCATACGACCAAATCGATGGTGCTCCAGAAGAGCGCGAGCGTGGAATCACAATCTCTACTGCACACGTTGAGTATGAAACTGATACTCGTCACTATGCACACGTTGACTGCCCAGGACACGCTGACTATGTTAAAAACATGATCACAGGTGCTGCGCAAATGGACGGAGCGATCCTTGTTGTATCTGCTGCTGACGGCCCAATGCCGCAAACTCGTGAGCACATCCTTCTTTCTCGTAACGTTGGCGTGCCTTACATCGTAGTATTCTTGAACAAATGCGACATGGTAGACGATGAAGAGCTTCTTGAACTAGTTGAAATGGAAGTTCGTGACCTTCTTTCTGAGTACGAATTCCCTGGTGATGATGTACCAGTTATCAAAGGTTCTGCTCTTAAAGCTCTTGAAGGTGATGCTGATTACGAAGCTAAAATCTTCGAACTGATGGATGCGGTTGACGAGTACATCCCAACTCCAGAGCGCGATACTGACAAACCATTCATGATGCCTGTTGAGGACGTATTCTCAATCACTGGTCGTGGAACAGTTGCTACTGGACGCGTAGAGCGCGGTCAAGTTAAAGTCGGTGACGAAGTTGAAATCATCGGTCTTCAAGAAGAAAACAAGAAAACAACTGTTACAGGTGTTGAAATGTTCCGTAAGCTTCTTGACTATGCTGAAGCTGGAGACAACATCGGTGCACTTCTTCGCGGTGTATCTCGTGAAGAAATCCAACGTGGTCAAGTACTTGCTCAACCAGGTACTATCACTCCGCACAAAAAATTTAAAGCTGAAGTTTACGTTCTTTCTAAAGAAGAGGGTGGACGTCACACTCCATTCTTCTCTAACTACCGTCCTCAGTTCTACTTCCGTACAACTGACGTAACGGGTATCATTCAGCTTCCAGAAGGCGTAGAAATGGTTATGCCTGGAGACAACATCGAAATGACTGTTGAATTGATTTCAACAATCGCGATCGAAGACGGAACTCGCTTCTCTATCCGTGAAGGTGGACGTACAGTAGGTTCTGGTGTTGTAACTTCTATCACCGAATAATACTTAAAAATAAAAAAACGGGATCCGGATGGATCTCGTTTTTTTATGTATCGCATGTTTGGTAGAGGGATTTATTTTCCGGCTTCATATCCTTGATTAACACAGTCTGAATCTGTATAATAAAAAAAGTGTGCAAACACGGTTAATATTTAATATTGCCTTGCAACATGCCTATAAATTTTGTATAATAGTGCATGTTGGTCTTTGACTGCGATGAAGTGAGAGGTTGCTGACACACCCGGCCGCTTTGCCATGGCAAGGTGATGCAGGTTTTTCTCACGGAGAATTGTCTAACGTAAGTAGGCGAAAAGGAGGGAAAATAATGGCAAAACAAAAAATTCGTATTCGTTTAAAAGCGTATGATCATAGAATCCTTGATCAATCTGCTGAGAAGATTGTTGAAACGGCAAAACGTTCCGGTGCCAGCGTATCTGGTCCGATTCCATTGCCAACTGAGAAATCAGTTTACACAATCCTTCGTGCGGTGCACAAATACAAAGATTCTCGTGAGCAATTTGAAATGCGTACACATAAACGTTTAATCGACATTGTGAACCCAACACCGCAAACTGTCGATGCTCTAATGCGATTAGATCTACCATCTGGTGTCGATATCGAAATTAAACTTTAATCTAAAATATAGAATGATCTTTATAGGAGGTGTGACGAATGACCAAAGGAATCTTAGGAAGAAAAATTGGTATGACGCAAGTTTTCGCAGAAAACGGTGATCTTATTCCGGTAACTGTTATCGAAGCTGCAGCTAACGTTGTACTTCAAAAGAAAACAGCTGAAAACGACGGCTACGAAGCGATTCAGATCGGTTTTGACGACAAGCGCGATAAGCTTGCCAACAAGCCGGAAAAAGGCCACGTCGCAAAAGCGGAAACTGCACCTAAGCGCTTCGTTAAAGAACTACGCGGAGTGGATATGGATGCGTATGAAGTTGGTCAGGAAGTCAAAGTTGATATTTTCTCTAACGGAGAAATCGTAGATGTAACAGGAACATCAAAAGGTAAAGGTTTCCAAGGTGCGATCAAACGCCACGGACAATCTCGTGGACCTATGTCTCACGGTTCCCGCTACCATCGTCGTCCTGGTTCAATGGGACCGGTAGACCCTAACCGTGTATTCAAAGGAAAACTGTTGCCTGGACGTATGGGCGGAGAGCAGATCACTGTTCAAAACCTTGAAATCGTAAAAGTTGATGCAGAACGCAACCTTCTTTTAGTTAAAGGTAACGTTCCTGGTGCCAAAAAATCTCTAGTCACTATTAAAAGTGCAGTTAAATCTAAATAACTCTTTAGGAAAGGAGGAAATTGATCATGCCAAAAGTAGCATTATATAACCAAAACGGTTCTACTGCTGGTGATATCGAATTAAACGACTCTGTATTTGGAATCGAGCCAAATGAGAGCGTAGTATTCGACGCTATTCTTATGCAAAGAGCTTCCTTGCGTCAAGGAACTCACAAAGTAAAAAATCGTTCTGAAGTTAGTGGCGGAGGTCGTAAACCTTGGCGTCAAAAAGGCACTGGCCGTGCTCGTCAGGGATCTATCCGTTCACCGCAATGGCGCGGAGGTGGTATCGTATTCGGTCCTACACCACGCAGCTATGCTTATAAATTACCGAAAAAAGTTCGCCGCTTGGCAATCAAATCAGCATTGTCTTCTAAAGTGCAGGACAACAACTTGATCGTTCTTGAAGATCTTACTCTTGATGCGGTTAAAACAAAAGAAATGGCTTCTGTTCTTACAGGCCTTTCTGTTGAGAAAAAAGCTTTAATCGTAACTGCAGATGTAAATGAAACGGTTGCACTTTCTGCCCGTAACCTTCCTGGAGTTACAGTCGTTGAAGCTAACGGAATCAACGTACTTGATGTTGTCGGTCACGAGAAGCTTGTGATGACGAAAGCAGCGGTTGAAAAAGTAGAGGAGGTGCTTGCATAATGAAAGATCCTCGTGATGTTCTTAAGCGCCCCGTCATTACTGAACGTTCTGCTGATTTAATGGCTGAAAAAAAATATACGTTTGAAGTAGACGTAAGAGCTAATAAAACAGAAGTGAAAGATGCAGTTGAAGAAATCTTTGGAGTGAAAGTTGAGAAAGTCAACATAATGAACTACAAAGGGAAATTCAAACGTGTCGGCCGCTACTCTGGTATGACGAACAAACGCAGAAAAGCCATTGTCAAGCTTACTGCAGACAGCAAAGAAATCGAAATTTTTGAAGCTTAATCATTTGTAAAAAGAAGGAGGGAAATTCAAAATGGCGATTAAAAAGTACAAACCGACCTCTAACGGACGTCGCGGCATGACGACTTCTGATTTCGCTGAAATCACGACAGATCAGCCGGAAAAATCCTTGCTTGCCCCGCTTCATAAAAAAGGCGGACGTAACAACCAAGGGAAATTGACTGTACGTCATCAAGGCGGCGGACATAAACGCCAATATCGTATTATCGACTTCAAACGCGATAAAGATGGTATACCTGGACGCGTTGCTACAGTTGAGTACGATCCAAACCGTTCAGCAAACATTGCTCTAATTAACTATGTAGACGGAGAAAAACGCTACATTTTGGCTCCTAAGGGGCTTGAAGTAGGCACTGAAATCATGTCAGGTTCAGAAGCTGACATTAAAGTAGGTAACGCACTTCCACTGATCAACATCCCAGTTGGTACAGTTGTGCACAATATTGAATTGAAACCAGGAAAAGGCGGACAGCTGGTACGGTCAGCTGGTACATCTGCTCAAGTTCTTGGTAAAGAAGGTAAATACGTTCTTGTACGTCTGAACTCCGGTGAAGTTCGCATGATTCTTTCTGCTTGCCGCGCGACAATCGGTCAAGTGGGTAACGAGCAGCACGAACTGATCAACATCGGTAAAGCAGGACGTTCTCGCTGGAAAGGCGTTCGCCCTACAGTTCGCGGTTCTGTTATGAACCCTAACGATCACCCACACGGCGGTGGTGAAGGACGCGCACCTATCGGACGTAAATCACCTATGTCTCCATGGGGTAAACCAACTCTTGGATTCAAAACTCGCAAGAAAAAGAACAAGTCAGATAAATTCATCGTACGTCGTCGTAAAAATAAATAACGGGGTTGTCTACGGTTCTTATCGGACCGTAGCGCAATCACGAAGGGAGGTTCCAAAATGGCTCGCAGCTTAAAAAAAGGACCATTTGTCGATGATCATCTAATGACAAAAATCGAGAAATTAAATGAAACGGATAAGAAACAAGTTGTGAAAACTTGGTCTCGCCGTTCAACTATTTTCCCGCAATTCATCGGTCACACAATCGCAGTCTATGATGGACGCAAACATGTGCCTGTTTACATCTCTGAAGATATGGTAGGTCACAAGTTGGGTGAGTTTGCACCTACTCGTACTTACAAAGGTCATGCTAGTGATGACAAAAAAACAAGACGCTAATGAGAGGAGGCTTTTAAATGCAACAAGCTAAAGCTGTCGCAAGAACAGTCCGTATTGCTCCTCGTAAGGCACGTCTAGTAATGGACCTGATTCGAGGCAAGCAAGTAGGTGAAGCAGTATCAATCTTAAACCACACGCCAAAAGCTGCTTCCCCGATTATTGAAAAAGTTTTAAAATCTGCTATCGCTAACGCTGAGCACAACTATGAAATGGATGCAAACAGCCTGGTTGTTACTCAAGCTTACGTGAACGAAGGCCCTACGTTGAAAAGATTCCGTCCGCGCGCTATGGGACGTGCAAGCCAAATCAACAAACGTACGAGCCACATTACTATCGTTGTATCAGAAAAGAAGGAGGGATAACTCGTGGGTCAAAAGGTAAATCCAGTCGGTCTTCGTATTGGGGTTATACGTGATTGGGAATCTAAGTGGTTCGCTGGCAAAGATTACGCAGACTTCCTTCACGAAGATCTAAAAATCCGTGAATTTATTAATCAACGCCTGTCTGACGCTTCAGTTTCTAAAGTGGAAATCGAGCGTGCGGCAAACCGTGTCAATATTACGATCCACACAGCTAAGCCTGGTATGGTTATCGGTAAAGGCGGTTCTGAAGTCGAAGCGCTTCGCAAAGCCCTTAACAGCCTTACTGGCAAGCGTGTACACATTAACATTCTTGAAATCAAAAGAGCTGATCTTGATGCTCAGCTAGTTGCAGATAACATTGCTCGTCAATTGGAAAACCGTATTTCTTTCCGTCGTGCGCAAAAGCAACAAATCCAACGCACAATGCGCGCTGGTGCACAAGGAATTAAAACAATGGTTTCCGGTCGTCTTGGCGGCGCTGATATCGCTCGTTCTGAATATTACAGTGAAGGAACTGTTCCATTGCACACATTGCGTGCTGACATCGACTATGCTACATCTGAAGCTGACACAACTTACGGTAAGCTCGGTGTAAAAGTCTGGATCTATCGTGGAGAGGTTCTTCCTACTAAGAAGAAAACTGAGGAAGGAGGAAAATAATATGTTAATGCCAAAACGCGTTAAATATCGCAGAGAGCATCGCGGAAAAATGCGCGGCCGTGCGAAAGGCGGCACTGAAGTGCATTTCGGTGAATACGGTATCCAGGCTCAAGAAGCTTCTTGGATCACAAACCGCCAAATCGAAGCAGCACGTATTGCGATGACTCGTTACATGAAACGTGGCGGTAAAGTTTGGATCAAAATTTTCCCTTCTAAGCCTTATACAGCTAAGCCTCTAGAGGTTCGGATGGGTTCCGGTAAAGGTGCTCCTGAAGGATGGGTAGCTGTTGTAAAACCGGGCAAAGTTTTATTTGAAATTTCTGGTGTGTCTGAGGAAGTCGCTCGTGAAGCTCTTCGTCTTGCATCTCACAAATTGCCAATTAAAACGAAGTTCGTAAAACGTGAAGAAATTGGTGGTGAATCAAATGAAAGCTAATGAAATTCGTGACCTTACCACTGCTGAAATTGAACAAAAAGTAAAGTCTCTTAAAGAAGAACTTTTCAATCTTCGCTTTCAATTAGCGACAGGACAACTTGAAAATACTGCTCGCATTCGTGAAGTGCGCAAGTCAATCGCGCGCATGAAAACTGTGATTCGGGAAAGAGAAATTGCTGCCAACAAATAATTCCGGAGGGAGGTTCTCTAAAACATGAGCGAACGCAATCAGCGCAAAGTCTACCAAGGACGTGTTGTTTCTGACAAAATGGATAAAACCATTACTGTTGTTGTAGAAACTTACAAAAAACATTCACTCTACGGTAAACGCGTAAAGTACTCTAAAAAATTTAAAGCACATGATGAAAATAATCAGGCTAAAATCGGTGACATCGTAAAGATCATGGAAACTCGTCCATTATCTGCGACTAAACGTTTTCGTCTAGTTGAAGTTGTCGAAGAAGCTGTTATTATCTAATAAAGTTCGGAAATCCTTTTTCCGAAGGGAGGTAACAAATAATGATTCAACAAGAGACTCGTTTAAAAGTAGCTGATAACTCTGGCGCGCGTGAAGTTCTTACGATCAAAGTTCTTGGCGGTTCCGGACGCAAAACGGCTAACATTGGTGATGTCATTGTTTGCACGGTTAAACAAGCAACACCAGGAGGCGTTGTCAAAAAAGGTGATGTCGTTAAAGCTGTTATCGTTCGTTCTAAGAGCGGAGCACGCAGAAATGACGGATCTTACATCAAATTCGACGAGAATGCATGTGTTATCATCCGTGACGACAAAAGCCCGCGCGGAACTCGTATCTTCGGACCTGTTGCACGTGAACTTCGTGACAACAACTTTATGAAAATTGTTTCTTTAGCTCCAGAAGTACTTTAATGATATCAATGCCGGACTTGAAGGAGGTGCGATCAGGATGCATGTTAAAAAAGGCGATAAAGTAATGGTTATCTCTGGTAAAGACAAAGGGAAACAAGGAGTGATCCTTGCAGCATTCCCTAAAAAGGACCGCGTACTTGTTGAAGGTGTCAACATGGTGAAGAAGCACGCTAAGCCGACACAAGCAAACCCTCAAGGCGGAATCTTAAACCAAGAGGCGCCAATTCATGTGTCAAACGTAATGCCGCTCGATCCTAAAACAGGTGAAGTGACTCGCGTAGGATACAAAGTAGAAAATGGCAAAAAAGTTCGTGTTGCAAAAAAATCTGGGCAAGTTCTAGATAACTAGTAATAAAGGAAGGGAGGTCTATCTCATGAACCGCCTTAAAGAAAAGTACAATAAAGAAATTACACCTGCATTAATGAACAAGTTTAACTACAACTCTGTAATGCAAGTGCCTAAAATCGAAAAAATCGTAATCAACATGGGTGTTGGTGACGCTGTTCAAAACGCTAAAGCAATCGATAGCGCAGTTGAAGAACTAACGTTTATCGCTGGTCAGAAACCTGTCGTTACTCGTGCGAAGAAATCTATTGCTGGATTCCGTCTTCGTGAGGGAATGCCGATCGGTGCGAAAGTAACTCTTCGCGGAGAGCGCATGTACGATTTCCTTGATAAACTGATTTCTGTTTCTTTACCGCGTGTACGTGACTTCCGCGGGATTTCCAAAAAGTCTTTCGACGGCCGTGGAAACTACACACTTGGAATTAAAGAACAGCTGATCTTCCCTGAAATTGACTATGATAAGGTTACTAAGGTTCGCGGTATGGATATCGTTATTGTAACGACTGCCAACACGGATGAAGAAGCTCGTGAACTGTTAACTCAATTAGGTATGCCATTCCAGAAATAATCAATGAAAGGGAGGCGAAATCGTGGCTAAAAAGTCAATGATTGCGAAACAAAAACGCACACCGAAGTTTAAAGTACAAGAGTACACTCGCTGCGAACGCTGCGGACGTCCACACTCAGTCATTCGTAAATTTAAACTTTGCCGTATTTGTTTCCGTGAACTTGCATATAAAGGACAAATTCCTGGCGTTAAAAAAGCCAGCTGGTAATCCCCGTTAATGGGAAGGAGGTTATTAAATAATGGTTATGACAGATCCGATTGCAGATATGCTGACTCGTATTCGTAATGCAAACATGGTACGTCATGAGAAGCTTGAAATCCCTGCTTCTAAGTTGAAAAGAGAGATCGCTGAAATCTTGAAACGAGAAGGTTTCATCCGTGACGTAGAATTCATTGAAGATAACAAACAAGGCATCATCCGTGTTTTCTTGAAATACGGACAAAACAACGAACGTGTCATCACTGGCCTTAAAAGAATCAGCAAACCTGGTCTGCGCGTTTACGCTAAGTCAAACGAAGTGCCTCGCGTACTGAACGGACTTGGAATCGCAATTCTTTCTACATCACAAGGTGTGTTAACTGATAAAGAAGCTCGCGCTAAGCAAGCCGGCGGAGAAGTATTAGCATACGTTTGGTAAGAAGTTTAACATGAATGGAGGTGTTTGGTATGTCTCGTGTAGGTAAGAAGCTACTTGAGATTCCTTCAGGTGTTACAGTTACAATGAACGACAACACTGTAACCGTGAAAGGACCAAAAGGAGAATTAACTCGTACGTTTCATCCTGATATGAAGATTAAAATTGAGGACAATGTACTGACTGTAGAACGTCCTTCTGAAAATAAAGAACATCGCGCGCTGCATGGTACAACTCGCAGCATCATCGGAAACATGGTTGAAGGTGTATCTAAAGGGTTTGAAAGAGGTTTGGAATTAGTCGGTGTCGGTTACCGTGCTTCTAAATCCGGAAACAAACTTGTTTTAAACGTTGGATACTCTCATCCAGTAGAGATCGTTCCTGAAAACGGAATTGAAATCGAAGTTCCATCTCAAACAAAAATAGTCGTTAAAGGTACGGATAAAGAACGCGTTGGTGCTACTGCTGCCAACATTCGCGCTGTACGCTCTCCAGAGCCTTACAAAGGTAAAGGGATTCGCTATGAAGGAGAAATGGTTCGTCGTAAAGAAGGTAAATCTGCTAAGTAAACCCGCTTAAAGTGAGAAAGGAGTGACCCAGATGATTACGAAAACAAGCAAGAATGCTGCACGTCTTAAAAGACACGCTCGTGTTCGTTCGAAGCTTTCAGGAACGCCTGAAAGACCTCGTCTAAATGTTTTCCGTTCAAACAAACATATCTACGCACAAGTGATCGATGACGTGAACGGTGTTACACTTGTGAGTGCATCTACTCTTGATAAAGACTTCAACGCCGAAAACGGCGGCGATACGTCTGCGGCTGCAAAAGTTGGAGAGCTTGTTGCAAAACGCGCTTCTGAAAAAGGTATCACAAACGTCGTGTTCGACCGTGGCGGTTACCTCTATCATGGACGTGTAAAAGCTTTGGCTGATGCTGCACGCGAGGCTGGATTAGAATTTTAATAAAAGAAGGAGGGACATATGAATATGCGTCGTATTGACCCAAGCAAATTAGAGTTAGAAGAACGCTTAGTTACCGTTAACCGCGTAGCGAAAGTTGTTAAAGGTGGTCGTCGTTTCCGTTTCGCAGCTCTAGTCGTTGTCGGTGACAAAAACGGTCACGTAGGATTCGGAACTGGTAAAGCACAGGAAGTGCCGGAAGCGATCCGCAAAGCTGTAGAAGATGCGAAAAAGAATTTGATCGAAGTACCAATGGTTGGAACTACAATTCCACACGAAATCATCGGACGTTTCGGTGCAGGAAACATCTTGTTAAAACCTGCTTCTGAAGGTACGGGAGTCATCGCTGGAGGCCCAGTACGTGCGGTACTTGAGCTTGCCGGTATAGCTGATATCCTTTCTAAGTCTCTAGGTTCTAACACACCGATCAACATGATTCGTGCAACAGTCCAAGGTTTAAGCGAGCTGAAACGCGCCGAGGAAGTTGCGAAGCTTCGTGGAAAATCTGTAGAAGAACTGTTAGGATAAGGAGGGAACATTAATGGCTAAATTAGAAATTACCCTCAAACGCAGTGTAATCGGTCGCCCGGAAGATCAGCGCATTACTGTCAGAACGCTTGGTTTAAAGAAAACAAACCAAACAGTCGTTCATGAAGACAACGCTGCGATCCGCGGCATGATTAACAAAGTATCTCATTTAGTTTCTGTTAAAGAACAATAATAATAAACGATAAGCTAAGGAGGTGTCCTAATGAAACTTCATGAATTAAAGCCCGCAGAAGGTTCACGCAAAACGCGCAACCGCGTAGGTCGTGGTATTGGTTCTGGAAACGGTAAAACAGCTGGTAAAGGTCATAAAGGTCAAAACGCTCGTTCCGGCGGCGGTGTACGTCCTGGATTCGAGGGTGGACAAATGCCTTTATTCCAACGTCTTCCGAAACGCGGTTTTACAAACATCAACCGCAAGGACTTCGCTGTAGTCAACCTAGACAAACTCAACAGCTTTGCAGAAGGGACGGAAGTTACTCCTGAACTTCTTTTGGAAACAGGTGTAATTAGCAAGTTGAAATCTGGAGTGAAAATTCTTGGCGACGGTAAATTAGAAAAGAAATTAACTGTTAAAGCCAATAAATTCTCCGCTTCTGCTAAACAAGCAATTGAGGCTGCTGGCGGTACAGCTGAGGTGATCTAACTTGTTTAAGACAATCTCCAATTTTATGCGTGTGAAGGATATTCGGAATAAGATTATCTTCACTCTTTTAATGCTTATCGTCTTTCGTCTCGGTTCGTTCATTCCTGTGCCGCATGTAAACACAGAAGTTTTGAAGGCACAGGACCAAATGAGCGTATTTGGGATCCTTAACACATTTGGCGGCGGTGCATTATTCAACTTCTCCATTCTTGCGATGGGGATCATGCCTTACATCACAGCTTCGATCATCATCCAGCTTTTGCAGATGGATGTTGTGCCGAAGTTTACCGAGTGGTCTAAGCAGGGAGAAGTTGGTCGCCGAAAATTAGCTCAGTTCACAAGGTACTTCACAATTATTCTTGGGTTCATTCAAGCGCTGGCTATGTCTTACGGATTTAATAATATGGCGGGCGGCGCGTTGATTAGTGACCCGGGATTCGGTACTTATTTGACCATTGCGATTGTGCTGACTGCCGGAACTGCTTTTTTAATGTGGCTGGGAGAACAAATTACGTCCCATGGAGTTGGTAATGGAATATCGATTATCATCTTCGCCGGTATCGTTGCCGGTATTCCGCAGACGGTCAATCAGATCTACGCTCAGCAGTTTACAGACGCTGGAGATCAGTTGTTCTTGCAAATCTTAAAGGTTGTCATCATATTGGTTGCGATTGTGGCGATTGTCGTTGGCGTGATTTTTATCCAACAGGCAGTAAGAAAAATCTCAATTCAATATGCGAAAGGTTCAGGCCGTTCACCGGTTCCTGGCGGTCAGTCAACACACTTGCCGCTGAAGGTTAACCCGGCGGGTGTTATTCCGGTTATCTTTGCTGTTTCGTTTATCATTACACCGCGGACCGTGGCTTCATTCTTTGGTACCAACGATGTGACGAACTGGATCCAAAAAACGTTTGATTACACGCATCCGGTTGGAATGGCGATCTATGCAGCACTGATTATTGCCTTTACCTATTTCTATGCATTTGTCCAGGTTAACCCTGAACAAATGGCCGATAATCTTAAAAAACAAGGCGGCTATATTCCGGGAGTTCGTCCAGGAAAAATGACTCAGGATAGAATTACGAGCATCTTGTACCGGCTGACATTTGTCGGCTCCATATTCTTGGCCGTGATTGCCATTCTTCCTGTCTTGTTCGTTAATATTGCCGGGCTGCCTTCTTCTGCACAAATTGGCGGAACAAGTTTGCTGATTGTGATCGGTGTTGCACTGGAAACGATGAAGCAGCTTGAAAGCCAGCTGGTGAAACGAAACTATCGTGGATTTATGAAGCACTAGAGGAAATGGGATGCGCCCATTCCTCTAAAATAGAGAGGACGGGGAATCCGAAATGAACTTAGTCTTAATGGGACTGCCTGGAGCCGGTAAAGGAACACAGGCTGAACGGATTGTTGACGATTTTGGGATACCTCATATCTCAACAGGAGACATGTTCCGCGCTGCGATGAAAGAAGAAACTGATCTGGGGCTGGAAGCTAAATCATACATTGATAAAGGCGAGCTTGTTCCGGATGAAGTGACAATTGGTATTGTCAGGGAAAGACTTGGCAAGAATGATTGTGACCGAGGTTTTCTTCTGGACGGATTTCCGAGAACAGTCGCTCAAGCTGAAGCACTTGAGGAAATTCTTAAAGGACTTGGCAAGTCGATCGATCATGTCATCAACATTCAAGTCGATAAAGATGCATTGATGGAACGTCTGACGGGACGCAGAATCTGCAAAAATTGCGGTGCAACTTATCATTTAGTCTTTAATCCGCCTGCAAAAGAAAATGTATGCGATAAGTGTGGAGGAGAGCTCTATCAGCGTGAAGATGATAATGAAGCTACAGTTTCCACACGACTTGAGGTCAACCTGAAGCAAACTCAGCCTTTACTCGATTTTTATGCGGATAAAGGATATCTTGTAAACATTGACGGTCAAAAGAACATCAATGAAGTTTACGGTGATATAAGGGAGCTTCTCGGGGGCCATGGCAAATGATTATTTGTAAAACGCCCCGGGAAATCGAAATTATGCGGGAAGCAGGCCGGATTGTTGCTTTAACTCACCAGGAGCTAAAAAAACACATCAAACCCGGCATCTCGACAAAAGAATTGGATCAAATTGCCGAACGTTTTATTACAAAGCAAGGTGCAATCCCATCTTTTAAAGGGTATAATGGTTTTCGCGGGAGCATTTGCGTTTCAGTCAATGAAGAACTCGTTCACGGTATACCGGGTAAAAGGGTGCTTCGTGACGGAGACATCATCAGCATCGACATCGGTGCGAAGTTAAACGGTTATCATGGCGACTCTGCCTGGACTTATCCGGTGGGAACGATCAGCGCTGAGGATCAAAAGCTGCTGGATGTGACAGAGGAGTCTTTATATAGAGGCTTGCAGGAAGCAAAACCGGGAGAACGGTTGTCGAATATTTCCCACGCAATACAAACGTATGTCGAAAATGAGCAATTTTCAGTTGTCAGGGAATATGTAGGACACGGGGTCGGTCAGAACCTGCATGAGGATCCGCAAATTCCTCACTATGGTCCGCCGAACAAAGGCCCGCGCTTAAAGCCTGGCATGGTCCTGGCCATTGAGCCGATGGTCAACGCTGGCACCCGTTATGTTAAGACATTAGCTGATAACTGGACGGTTGTAACTGTGGACGGGAAGAAGTGTGCTCACTTTGAACACACGATCGCGATTACGGAGACAGGTTTTGATATACTGACAAAAGCCTAGGTGAAATGAGATGAATCGGAAAACACCTGAAATTGGACAGTTCGTACGCATTACGCAAGGACGCGAAATGGACCAATACGCGGTTGTCATTGATATATTCGATCATCATCATGTGCTGATAGCAGACGGAGAAAAGCGTAAATTTCATTCTCCTAAGAAAAAGAATATCAATCATTTAACCTTTTATGATTGCGTATCTCCGGAAGTTCAGAACAGTATAAATGAAACTGGGCGTGTGACAAACGGAAAATTGAGATTTTCTCTTTTGAAATTTGTCAGAGAGCAAGTTACTGATTTGAAGAAGGGAGAACACTTGAATGGCGAAAGACGATGTAATTGAAGTGGAAGGTACTGTAGTCGAAACGCTGCCAAACGCAATGTTCAAAGTTGAACTTGAGAATGGCCACACGGTTTTGGCTCACGTATCTGGTAAAATCCGCATGCACTTCATTCGCATTTTACCTGGAGACAAAGTTACGGTAGAATTATCTCCATATGACTTAACTCGTGGTAGAATTACGTACCGTTACAAATAAAGCACTCCGGAAATTGAAGGAGGTTGGAAACACATGAAAGTGAGACCATCAGTTAAACCGATCTGTGAAAAATGCAAAGTCATTCGCAGAAAAGGAAAAGTAATGGTGATCTGTGAAAATCCAAAGCATAAACAAAAACAAGGATAATTTTTAAGGAGGTGCGAGAGAGATGGCTCGTATTGCTGGTGTAGATATTCCACGTGATAAACGTGTTGTTATTTCATTAACATACATCTTTGGAATCGGCCGTTCAACGGCTCAGCAAGTCTTGAAAGAAGCTGGTGTTTCTGAAGATACTCGCGTTCGTGATTTGACTGAAGAAGAACTTGGTAAAATCCGTGACGTGATCGACAAACTGAAAGTTGAAGGTGACCTTCGCCGTGAAGTGTCTCTTAACATTAAACGTCTGATCGAAATCGGAAGCTACCGCGGAATTCGTCATCGTCGCGGATTGCCTGTTCGCGGTCAAAATACTAAAAATAACGCGCGTACTCGTAAAGGTCCGCGTCGTACTGTAGCTAACAAGAAAAAATAAGCAAGGGAGGTAACTAAACTATGGCTGCTGCTCGTAAATCAAACACGCGTAAACGCCGCGTGAAAAAGAATATTGAATCTGGAATCGCTCATATTCGTTCAACTTTCAACAACACGATCGTTACTATTACAGATGTTCATGGCAATGCTATTTCTTGGTCAAGTGCCGGAGCTCTAGGATTTAGAGGTTCTCGTAAATCCACTCCATTTGCTGCACAAATGGCTGCTGAAACAGCTGCTAAAGGTTCTATCGAACATGGACTGAAAACTCTCGAAGTAACTGTTAAAGGACCGGGTTCTGGCCGTGAAGCTGCAATCCGTGCTCTCCAAGCTGCCGGACTTGAAGTTACAGCGATCAGAGACGTAACACCTGTTCCTCATAACGGATGCCGTCCGCCAAAACGTCGCCGCGTGTAATTTGTTTGTATAGATTTTGTGTCCCTGTCAATAATGGGTTATGATACAGTTAATTTATAAAACGAATGCACACTCGTTGCCTGAGCACATACGGGACTAAACAATGGGGAATTTCGGATAGAATGAGAGCCGTTCTTTCCGGGGTTTCGACGTTTTGAAGGAGGGTTTTATGAAATGATCGAGATTGAAAAACCAAAAATCGAAACGGTTGAAATCAGCGACGATGCCAAGTATGGTAAATTTGTCGTAGAGCCACTTGAGCGTGGATATGGTACAACTTTGGGTAACTCCTTACGTCGTATCCTTTTATCCTCACTCCCTGGTGCCGCTGTAACATCGATCCAGATAGATGGTGTACTGCATGAATTCTCGACGATCGAAGGCGTTGTTGAAGATGTTACAACGATTATCTTAAACATTAAAAAACTTGCACTGAAAATCTACTCTGAAGAAGAGAAGACGCTTGAGATTGATGTACAGGGTGAAGGAGTTGTAACAGCTGCTGATATTACCCACGACAGCGATGTTGAGATTTTGAATCCTGATCTTCACATTGCGACTCTTGGCCAAAATGCGAGTTTCCGAGTTCGCTTAACCGCTCAAAGAGGTCGCGGGTATACACCAGCTGACGCGAATAAAAGAGACGATCAGCCGATTGGCGTCATCCCGATTGATTCCATCTTTACACCTGTTTCTCGTGTATCTTATCAAGTTGAGAATACTCGTGTGGGTCAGATTACAAACTATGACAAACTTACGCTTGACGTATGGACAGATGGAAGCACTGGACCAAAAGAAGCAATTGCGCTTGGTTCAAAGATTTTGACTGAACACCTTAATATTTTTGTCGGTTTGACCGACGAAGCCCAGCATGCTGAAATCATGGTTGAAAAAGAAGAGGATCAAAAAGAAAAAGTTCTTGAAATGACAATTGAAGAGCTTGATCTTTCCGTCCGTTCTTACAACTGCTTGAAACGTGCGGGCATCAATACGGTTCAAGAGCTTGCGAACAAGACCGAAGAAGATATGATGAAAGTTCGCAACCTGGGTCGCAAATCACTTGAAGAAGTGAAAGCGAAACTTGAAGAACTTGGACTCGGCCTTCGCAAAGACGATTGACTAGTTTCCATGTGAACTAGGATTTTCGTGTGTTTTTTATTTCAGATAGAGTATTTCAATAAAGGAGGGGACACCACATGTCATACAGAAAACTGGGACGCACTAGTGCACAGCGTAAAGCAATGCTGCGTGATCTTACAACAGACTTGATCATCAACGAGAGAATTGAAACAACAGAAGCTCGCGCGAAAGAACTTCGCTCTGTTGTAGAAAAAATGATTACACTTGGCAAGCGCGGAGATTTACACGCACGCCGCCAAGCAGCTGCATACATCCGCAACGAGGTAGCGGACGCAGAGAAAGACCAAGATGCACTTCAAAAACTTTTCTCTGATGTAGCACCTCGTTATGAAGAGCGCCAAGGCGGATACACACGTATTATGAAGCTTGGTCCTCGCCGTGGTGACGGAGCACCAATGGCTATCATCGAATTGGTTTAATCACATATTTTGTGTGTCTAAAGAAGGGCGGGACAGTTTTTAACTGGATCTATGCCCTTTTTTTAGATACCGGAATATTTTTGCACGAAGAACAGTCAGATAAGCGGAGCTTTAGAGGAGAGGAGGCCGGACGGGCGAATGAATCAAGAACGATTAATTGCTGCAAAGGATATCACGTTCCGCTACCAGGAAGGCGCCGACAGACCTGCACTTGATCATGTATCCTTCCATGTTTCAAAGGGTGAGTGGCTGGCGATCGTCGGTCACAACGGGTCGGGGAAATCGACGCTTGCCCGCGCTTTAAACGGCTTGATTCTTCCTGATGAAGGATCGATTGAAGTCGGCGGCATCAGACTGACGGAAGAAACGGTCTGGGATATCAGAAAAAAAGTCGGCATGGTGTTTCAAAATCCCGATAATCAATTTGTCGGGACAACCGTTCGCGATGATGTGGCTTTTGGTTTGGAAAACAACGGCGTTCCCAGAGAAGACATGGTGGAAAGGGTAGATTGGGCTGTTCAGCAAGTGAACATGCAGGAATTTCTCGATCAAGAGCCGCACCATCTCTCAGGAGGACAAAAGCAGCGCGTTGCGATTGCGGGAGTGCTTGCCGCCCGTCCTGATATCATGATTCTTGATGAAGCGACTTCAATGCTTGACCCGATGGGGCGAGAGGAAGTGCTTGAGACGGTCAGGCGGTTAAAGGACGAAGGTATGGTGACGGTCATTTCGATTACGCATGATTTAAATGAGGCGGCAAAAGCCGACCGGATCATTGTCATGAACGGCGGCAGGAAATATGCCGAAGGTGTGCCTGAAGATGTGTTTCGTCTCAACAAGGATCTCATCGACATCGGACTTGATTTGCCATTTTCCTTTCAGCTCAGCCAGATGCTGAAAGAAAACGGTCTTGATGTGAAGGGCGATCATCTGACACAAGAAGGATTGGTGAATGAGCTATGGACATTGAGATCAAAGATGTAGAGCACCGATACCAGATGAAAACGCCTTTTGAACGCCTGGCGATATATGATGTCAATGCCGTGATCAAGGAAGAAAGCTACGTCGCCGTCATCGGTCACACAGGATCGGGCAAGTCGACGCTGCTTCAGCACCTGAACGGTCTGTTAAAGCCGACAAAAGGACAGATTCGCCTTGGACAAGATGTGATCGAAGCAGGCAAGAAAAATAAACATTTAAAGGCTTTGCGCAAAAAGGTCGGCATTGTTTTTCAGTTTCCCGAGCATCAGCTGTTTGAAGAGACGATCTTAAAGGACATTGCTTTTGGGCCCGTCAATTTTGGCATGAGCCGGGAGAACGCTGAAAAAAAGGCGAGGGAAATGCTGCAGCTTGTTGGGTTGGATGAAGAACTGTCAGACCGTTCTCCATTTGAGCTGAGCGGAGGTCAGATGCGCCGGGTGGCCATCGCTGGTGTTCTGGCGATGGAGCCTGAAGTTCTCGTTCTTGATGAACCGACGGCAGGCCTTGATCCGAGGGGCCGGAAAGAGATCATGGACATGTTCTACCGCCTTCACAAACAAAGGAAGCTGACGACGATTCTCGTCACACACAGCATGGAGGATGCGGCCGCCTATGCAGATGAGCTGATCGTGATGCACAAAGGCACGGTAAAAGCGAAAGGATCGCCGCGCGATATCTTTTCTAAGCGAGATGAAATCGCCGGTTTAGGGCTTGACCTGCCGGAAACGATTAAATTTCAGCAACGGCTTGAAGAGGCGCTCGGCATTACCTTTAAAAAGCCCATCCTGACGATTGAAGAGGCAGCCTCTGAAATCAAAGCGCTCTTTCAGGAGGAAAATGCCCTATGATGGACAGTATTATTATCGGCAAGTATGTGCCCGGTTCTTCGATCATTCATCGTCTTGACCCGCGCACGAAGCTTGTGACCATTTTCCTTTTTGTCTTTATCGTTTTTTTTGCAAACAATACAGAAACATATGCGCTTCTTGGCGTGTTTACGCTGCTTGCGGCCGCTTTCTCAGGCGTTCCGGCCCGTTTCCTTATGAAAGGGATGAAGCCGGTTATCTGGATTGTGCTGTTTACGTTTCTGCTTCATATTTTGATGACACGGGAAGGATCTGTGATCGCCGATCTCGGGCTGTTTAAAATATATGAGCAGGGGCTTGTTCAGGGAATTTTTATTTCGCTTCGTTTTATTTATTTGATTTTGATCACAACGCTATTAACATTAACGACCACACCGATCGAAGTAACAGATGGGCTTGAGCATTTGCTTGGTCCGTTTAAAAAGCTGAAGCTGCCTGTTCATGAACTCGCTTTAATGATGTCCATTTCGCTCAGATTTATACCGACCCTTATTGAAGAAACGGATAAGATCATGAAGGCGCAGATGGCGAGAGGCGTAGATTTTACAAGCGGTTCTGTCAAAGAACGCGTCAAGGCGATTGTTCCCCTTCTTGTTCCGCTGTTTGTCAGTGCGTTTAAGCGGGCTGAAGAGCTTGCAACCGCAATGGAAGCACGCGGATACCGGGGAGGGGAAGGACGCACGAAATACAGGCAGCTGACGTGGAAATGGAAGGATACTTCCGCCATCCTGATTTTAGTTGTGCTTGCCGTATTGCTAATCCTTTTGCGGACTTAGGTGATATAGACATGAGAATGAAGTGCACCATTTCATATGACGGACACCTTTTTTTCGGCTATCAGGTTCAGCCGGGGAAAAGAACGGTTCAGGATGAGCTGGAAAAGGCGTTGAAGACCCTTCACAAATCGAAGGAGCGCATCCCTGTCGTATCATCCGGCAGAACCGACAGCGGCGTCCATGCGGTCGGACAGACGATCCACTTTGACAGCACGCTCTCCATCCCTGAAGCAAAATGGCCTTATGCATTAAATGCCCTGCTTCCCGATGATATAACCGTCAACAAAGCGGAAGCGGTCGATGAGCAGTTCCATGCGAGGTTTTCCGCAAAGAGAAAAGAGTATCGTTATCTGATCGACAGGGGCAGACATGCGGATGTATTTAAACGGCACTATGCATACCATGTTCCGTATGAGCTTGATACGGAGAAAATGAAAGAAGCGTCCGATTATTTGATCGGCACCCATGATTTCACAAGCTTTTGCGCGGTCAAAACCGATGTGAAAGACAAAGTCAGAACGATCTATGAGCTGGAATGGTCTGAAACGGATGACGGCCTGCAAATGAGAATCGTGGGAAGCGGATTTTTGTATAACATGGTCAGGATTATCGCCGGTACACTGCTTGACGTCGGAACTGGTAAATTTTCTCCCGATGACATCGGGAAGATGATCGCCGCCCAAAATCGCGATGCCGCGGGGCGCACCGCACCGGCTCATGGACTGTACTTATGGAACGTCATCTATGACAACTAAACCAGGTGTAACATTTTCTTGACAGAGAGTGCAGAAAGTTATAAGATATCATATGGTATGTATTTCAACCCCACGATAAGCCCCGGAACTTATTGTGTTGTGAAATAGAACGTAATCAAAGTTTATTGAAATTGACAGATCTTTTAGGAGGGAAATTCAATGCGTACAACACCTATGGCTAACGCAAGCACTATTGAACGCAAGTGGTTAGTTGTTGATGCTGCTGGCAAGACGCTAGGACGTCTTTCTACAGAAGTTGCATCTATCCTTCGCGGAAAACATAAACCAACTTACACACCACACGTTGACACTGGAGATCATGTGATCATCATCAACGCTGAAAAAATCGAGTTAACTGGTAAAAAGTTAACGGACAAAATCTACTACCGTCACACTCAACATCCAGGCGGATTAAAATCAAGAACTGCTCTTGAAATGCGTACAAACTACCCTGAGAAAATGCTTGAGCTTGCTATCAAAGGCATGCTTCCAAAAGGTTCTCTAGGCCGTCAAATGTTCAAAAAATTGAACGTATACCGTGGTTCTGAGCATCCACATGCAGCACAAAAACCTGAAGTTTACGAACTTCGCGGTTAATTAAAAAGGAGGTTACCAATTTGGCACAGGTTCAATATTACGGTACTGGCCGTCGTAAAAGTTCTGTAGCGCGTGTGCGTTTAGTTCCAGGAGAAGGTCGTATCGTCGTTAATAATCGTGAAATCAGCGAACACATCCCGTCTCCAGCTCTAATCGAAGATATCAAACAACCATTAACTTTGACTGAAACAGCTGGAACTTATGATGTTTTGGTAAACGTACATGGAGGCGGCTTATCTGGTCAATCAGGAGCAATCCGTCACGGTATCGCTCGTGCATTGCTTGAAGCAGATCCAGAATACCGTTCAACTCTTAAACGCGCTGGTCTTCTGACTCGTGACGCTCGTATGAAAGAACGTAAAAAATACGGACTTAAAGGCGCGCGCCGTGCACCTCAGTTCTCAAAACGTTAATTTTGGACGTTTGGAAGGCTCTCAATCCTTTGGATTGGGAGCCTTTTGTTCTTCATCACGGTCCGTTTTAAATGCGTCGTCCCACATATGAAGCGGATACCGGAGTACAGTTCATCTCCCTTGCCCAGACGGATATTTGTCCGTTATGGTGAATTTCATGAGCGATCAAATGCCTTAAAATAGCCCCCTCTGTATAAGCCTCATCAGACCATGACGCTTTAATCAGCTTTTGTTCAGAAGCGCTGCAAAAGCTGGATACCGCATCTTCCACTTCAGGCCGATATGCTTCAGAAAAACGAATGATATGCTGTATGGTCTGAAAGTCGGTAAAGTCAGGGGCAATATCCGGTTTGTCTAATATGGCGTAAATCCAGCTCACTTCAACATCGACAATATGAAAGAGATTTTTCAAAATGCTTCCCATACCCCCTGAACGCCTCTTCTCAAGTTCTTCCCGCGGCTGCTGCATACACCAGTCAAACCATTCATCGCGAACCTGCCAATTATACTGAAACAATCCTTTCACCTCATGCTCACCTCTCCTAATATTTTCGGCTTCTTCCTCCGTTTCCCTTCTTTAGGCAAGCATGATTTGCGGCTCCTGATTGCACAATACAGGGTAAAAAGGAGGCGGTGTTATGGGGACTGTATTATCATTTATTGAAGTAAAACAAAAAAAGCAGATTCATTTAGAGAAAAAGCTGCTCTGTGAGCTTTCTTTGGAAAAAATGATCACCAGGGCAGAGGAATGCTTTGCACCTCTTTTTTATTTCTATTCAAAGCATACGGATATCCTATATGACGGATGCATCGATTTTGCGATTGAAGCGTATTTGATGGGTGCTCAATATGGTAAATTCGGCTATCACGGAGAATCTGTTCAAAAAGCGATGGCTCGTTCGGAAAAGGAAGAAAGGCAGCTTCTTCATGAACTTTATGACTATGCGGTCAGCTGGTCTGAAGCTTTTAACATTGCAGTTGCCAATGAACCGCTCTATTATGCATGTGAGTCCTTTATCCAAAGCTGGTGGAAGGAAGGATTCAACCAAAGGGAAAAGCGGTTCAAACTCCGCCTCAAATAATCTTGAGAATCGGAAAAAGTTTTATTTGAATGTGCAGCAGGACTGAATCATATTTCCTTTCCTTGTCCCATATCTTGTAATAAGGACAAGCGGGAGGGAAAGGGATGAAGAAGAAAATAAAATGGCTTGGGTTTTTACTCGGCTTTGTCGTTTTATTATGTTTATTTCAGTACCAATTCAACAATGATGATTCTTGGAAATCATGGAATCTGCCATTAAGCGGAAAAATCATTTATATTGATCCCGGACATGGGGGCCCTGACGGAGGCGCTTCCGGTGGAGACCTTCTGGAAAAAGACGTGGCGCTTGAGGTTTCATTGAGAGTCAGGGATTACCTTCAGGAGCAGGGAGCGTTGGTGCTGCTGACCCGTGAAGATGATCATGACCTTGCCCCGGAGGAAACGAGGGGGCTTAGCAGAAGGAAAGCGGAGGATCTGCGTAAGAGGGTGGATATGATCAATAGCTCTGAAGCGGATCTTTACATCAGCATTCATTTGAATGCCATTCCTTCAGCAAGATGGAGCGGAGCGCAGAGTTTTTTCTATGGACAGTATGAAGAAAATGAACGGGTGGCCAAGTTTATTCAGGATGAACTAAGGCATAACCTTGAGAATACAAACCGGAAAGCAAAGCGGATCCACGGTATTTATCTGATGCAGCATGTGGAGAAGCCGGGAGCGTTAGTCGAAATCGGGTTCTTATCAAATCCCGGGGAAGCCAAACAGCTGGGGAAACCGAAATACCAGGATAAAATCGCTGCCTCCATTTATAAAGGTGTGCTTCGATATTTCACAGAAGACAGAGACCCTCCTGAATAAGGAGGGTTTCCTGCGTTTTCCGCATTGCGTCAAAGACACTGAAAGGAAAGATATGCTATACTTATTTTGTAAACGAATACAACAAAGGGTGAGATTCAATGATGCGAGAAGACGATGTAAATAAAATAGTCGGCGATTTGTACGAGCCTTTTCTTCATAAGCCGCTCAGCGAACTGGATGCTGTCAAAGACATTAAAATAAAGCCTGAAAAGCAGCATGTCAGCGTAAAAGTGGCGCTCGCAAAAACGGGATCTGCCGAACAGATGCAGCTTCAGCAGGAGATCGTTACAAGACTGAAGGAAGCCGGCGCAGAGACGGTGGGACTGCGATTTGAAGAGCTGCCGGAAGAAGTGGTCATGAAATATCAAGAGCCCGCTCCAGGCCAAGGCAAGTCATTGCTGAACAGTGATAAACAGCCCGTTTTCTTAGCCGTTGCAAGCGGAAAAGGCGGTGTCGGCAAGTCGACGGTTTCGGTAAACTTGGCTGTTTCCCTTGCGCGTCTCGGAAAAAAAGTCGGCTTGATTGATGCCGATATTTACGGTTTCAGCGTGCCTGATATGATGGGAATCACGGTGCGGCCTACAATAGAAGGCGAGAAGGTTGTCCCTGTCGAAAGATTTGGCGTCAAAGTGATCTCGATGGGCTTTTTCGTTGAAGATAATGCACCTGTCATTTGGAGGGGCCCGATGCTTGGGAAAATGCTGAATAACTTCTTTCACGAGGTGGAATGGGGAGATGTCGATTACATTATTTTAGACCTTCCGCCAGGTACCGGTGATGTCGCGCTTGACGTCCATTCCATGCTACCGAGCTGCAAGGAAGTGATCGTTTCGACACCGCATCCGACGGCAGCATTTGTCGCCGCCAGAGCAGGGGCTATGGCGTTGAAGACCGACCATGAAATCGTGGGAATCGTTGAAAATATGGCTTATTTTGAAAGTGCCAAGACGGGCGAAAAGGAATACGTCTTTGGCAAAGGCGGAGGCGAAAAGCTTGCCGAAGAACTAGGCGTCCCTATTTTAGGCAAAATACCGCTCAGGCAGCCGGATTGGGATGATGATGATTTTGCACCATCCGTGTATGATCAAAACCATCCGACAGGTGAGATCTATTTAGATATTGCCAAAAAAATCGATCAAAGCATCAGCCTGCAAGCATGAAAAAGAAGCTTCTTCCGGAGAAGAAGCCAGGTGATGAGGTCAGGCGAAGCGTTTAGCTTTGTTTTTCCTCGCCGCCCTTTAATTCTTCCTTCATGCTTTCGGCGGCCGCTTTCTTCAGTTCTTCTTCAAACTGCTTTTTATAAAGGGGACTTGTAAGAGTTTCGGTTATTACTTCTTTAAGATGGGTTCGAAATTCTTGGCTCTTGACCAGTTCGCCGTATTTTTTGGCCATTGCCGGATCCTGCATGACCTCCATGAGCATTTTTTGATAGTCAGGGTCTTTCATCAGCTTTTTGAGTACCTTTTCATGCTCATTTTCAAGCGTTTTGGCAAAGCCTTCAGCGAACTTCGGGTCTTCAAAAACTTTCTTCCAGAACTCGGTTCCCTTTTTTGAAGTCAGTGTTTTTTCGACGGTCTCTTTGACGGTCTTTTCATCCATTACAAGTGTTTCATTCAATTTGTCATCATTTAAAATTTCCTGAATCGCCTTTTTTCCGTCATCTGTTTTTAATATATCGACAACCATTTTTTTTGTTTCCTCATAGTCCAGCTCAGCTGCTTGGTCCTTGGGAGCACAAGCTGTTACAGATAGAAACAGAAAACAGCTTATCCATAGCATTGCGTGTTTGAACATGCTTAAGCTCCTTTCGAAAACTCTTCTTACTTTTAATATGAATGTCTTTGATGAATTTATACATAACAAAATATCGCTGCATGAAGCGGCAATTTAGGGGTTGGAAAGTCTAAATGAAAAGCCGTAATCTTGTCCGATTTTTCTTTTCTGTGTTAGGTGTTGGAGCATTGACTACAAGCATTGTCGGTTTTGGGATAGAGTGGGGAAGGTATAAGGAACTGTTTTTGTCCTTTGAGGTTCTTGAAATTCTTTCTGTTTTATTTTGGTTTATCGGGGTGGGCATGATCTTTAGTGTGATTGCCCAAATGGGGTATGTCATTTTTTTAACGATTCATCGATTTGCGCTTGAAATATTCAGATCCCATTCTTTGTGGAATTCAATTCAATTGTTTTTAGTTATATTTGTCACATTCGATTTAGTGTATTTGCGTTATTTGTTTTTTGAAGAAGAAGGGGGAGCATTCATCCCGTATATTTGGCTGCCGTTGTTTATATTGGCGGTTGGACTTGTAGCAGCCTATATGAAACAAAAACAGTCCTCAAAAAAAACATTTGTTTCCGCGTTGTTTTTAATGGTCGTGTTTACGGTCTTGGAATGGTTCCCGGCGTTAAGGGTGAATGAAGAGGACTGGCTTTATTTAATGCTGCTCCCTTTATTAAGCTGCAACGCTTTTCAGCTTTTAATGCTGCCGAAATTCTTAAGTCGTACATAGCCTTTGTTATTTCACTTCGGAAGATTGAGCATCGGTATTGGAGATCAACTCGCTCACGGATACATTTTTGAGCCCCTTGCCCCGCAGATGATGGATGATCTCAGGCAGGGCTTCTTTTGTCTGCTTCGCCGAATCTGACGCATGAAAAAGAACGATGTCTCCTGCACTCACTGTGTCATTGACGTTTTGAACAATTTTCCGAACGCCCGGGTTCGTCCAGTCATCGGAATTGATACTATAATGTACGATAGTGTAGCCGTACTGTTTGGCGACATCAAGTACATCTTTATTGAACTGGCCGGTAGGCGGTCTGAGCAGAGTCAGGTCATCGATACCCAACTTTTGAAACGAATTTTGCGCCTTTGTCAGATCTTTTTTGATCTCGCTTTTCTTCATTTGCGAATAGTTTTTATAGGCATAGCCCATGCTGCCGATTTGATGGCCGTCTTTTTGAATTCTTTCCACGACATCCGGATGGCGTTCCGCCCATGAAGCGGAAATAAAGAAAGTGGCATCTTTTATTCCGTTTGCTTTTAATGTATTTAAAATCGGGATTGCTTTTTGGTCTCCCCAGCTGATATTAAATGTCAGGGCCACTTCATTGGAGTCCTTATCTCCCCGATACACTGCTTTTGATCCGCCGTCTGTTGAAAACACAGGAAGAGGAAGCAGGTTTTGCATATAAAAAAAACTGGCAGTGGCAAAAGCGGCAATCATAATAATGATCAGCTGCTTAATCCGTTTTATATGCCATACATAAAAATGGTTCACAGAAAAACTCCTCCTTGTCCATGCTGCTTTGTTTTCATCCTATGCTTGTTTAAAATAGAACATAACAATTATTCGTCATTAGAAAAAAATTAAAAACGTGGTTGACTTCATTTCTTTATGTATGGTATATTGTTATTCGTCGCTGATGAACAGCCGACATGAAAAAGCCCCAAAAAATAATTTCGAAAAAAATTATTGACAATACAGTGGGCTTGATGTTATATTATTAAAGCCGCTGAACGAAGCGGAAATGATCTTTGAAAACTAAACAAGACAAAACGTACCTGTTAATTCATTTTTTATAAATCGCACATGCGAGTGTGCGTAGTCATTATCAAACTTTTCATGGAGAGTTTGATCCTGGCTCAGGACGAACGCTGGCGGCGTGCCTAATACATGCAAGTCGAGCGGACCGACGGGAGCTTGCTCCCTGAGGTTAGCGGCGGACGGGTGAGTAACACGTGGGTAACCTGCCTGTAAGACTGGGATAACTCCGGGAAACCGGGGCTAATACCGGATGCTTGATTGAACCGCATGG
>NZ_JBIYSN010000008.1:0-213629 GCF_046464135.1 Bacillus sp. z60-11 | reverse complement strand
AAAGTTTAATTGATAAACATCACCCACATTTAAAAGATGCAAAGGAACACATCGGTTTTTACATCCGGGAAGGTAGCAGCAAGTGGGCTGGGAAGGCGAAAAAATGCACGGCCTTTGAGCGCCACATGACTGATTACATGCTTTTTGTATTCATCAATAAAGAAGCCTGGAAGACGATGAACCAAGAGCAGCGCGCCGCCTTGGTCGATCATGAGCTTTGTCATTTTACCCGCTCGGAATGGGAGGAACCAGATCCGAATGATTCAAGCAAATGGGTTACTATGTACGGGCCCGCAGAAGATCCTGACAGTTGGGGGATCCGCGAGCATGACGTTGAAGAGTTTTCGGAAATCATTGAGCGTCATGGCCTTTGGGAAAAAGGTATTGAATCATTTGCTGCTGCCGTCCGGGAGGCTGACTATCAAATGAATATTGATGATGTGAAAAGACTTCAAAGGGTGAAATGATTGGAGGCAGTGAAATGAGCAGACAAACCGAATCATTATCAGAAACGTTTATCGAAATGATCGACCCGGTTATTATCGTGCGGGTGAACAGGAATGAAATGATTAATTTGGATAATTTCGAGGTTAAAGAACATGAGGGAATGCCGTATCTGACCCTGAGAGATATTGCAGAGCAGGTAACCAAAATGTACGGTGAAACAATTGTCATTGATGTATGGATTGAACTTGGTTTGAACGGATACATTTATCGATATGTCGGGCCGGATGGAGAATGGAAAAAACATGGCCATTCAAAAGGATACGCATAAGGGGGGCGGCGGAATGAATGTTCAATTTAATAGTGAAAAGAGCATTGTAATAAACACAGTTCAAAGAGTAGCAATTGTAAACGGCAAAGAGATTCCATTTCATCCTAAAATGAAAGGAAAAAGTGTGACAACAATTAACGGGAAATCATTCATTGATGGTTTTGAACTGATAGATGAAGAATGGAAAAAGACATTAAAAGCCGCTTGGCATAAATACTTTTAGGACTGGGAAGGGGAAAGCATGATTTATCTAATTATAGGGTTCATCATTCTTGCCGCTCCGTTCATCTGGATGGAGATTGCGGAAAGACGGATTCAAGAATGGGAAAAAGAAAAATGAACGAATGGAGGGAAAGGATGTCAAAGGAACAGCTATCTTTTCTCGATGATGTGGACGAGAAAGCCGTCCGAAAAATAGTCATCAAAGAACTGAAAAATTACCGCGCGCTCAAAGTCCAATTAGAGAATAAAAAGGAATGTTCGTCTGCCGGCATTAACATTTTCCCTTCCCTCCGGGATTCATTTACCGTTAATGAACTCAAAGTCAAGCAGATGGAACGGGCTTTAAAAAACAGCTTGGACGATGAAGAACGTTTGATTATCGAAAAGAAATACCTGACGGCTGCCAGGGTGAAAGACATTAATATTTATATGGAACTCGGGATGAAAAAGGATACCTATTATGAAATAAAACAGCGGGCAATATACCGTATAGCAACAGCTCTCGGAATTATCTGAGGGCTGCTTTTAAATTTTCAAATAGTAAAATAGTGTTATAATGTGAATGTATGTAAACAAAAGGGGGATGTGTAATTGAGAGTCCTTATTAAATTTGTTGAACCAAAACATTTATCTGATTTTTTAAGCGGGAATGTATTTTTTAAAAGAACTGGGCATTTTATTGAGAAAGAAAAAAAAGATGGTGATAAAGTTATTGGTGATAAATACGAAGGTTCTCATTTTAGACACTATGATCCTAAAAAAGAGGTCATAGCCATTGAAGTAGACGGAAAATTTATGCCGTTAAAAGTAAAAAAAGGGTTTGCAACACAGCGTTATGAAGCAGCTCAGGATTTTCAGTTAACTTGTTTTGTAGAACTTAAACTGGACAATGATTTTATTTCTGAAGATAATAAAATATTTAAGATTAAAGAAGATGTTATTGATGGTTTAAAAAAAGACTTTGCAGGTCGAAAGGTCGTCTTAATTCGTAATGAGATAGCTTTCTTCGATCACTTAGATAAAAGTGCTAAAGAAATGAATCTTGGTCTTTACCATGGACCAGTTAAATATTTTGATCCTGAAAGTGAAACACCTCTCACAGAAGATGAGTTTGAAAAAAACATGATTGCGTCATTTTTTCATAAACGTAAATCATATCAAAACCAAAGAGAGTATAGGGTCATCACAGATAGGCCAGTAAAAGAAGACAATATCAAAATTCATATAAATAATCTAAAAGATTACATAAATATTTTTAATGATTTAAGTGATATAACCCTAATGAAAGTTGATCCCAACTAAAGCATTCTAAAAATAGAGTGCTTTTTTTATTTTATGTTAAGTTCGACAAAATCCCGACATTTTTCCGATAACCGGGGGGATAAAGAGGGGGAATTTTTATGCGTAATTTATCGATAAGATTTACTTATCAAGAAATAACGGGATACGCACCATTCCCTTATCAAGGTGAATTCGGATACTCAAATTAAGGCGATGAAGAATGAAGCCAAACGGGAGGAGCATTCTGAGCCGGATCGCGCTAGTCTTGCGGCTTTGGTATCGGGAGATTTGTAAGCAGTGTGTTTTTTGGACATGCTGCCTTACAATGCTTGGCTTCCTCCCGGAGTATGTGTAAGGCGCAAATTTGAATAAGCGTTTAGCGTAAGGAGGATTTCTAATAAATTTTTCATATACTGTTTTTTTCTCTCTTCTTTTATAATTAGAGAAAGAGGGGGAATTTTATGCGTAATATAGTGGAAGCACGGGAGCTCTATACCTTATTTGAGGAAAAATTTCAAGTTGGTGATGAACCAAAAGTTTTATACCATTATACAAATATTTATGGATTAGAAGGAATTTTAAAAAATAACGAATTCTGGGTTTCGAATGCAAGTTTTCTAAATGATAAAACAGAAATAAAATATACTTTAGATTTGAGTCGACAATATTTATCAGAGTTATGTGAAGAAAAACAAATAGATAAAAGAAAAGCTCTTTCTTTTTTTGATTTATTTGTAAAAGAAAGATTGGAAGAGGTAAGCTTAGATTATTATTTGCTTTCATTTTGTACAAACGAGGATTCTAATTTGCTTTGGTCAAATTATTCAAACAATGATGGTTATAACATAGCATTTAAGTATCCTGATATAAATAATGACTATTATAAAGAAACTGATGAGTATCCATTGTCTGCTTATGTTATTTACGATGAAGTTGAACAAAGAAAAATATTAAAGGATTACATTGAAAAAATCATTGAAATTGTAGAATATATAAGTGTTCTTAAAGTTGAAGAAATTCAGGATGAAATTTATAGACGATTGGGGTTAGTGGTTGGTGCACTTAAATTGTCTTCTCTCTTTTTTAAAGATAAATGTTTTTCTCAGGAAGAAGAATTTAGAATAGCCATCAAAAGAAAGGATTACTCATGCAGAATTTCAAACGGCACATTCATACCATACATTAAAGCAAGGTTTGAAAAGGAGAGTGTAAAAGGAATTACAATTGGGCCAAAAAATAATATGGATATAACAATGGAAGGTTTAATTCAATTTCTAAAACTGCATGATTATAGCCATATTACAAAAGAGAAAATTGAGAAATCATGTATTCCGTACAGATATTAAGCACCCAATTGGGTGCTTTTTTATATTCTCTGTAAACCGGGTCCAGTGAATCTCAGAATAGACGATCGGCGGCCAATGAGAGCCTCTGAGTGTGGGCCCGGTTTAGAAAGAATATATCCAGTCATAAATAAAAATCTTTCGACAAATTTTGCGAAAGGTTTTCTTATATTTTTCTTTCACCGATAATAAGGTGGGAGTGAGGAATTGTGGATAGAAAAAAATCAAAACTCAATTGGGACTTTGTTTTTTTGTTTATACTGTTTTCTCTCATATTAGTTGATCTTTTAATTTTTGCAGGCGTAATCAAATCTTTTTTTGGTAAAATTGATACAACATTATATTCTGCCTGTATTGCCTTTATCGGCGCAATCATTGGAGGAGGCATAACATATTATGGGGTCAAGAAAACAATTAAAGCTAACGAAGATTTAAATTACAAAAATGAGCTTCCTGAAAAAATTCTTTCTATTGAAGAAGTAATAAATAATGTTAGAGAAGTATATGAGAAACAGATTCCTATAATGAAGATTAGAATTCGAGAAGAAGGGAGGGCATTTTTTTATATTGGAAAAAAAGATGGAGAAGTAAGACTAATAGTAGGATCATTATATAATCCTCTTATGAGAGAGAATTTAGATGGTTATAAAAATAAACTAATTTTTGTTGATGGGGAAGCCTTTAAGATTTTTTTAGATTTTAAGGAGAAACTTCAAAATATTGAATGGTATTCTCGTGAAGCAGAAGATTTAGTTTTTGATTATGCTAAATTTGAATATCCAGATTTAGAAAATGCAATTAATAATAATGAACCAACAGCTGAACATGAAAAGAGATTAGGTAATTTGGAAAAAAGTATTTCCGACCTTGAAAGTAGGTTTAAAAATGAGTTAATTCAGTTATATAAAGAATTTCATTATCAATTGGTTTCAAAACAAACTCGATTGCTAGACCAGCTAAGGGGTCCTCTTTATTAAGAGGTCCTTTTTTATATAGATACAAAAGAGTGTTCAGATCACCAATAATGACCCAAACCTCATTAGGGAGATGGTATAGATGGAATCAAAATGTAAGCATTGCGGAGACGTTCACGGGGCTTTATTGCGGGAGGAGAAAAGGGAGAATAGCGTTGAAATTGGGTATATTCAATGCCCCGCCTGCCAACGCAGGGCTGTGTTCTCCGTGACCACCCAACAAATTAGAGTCCTCCAAAAGCGTATTAGAGGTGTAAAGAATCAATATGCGAAAGCTAAGAGGCTAAAGAAATCCGAGCGCCTTTTGACAGAGTATTTCAATTTAAAGGAGCGTATTGGCCTGCTTATGCAGCCGTTAATCGACCAAGCAAATGAAGAGCTGAACCAATAAGTGTTTGGCATTGAAGGAGGACTATAATGCCACCTAAACCATTAAGGGAGTGTAAGGCCCATGGATGCAAGGCACTTACCCGAGAGGGTTACTGCCCTGACCATAAGCACGTTCAGCAGGAGGAAACGAAACATTACAACAAACATTCAAGAAACAAAACAATAACAAGTTTTTACAAATCAACTGAATGGAAACGAACAAGAGAACTTGTTTTGCTTCGAGACAATCGTCTTTGTCAGCAATGCTTGAGAGAACATCGATTCACTCCTGCCGACATGGTCCATCATATTGTGGAGGTAAAGCAGGACTGGTCCAAGCGTTTAGACCTTTCGAATCTTGAAAGTCTCTGCAATGCTTGCCATAACAAGGTTCACGGCGACCGGAATAAGCTGATCAAGTAGGGATACCCCCCTATGAAAATCCTTGGGAAGCAACCGCCCCGGGAACGGCGCCCCCTTTTCTGTAAACAAACACCGCTTTTCAAAGTTCCCGAAACGCAAAATACCCTCTCGACAGATTTGCCGAGAGGGCTTGATATGACTGGTTTTGTTGTTGATTTCATCATAGCATGATTTGTGAAAAAAACAAGCGAAAAATTGCGATTTTTTAAAAGGAATGAGGTGAAAAACATGCCGAGACCTGCAAAATCCGCGGCCCTTCAATTAATACAGGGCAATCCGAATAAAAAGAATACGGAAGAACTGGCCGCGCGGGCTAAACACGAACAAAAAATGAAAATGCGCGCTGACAATATCAAACCTCCTTCCTGGCTGGATAAGGTGGCTAAAAAAGAATTTAAACGGGTTGCTGCTCTTTTATCTGAGGTGGAAATCATCACGGAGGCAGATATCAGCATGTTGGCTGCCTACTGTAATGCGTATTCTCAATACATCTCTATTTCGAAAATTATTGAAGAAGACGGCATCATGATTCATACAGAGGGTCAAGATGAAAACGGGGAGCCGGTCAAGTTGGTTGGAGAAGAGCACCCTCTGCTGAAACGGCAGAAAAATTTCTACGATCAAATGAAATCGGCTGCAAATGACTTTGGGCTCACTCCGTCTGCACGCGCCAAGCTCGCGATCACGAAAACCCAGGAAGAACGGGAGAAGACTTTAGCAGAAAAGGAGTTTAGTAATGTATGAATACAATTAAACAGTTTATGATTGATTACTCGCGCGATGTGATATCGGGCGAGATTGTTGCGTGCGAAAAGCATATATGGGCTTGTCAGCGGTTTTTAAATGATATTAAAAGAGAAGGAACAAGAGAGTTTCCTTACGTGTTTGACGATGAAAAAGCCCGTCGCTTTCTTTACTGGATGACGCAATTCAAACATACAAAAGGGCCATTAGCTGGTGAAAACATAGTTCCAGATCGTATTCAAATCTTTATTTTCGGTAATGTTTATGGCTGGATTCATAAAGATACAGGATACCGCCGTTTTACAAAAGTGTATTGGCAGGTTGGCCGTAAAAATGCAAAGACTCAGAGTCTAGCATGTGTTGCATCCTATGAAGCAATGGCAAACAATGAGAAAATGTCTGAAGTTTATATAGGGGCAACAAAGACGGAGCAGGCTCAAATATGTTGGAAGGAGATAAAAGCCCAAATAGAAGGGTGCGAACTTCTAAACAAACCTGAGCAAAAATACAGGATAGCATACAGTACCATTGAGCACCCAAAAACAAATTCAACCATCAAAGCTTTATCTAAAGATGCAGGAAAGACCGGTGACGGATTTAACCCGCAATGCGGCATAATAGATGAATATCATGCTCATAAAACGTCAGAGATTTACGATATCCTGGAGTCGGGGATGGGCGCAAGAACGCAGCCGATCATGGTTATTATCACGACAGCGGGGCACGAGTTAAACAATCCGGCCTATCGCGTGGAGTATGATTATGTTTCACGTCTTCTCGATCCAAACAAAGTAGAGACAAATGAACAGTATTTTGTCATGGTGAACGAAATAGATAAAGACGATGACATAAAGGATGAAAGGAATTGGATAAAGGCTAATCCTATATTAGCTTCTCATGAAGTTGGGAAAAAATATTTGCGAGATCGTCTTGAAATGGCTCTGGCTGTTCCTGAAAAGATGAGGGATTTCCTGACCAAGAATATGAATGTTTGGGTTAATATGCGCGACGGTGGATACATGGATATGCAGGCTTGGAAAGATTGCGGGTCTGATCAGTTCCCTGATCTATCCGGCCGTGAATGCTATGTTGGAATTGACTTGTCAAAACGAATTGACCTGACAGCTGTTTCGTTTATTTTCCCATTGGATAATGGGAGCTTTGCTGTTGAGAGTCACGGCTTTATGCCTGAAGATACTTTCTATGAGCGTATGAAGACTGATAACGTACCTTATGATCTGTGGAGAAAAAAGAACTGGCTAACCGTTACCGACGGCGCTGTTGTCGATTATGACTATATCAGAACCTACATTAAAAAAATGGAGAAAGAAAAAGGCTGGCGGATAAAAGAAATAGCCTACGATCCGTACAATGCCACACAGTTTGCCCAACAGATGGAAGCAGACGGATATGTGATGATTGAAATTCGGCAGGGTGTAGCCACACTTTCAGAGCCTACGAAAGACTTCCGAGAAAAAGTGAAGGCGAAAAAGATCATCCATAATAAAAACGATCTGCTGACTTGGGCTATGGGGAACGCAGTTACAAAAGTGGATGCCCAGGAAAATATAATGCTGGACAAGTCCAAGTCTACACAACGGATTGACCCGGCAGCTGCACTTATTAATGCACATGTTCGGGCTTCTCAGATTGATACAGCGATCGACTTAAACGCTTATATTCAGTCTGGATCTTTCAGCCTGTAGGGGGTGAGAATTTGAAAGTTTTAAAAGCCTTACAGTTATTTTTAGAAGATATTTTGCTTATTGCAGGCATGGTATTCATTTCAATAGCCATATACCGAATAAACGTAAACGCGGGTTTAATTGCAACCGGTGTTTTTTTATTTTCTCTTGCCAGTTTGGCAGGATTCGTTCGTCAAAAAAATAAGGACGAGGGAGGGAAATAGATGCTATTAAGCCGTTTAAAAAGCGGGATAAAAAATGAAATTGCTGAAGAGGATAGCGGATCCCTTCTTCATCCAGCTACGTGGTTTAGAAATATTTTTGCTGGATCTGAAAGCGCATCTGGTGAAAGGGTATCAACAAAAACGGCCGTTCTTCATCCGGATGTATATGCCTGTGTGATTGTTTTGGCGGATGATATTGCTAAACTTCCGATCAAACTTTTTCAGAACAAAAACGGCAACATACAACAGGTTCAAAATAAAGTCAGCGATATTATTCTGAACAAAGTCAATGACTATATGACAAGCTTTGTGTGGAAGCGGCTTTTGGTTACAAGGCTTTGCACTTGGGGAAACAGCTACAACCTTTTACTTTTTGATAAAGACGGAAATGTGACGGGGATCAGACCGTTGGATCCGGAAGCAACCAACACAAATATTGATCCTGATAACGGACGTGTTTGGTACTCCACAACGATTGACGGCAGATACCGTGAGTTTTTTTATGAAGAGGTGCTGCATTTTAAAAACCTGTCTCTTGACGGAATTGTGGGGCAAACTCCGATTTCAGTTATTCGGGACAATATAGGGTCAAATAGAGCTGCCACAAAATTCAACGCGAAATTTTACAAGAATGGCGGTGCACCGTTCGGTGTTGTTAAAGCGCCGACCCTTTTAGACCGAAAAAGTAAACAAATTCTTAGAGAAGACTGGGAGCGGGTGAATGCGGGGCAGTCTATTGCAGTTTTAGACGCCGGGCTTGATTATTCACAGGTAACCATGCCTATGAAAGATGCCCAATTTATTGAATCGATGAAATGGAATCGCCAACAGATTGCATCTATTTACAAGGTGCCACCGCATAAAATCGGTGAACTTGATCGGGCGACTTTCTCAAATATTGAACAGCAATCCCTAGACTATGTCAAAACTACATTGCAGCCATATGTTACAAATATCGAACAAGAGTTGAACGATAAGATTTTGACAGAGAATCAGCGAAACAATGGCTATTACTTTAAATTTAACCTGGAATCTGAGCTCCGTGGGGACAGTAAATCACGTGCTGAATTTTATAAAACTATGCAAAGCGTAGGCGCCTTTAGCGTCAATACTATTCTTCAAAAAGAGGACATGACAGGCATCGGAGAGATCGGCGATGAGCATTATGGAAACTTAAATCTTGTTCCCCTTTCAATTATGAAAGAATATCAGCTTAACAAGACGAAACAGTCTTCAGATCGACTGAAAGGGGGTGATGGCAATGGAACAAAGGAAGAAAAACAAGTATTGGAACATGAAGGTTCTGAATGATTCGACTGCTGAAATCACGCTTTACGGTTCTATTACCGGCGAAGGATGGTTTAGCGAGAGTTCGTCCAAGGCCTTTCAGTCTGAATTGAAAAGTTTAGGGGACGTGAGCTCTATTGATTTGTACATCAATTCGCCAGGCGGAGATGTTTTCGAGGGGCAGGCTATTCATTCGATGCTCCAGCGTCATAAAGCCAAAATCAATGTCTATGTGGATGCGCTGGCCGGGAGTATCGCTTCTGTCATTGCAATGGCCGGCGATAAAATTACGATGCCAGGTAACGCCATGATGATGATTCACAACCCATACATGGGGATGGTCGGGAATGCCGCGGAATTCCGGAAGGCAGCCGATGATCTGGACAAGATTACTGAAAGTATCGTTTCCACATATCTTGCGAAAGCAGGAGACAAACTGGACGACGGGACTTTACGCCAGCTGCTGGATGAGGAAACCTGGCTTACTGCTGATGAAGCTTTAAATTATGGCTTGATCGATGAGGTTTCAGAGTCAAAGGATGTAGCAGCCTGCATTGATCATCAGGTGCTGGCACATTTTAAACATGTTCCAGGCAAAATTGTTGCTCAATCTGCTGCTGGAAATCCGGCTGAAGAAACAAGCCCGAATGAAATACTAAAACAAAAGATCAATATGAAACTTGAACTCTTAAATCTTTAAGGGTTCTTTTTTATGCCATTTTTAAGGAGGACAAGCATTTGAAAAAGCTATCGAAACAAAAAAGCCTATTGAAGCAGAAAAAACTTTTGAAACTCGATATTCAATTTTTCGCCGGGGGCGGAATGTCTAAAAAAGAACGGGAGTTGCGCCAAACCTTGGCAGAAAAACGTACAGACATTGAAGCATTGACCGATGAGGGAAAACTTGATGAAGCCAAAAAACTACTTGCAGAAGCTCAGCAAATAAAAGATCAGATTCAGACATACGAGGATGTCCGAAATATGCAGGTTCCGTATGAACAGGAAGAGCCGCAGCAAGGTCCAGAGGCAAAGAACCCTCAACAACCAACGGATGATATCGCCAAAACAGATGTGAAAAACCATGTTCAGCTTTTCGCATCTGCCCTTAAAACAGGCAAAGTACCGCAACCCCTTGCCGCGATGAAAGAAGGTGTGGACGAGGACGGCGGGCTTATTGTCCCGCAAGATATCTCCACGAAAATAAATGAAAAACGACGTCAATTTGATACGCTGGCAAATCTCGTTGATGTCATTCCGGTATCAACAAACAAAGGGTCAAGGGTTCTTGAAAAACTAGCGGATATCACCCCGTTAGTAAATCTTGAGGAATTAGCAGATATTGAAGAATTAGAGAACCCTAAATTTGAAAACATAAAGTATAGCATTAAAGACTATGCAGGGATTTTGGTCCTCTCAAATGATTTACTTGCGGATACTCAAGAGGCGCTTTTGCAGTATCTCTCCAATTGGCTCGCTAAAAAATCGGCTGTAACCCGCAATACATTGATTCTTGAACAATTGGGTTCACTTGCGAAAACGACAATATCGAAACAGGACGACATTAAAGACATTCTCAATGTCAAACTTGATCCGGCTATTAATGCCACGACTAAGGTTGTCACGAACCAATCGGGATTTAACGTGTTAGATAAACTGAAAGACGCTTTCGGCCGTTACTTGCTTCAGCCGAACCCTACTGATCCAACTAAAAAATTATTGTTCAGTAAGCCGGTATCCGTCATTTCTGACAAGTATTTGCCAAACGGCGGTACAAAAACGACTCCAAAATATCCATTAATCATTGGAGATCTTAAAGAAGCTGTCAAACTCTTTGATCGTCAGCAATATTCCATTTTAACGACAAATGTCGGTGGTAAAGCATTCTATCGTAACTCTACAGATATGCGAATCATTGAACGTGAGGACGTCGTTCTTTGGGACACGGATGCTGTTGTTTATGCGGAATTTGCATCTATTAAAGACGCTGTTCCCGACAATGAAACTCCAAGTACCGGCGACACAGAAGATAAATCAGTTGACGTAGGAAAATAAAAAAATTGAAAAGGATGATGAAATATGGCAGATCAATTTTTAAACCAAAGTAATGGTGTTTTCACTTCCGCAGAGGATGACGGCACAGGTAAGCCCGTAACAGCTGTTTATTTGAAAAATAACAGTGAAGACAACCCTTTGTACATTAAAGGAATGCAAGGTGAACCAGGGCCCCAGGGACCACAAGGACCAAAAGGGGAAAAAGGAGATACCGGTCCACAAGGCCCACAGGGAGAACCAGGCCCCAAAGGCGACAAAGGTGATCCGGCCGTCATTGAAGAAAAAAGCATCACTCATGAAATGCTTGGTGAAAACATTGTCAGAAGTAACAACATCGGAACCGGAAGCATCATGATGGTTAACTTAAACAGTGAAGTAAAGGCCATTTTAGACGGTTTACAAAAGCAAATTGGTGAATTAAAAGGTGGCGGAACATCTAGCTAACGAAGGATAGGTGATGCCTTATGACTGAAATGGAACAAAAAGAGCTTGAAGAGGCGAAAAAATTCCTCCGGGTCGATGGTGATCTGGAGGATGATTTAATTCTTGGGTTTATCGCTTCTGCAAAAGAATACATTACGGCCGCAACCGGGTTGGAGTTTCCTAATAATTCAGCGCGGGCTGATATGTGTGTAAAGGCTTTTGTTACGCATTGGTATGAAAACCGGGAAGTGGCCGGCACGACTTCAAATCTTGATGGAGTTCTGACAACGTTGATCAATCAATTAAAATATACGGTTCCGGAGACTGATTCCAATGCTGAATGACATGAGGTACCGGATAAAGTTTCAAAAGAAAAAAGAAGGCGGCCGTCTTCCTGTGGAAGGTGACTATGAAACGGTCGTTGAATGCTGGGCAAAAGCCGAAGGGTTAAAAGGCCGGGAATATTACGCGGCGGCCGCGGTGCAGAAGGAGAAGACAATAAAATTTACGATCCGACACCGCGAGGATATCGACGAACATATGCGGATTCTTTTTCAGAATCAATTGTATGAAATTGAATCTATCATACCGAACTATTCCCGGAAAAATTTCACCATGATTCGGGCAAAGGCGGTGGAATAATGAAGATCGAAATGGAAATGCAGGGCTTTAAAGAATTAGATTCATATTTAAGCTCTCTTGCAAGGGAAAATGAATCGATAAATAAAGCCACTGTAAAAGCTGGTGGTGCGGTCCTTGCTAAAGAAATTGACAAGAATGCACCCCGATCAGACATTGGCGGAAATCACCCCCACATTGATGAAGATATCATTGTTGGGAACAGGACACGCAAGGATCCCGACGGTGAAATATATGCGGTTGTCGGTCCTACAAAAGATACGAAGTTCCGTGTCCACTTGCCTGAATTCGGAACCATTCATCAGCCGGCTAACCCGTTCATTCAGCAGAGTATGCTAAGTGCCAATGATAGGATGCTTCAGGCGATGGCAACCGTTATAAAAAGAGGGTACAAGCTATGAATGTAGTGGAAAGAGCCCTACAACTAAAAAATAAAGTATTTGAAGCGCTGGAGAGTGATCCGGCGCTTTTATTATTGGCTGATCCAGCAAACATTTTTGAGCTTGCGGTGCCGATTGGCATCAAAAGCAAACCGGCTTATATCGTCGTACAGGAATTGGAGTACAGAACTACTAAGTGGGCTGATGGAAAACCGATCAAGGACAGTGCTGTATATCAAATCGATGTATACAACGATTCTTCCTGCGATCAGATTTTGGCTGCCATTGTTGGGGTCATGAATCAATTGGATTTTCAAACATCGGTTTTAATCAATGGCTTTTTAAAAGATGAAGGGCTGATCCGGAAAGGTTACCGGTTTGAGGCCAATATTTTAATATAATTGGAGGTTTTAGAATGCCTGAATACAGTTCAGTTACCGGATTGGAAGGCGTTAAATTTGCGCCTTTAAAAAAGGAAAATGGCTTTTATGTGGCTACAAAAATTATTGATTACCCTTACGCAATTAACGCGAAGGTCAATACGGATACATCAACAGAAAAGCAATATGCAGACAACAAACTGGTGGATATGGCTGTCACGACTGGTTCCACAAAATTGGAGCTTGAAATGCGGGATCTGCCAATGGAAATTTTGGAGGAATTGTTTGGGATAGAAGAAACAGACGGGCTCTATATGTTCAAAAAGAATGTTATCGCACCATGGGTTGCTATGTCTTTCTATGGGCCAAAAGCGAACGGCAAGAATCGCCATGTAGGCTTAGTGAAAGGGCGTTTTTCTCTTCCGGATGATGAATGGAAAACAAAAGAAGAAAAGACAGACTTCCAAACAGTCAAACTCTCTGCTGAATTTATGGAGCGAGAACAGGATGACATCTATAAAGTATTGGCTGATGAAGATGCCCCGAATTTCGATTTGGACAAGTTTTATGAAAAAGTATTTGGCAACGTCTATAAAAATCCAGATTCTGGTTCTGGTGATAAATCCAGTGTAGACATTGGTAAAACAGTATAAAGGGAAGCAGCGTGCTTCTCTTTTTTTATATCTAACAAAATAAAGGAGGAGTCAACATGGCTCAAAAACAAATTTCGGTTAAGTTATGGTTTGAAAAAGAAGAAAAATACAAAACGTTTATTGCACCTCGTACAAATACAAAAACTTTGTATGAAGCTTTGGAGTTAGATGAGGCAGCTATAAAAACAAAGAATATTAAAGAAGTGCTCAAAAGTCTTGAAGATCGTATGAAATTCATTGTGCGTGTATTCCGCAATCAATTTACTTTAGAGGAATTTCAAGAAGGTCTACAGTCTTTTGAAGTTTCAGACGAAGTAAGGCGAATCATGGGCGAAATTATGGGGTATGAGGAAGTTAAGGAGGAAGAAGATTTTTTGCCGGAGGCCTTTCAGCAGAAAAAGGAATAGAGCAGCTTAATGATATTTACGCTGCCCTTTTAAAGCAGGGTTGGACCATGACTGAAATTGACGAGATGGATATTTACCATTACTTAGAAGTCTTGGCACATGAAAATAAACCAAAAGTGGTCCCAATAGATCAAGTGTTTTTCTAAGGCAGGCTTAAACAGCCGGTCTTTTTTAGTTGAGTTTATGCCAGGGAAGCGGGGTGGATACATATGGCGCAACCTATCGGAAATATGATCGTTAAAGTAGGCCTTGATGATACCGGTTTTAACCGAGGAATTGAAGGCTTAAAGCGGCAAATGCGTTTAGCAAATTCAGAAATGAAAGCCTCCAGCGCTATTTATAAAGCGGCAGGCAATCAATCTAAATTTCTCCAATCCCAAGTAGAAGGTCTCAATAGCAAATATCGTATTCAAGGCCGATTAGTGGAAGAGCATCGAGCCAAATACGAGAAATTAGCAAGAGAAAAAGGGATCGACAACCGTGAAACGCAGATACAAGGCCGAAGGCTGAATGATGCTATTGCAGTTCACCAAAGCCTTGGAAACGAACTGCAACGTGTAACAAGAGAATTTGAAAACACGACAAACAGCACCCGCCGCGCGTCGGGTGTTTTTTCTGTGTTCAGACGAGATTCAGGGAAAGTATCTGAAGGGCTAAACGCTGTTTACCATTCTGCTTCTAAGGTTGGAACAGCCCTTTCGGCTGTTGGCGCAGCGGGAACGCTGGGGATTGGAGTAAGTGTAAAAGCCGCAGCTGATTTTGAAAAAGCTATGAGCCGTGTTGGCGCTTTGGCAAATGCGACAAATGACCAAATGGGAGAGCTTACAGAAACAGCCCGTCATTTGGGGGCGACTACTCAATTTACAGACGGACAAGTTGCCGAAGGAATGCAGTATCTTGCGATGGCCGGGTATAAAACGAATCAAATCATTGGAGCTATGCCTGGTCTTCTCTCGACTGCCGCAGCCGGTCAAACAGACCTTGGGGTCACAGCTGACATCGTTTCTGATATCTTGACGGAATTTCATATCAAAGCTGAAGATACAAACCGTGTTGCGGATGCAATGACGTATACGTTCACCAATTCAAACGCAACGCTTCAAGAGATCGGCCAAACCATGAAATATGCGGCTCCAGCGGCAAAAACGGCCGGGCTCAGTATGGAAGAATTGGCGGCGGCGACGGGTATCATGGCGAACAGTGGAATTAAGGCCGATATGGCAGGAACGGCTTTGCGGGCTACATTTACTCGCTTAGCATCTCCACCAAAACAAGCCGGAAATGCGATCGATGAATTAGGTTTGAAGGTAACCGATTCAACAGGAAAACTACGTCCGCTTGCTGACATAATCGGCCAGATCAATGAGAAAACAAAAAATTATACCGAAACCGAAAAAATCCGTATTGCTAAACAGTTGGCAGGGCAGCATGCTCTTTCTGGCTTTATTACTTTGATGCACGCAGGAAAAGACAAGCTCCAAGATTTCACAAAAGAAATAGAGAACAGCGGGGGCACCGCAGACAAAGTAGCTAAAAAGCAAATGGATAACCTGGCCGGGTCTATGGAATACCTGAAATCTGCTGTGAACAACGCTCTTATCACTTTGGGGAACCAGTTTCTCCCTGTGATTCGTGCAACCACTGACGGCCTAACAAAATTCGTTACTTGGTTTGACTCATTACCTCCTTCTGTTGCGAGCACCATTGCGATCACTGGCGGAGCTGTGACTGTGTTTTCACTTTTGGGTGGAGCATTCTTATTGATTTTAGGCTCTCTGCCAAAAGTGGCAGCAGGCTGGAACATGTTGCGTACTGCCGGGAGCTATTTAACAGGTAATGTAAACCGAGCATCAGCAAGCCTCAGCGTTTATTCCACAGAAGCTATTGCAGCGGGCGCAGCTTCCAGGACAGCGGCTGCAGGAATGAATACAACCTCCACGGCGGCGGCTGTAGCATCCACACGAATGGGGCGATTTCATCAATCAACCACGGTAGCAACAACAAGAGTTGGGCGGCTCGAACAGTCATCTAGCAGAAGCGCAAGAGCTATGAGAGGGCTGGGAGGCGCTTCACGTGTTGCTGGGCTTGGCCTGAGTTTATTTGGCGGCCCTGTTGGGACAGTCGCCGGGCTTATCCTTTCGTTTGCGCCTGAGCTTTTAAAATTCGGCTCTGGGATTATAAAGGCTGGTCTTAATGCAATTAAAGGTGCCGGCGGTTTCATGAGATTAGCAAAAAGTGGCTTTGGCCTGTTTAACATTCTCAAAAAAGGAGCAGGAGTTGTTGGTCTCTTACGCGGTGGATTAAAACTGCTGGGTGGTCCTATTGGCCTTGCCGTTACAGGTGTAACGCTTCTCACGGAAGCCGGAATGAACTATTATGACAACCTGAAGAAAAGGGTCCTTCCATCGACTATTGACTTTGGTAAAGGGGTTTCGAAGGCTACTGCAAAAGCTGTGAATGCTTATGAAGATATGAATACAGAAGTCACGGCTAAGCTTGAATATCTCCGTATAACCAATGCAAAAATCACCAAGAAAATAGCGGACGATGTCGCAACACAGTTTACAACGATGGGAGAGACTTTGAAAAAAGGATTCCAAACAAGCGCTGATTCAGCCACCAAGGTATTAAAGGAATTTTATGCTTCCAATGATAAAACCTCAGATAAGGAAGCAGCTAAGATTCTAAATAAAATTGAAGTTGGAAACCAAAAGAAACAAAAGAAAATACAAGGGTACGTGGATCGTGTAAATGAGATTTATCGAAACGCCGCAAAAGAACATCGTAAGCTTACGGATAAAGAAAATAGAGAAGTTACTAAAATTCAAGGGAAAATGCTCGCCCAAATGGAGACAGCACTAACCCGAAGCAAAGATGAGCAAACGAAAATCTCTAGAAAGTTGAAAGAAGAGTCTTCAAACCTTTCCGCCAAACAGGCAGCCGCAGTTGTAAGAAATAGTAACAAAGCAAAAGAGAAAACAATTAAAGCTGCTGAGAAGCAGCGCGATGCTGTTATTGACGCTGCTGATGATCAATATTACGTAAAAGGCTCAATTTCAAAAGAAGAACACGATGATACTGTTAGAAAAGCAAAAAGCCAAGCCAAAAAATCAATTAAGCAAGCTGAAGAGACTCATAAAGGTGTAGTCAAGGAGGCAAAGCTTCAGGCCTATGGACATATCGGTCAGGTCGATTTTGAAACGGGCGAGGTTCTTGATAGATGGGATCTATTCATTATTGATTTAGCTGGTGTTGTTAATTCAATCACTGGTGGTATCAATTCAGTTCTTGAGTTCATGCACATACCAACAATTCCGGAATGGAAACCTAAAGGCTATCAAGATACCTCAAAAATGCAGGTTGCACCTGGCGCCGCCTATGCAAAAGGGACAGACTTTCACCCTGGTGGGAAGGCGCTTGTTGGTGAAGAAGGCTGGGAGTTAGCACATACACCTGGTATCGGAACTTATGTTGTAGGGGCAGGGGGCCCGCAAATTTGGGATCTTCCACGAGGCACCTCCGTACTCCCACACGATCAGTCTAAAGAGTTAGTAGCTACGGGGCTACCTGGCTATGCAGGCGGTGTCGGCGACTTCTTCAAAAAAGCAGTTGAAGGATCTAAAAAAATGATTACTGGGGCTGTGTCTTTTGGAAAAAGTGTTGTAAATAAAGTCGGGGATGTCAGCTCAAGCGCAATGGACTTGATTACCAAGGGTCCCGGTAACTTAATCAAAAAACTGTTTAGTGGGTTGATTCCGTACAAATCAGGAAAAGGCATTGACTCGTTAGGAACCGGTATACTCAAAACCTTAAAAGACGGGGCAACTCAATTCCTAAAAGGGGTCATGCCGGAACCGGGTACTTTTAAAGGAACCGGCGGAACGAAAGCTGTAAACCAATGGGTGACGGAAGCGGTCGGCATCGCGGGTGTACCCCTATCATGGATTCCGGGTCTTGTGACCATCGCAATGAAAGAAAGCGGCGGGAATCCAAATGCCATCAATTTATGGGATTCTAACGCGAAGGCCGGGCACCCGTCACAAGGGTTAATGCAAACCATCCCGTCCACATTCAACGCCTATAAGTTTCCGGGGCATAATAACATCTTAAACCCTATAGACAATATCCTTGCGGCTATCAGGTACATTAAAGCAAGATATGGTGACATAAACAATCATCCGGGTTTAAAATCAATGGGCCGTGGTGGCGGATATGTCGGGTATGCAAAAGGCGGTATCTCACCTGGCCGTGGTGGCTCAAAATGGGCGGTTTTAAATGAGCGTGGTTTTGATGAAACTACTATTACCGAAGACCCGGCATACCGGGAGCGCAATATCGGATTATGGGCCCGTGTGGGTAGCAAGCTTGGTGTGCTCCCGTCACTACAAGACGGAATGATTTCAAAAGCACTTCTCCTGCTGCAAAAGGTATCGGTGAAACCGGAGCAAGAGCCTAACCCACCCAATAACATAACTGTGGACGTCAGCCGTATTGTGCAGAATCAAGAAAAACAAATTAGTATGATGGCAAAACAAATAGATTTTCTAAATAAAAATGTGCAGCTTTTGCAACAGATCCTATTAAAAGATAACAACACATATCTTGATGGGAAGAAAATCGATCAATCATCCGGGGATCGGTATACTCGCACTTCATACTTGAATGGGGTGAGATAGTGGAATTGTACATTGACTATGATAATGGTCTAGGGGAGCAGAGTTTAAGTAGCCTGCTTCCTTTTTTTGAGCCTTTAAGTTTTACACCTGAGTCACCGGGCATTGAGCGGGAAACAACAAATATCCCAAGAATAAATGGGGTCGTTTTGCCGCAGCATCCCCGCGATGTCAAATATACAGAAAGAAAAATATCGGTTGAAATCTATCTGAATTCAGTTATTGCCGAAAATTTTTATCAGTATCGGCGAGAACTATACGCGGTTTTGGTTAAACCGTTCCCGTACTATATTTCAACTGACTTGCTGCCGAATCTCCGTTTTCGTGTCACATGTGATGGGAATTTCAGTATTCCAAAGGAAAAAGAAAAAAACCATGTTTCTTTTACTGTGGAATTTAACAACTACACTGGTTTGGCTGAGTCAAAATTTACTTCTTTGACAAAACAGAATTTTCACGGAGAATACTGGAGCCCAGGCATGAATATTCAGATGCACGACAACCTGGAATATGTGTTTAAAAATCGAAAAAGATTTCAGGTTTACAATACGGGGGATGCTTTTATCAATCCCATGCAGCATGACTACAGTGTGACCTTACGGGCTTCAGGTAAAAACGTGACGATTATCAACCATACAAATGGGGAGAAGCTGAAAATTGAACAGGAATTGAAAAAATCACAGCCCGTCACTTTTATTAAGCAGTATACGGTGATTAATAACAAAGCCGTTAAAACTTCAGGCAGACTGCCGGGGCTTGATATAGGGAGCAATGATTTTGAAATACAGAATACCAATGATTTTGAAATCACTTTCGATACACGTTTCTATTACGCATAAGGAGCAAGTACAATGGCAAATTCAGATTTTATAAAAGAAATTGCACCGGACGCCCAAAGAGTCTATAAAAAATATGATATTCTCGCGTCTCTTATTATTGCTCAAGCGTGTTTAGAGAGTGCGTGGGGAACAAGCGGACTCGCACAGCAAGGGAAAAATTTATTTGGCATCAAGGGTACTTATAACGGCCAATACGTTTTGATGTGGACCACTGAGTATGACAAGAACGGAAATGCAACCCGCGTAAAGGCAAAGTTTCGAAAATATCCATCCTGGTATGAATCTCTTCAGGATTTAGCCAAGCTGTATGTGAACGGAACAAGCTGGGATCCCGATCATTATAAAGCCGTAGTAGGTGAAAAAGATTACAAGAAAGCAACAGCAGCCCTTGTAAAAGCCGGTTATGCTACAGACCCGGCTTATGCGACGAAGTTAAACAATCTAATTGAAACGTATAATCTTACACAATATGATTCTGTGGACGATATTCCTGTTGATCCCGATCAACCTGACACACCGATACCGGAGCCGGAATTTCCGAGTAAGGAGTATGACGGCAAAGACATCACACTCAATCAGAATTTGCCTTCAGATGTTGATTTTCCACAGCTGCATGTTTCAACGAAGGATGGTAAAAGTGTTGTTGAAATAACGGGGGTTTCCGTTGATCTGACGGACGATACGACAGGTAAGAAGAGTTTTACCTTCACGATCACAAAAACGCAGGAGAACGGCACAGAATTCGATTTACTAGTGAACGACAACATACTTTATCTGGATGAGAAAAAATTCAATCATCAAAAATACTATATTACGGATGTAGAGGTAAGGCAGGAAAATAATATCCTTACAAAAACCGTCACAGCAGCTCATATTTTTTCTGTTCTGCTGATCAATAATTACGTGAATGATACCGTAACAAAGAAATTAAAGCTTAGAGAAGCGCTGGACATTGCCTTGAAAGATACAGATTTCAAATATATCTTGGAGGCGCCAGAGAGCGAATTTCCAAGCGCTGAGCAGGAGAATTTTGGCGATAAAAACTCTACGGAATTGATGGATGAAATTATTGAAGATTATGGGATTGAAATAGATGTCGATAACTACAAAATCTACGTCTATAAAAAGATGGGAATCCGCATCGATTTTACTTTGGATTCCCGTTATAACATGCCAGGCATTACAATTAAAACAAGTTCTCAAAATAGTACCACACGAGCCTGGGGATACGGTGCCTTAAAAGAAGGCAGCAATAGTACTGACAAGGATCCAAAATATGAATTTGAGCCTATTTTATATGTTCACCCTGATGAAGAGAAATTCTTAATTGAAGGAAAGCCGCGGTGGGCTGAACCGATAAAAGATGAAACAATAAAAAAATCCAGCCGCATGGTTTCTGCTCTGAAAAAGCATGTGAACCCTTATCCGGAAATGACGATCGAAGCTGATTTTCAAAAAATCTATGAGCCAAAACTTTTAGAAATTGAACAAGACTTCTGGAAAGGCGACACAATTCATGTCTTGGCCGATACAGCGGAAGGCATCACTTTTGAAGATGATGTGAGACTGATCTCAATTCAGTATAATCCACTGGATCCATACAGCAGCCCGCAGTTGACGTTTGCAAATTTCCGAAAAGACATTCAGGACATCAATGTTGACCAGGCAAAAAGGTTGAGGAATCAAAAAAGATATATGGATCAGTTGTTCAAAACGCTCAGATAAGCGTTTTTTATTTTGTCAAAAAGGAGTGAGTAAGATGGTGCGGCTGACTAAAAACTACAATACGACTCGTAATTCCCTCTATGAATCGCAGTTAAGCGGGGACATGCAGAGTATCGAAAACGCGTTAAATGAACATGAATATAATTTGAAAAACCATAGATCATCCAAAACCGCCCACACGTCGGAACAAATCGACCACGGCGGTTTTTCTGTTGCTAACCGATTAAAAAATCTATATTCACGGTTTACTAACCTGATCGTGAATCACGACGGGACAGATGTAAAAGAGGTTGTGGATGCCAGGGTAACAACTGAGGGAGATATTGCCCAAACATTGAAAGACAGACTGGATTTAGAATTTAATAAACTTGAACAGAAAATAAAACGGACGGTAAATGTTGATGATTTCGGAGCTGTCCCAGATGGAAAAACAGACAGCACGGAAGCTTTCAGAAAAGCTTTGGGGAATGGCCGTATAAGGGTTGAATTAAGTGCCGGCACATACATTGTGAAAGGTATCAAGCTACCATCCTGGACCTATATGATCGGTCAGGGCAAGGGTGTTACCACCCTCAAGCTGCACGAAAACACACCAGCCAGCGAATGGGTGATCACAAACGCCGATTATGAAAAGGGGAACAGAAATATTTTCGTACAAGGCATGTCCCTTGATTGGAACCCGGACAGGCAGGGCGGTGTCAGCGCCACCGGCGGCCAGCACTCAAGCTGCTTAACCTATGCAAATGTACAGTTTGGTTGGGTGAAAGATGTTGAAGCCATTAACGCGGGTTTGCACGGTTTCGATATAACGGCACCCACATATAATCGTCTGCCTTCCACACAGTATACAAAAGACGGCTGCCGGTATATTTGGCTGGACAACTGTGTCGCTTACGGAGCGGGTGATGACGGAATTACCACGCACTACAGTGAATACCTCTTTATTTCAAATTCACACTCATATGATCAGCGTGGTACTGCTCATCCGAAAGGGCAGTCAAATTCAAACGGTATTGAAGTTGATGACGGATCAAAGCATGTTTGGCTGTTAAATAACTATACATCCGGGAATATCAGAGGTGTTGAAATCAAAGCACATAAGGAATGGCCGGCAGCCCAAAACGTTCACATCATTGGACATATTTCATTCCGTGATGTGCGCGCCTATGATTTAAGACATATCGGGCACCATCTTGCGGCTGATCCGGAAAGTACAACGGCATATGATGTCACCTTGACGGATTGTACAGCAATCGAACCGGTATTCAATGACATGTATGCAGGGCTGTCCCCGCGTGCGTTGGTTGTCTCAGCTTATAAAAATGTCCAAATCAACGGATTTACGGCTATCGGTGACCCGAATTATGATTACAAAAATAATCCGGCCGTCGCGTTCCAATATAAATGCCGAAACATTACGGTCAACGGAATAAAAATTCGCGGTTTCAAGAAGGCAGCAATGGACATTCGTGTATTCGGGGGTGCTCAAAAAGCCGACCACGTAAAGATTTCAAATATCGACATCCGGGAATCTGCGCCACAGGGCATCGGGTTAGGGGGCGGTGTTTATAGCGTTTCTCTAATAAGCGGATCACTTATCGGATCAAATGGAACTTACGGAATTACATCACCGAACAACCAAGCTCTTATCCTCGGCATTATGACGGAAGGGTATAAGGTACCGGCAATGCTTGCAAAGAAAAATTATCCGTTTGTACCAACGAATATCCCTGGCGGCTTCAAAGCTGCAGCTGCTTCTAGTGTTGTTCTCAACGAATCAAGCGCCATTGTAGGGGCTACCGGTGCCAATGTTGCAAAAGGCCCGCGGAATTTCATGGGCGGCGTTTCCGGAGATTCTTCTACAGAGGGATCAAGGCAAGCCATTATTGCGGCGAATAACTCACAGACGAAAGGGGAAGGACCTGCGAGAGTGGTGATGGCTGCCCAGGCAGTTATTAATGATGACAGCTATTCGGTAGTTGGTGGATACAGTACCGGAAAGCCATCGTCAAATAATATCAAATGGAAACTGGATTCCACGGGCGGCAATATTCAAGGTGTGGGACGAGTAGAAAGCGTGTCCGATTTTAAAGACCTCGCGGAATACTTCGAATCCAAAGATGGCCGAAAAATTGAATCCGGTTATCTGGTGACCTTAGACGGCGACAAAATTCGGAAGGCGCAAAAAGGTGAAACGGTTCTTGGTGTCATTTCTGAGACGGCCGGGGTGATTATGGGCGGCGCGGCGTTCTATTGGAATGACCGGTATCTTAGGAATGAGTTTGGCGGCATTATCTATGAAATCATCAATGAAAATGGCCGAGAAATTAAGGTCCCGAAGGAAAATCCAAACTATAACCCTGATCTTGAATACATCCCGCGGGAAGAACGGGACGAGTGGCATGTCGTCGGCTTGGTCGGGCAGGTATATGTCAGAATTGATGAAACTGTTCAGGTGCGGGATCGCATCGTCCCATCTGGCGGAATCGGGACTAAATCCGAGGATGACACAGGCTTTTACGTGATGAGTATTAAACAACCGTATTCTCTTCAAAAAGGCTATGGTGTCGCCCAGGTCTTCATGCACCCACAGATGTAAGGAGGTTTAGTGATGATTTATAAAGAAGGCGAGGTATCATTTGATATTAACGCACAGAAAACCGCGGCCAAATCAACCAATATACAGTTTTTCACCCAGGACACGGGCAGCGCAAAGCTGTCCTTTTCTTTTACAAAAGACGGCGCTCCGTTGCCCCTTTCGGCCGTAGACGCCAAAATCGTTCTATTGTATGCGGATGACTCATTTTATAAGCGCAGCTTGACGCTGACGGATAAAGTAAACGGGAAAGCAGAATATGTCTTATCCGATGAAGAGCTTAAACATTACGGCCAGGTCAGAGCTGAGATCAAACTATATTATACGAACGGACAGGCGATTGCGACAGTTTATTTCACTTTCTCCATTGCGAAAACGTTAGAAGATCAAAATATTACCCCTTTGGCCGAGTATTACATTGACGATGTTGAAACGTTTCGGGCGAGCATCAACAAAACAATGGATGAAATCAGCCAAACCGTTGAGGAACTTAAAGCCAAGTTTGCTGATCTGGAGAACATCGAAACAAAGGACGGCGCCCAGGAAAAAGCAAACGCTGCAGAATCGAATGCAAAAGCTTACACGGACAAACATGCGAACAATAAAGATAACCCACACAACGTGACGAAAGCACAGGTCGGTTTATCAGAAGTGACGAATGTGAAGCAGGCCGCAAAGATTGATTTCGATGCCCATAATCAAGACAGCTCACGACATATTACATCAAGTGAAAGAACAAAGTGGAATGAGGCAGAATCTAAAGTAAATGATCATCTCAACAGCAAGTCTAATCCTCATAATGTAACGACAAAACAGATTAATCTTATTAATGATTCTGCTTTTCAAGACGCTACTTATGATGGGAATAATTATCCTGATGGAATATCGACTTTTCCACTTTTAGCTAATGAGGCCATAGGATACCCAGGTTCTTATGGCGGGATTTTAAATGTGAAGTCAACTCAATACCGGTTTGCTCAGTTTTTCTTACCTGCAGGAAATATAAAAGATCCAAGAATCTCTATAAGGTATTGGTATCACAGCCAAGGATGGACAGATTTTATGACGCTTGTAACTTCCACAGATCTGGAGGCAGCCGAAAAGCAAATAGATACCTTAAAACAGCAGAACGCTTCTTTGTCTTTACAAATAGCGCGCCTTCAGGCCGATATTGAAGCGCTAAAAGGTGGTGCGTCTTCATGAAGTATCCAGCTTTATCAGATATAAAACAGTTTTATGATTGGGGGTGTTATACAGATGATGACGTGCGAGAATATGTGAAAATTAATTGGATTACTCCAGCAGAATATGAACAAGTTACAGGCAAGAGCTATGATAAGCCTGCCGTCAGTGTGGACTTGGGTATGACCATCACCCAATAAGGGTGTTTTTATTTTGCCTCAGGGGAGGTGAATACGATGTGAGAACAGGAGGATTTCAGGACATGCCACAAGCGAATGATTATGATGTTTTACAAAAAGAAATCGCAGAGATTAAAGCAGATCAAAAAACACAGGATCAGCGGATCACTACCCTCGAAAGAACGACTGACCGTCATGATCAGCAAATCATTTCTATCAATGAAAAGCTGAACAAGATCGAGGAAAATACAACTTGGATCAAGCGCAGCATCACGGGCGCGATCATTACAGCGGTCAGCACCGGCATCATCGGCGGCGCAATCGCTGTTTTTTATAATCTACTGCAAAAATAAGGAGGAATACACATTATGAAAAACTTAGACAAAGGCACGGTCGTCCGGACGGTGCTTCTTTTTATTGCATTGGTAAACCAGACATTGATCATGTTTGGAAAGTCAGCATTGCCGATCAGCGAGGATCAGGTCAATACGTTGGCCGACGCTTTGTATTTGGCGGGCTCTACGATTTTTACAATCGTCACAACGGTGGTCGCTTGGTTTAAAAACAACTATGTCACCGATAAAGGTAAGCAGCAAAAAGAAGTTTTGAAACAAAAAGGATTAACAAAATGAGGTTGCCGGTTGGCAGCCTTTCAATAATTTAAAGGAGGATTTTAATAATGGAAATCAAAGGAATCGACGTATCACACTGGCAAGGAAACATCAATTGGAAGAAAGTTGCGAGGGACGGTATTAAATTCGCCTTTATCAAAGCAACAGAAGGAACAACCCTAAAGGACAATAAATTTGAAACGAATGTTTCAGGTGCGAACGCTGCTGGGATTAAAACGGGAGCCTACCACTTTGCAAGATTCGGTTCCAAGTCAGAAGCATTGGAAGAAGCGAGATTCTTTTTATCAGTTGTCAAAAAGGTCAGTCTCTCATACCCTCTTGTTCTTGATCTAGAAGTCAATCAGCGGAATGTCGGTAAATCAGTTTTGACAGATGCAGCAGTGGCCTTTTTACGGGAAGTTGAAAAAGCCGGTTACTTCGCCATGATTTATAGCGGCAAGTCTTTCCTTGAGAATTGCCTTGATGAATCTAAACTGAAGCCATTTGCATTATGGGTCGCCCGTTACAACAACAAACTTGGTCGGGATGCAGATATTTGGCAGTATTCTGATTGTGGAAAGGTGGCTGGCATTTCCGGTTATGTGGACATGAACATTTGCTACCGTGACGGTTTACGTGCACAGGCAGCTGTAAAAACTGAAAAAACATCCTCAGTAAAACCTGTTTCAAACAAAAAGTCAGGGAAATCCAACACGACTTACACTGTCAAAAAAGGAGACACGCTTTCTGAAATTGCACAGAAATACGGAACAACTGTTAAAGCTCTTCAGAGTTTGAACAACATAAAAGACCCTAATAAGATTTATGTTGGCCAGAAATTAAAGATTAGCGGTAATGTATCAAAATCATCAAACAAAAAGCAGTATTACACAATCAAATCCGGTGACACTTTATCTGGAATCTCTAAAAGATTCAATACATCAATAAAGACGCTCCAAGCATGGAACGACATCAAGAATCCGAATAAAATTTATGCCGGAAAAAAGATTCGTGTTAAATAAGACTGTCTGCTGATAGAATTTATGGACCAAAGACAAAGACAAAACTTGAATCGTTGCTGAAGTAATAAAAGAGGCCCTGTGCAATGGGCCTCTTTGTTTATCTCCATCTCCAATTAATTTCATTATCCTCTTCGTATATCCCTGGAAGTGAAATGCCAACTTTTTTTTGTTTGTCATCAATAATAAACCAATTATCATCATCTAACCATTCATCACTGTACTGCTCAATGGCAAAGGGGTCATCCTCATTTACTACCGCTTTGAAGAAACCTTTAAATTTCTCCATATTTTCATTTGGAACAATCGTTCCGTACATCCATACCCCCTCAACAGTTGCACCTTCTATTTCGCCTAAACATTCATCCTTATAGTATAGAAGCATATCATATCACTCCTTCGGGTACATTTTGAAAAACTGTTTTGGAACTTCACCTTTTACAAAGTATTCGGTATCTCTTTGAGTCCATTTTAAGGCTTTATTTTTCCAGTGTTCTGACTGCCGTGTATCATTTTTGATTAACCTTTCAATTTGTTTAGGGGATAAAATCACAACATCCTTTAATTCACCAGATCTAATTGCTTTCCGAAGAGCGGATATATCAAGCTCTATCGTATGTTCTCCATAGCCTTTTGCAACCTTTTTATTTATTGTAAAACTGGTGTAAGGGCTATTGGATTTACCGCCTTTTCTGTAACCACCAAGGACGTGTTCTGTTACAGTAACCTGACGGCCTTGATACATACCGGATTTGTTAGCAGGAACAAGGTTTCCGGTCTCAGGCGATATATGGGATTTTCCAATACCATTAGGCCTTTTAGGTTCATAAGGGAAATCTTCACCTCTATAAAGATTAGTAGCTTTACCACTGTGCGAATTTATATTAAGGACTTTTCCAGCTTTGTTCATACCGAACGGTGTTAGCATTGCCAAAGCATGATTCAGGCTTTGTTCGCGCCTTTCATCTGAGATCTTATTCCCGAACATATCCCGGCCGGTGATCGTTTCGCTGAAACCGTTCGCGGCAGCGAGGCCGTACAAGCCTTTCTCGGAGTTTTTCAAAGCCTGAAATGTCTTCGGTGTTTTGTAGGCCGCAAGCGCTTTGTCAGCTGTCGTGATCGTTTTTTCAGCTTTGTACATGCTGTAGACACCTTTGATTCCTTTGGCACCTTTACCGAACCAGCCGACAACAGGAATGTATCCAGCTGCACCCATGGCTCCGGCTGCGACACGCTCACCATCTGTTAGTTTTTCACCTGTCACCGGGTCAACACCTTCAGCAGCCCTTTTATAATCATAGTACCCGCTGATTTCCCCTAAAAATGTTCCGCCGGCATCTAACGCTTTTTCATACCAGGGACGGTTTGCTAGTTCTTCCTGTTCCTTGGCGATCCGGCGGGCTTCGGCCTGATCTTTTTTGAACTGGATGTAGTTTGTTGCATTCTTATGTACTTCATCTTTCAGTTGGTAAGCCTCACTGCTTCTGTATGCTTTGGCATCATAGTGAATTGGCGAAGCGTCTTTCCCCTTGCCGGTCGCATCAATGAGTGCGGTATAATCGGCGACGACCATATGTTGATTGATTTCAGATGCTGAGTATTCTTCTTGGAGAGCTGCGTCAAGATCATCAACAGCTTTGATCGTTTCTTTGCGTTCATCGTTCGCATCATTAATATGCTGCTTAAATTTTTCGGAAGAAAAGACTTCTAAAGGCAGTATATCATGGATGTCTTGCAAGATCCTTTTCAGATCTTTTTTCTGGTGGGACACCATTGCCTTAGCATTTTTAAGGGCATTGTTAAGCTGATTCTCTAAGAACTCCATATCGACAAATGTGTCTCCAGCCAGTTTGGCATCGGCTACAGCACCGGAAATGCTGTCCAGGAACTTAGTTTGCATATCAATTAGATCGATCCAGTCTTTAACTATCCCGGCCTGATCTCTATAAAATGCTTTGATTTTGTCAGCTCCCTCACCCTGAAAGTCATCTCCTAAGTCGGCCATGCCTTGAAAGGCTTTTTTCAGATTGACAAACTGCTCCCTTGTGCTTTTGTACTCTTTGGAACGTGCCTCCATTGCAGCTAATAAAGTTTTAGATTCAAAGATTTTCATTCATCAAACCCTTTCAAAAGTCATAATCAGTGAAAATTTTACCACTATACGGAAAATGAGAAAACATTTTTCTGTATAATGACAATGGGATATGGTAAAAATTTTACTTTCTTCTTGTTGGATTAGAGAAATATGGTAATATAAAGAATAATTAGAAAGAGTTAAAAAGTAAGGGGGTTTAGTATGGAAAGAGGTGTTATCCCTTCTTCATCTGTTGGGAATAAAATCAATCTGTGGTATGACTATATTCGAAGGTTTGCGGTACCAGATGCCGAGGTTTTAAGAAAGGAAGTCCAAGATGAGATTCACAGGATGGAGGAAAATCAGGATTTACTCTTGTATTATGGATTAATGGAGTTCAGGCATCGTCTGATGCTCGATTACTTAGACCCGTTAATTGATTCAGATTATCGCCCAGGTCCATCTGAATTGTTGGAAAATTTAGAACATAAACAAAGCAAAATAACAGGGTTGCTTGATTATTACTATAACTTTTTTCAAGGGATGTACGAGTTTGACAACAGGGAATACATAGAGGCTATCAAATATTACAAAAACGCAGAAAAAGCCCTTTCTTTTGTCAGTGACGAAATTGAAAAGGCTGAGTTTTATTTTAAAATTGCAGAACTGTATTATCACATGAAACAAACCTATGTCTCTATGTACTACGCGAAACAGGCATACGATATTTATAAAGAACAGGTGACATACCAAATTAGAACCATTCAGTGTCATTTTGTATTGGCAGGTAATTTCATGGATTTAAACAATTATGACCAGGCAATGCGTCATTTTGAAAAGGCTTTTGAAATGTCCAAAAAAGAGCAGCAATCGCAGCTTATTGGCAGATCGCTTTTTAATAAAGGTCTTTGTTTTCATAATCAGGAACAAGATCAGGCAGCGGCTGAAAATATTGAGAAAGCTGTTTCTGTATTTGAAGAAGGTGGCATTATACGATCATTGCCTCAAGCCTACTTTTTATTGGCACAGATACGTTTCAAACACAAAGACGAACAAGCAGAAGAAGCCTTTAAAAAAGGCCAGGGTTACGCCGAACAACTAGGTGATTCTGTCTATTCAGTGAAGTTTGAGCTTTTGCGGTCGCTTTATCAATCTGATCCTGATGACAAAGGAATTGAGAAATCTTTACTTTATTTACAATCGAAAAAATTGTATCCTGATATTGAAGATCTGGCTTTAGAGGTGGCGAAACATTATTCTGAACAAAAAAACTATAAAATGGCCACCAGCTACTTTTTAAAAGTTGAAGAAGCCAGAAAACAAACGTTAAGAGGTGATTGTCTGTATGAAATTGAGAAATAAAATATTCGCCGTTTGCTTGGTAGTTACAGCAATTTTTGTCGCAACTGAAATGGTTACAACGGAACCACAGAATGTTCAAATTGCTGAAAGGGCAATGACGTAAACAGCTCTCACCATTGAAAAGAATCATTTAAAACCGCGGTAAAAATACCGCGGCTTTTTTTAGCTTCAAAGAAAAAGCCCTTTTTATTAACGAAACTATTTAAACAGATTTCTAAATAATTTATTGGTTGCTTTCCCAAGTGTTCCGTTTTTCACCGCGCTGATGTCCCCTAAAATCTTGGCCGACTTGTATAAAGCTGATCTGATTTTGTTGATACTCATTTTTCCTTCGTCCCTTTTGTGTTGGTAGCTTTATTATAACAAACTTAGAATATGCGGCAGTCCACAATATCGGAAAAGAATCTAAAATTTTTTGCGCAAAATTTGCACAAGAATAAACAAAAACATTGATAAATCAATAGTTTGACGGGTATGTTCGATCCCGTTAAAAAGGATTAATTATGATTTGGAGCGAAAAAAGGCATGAAGGAAAACGAAAAAATTAAATTTATCCAAGATGAAGTTTTGACAGCTGCAGAAGCAGGCGAGCTCCTCGGGGTTACTAGGCAGCGTTTAAGTGCATTGGTGACTTCCAGGAAGCTAAAGCCTGTGAAGAAGGTTGGTACAGTTAGCTTGTTTCTCCGTGATCATGTGGAGGCTCAAAAGAAAGAACTTGAAGCTGGCCGAAAAAAATACCGCCCATATGATGAGTAAAGCCCTTCAGCTGTGAGAAGGGCTTACTTTATTTCCACACTGACGACATCCTCAAATTTAATGAGGTTGGTGTCTCCTTTAGAATCCACGACATGGAAAGTTTTCTTCAACTGGTTTATATAATGGATATGGCCCTCTATTTGAACGATCTCCCCGGTTTCCGGTCCGTTAAGCATTGGCAGCTGCTTAAATACAGAAAACTGAACTGGATTATTAAACTCCATTGCTTCACTTATGACCATTTCCATATCTTCGATCTGAGACATGTCAAGAACCGGCCTTTTTACTTTGTCCTGGTTGCTTTCTAACTCGCGAAGCAGGCCGACATGCTCCGGCAGCATCATAGCTGTCCATTTGATTGATCCCCGATCTTTCAAGTTGTCATCTTTCATGGTGTTCATCTCCTTGAGATGATTATAAGAGAACGTTTGTTCTGTTTTCAACAAGAAATAAAACCCATCCTTTCGAATGGGGTCATAATTTAATTTAAGAGTTGAGAATAATTTTTTTCACTGGTCACCATTTTTTCACCAGATCTTTTATAAGAGAATTTGGCTAAAGTTTCGTCTTCATCTATATAGGGTGCTTTCCAAAATACCGAAAGTTCACTAATACTTCTGTCTTCCTCAGCAAGGCGAGCAGCCAAATCTTCACTATACAGTTCAATCATCTTTTTTGTTGTTGCTGATGAGTTTTTAAGATCAAATGATAAGTGAACTAACGCAATGTATTGATCTTTTTTATCATTTCCAAAATCTTGATTGACTTCAATGTCTTCAACAGAAACGTTCTTTAAATGTTCATCGACCAAACCTTCGATTTTATTTCTAATATGGCTTGTCTCATTCTCAGAAGATGCGTCATTTAATTCTGATTGATCACTTTTAGTAATTAACCCATATTCACTTTTGACACTTAATTTATCAGCAACAAAATGTAGGGATACAGCTGCATGACTTTCTAAGCCATCCTCTCCGTCGAAATCATAATCTGTTGATGAGTAGTCACCAATTTTTTCTTCAGATTTTGCTTTGCCCCCAACAATTTTTTTGACTTCATCATAAGTCATGCCTTCTTTTATTTTTTTATATTCTTCTGGAGTAATGGTGGCAACTGGTTCGTTTTCGTACTTTAGAAAAAGTTTATTAATTAGTGCTATTGAAAGTAAAGTAATAATACAAAAAAGAGCCAGTCGAAGTCCAGCTTTTCTTGTTTTACCTGGGATTAGCATTAATACACCTATAAGTGTTCCTATAATCATAAAAGCAGCAAATAATGAAATAAATAAAGCCATAATAACCCCCCATTTGTTTAAAACGCACATTTACATTTTAAAACAAATGAGGGGGTTTTTCTATATACTATAATATAATACAGTTCTAAGTGCCGCTAAAAAAAGATGTGTCACCCACGGAACACCCACGAAACTATGATAAAGTATGATTTTAAGTGATTAAGAAAAATAAGAAACCCTATAAAATCAATGTTTGGAACGGGTTATGATATAGCAAGTTGTTCAAAAATAATCAAGTTCGAAATGGAAGGGTCAATCGGTTAACCTTTCATATCAAAGGGTGTGATCAGATTGAAATTGGATCACACCCTTAAAAATTTTATGCGTTTTATGTACCGCAGATATCATTCAAGTTGCCATTGTTTTTTAAGAGTGGACAAGAATGGATCTGCGGTTATTTTTTTTATTGATTAAGATGGTCTCACATCATTCATTTAAAACAACGATGATTAAACAAATGCGGTGATACTTCTTTACCTGAAATAATATAAAAAGGCTCCTCACATGTTGAGGGCCTTCTTATGATTCGTGAAATCTGAAATCCTTGCCGCACTGTGCATTTATCATATCAAAGCAGAACTTCTTCGAAACGTTATTTTATTTTTGATTATCTACACGAAAGACCGTTGTATAGTATGTATTGCCAACCAAAGCCTTGTCTCCCTTTGTAAATGTCACTTTTATTCTGCAGTTTCCATAGCCTTTTTTAAATACGCCTTTGTTTAGATATGTATAATCATTTATATCAAAAGAGCGGTGAGAGGGAGAGTTTTTGGAAACATAACCTGTTTTCACAAAGTTGAGAGTTGTCCATCCGTTTGCCCCATACATTTGAAATTTCATTTCCCAGTATGTTTTAGAGTACGTTCCATCTGATGGCACTTTTAGTGTAACATCTACGGTATCGGCTCTTTTTGTATAGCGATTAGCATCTGTATAAAAATCCACATTCCAATTATAATTGTGTCTTCCGCTTCTATCCATATCCGCTGCGGAAGCAATTCCTGCATGTGACGCCAAACCTGCTGCTAAAATCAGCAATAAAACAAATAATTGTAGAAACTTTTTAAACATATGTCATCCTCCAATATAATATAATAAGAACATTTTACCATAATATTTATATAATAACAAATTTTTATTTTGCTAGAATAGTTTGTCGCAACAGTTGTCTTTAAGGGAGATATTCGAACATAGGGAGCTTTATTGGCAGTTCCAGCCCATATCTGCAGGCATCAGCTATTTTCTTTTTCCTTAAAATAGCAATCTGCGGTATGCGGCTTTTCTTTTAAATAGAATCCTTTAGTCAGATGATAAAGTCATGTATAATGTAGGTATACATGTGATTTTCATCCTATTTATAGAAAGGACATGTCCAGTGAAATTTAAGATAAGGGCTATGTTTATAGTGGTCATTTTCTTATTGGGTGCATTGGCCGGAAGTCCCAAAGCCCTGGCCATGCCTTCAAAAGGCGCGGTTAAATTCAGAACAGATGCCAATACCTATTCAAAAAACGCCTCATCTATCGTGGTGACCGGAAAAAGCCCTGTCACAGGGGCGATGATTTCCGTCCGTTTAATCAATAAAAAAGGAAAAGTTCTGTTATATAAGGATATTTATCTAGCTCGCGGAAAAGCTCATTTCCGCGTAAGCTTTCCGACGAAAAGGCTAAAATCCGGCAAGTATGATGTTTGGGTTGATGTTATCAAAGACAGGAAATGGCATGGCGAACTAAAGCGTTACATTAACGTCAAGAAATGACTGTTTTTCAGTGTTCGGTAAGGAGGACGGTATCATGACGGCCGCTGGATTTTGCATCCTATTGTTATCGGCATTCATCCATGCAACATGGAACTATCTTTCCAAAAAGGCTGGAGGCGGAGCTGCTTTTATTTGGCTGTTTACTGCGATTGCCGCCATAGTATACACCCCTTTGGCGATCGGTGTTGTTCTTTATGAAAAGCCGGATTTTGGAATCTGGCAAATCGTATTGATCATGGCGAGCATCCTTGCCCATTTAGGGTTTTTTCTTGTTCTTCAAAAGGGATACCAAAAGGGCGATCTTTCACTCGTCTATCCGATCGCAAGAGGAACAGGACCGCTGATCACCTGTCTGCTCGCGGTGGTCGTCTTTCATGAACAACTGACGCTGCCCGCTGTCATCGGCATCCTGTTGATTGTGGTGAGCATTCTGTTTTTCACGGGGGGAATAAAGCGGTTAACAGAATCCGGATCGCTCATTCCAATCCTTTACGGGCTGTTGATCGGCGCAATCATCGCAGCTTACACCCTCCTTGACAAAGCAGCGGTCAGCCATTTTCTCGTCCCGCCTTTGCTGTTGGATTATTGCAATACATTAGGGCGCTTCATCTTATTGACGCCTTTTGCCGCAAAAAACTGGCATCAAGTCAGGTCTGAATGGAAGCAACACCGAATCGAAGCGGCCGGGGTCGGTATTTTGAATTCTCTGGCCTACATTTTGGCATTGTCGGTCATGGTTTTCGCTCCTGTCAGTCATGTGGCGCCGATTCGGGAGGTCAGCATTTTGATCGGAACGGTGATGGGGGCCGTCCTTCTTTCAGAAGGGTTTGGTCATCGGCGGATCATCGCGGCTCTTTTTATGGTGAGCGGTGTAATATCGGTAGCCATCGGTTAAATTCATAGGTGAAACCGGTTGTGTTCAGAAGATTTGATCCGTTATATTTGTAGAAAACAGAAATGAAAAAGGTGTTTTGATGAAGACATATATCGTAGTCGGAGCAGGAATTCTCGGAGCGTCCACCGCTTATCATCTGGCAAAAGCCGGTGCAGATGTGACATTAATTGACCGCAGGGATCAAGGAAGGGCTACAGATGCCGCGGCGGGTATCGTGTGTCCCTGGCTTTCCCAGCGCAGAAATCAGGCTTGGTACAAACTCGCAAAGGGAGGTGCCGGGTACTACGCCGATTTGATTAAACAGCTGGAAGCTGATGGAGAATCGGACACGGGGTACAAACGGACAGGCGCCATCAGCTTGCACACTGACGAACGAAAACTGGAGAAAATGGAAGAGCGCGCATACATGAGACGCCAGGATGCGCCGGAGATCGGCGAGATTTCCCGGCTGTCGCCCGCTGAAACAAAACGCTTATTTCCGCCCTTGGCAGACGGATACGGAGCCGTTCATATCAGCGGCGCAGCACGGGTCAACGGAAAAGCTCTGCGGCGTGCACTCGTGAATGCCGCGCAAAAACACGGTGCAAAAGTGCTTGAGGGAAATGCCTCTTTAGTGCATGAAGACGGACGGGTGATCGGTGTTCAAACCGCAGAGGGGACGATGTTCGCTGATCAGGTGCTGATCACAGCCGGGGCTTGGGCAAGTGAGCTGCTGAAGCCGCTGGGAATCCAGTTTGCGGTCACCTATCAAAAAGCGCAAATCGTCCATCTCCGACTGCCTGAGACTGATACAGCCGCCTGGCCGGTGGTCATGCCTCCGCATGACCAGTACATTCTCGCGTTTGAAGACGGGAGAATTGTTGCCGGTGCGACACATGAAAACGACGCTGAACTGGGCGACTGCCGCGTCACAGCGGGCGGGCTTCAAGAAATTTTGACAAAGGCGCTCACCATTGCGCCCGGTTTGGAGAACGGAACGATCCTGGAAACGAGGGTCGGATTCAGGCCGTTCACTCCGGGATTTCTTCCTGTGATCGGTCCGCTTCCCGGTCTAAAGGGGCTGCTGATTGCCAACGGACTCGGCGCCTCAGGGCTGACTTCAGGACCTTACCTTGGCCGAGAAATGGCAAGACTTGCACTGGGAAGGCTCCCAGAGATTGATGTTCATCTGTATGACCCGGCCGGAGCGCTGGACATACAATAGCTTGAAAAAACGTTCACTCATGACAGGAGTGAACGTTTTTCTTTTTCAGAGAAAATGGAGTTTTAAAGTATGAGGCGAGATAATATATATGGAAGAGGAAAAAAATAGTAAATCCTGGAGGTGTGTTCATTCGTGAAAGCCATTGCCGGCATCCTTAAAACGATTCAAAGATTGCCTCAACAATGTGTTCTCACCACCATCCATGTCGAAGATTCGGCAATGCTGCTGCAGGAAGAAGGGACCCGAACCGGGATGCTGAGCGCCGGATGCCTTGAAGATGACCCGGCCGTGCGGGACATGGCTGGGCAACACAGCGGAGAAACGCGAACTTTTACATATCATCTGAAAGCCGGGAACGATCTTGCATGGGAGGATGGAGCGGGTTGTCACGACGTAAGCCTGTCAATCGCTGCCGCGATCCCATTAAATCAGCTCTCTCTCATTTGTGAACTAGCAAGGCGAGTGAAGGAGGGCCGGCATGATCTCCATTAACTTTGAGTACTACCGGCCGCAAAGCGCACAAGAAGCGGCACAGCTGTTTCGGGACCTTGACTTGAAGGGAAAAAACCCCGCCTTTTTTTCCGGGGGAACAGAACAAATCACACATGGCCGTTTCAATGCGGTTATCGATATTCAGGAAGTACCCGAATGCCGGATGTTGCAATCTGAGCGGGGCTATCTTGCGCTAGGTTCAGCTTTAACATTGACGGAAATCACGGAAAGCCGGGGCTTTCCTTTATTAAGCAAAGCGGTGAGAGAGATCGCTGATCACACGTCACGCAATAAAATTACGCTCGGCGGCAATATTTGCGGACAGATTTTTTATCGCGAAGCGGTTCTCCCTTTTTTATTGACCGACAGCAAAGTGGTGACGTTGGGAGCCAATGGAAAACATATCTATTCGATTCATGATGTATTTGACAAACAATTGCAGCTGAAAAAGGGTGAAATGCTCATTTTGCTGTTGACTGAAGAGCGCTATCTCCTGCAGCCTTTCGCAAACATTAAAGTCAGGCAGCGGTGGGATACGGGATACCAATTGGTGACGATTTCCGCGCTGGAGATCGACGGCCATATGCGCGTCGCCTTCAGCGGTGTTTGCCCTTTTCCGTTTCGCTCTCAAGAGGTGGAAGAATTATTAAATGATGCAGAACGGCCTGTTGAAGAAAGGATTGAAGAAGCTGTTCGCCGCATGCCCGGCCCGATTTTGCACGATTCGCAAGGGTCTATCGAATATCGGCAGTTTGTCATTAAAAATACGCTGTTTGACATCCTCAGCATACTTAAAAGGTGATCTCACGACACACCGCACTTGAATTTTACATTGAACAAGAACGGCTGTTGTCAGGCTCGTTGCAAAGCCCGGGGACTACGATCATTCATCACATGAAATGAGCGCCTAAGGCGCTTTTTTATTTATTATTTAAAATTTCAGAAAATTATATTGACAGCCACAACGGTTACCTATTAACATAACAATATATAATGTTATATAACGTTATATAATAAAAGCAAGGAGTGAATGATTTGAGTCAGGCTACAGCAAAGGTAAATCCGGGAGTTCAAGGTTTTTTGCAAGATTTGAAGGGAAAAACGATTGATCATGTCTTCTTTGTTGCTTGTGGAGGGTCTTCGGCGATTATGTATCCGAGCAAATATGTGTTTGACAGAGAATCCATATCCATCAGCTCTGACCTCTACAGTTCAAACGAATTCATCCAGCGCAATCCCGTTCAGCTCGGAGAAAAATCGCTCGTCATCTTGTGTTCGCACTCCGGAAATACGCCGGAAACGGTGAAAGCGGCAAGCTTTGCAAGGGATAAAGGCGCGCTGACGATCGCCATGACTTTTGAGCCGGCATCTCCGCTGGCCAAAGCGGCGCAATATGCCGTGCAATACGACTGGGGTGATGAAGCCGCGGCCATCAATACAAACTATGGCGTTTTGTATCAAATCGTTTTCGGTGTGTTGCGGGTGTTGGAAAACCATGCAAAGTTTGAACAGGTGATCGACGGACTTGACAAACTTCAGGCCGTATATGAAGAAGCTTTGCAAAAAGAAGCCGAAAAAGCGCAGCAATTCGCCAAAACCCATCAAAAAGAACAGGTCATTTATACGCTGGCGAGCGGTGCGAACTATGGTGTCGCATACTCCTACAGCATATGTATCCTGATGGAAATGCAATGGATTCATTCGCAGGCGATTCACGCGGGGGAATATTTTCACGGGCCGTTTGAAATCATTGATGAGTCGGTCCCGTTTATCATTCTGCTCGGTCTGGACGAAACAAGGCCGCTTGAAGAGCGGGCGCTTGCTTTTTCAAAGAGATACGGCAAAAAGCTGACTGTGCTCGACGCCAAGACATACGATTTTTCAAATATCAATGAAGATATGCAAGGATATCTCGCTCCGCTCGTGCTCAACCGGGTGCTGCGGATGTATGCCGATGCTCTCGCTGAAGCGCGGAATCATCCGCTGACAACGAGACGGTATATGTGGAAAGTCGAGTATTGATATAACATTATATAACATCTTATTTCAGCCGCGGGTGGCGGCGAGGCCGATCTTTAGCCGTCACCCGGTTTCTTTTTAGCGAATGAAAAGGAGGTATACCATTGAAAAAGAGATGCGTATTTGTTGCTGCCGCCGTTTTCCTCATGCTGCTCACAAGCGGCTGTTCAGGGTTTCAAAGCTCGGGAACAGAATCGGGGAAAGTATCGCTGAAATTTTTCCATCGCTGGCCGAAGGAGCCTGAAAAAAGCTTTTTCGAAGAAGCGGTCAAGGAATTTGAAAAGAGCCATCCCGATGTTTCCATTCAGACGGAAGCGGTGCTGAATGATTCCTATAAAGATAAGATCAAAGTCATGCTGGGGACGAGTCAGCCTCCCGACATTTATTTTGCCTGGAGCGATGAGTTTGCCAAGAAAATCATCAGAGGCGAGAGGGCGCTTGATCTCACGTCTTATTACAAAGATGATCAGAAATGGGCTTCACAGCTGTTGAAATCTCAGATTGAACCGTTCAGTGTTCAAGGAAAGAGGTACGGTGTGCCGTGGCAAATGGCCTCCAAAGAGCTTTTTTACAACAAAGATATATTCAAAAAGCTCGGTCTTTCACCTCCGAAAACATGGGACGAACTCATCGATGTCTGCAAAGTATTAAAAGAAAACGGCTATACACCGATCGCTTTCGGAACGAAAGCGCCGTGGACCATCTCCCACTATATTGCGACACTCAATCAAAAGCTTGTCGATGAAGAAACAAGAGAAAAAGATTATCATACGAAAAATGCCGCTTTCACGGATAAAGGATATGTCGAGGCTTTATCCAAATTGCAGGAGCTTTCGCCTTATTTTTCAAAACACGTCAACTCGATCGATCACGAATATGTTAGGCAGCAGTTTAAAAGCGGAAAAGCCGGAATGATTTATGCGGAGACATCGGAAATTAAGCTGGTCAATGACACTGTCAACCTCGGTTTGTTTCCGTTTCCCGACATAGCCGGGCAAAAGGGGAGACCGGGGATGCTGACAGGTGCGCCCGAGGGCTTTATGATTTCGGCGAACACAAAGCATCCGCAAGAAGCGATGGCGTTTCTGAAATTTTTGACGTCAAAAAAAATGGGTGAAAAACTCGTCAAAGATGTCGGCAAGTTCAGTACAGTCAAAGGAACGGCCAAGCGGGAAAATGCGGATTCCAACCAGCTCGAAGCCGTCAAAAGCCTCAATGAAGCGAAAGGGATGGTCCCTTGGTTTGATATGGATACAGATCCTCAAGTCGTTGATGCCTATTTAACAAACGTGCAGCAGATGCTCAGCGGTGACAAGACGCCTGAAGCGGTGATGAAAGAGGTGCAAAAAGCGGCAAAATCTTAATGCAAAGGAGCTGAAACGCTTTGGTGAACCAAAATCGGTGGCTTCCCTTCATTTTTTTGTTTCCGGCATTGCTTTTTCTTTTGTTTGTTTATTATCCGATCCTGCAAAACATATTCTTGAGCTTTTTTAAGTGGAGCACGTTTGAACCGCAAAAAGCGTTTGTCGGCTTCGGCAATTACATCCAGCTGTTTCGCGATCCGGTATTTTATCAGTCTTTGAAAAACAATGCGCTTTATGCGCTGGTCTCCATTGTGTTCCAGGTCGGCGGCGGGCTGGTTACCGCCGCCATCCTTGAGGATCGGCTTTTCAGAAAACACGCTCCTTTTTTCAGAACGGTTTTTTTCCTCCCTGTTGTCATTTCCATGACCGTGATCGCCTTGTTGTTTACTTTTATTTACAATCCGGAGACAGGCCTTCTCAATCAGTTTTTAGAGGCCGCCGGATTGAAACAATGGACGAGGGCCTGGCTTGGCGATGAAGAAACGGCGATGCTATCCGTCATCTTTGTTTCTCAGTGGCAATCGGTCGGCTATATCGCCATGCTCTACATCATCGCCATTCAGAAAATCCCTGACGAGCTTTATGAGGCGGCGCGTCTGGACGGAGCGGGAAAAATCAGGACGTTTTTTGCCATCACTGTCCCGGGGACGAAGGAAATGTCATTTGTGGCCGTCGTGATGACATTGACCGGTGCCTTTACCGTCTTCAACGAACCTTATATTTTGACGGGCGGCGGCCCTGGAAACGCCACAGAGGTGCTGGGGACATTTTTGTATAAGCAAGCATTTTCACAGGATATGATGGGATATGCATCAGCGATTGCGACCGTTGTTCTGCTGATCACGCTCAGCCTTTCCGTCATGCAAATGCGGCTTTTTAAAACGGGAAAGGGGGATTAACAGATGGCATCTGGGAAAATAGAAGTGTCCGGGGCAGTTCCAAACCGGAAGGCGAAACCCTCATACCGGATAAAGAAACGCCATATCGGTGTGCCGGCCGTATACTTATATTTGCTTTTATACACGGCCGCTGTCAGCTATCCGCTCTTGTGGATGGTGCTGAGTTCGCTGAAAAGTTCTGAGGACATTTTCGAGCACAGCTGGTCGCTGCCGAAAGAATGGCATTTTGAAAACTATGCGGCCGCTTGGAATCAAGGGATATCGGCTTATTTTTTGAACAGTGTCATCGTCACGTTTCTGACGTGTGTGATCACCGTCTTTGTCAGCGCGTGGGCGGCATACGGCCTTGCGAGGTTTGAATTTAAAATGAAATCGGCTGTTTTTATTTTATGTCTCGGCGGGCTGATGCTGACGCCGCAGATCAGCATCGTTCCCCTTTATTCCATCATTCAGTCGCTCGGACTTTACAATACGTATTGGGCGCTGATCTTGCCTTATGCGGCTTATCGGATTCCTTTTACCATCATTTTGATCCGTTCGTATTTTTTGGCGACTCCGAAAGAGCTTGAGGAAGCGGCATATATCGACGGCTGCACAAGCTTTGGTGTGTTTTTCAGAATTTTCTTGCCAATGGGTCTGCCGATCTTGCTGACATCTGCGATTTTGACGGCTTATCATACATGGAACGAATTCATGTTTGCGATTATTTTTATTGATGATGAGAATTTGAAGACGATTCCTGCCGGTCTGATGCAATTCAGGGATGCTCTTGCCACAGATTGGGGCGTTCTGCTTGCCGGCTTGACGATTTCTGCTGCGCCGATCGTGATCCTGTTTTTAGCGATGCAAAAGTATTTCGTCCGCGGCATTGCCGCAGGAAGCATAAAAGGATAATGGGGGATGGATGATGAAAATACTTGCGATAGGTGACAATGTCGTTGATTATTACATCGATCAGGACATGTTTTATCCCGGAGGCAATGCGTTAAACGTCGCTGTTCTCTCAAAGCGGTCCGGAGCTGAAGCGGCATATATCGGGATTATCGGCACTGATGAAGCCGGAGATCATGTATTGAATGTGCTCAAAAAAGAGGGGATCAATATCTCGAGAATCCGGCGGGCCCACGGACAAAACGGAATGGCCGCCGTCAAGCTCAATGAACAGGGGGACAGGGTGTTTGTCCGCTCCAACAAAGGCGGCATTCAATCTGAGCTCGGCTTGTTGCTCACCGATGAAGACACCGCGTTGATCAAAAGCCATGATATCGTTCATACGAGTGTGTACAGCCGGTTGGAGCAGACGCTTTTTGAGCTTAGCAGACTTGCGCCGGTGTCTTTTGATTTTTCGACAAAGCATGACCGGGCTTACATGGAACGTGTTTGTCCCTATTTGACGTATGCTTTCTTTTCAGGAAGCGGATTCACAAAAGAGGAGTGTCTGAGGCTGATTGACGATGCAAGCCGGTTTGGCGTGCAGACGGTATGTGTCACAAGAGGGGACAAGGGTGCTGTGTTAGGCCGGGGAGGAAACATCGTCGAGCAGCCGGTTTTTCCGGTTCGGGCGGTCGATACGCTCGGAGCGGGCGACTCGTTTATCGCCGGATTTTTGACGGCATATCTGAAAAGCCGGGATGTCAAAAAAGCCCTCATGCATGCAGCCGAAGCGGCGGCAGACACATGTCTGACATATGGGGCGTTCGGCTGCGGGCATCCGTGTACACTGCGGGATCAATCCCATTCATGAGAACTGTTAATCGTAAACGTCACACGGTTCGTGTGCATTAAAAACAATGAACAATAAATCGGATCGTCTTGGGCGCAGTAGGCGACTTTATCAATCTCAAAGAGGGCATCCCCGATATCGCATGCGAGATGCTTGCTATCCTCCGCTTTTGCAAACACGACGTTTAACAGTTTCGTATTGTAGGCCGGAGTGACCTGGTATTCTGTTTTTAAAATGTGATGCATGGACACAGAGTCGCTGATGAATCGGCCGATATCAGGAAACCGGCTGATCGGGTAGTGGGTGATTTCAAACGTAAACGGCTGATCATCATTGAACATGACCCGCTTCAGTTCGAGGACGGGGCTGTCAATTGGCAGCTTGAGACGCTTGGCGATGTGCCCCGGAGCTGTAATTGTTTCCACGGAAATGACTTGATGCTTCGGCTTTTTTCCGCTCGACATCATATATTCGGAATAGCCGTCCACGGCAACAAGCTCCCGTTTCATTTTCGGGCTTTTGACGAAGGTTCCTTTTCCTTGCTGCCTTGTTAAATAGCCTTCTTCCACAAGGTCGGAAATCGCTTTTCGGACTGTAATCCGGCTCACCTGATAGGTCTGGCAAAGCTCGCTTTCAGCAGGCAGTTTTTCGGAAGGAGAATAGACGCCCCGCTTGATATCGTCTGAGATGATTTGTTTCAGCTGAAGGTATAAAGGTTTGGAACTATCGTTATTTAACAAAATAGAAGTCCTCCTTAACGTATTCACCATTATTATAATGTATTATTACGTTATAATACAATTCGCGGCTACGCAGAAGTTTGCAAAATGATGATCGGGTATCAAAGGTGTGGATCAATGTGGGAATATCGGATTCGGATGGCGCTGTCCTGCTGTTTAACGGGGAAATCTGCTGGGAGGAAACAGATTGTTTAAGAAAGAGAGGGCGCCCGGTAAGCGCCCTCGGATGACAACGTCTAATGCCAAATCTCTTCGGCCCATTCGGGATGATCAATGAATGGATTGCGATTATGCTGGTATCGTTCATATATGATGTTGTTTCTTCTTCTCTCGAGATCATCGACAGGATCTTCTTGGTTCCATTTCAATAAGACTGCCATTTTGCCGTGGAAAGGCAGGGATCCGTTGCCTGTTTTATCATTCATTTCGAGATCGGGGTGTCCGTCATCACCTTCATAGCGGACGGCCATATAGAAAATCATTCTGGCGACATCACCTTTCACCCGGCTGTCCGGCTCCCATGAATCACCGTCGTAAAAATTATCGGGGGCACCAGGATACGCGCTGCCGCCTTCATCAAAATCGAGGTTGCCCCGGGCGGAATTCACTTGCACATCGCTTGGCCTGATGTGATGCAAATCTGTTCCGGGCCCTTTGCTTGTACCGAAGTCTCCGTGTGATTTAGCCCAGACGTGCTCTCGGTTCCAGTCGCCCACATTTCCTCCGTTTAAATCTTTAGAACGGGACTGTCCGGAATAAAGAAGCAGGACATGATGGGGATTGGCCGGGTCTTCATCCGTCATTTTCAGCGCGTCCCAGACTTCGCTGTATGAAAGTTCTGTATGATGATCAATCGTTTCGTGGAGCGCTTGTTTGAGCGCCGCTCCCGTTTTCCCTTCAGCATTCTCATAATAATCCTCTAAAGCGCCGGATGGCTGAAGCGAAGATTGCAGTGAAAAAAGCGGGGCGGCGTCGGCTTTTTCAAAAGGGGGGAAAACGGCTGATAACATGAATAGAAGCGGAATGGCAAACATGCGAATCATCGGCTGAAACCTCCTTTTCATTTGTTTTTATTATCCATTGTTTTCATGAAAAGGAAATGTCATTTTGATTACGGTTTTCTTACCGTCTTGTAAATGTAGCTTGCCATTTTCTCAGAATGTTGAGACCTGATCCGTCTCGAAGCTGCTGTTCTGCGGTCCGGATGCCTTCTTCGATTGTCGGATGAAAACCGAATAAGAAATAGCGCAATGCCGCGTTCATGATCACCTGTTTTCTTTCGTATTCCACATCTTCCGAATCATCCCCAAAGAGAACGGCTTCGATTTTTTCAGCCTGTTCGACGGCTGACAGGGGCTTGTTCTGCCTGCTTTCCTCGACATGGAGACCGTATTCCTCAGGCTGCAAAATAAACGAAGTGATCCCGCCGTCTTTGATGGTGAACACAAAGCTCCCCCGGTGGACGGGAACATCCTCAGATCCTTCAGCCCCTTGAACGATAAACACTTCCTGATATGAAAGATGCTGAAACACAGGGTGCATTTTTTGAATGGCTGTTCTGTGAAAAGCGCCAAGCATCAGTTTTTTTGAGTTTGAAAAATTGATCAGTTTTTCGGCTGTATTCAGAATCGTGCGGACGCCGATTTCCTCGCGGATCTGCCGAATCCGGGAAAACGGCTCGCACAGCTTTTCAGCGGCAGTGAAGCCGATTGACAGCTCTTCAAGCGTGTTTGCCGTCTGGCGGGGACAAGCGTCGGCGGAAATTCCCAGCTTGTTCAGGACTTCCTTTATGCTTGTTCCATATTTTGGCGGCAGGGAATCACTGCTGTGCAAACATGAGGGAAGACCGTTTGCTGCGAGAAGAATCGAGACGGGAATCGTTGCCAAAAACGAATGTCTTCCCGTGTACGGACCGGCAAAATCAATCACCTTTTCTTGAATCTCCGGAGATATGGGCAGTTGTTTGGAGTGATTTCTCAAGGCTTCAATAAAGGCGAGCAGCTCTTCGGCCGACTCCGTTTTCATGCGCTCCGCTATCAAAAAAGCGGCGGTCTGGGCGGGTGTGGCTTTGCCTGTCATGATGGCTTCGGCGGCCTCTTTGGCTTCTTCATAAGTTAAATCCCTTGCGCCTCTTTTTCCTCTTGCCGTTTCTTTAATCCATTGCTGCAATATAGACCTCTCCTTTTATCTGCTTCTTTTTCTTATGACTTTACATGAAAATACTAAAAACGAATAGTGGAGATTTACGCTTGTTTTTTTGGAAGAAAATCTGCCGATGAACTGGATCAAAACGCGTTTTTTAGATAATTTAACTGGAAATCTTCTTGGATTCGGATGATCTTTCAATGCGAACGGTTTCTGGGTTCATTTAAGATGTGAAAAAAGCTCACATTGGATGAAGGAGATGATCAAAATGGGAATGCCGGCCTATCAACGCGGGGATTTGAAAAAGAATGAGAAGCGTAAACATGAGTTTCCCCATATTTATGTCATCCTCGCTGTCATGATTGGATTGATGGCGCTTTCGACATACCTGGTGCCTGCAGGGGAATATCAAAGAGTGGAAAGTCCGGATGGCAGGGAAATGATTGATCCCGGATCATACAAACGGGTTGAACAGACTCCGGTCGATGTGCTGTCGCTCTTGTCCGCGGTTCCGAAAGGGATGACGGAAGCCGCTCCGATCATCGTCTTTACCTTTATGGTCGGCGGTGTATTTGCCGTTTTGCGAAAAGCGTCGGTCATTGAAATAGGCGTCCGCTTGCTGGCGGGCATCTTCAGCAGAAGGCCGGTTTTTGTTATTCCAGTCTTCATCTTCGTTTTTTCAGGTATCGCCTGTTTTATCGGGACACCTGAACTGTCAATCGTTTATGTCCCTGTCATTCTGCCGCTTGTGCTGTCTTTCGGATACGACAGGATGACCGCGGCAGCAATCGCGTTATGCGGGACGATTGCCGGCTTTACGAGCGCCTTGACAAATCCCTTCACAGTGGGCATCTCGCAAACGATTGCGGGCCTGCCTCTTTACTCCGGCATGGGGTACAGAGCGGTCATCTTTCTTGTCATAACGGCGCTTGCTGCCATCTATGTGCTGGCATATGGAGAAAAGGTCAAAGCAAATCCGGAAAAAAGCTTAACAGGAATGGAGGCGGCTGAACCGGTGTCCGCTTTTAAACCGGGCAAACGGGTGAAATGGGCCGGAACCGCGGCACTCATTTTGTTTGCCGGATTGATCGGATGTGTGATTACCTTCCGGTGGGACATGGTGACAATGTCGGGGTATTTTCTAGCGCTCGCCGTTATTCCGGCATGTATTGCCGGAATGAGTGCAAGAGACATTGCCGAATCTTTCAATGAAGGATTTAAAGAAGTCCTCATCGGCGCAATGGTTTGCGGGATCGCCAGAGGGGTCGCGGTCGTCATGAATGAAGGACAGATTATGGACACGATTGTTTATGGGCTGTCACATGCCGTTTCCCAGCTTCCTTCCTATTTGACCGTTGCAGCCATGCTGTTGACACAGATGCTGTTTAACTTTTTCGTGCCGAGCGGAAGCGGACAGGCTTTAATCATGATGCCGATCATGGCGCCTTTGGCTGATATCGTCGGCATGACGAGGCAGACGGCGATACTGGCCTTCCAATTCGGCGACGGCTTTTCAAACATCCTTTTTCCGACATCGGGCTACTTTATGGCGACGCTTGCTGTCAGCCGTATTTCCTGGAATCGCTGGGTGAAATTCATCCTTCCGCTTTTTTGTGTCTGGATGGTAGCGGCTGTTGTTTTCTTAATGATTGCCCATGCTGCCGGCTGGTCGTGAAAAAGCGCGGAGCAGCCCCGCTGTTTTCGTTTAATCTTGTTCCTTCAGCAATCCGAAAACGCATATCAAAAGCAATGCGATAACCGATGACAGGAAGATGGATGTGCTGATGCCGCCGATGTACATCCCTCCCAACCGCCGATGATCAAACTGATGATGCCGAGCGTCATGACACCTGACGGAATTGCGTACTGCAATGGGGATTCCTTTTTCCGGAATATAAAGGATATTCCGAAAATGATAGCGGCGAGAAAAGCTGTGGTCAGCCAGAAAGAAAACATACTGTGCCGCCTCCCTTTAGAAATATTTGGTATGGTTCGAATCGCCTTCCTTCATATGTATTCTCGGCAGCATACATATGAAACCAACAAATCTCGGGAATTTTTTAAGAGTCGGTCCCTGTAGTATATCATTTGTTTTTTATTGGAAAAACCACTTAATCGCGATCGGGAAATGGGTATATATTTTGCAATCTCTTGCATTATTGTCTGTCTGATTCTTTAAATCTGTCGATATCAGATGGAGCCCCGAGAGTGGCCGATGATGGTCGCGACCTGCGGAAACATGCTGCGGTTTCAGCGGGAAATGCAGCGAAATCATGGCCGACAATTGCGCTGTAATGGTCGCCCATACAGCGCCCTGATCATGTCCGAATCAAAAGGTCCCCCGGGCACTGAGTAATGATTGTTTCAAAGAACGTTAGATTTTCTTACAATCCAAGCATCATTTGAATTCTCAGCGCCAGCCTCAAGCGAAGCGTTGTATCTGCATCTTTCAGGCTTTTCCCGAGCAGCTCTTCGCATTTTTCAAGCCTGTAGATGACCGTATTTCGATGAACATAAAGGCGTTTGGCCGTTTCGGAAATCTGGCAGTGCGTTTCCAAATAAACGGATAATGTATGAAGGAGCCCATGATCATCGCCGGGCAGGTTCGCCAGTTTTTGCAGTGTGTATGTATAAAATTTTTTCAAGTCATCAATGGGAACCATCCTTAAGAGCTCTGAGACATCTTTCGTATGATACGTCTGGATGAATTCGGTGCTTCCGGAAAGGTGTCCGGAATGAAGGGCGTCGACCGCTTCTTTGAAGATGCCGGGAACATCGAGCAGCTGATGGCTGAGGTTGCTGATCCCGAAAGAAATCGTTCGCTGAAAATGCTTGGCACAGAGCTGTTGAAACCGCCTTAAAAAACCGCAGACCGCTGCGTTCATTTCAGCCCAGCTGTCGGTTCCCTCAGCGAGCAGGACACACATATTTCCTTTCGTGAAAAGGTGGGGCGGAAATGGAAAATCGGCCAGCTCTTCTTCAAGACACTCAAACACGCTGTCTGACTCAAGCTGGTTTTCAGTAAAGCTCACCGCCTGTTCTTTGCGGTCCAATTTGCCGGTGATACATACATATTTTTGATCCGATTTCAGCTTGAATTCCTTGGCCCGGTTTTTGATTTCCGCTGGCGAAGAAAAGGAGCCCTCTAAAAAATTGCTGAAAAATTCATTGCGCGCTCTTCTCGTATATTGCTTTAGCGCGTTTTCTTTCATCAGTTCAAAGCCGATCACATTGGCGGCTTGTTCAATCGTTAAAAGCAAGCCTTTGTCCTCTATGGGAATCATCCCGCATACGACCAGAAATCCGCATTTTTTTTCATGAGTATAAATCGGAAATACCGAAAAGGTTTGTCGTTTGGAAAGGGTTGAAAAGCATGTAAATGCCGTTTTGCTGTTTCTTTGGAAAAGACCTTCATAAAGCGGAGGCGCCTCACACATCCCTGCTTTTGAGGAAGCGGCCGGCTTGAGGTGCCGGTTTAAAAGCAGAACGGGCAGATTCAGCGTAATGGAGATGTTTTTTATAAGGGACTGAACGCTTTTTCCGCTCATAATATGGCTTGTAAATTGCTTTTGCGCTTTAATCGCTTGTTCAAGCTCTGCCGTCCGTTTATCTAAAATGCGGCTCAATGTATGATTGACAATGTCTCCGAGGCGGACGTTATCACTTAATTCAATAATCGGAAAAGCCCTTTTATCGGCAAGTTTGATCACGTCTTCCGGAATTTCCTGCAGAAAGCGCTTCGTTTTAAGGCCCAGTCCCGCACATCCGCGTCTGACCATTTTTTCGATCAAATCCTTTAATAATTGCGGGTGGTCTTTGATGTGATAAGCGGTCGTCACCAGAAGCTCACCCTGATGCAAAAAATCGGCAATGTCGGGGGCATCCATCATGTTAATGTGCTCAATCTGTCTGAAACCGCCCGATTCTCCGGCGGCGAGTTTTGCTCCTTTAAAAACGGGAAGCTCCAAGATCTCAAAAATATTCATTGCTGCATTAGACCTCCTTTTTCGTAAACGGCTGTTTCCTTATTAGTCAACATCAACAAAAAAATACTGGATTTGTGACAAATCTGCCGATGTATATGTTTTATATTAACAGTAAACTAGATTTTAGATAGGAAGTTGTCAAGAAATATAACGAGAAAAAGAAAGGAAGCTTCTTTCATGACCATTGATACGCATATAACCGACGGGAGCGCATCGGACAGAATTGAAGACATGATCCATTGGCTTGCTTCATTTGGAAAAAGCGGGGAAGGGGGCGTGACAAGGCTTCTATACTCCGAGCCGTGGCAAAACGCCCAGCATGCTCTAAAGAAGATGATGGAAGGCTTTGGGATGGACGCTTATTTTGATGACGCAGGCAACCTGTTTGGAAGAATAGAAGGAACCGAGAAGAAGAGATCGATATTGACCGGTTCGCATATCGATACGGTCGCAAACGGAGGGAAATTTGACGGAGCATACGGGGTTTTGGCCAGCCTGTTTGCGGCAAAAAAACTCCTCGATACATACGGGCCGCCGAAAACGACCATTGAAACCGTATCGCTGTGTGAGGAAGAAGGGAGCCGTTTTCCTCTGACATTTTGGGGATCGGGAAACATCACCGGTTTGTTTGATTGCTGTCACGCTCCGCCTGTTTTTGACCGGGACGGAATCCCGCTTGAGCGGGCGATGAAGGATTGCGGTTTTGGGAATGGACATTACAGGCCGCCTTTCAGACATGATGCCGAATGTTTTATCGAGCTTCATATCGAACAAGGCGGCATTCTTGAGGCGAGCGGCAGGCAGATCGGAATTGTGACGGACATTGTCGGTCAAAAGCGCTATACCGTGACAGTCAAGGGTCAAAGCAACCATGCCGGAACGACACCGATGAATGTGCGGAAGGATGCGCTGGCATTTTCGGCACTATGCATTTCTTATCTGACAAAGAAGGCGAATGCCGTCGATCCGCTCCTAACAGCGACCGTCGGCCGGCTTGAAGCGAAGCCGAACATGCCGAATGTAATCGCGGGCGAAGCCGTTTTTTCGCTCGATATCCGCCATCATAATGAAGCGGTTTTGGTCCAATATTGCGAGGATATTTTTGCGTTCTTCAGAGAGCTGTCAAAAGAATGGGGCATAGAGGTCGACGTCTCGCAAACGACGAATGTGAAGCCCGTTATGATGGACCCGGAGCTGATCCGTATCTCGAAACAATCGGCCGAGAATGCGCATGTCACGTATCAGGAAATGGTGAGCGGAGCGGGGCACGACGCCCAGATTTTTGGTGCGCACTGTCCGACGGCGCTGCTGTTCGTTCCAAGCAAAAACGGCATCAGCCATTCCCCCGAGGAGTGGACATCCTCCAATGATCTTGATTCGGGAATCCGGCTCTTGTCCGATGTTTTATACAAGCTGGCATATGAATGAAAGGAGAAAGAACAATGACAATCGGAGAAATGAAGATTCCAAAACGGACGATCATGACCCCGGGGCCGGTCGAGGTGCATCCAAGAGTGCTGAGCGCACTCTCAAATCCTATAGTGGGGCAATTTGATCCGGTATTTACAGAAATGATGAACGAAGTCATGCAGCTCTTGAGGCAGATTTTCCGGACGAAAAACAAGTGGGCGTTTCCGGTCGACGGGACATCAAGAGCAGGACTCGAAGCCGTGCTTGCGAGCATCATCTTCCCGAAAGACAAGGTGCTCATCCCGATTTTCGGAAGATTCGGCTCCCTTTTGGCCGAAATCTGTGAACGCTATCACGCAGATGTGTATACGATGGAATGTCCTTGGGGAGAGGTTTTTGCCCCGGAGGACGTCATCGCTGAAATCAATCGGGTCAAACCAGATATCGTTGCGATTGTGCACGGGGAGACATCGACCGGATGCATTCAGCCCCTTCGGGAAATCGGCCGGGCCTGCCGCGAGCTCGATGTTTTGTGTGTTGTCGACGCGGTGGCTACAACCGGCGGCACGGATGTGAATACGGATGAGTGGTGTCTTGACGCCGTCATCGCCGGCACGCAAAAGTGCCTGTCCGTTCCTTCGGGGATGGCGCCGATCACGTTTAACAGCCGGATAGAAGAGCGGATCAACCAACGGAAAAAGGTCGAACAGGGCATTGCGACAGAACAAGATTTGCTGCGGGAAGGCGGTTGTATGCCTGTCGCCAGCAATTATTTTGACATCAGTCAGCTGATGGATTACTGGAGCCCGAGACGGCTGAACCACCACACAGAAGCGACTTCCATGCTGTACGGTTTACGGGAAGGGGCCCGTCTCGTTCTTGAAGAAGGGCTTTCCGAGCGTTTTAAAAGACACCGCCTTCATGAAGCGGCTTTAATAGAAGGAATCAAAGCAACGGGCTTGGACTTGTTCGTGGAAGGAGAGAAGAAGCTTGCGACTGTCACATGTGTCAAAGTGCCGGATCAGATTGACGCAGATCAGGTCAGAAGGATGATGCTCGCCGATTTCGGGGTGGAAATCGCCAGCTCATTCGGTCCCCTGCACGGCAGAATTTGGCGGATCGGAACAATGGGATACAGCTGCCGAAAAGAGAATGTCCTGTTTACCTTGGCTGCGCTTGAAGCGGTTCTGCTTCAGACCGGGGCATCCGTTCTGCCGGGAAAAGCGCTGCAGGCTGCCCTTTCCTTTTATCATGAAAAAGCTGCTGCAGAGGAGGAGTTTCATGAAAAAGTATGACTTGCTGCTGCAAGGTGCCGAAGCCGTCTGTCCTGAAGGTGTGAAAAAAACGGATATCGGCGTAAAAGACGGAATCATCATAGAGCTCGGCGAGCTTGATGAAAACATGGCTGAAAAGGTTTTTCAGGCTGAAGGACTGCACGTCTTCCCGGGAACGGTCGACTGCCATGTCCATTTCAGCGAACCGGGCCGGGCAAATTGGGAAGGGATCGCAAACGGCTCGCAAATGATGGCTGCCGGCGGATGCACCACTTATTTTGATATGCCTTTAAACGGCATTCCCTCAACCGTCACCGTTGAGGCGCTGCGGGAGAAGGCTGACATTGCCAAAGAGAAGTCCCTCACCGATTTTGCGCTTTGGGGCGGCCTTGTTCCCGGAAATCGGGAGCAGCTCAGAAAGATGGCCGATGCCGGAGCGATCGGTTTTAAGGCCTTTCTTTCCATGTCTGGAAATGACGAATTTCAAGCTTCCGACGATATGACACTCTTACACGGCATGAAGGAAATTGCATCCTGTGGGAACATCCTGGCGCTTCATGCTGAAAGTGATGCCATTACCAAGTTTCTGCAAAAAGAAGCGGAAAACGGCGGGATGACGGACGGGGATGCCTATGCTGCTTCAAGGCCGCCTGAGGCCGAAGCAGAAGCGGTTTTCCGCGCCCTGCAATTTGCCCGGATCACGGGCTGTCCGCTTCATTTTGTGCATATCAGTACAAAGGAAGCGGTCGATTTGATTGGGGAAGCGAGACAGGAAGGTATGAACGTGTCATTGGAAACGTGTCCGCATTATCTCCTCTTTGATCATGGGGCGGTTTTAGAAAAAGGGGCTGTGGCTAAATGTGCGCCTCCGCTGCGTTCAAAAGACCGGCAATCGGCACTTGTCAAAGCTTTGCTTGCAGGGAAAATCGATTTCGTCTCTTCAGATCATTCCCCATGCCCTCAGGCATTAAAAGAAGGCGAAAACTTTTTTAGTGTATGGGGCGGGATCAGCGGCGGACAGTTCACCCTGCTTGCGATAATCGAGCTTGCTTTGGCAAACAAAGCGCCGCTCGTTAAGGCGGCGGAATGGACGGCGCGGGCTCCAGCTGAGCGCTTTGGCCTTGGCGAACGAAAGGGACAAATTAAAATCGGCTATGATGCCGACTTTGCAGTGGTGAATCTGTCGGAGACGTTTACTGTGACAAAGGAAAATATGTTTGCGAGGCATCAGCACAGCCTTTATGAAGGCCATGTCTTTCCCTGCCGTATCACGGCTGTCTTCAATCGGGGCAGGCTTGTCTTTGATGGTGAGGGGACGTCTGAAGAAGCCGGGGGAGAGTGGCTTAAAAACAAAGCATATTCAGAGGTTTGCTAAAAGTAAAACAGCCCGGCACACCGGGCTGTTTCATCATTTTTTCAATGCTTTGAAATGGCTTGTCAATATGGAATCGATCATTTCGGCTGTGACTCGTTCGGGCTCAAAGAGGGTGTGCAGCGCCAATCCGTCAACAAGTGCATACAGCCGTTCTGTTTCCCGGCTCACATCAATACCGGACATCTCACCGGATCTATTGATTGTATCGACAGCCAGTCTGCAGGCTGAATAAATTTCTTCATTCATCTCCTTCGTTAACGGTCTGAGCGCCGGGTCACTGAGCGATTTCACCGTAAATGAAAGCCAAGCCTCCATTTCCAGTTTTCTTTCTTCGTCTATGGGCAAAAGCTGGAGGAGAAGCTGTTTGACACACTCGACAGGTGTTCCTGTAAACCTCATATTTTCAATCCGCACTTTTACCCTGTTTGTGACAAGCTTCATTGAGTAAATCAACAGTTCAGACTGGTTTGGAAAATAGTGCCGCAAAGAACCTGCGGAGAGTCCGGCCTCCTTTGCAATCTTCCGGACGGTGCACTGTTCCAGACCTTCGCTGTGAATCACATTCCAAACGGCTTCGGCTATCTTCTCTTTTTGTTTTTCATGATCAACGATTTTTGGCATATATTTATTATAACACGGTTGTGTTATTTAATACATGTGTGTTATTATTTTTTTGACACGTTTGTATTAAAAAGGAGAGGCCAACATTAGATGATCGCTTTTTTGATAATCGCCTGTGAAATTGGATTCTGGATCTTTATTCTGTTGGGACTGTTTTTTCGATATATTGCAAGGAAGAAGACAATCGGCATGATCATGTTTGCTTGCACCCTTGTGTTGGATTTGCTTTTGCTGATAGCGACAGCGGCCGATCTGCATAATGGGGCGAAAGCGGACACACTGCATGGTTTGGCTGCCGTATATATCGGAGTCAGCATCGCATTCGGCAGCCGCATGATCAAATGGGCCGATGCCAGGTTCGCCTACCGTTTTGCCGGGGGCCCGAAGCCTGATAAGGGGCCGCAATACGGCAAAGAACATGCCAAAAGAGAGCGTGAAGGCTGGCTGCGCCATTTGCTGGCCTGGGCGGTTGGAGCGGCGATTTTAGCCGGAATGCATCTCTACATCGGTGACGCGGAAAGAACCGAGCCCCTCATACGGCTCGCGTCTTTATGGACGCTTATTCTTGCGATCGATTTTCTTTACAGCTTCAGCTTTACTCTTTTTCCTAAGAAAGCGCGTTAAAGGAGCCGGAGATTCCGGCTTCTCAGCGTGTCGACAAACCCTCGCATTCGTTGTCAGGCCTGCGCTTCGGTGCTCACGAATTATTACAAGGATCGGCGACTAATTGCGCAGGCGTCCTGCCTGAACGCCGCCGTCATCACATCCTGTGAAAGTCTGCTCCGATGCTCGGCCTTCCTAGTCTGCAAGGGTTTTCAATCACGCTGAAAGGATGAAAAAAGAAGCCGGGATCCGGCTTCTTTTTTACGGAAAAGAATTCCGCCTCTAAAAAAGGAAAAGCTACAAACAGGCCTAAATATAAGATTCTGAAAAAAACCTGTGATAAACTAAAAAGAGAGGTGAACTGCATTGATTTATATCGGATTAACGGGATGGGGGGACCATGACAGCCTGTATCCGCCCAAAACGAGCAGCCAAAACAAACTGATCCACTATTCCGCTCACTTTCCGATCGTAGAATTGGATGCGAGCTTTTATGCGATTCAGCCGGAGCGGAACAATGAAAAATGGGTGAAAGAAACGCCGGAATCCTTTCAGTTTATCATAAAGGCTTACCAGGGGATGACCGGTCATCAGCGCGGGGAAATCCCCTTTGAATCGAAAGATGAAATGTTTGACGCCTTCAAGCTTTCCTTAACGCCATACATAAAAGCAAACAAGCTAGCGATGGTGCTGTTTCAGTTTCCGCCATGGTTTGACTGCCGGAAGGAAAATGTCGATTACTTAAGATGGTGCAAAGAGAAAATGGGAGACATTCCGTGCGCCCTCGAATTCAGGCACCGGTCATGGTTTATCCCGCAGTTTTACGATAAGACGCTCGCCTTCATGGGGGAGCAAAACTGGATTCACAGCATTTGCGATGAACCGCAGATCGGTGAAGGCAGCATTCCGACCGTCCTTCATGCGACAGACAGCGAAAAAACGCTCGTCCGCTTCCACGGGCGCAATAAAGAGGGATGGACAAGGCCGTCTTCAGGGCAAAACTGGCGGGAAGTCAGGTATTTGTATTTATATAATAAACAGGAACTGCTCGACTGGAAGGAAAACCTGGAGCTGCTAAAACAGCAGTCAAAAAATCTATATGTGCTGTTTAACAACAATTCCGGAGGAGATGCCGCCGAAAACGGCAAACAAATGATGGAATTGTTGGATCTTGACTATAAAGGGCTCACGCCAAGACAGCTCGATTTATTCAGCTAGAAAAGAGGACTTTTTATGGAATATTTCATACTGATCGTACTTGGATTCATCGCCGGAACCATCGGCAGTCTTGTCGGTCTAGGAGGAGGAGTGGTCATTGTTCCTTCTCTGCTTTTTTTAGCCGGCATTCACGGGATGTTTGAACATGTGACACCGCAAATAGCGGTGGGCACATCGCTTCTCGTCATCATTTTTACGGGGCTCTCTTCAACGATAGCTTATATGAAGTATAAAACCGTCGATTACAAGAGCGGTCTTATTTTTTTCATCGGATCAGGGCCCGGAAGCATCGCCGGGGCGCATGTTTCCAAGTATTTCAGCGCAGATTCGTTTTCCCTGTGGTTCGGGATGTTTATGATTCTCATATCCCTTTCCCTAATGCTTAAGAAAAAATTAAAAGCTGCCGATCGGGAACATGCCGGCATCATCCGTACCTTTAAAGATGACGAAGGCCGGGATTACACGTATTCCTACCATCCGCTCACCGGAATTGCGATCGCGTTTTTTGTCGGCTTCCTCGGCGGATTATTCGGCATTGGGGGCGGCTCATTGATGGTGCCGGCGATGATGCTGCTGTTTTTGTTTCCGACCCGCGTCGCTGTTGCAACATCGATGTTTATCATTTTTCTGTCGTCTGTTGCGGGTTCTGTCGGCCATGTCATCTCAGGCCATGTCGATTGGCTCTATGCATTGGCGCTCATTCCCGGCGCATGGTTTGGCGGACAGCTAGGCGCCCTGATCAATAAAAAAATGCAGACGAAAACAATCGTTGTCATCATGCGGTTTGTTCTGATTCTGATCGGACTCAGATTAATCTATCAGGGTGTATTCAGTTAAACATTAGGGAGAGATTTGCATGCGGAAAAAGCTCCATATTTATCATACAAACGATTTGCACAGCCATTTTGAAAACTGGCCGAAAATCGTTGATTATATCCAGACACAAAGGCAACAACACGCGGATCAACAGGAAGAGGTGCTTCTGTTCGATATCGGCGATCACGTCGACAGGTTTCACCCGATATCAGAAGCGTCGTTCGGAAAAGCGAATGTGGAGCTCCTGAATCATCTGCACTATGACGCCGTCACGATCGGAAATAATGAAGGAATCACATTGCCGCATCAAGAGCTGGATACGCTCTATGACGGCGCCTCATTTCCGGTCATTGTCTCCAACTTGTTCGACATGAGGGGAAACCGGCCGCCCTGGGTGCAGCCTTATATGATCAAAACGCTGACGGGCGGCATCACCCTTGCGATCCTCGGTGTGACGGTTCCCTATTATCCGATTTACGCCCAGCTCGATTGGAAAGTCACGGATGCATTCGCAAGCATTGCCGAGATATTGCAAGAGATAAAAGGAAAAGCGGATATCACAATTCTTCTCTCTCACCTGGGCATTTTAGACGATGAGCGCGCAGCGAAAGCATTTCCCGAAATCGATGTGATCCTTGGCTCACACACCCATCATCTGCTTGAAGACGGCATGTTGAAAGACGGCGTGTTGCTCGCCTGCGCTGAAAAATTCGGACACTATGTCGGCCATGTTGAACTCGAGTTCGATAAACGGCTGGAAGCTAAAAAGGCAAGCGTTCTGAAAACGGCCGACTGGAAAAACGAATCGAAAGAAGCTGTGCTGATGCTGAACAAACAGGAAAAAGAGGCAAAACGGCAGCTGCAGGAATTCGTGACGGTCCTGGATCAGCCGCTTGAAGCCGCCTGGTTTCGAACATCGCCTTTGCCGCAACTGCTCGCTGACGCCCTGAAGGAATGGTGTGATGCCGAAATCGGAATGGTCAACGCCGGGATTGTGCTTGAATCTCTTTTGGAAGGTCCTGTCACAAAAGAAGACATTCATCGCATTTGTCCGCATCCGATCAATCCGGTCGCCGTTCAGCTGACAGGAGCCGAGCTTAAAGAAATCGTCCGCATAGCTTCGCTCAAGGAAACGGAGCAGCTCCGCATCAAAGGGCTCGGCTTCCGCGGGAAAGTCATGGGGAAAATGATGTACTCAGGGCTTGACCCCGAAAAGCTCTCGGTCAATGGTGCGCAGCTTGAAACGGACAGGATGTATAACATCGCCACCATTGACATGTTTACGCTCTCGAGACTGTTTCCCGCCATTCGCGATCGCCTTCATATCGACTATTTTATGCCCGAATTTTTGCGGGACCTGCTTTCCTGGAAGCTGAACAAGAAGGGCTCTTCAATCCGGCCGCGTGTATGAACCCCTGTCCGGAAAAGCCCGGAACATGTCTTTCCGCTTTATCATAGATTGGTGGTAAAGGGAGGGATTGCGATGGTAAACTTAACTCCGATCATGATCGAAGATCAGCCCTTCACGGCTGTCACCGTCAAATTGCCAAAAACGAATTTTATGGCGGTTGCAAACGACCATGGATATATTATGTGCGGAGCGCTTGACGTCGCGCTGCTGAACGATAAATTAAAGGAACGAAAGATCGTCGCGGCAAGGGCGGTCGGCGTCAGGACGATCGACCAGCTTCTCGAAGCCCCGCTCGAATCTGTGACAGATGCGGCGAAAGCGCTTGGCATCTATGAAGGGATGAGCGGGAAAGAGGCCCTTTTGAAAATGACGGAATAAAGTTGTCTGATTGAATCGTATATCCCCTCTTACAAGCATACACTTGTGATGTAAGGGGGGATTTTGCTTGCGAAGATTTCGCGGCCCTCTGTCAAAAAGAGGACCTTTGCCTTTTCGGTATGTCATGCTTCTTTCGTTTGTCTTTTTCATTCTTTCCACAACAGCCAGTTTATTGATTATCAACACATCAATCAAGCCGACGCTTCTGAACATCGCGGAGATGGAGACAAACAGGATTGCAACCCACGTCATCCAGGAAGCCGTTGAGGACTATATGAGCGAAGATGAAAATGTGAAAAACATGGTGGAGATGAAGTCGGATGAAAATGGAAAAGTGACGACGATCGACTTCAACTCCCATGTTCTCCGGGATATGCATTCGAAAATCACGAAACAGCTTCATCATAAGTTGAAAGAAACAGAAACGGAAGAATTTAATTCTTCTGCAAAAACGCCTAAAGACCGCCATGACGGTGTTATTTACAACATTCCTCTCGGACAGACAACCGGAAACTCGCTCCTTGGAAACCTGGGGCCAAAAATCCCTGTACGTCTCAATATCATCGGCGATGTCTTTACAGATTTCAAACAGAGCGTCAAACCATACGGCATTAATAACGCACTAATTAATATCGGCGTCCTTGTCGAGGTCAAAATTCGCGTGGTCATTCCGTTTGCGACAAAAACCGCGGTTGTCAAAAATACGGTTCCGGCGACGATTCAGGCGGTTCACGGAGATGTGCCAGACTTCTACAGCGGAAGCGGCAGCCAGACGGCGCCATCCATTCAGATTCCGTCCAAAGGCGAAAAAACGGACGAGAAATCCGATCAAAAAGAGTAAATGTTTCCAGGCATTCTGCAAAACCCATGCAGAATGCTTTTTTCATTTAAGCAAAAAGGACATGCGTCTATTTTCTTAAAAAAATACTTTGACATAGGCAAATAGACTGGATATACTATTCAATAATAATAATTAGAAAATTCACTGTTTTCTGATGTTTCAAAAAGGTAAAGGAGGAAGCTTATGGATAATCGTCCGCAATGGGGAACAAGAGCGGGTTTTATCATGGCTGCAGTCGGTTCTGCTATCGGTTTAGGGAATATTTGGAGATTTCCGGCTGTCGCTTATGAAAACGGTGGCGGCGCATTCTTTCTGCCGTATTTGTTTGCACTGTTAACCGCAGGAATTCCTCTTCTCATAATGGAATTTACAATCGGTCACAAATACAGAGGATCGGCTCCGCTGTCCTACGCCAGAATGGGGAAAGGAAAAGAATGGATCGGCTGGTGGCAAGTTGCGATATCATTTGTCATTTCAACTTATTATGCTGTTATCGTGGCCTGGGCCATATCCTACGCCGTCTTTTCCTTCAACTTGGGCTGGGGAAAAGATACAGAAAATTTCTTAATGAATGAATATTTAAACAGAGTTGATATCAGCGGCGGTGCAATCGGCCAATTCGGCGGCTTTGTGCCGGGTGTCTTGATCCCGCTGGCGATCGTTTGGATTGTCTCACTCGGCATTTTATTTGCCGGCGTCAAAAAAGGAATCGAAATTGCGAACCGGATTTTCATTCCGCTGCTTTTGGTCTTATTTTTAATCATCGTTGTTTATTCGGTTACGCTGGACGGAGCCGCGCAAGGGCTGAATGCGTTTTTCACCCCTGACTGGAGCCAGATTACAAACGGAAAAGTATGGGTTGCAGCCTACGGGCAAATTTTCTTCAGCCTGTCGATTGCCTTCGCGATCATGATTACGTATTCCAGCTATTTACCGAAGAAATCAGATATTACCAACAACGCGTTTATCACCGGATTCGGCAACTCCTCGTTCGAGCTTCTGGCGGGGATCGGCGTATTCAGCGCCCTTGGATTTATGGCGGCGCAGCAGGGTGTTCCGGTAAAAGAGGTTGTCTCTTCCGGCGTCGGCTTGGCATTTGTCGTCTTTCCGCAGATCATTAATGAGTTTCCGGCGTTTAATGCGCTGTTCGGCTTTTTATTCTTTGGCTCACTCGTTTTGGCGGGCTTGTCTTCTCTCATTTCGATCTCGGAAACCTATGTTGCCGCAATTCAGGATAAATTCAATGTGCCGCGGCGGAAGGCCGTCCTCTTCGGCGGAGGAGCCGCTGCCGTTTGTTCATTGGTGTTTGCTACAAAAGGCGGCTTGTTCTTCCTTGATGCGGCCGACTACTTTATCAATAATTTCGGTGTCGCGCTTGCCGGGTTGATTGAAGTCATTGCCATCGCTTGGTTTGCCAGAGAGCTCAAATCTCTTCAGGCTCACGCAAATTCGGTTTCCGACATTCAGCTGGGCGCATGGTGGAGAATTTGTTTAAGTGTTGTCACTCCGCTTGTATTGGGCTATATGATGTTTGATAATATCAAAACGAATCTGACAACGGCTTATGGCGATCTGCCGATGGAATTTTTGCTGAAGTGGGGCTGGTGTGTGGCGATCGGCGCCATCGCAGCCGGCATTTTGCTCTCGTTTTCAAAATGGAAGAATGGGATCACATATACGTCACTTCATCAAGATAAGGAGGTTTCCTCATGAGCGGCGCAGCTATTGCTATGATGGCAGCAGGCATCATCATCATTTGGGGAGGATTGGCCGCAAGCATCACAAACGCGGTCGCAAAAAGCAAAAAGTAAATAAACATCCCTATTCGGCTGAATAGGGATGTTTTTTATTTTTTCTTTCTGATTTCCTTTCGTTCCCAGGCCCTCAAGTGAGGATACGGATCAAAAGACCATTCGGTTCTTCCATTATCTTTATACATCCCATAGTGAAGGTGGGGAGGGAATTTTCCGGCTGTCCCGGGCGGCCCGTATCCCGTATTGCCGACCGACCCGATGACCTGTCCCGGTTCAACGATCTGTCCGACTTTCAATCCTTTCGTGAACCCGTTGAGATGGGCAAAGTAGTGGTACGTATTATTGATATCTCTGATGCCGATTCTCCATCCGCCGAAGCGGTTCCAGCCTTTCATTTCAATAATCCCATAGCATGTGGATCGTACGGGCAGGCCGAAGTGGGCAAACAAGTCAGTTCCCTCATGTATACGTCTTCCCCCGAATCCGCGGGCGTCTCCCCACGTGCTTCTGTAGCTGTAATCAGATTTGACCGGCAGGGGAAAAGCGTGTTTTCCCAAATCGATGTGGCCATAGGTTTGGAAAAGTCTCATAAATCCTGAAATAATTCCGACCGTCTGATCCCTTTCATAAAATTCCCACAATCCGATGCGGATGTTATCGATATCTCTTCCATATGTCAGCAAGTATTGGCCGAACGTATAAAGGACATCTTCATCCTGATCAGATTCAGCCCGTCCGTCTCCGTTTCCATCCATTCCGATTCCGTCAAACACTTTGATGCTGAGCGGAGATGTATCGTTAGGATTCGGATTTTCCGGCCCGCTCCAAACGCTTTGCGGAATATAGATTCCGGTGTAGCCTTTTTGCTTTGGCAGGTCTCTTCGGTTTTTGCGGATGTTGATTTCATATTGATCGACTGCTGCAAAAACATACCAGGGAATATGTGTGGCCGCCTCTGTTTTATGATAAAGCGCCATTCTCGTCTGCAGATCCGGCTCTTTCTTTTCCTGCCCGAAAGCCGCGGGCTGCGAGCTGAACAAAAGGAGGATGAGAACGGATAATACAACTTTCACAGTGTCCTTAGCTCCTTTCCGTTTGAATACATTTAGTTTGTGACATATACAGGGAACGATAATATGAAAATGTTAGTAATTACATGTCATGCAATCAACCACTTGTTCACAAATCTGTACTATGTTAAAGTGACTAAAGATGACGATTTAATTTTTAAGCGGTTCCAAAACGAGGGGACATATCCGGCGTTATGTCAGAAATTTCATATCTGAACTTGACTACAATCCACGATGGAGATGATGGAATTGGCAAAGAAAGACGAGCACCTGAGAAAGCCCGAATGGCTTAAAATCAAGCTGAACACAAATGAGAACTACACGGGCTTGAAAAAATTGATGAGAGAAAACAACCTGCATACGGTTTGTGAAGAAGCGAAATGTCCGAATATTCATGAATGCTGGGCCGTCAGACGAACTGCGACCTTTATGATTCTCGGTTCTGTCTGCACGAGAGCATGCCGCTTCTGTGCGGTGAAAACCGGATTGCCGACAGAGCTTGACTTAAATGAACCGGAACGCGTCGCAGATTCCGTCAGCATCATGAATCTGAAACACGCGGTGATCACTGCGGTTGCCCGCGATGATTTAAAAGACGGAGGAGCAGGCGTTTTTGCTGAAACTGTACGCGCTGTCCGCAGAAAAAGCCCGTTTACGACGATTGAAGTTCTCCCTTCTGACATGGGCGGAGACTATGATAACTTAAAAACGCTGATGGATACCCGGCCTGACATTCTAAACCACAACATCGAGACGGTCCGCCGCCTGACGCCGAGAGTCCGCGCACGAGCTACATATGACAGATCTTTGGAATTTTTGCGCCGCGCAAAAGAGATGCAGCCTGATATTCCGACGAAATCCAGCATCATGATCGGCCTCGGCGAAACAAAAGAGGAGATCATTGAGACAATGGATGACCTGCTTGCGAATCAAGTTGATATTATGGCGATCGGCCAATATCTGCAGCCGTCTAAAAAACATATCAAAGTGCAAAAGTACTATCACCCTGATGAATTTGCCGAACTGAAAGAAATCGCTATGGAAAAAGGCTTCAGTCATTGTGAAGCAGGGCCGCTTGTCCGTTCTTCATACCATGCCGATGAACAGGTGAATGAAGCCTCCAAAAAGCGGCAGGCTCAGGCATAACGAAAAAAACGCCAGAACATTTCTGGCGTTTTTTATGTTAGGATCCCGTATTTTTCCCTTTTCCGTCAAGATCGGTTTCTTCATCATCCATCTCTGTCGTTGCCTTTCCCTGCGGCGATTTTTGCATGTCTTTAATCGTATCAGCCATCAGCTGATCGACGTTCCTTGAGTTGGAACCGAGCCGGCTGAAATTGGCGATCGATTGCATCAAGCTGGCATCATCGGAAATGTAAATCTTGTAATACCTTGGAATAACCGATGCGGCCGTCTTTTTCACCTGATCCGCCGTCTCTTCCCGCTCTTTGGTATCCGTTTGATAGACGACGAGCGCCTCCTCATCTGTGACAAGCGCTGAGGCATCTTGAATATTGGGAAGCTGAACCGTTAAACTAGAGATAATATGGGCCATTTCTTCCCGATTGATTTTGGGAGCCCGCATTTTTTCTTTGTTTGCAACAGGTGTTGCCTGATGACGTGCATAACCGAATCTGCCTTTTCGGTCATCGTACGGGTTTGTTTCGTTGTATTGGCGGTTCTTGTCCGCCACATGAACGGTATTCCCGTCTTTCTCATAAATATCGTTGTTGTTTTCTGTGTCATTTAACGCCGCCTGGCATCCGGCGAGCGGCGCCAGCAGCAGTCCTATGAAAAGTAGTTGTTTATTCATTCTGCATTTCCTCCTTGTCTTTAGCTTTTCCAAAGCGGAGGAAATATTCTTAGCAATTGATGGCGGCCTGGGTTTGAATTATCATATAAAAGAGGTGAAAAGAATGATTGTCGTCCAGAACGCTGCATTTGAAGTCGTCAAAGATGTAAAAAACGGTTTTAATGAAGAAGCATTCAAAGCCAGATACTCAGACATTTTAAACAAATACGACTATATTGTCGGAGACTGGGGTTACAGCCAGCTGAGGCTGAAGGGCTTTTTTGACGATCAAAATCAAAAGGCCACATTTGATACAAAAATCAGCACCCTTGATGAATATATTTACGAATACTGCAATTTTGGATGTGCCTATTTTGTGTTAAAACGAATGCGAAAATAAATGGGGGTGTCAAGCTGATGTATTTTGTCGATCGAAACAAAATCGAAAGCACGCTGAACTTTCTTGAAGACGAACTCCGCCTGTTTCATGCGCACGAAGAATGGACTTCCGCTATCGAAAAAAAAGCGCTTGAACGAATCGGCCATACAGTGATCGAATGCATCTTGGATGTAGGAAACGATATGATTGACGGCTTTATTATGAGAGACCCGGGAAGCTATGACGACATCATGGATATACTGATGGATGAAAAGGTTGTCGGCAAAACAGAAGGAGACGGCCTGAAAGATGTGATCGCCTATCGAAAAACACTGGTTCAGGACTACTTGCACGTGAATCATGAACAACTGGTGAAGCTGCTTGAAGAGCACGCGGAAACGCTTGGACGTTTTCCAGCCCGAATCCGCGATTATTTGAACAATGAACTCGGTCCTGTATCGGCATTTAAACCGCATTAAAAAAACTGGAGTGTACAACATGAAAACATACAAAGGATACTTAATTGATCTAGACGGAACAATGTACAAAGGAACGGAAAAAATCGATGAAGCGTGCGAATTTGTCAGAAAGCTGAAAGAACGCGGCATCCCATACTTATTCGTCACCAACAACTCGTCCCGCACTCCGAAACAGGTCGCGGACAAGCTCGTTTCTTTTGACATTCCGGCAACCGAAGAACAGGTATTTACGACAAGCATGGCGACCGCGAATTTCATCGCCGAACAAAAACCCGGCGCTTCCGTATACGTCATTGGTGAAGAAGGAATCCGCCAGGCCATCGAACAAAAAGGCTTGACATTCGGCGGAGAAAACGCCGATTTTGTCGTTGTCGGCATTGACCGCGGCATTACATATGAGAAGCTTGCTGTCGGCTGTCTCGCGATTCGCAACGGAGCGACATTCATTTCCACGAACGGCGATATCGCCATTCCGACTGAAAGAGGTCTGTTGCCGGGAAACGGCTCACTGACATCTGTGTTAACCGTTTCCACGCGGACAGAGCCGATTTTCATCGGCAAGCCTGAACCGATCATTATGAAGCAGGCGATGAAAGTGCTTGGCACGGACATCAGTGAAACGCTGATGGTCGGGGACAACTATGACACAGATATCATGGCAGGCATGAATTCCGGTATGGATACGCTTCTTGTCCACACAGGCGTGACCAAAAAAGAGCATCTTGAAGCCTATCCGGAAAAGCCGACCTATGTGATCGATTCGCTGACAGAATGGATCGAGCGTATTTAAATATAGGCTCTGTTAAAGTTTGTTGTTGAAAATAACCTTTAAATAAAGATTGCTCTTATCCAGAGCAATCTTATTTTTTACTGGTGAAAAAATTGATTAACTGAGTCCTCAGACTTTAGGTGTTCTTGTACCAGTTTCTTTAAGTCTTGTTCATTTTTATACACATCCAATTTATTGTTGTACCAATTTTGTAATTTCTCTTTTGATACAGTGAATTCTCGGTCTGGAAACTTGAATGTAATCCAATCCACATTTTTGATTAAAGCAAAAAGAAATGTGGAATTTGAGATAACAGTTTCCTTTATTTCTTGATCTGCTTTTTTTGCATCTATATCTTTATATTCCAAAGTAATTCCATATGGTTTTTTCTTGGTCTTGAGTGAAACTTGATTCAACTCTTTGTTGTGTGCCAATTGTTTTACGATATTTACAACTGCACTGTTGTCACCCACATATGAATTCTTATATTGAAACAAATCTGTTTTTGAATCAGCATTTAGGCTACATCCACTAAATAATATCATTAGCGATAACAATGAAATGAAATAAATGGTGATACGCTTCACTATTTCCTCTCCTTTTATTTGATTTTTTTTAGCTGATTTTATCATATACAATAAAATCCCTTCTCAAAATTTCTTGTTTTAGGGTTTTAAATGTAATCAATTTATAGAGAATTTAGAAAGTCATAGGATATCATAAGTATCTGTCATTTCAAATAAAAGTGATTGGTTGTGTCAGTAAAAGTCTTGTTACAGCACTTACAGCGATACCGCAGCCGACCAATACATTTTCCGAACCGAGCAACGTATTCCGATGAACAATGAGAACTCTCGAATCCTTCCTTGAAGCGAGTTTCCCTCATTTTATTGATTAAACGACCACCAGCGGAGGAAGAAGGTTCAACATAGCGTTTGACCCATTGATATACCTGTTCTTTTTTGGTGTGTGGTAATTTGTCGATATACTTAAATATCAACATTTATCTTTAACAGAGCCTAAATAAAAAACACTTGTTCCAAATGAACAAGTGTTTTTTGTTTTATTCCGCGTCTTTCGCACGGTGCGCCAGCCTGCTTGAAGCTGCGGCGGCGATGGCGCCGACGATATCATCCAAAAAGGTATGGCATTCGCCCGTTGATTTATCATTTAAACGGCCCAGCACCCCGGGTTTTATTTTATCGATGTATCCGTAGTTCGTATAGCCGATCGAACCGTATAGATTCACGATTGAAAAAGATAAAATTTCATCGACTCCATAAAGGCTTTCATCGGTTTCAATTAACGTTTGGAGAGGCTCAAGAAGCTTTTTCTCCTCCCCTAATATATCCAATTGAATGCCTGTGATCACTGCATTTTGCACTTCGCGCTTTTTCAGGACACGGTTGACATTCTCTTCACATTCTTTTTTTGTTAAGTTTGGATGATACGTTTTTTGCAGGATGTAGACAAGCTCGGCAATATCTGCGACCTTGACTCCCCGTTTCTCAAGCCACTCTTTTGCTGCTGTTTCGATTTGAGTCATGCTGTTGTTTTCCGGCATCATTTTTCACCCAATCTTTTTTACTTAGTGTATACAAATGTCCTTGAAAATGTAACGATTTTCAAAACTGTTTTTCCTGACGGATCATAATCGGGCGTCTTTTCGATTACGATGTGTTAGAAGGCCATTTTTTAGGAGCGCAGGTGATCATCATGAAGGATTTGATTAAAGAAAAGTTCGGCATTCACATCCGCGACATGACGTCATACCTTTCTTACCAGAGTTTTCAGACCCCAAACTCCATTTTTTTAATTGTTCCGGTTTCCCATTTAACACAGACTGAACTGGCGGAATTGTACGGTATGAGTCAGTATTTGCAAGAACAGCGGGACCCATACGTTTCAACTTTTATATTTACGAAGGACGGGGAGATGACCTTTGAGGATGGAGGCGCGACATATGTACTGCTTCAGGCTGCGCCTCGCTTTACGAACAGGTCGTTTCCATTCGGGGCGGAGCTTGCCGAATTTCATCAAAAAGGAAGAGGCTACCCGTATGAGGTAAAAGAAACCTCAAGGATCGGCCAGTGGAAAGAATTGTGGGGCAAGCGTCTTGATCAGCTTGAGCAATTCTGGATTCAAAAGTCCCAATCAAAGCAATTGGAACCCTTTGAAAAACAGTTTATCGAATCGTTTCCTTATTATCTTGGATTGACGGAAAACGCGATTCAGTACTTGGCTGACACAGAATTGGATGATCAGCCGCAATCGATGGATTCGGGAACGATTTGCCAGCAGCGCCTTTCAAGTGAGACATGGAAGCGGGAACCATTGATCAAAGTCCCGCTGGAATGGGTGTTTGATCATGCCGCCCGCGATCTTGCCGAATACACGCGAAGCATGTTTCAAGAAAACAATACCTTCAATGAAATCGCGTCATTCCTTCAACAATATGAACAAGTCACACCTCTTTCTTCATTTTCAAAACGGCTCCTGTACAGCAGGCTCCTGTTTCCGCTTCATTATTTTGAAACCGTTGAAGGCTATTATATCTCTTCCGAATCAGAGCACCATTACTTCGAGAACAAGCTTGATCATCTGCTGTCCCGCTCAGCGGCATATGAAAAGTTTCTGGGCGCCTTTCAGGAAATGGCCGCCATGAGAGGCGGAGGATATGCTGTCATACCTCTGGTCAATTGGCTGAAACGGACGCCTTAAAACGCCTGGGCGTCTTAACTTTTCCCGCTTTTTTCGATATGCTTAGAGTGGAAGCTATGCTTAGAAAGGAACGAGGCAGCAATGGAAAAACCGTTTGTCTATGTGACGAGAGCTTTACCTGAAGAACAGCTGTCTTCATTAAAAGAAGCGGCTCATATTGAAATGTGGGAAAAGGAAGATGAACCATGTCCGCGGGCGGTTCTGCTTGAAAAAGCGAAAACGGCCGCCGGACTTTTGACCATGCTTTCAGACCGGATCGACAGCGAGCTGCTGAGCGAAGCACGTCAACTAAAAGTGGTCGCCAACTTGGCGGTAGGGTATGACAATATCGATGTCGAAGCGGCAAAGAAGCACCGTGTCATTTGCTGCAACACGCCCGGTGTTTTAACAGAATCAACGGCAGATTTGACTTTCGCTTTATTAATGGCTGCATCAAGAAGGATCATCGAAGCAAGCGATTGGATCAAACAAGGCCGGTGGACAGGCTGGGGGCCGCTGCTGTTGGCCGGTGCAGATGTCCATCATAAAACGATCGGCATCGTCGGCATGGGAAGCATTGGACGGGCTGTTGCCCGCCGTGCGAAAGGCTTTGGTATGAAGATTTTGTATCACAACCGGAGCCGGAGCCAAGAGGCGGAAGCGGAGCTTGGCGCTGTCTATACATCTTTTCCTCAACTGCTTGAACAGTCCGACTTTGTCGTCTGTCTGACACCATTGACAAACGAAACAAAGCATCTGTTCAACCGTTCGGCTTTCCAAAAGATGAAGCGCACTGCCATTTTCATCAATGCTTCAAGAGGGCAGGTCGTTGATGAAGCCGATTTGTATGAAGCGCTTGTTAACAAAGAGATTAGAGGTGCGGGGCTTGACGTTTTTGCAGAGGAGCCGATTTCCAAAGATCATCCGCTCGTGAGTCTTCCTCAGGTAACCGCGCTCCCCCATATCGGAAGCGCTACTAATGAAACGCGGGAAGCGATGATGAGGCTTTGCGCTGAAAACATTGCCTTGGTTCTCGGCGGAGAACCGGCCAGGACCGAGCTTTGATTCTGTCTTCCGTCTCGATGAACGAGTCGGAAGATTTTCTCACAAAAATATTTCTGAATATATAGAATCTTGCTATATCAATGATTGAAGCGTTTTCATTATTTGCTTTCAACCATTGTCATCTTGTCAAAAAAACAATCCCCCATTATAATATTTGTAACTCAAATGTCTGCGTTATGTTTACAAATGTCCTCTTAGAAAGGACGATCGGAAGAGAAAGGTGGAATTTCAGTGAAGGCGATACGAGTGGGGCTTCTAGGTTTAGGAACAGTCGGGAGCGGTGTGGTGAAAATCATTCAGGATCACCAGGATAAATTGACACACCAGGTTGGTTGTCCCGTCACCATTCAAAAAGTACTTGTAAAAGACAAGAATAAGAAGAGGGATGTCGAGCTTTCCCAGGAAGTGCTGACAACCGAAGCTTATGATGTGATAGATGATCCCGAAGTGGATGTCATTATTGAAGTCATCGGCGGAATTGAACAGACAAGAAAGTATCTGCTTGACGCGCTTCGCGCCAAAAAACACGTCGTGACTGCCAATAAGGATTTGATCGCACTTTACGGGTCAGAGCTGTTGGCCGCGGCGAAAGAAAACGGCTGCGACCTTTATTTCGAGGCGAGTGTGGCGGGAGGCATTCCGATCCTGCGCAGTTTGGAAGACGGCCTTGCTTCGGACAGAATCACAAAGATGATGGGAATCGTCAATGGAACGACGAATTTTATTTTAACGAAGATGAACAAGGAAAATGCCTCATATGATGATGTGCTGAAGGAAGCGCAAAGGCTCGGTTTTGCCGAAGCGGACCCGACTGCTGATGTGGAAGGGCTTGACGCAGCGAGAAAAATGGCAATTTTGGCACGGCTCGGCTTTTCCATGAACGTCGATCTTGAAGATGTCAAAGTAAAGGGCATTTCCCAAGTGTCTGATGAAGACATCAACTTCAGCAAACGTCTCGGCTATACAATGAAGCTGATCGGCATCGCCCAGCGGGACGGCAAAAAAGTCGAAGTCAGCGTGCAGCCGACATTGCTTCCGGAGCATCATCCGCTGTCATCTGTGCACAATGAGTTTAATGCCGTTTACGTGTACGGGGAAGCCGTCGGAGAAACGATGTTCTACGGTCCGGGAGCGGGAAGCATGCCGACTGCCACAGCCGTCGTGTCCGATTTGGTCTCCGTCATGAAAAACATGCGTCTAGGCGTCAATGGCAGAAGCTTTGTCGACCCGCAGTTTGAAAAGCAAATGAAGGCGCCGGCGGAAATCTTTGCCCAGCAGTTTTTAAGAATCCATGTCAAAGATCAAGTCGGGTCCTTTTCAAAAATCACCTCGATTTTTTCTGAAAGAGGTGTCAGCTTTGAAAAAATCCTCCAGCTTCCGATTAAAGGTCATGACGACTTGGCTGAAATCGTCATCGTCACGCATCATACGTCTGAAGAAGATTTCACCGAAATTTTGCAAAAGCTGAATGATCTTGAGGTTGTTCACCAGGTTAAAAGCACTTATCGAGTAGAAGGGAACGGTTGGAGCTAATGTGGAAAGGACTTATTCATCAATATCAAGACTATCTGCCAGTAACGGACAAAACACCAGAACTGACGCTGAATGAAGGAAACACGCCGCTGATCTATCTGCAAAACCTTTCAAAAAAGCTCGGCATTGAGCTCTATGTCAAAACAGAAGGTGTCAACCCGACCGGTTCCTTTAAAGACCGCGGCATGGTCATGGCGGTGGCAAAAGCGAAGGAAGAGGGCAATGACACGATCATGTGTGCATCGACAGGAAACACATCGGCAGCAGCCGCGGCCTATGCGGCGCGAGCCAATATGAAATGCATCGTGATCATTCCCGACGGCAAAATCGCCTTCGGAAAATTGGCCCAAGCCGTCATGTACGGCGCTGAGATCATCGCGATCGACGGAAACTTTGACGACGCGCTGAAAATGGTTCGCAGCATTTGTGAAAAAGAGCCGATCGCATTGGTCAACTCTGTCAACCCTTACCGAATTGAAGGGCAAAAAACCGCTTCATTTGAAATTTGCGAGCAGCTCGGGGAAGCACCTGACATTCTGGCAATCCCTGTAGGAAATGCCGGCAACATTACGGCATATTGGAAAGGGTTTAAAGAATATCACGAAAAAAATGGAACAGGTCTGCCGGTTATGCGCGGTTTTCAGGCGGAAGGCGCCGCTCCGATTGTCAAAAACAAGGTTGTTGAAAATCCTGAAACCGTTGCGACAGCCATTCGAATCGGGAATCCGGCAAGCTGGGATAAAGCCGTCAATGCCGCAAATGAATCGAACGGCAAAATCGATGCAGTGTCAGATGAAGAGATTCTCCATGCCTATCAGCTTCTTGCCCGGGAGGAAGGTGTTTTCGCAGAGCCGGGATCATGCGCGTCAATCGCAGGCGTGCTGAAACAGGTGAAAACGAAAGAAATTCAGCCTGGAACGAAGGTTGTCGCGGTATTAACCGGAAACGGCCTGAAAGATCCGAATACAGCTGTAGATGTATCACAGATTAAACCTGTCACACTGCCGACAGACGAAGAAAAAATTCTCGAACACTTAAAAGGAGCCGCACGTGTATGACAGAGGCTGACATGCTGTTTTCCATTACGGTTCCTGGAAGCACGGCGAATTTGGGCCCGGGTTTTGATTCGGTCGGCATGGCGCTGTCCCGCTATTTAAAGCTGTCCGTTTTTCCGTCTGATGAGTGGCGTTTTGCAGCTGAAACAGATGTCCTCGCCGGCATACCGGAAGGAACGGAAAACTTGATTTACCAAGTGGCCAAACGGACTGCTGATCATTTCGGGAAAGAGCTTTCGCCGAGCCTTGTGAAAGTGTGGAGCGACATTCCGCTGGCGCGGGGCCTCGGCAGCAGCGCCGCCGCAATTGCCGCGGCCATCGAACTGGCAAACGAGCTCGCTGATTTACAGCTCTCAGACAGTGATAAGCTCCATTTTGCGAGTCTTGAAGAAGGCCATCCTGACAATGCCGGTGCTTCCCTTTCCGGCGGCCTTGTGATCGGGCTGCACGAAGAAAATCACACGGAGATGGTCTCTGTCAAGGAAATTGATTTGGATGTCGTCGTTGTGATTCCTTTTTATGAAGTGCTCACAAAAGATGCGCGGGACGTGCTCCCTGACAGCCTCTCTTATCCAAAAGCGGTTGAAGCGAGCGCTGTCAGCAATATGCTCGTCGCCGGGCTCATGTCAAAGGACTGGCAGCTTGTCGGCCGCATGATGAAAAAAGACCTTTTCCACCAGCCGTACCGGCGGGCCCTCGTCCCTGAGCTTGCCAAGGTGGAGCATGAAGCGGGCTTAAACGGGGCATACGGAACGGCTTTAAGCGGCGCAGGACCCACGATCCTTTCCTTTATCGAAAAAGGCAAAGGCGAAGCGCTTCAAAGCAAGCTCGCCGCAAAGTTTCCGCACTGTGAGGTCGACTGTCTTCATATACCGGATACCGGCTGTGTCGTCGAGAGAAAATCAGTGAATAGTGTTTAATGAAAAGAGCCTTTAACGGCTCTTTTTTGTTTCTCGCACAAAACAAGGATTTTTATTTAGGAAGTCGAAATAGAATATAGAATTCAACATGAAGGAGGAGAATCAACGTTGAAGCAGCTCATAACTGAAGCAGACCTCATCAAGCTGGCGTCTATCACAGACCCGCAGTATTCACCTGACGGCAGGAAAATCGCTTATGTGCAAACATCTGTGAACGAAGAGCAGGATTCCTATGACGCACAGATCATGGTTTATGATGTTGAAAAGCGGAAAACGGCGCAATGGACGTTTGGAAAGGGCAGAAATCAGCATCCCCGCTGGTCGCCAGACGGCAGTATGCTCGCCTTTACATCAAATAGGGATGAAACGGCACAGGTTTACATCATTCATACAGCCGGAGGAGAGGCAAAAAAGGTGACCGATATTCCATACGACATCACAGAGCCCGAATGGTCGCCAGACGGTAAATCCTTGCTTTGTTCAGTGAAACTGACTAAAGACGAAAGTGTAACAGATAAAGAAAAAACAAAAATTGATGATCACGAACCTTTAGAAGTCGATTCTTTAGTATATAAAGCGGACGGACAAGGCTTTAAGAGGGGGAAATACACCCAGCTGATCCTCGTTGAGCTGGAAACGGGGGATGTTCAACAGGTCACGGATGAGGAGAGAGAGCACTTTAGCCACACGTTTTCGCCCTGCGGGAATAGGATCGCTTTTTCCGCCAATGTGACAGGGAAAGCCGACGCCCGTGTAAACGATGTCTACCTCATGACGCTTTCGACAGGAGAGACAAAGCGGCTCACAGGACAAAACGGGGTGTTCTCGTCACTGTCTTTTTCACCTGATGGTCAGTATCTTGCGTTTTTAGGAAATGAACAGGAATTTAAAAATGCTACCTTTGATAAAGCTTGGCTGTACGATATGGAAAAAGATCAAGTGACTTGCCTGACAGAAATGCTTGACGTCCATCTTCAAGACGCGGTTGTCGGGGACAGCCTTGTCGGAGGCGTCCTCCCGAAACCGGCCTGGACAAAGGACGGAAACGGCTTTTATGTGATTGGAACCGACCAGGGCTCAACAGGCATATATTACATATCAACAGAAGGCCTTGCATATCCGGTCCGATTTGAAAAGGAACATCTGAACGGGTTCAGCCTCCATCCGGATGAAGCGGGCTTTGCCGCTGCCATCGCTTTGCCTGATTGGCCGAGCGAGCTTTATGATGTCCCTCTGGGGGAAGACAAAGCAGAGCGGCTTACAGATGCCAACCTGGCTTTTATAGAGGAACATATCATCTCAGAACCCGAAGAGCTGCAATTTGAAACAAAGGACGGTTTGACGGTGCACGGATGGCTGATGAAACCGGCACAATATGAGGAAGGAAAGACGTATCCGCTTATTTTGGAAGTGCACGGCGGCCCTCACGCCATGTATGCCAATACTTATTTTCACGAATTTCAAGTGCTGGCTGCCAAAGGCAATGCCGTCGTCTATGTCAATCCGAGAGGAAGCCATGGATACGGGCAGGAATTCGTCAATCAAGTGCGGGGCGATTACGGAGGAGGAGACTATGAGGATGTCATGGCAGCTGTAGACTATGCCGTTGCAGAAAATGACTTCATCGATCGGGAAAGGCTCGGCATCACGGGAGGAAGCTACGGCGGCTTTATGACGAACTGGGCCGTCGGCCATACGGACCGCTTTAAGGCTGCGGTGACGCAGCGGTCGATATCCAACTGGATCAGTTTTTACGGTGTGAGTGACATCGGCTACTTTTTCACAGAATGGCAGCTCGGTGCAGATCTCTTTGAAAACCCGGATATGCTGTGGGACCGTTCTCCTTTGAAATATGCGGAACGCGTCAAGACCCCGCTGTTGATCCTGCATGGCGAACGGGATGACAGATGTCCGATTGAACAAGCTGAACAGCTGTTTACCGCGCTGAAGAAAATGGACAAAGAAGTGAAGTTCGTCAGGTTTCCGAACGCATCCCACAATTTATCAAGGAACGGGCATCCAAAACAGCGGATCAAGCGGCTGCAATATATAGCGGAATGGTTTGAAGATTATTTATAAACAAAAAAGGCTGCCGTTGCGGCAGCCTTTCGGGTCATTAAAATACTTGTTCTACTTCAAGAACGCCCGGTACTTCTTCCAAAAGGGCGCGTTCAATTCCCGCTTTCAGGGTGATGGTTGAACTTGGGCAGCTTCCGCAAGCGCCGAGCAGGCGAAGCTTCACGATGCCGTCTTCCACATCGACAAGCTCACAGTCTCCGCCGTCGCGCAGCAAAAATGGACGAAGTTTGTCCAGGACTTCCTGTACCTGTTCTTTCATTTCGACTTCTGTCGTCATTCATATCGCTCCTTTCAAATCATACAACCATTATATTCAGTCGAACAATAAAAAGCTATTGTTTGGTTTCATCGTTTTCCCACATATTATATCATATTTACCGTTAAAGACAAAAAACGATTTTCATTTCTGATATGGAGCACGGGAAAAAAATAGACTAAAATAAAAGTAAACAGAAAGGAGTCTGCTTAGATGAAAAAACCTGCTGAGCTTTTTGTCTATGGTGCGGAAGTTCTCTGTCCAAGCTGTGTCAATCTGCCCTCATCAAAAGAAACATATGAATGGCTCGAAGCAGCCCTGAAACGAAAATATCCCGGCCAGCCTTTCTCGATTACCTACATCGATATCCACCGCCCGCCGAAAAATGATCCTGAAAAACAGGAAATTTCAAAAAAGATACTGAATGATGAATATTTTTATCCGCTCGTCCTTGTCGGCGATCAAGTGGTCGGCGAGGGAAATCCAAAGCTGAAGGACGTCTGTAAAGAGATGGAAAAGCAAGGATATGAGCCTGCAAAAATATAAACAGCATGGGATTTTACCCCCTGCTGTTTTATTTTTGCATGATTGTTCTTTTGGAAAACAGGACAGACTAACTAAGGCTGATGGATAAAAGTTCGGGAGTGTGTTGTATGGCAAACGTAGAAGGGCAAATCGTGTCCGGTGTATTTGACGGTGAAACGAACGTGTTTTCATTAAGAAAAATCAAGCAGTTTCAAACGCAAACAAATTTGAATGCAAATCAATTGCAGGCTTTGCAGCAGTATTTAAAGCAGCATGAGCATGAAGAAGACGGACAGATCATCACACTGTATGATCAAATGCTTGTCCCTCTTTCCCGAGACGACATTCAAGCTTTGCTGCATGATTTATCAAAGGTCCAATCCTTATATCATTAACAAAGAGGCTGAGCGGCCCCAGCCTCTTGTCTATCCTCTGTTCACACCCGTTTTCCTGCACGGATGTCATCCGTCATTCCGGGGTAGGGCGCTTTTGAAATAAGCTCTTCATTATCGATGCCGGCGTTCTCCATAAACGTAATGTCGGCAAATTCAGGTACGACATATTTTGGATATGTCTCATATTTTTCGCGTGATTCCTCCATTAAGTCAATATGGTCATTTTGAAAGCAAACCGTGATGTCAGGACGTTCGTGCACCCATTTTGGGAAGAAGATGATGCCGTGCATCCGCTTTTCCTCCGGCATAAAGTTTAATGAAACATCAGTGCCTGTCGGCTCGGTCCAGGATACTTTATAGACGCCGTCAGTCAGTTTGACGATATTTGTTTCCTGATCGCGGACCCAGCGGCCCCCCACCATTCCGCTGTGAATACGGTAGTCGATGGTATGATCATTTTTGATATAGATCTCATATTCCCAGCCGTTTTCATAAGTATAAATCATATGACTTCCAACAAAATCTTTTACATCTTCATTCATTAAAATCTCTCCTTTATTGTAAACTTAAACATGTTTATATTTACATATATAATTATAGATTTTTCGCGGATAAAATTCAACTCACAGACGCTTTTGTCAAAATGGAGGTGAAATAAAAGGATTTTAGGAAATTATGCTAATATTTAGAAAAATACATTGTCAAAAAATGAGTGATTCTGTAAAATGAAAAGCAACCCATAAAAAGGAAAAAATCGAAGGGAAGGAATGATAATCGGTTGAAGACAAAAATCGCATACGAAGAAGTCGCGAAAATGCTGAATCAATGGTATGTCATGATTAAGCGCCACGAAATATCCCAAGCGGTCTCCATAAAACATGAGATTGAACACCTGCTGCCATATATGGAAGAAAATCAGGATTTGCTGCTCTATTTTAATCTGCTCGACTACCGCCATAAATTGGTAACGGAAGAATTTGCCGCTTCCAACAGGCTTTTTGAGGACATCCAGTATCAAAAAGCCGATATGCAAAGCACCGATGACATGATTGAATATTATTTTTTCTTTTTTGCCGGCATGTACGAGTTTCATAAGAAGGACTACACAAATGCCATCAATTACTACAAAATGGCTGAGGACAAGCTTAGAAAAATCCCCGATCAAATCGAAAACGCCGAATTCCATTACAAACTGGCCATCGCCTACTATCAAATCAAACAAAATTTCTTCTCCTTGAACCATGCGAAAACAGCTTTAAAAACCTTCAAAATGCATGATGATTACATCCAAAAAGCGATCAGCAATGAAATGCTCATAGGTGCGAACAAACTCGATTTATTTCGCTTTGACGAAGCTGAACAACATTATAAGCAGGCGCTTAAAGATGCTGAACTGATCAAGCACCATGTCCTCATCGGAATGGCGCATCACAACTTGGGGTTAAGCTATTTTAACCGCGATCTCCTCACCCTGGCGGAAAAGCATTTCATAGAAGCCCTCTGTTTAAAAGAGCATGAGGAATCGGTTTACGGCATTCATTCAATGTTTGAATTGACCCACGTCCTGTACAAAGCGGGCCGCTTTCATGAAGCGCGCGAATGGTTTGAAAAAGGATTTTCCCGCGCGAAAAAAGCAGGAGAAAGGGAATATTTGTCGAAATTTAAACTTATACATGCTCTGTATGATGAACAAAATCCACTGATCGTCGAAAAAGCTTTAGAATACCTCAAAACAATCAATCTTTGGACGGATATAGCGGAATTAACACTGGACGCTGCGCTTTTCTATAAAAAAAATGGTGATGCAGACAATGCTGCCGGATATTTTGAAGAGTCTCATCATGCAAGAGACCAAATTCTTAAAAGAACGGAGGAGATAAAGTGAAAAAGATCATTGCCGTTGTTTCAACGGCCGTTTTCGCCAGCCTTGTCGTTTTGAGTTTTGCGTCTCAGGCAAGCAACAACGCCGAGTTGGCGGGACGTGCCATTTTTCTTGATCAAGCGTCCGCAAAGCTGATGGCGGGAAGAGCGATCTTCCTTGACAGCTATCCCGGAACATCGCTTGCAGACAAATCTTCTGCATTAAGCTGACAAGCTCGATCGGACAAGTCTCCCCCAGACTCGTCCGCACACTGCCATCCATTTTATAATGGCGCCATGATCGGCGCCTTCTTTTTTTGGAGCTTATGAAGCCAGCTCACATAGAAATGAAGGAGTCAGAGGATGATACATATTCAGAAGAATTCAGAGCAGGCGATGATCGTATTACATGAAATATACGGGATCAACCGGCATATGGAAGATGTTTGCCGCTCGCTTTCCCACCGCGGGTTTGATGTCATCTGTCCGAATTTATTAAATCAGGAAAAACCATTCGATTATATGGAGGAGAAAGCCGCCTATCTTCATTTTATGGAGAACGTCGGTTTTGCGGGTGCTGCCCGCAAAATCAAAGTGTTGATATGTCATTTGAAAGACCAATATCAAAAGATCATACTGGTCGGGTTCAGCGTGGGAGCGACTTTAGCCTGGCTGTGCAGCGAAGAGAAACACGTCAGCGGGGTTGTCGGATATTACGGCTCCCGTATTAGAGATTACTTGGACATATCGCCTGCATGCCCTGCGATGCTTTTCTTTCCGGAAAAAGAGAAGTCTTTTGACGTCGACGAAATTATTGCAGTCCTGGAAGCAAAATCTGTTAAAGCGTTCAAGCTGAAAGGAGCGCATGGATTTAGCGACCCTTATTCAGTCAATTACAACAGCGATTCTTCACAGATTGCATACGAGGAAATGATGGACTTTTTAAAACAATGGCGGATGGTTGAGAAGATAGAACAGGTCACTTTGTCTGACTAAACTTTGATTCTGCCAAAATTACGATATCATGTAGAAGCGTGATATCCATTATGAATCATTTTTGTGGATAAAGTCTATTATATAGGACAACAAGGCAAGAACTAAACGGACCGTATAAGCAGCACCCCCCTTTATAGGGAAGTGGAGAGCCAAAATTATTTTACAAAAACACTCTCAGGATACCGAGAGTGTTTTTTTATGATATTAATAAAACAAGCCCATCCTGACAGATGAACTTGTTCCGGTCTGAAAATACATATTTCTGTCATGTGATGCCAGAAAGTACAACATTTTTCTCAGCGAAAACTCAAATCGGAAAGCCCTTGATATATCAAGGGTTCGCAGGAGAAGCGCACGACGGCTCTCGAAACCCTATCCATTATGATGCTTATACATCCAAAGCAGTCCCGATTTCAACAGGCGCGGTACTCGGCCGATCAGCGGCCTGTCAGCGACCAGTCCGAAGCCGGCTTTCTTGCCGAGTGAGCCGAGTACGCCTTTCAGTTTGAATTTTGGCATCTCTTCCGGGAGAGGCTCGCCTTTCCAGCGCCATTCCAGAACCTGAACGATCTGCTCCGCCTGTGCTTCGGCAAGCTGTGCACTTGGTGCGTGAGGAAGGCTTGCACAATCTCCAACGACATAGACGTGTTCGTCGACAGGCAGATTGTGGTGCGGTGTTAAGACGACGCGGCCTTGCGCGTCCTTTTCCACATCAAGCTCGCGGACGACTTGATTCGGCTGGATGCCCGCTGTCCAAACGATCGCATCCGCTTGAATCGGATCGTCATGGTTATAGACGATACCTTGCTCCACTTTCGTAATATTCGCACAGTTAATAATCTTGACGCCGTGCTCTTCAAACCAGCTTTGAACATATTTGCTCAGCCGCTCAGGGAAGCTTGACAAAATGAATTCACCGCGGTCGAAAAGAATAATGTTCAAGTCTTTTCTGCTCTCTCTCAATTCGCTCGCAAGTTCTACACCGCTCAGTCCCGCACCGACGATCGCAACGGTTGCTTCCGCGTTTAAGTTGTTGAGCGCCTGATAAGTGTGGCGCGATTGATCGATCGTCTGGATGCTGTATGTGTGTTCAGGAGCACCAGGCACATTGTGATATTTATCTTCACAGCCGAGTCCGATGACTGCATCATCATAAGAAATCGGCTCTCTGTCATGAAACAAAACCTTTTTTTGCTCAAGGTCAAGACCGGAAATATCGCCGTATTCCAGCTTTAATTTAGGGTGATCCGGGAAGGATACTCTGATATGATGATCAGAAATCGTTCCGGCAGCAAGTGCGTAATATTCGGTTTTTAAACAATGGTAAGGGTTTCTGTCAATTAAAGTGATCATCACATCATCAGGCAGCTGATTTGGCAATAATCGATGGATGACGCGCATATTTCCGTAGCCGCCGCCGAGCAGGACTAAATTTCTCATTGCTAATTCCCCTTTTCCCCTCAGATTCAGAAACTGATCTATTGCAAAAATAAAAAACTATGAAAATACCCTCTAGAATTATATCTAATTTGATGTAAAATCACAATATTTCTCGGAAAAATAACCTACACAAACACCGCTTTGGCACAATTAGTAAAACTCTTTAAAGTATTAATATGTTACAAAAGCTTTATCAAGCAAATGAATACTTTGACTATTCAAAGGAGATTAGGGTACGATAAAAAAGATAATGAGAGGTGAGAGAACGTGTTTCCAATTGTTGAATTTTGCGTCAGCAATCTTGCCCAAGGTTCCCAGGAGGCAAAGGAAATTTTGGAAAAAGATCCGAATTTGGACGTCGTTGAATACGGCTGCCTGAGTTACTGCGGTCAATGTATGCAGACAATGTTTGCTCTTGTGAACGGTGAAATGGTTTCAGGGAATAATCCGGCTGAATTGGTCGAAAATATATATGAGTTCATTGAGGAAAATGAAATGATATAAGCGGGGTCATGCGAATGATCCCGTTTTTTTATCAGCCTAAACCCTCATTTGAAAGGGTTTACATAAAAAGAGAAAAAATTCTTAAAAATTTTTGTGGACAGGCAAAAAATTAATTGTTATCTTAATAAAAGTTTAAAAAATAATAAGAGGTGTGGTCATTGAACATATTATGGGGACTTCTTGGAATTATTGTCATTTTCGCGATTGCGTTCTTGCTTTCAGAACATAAAGGCAGAATTAATGTAAGAACGATTTCCATCGGTTTGGCGATCCAGCTCCTGTTTGGCTTTATCGTACTGAAATGGGAAACCGGGCGGGAGGCGTTTCTTTGGTTTACGAAAGCTGTGCAAAACCTCGTGAATTATGCGAATGAAGGTATCAGTTTTCTTTTCGGACCTCTATTAAAAGTGGGAGACAGCGCTGCCTTTGCTCTCAGCGTTCTACCCGTTATCATCTTCTTTTCATCGTTGATTGCCGTTCTTTATCATCTGAAAATCATGCAGGCGATCATCCGGTTTATCGGCGGAGGATTGTCCAAGCTTCTTGGAACGAGCAAAACAGAATCACTTTCAGCAGCGGCGAATATTTTTGTCGGGCAGACCGAAGCTCCATTGGTCATTAAGCCGTTTATTGCCAAACTGACAAAATCTGAGCTGTTTGCGGTTATGACAGGCGGACTGGCTTCAGTTGCCGGCTCTGTTTTATTCGGCTACGCCCTTTTGGGAGTTCCTCTTGAATACTTGCTGGCGGCGAGCTTTATGGCTGCACCGGCAGGATTGATTATGGCAAAAATGCTGATTCCGGAAACGGAAAAATCGATGGCTTCATCTAAGGATATTCAAATGGCTGAAGACGAAGATGCTGCAAATGTCCTCGACGCCGCGGCAAAAGGGGCATCAACAGGTTTGTCGCTTGCTTTGAATGTCGGCGCCATGCTTCTGGCGTTTGTTGCCTTGATCGCCGTTTTAAACGGAATTCTCGGAGGAATCGGCGGATGGTTCGGCTTTAAAGGCCTGTCTCTCGAATTCATACTCGGATATATTTTCGCGCCGCTCGCATTTGTCATCGGTGTCCCTTGGGATGAAGCCGTTCAAGCCGGGAGCTTCATTGGTCAAAAACTCGTCTTAAACGAATTTGTTGCTTACTCCAATTTTGCGCCGGTAATGGAGCAGCTTTCTGCGAAAACCGCTTCAATTATCAGCTTTGCCCTTTGCGGATTTGCCAACCTGTCTTCGGTTGCGATTTTGCTAGGTGGGCTCGGAGGAATGGCGCCAAACCGCCGTTCTGACATCGCCCGTCTCGGTTTAAAAGCCGTAGCGGCCGGAACATTGGCCAACCTTTTAAGCGCGGCAATCGCCGGAATGTTCATCGGATAAATGATAAAAGCTCCCTGCAATATCGCAGGGAGCTTTTATGTATGAAAAACGGGGGATATTCGTATTGTGTCCATCCCGTTCAGCTTTTATACTAAAAGAAATAAAAAAAGTTGGAGGCCGCGATGAATTTTTTTCGTTTTACTAAAATGCACGGTTTAGGAAACAGTTATATATATGTCAATCAATTTGAAGAAAATCTTCCGGAAGAGCTTCTGCCGGATCTTGCTGTCAAAGTTTCTTCGGTCTACACGGGCATCGGCTCGGACGGCATGATTCTGATTTGCCCTTCTGAAAAGGCACCGGTTAAAATGCGGATTTTCAACAGCGATGGATCGGAAGGGAAAAACTGCGGAAACGGTTTGCGCTGTGTCGCCAAATATGCGTATGAGCATAACCTGGTAAAGGAAACGTCTTTCTTAATTGAAACATTATCAGGCCTCGTGACGGCAGAAGTCGAAGTGAGAGACGGGAAAGTGGTTTCAGCGACAGTTGACATGGGCGAACCTCGCCTTTTGAAAGCGGATATGCCAATGCTCGGGGAAGAGCAATCGCAAACGGTCAATGAACAGATGACATTCGCCGGACATGACATGAAAGGAACGGCTGTATCAATGGGCAATCCCCATATTGTTTTTTACTTGGACAATATTGAAGAAGCACCGCTTACGACATTGGGTCCGGTGATTGAAAAAGACGAGAGATTCCCCGAAGGTGTCAATGTAGAGTTTGTGGAAGTGGAAAACGCGCAGGAACTGCATTTCCGCGTTTGGGAAAGGGGCTCAGGCATTACCCAGGCGTGTGGAACAGGCGCCTGTGCGGCCGCGGTTGCCTCCATTCTGAACGGCTTTTCCGAAAGAGAAACCGACATTACCATCCATCTTGCCGGAGGGGATTTGATCATTAACTGGCAAAACGACGGCCGCGTCATGATGACGGGTCCGGCGGAAACGGTTTGTGAAGGCGTATATTACATTTGAAGACAGTCTGTTTGAGAAATGCGGGATTCACATTTATAATAAAGGTACACATGACAGCTGAAGGAGGTGCTTTGTCATGAGTGAAAAAACGATCACGCTTACGGAAGCGGCCGCCATTCATATTAAAGATATGATGAAGGAGCATGAAGAGGAAAATGCTTTCTTAAGAATCGGTGTAAAAGGCGGCGGATGCAGCGGCCTTTCCTATGGCATGGGCTTTGAACACGAAAAAAATGAAGATGACAATGAATTTGCCCAGCATGGGATCACGATGCTGATTGATCAAGAAAGTCTTGATATTATGAACGGAACGGTTATCGATTTTAAACAGTCCATGATGGGCGGAGGCTTTACGATCGACAACCCGAACGCCATCGCATCATGCGGCTGCGGCTCATCATTCCGCACGGCGGTAAACGCCGGTACGCCTGAAGAATGCTGATATACGCGGGTAAAACAACGCCTTTCTCATCGTTTTTGTGAGAAAGGCGTTGTTGTGATATGAAAAGCTTTTATTGCGACTAGGGGGTAAAGACGTGAAGGTTATCCCGGTGAACGAATTGCCAAAAGGGACTGTAACGGAATTTTTTTGCCTCCATTGGGGCAGCCCTGAAATGGTGAATTCAAATGGAACATTTCAATGCGATGAATTGGAAGGGTATGCTGTTTTAGATGAAACGGGCAAAATAGCAGGTCTGATTACTTATATCATCGAAGAAAACGAGTGTGAAGTCGTCTCTTTGGACAGCACTATTGAAAATAAAGGGATTGGCTCGGTTCTTTTAAAAGAAGTCGAACACGTTTCCGAACAAAAGCAATGCAGCGTGGTGAAGCTGATCACCACCAACGATAATATACGCGCCCTGGAATTTTATCAAAAGCGGGGCTATGTATTCAGAGAGCTCTATGTGAATGCGGTGGAAAAAGCAAGGAAAATCAAACCGGAAATTCCCCTTACGGCGGATAACGGCATTCCAATCCGCGATGAAATCCTGTTGCTGAAAAGCTTGGCATAAAAAAAGAAAGTGATTTAAAAGCACCCTGCCTTAATAACCCGAAGTGCGGAACATAACCATCCCTCATGCTCATTTTGCCCAGCCGCACCCCGACGGCTGGATTTTGGCAAATGAACATGACAATCCCAATTGTATGATGAATAGCAACATCTTCTTTTCATACAGGGGGATGGAATCGAAGTATGATTGGACAGTCAGGCGAAAACATAAATATGCGGGAAATCAAAGAATTGATTAAAGAAAGGCATCCACCTCGCTTGGTTTCAGCAAGGGAGTATTTCTATTTTTGATTAAACAGACGATGGAGGTTGCTCGTATTGTTGGCGATTGAGGTTAAATAACGGCTTCCGCTCACCATTTCCTGATTGCAAAGAGGGCATAAAGGACGTTCACTGCTCGTGAAGTTTTTTCTCATCCAGCCGTTGCATTCCTCTGCTGTGCACTCCCAAGTGCTGATATCTTCCTTGGGCAAAGGTTCTTGATTTCGGTTGTTGTAGTAAGACATACCGTCACTTCCTAACAAAGGTTTTTATTCATTTTAAGGATATTTTGTGAATCCTAAGACATTCTATTCGTTTATTTGTTATTCTATTCTGGACAAGTTCTTTTAGGAACAAAAGCCCATCAGGGAAAAGGGGGCCCATCATGGAAGAAAGAATCAACTGCAAAGCATGCGGTCAGCTTATTCCATACAGCTCAAAAGTATGTGAAGCGTGCGGATGCGAAAGCCCGCTTCCTCAATCACAAAAAATCAAAGACAGGATGATCCTGACTGTAGCAGGAATGGTTGCGATTTTAACGATCGTGCTGATTTTGGGAACGCTATTTTCATATATGAATGTCTTTTGACAAAAGGAGCCTTTTCTGTAAGGCTCCTTTTTGTTTTATTTGTTCTCAAACATGCTCGTCGAATGAAGAGGCTGAACGCGGGCTTTGGGATCCATATAAGCTTTTGCGTTGTTTACCGCGGTCGGAGCTTCTCCAAATCCGCTTGCGATCAGCTTGACTTTTCCTTCATATGTGCAGATATCACCGGCTGCATAAAATCCTTCAATATTTGTCTCCATCGTCGATTTGACAACGATCGAATTTTTCTCGATCTCGAGCCCCCAGTTTTTGATCGGTCCGAGGGATGAAACAAATCCGAAGTTGACGATGACGTCATCGACATCAATGACTTCTTTTCTTTCTCCTTTGACTTCCTCAATGACGATCTGCTCTATTTTGTTTTCGCCGATCAGCTCTGTCGGCACAAACGGCGTCAGCACGTTGACTTTGGAATTTCGGAGGTTTTCGACGCTGTGTTCATGGGCGCGGAATTTGTCGCGGCGGTGAATGATCGACACCTCTTTTGCAATCGGTTCAAGCATCAGCGCCCAGTCTACAGCTGAGTCCCCTCCGCCCAGCACTGCAACGCGTCTGCCGGCGAATTGATTCAGATCATCGATGAAGTAATGAAGGTTCGCGTTTTCAAATTGAGCCGCGGATTCAAGTTCAAGCTTTCTCGGCTGAAACGCGCCGTTACCGGCTGTAATAATGACAGTTTTCGAATAGTGAACTTCTTTGTTTGTGACAAGCTTAAATATGCCGTCGGCTTGCTTTTCCACGCTTTCGACAGCCTGTTCAAGGCAAACGGTCTGTTCAAATTTGGCCATTTGCTCCTTTAAGTTGTCGACAAGCTCCTGGGCGCGGATTTTAGGGAAGCCGGCAACATCATATATGTATTTTTCCGGATATAAAGCGGACAGCTGGCCTCCGAGCTGCGGCAGGCTTTCGATGATTTTGACGCTCGCCTGTCTCATTCCGCCGTAAAACGCGGTGAACAGGCCGACCGGGCCGCCTCCGATAATCGTAATATCATATACTTTTGAGTCTTCACGCATGAAAATAATGCCCCCTAAATGAAAATTGTTCTTAATTATATCATATCACATAAAATAAATACGAGTATGTCTGTTGTTTTTCAGCGGTCAAAACCGCTTTTCGCCGGCGGCATATCGAATCTTGAAAAACCAATTCTGAATCGCTATGATGTAGTTGTGAACATTTCATAAATGTTTTATGAATTTTTTTTGTCAATCAGTTGGAAAGCGATCCGTTTTTGGACGGATCTAAAGTGAAGGGTTTCACAATCTTTTTTTCATAAAAAGCCGGAGAGAGGGCGAAAATAACCCAAAGGCTATTTTTATCCGGCTTAGCAGTAAAATATAGAAAAGGTGGATGTGATTCCGTTGAATAAGCCAAAAGTAGTAGTGTTAGGTGCAGGTTACGGTGGATTAATGACTGTGACGCGACTTGTCAAAAAAATCGGCATCAATGAAGCGGACATTACGCTTGTCAATAAGCACAACTATCATTATGAAACAACATGGATGCACGAGGCAAGCGCAGGCACGCTTCATCACGACAGGTGCCGCTATCAAATTAAAGATGTCATCAACACATCCCGCGTCCGTTTTGTTCAGGACACGGTGAAGAAAATCAATAAAGAAGAAAAAAAGGTCGTTCTGGAAACCGGCGAGATTGCATACGACTACCTTGTCGTTGCCTTGGGAGCCGTTCCTGAGACATTCGGCATTTCGGGATTAAAGGAATACGCTTTCCCGATTTCAAACATCGATTCCTCCCGCCAGCTTCGGGAGCATATTGAATACCAGTTTGCGACATACAACACAGAAGCCGAAAAGCGCCCTGAGCGTCTGACGATTGTTGTCGGAGGCGCAGGTTTTACTGGAATCGAATTTTTAGGTGAGCTGGCCAACCGCATTCCCGAATTGTGCAGGGAATACGATATTGACCGCCAGCAGGTCCGCTTGATTTGCGTCGAGGCCGCACCGTCCGCCCTCCCTGGTTTTGACCCCGAACTTGTCGATTATGCGGTCAATTTCCTTGAAGGAAAAGGCGTCGAATTCAAAATCGGAACAGCCGTAAAAGAATGCAAACCAGACGGCATCATTGTCGGAAAAGATGACGAGACCGAAGAAATTAAGGCCGGAACGGTGGTGTGGGCTGCCGGTGTCCGAGGAAATCCGGTGATTGAAGAATCGGGTTTTGAAAATATGCGCGGCCGTGTCAAAGTCAAGCCGGATCTTCGGGTTGACGGCCATGATGAGATTTTTGTCATCGGTGACTGCTCGCTTGTCATCAACGAAGAAACCGATCGTCCATATCCGCCGACAGCGCAAATTTCCATGCAGCAGGGAGAGACTTGTGCGGCAAATATTGCGGCGTTGATCCACGGCAAAGAAACTGAAACATTCACGTTCGATAATAAAGGATCTGTCGCTTCGCTTGGCGAACACGATGCAATCGGCATCGCTTTCGGCAAAAAAATGACCGGTACAAGTGCTTCCTTTATGAAGAAGATGATCGACAACCGTTCGCTCTTCATGATCGGAGGACCGGGGCTCGTCCTGAAGAAAGGGAAATTTAAATTTTTCTAAGAAGCTTGCAGCATGTGCTGCGGGCTTTTTATTTCCGATCAAAAACTTCAAAAATGAAAGAAAACGGAAGAAAGCCTTGTTTTTAAGCGCTTACATGAAATATTCCGTTATATTTTCTGACTTTCTCATTGACAATCTTCATGATATTATTATCTGAAAATTAAGAAAAAGGTGTGTGTGTGATGAAGACTTCTTCAACTAAGCAGCGCTCAGAAACCTGCACATTTTGTTCAGGCAAAGGTTATTTTCAGCTTCTGCTCGGCGGTTCGGAAACGTGCAGCCACTGCCAGGGGACCGGAAAAGACCGCTGAATCAAGACTTTCCAATGATTGACTCAAGCTCCTTCTCCAATGTACACTAAAAGAGGTTACTTGGGGGTGGAAGGCTTTGATCAGTTTACCAGTTGTCATCATATCAGTTGTCTTGTTTTTCGTCTTGTTTTTCGGAATCGGTTTTTTGCTGAACATGCTGCTCAGGATGTCGTGGATCATGGCTGTCATTTATCCGATTGTATGCCTTTTCATTGTCAATAAGGAAAAATTAATTCGCTATGTGGAGACGCCCGGAGAGGCGTTTTCCGGACTTTTTGACAGGGTGGCTTCATTGGCTGCGGCGGACATTATTATTTTAGCAAGCGGGATGGCCGGGGCCCTTTTGTCAGGAGTCACGATCAAAGCTTTGCGAAAAAGAGGATACCAAATGTTTTAACCTTCTTCTTTTTGCTGAAGAGGGTTTTTTGGTGTGAATTTTCCCAACTTTCTTGAAATTATCTCGCCATCTGAATATTTCCGCCCACTCTTGGAAACAACTAGATGGTGAGAGGAGTGGGAAGATTTGAGAAAAGTGATAACAATGTGCAGGCGCTTTTTGATGACGATATTGTTCGTCCTGGCTTTCATGACGACTTTCTTTGCCGTATCAGGCGTCGAAGCAGAGGATTTATCAAACTGGGCAAAAGAACGGGACCTGTCCCTTAAACAATTGGGGCTAACCTTTAAATCACTTCCGAAAGAAAGGGCGGAAAAGACGTCTTTGTCTGCCGCCAAGCAAATTAAAAACAAACCGAAAAAACTTGAAGACGCATTTGACTGGAGTAAATATCCGAAACAAAAAGTCACGGCAACAGGCTATACCGCAGGGGTTGAATCGACTGGAAAACAGCCTCACGATCCTGAGTACGGGCTTACATATTCAGGAGTCAAAGTGAAAAGAGATTTATATTCGACCGTTGCAGCGGACCCGAACGTGTTTCCGATCGGAACGATTTTGTTCATTCCCGACTACGGCTACGGCGTGGTCGCTGATACGGGATCGGCGATTAAAGGGAACAGGCTGGACCTGTATTATGAAACGGTTGAAGATGTCTATAATGAATGGGGAAAGAAAACCCTTGATGTCTATGTCATTAAAAAAGGGGACGGCTCCGTGACCGAAGAGGATCTCATGAAGCTGAATGAAAACAAATCGATGCAGGTATTCAGGCAAAAATATAAAATGGCGAAAGAATAAGCAAAAAAACGTTTAAGTCCGAAAAACGGGCTTAAACGTTTTTTATTTTACATGAATAAATAGTGCAGAATCAGCGTTAAAGCGATGCCGGTCAATCCTCCGAAAAAGACCTCGATCGGCTGATGGCCCAACAGCTCTTTTAACTTTTTTTGCTTTTCCTCCTGATGCACTTTTGGAAAATCCTTTGCCTCACTGACAAAGCGGTTGAAGTCGCGGACGAGCCGGTTGATGACCGTCGCCTGTTCTCCGGCGTGCCTTCTGACTCCGGTCGCATCAAACATCGTAATGACCGCAAATATCGAAGAGACGGCAAATAAAGACGAATCCATCCCATGGTCAAGAGCCACACCCGTTGACAGGGCCGTAACGGCCGCTGAATGAGAGCTCGGCATCCCCCCCGTGCTGGTCAACAGCCGCCAATCCCATTTTTTTGAGACGACAAAATAAATGGGCACTTTGATGAACTGAGCAAAAAAGATGGCAGCGAAGCTCGCCAGTAAAGGAAAGTTATTGAGGATTTCCATTTTCAGAACATCCTTTCTAAAAGAAAATAGAGATGAATTCAGAAAAGTATGCGGTTATTTGCTAAAATATATCATATGAAACCTCATAAGGAAAAAATGTTTTTCCTATTATAACATTGTTGCTTCAATTTTACTCACTCTGCTGGTAAGGAGCTGTGGACAGATGTTTTATGCCTTTAAAGACTTTGAAAAAAAAGAAACGCTGCTGATCGGATTGTTTAAAAAAAGCAGCCTGTACGGAAAAGCGGAAGAAATCGACCGCCTGTTGAACGGCCAGCTTTTGCAGCTGTTAAAAGACGGTGATGTATCCTCCAAAAAAGCGCAAGTTTCTAAAATATTTACCCCCTCGCTTACGGGAGTTAAACGGCTGTATGTCGTCGGATTGGGCCGGGAAGCGGACTTCTCGTTCGAGGATGCAAAGCGGTGCTTTGCAGAAGCGGTTCAAATGATTCACAAAGACAAAAAGCAGGACATAACCGTTTTGCTAGACAGCTTTGTATCTGATCAAATCGATGCAAACGATGCCGCCCATGCACTGGCGGAGTCCTGCATGCTCTCAACATATGAGGTGCAGGATTACAAGCACAGACCGAACGAACCCGAGCACCACCTGCAAAACGTTTTCGTATTAACTGATCATGACCTGAAGGAGGTTCAGGCAAGCCTTCATGTCGGCCAAGTGTATGGACATGCCACGAATTCAGCCAGAACGCTCGTCAATATGCCGGGCAATATGCTGACCGCGGCCGATCTCGCTTCCTATGCGGCTGAACTGGCGGCTAAATACGAATTCGAATGCGAAATCCTTGAGAAAGAGGAAATGGAAGAACTCGGCATGGGCGGGCTCTTGGCGGTCAACCAAGGGTCTGAAGAACCGCCGAAAATGATCGTGCTTAAATATCAAGGAAAAGAAACATGGGATGATGTGATCGGTTTGGTCGGCAAGGGAATCACGTTTGATACAGGTGGCTATTCTCTTAAAACGAAGGACGGCATTGTCGGGATGAAATCGGATATGGGAGGAGCCGCAAGCGTTTTAGGGGCGATGGAAGCGATCGGCGAACTTCGTCCCGAGCAAAATGTTCTCGCTGTCATCCCGTCCACGGACAATATGATTTCCGGAAGCGCCATGAAGCCCGACGATGTCATCGTTTCCTTAAGCGGCAAGACGATTGAAATTTTGAATACGGATGCTGAAGGACGGCTTGCCCTGGCCGACGGTCTGACTTATGCGAAACACCATGGAGCAAACGTATTGATCGATGTCGCGACACTGACAGGCGGCGTCATCGTCGCTCTCGGCACGGAAACAACGGGGGCCATGACGAATCACGCGCCGCTTTATGACCGGGTGCGGGAAGCCGCTGATGAAGCGGGAGAAGCGATCTGGCAGCTTCCGATAACAGAAAAGGACAAAAAGAGAGTGAAAAACAGCCAAATGGCCGACTTAAACAATTCGCCCGGCAGAGAAGGCCACGCCATAATGGCCGGGACTTTTCTCGGTGAATTCGCAGAGCAGACGCCATGGGTGCATCTTGATATAGCCGGAACGGCAACGACAAATCAGCATACATGCTTCGGGCCAAAAGGCGGGACAGGTGTGATGGTGAGAACGCTTGTCACGTTTGTTGAGCGGTTTACAGGAGATGTATGATCTTTTAGAATCCCCTTCACCAGGGGATTTTTTTATTGGTGAATTTTCACATTTTCAAAGCTTCATTGACGCAATCGCAAAAGATGTGGTAATATACGTTCATTACTTTAATTATCTACTACATTAGCAAACTAAAGTATTTTTTCGGAGGTTTAAATATGAATGCAGTTGTGATTGCAGTTATTGTTATGCTGATATTAAGCCTGCTGCGGGTCAATGTTGTCATTGCCTTGATTGCGGGCGCCCTTGCCGGCGGTCTGACTGGCGGGCTCGGCCTCGGTCAGACGGTCAGCGACTTTACCGAAGGGCTTGGAGGAAATGCGACGGTAGCCGTCAGCTATGCGCTTCTCGGCGCATTTGCGGTCGCTTTGACGAAAACGGGCCTCCCGGATGCCATGGTTGAAGCGGCTGTAAAGCTGATCGGCAAAGAAGGGGACACGCGGCGCAAAACACTGTCAAAAGTGTTGATCGTTCTTGTGATTTTAATCATTTCCTGTATGTCGCAAAATGTCGTTCCCGTTCATATCGCATTTATCCCGGTGTTAATCCCGCCGCTGCTCAAAATTTTAAATGAGCTTCAAGTTGACCGCCGGATCATTGCGTGTGCGATGACTTTCGGATTAACGGCTCCGTATATTTTGCTTCCGGTCGGTTTCGGCCAGATTTTCCAGGGGATTTTGAAAGATAATATGAAAGACGCGGGACTCTCCGTTTCTCTTTCGGATATTCCGCTGGCGATGATCATTCCGGTTGGTGGAATGGTTGTGGGGCTAGCAATCGCCGCTTTCGTATACCGGAAACCGCGCACATATGAAATGAAGGAAATCGCCGGTCAAAAACCTGCGGCTTATACGAAAAAAAGCCTCTCTATCGCAGTGCTGGCCATCGCCGTTTCATTAAGCGTGCAGCTGTATTTGTCACAAAGCCTTGATGTTGACGGGATGATCTTCGGCGCGCTCAGCGGATTGGCGGTCTTATTCTTAAGCGGCGCCATGAAACGAGGCGAAGCCGACGAATTGATCACAAACGGGATGAACATGATGGCGTTTATCGGCTTTGTCATGCTTGCCGCTGCAGGTTTTGCCAATGTGCTTGAGAAAACGGGCCATGTCAAATCCCTTGTTGAAGCATCCACCGGTTTGATCAGCAATAACCAGGTTGTCGGCGCGCTATTGATGCTGATCGTCGGGCTGTTGATTACAATGGGAATCGGCTCATCATTTGCGACGATCCCGATCATTGCCACGATATTCGTCCCGCTCTGCTCACAGCTCGGCTTCAGCCCGCTGGCGACGATCGCCATTATCGGAACGGCGGCAGCTTTGGGAGATGCCGGCTCGCCTGCGAGCGACAGTACGTTAGGACCGACATCAGGCTTAAATGCCGATGGACAGCACCATCACATTTGGGATACTTGTGTGCCGACGTTCATCTTTTATAACATCCCGCTGATCCTGTTTGGCTGGATCGCGGCTATCGTCCTTTAATTTTGGATATTTGTTAAAATGAAAAGAGAACCCGCAAAGGTTCTCTTTTTTTAAAAAGTGGGATTTCTTTTGAAGCCGGCGGCTTTCTGAACCGCTTTGTAAACTTTTGAGGCGAGGGCGGCCAACAGAACGGAGAAGGCCAGATCCTTGATGAAAAACCAGGTCATCATGACCCAGGCGTAAGAATAGGTGATCGGTGTGTTCAGCCAAGTTTTAAAAGCGAAATACATATAGTTGACGCCGATTAGGTAGATGATCAATGTACCGATGACTGAAGCGGTGAAAAAATCGGCTGCTTTCGGCTCAGATTTTCTGTCTGTGATCCAGCCTGCGGCATATGCCGCGGGGATGTAGGATAAAATAAAACCGCCGCTGCCCTTGAAAAGAGCGGATATTCCCCCGGAAAACGAGGCGAAAACAGGCGCGCCGATAAAGCCAACCAACGCATAAACAATCATGGATAACGCCCCCAGTCTGCGGCCGAGCAGAAGGCCCGCCAGCAGGCAGAAAAACGGCTGCATCGTCAGCGGAATTCCGCCGATTTGCAGGAAGGGAGCAAACGAAGTGATGTTGGCGCCGATTCCCATCAGAGCGGCAAACATTCCAGCAAGCGCCATGTCACTGGCACGAAGCTTTTGTTTTGTCATGTTGTTCTTCCTCCTTCATTCTCCTCCTATCGTAAAAGATGATGAAAGAGTTTGTCAACCTTATCTCTATACTAGTTAACAAAAGAGAGGTGCTTGCCACATGTTTTTTGGAAAAGCAAAACAGCACAAGCCATCTGACAGAGTGCCCCCGAACCAGAATGTCACCACGACGTTTCCCGTCCTTCACACAGGCGATGTTCCCGATTATGGAGATTTGTCAAAATGGAATCTGCAAATCTACGGATTGGTTGAACAGCCGCTCTTATTATCCTTTGAGGAACTGTGCGAGCTCCCGGAAAGCGAAGTGTCAAACGACATCCACTGTGTGACGGGATGGTCAAAACTCGATAATGTCTGGAAGGGAATCAAGACACAGGAGATAGCCAAAATCGCAAAGCCGCTTGAGGAAGCCCGATATGTGATCTTGCACGCTGAGGAAGGCTGGACGACCAATGTGCCGCTGAAGGATTTTTTGCTGGATTCCTCTTTGCTGGTCCACTCCCATAACGGCGCTCCGCTTACTCCTGAGCACGGTTTTCCGCTGAGGGCGATCATGCCGCACCTTTATTTTTGGAAAAGCGCCAAATGGCTGAGGGGCATCCAGTTTACAAAGGAAAACCACCCGGGATTTTGGGAGAAAAATGGTTACCATATGAGGGGAGACCCTTGGAAAGAAGAAAGATACAGCTTTGATTAAAAAAAGACAGAGGCCTGCGAGTAAGCCTCTGTCTTTTGAACATGTCACGCCCCAGCCGCTGACGACGAACTTTCAAGCGCCAATTCCGGCGGTACATAGCTGTCATTTAAAGCTTTTGCCACCGCTTCATATGTGATATGTCCGCTTGCCACATTGACGCCGGCCTTTAAGGCTGGATTTTCAAGAACCGCTTTTTCCGCGCCCTTGTTTGCGATCTCAAGGGCGTATGGAACCGTTACATTTGTCAGCGCCACTGTGGATGTCCGCGGGACGGCGCCGGGCATGTTGGCGACGGCGTAATGGACAATGCCGTGCTTTTCATATGTCGGATTGTCATGGGTCGTGATGTGGTCAACCGTCTCGACAATTCCGCCTTGATCAATGGCGACATCCACGATAACGGAGCCGGGCTTCATCTGTTTGACCATTTCTTCCGTCACCAATGTCGGAGCCTTTGCGCCGGGAATCAGCACCGCACAAATGAGAAGATCGGCTTCAGCGACAGCATCGGCAATATTGACCGGGTTTGACATCAGCGTTTTGATTTGATGGCCGAACTGATCGTCAAGCTGGCGGAGCCGATCTGCGTTCAAATCGATCATTGTCACATCGGCGCCAAGACCCGCCGCGATTTTCGCCGCATTTGTGCCGACGACGCCTCCTCCGATAATCGTCACTTTTCCGCGAGCCACACCGGGAACGCCGGCTAATAATATGCCTTTTCCGCCTTTCGGCTTTTCAAGGAATTGCGCACCGATCTGGGCGGCCATCCGTCCGGCGACTTCCGACATCGGCGTCAGCAAAGGAAGGGAACGGCCGTCACTTACCGTTTCATAAGCGATGGCGATGACACCGCTTTGTTTTAGAGCTTCAGCCAAAGAAGGCTCCGCAGCCAAATGGAGATAGGTGAACAAGATCAGCCCTTCGCGAAAATAGGGATACTCTTCAGGCAAAGGCTCTTTTACTTTCATCACCATCTCCGCAGTATTCCAAACCGTTTTTGCCTCTTCGGCGATCTCCGCACCTGCTGACACATAATCCTCATTTTCGAATCCGCTTCCCGCACCTGCATCTGTTTCCAGGATGACGCGGTGGCCGGCGGCAATCAGCTGCGCTGCTCCACCGGGAGTCAGCGCCACCCTGTTTTCATTGTTTTTGATTTCTTTCGGAACCCCGATCATCATCGCGTCGCTCCTCCTTCTATGGTTACTGTTCTTTTAGTTTATACTGACAATTTAGAATTTTCTTTGTTCGAATAAGAAAATAAAAAAACATGCATTTGTGGAATCTCACAAATGCATGTTGCGAAGCTTGATTTCAAGGTAAATCGTAAACTTTTCATTAATGTTTTTTAAATCGATTTCCGCGATTTTGCCGATCCGCTTCAGCCTGTAGTTTAATGTATTGACATGAATGTTCAGCTTTTTGGCAGCGGTGTTGACATTGCTGTCACACTCGATAAACTGCTCAAGGGTCTCGACGAGATTGGAGTGGTGTTCTTGATCATAAGCCTCAAGCTGCATGAGCGAATAATTTGGATAGTTCGCGTGTTTTCTTTTTTCGGCAAGCACATCGAGGTATTGATAAATGCCGAGCTCTGAAAAGCTGACGAGATGCTTTGTTTCGTCCGCAAACCGCTCCTTTACTTTTAAGACGGAGAGCGCTTCCTGATAGGATTGGTGCACACGGGTGATCGACCCGTACATTCCTCCGATCGAAATCGTGCAGTCGTTCAGCTTGTACCGCTCACTAAGCTGCTTTTGAATACTTCCGGCAAACTGTTTTAAATCGTTAAAAGGCTGTCCGTTTTCCCCTGTTTTCGGAGCGGCGAGGATGATCAGCTCATTATAGTCGATCGTGGCCAGCGAAATTTGCACCTGCTGTGTCGTCTCCAATAAATAATTGAGCTGTTTTTCGGTTTTTTCCTCAATTTCGTTTTTCAGGCGGATGATGAAGACAGAGTAGGAAGACGGCACCCTGATGCCGAGCTGATGAAAGCCGTCGGCAATTTCCTGTTCCTCTGAAATATGCCCTGTGAGCAGCTTCCAGAAAAATTCCTGGCTGCGCTGTTCATTCTTTCGTTTGCGGACCTGGTATGGCAAAAGCTTATTCTTCACGGAATCGGCGGCAAGCCTTAAGAGGTGAAGCTCGTCTTCCGACAGTGTTTTTTGGCTTTCGAGAGCCCAAATGAAACCGATGACTTCGCTGTTTTTCCAGATTGAGATCGCCACGCGGCTGCTCAGACCGACTTCATCGATTTGCTCCACCCTGATCGGTTCGTCTGTTTTCATCAAAGCTGGAATCGTTCCGTCTTTCCAGAGCTTGTTGATCACCTTTTCCGGAACGCGCCGGCCGATGATCGTCGATGTTCTCGCCGGATCGGTATAGTCGCTGTGCGTGCTGTAAGCAAGGAGGCGGTGGTTGACATCCTCTATCGTAATCGGGCAGTTCAGCACCTCGCTGATATGATCCGCCACATCTTCCAAACGGTCGTATTGGTATTTAAAAGGATTCACTCGATTGTTCATAAAAAACCCCTACTTTTATGTTTGCATGAAAAAATTTTGACATATACCCATCTTACTTTTATTATGAATATAGTTGTTTGTGAAAATCAACAAAAAAGTTAATCGCGATTCATTATATTTCATGAATGGTGACAGCTATTACAACAAATTTAATTATTTTGGAATAAGAGGAGTAGACAGCGGTGTTGGTATTAGAGAAAATTAACAGCATTTTATGGGGAGTCCCGGGCATCGTTCTGCTTGTAGGGACCGGAATTTTTTTGACGGTGATCCTGAGGGGGCTTCAATTTAAACGATTGATATATGCTTTCAAGCTCGCTTTCGGAAAAGAAAAAGAGTCTGCGGGTGCAGACGGCGATGTCAGCAACTTCAAAGCGCTGATGACGACGCTGGCCGGGACGATTGGAAACGGCAATATCGCCGGGGTGGCCACGGCGATTACGGTAGGGGGCCCGGGGGCTTTGTTCTGGATGTGGCTCGTCGGCCTTTTGGGTATGGCTACCAAATACAGTGAAGCTTTGCTGGCAATGAAATACCGTGTCAAAAATGAACGCGGCGAGTATTCCGGAGGACCGATGTACTATGTTGAAAAAGGTCTCGGAAAGAAGTGGAAGCCGCTCGCCGTCTTGTTTGCGCTGTCGGGCGTGCTCGCTTCTTTTGGAATCGGCGACTCTGTCCAGTCCAATACGATTGCTGAGGTCGTCACACATACATTCGGCATCCAAGATTGGATTATCGGCCTTGTGCTCGCAGTGCTGACAGCGGCGATTATTTTCGGCGGCTTTCAGCGCGTCAGCACGGTTGCAAGCATTTTTGTGCCGGTGATGGCGATTCTTTATATCGGCGGTTCATTGATTATCATTTTCCTGCATTATGATCAAATCATTCCGGCGTTTCAGCTGATTTTCTATCATGCTTTCAACCCGGTGTCTGCGGCCGGAGGCTTCACAGGAGTGGTCGTGTCCGAAGCGATCAGAAACGGAATGTCCAAGGGGATCTTTTCAAACGAAGCCGGTTTAGGAACAGCGGCTCTCATCGCCGGGAATGCCAAAACCGATCATCCTGTTAAATCGGCGCTGGTGGCGATGACGGGAACGTTTATTGTGACATTGATCGTTTGCACAATGACAGGGCTTGTCCTCATCATTACAGGGTTCTGGGATCCTTCAGGCGGGTTGATTTCCGGAGTTGCCCATGATACATCCCTTGACGCGGGGGCGCTCACGAATGCGGCGTTCGCCTCTTCTTTAGGGTTAACAGGGAAGTACATTGTTACGTTTTCGGTGATCTTTTTCGGCTATTCAACAATTGTCGGCTGGTATGTATATGGAGAAAAATGTCTTGAATATCTTGTCGGCTTAAAATGGGTGCCGATTTACCGTGTTGCTTACGTATTCATCACGTTTTACGGTGCTGTGGCAAGCCTGAATACGGTATGGGCTTTTGCCGACATGGCGAACGCGTTGATGATGATTCCCAACCTGGTGGCTCTTGTTTTATTATGGAAGGTCATTCGCGCGGAAACCGACGATTTCTTTTTAAATCATTACAACCGGCAAAAGCCGGCGAAACTAAAAGCCGGGTGAGGCGAAAAAGCCTGTCTCCAAGATAAGGAGACAGGCTTTTTTGGTCTGAGCGCCTTCTCGGCGTTTTTCTTCATTATAATGCAATCCATCCTTTTCACTATGGACTTTAAAAAGCTTGCACATAGTCAAATAGAACCATCGATTTTGATTCAAATTGAATATTTGATGAAAATTGAGATTTTTTTACTAGATTTCTAGAATTTTTGCTGGATGGAAATAGAGGAATGATAAACCTTTAGACTCATTTTGTAAAATAACAACAGATTTGTTTGACTGTGCCTCAATCTTGTTTTTATAATAAAAGCGTTCAAAAAAATAAGTTATTTAGCCCATATCTAGGGCGAATAGCGCAGGAGGTATAAGGAATATGTCAGGAATCATTCGTGTTACGCCGGCTGAACTGCGGCAAATGGCTGACAGATATCAAAAAGAAAGCGGAGACGTTACTGAACAGGTCAACCAGCGTCTTGATCAAATGATCAACCAGCTTCAAGATATGTGGGAAGGTGAATCAAGCCGCGCGTTCGCAGAGCAATATCAAGAGCTGAGACCTTCTTTTGTGAAAATGGCTGAACTTCTAAGCGACGTTTCTAAACAGCTTCATCAGACTGCTAACACTCTTGAAAGCACTGACCAAGACATCGCTAGCCAAATTCGCGGCTAATTTACAGATTAGAAGAAAGAGAGAAGCGCCTAATTCAAAAGAAGATGACGGCGCTTTTTCTATTGAGAGGTGATGAACTGGTGTATGTTGACATTACCATCGATTTAAAACATTATGACGGCGGCGCTTTTGATCTCAGACTGTCAGATTACCATTCTGTCAAAAAGGTGGTCGACATCGCTTGGCAGGCCAAGAGCATATCTGTCCCTCCCCGCGAAGGCTGCTGGATCAGGGTGACAAATAAGGATGCCGTTTTTTCAGGCGAATACACACTGTCACAGTGCGGTATAACGACTGGAGACCGTCTTGAAATATTATGAAAGGATCTGGATGAATGGCAGAAAAAAAGAAAACGTATCTGGAAAATCAACTGGAAGCCGTCATGACGAAGGAAGACGATGCTTACATTTTTCGTTTTCAACGAGAAAAGATCAACCTTGTCAACGGCTTGGAAGCAAACGTCATCAAAGAAGTCGATCCTTCCTTTAAAAAAGAAACCGTCATGACCGATGATGAAGTCCAAATTTCGATTCAGCCTCCTGCTGAATATAAAGAATTTCGCTACTTGAAATCCAAAAATAAAAAAAGCAAATGGCTTTTCGCCTACCAGCTCGTCAAAGCTGTTGAAGAGCATTCGGTCAAAAGGCTGCATCTCATTGCGACGCCGGAAAACATTGTCTTTGACAAAGGGTTGACCCCGAAATTTTTACATTATGGAGTGAAAGAAAGCATTCCGCCATACGAACACGATGAAGAAAGACTTTTTAATGAAGTGAAGGCAGCAGCGGCGCTTGCCGTTGACGGCGAATTCACCTTTGAAGAGTATTTAAAATACAGCGAAACCATCAAGTTTTCAGACGAAGTGAAAAACATCGTCTCAAGCGGGACATACGGCGATTTAAAAGCTGTCATTCAAAGACGGCTTGATGAGCTTGACGCCGAAGAAAAAACGCTTGTCCACCTTCCGAAGAAGAAGTGGAAGACGCAAAGATACATAGGATTGGGCCTTATTTTATGTTTAGTACCGGCTTTATTGTTTTCCTTCTATTCTTTATTCTTCGCTCAGCCAAAACAGGAGGCGTTTGTCGAAAGCAACCGCTACTTTTTAAATAAACAGTACAGCAAAGTCATCAGCACGCTTGATAAATACAAACCTGATGAGATGCCGGATTCCGTTCAATATCAGCTCGCATATTCCTATATGATTGTTGAAAACGCGCTGAAGGAATTAGACTGGCAGGAAGATGCCCTGAACAGCCTTACGCTGCAGGTCGATCCGAATAACTTCCTCTACTGGATTCAGATCGGACGCGGGGAAAATAAAGAGGCGTTAGAGACGGCTCGTAAGCTGGAAAACAACTTCCAAATCATATTTGCAATCTCGAAATATATCATTGAGATCAAGGCGGATAACCAATTGTCAAGCGAAGAGAGGCAGAAACAGCTGGATCCGCTGCAAAAGGAATATGACGAATTGTATGAGACATTGGAAAAGGAAAAAAACGCGCAGAAAAATACTGAAGAAAACCAGCAGGTAACGACTGAGCAAAAACAGGCTGATATAGAGGCTGCAAAGACTGAACAAGAAAAAGCGGAAAAGACTGAAAAGGAGCAGGAGAAAAAAGAAAATAAAGAAAAGGAAGAGCAAAAGAAAAAAGATGATAAATAAAGTGAAGATAACCTGTTGTTGGCAGGAGGCGGAAAAATGAGTCTGTTATGGATTTTTTACCATGAAAATTATCAAAAAATAAAACTGGATGATCACAGCAGCCGCACGCTGACAATCGGACCGGATGTCAAGCATTCCGTCACCATCAGCCGTTTTCCGTTTGAAAAAGGTCCGGTGACATTGGAAAAACAAAAGGACTCCGATCTGTACAGCGTCTATCGCAAGGATGAGCCGGCCTCTTCTTTGGCGCTTGGTGATAAAACGGTCCTAAAAGACGGCGCCGGGGAGCTGACGCTCTTTTTAACGGAAGAATCCGAAGACGCCCCTGCCTATTATTTAGGAGAGAGAAAAGAAATCGCTGTTTCCTCCTGCAATGAGGAGGCGGATGTCTCTTTTACCGAAGCGGATTCGCCTTTCGGAGACCGCGGCACCTTCTTATTTATCCGCCTTGAAGGCAAGTGGCATGTGATCCCGAATGGTGCGCTCGTCTATATGAACGGGGAAAAAATAACCGCTCCTGCCCTGGTGCAAAATGGGGATGAAATTTTATACGGCCTGAATGCGTTCCGCATCATTGAAAACGACCTTTTGGAAATTCATGGACAAGAGGAGTTTGCTACAAACCTGGAAAAAATGCTCAGGCCTACCTCTGAAACGAAAAATAAATATCCGCATTACCGCAGGCCGCCGAGGATGATTTACGACCTGCCGGATGAGAAAATATCCTTCAGCTTTCCGGCGCAGGAAAGCGATGAGAACAACAGAGGCTTATGGCTGATGATATTGCCTCCGCTTGTCATGCTGCTTGTGATGGGAATCGTGGCGATCATTCAGCCGCGGGGCATCTTTATCGTCGTTTCCCTGGCGATGTTTATGATGACGCTGATTACATCAACTGTGCAATACTTCCGTGATAAAAGCCAGCGCAAAAAACGCGAAGAAAAAAGGGAGCGCGTCTATACGCTTTACCTTGAGAATAAAAAGAAGGAATTGCATGAACTGGCGGAAAAACAAAAATTCGTCCTGGAGTTCCATTTTCCTGCCTTTGAACGGATGAAATATTTAACAAAGGAAATCAGCGGCCGAATTTGGGAAAAAACAATTGAAAGCGCAGATTTCCTGCAAATCCGCCTTGGCACGGGAACGGTTGCCTCTTCCTATCAAATCAACCTGAATGGCGGAGATTTGGCAAACCGTGATACAGACCATCTGCTCGAACAGACGCAAAAGATGGAAGAGGTTTACAGAGAACTAAAAAACGCGCCGATTACCGTCAATCTCGCCGAAGGACCGATGGGGGTTGTCGGAAAAGAAGCTGTCGTCAAAAACGAGATCCATCAGCTCGTCGGACAGCTCGCTTTCTTCCACAGCTATCATGATTTACGCTTTGTCTTTATTTTTGACGAAGCCGAGTATAAAGAATGGGAATGGATGAAGTGGCTTCCGCATTTTCAGATGCCGCATACATATGCGCGAGGATTTATTTACAACGAACAGACGAGGGATCAACTTCTTTCAAGCGTCTACGAGCTGTTAAGAGAACGCGATTTGGATGAAAACAAAGACAAGACCCGGTTCAGACCGCATTTTGTCTTTATTATCACAAACCAGCAGCTGATCGCTGAACACGTCATACTTGAATATTTGGAAGGGAAGCAGAAAAACCTCGGAGTGTCGACAATCGTTGCGGCAGAGACGAAAGAAAGCCTGTCCGAAAACATCCATACCCTCGTTCGTTATATTACCGAACAGGAAGGCGACATTCTGATCAAGCAAAAGAAAGCCGTGCAGATCCCGTTTCAATTGGATCAGCATACAAGGGAAGACAATGAGATCTTTTCACGTACATTAAGGACGCTTGACCACCAGCTTGGAATGACCAATTCAATTCCTGATACGGTTTCGTTCCTTGAGCTGTTCCATGCGAAAGAAGTCGATGACATCGGTATCGGACAAAAGTGGCTGACAAGCGAATCGGCCAAATCGTTGGCTGTGCCGATCGGCTATAAAGGAAAAGATGACATCGTGTATTTAAACCTGCACGAAAAAGCACACGGTCCCCACGGATTGCTTGCGGGGACGACCGGATCGGGAAAAAGTGAATTTTTGCAAACGTATATTTTGTCTTTGGCTGTTCACTTCCATCCGCATGAAGTCGCTTTTCTTTTGATCGACTATAAAGGGGGCGGAATGGCGCAGCCGTTCCGGAACATTCCCCACCTGCTCGGAACGATCACGAACATTGAAGGCAGCAAAAACTTCAGTACGCGGGCATTGGCATCAATTAAAAGCGAGCTGAAGAAAAGGCAGCGCCTTTTTGATCAGTACAGCGTCAATCATATCAATGATTACACAAAGCTTTACAAGCAGAAAAAAGCGAAAACGGCAATGCCTCACTTATTCTTAATATCGGATGAGTTTGCCGAATTAAAAAGCGAAGAGCCGGAATTTATCCGCGAGCTCGTCAGTGCGGCAAGGATCGGCCGAAGCCTCGGCGTGCATTTGATCTTGGCGACGCAAAAACCGGGCGGCATCATCGATGACCAGATCTGGAGCAACTCGAGATTTAAAGTGGCTTTAAAGGTGCAGGACGCCAATGACAGTAAAGAGATCCTCAAAAACGGGGATGCGGCCACGATCACGGTAACCGGCCGGGGGTATTTGCAGGTCGGCAACAATGAGGTATATGAGCTGTTCCAGTCTGCCTGGAGCGGAGCGCCTTATGCCGAGGACGCCTACGGAACGGAAGATGAGGTGGCAATCGTCACCGATACCGGATTAATTCCTTTATCAGATGTAGACGCAGACCATGCCTCGAAAAAAGAGGTTCAGACGGAAATTTCCGCTGTTGTGGAACAAATTGAGCGCATTCAGGAGGAAATGGGAGTCGAAAAGCTCCCGAGTCCTTGGCTGCCGCCGCTTGAGGAACGTATTCCCAAAGCGCTTTATCCGTCGGAGGAGGCCGATACATTCAACTTCGCCTTTATCGATGAACCGGAAAAGCAAAGTCAGGAGCCGATCAGCTACCGCATGATGGACGACGGCAATATCGCCATCGTCGGATCATCCGGCTACGGAAAATCGCTGAGTGCGATCACCTTCCTGATGAGCTTTGCGGCTGAATACACGCCAGAAGAACTGCACAACTACATTTTTGACTTTGGAAACGGAACGCTTCTGCCGCTTGCGAGACTTCCGCATACGGCCGATTATTTCCTGATGGATCAGACAAGAAAAATCGAAAAATTCATGGTCCGCATCAAAGAGGAAATCGAGCATCGGAAAAATCTGTTCCGCGCCAAAGAAATCAGCCATATTAAGATGTACAATGCGCTGAACGAAGAGAAGCTTCCGTTCATTTTCATCACGGTTGACAACTTCGACATCATCAAAGATGAAATGCACGATCTCGAAGCTGAATTTATTCAGTTCGCCCGCGACGGCCAGTCATTGGGGATCTATTTGATCCTGACGGCGACGAGGGTCAACGCGATCAGACAGTCGCTGTTGAACAATCTGAAAACAAGGGTCGTTCATTATTTGATGGACCAGTCCGAAGCCTATTCCATTATCGGAAGGCCGGAATACAGCCTTGAACCGATTCCGGGGCGTGTCATCTTAAACAAAGAAAACCAATACTTTGCGCAAATGTTTTTGCCTGTTGAAGCAAACAGCGATATCGAACTGTTTGAAAACATCAAAGCCGATATTCAGGACATTGCCGAGCGCTTCAAGGACATGAGAAAGCCTGCGCCGGTGCCGATGCTGCCGCTGGAGCTTTCCGTGACGCAGTTGATGAGGGACTATCCGCTTCAGCCTGAAAGAGGACTGATTCCGATGGGGCTTGATGAAGAGTCTGTCGAACCTGTTTACTTTAACCTTGAGAAAAATAAACATTGCCTTATCATGGGGCAGACCCAGCGCGGAAAAACAAATGTCATCAAAATCATGCTTGAGCATCTGCTTGATCATGATACGAAAAAGATCGCTGTGTTTGACTCCATCGACCGCGGCTTATCTCAATACGCGACAGAGGATCAGATCAGCTACCTTGAAACAAAGGATGACATTCTTCTATGGCTGTCCGAAACAGAAGAAATCTGCCGGACGAGGGAAGCCATGTATGTGGAGGCTGTCAGACAAGGGGAAATCGCAAACCTTGACTTTTCGCCGATGGTCTTTATCGTCGACGGAATTTCGCGGTTCCAGCAGACGATTGACGCATCGATCCAAGATAAGATGGCGATGTTCATGAAGTCTTATGCCCATTTAGGTTTCCACTTTATACCTGCCGGAAACCACAATGAATTTACAAAAGGATATGATGCATTGACAAGCGAAGTCAAGCAAGTCAGACATGCCGTCCTGCTGATGAAAAAGTCCGAGCAAAACTTGATCCAGCTTCCGTATGAACGGCAGGAGCCGGAAATTCAGCCGGGCTTCGGCTATATCGTTGAAAACGGCAGGGAAAGAAAAATTCAAATTCCTTTATGTTCTGTAGAAAGGAAGAAAACGACATGACGGAACAACAAAAAAGCACTCTGAAAATCATCAGCGCGATGGTCATCATCATCCTTCTGCCCGTCTTATTCTTTCATTTCATCGGCGAGAATCCGACGAAAAAGGTTTCGAGCGCGACAAGGGAAATCGCCGTTGTCAATGAGGATACCGGCGTCTTGAAAGAGGACGGAACCGTTGATGAAGATACGTTATTTGGAAACCAAATATCGGCGTTTTTGGCTGAACGTCCGGACTACAAATGGACGGTCGTCAGCCGAAGCGCCGCCGAAAGCGGACTTGCGGAAAAGCAATACGATGCGATTGTCTACATCCCGTCCGATTTTTCGCAAAACATTTTAAGCTATAATCATAAACGTCCGCAAAAAGCGGAGTTGGAATTTAAAATTCAGGGCCAGCTTGACGCCGTCAACAAGGAAAAAGTCCAGCGTGAGCTTCAGGACGCCCAAAAAACGGTGAGCAAGAAAATGACGACTCTGTATTGGGGGCTTGTCAAACAGGAGGTCAAAAAGGTCAGAAAAGAATTCGACAGCATCGTCAACAAAGAGTCGGAATTCCAAAACGCCATGTACAACTTTTATAAGCCGAGCTCCAATGACTTAGCGGGCGAGGTGAACAGACAAAAAGAGATGATCGAAAGCCTCAAGGAGTCGATCAATGAAACACACGGCACATCAAAAGAACGCAACGCAAGCGTTGAAGAAACGAAAAAGCAGCTGGACAGCTTTGTTGACAATGTCAATCAGTATAAAGAGTACCAGGAAAAGCAGTCAGAGCTGCTTCAATCAGCCCAGGCGGACAGTGAAGAACAAATTCAAGACGGCCTGACATCCATCAAAGAAAAGCAAGCCAGCGCCCAAAGCCGCTTCAGCGAACAAATGAACGGTATGGCAATGTCGCTCAATGGTTTACAAAACCAGTTTAGCCTTGCTGGAAGTTCGCTTGAGAATTTGGCGAAATACCGTTATGATTTAGTGCCACAACAGCAACTTGATGGAATAAATACGATACAGAATGATCTGGTTAATACTTATCAATTTAACACTAGAGAATATGCCTTGGATCAAATTGAGGATTCAATTATTTCTACACGTGCCCAATTGTCAAACGACCCAGGTGAAGATTCCGATAATAAAGAAGAACCAGTAGACATCGAAGACATTGATCTTAGTGAAGAGATGACAAAGTTAGATGAGATTTCTAAGGAACTTTCAAAACTGTCTGATGGTATTGATGTCTCTGAGGATGAAGATACCCAAGGTCCTGATAATGGTACACCAGGCGACGAACCGTCGTCAGGAAGTGAGGATCAAACGCAACCGGGCGACGAACCGTCGTCAGGAAGTGAGGATCAAACGCAACCGGGTAACGAACCGTCTTCTGGAAGCGAGGATCAAGCGCAATCGGGTGATGAACCATCTTCTGGAAGCGAGGATCAATTACAACCTACTGGCACTTCTACAAGTAATGTCGGGGATCAATTAAATCAGGAAGATGCAACGGCTTCTGACAATAACGGACAAACGGAAGGGAATACGTCATCTGATACTGAAAATAGTGAACAGGAGCCAGACAGTCGAAACGGGGACGATACAACTGGTGAAAATCCGACATCTGGTGAAGAATCACCGTCTGATCAGAATAAAAATAATCTAGAAGAATTAAAACAGCAGTTAAACGATATTTCTGCCAATGTTAGTAAAGTCAAGACTGATATTGAGACAAAAGAAAATGATCATAACGAAGATGTTGAGAAAAAGGTCGAAAAATTAAACACGAAGATAGATGAATTGGTTCAAGATATTAAAGGTATTGAAGAGAAACAAAGTGAAGAAATCTATTCTAAAATTATTGAAACTGAAAATGAAATTTTAAGGTCTCCTAATTTAATTAAAGAAAGATATTTCAAATTGGATGCAGTTTTTAAATCTGAACTTAAAAGTAATGACCTTAATAATTTACTAGCGTATTTTAAATCTATTTCAAAGTATCAAGCAACGTTAGAATTAGGATATCCCGATAAAAATAAACTTTTATACCAAAAAGAAGAAGAAGTGAAATCAGTCCTCAGAGTCAATGAAGACGAAAATACAAAATGGGAAAACCTTAAAAACAACATGCTGTTATCAAATGAGGACATTCAAGATTACACAGAAGGCATGTCCGATTTTGTAACAACCTACGGAGAATTCATTGATGAAAAGCAGACGGAAACGCTGAATGAGCTTAGCACAATCTCAGAGAGAGCAAATGCCGTCTCTGAACAGCTCAGCAATCCGGTGGGTGCCGGAACGGCGGTCTTTGAAGGAGATGCGACAGACGGCTCCATGGTGATCAGCATGCAGGATACGCTTGGAAATGACATTCTGCAGCTGTCAGATATGCTTGGTTCCTTGTCAGAAACGCAATCAGGTGTCATCGAGTACACCAACAATATTACGGAAAGTGTAAACGATGTTCAGCAAAAAGCGGATACCCTGAATTCAAACTGGGGTCAGAACGTCAATACGACAAAGCTCGTCCGCGGTGATGTGTACAGCATCCTCGGCAATGCTTTTGGAGGAAATGACGGATATGTATACGATCATCTGGCGAGTCCTGTGAAAATCAGCGGGGATGTTCCTGAATCAAAAGCGCAAAACGTACCGCCGGTTGTCATTCTCGTCATTGTCATGATCTCAAGTTTGTTGATCGGATACTTCAGCCACCACTACCAAAACGCTCCGCTTCTCGTCAGAGGCGCGCTGTTTGGAATACTGAATATCATTGTCGGATTGATGATCAGCCTGTTCGGCTTGAACATCTACTCTCTGGCAGATGACCAGGCCGTGATGTGGTCGGCCTTTACGATCATGCTGCTTGTCGCAAGCTCCGCCGTCATCCGTTCGGCATTCATGCTTGGCTCCATTGCCGGAGGCGCGGCAACAGCTTTCATGATTTTGTTCTACATTGCTCCGCTGCTTGATTTGGCCATGCCGAATTTCAGCTTCGAGAATCCGGTGTCAACCGTATATATGTCCATTCAGTATGGAACAGGCGATATGTTCGCACTCGGAATGGGAGCATTGGTTCTTATCGCAATCATCGCATTGGCCGTTCCGTTTATTGTCGATTTTGCAAAATCAAAAACGGAGGAAAGCGAGAATGACATTGATGCGTAATGCGAGATGGGGAAAGAAGGGGATCATGGCTGTCATGCTCTCCTTCTTTCTTTTCACACCGCTTGTGAAAGCGGATGAAACCGATGAAGTCGACGTCAAGCCAAACGAGTATGAAAAGCAGGATGTCAAAATCGAAACGGACTACCTGCAGGAAGACGATGCTGTATACAAAGAAGATATACCGATACCGGAAGAGCTGAAGGAATTCTCATTTTCGGACAAGAAAAAAGACGGTCCCCTCGAACAGCTGAAAGGTCTATCGGGAAGCTTCACAAATAAAAGCAATTCCGTCGCCTCAAAGCTGAAAGAGCTCAATCTGTCATTTTCAGCGGAGCCATCATTAGGCAAACAGGAAGATGACATGGCAGAAGACAAGCAATCCATCTTCCTGCCTATCTTGTATGGAGTCCTGATCCTTCTCTGTATTGCGGGCCTGTTCTTCTTGATTCCGAGAGTTGTCAGCGGCCAGCAGAAGAAATAGGGGCTGCCTTTCTTCCGGGACAAACCGCGGAAGCACTTGAGAAGCCTGCCGACGAATCAGTACAATGATGGATAAGGAGGGAATTCAGATGCATTTATCCATTGTCACAGGAGCGTCAAAAGGCCTCGGCGCAGCGATTGCCAACGGTTTTTTGGAAAACGGCCATTTGGTGCACACCGTCTCCAGGACCAAGTCCGATATTTGCCATGACAGACTGATTCAGCATGAGGCTGATCTGACAAATCCGGCGGAAACAGAGAAGTGGTTTCAGCAATTGACTGATTCTGTGCAAATCGACGAGTTGGCTTCGATCACACTGGTCAATAACGCCGGCATGGTGACGCCGATCAAGCGCGCAGGCGAGGCCGGGCAGGAGGAACTGAGCCGGCACTATAACCTGAATCTGCTTGCTCCGGTTATCCTCAGCCAGCAGTTTACAAAGTGGCTCACTCCATTTAATGGCGAAAAAACGATCGTCAATATTTCGTCCGGTGCAGCCAAAAACCCTTACAAAGGCTGGAGCGCCTATTGCAGCTCAAAAGCCGGGCTTGATATGTTCACTGAAACATTCGCCTTTGAACAGGAGGATGAGGAATATCCTGTGCGGATGATTTCGTTTTCTCCGGGAGTCATGGATACCGGCATGCAAGAGATCATTCGCTCATCATCCAAAAAAGACTTCCATGAGATTGAGCGGTTTAAAAACTATCAAACAAAGGGCAGCCTGAGAAGCACTGCCTTTGTTGCCGGAATGCTTCTTGATCTGCTTGAGACGGAGTTTGAAACCGGCAGAGTGTACGACATCAAAGAATTTTTGTGAAAGGCAAAAACAAGCACAGTGAGATATATTGTGCTTGTTTTTTTATTTTCGCCCTCAGGCTTTAGTGTTCTTTAAGAAGGGCTGCCCACATTTCTTTGTGTGGGGTGTAATCATTCGATGACAATGTGTTTTGTCTGTGAATGATAAAAGCGGTCATGATGAAAAATGATGTGCCAGATCAATTGAGATTTGCGCGAAAATATGTTAGGATTCTAAAAATATATAAAGGAGGGGTTTACATGAGAAACGTAACATTAATGGATGTATTCACCCATCCCATTGCACAAAAATATTTGACTCGTTCAGGCGTCGCCCATGCCGTTGCCTGTGCTTTCCACGCATATCGTCTGGCGGTAAAAACGGGAATAGACCCCGATCTTGCGACAAAAGCGGCATTGCTCCACGATATCGGCCATTATGAATGGTATACGGACGGGGAGTGGGACTATGAAAAATACAAACAAAATGATATTCATGCCATTAAAGGAGCTGAGCGGGCCCACAAGCTTCTGATCCGGCTCGGCGAGGACCCGAAAGCCGCAAAAGAGATCGCTTTGGCCATTCTCCTTCATACCGATTCATACTTGCCTGAAGGCGATCTGGACAAAAACACGCTGCAGCAGATTGTCAAAAAAGCGGATGAACTCGATGAAGAGCCGGGCGGCAATCACCACTACCGCAAAATCGACCATAAGCTTGCGATCGAAAAAATCAAGCAGCTTGATCGGATGGTGGATCAAGCGCGTTTACCCATGAAAGAAACGGTTTAATCTGACAAAGGGTTATATTCAAACCTTTCCCCTTTGTCATTTACATAGACGGAACGGATGATCGTTCTGTTAAACGGCACGCGGTCAGCTGTTTGACCGGAAACATCGATCGTGACGGAATACATCCCCGCTTTTTGAACGTGCTGCAAGGCATGGAGTGAAGCGGAGCGGAGCTCTTTTTTCTCCACTTGCTTTCCATTTTGATAACGGATTGAGCGGACGGCCGTTTTCACATTTGCAAGACTTGACCCTTGTGCCTTAAATTCCTTTTCAATTTGCTGATCAAGAGGGGAGTCAAAGGTGACGACGAATAAAAAAGCTTCTTTCTGTTTGACGGAAGACGTTATTTTCCACTTGCCAGAGGCCGGATTTTTGATGACAGCGGAGTGAGCATATCCGCCCGCAAACACATCTGCTGTTTTGGAAAGGGAAAAATCTTTCGTCGCTTTGCCATGAGGATCTGTCAGTTTGATATTTCCCGAGGAATGATTGCTCAGCCAGTGAATGGTTATTTCTTCTACCCCTTTCTCCACCGCAAATTCTTCTTCTGTAAGGCCCTCATTCACCCCGCCTCTTATATAAGGATAGGACCTATTTTCTTTTGTCAGCTTGTTCATTTGCATGTTTTCATCAGTTCCCAATAAAGACTTCAATACAGGGAACGTCTCGCTTCCTTTAATGATGGAGAAATGATCCCAGCTGCCGGTGTCGAGATTGACGGCATATGGAAGCCGGGCATTTTTTTCAACGACGGCCCCGTCATTTGCGCCAAACATGTTTAAATAAATGCCTCCGAAAAACAAGACGCTCCCAAATCCGCCGATTTTATTGCCGGCGAGTGTAAAATACTCGGTTTTCTGTCTGTTGGGATGGCTGTCGATCTGCTCGCGGAATGCTTTCATATACCCGGTTTGCAAAGAATAGACCGCATCATTTTGCTGGCCTAAAATGTCCGCAAGCCATCCGGCCCAGCTGCTGTATGCAAGGTCGGCAAGCTGTGAACCGTAGTGGGGAGTCCCGAGTGTAATGACGTGTTCGACATAGCGGTAAGCATCATGGCGGATCAGGGCGGACTGGCTGTCAATCCCGCCTTTGCTGTAGGATATGAGAATCACTTTCCTGCCGAAATGATCATACATCTCGCGGAGCTTGGCAGCGAGGAGGGCCCCGTTATCATCCATGTCTTTATCGGGATGGAGATCGATAAAAGCCGTTTCATAACCGCTTTTCCAAGCCTGTTCCGCCATGTCGTTTTCATCAAACCAGGCAGCGGACGAGCCGTTTAAGCCGTGGACGAAAACAAGCGGCGGTTTTGCCGGATCGGGCTTTTCAACAGGATCGCCTGTAAACCAGTAACCAGGATTGCCTCCTCCGCCTTTAAAGCCTCCAGCATGTGAGCCGAGAGGAAACAAAAACAATAGAACAAGCAGCACCAGCGCCATTTTTTTCATAAAGTGTTCACCTCATGTTTTATTGTAAACGCTTTCATAATATTTTCTTGAAGTGCACTTTATTCCCAGCGGGTGAAAAAAATTTAGAAAATTTTCGAAAATAGCAGGCATATTTAAAGAAGACCAGATGCCGCCGGTCTTCCCATTGTTTTATTTGGTCTTTCTTTCCTTTAGATGAAACTCTTTTTCCTGTTTGTCCGTATTGAAGGATGAAAACAGTTGACAGACGATGGTGTCAATAGTACTTTTTAGAGTAATGAATAAACCGGGAGGAAACAAAGCTTGTTTAAATCAAAAACCCATTTTTGGACCGTGCAGATATTATTGATTCTGCTGATTATTTATGTGTCGACGAAGGTGACTTTTCTTTTCCAGCCGATTATCATATTTGCGTCAACATTATTTACCCCGATTTTAATCGCGGGCATTTTGTATTTTATATTTAACCCGATCGTACGGTTTCTCGAGAAAAAGCTGCCGAGAACGCTGTCCATTTTGCTGATCTATTTGGCGTTTTTGGCTTTCATCGGCTTTGTTTTATCATCTGTCGGGCCGATTTTTACAAAACAGGTGAGCGACCTATTCAGCAGCATCCCTGGATATGTGAAGCAGATACAGGTTTTTATTAAGCAATTATCCACTTCCCAATGGTTCACTTGGATGATGAATCAGGATTTCGTGTCGGTTGCAAAAATCGAAAACTCGATCGGAGAGTTTCTGACAAGTCTTCCTGAAAATATTACGGGAAGCCTGACATCTGTATTTGGCTTTGTCACCAATATCGCGCTAACCGCCGTGACCGTGCCGTTCATCTTGTTCTACATGCTGAAAGACGGTCATCGTTTTCCGAATCTGGCGGTCAAAATTCTCCCGGCCAATTACAAAAATGAAGGGCTGAAGATTTTTAAAGATCTGTATGATACGCTTGCGGCGTATATTCAAGGCCAGCTGATCGTCTGCCTTTTTGTCGGAACGGCTTGTTTTATCGGCTTTTGGATCGCCGGAGTGAAGTATGCGCTTATTCTCGGTCTGATTATTGCGGTGACAAACATTATTCCCTATGTCGGCCCGTTTCTCGGCGCGACCCCGGCTGTGATCATCGCGTTTCTCGATTCGACGACAAAAGCGATCATCGCGCTGATTATCGTTGTCGTCGTCCAGCAGACGGACGGCAATCTGCTCTCTCCGCTTATTATCGGAAAGCGCCTGAACACGCATCCGTTGACCATCATTCTCTTATTGATCGGCGCCGGCAGCTTCGGGGGGATTCTCGGCATGATTGTCGCGGTGCCTGCCTATGCTTTGCTGAAGGCTTTTACACTCAATATCATCAGGCTTGTCCGTTTGCGGCAGCGCTCCAAAAAAGAATCGGCCGAACGTACTTGAACGTTTTTTCCGCTTTCACATATCATGCAAATAAAATGGTGGGCGGAGGTGTGAAGATGCCAGCAATCGTTGGTCCGGTTTTGATCAGGACACTCGCTGACGACAGTGCAGCCTTTTTTGGAGATGTGTTTGCGATTTCCCCGAAATCGACGGATTTTTCCGGAGGAGGGGCGGGTTCTTTTTCAACAGGCGATTACAGCGTGGTTCATAGCGGAATCAGCAATACGGTCCTGACAGATGCCGATGTCTTGGATGGAATACAAGGCTTTAACGGCTGACAGCCTCTTTTAAAGAGGCTGTTTGTTTTTTATAGTATAATGGGAAAAAAGATGGGTAGGGCAGGTGAAAGAGAGTTGAAAATAAGGAAAGCCAACATCATCAATCAAAAAGAAATGATCACAGATGTATATCTTCATGAAAACAAACAGCAGTTTCATACGCTTGTGGCAGTGCCGCAATTGGAATGGAGCACGCTGATCTCATATGAAGAAGAAAAGGCGGAACTCATTCAAAAACTGAATGCTTCCTTGGCCAACATCGCAGAAAAAGAGGCCGCTGAAGAGCTTTCCCAAAAAATCGCGCATTGGGTGACGGAAATGTAGCCTTCAGTTTATGCTCTTTCGTTTCAAGGCATACTGATAAAAAGCAGCCGCAAATGTGTAAGCAATGATAAAACTGGAGGGTCTGAATGTGAGCGATCAATCAATGGATCTATATTTACAGCAGGGGATGCACGGACCACGCGAGACAAAACCGGATGAACGCCGGCTGTTTTTAGGTTCGCTGAGAGAAAGGGTGCTGATCGCCCTGACAAAGGGACAAGTGCTCCGCCAGAAAGCATACAACGAGGTGATTGAAGCGATCGGGGCACATGCCGATGCCGAGCTGCTATTAAACGGTGAGATCGACTACTCCCGCTTTTCGGCCTACATCAAGGAGGCGAACAAGCATGGAGTCCCATTTTCGATCGTATCTGATCATGAGACGGATACGCCGCTCGGACTGATTTTGGTGTCGAAGGATGCGGTGGAGAAGGAAACGATTTATATTCAAGATGATATATTTGAACGCTCGACGCTAAAAGAGTAGGCGTCTGGCGCTAGCTTTTGTTTTTTTCTGAAAACGTGATAAGCCGCTTGTGGCGCGGCTTATCAAGGGTTTTCGCTCGTTTTAAGCCATTCACTTGTCTTTATAGATAAGGTATAATGTTATCTATCATCCAAAAGGCAGGGAGGGCGGCAATGAAAAAAGCTCTTATTTGTATAGATTATACGAACGATTTTGTTGCCTCTGACGGCAGACTGACGTGCGGAGAACCCGGACAGAAAATTGAAGACGCCGTCGTGCGGCTGACGGAAGCGTTTATTAAAAACGGGGACTATGTCGTGTTCGCTGTCGATGCGCACGATGCGGAAGATCCGTATCATCCGGAAACCCGCCTGTTCCCATCCCACAATGTGAAAGGGACAACAGGGAAAGACTTGTACGGAAATCTTGAAACGCTTTATCAAAAACACGCACACGACAACCATGTTTACTACATGGAAAAAACAAGGTATTCTGCTTTTGCGGGGACAAATCTTGAGATCAAGCTTCGCGAAAGGGATATTAAAGAGCTGCACTTAATTGGTGTTTGCACGGATATATGTGTGCTCCATACGGCAGTAGATGCTTACAATAAAGGGTTTGACCTTGTCATTCATCAAAAAGCAGTGGCTAGCTTTAACCCGGACGGACACAACTGGGCTCTTTCTCATTTTGCAAACACCCTGGGAGCCTCAGTGTCAGATTGAGGAAGGAGAAATGAAGGTTGGAACACCGGTTTACAGACGACAGTCTATCACTACACACAGACCTATATCAAATTAATATGGCGGAAACGTATTGGCGCGACGGCATTCACCAAAAGAAAGCGGTATTTGAGCTGTTTTTCAGAAAACTCCCTTTTGACAGCGGCTTTGCCGTATTCGCCGGCTTGGAGAAGGCGATCGAATATTTGCGTGATTTCCGGTTTACTGAAAGCGATTTAACGTATTTAAAAGAACAGCTGGGATTTAAGGATGACTTTCTCGGCTTTTTAAAAGATATGAGATTCACCGGTTCGCTTTATTCCATGCAGGAAGGTGAAATTGTCTTTGGCAATGAACCGATCATGAGGATCGAAGCGCCTTTGGCTGAAGCGCAGCTGATTGAGACGGCTTTGCTCAACATTGTGAATTACCAAACATTAATTGCTACGAAAGCGGCCAGAATCAAAAGTGTGATCGGAGATGAAACGGCGCTTGAATTCGGAACAAGGCGGGCGCATGAAATGGACGCCGCGATGTGGGGAGCAAGAGCGGCGATTATCGGCGGTTTTGATGCGACAAGCAATGTCCGCGCCGGCAAGCGATTTGACATTCCAGTCTCGGGTACGCATGCACACGCGCTTGTCCAAGCTTATCGCGATGAATACACAGCTTTTAAAAAATATGCGGAAACCCATAAAAAATGCGTCTTTTTGGTCGATACATATGATACGGTCCGTTCCGGCATTCCCAATGCGATTAAAGTAGCAAAGGAATTCGGCGATCAAATTGAATTTTCGGGAATCCGCCTTGACAGCGGCGACCTTGCCTATCTTTCCAAGAAAGCGAGAGCCATGCTTGATGAAGCCGGATTTAAGGATACAAAAGTCGTTGCATCAAGCGATCTTGATGAATACACGATCATGAATCTGAAAGCGCAAGGGGCGAAAATCGATGTCTGGGGCGTCGGAACAAAGCTGATCACCGCTTATGATCAGCCGGCGCTCGGAGCGGTTTACAAACTCGTGTCCATCGAAGAAAACGGTGAAATGACCGATACGATTAAAATCTCTTCAAATCCGGAAAAGGTGACGACCCCGGGCCTGAAAAAGGTATACAGAATCATCAATCAGCTGAACCACCATTCTGAAGGGGATTATATCGCTTTGGACTACGAAAAGGTCAATGAGCAGGAACGGCTTAAAATGTTCCATCCCGTTCACACGTTTATCAGCAAATTTGTGACGAACTTTGATGCCAAAGACCTTCACAAACCGATCTTTGAAAAAGGCAAGCTTGTTTATGACAATCCATGCATTCAAGACATTAAGCTGTATGTCCAGGAGAACCTTAATCTGCTTTGGGAAGAGTATAAACGGATCAGCAAGCCTGAGGAATATCCGGTCGATTTAAGTGAAGCATGCTGGAATAACAAAATGCAGCAGATTCACGAAGCCAAAATGAAAGCGAAAAAAGGTCTAGATCAAAGCTGACTCTGTAAACGATAGTTTTTACCATAACTCGGGATTGAAACAGATAATTTCTTCGGGGATTATCTGTTTTTCAATACGCATTTTGAGCGGTTTATCCATCCGGCAAAATCCGCTCATTGATCACTGAAGAGCAAAGGCGCCTCAGTCCGCTAGGGGGAAGATGAATGAGGGTATTTGTTGCCAGACAGCCAATCTTTAACCGAAAAGAGCAAGTTGTCGCATATGAGCTTTTATACAGAGGAAGTGAAGAGAACTTTTACTCTGGTATAGATGGTGACCAAGCGACGACGGAATTAATGATTAACAGCTTTTTAAATATAGGAATCGATAAGTTAACTGAGGGCAAAAAGTATTACGTGAATTTTACAGAGGGTCTTTTGGCATCAGGTTTGCCGACTTATTTTGATCCGGACCGGCTGGTAGTCGAAATTCTTGAAGATGTGCCGATCACCGTTGAATTGATTCAAAATTGCAGGGAATTGAAAAGACTCGGCTATACGATCGCCTTGGATGATGTTTGTTTAAAGCGCTTCGTCACTTGCGATTTGCTTCACCAGCTTTTGGAGTCCGTCGATATTTTGAAGGTCGATTTTTTCAAAACGACGCAGCAGGAAAGGCGGAGCATTTTGCAGTCGTGCCGGGCTCACCGCTTGATGTTTCTCGCCGAGAAAGTGGAGACGAGAAAAGAGTATGAACAGGCGGCAAAAGATGGATTTCATCTGTTTCAGGGCTATTTCTTCAGCGAACCGATTGTCATTGACGGCCACGATATTACATACCATTTTCATGCCTATTACGAATTGCTTCACGAGCTGAGTGAAGATCAGCCTGATATTGAAAAGGTCACGAATATCATTGAGCGGGATTTGTCGCTTTCTTATCAGCTGCTGAGGCTTTTGAATTCTCCCGCCAACAGGCCGACGCAAAAAATCAAAAGCATCCGCCAGGCGATCGTGCTGCTTGGGTTTAAAGAAATTAAAAGATGGATCTTCATCCTCTCTTTTAAAGATTTAACGAAGAAGCAAAATTCCAGCAAAAACGAAGTGGTTAAAATATCGCTGATCCGTGCCAAGCTGTGTGAACTGCTGGCGAAAAAAACACGCCGCTCCCAGCCGTCAGCCTATTTGCTGACAGGCATGTTCTCATTTATTGACACGCTGCTGCATAAAGAGCTGAAAGAAGTCGTCAATGAACTGCCGCTGACAGAGGAAGTAGGTCAAGCTTTGCTCGGCACAGAAAACGATTACCTGAAAATCTTAAGGCTTGCGAAGTCGATCGAACGAAATGAATGGAATGATGCAGCTGAATCAGAAGGCATCACAAAAGAGGACGCATATCGATGCTACCTTGAAGCCATTGACTGGTGCCATAAGATCTTGTAAACAAAAAATTCCGGCTCTTCTCCAAGAAGAGGCCGGAATTTTTTTTGATTTAAGACCAGCGCAAAATCAAAAATATCCGACTGTTGGGGTTGATGAGCATGATCGTGATGCCGTCCGGATTAAAGGATGCATCAAGCCCGCTCCGGACGCCGGTTTGCCTGAGCAATGAAATAACGGTTTCCTTTTGGGAGCTTTGGGCGGCGGTCATGATTTTATGAGCCAGATCCCTGGAGGAAGAAAGCCTGTTTAAGATCGTATGGCCGTCGGCCAAGAGATTGCCCGCATCTTTCGCGGAACGGCGAAATGTACTTGTTTCGACTTCGGGATAGACCGGACGCCAATGGTAATAATGATACGGAAAACAGTATGGAGGATACACATTGAACACCTCTTTCTTTCATTTTACGGGTCCAATTGCGGTTTTTGCGGTGTGAGCCGGACGAATGGTTTTTTTCGGCTTGGATTTGCGCGGGGGTCTTTTGCGTTTTTTTCGGTGTTGTACCCGTCATTGCGTGCCGCAATATCTTAAGTTTTTCTATTGGAGGAAAGGTCATACTTTCGTTCTACACTCATAAAGCGAACAGATTTCACCTCCAGACATGATATATATAGGGGTTTAGCGGAATGTAAAATTTGAAAATGAATAAATCAATTAAAAATTTTATGTTTCATTAGGAATTGAGTACCATTGACACATCGTGTAAAATAGGTGTTATGGTCTATTGAAAGTTTGCGGTGTAACGCATGAATAGAAGGGCAACTTTTCGGTGAAAAAGAGACCAATTCCCTTTAAACTTGTATTAACAGATCAAATACCTATGACTCGTTCACTATACACAAATTGATTGATCTTCCAAAAGGAGTGTGGAATCGGTGGAAAAGCAACAAATTGAAGAATTAAAGCAATTGCTTTGGCGGCTGGAAAATGAAATCAGAGAAACAAAGGACTCCTTGCGCAAGATTAACAAAAGCATTGATCAATACGACAAATACACATATTTGAAATCCTCTTAAGAAGACTTGTTTTCAGACAAGTCTTTTTTTTTGTGCCGAAAACCAAAAAAAGGTTAAATTATTATATAATTGTTAAATAAAAAAAATGCTCTGTCAATCGGGAATTTGATTTAGTAAAATATTAAGAAAGGAGTGAGCACCATCTCTAAGCTTTTTTGTCTAGACCGCAACAAAATCAAGCAAAGAATGAATCATTTTATAGACGATGACATTCCCAATCCCGACTTAAATCAGACTTTACGCTCCTTTGTAGATGCAAAGGACCAGTTGCCTTTCGCCGAGCTTGTTTTTTACCATTACTTTAGTTTCGGCGGCACGGACACCAAAGCGGCAGAAACGCTCGCAGCCGGAATTGAACTGCTGATCCTTTCTTTTGATATTTTCGATGATTTGGAGGATGAAGACAGCTTTGACGCACCTTGGATGAAGGCGAACCGCTCAATCGCCCTGAACGCGGCGACGGCTCTTTACACCCTCAGCATCAAAGTAATCAGTTCTGTTTCAAATGATCCTTTGTTTGTGCATAAGCTGATGGAATATGTATTGCAATCATCGCAAGGACAGCATGACGATCTTAGTGATAAGCCCGCCACTGAAGAAGAATGTCTTGATATGATCCAGAGAAAATCTGGTTCGCTAATTGTTATACCATGCGTTTTGGGGACGGTTCTAGCCACAGGAGAATTCAATCCAACAGTTGAAGAATACGCCTATCAGCTCGGGATCGCCTTTCAAATCGAAAACGATTTTAAGGCCCTTTTTTATGATTCAAAAAGCGACATCGCTAAAAAGAAAAGAACGCTCGCATACTTATATTTGTCACGAAAATTTAATCAAGCTTCAATTGATTTGTTAAAAATATTTGAATACAAGGATAAAATTGCCGATATAGAAATAAAATGCTATAAAGAGAAATTGAAAGAAGCAGGCGTCACCCAATATATGTATGTCATGAACCAGCTTGCTATTCAGAAGTTTAAAAAAGGAATCGAAAAGTTGGAACTGGGAGAGAAAGAGAAGAAAAAACTGGTTTCTTTGATTTTAAATAAGTTTGAAAGGGAGGATTAAAATAAATCGTGCAGGAGATTGTAAGTTATTTAATCCAACATCCAGAGGTTTTAGAACAGATTATTAAGGGAAATGCCAGCTTGATTGGACTAGATCAAGATCAAATACTAAGTATAGTAGAAGGTTTTAAAGAATGGGAATCTATTGGAAGAAGAGTTCCTGTTTGGGGATAAATTTAAAATTAGGACGTTTAAAATGAAGTTTTCGTTGAAATTGATTTCGGTCGCCTTAGTTGCTATTAGTTTTATTTATACTGTTTTTGTTGTATTTCTATGCTATAACAACATGTTTGTAGGTGCATATTTAGAGTACAATTCTAAAAATCAGCTTGTTGTTGAATATGTTGAGAAAGATTCCTTAGCGGATTATACCGGTTTACAATCTGGAGATATCATTCTTGAAGTAAATAACGAAAAACCATCTACAAATGAACCAAAGAAAAGTATTCTGTCTGACGTTCGCTCATTGTCGATTGAAAGAAACGGAGAAATCATTACTACTGATACTAGAGAAACTATTATAAGCTATGATATCTTATTTACTGTTTTAATTCCGGTTGTATTTTATTTATTATGTATGTTATGTGTTTTTTTGATCTTAAAATCAAATAAAACTAAAAAACAAACATCATCTTTTTTGTTGATTTTATTTTTACTCGTAATTTCAATAGCATATGTTAGTATTGGCGGCGTATCAAGAGGTGATAAATTTAGTAGATATCTAAATTTGTTAACTTTCTTATCCATACCTGCTAGTTATTATCACTTTATACTTCAATATTTCAAAGAAGTTGGAGAAAAATTCTTCAGCAATAAAATGTTGTTGCTTTATATCTTGCCAATCCTAAACATCGTAATAGAAATTTTATATGATCTTTTTGGAATTCTTGAAGAGCCTATAACATATATCAATTTATTTTCGTTTTTTATTGGAATTGCTTTAGTTTACGCAGTTATTATTTATGGTTTAATTAAGTATAAGCATAATGAACAAATATATTTTCTGAAAATGCTTATGTTGGGAAATTTCTTTGGAGTCTTCCCTTTTGTAGTGTTTTTTGTTATTCCAATTTTATTAATTGGTGATTATATTTATTCTGCGGCAGTAGTTGCTCCATGTATATTAATTATACCATTTTCTTTAGTTTATCAATTTATCTCTAATAAAATTTATGATGTAGAGTTTTTGGTAGGAAGATTAAAATACTATGGGTTATTAGCAATTATTCCGACAATAATTCTGATATCGTCTATTAAGTTAATGAAATATCAAACAGGTGATTATTATGATTTAAGATTAGCTGTTTATATTTATCTTCTCATGCTCGGAGTCTTCTATTTAAAAGAAATCTTAGACTACCGCTTCCGTCTGAAGCGGTTCTCGGAGAAGTTCAATTATCAAGACAGCATTTTTAAATTCACACAAACGATTCGCTCCTTCACATCTTTAAACCAGGTTCTGTTGGAATTGAAGCAAACCATTTTAGATGTACTGGTTGTCAGTCAGGCGCATGTACTGAGGGTCAAAAACAATGGATCAATTTCCTTACTCGAAGGAGAAACGGAAGAGTACCCTTGGATTCCGTATGAAAAAGAAGTCGCCAAGGTCATCACCGAAATCGGCAAAATCGTCGAAGTCGACCGCGGGTTTTTGATTAAAATCGGGGAGCGGGGCGGAACGTCGTATGTGATGCTGTGCCTGTCGGTTTTAAACACGCCTAGATTGACCCGTGATGAGATTTCCTGGCTGGAGACGCTGGCCTTTTATACGAGCGTGTCCTTGGAAAACGTGCTGAAGATCGGCGAGCTGATGGAGCATCTGGAAAATGTCAAACAAGAAGGGCCGAATCCGGCTTGGCTGAACAAGCTGATGTTTGCGATCGAGGAAAAGCAAAGGTCTGATTTGGCACGTGATTTGCACGATTCAGTGCTGCAGGACATGATTTCATTGAAGCATCAGGGCGAGATGTTTCTGGCCGATTTTGAAAAAGATAAAGTCTGTACGAATCAAATCCGGCAAAGGCTGATCAATATGAATGAGCAAATGTCCACCGTCATCCAGACGACAAGGGAAACATGCCAGGAGCTGAGGCCGCAGCTCTTGTATGATCTAGGCCTTGTTAAGGCGCTTTCCAAACTGGCGGCACAGCATCGTGAATCTTCGGCGATTGAAAAAATCCGCCTGAATACGGAAAAGTTTACAAAGGTATTGGATCTCGATACACAGCTCAATCTGTACAGGATTGTCCAGGAGCTCTTGAGCAATGCGGTCAAGCATTCAAAAGCTACTGAGGTGTTGATTATGCTTGTCTGCATTAAGGAAAAAGTCGTGCTGCATTATGAGGACAACGGCATCGGCGTCGATCAGGACAAGCTTTATCAAAACAGCGCAAGCATGGGGCTGTCAGGGATTCGCGAGCGCGTCCGTGCATTGAATGGAAACCTGGATATTCAAACGGCAGAAGGGAAAGGATTCAGAGTCGTCATTGAAATGGAATTGTAATGATTCGTTAACGATTTTGCTTGGCATCTGCCAAGTTTTTTCTATAAAATGGTGATAGGGCAAGGTAACGCAAAAGGGAGGAAATTATGAGAAGATTACTTGTGATCGATGATCATCCGGCTGTTATGGAGGGGACGAAGGCAATTCTTGAAACAAATCAGGACTTCATTGTCGATTGCCTCAGCCCTGAAGCCAGCGAACAATTTCTGACGAACCATGATTTTTCTGCGTATGACCTGATCTTAATGGATTTGAATCTAGGTGAAATCAACGGAATGGACCTATCCAAGAAAATCCTTGAGACCTGTTCATCATGCAAAATTATCGTATATACCGGATATGAGGTGGAAGATTATTTTGAAGAAGCGATTCGTTCAGGTATGCACGGTGCGATCAGCAAGACGGAATCAAAAGAAAAGATCATCGAGTACATATACCAGGTGTTGGACAATAAAATTGTCGTCGACTACGATTATTTTAAACAGCTGATTACACAGCAAAAGACGAAGACAAACAGCCAGCAGACCGAGCACGAGCTTTTGACAGAAAGGGAATGCCTGATTCTGAAAGAAGTTGAAAAAGGCTATACGAATCAGGAGATTGCCGATGCCCTCCATTTGAGCAAGCGCTCGATTGAATACAGTCTGACGTCGGTATTCAGCAAGCTGAATGTCGGCTCGCGGACCGAGGCTGTGCTGATCGCGAAATCCGAAGGTGTACTGTAATCAAGGAGGGACTTGTAGAGTGGAGACAAAGCACACACTTCTCGAAGCTTTAGGGATTGAACTGACGGAATGCAACAAGGAACGGTGTGTCGCCGTTATGCCTGTTGATGAACGGACGCGACAGCCTTTTGGCTATCTTCACGGAGGCGCATCTGTCGCGCTTGCCGAAACGGTCGCCAGCATCGGAGCATATCAGCATATCGATCCAAAACAGCAGGCATGCTTCGGACTTGAGATAAACGCCAATCACATCAAGTCCGTTAAGGACGGAACCGTTCAAGCTGTCGCAACCCCTCTTCATGTCGGGAAAACGACGATGGTGTTCAACATTGAAATCCGCGATGAACAAGACCGGCTCATTTGCATTTCAAGGTGTACGATGGCGGTCATCCAGCGGCCTTCATCATAACGATACGTTGTAAAAAAACTCGCCAAACGGCGAGTTTTCTTTATACATGTGAATCTTCCTTCTTTTTGCCGATTACATTCCGATAGCCTTCATAATCATCCTGCACGCTTTTCTCTTCCATTTTAACCCCCGTATTGTAGGCGGCCCTGGCGATCAGGTGGGCGCCCACCGGAGACGTCAGGAAGACAAAAACGATGCCGAGCAGCACTTTGGCTGTAATGATGCCGTGTAGCAGCCAGAAATAAAAGAACACGCCGAGGAGAACAGCGATGACTCCCAATGTGGCTCCTTTAGAAGCGGCATGAATTCTCGAATAGACATCAGGAAGCCTCAATGTCCCAAAAGAAGCGGCCAGGGAGATCAACGCGCCCAATAAAATGAAAAAAGCGATCAACAATTTAGCGGCTTCGATCATTTTCGATAATCTCTCCCTTCTCAAGGAATTTAGAAAAGGCAACGGTCCCGATAAAGGCAAGAATACCGATCAAGAGGATAACCTCTAAATAGGCCGTCGTATTTAACAGGATGGAGACGAGAGCCGTAATTCCGATCAGGTTGATGCCGATCGCATCAAGGGCCACCACTCTGTCCGGGATGCTCGGTCCTTTAATGACCCTCAGGACGTATAACAAAGTGGAGACCGCCAGAATACCGAGCGACAATTGCAAAATAAATTCAAACATCAGCGGCTTACCTCCTTAATGGCTTCTTCAAATGAATCGCGAATGTCGCTGATGGCTTTTTCGGCATCATCTATATCAACCGCATGAATATAAAGAATCGAACGGTCATCGGAGACATCGACGACTAGCGTGCCGGGTGTCAGCGAAATCAGATTCGCCAAAGTCGTGATTTCCCAGTCCTCTTTAAGGTCTGTCTTGAACGCGAAAATGCCCGGTTTATTTTTCAGCTTTGGCGACAGGATCGTCTTCAGAACGGCCACATTGGCTAAAATCAGCTCTTTCATGAAAATAAACAGCAGCCTGACAATCGCCCATATATTAATCAAATAAAAACGGCGGTGGAAAAAACGCCTCATCAAAAAGAGCGTGAACAATCCGATCGCGTAACCGATAATAAAGCTGGCAGCGGTGTAGTCGTTGTTTAAAAACATCCAGCATAACGCAAGAATAAAATTCAACAAGATTTGTAATGCCATGCGATCTACTCCTTCAAAACGGCTTCAATATATTTTTCCGGGTTGACCAGCGTGTCGGCCGCCTGATGAAAATACGGTGCGACAAACTCGGTGCCGATTCCGATGGCAAGGGACAGAAAGAGCAGTATCGCCGCCGGATAAAGGTAGCTTTTGAGCGGTTTTGCCGCCGGGGCGTCTTCCCGTTCCTCACCCCAAAAGCCGTTAATAAAAATTTTCATAACGGAATATAATACGAGCAAGCTTGATAAAAGCATGAGCAGTGTGATGACGAACTCTCCGCTTAAAAATCCGCCTTCAGCGATTTTCAGCTTGCCGATAAATCCGCTAAAAGGAGGGACTCCGGCCAATGAAACGGCGGACATCATAAACATCCAGCCGAGGACGGGATGGTTTTTGATGAGTCCGCTCATTTTTTTCAGGTTGTGTGTTCCGGTCAGCGCAAAGAGCGTTCCGGCAAGCATAAACAGCGCTCCTTTGATGATCATATCATGAATCAGATAATAGATGGCCCCCTCGATCGACGCCGGTGTATTGGCGGCGATCCCCAAAAGGATCACGCCGACCGCTGTCACGATATTGTAGATGATGATTTTTTGGACATCCCAATATGCAATGGAGCCGATCACGCCGAAGATGATGGTGAGTGCCGCGAGCCAGACCATCAGCTGGTGGGTGAAAGCGGCATCTTGTGTGAAAATCAGCGTAAACACCCTTGCGATCGCGTACATTCCGACTTTGGTGAGGAGCGCTCCGAACAAAGCCGAGACTGGCGCAGGCGGTGCGTAGTATGAACCCGGCATCCAGAAGTAAAGCGGGAAAATCCCGCCTTTCAGACCGAAAACGATCAGAAATAATACGGCGATGACGGTGATCAGTCCGGTTTGGCCGGATTCAGCGATCCGAACGCTCAAATCCGCCATGTTCAAGGTCCCCGTCACAGCGTATAAATAAGCGACTCCAATGACGAACAGGGCGGAAGAAATGATATTAAAAACGATGTATTTTAAAGATTCCCGCAGCTGAATCTTCGTTCCCCCGATGACGATCAGTACATAAGAAGACATCAGCAATACTTCAAAGAAGACGAACAAGTTAAACAAATCTCCTGTCAAAAAAGCGCCGCTGACGCCTGCCAGGAGGAATTGGACAGCGGGATAATAAAAGAAGCGCTCCCGCTTTTCCCCGATGGAACGAAACGAATAAAGAACGGTCAGAAATCCGATGATGGCCGTTGTGAATGCGAGAAGGCTCGCGAACTGATCGGCGACAAGGCTGATCCCAAACGGAGGTTTCCAGCCGCCGACGTACAGCGTTTGGATGCCGTCTGTAAACACGGTTTGCACGAGGAAGCCTGCCGCAATCACAGCTGCAAGGGAAGATATGGCACTGAATACACGCATTAGTTTTATCGATTTGTTCATAAAGATAAGCAAAGCGGCTGCCAATAACGGAATGAGAATTGGCAGGATTACAAGATTATTCATGTTGATCATTTCCCCTCATTTGATCCATATCATCCATTTTCAGCTCCTGGTAGGCGCGGAAGGCCATGACCAAAAGAAATGATGTCACACCGAAAGCGATAACGATGGCCGTTAATATCAGAGCCTGCGGCAGCGGATCGACATATGATGCCGTTCCCTCTTTTAAAATGGGCGGAGCACCTTTTTTTAACCCTCCCATCGTCAGCAACAGAAGGTGGACGCCGTGGCTGAGAACGGCCGTTCCGATAATCACCCGCAGAAGGCTCTTGGACAGCATTAAATAAGTCGCTGCCATAAATAGGATCCCTACGATAAAAGACATTAAAATTTCCATTATTCTCTCTCTCCAATCGTCTGAATAATGGTCATGGTCACGCCGACCACCACGAGATACACGCCGATATCAAACAATACGGCGGTGGCAAGCTCCGTTTTCCCAAGCAGCGGAAGATCAAAATAATCAAAAGCGTGCGAGAGAAACTGAGCGCCGAAGACAAAAGAACCGATCCCCGTGCTGAGGGATATCAATAATCCGGTTGCGGCCACATAAATAAAGTTGATGGGGAGAATGTTCCGCACCGTTTTTAAGTCATAGGCGAGCAATAGCAGCACGATTGACGAGGAGGTCATCAAACCGCCGATAAAACCTCCACCGGGATCGTTATGGCCGGCCATAAGAATGTGGAAAGAAAAGAGCAAAATAATAAAGGCGGCGATCTTCGTAACCGTTTGAAGGATCACATCATTTGTCTCGTGTTTTCTCAATGCTCTTCTCCCCCTTTCTCCATTCTTAGCTTGATCATTCCGTAAATGCCTAACGCGGCAATGGCAAGGACGGTAATTTCAAACAATGTATCAAATCCCCTGAAATCGACCAAAATCACGTTGACGATGTTATGGCCGCCCCCGAGTTTATAGCTGTTTTCGATAAAGAAAGCCGAAATGCTGTCCAGCGTCCGCTGGCTGTTTGCCGACAAAGCCAGAAGCGTTACGACCGCACCGACTCCGATCGAGACGATGGCATTGGTCAGCCTGAATTTTGCCGACTTCGGCTTGAATCTGAGCTTCGGTAAATGGTAGAAGCACAACAAGAACAGCGCCACGGAGATGGTCTCAATAATCAGCTGTGTCAGCGCCAGATCCGGCGCTCTGAAAATGACAAAGAATAGAGCGAGCGTATAGCCGATGACACCGAGTCCGATAATCGCCGTCAGCCTTGACCGCGCGAAAACGGTCGTAAATGTCGCGGCAATCATCACGATCGACAGGACGAGCTCGTACACGCCGATTGAAGCATTTCCTTTGACGTCATATGAAAAGCCTCCTGTGATCGCAAGCGAGCCGCCGATGAGAACAATAAAAAAGACGAAAACATAGACAAGATAATCGCGGAGAAAACCCGTCATATATCCCCTGGTCAACCTGTTGGAGCTTTTCTCAAGGCCGGTGAGGGAGCTGTCATAGAGCTTGTTCAGCGTCAGCTTTTCCGGGAACAGACCATAGACTTTTTTCCATTTGCTGATGGTCAAATATGCGAGAACTCCAAGGACAACGACGCCGACCGTCATGAAGAACTCCGGTGAAAAGTCGTGCCACATGTATATATGAACTTTGAACTTCTCATCATCGCCCAAAAGGGTCGGCATAATCGATGCGGCGGCAGGTTCGATGATGCTGTACGACAAAATGTTTGGGAAAAAGAAAAAAATCACAACGAGAGAGGCGAGAACAATCGGCGAAATCAGCATGCCGAGCGGAGCCTCATGCGCTTTTTTCTCCAGTTTTTCCGGCTGATATTTTCCGGTGAATGTTTTGAAAAATAAAACCATGCTGTAAATAAAGGTAAACACGCTGCCGATCCATGCCAAAACAGGAAGCAGGACACCCCATGTATCGGCATGATAAAGACCGAAATCCGTGATTCTGAGCATGCTGGTGAAAAACATTTCTTTACTCAGAAAACCGTTGAACGGCGGCAGTCCGGCCATCGAAAACGCGCCGATCAGCGTGATCGTAAAGGTGATCGGCATGACCGTCATCAAACCGCCGAGCCTGCGGATGTCTCTCGTTCCTGTTTCATGGTCGATAATCCCGACGGCCATGAACAGGCTGCCTTTAAATGTCGCATGGTTGATCAAGTGAAAGACGGCGGCGATAACCGCGACCATGTAATATTCAAAGTTTTGATAGTGCAATGCGGCGGAGCCGACGCCAAGCATCGACATCACCATCCCGAGCTGGCTGACCGTCGAAAATGCGAGAATCGCTTTCAAATCAGTCTGTTTGACCGCATTGAAAGAGCCCCAGAACAGCGTGACAATCCCCGTAATTGAGACAATCCAAAACCATTCTCCCGAAAAAGCGAAGATTGGTGTGAATCTTGCGACAATATAAATACCCGCTTTTACCATTGTAGCGGAGTGCAGATAGGCACTGACGGGTGTCGGCGCTTCCATGGCATCAGGAAGCCAGATATAAAATGGAAATTGCGCCGATTTTGTAAAGGCGCCGATTAAAATCAACACGAGTGCGGGAATATAGAAGCCGCTGGCCGAGATGAGATCGACCTGGCCGATCATCTCTCTAATGCTGAATGAACCCGTTATCGTGTAAAGCAGGATGAAGCCCCCGAGCATCGCCAGACCGCCGAAAATCGTGATAAGCATCGATTTTGTTGCGCCATAGCGCGATTTTTCCCGCTTGTACCAATAGCCGATAAGCAGAAAAGAGGATATGCTGGTCAATTCCCAAAATAGATAAAGTACAATGACGTTATCAACAAGAACAACTCCGAGCATTGCGCCCATAAACATGAGCAGGTAAACGTAAAACGGTCCGAGCTGTTCTTTTTCTTTAGACAGATAGTAGATGCTGTAGAGGACAACCAAAGAGCCGATCCCTGTTATCAAGAGGGCAAACAGCAGTCCGAGGCCGTCGACATAAGCGGTGAAATTGATCCCGAAGGACGGAATCCACTCCATGACGGCTTTTAATGTGCCGCCATCGGCCGTCATCCCGATCATACGGAAAAAATAAATAAATAAGAGAACAGGAAGTACCAGGACAAACCATCCCGTATGAATCTTCCGGGCGTATTTCGCCAAGAGCGGGATCAAGAAAGCGAGTGCAAAAGGCGATAAAATAGCAATATGTAAAGACGTCATCGTTAACCTCCCTTAGGTAGCATGTATAAATACATTCTGATCCATACTAAAATTTTCAAACGTTATGTACTTTTTTAGAGCTGGTGACCTAGACAAATTATAACTCAAATTTTAATCGGCTGCATGATCGCAAAAGGTTTGCTGTTTATGCGGTCTTATGAACCTGAAAACAATTTTAACAAAAAATGAACGATTTGTATAATGGAAAGTTTTTTTGAACAAGCTGAAAACTGAGGTGATGAAAGATGAAAAGAAAAGCTTTTGTCAGCTGCAGTTTATTTTGTTCGCTTTTTGCGGGAGCGTTTCTGATCAACAGGGAAATGACCCGTGAGGCTCCAGCCGATGCAGAAGCCGCCGAAAAACGGCAGTACCGCGGCGATTACACCCCGATTAAAACAGGGACCGATGATATGCGCTTCACAACGAATGAACGCGTCCCTTTTAAACCGAGAGAATATATCAGAGTTGAAAAACGCTGAAAGCAAAAAAGGAATCCGATCGTATAGATCAGACTCCTTTTTGTTTTTTTATGCGCTTTTTACGAGGTGAAAAGCTTCAATAATATAGTCGCCGCAATGACGGTGGACGCACCTCCGATACGCGTTGAAATTTGCGCGAAAGGCATGAGCCCCATCCGTCCTGAAGCTGAAAGAATCGCGACATCCCCGGTTCCGCCAAGTCCGCTGTGGCAGCCTGTGACGATGGCTGATTCTACAGGATACATGTTCATTAATTTTCCGACGTAGTATCCTGATGCCACCATCGCAATTACGACAGAAGCACAAACGGCGATAAAGCGAAGCGAGATGACGGATGCGACATCATCAAGCGGGATATAAAGAATGCCAAGTCCGACCATCAATGGCCACGTAAAGCTTGAGGACATGAATTTGTAAAGCTGGTGAGCGCCTTTTTCCATGCTCGCCGGCAGAAGCTTCGCGTATTTGACCAGGGCTGCGGAGATAATCATTAAAATTGCTCCCGGAATCGCGATGAACTTGGATACCAGGCCGCCGAAAATGAAGAATGAACAAGCGATCAAGACGCCCGCACCCATTAATTTCAAATCGATTTTAGCTTCCTCTTCTTTCTGATTGAATAATTCATGATCTTTTTTCGATTTGACGAGGCGTCCGTTCCCGTTTAATTCCGGCCGTTTTTCACCAAGTTTTTTCATCAGGCCTGCGGCGATAATCGCCACCACGTTTCCGATAATAGCGGCTGGAATCAGCTGTGATACAAACGCTTCATGAGACTGGCCCAATATTTGCGAGTAGCCGAGAGAAAGCGGCAAGATCCCTTCGCCGATGCCGCCGGCGATAATCGGCACAATGATAAAGAAAAATGCTTCATAAGGACTGTAGCCAAATAAAAAGCCGACAAGAATTCCGGCGGTCACAGCGGCGATCGTACCGGCCAAAAGCGGAACGAACATTCTCATAAACCCTTGAATCAAAACCGTCCGATGCATGCCCAAAATGCTTCCCGCTACAAGGCAGGCAATATAGAAATATAGAAAATTCGATGTCTTCATCAGTGTGGTAACCGCTTCCAAAGAAACGGGATTCAACACTTTAAAAAAGACTAAAAATGAAGGAACGAACAACGATAGAATAGCCGGACCGCCGATGTCTTTCAAGATCGGAATGCGCTGTCCGACATCCCCGAGAATGATTCCGAGAATCATGATGATGGCAAAGCCGCCGAGCATGTCATTCGGCAGTTGATTGAAATAGGCTGCCAAAAAAATAATCAGTGCGAGCGCAATGTACAGCGGGAAGGGAATCACACCAACCTTCCAGCTGATCAATTTTTGGAAAATATTTTTATTTTGTTGATCATTCTGATTTGTAATCGGTTTCAAATCTTTTGCTGCTTCCATGAAAAACACCCCCATGTTTGTATGGTTTCAATTGTAGAAGAGAAGTGTCAATTTTGTGCGTTTTTTTAATTAAAATAAGTGATTGATAATTAAATAAAAGAGAGAAAAGGGTGTTTTCTTTGCTGAATCAGCATATTTTATAGGAATTTTGACTTAAATGGGGAGCTTTTGGCCCCATTTTTTAAAGTGAAGATTAAAAAATCCCCCGAAGTCGTTTTCGGGGGATTACGAAGTCCGCTTTGTCAGAGAGCCCAGCACATCTCCCATTTTGACTTTCAGTGAGGGGGCGAGGCGCTCAGCGGGGACAAAGGTGTCTTTTTCAAACAGGAGAATAACGGTTGAACCGAACGAAAAATAAGCGATTTCTTCTCCTTTCCGCCATTCAGTTGAATTCGACAGCATGACGATCGAGTTAATATACATCGCGCCAACCTTCACCAGTAAGGCTGAACCATATTGATGCCTGAATTCGGAAATCATTCTGTGGTTTTTCGTCAGCGGCGATTTTCCATATGTCAAACCGATGGTGTTCACCGGGTATGAAGCGCTTCCCAATGAATATTGCTTTTCAAGCGTCCCGTCGGCCGGGCTGTGGATTCTGTGGTAGTCTCTCGGACTTAAATAGATGATGATATATGTTCCGCCTATATAGCGGCTTGCGACTTCATCTCTGTCGATCATTTCCTCCAGAGAATAAGGCTTATTTTTCACAATAAACTGTTTGTCGGAAGAGATTGTGCCCCATTCTTCAACAACCCCGTCCACCGGACTGATCAGGCTGTTTGGATCAGAGGGAAGCGGGCGCACTCCGTTTTTCAACTTTCTGATGAACAGCTCATGCAGACTGTTAAAAGAGCCGACGTCTTCCAGCATTTCTTCGGTGTTGATACGAAAGGTTTTGATATAGGAGGGGATGAGCGGTTTGCTGAGCTTTGACTGGGCAAATCTTTTCAATGCCGTTGAAACTTTCTTTTTATTTGTCAATTCAATCAAACATCGGTAAAGCCGCTTTTTCAAGCTGTTCACTCCTTTTGTTGTCATCGGTAAAAAGCAGCCTGCTTTTATATAACGCCGAGCGTATAGCCGATCGTAATAAAAACGAGACACCAAATTAAAGCTCCTGAACCGGCATATATCAGAAACCTTTTCATTTTCATTTCGTTCATTCCGGACAAATAGCATGTGACATGGCGAATGCCGGGAACAAAATAGCCGAACACAATCGTCCACGGACCGTATTTATCAAACCAGTGGTGAACAGTATCCAATCTTTTCGGCGTTAAACCGATCCATTTACCGAATCTGTCAAGCAGCGGCTTGCCGATTTTATTCCCTAAAAAATAGCTGATGATCATCCCCGACAACGCACCGGAGAAACTGATCAACAGCGACAGCTCATAGTTTAGGATATGTATAGAAGACAGATACCCGACAAATGTCATCATCACCTCGTCGGGTATCGGAAGGCCTACGATGCCGAGCACGAGCATGCCGAATATCGCAAAATACCCGTAGTGGGAAATTAATTCTTTTGCCAACTCCATGAAATCCTAGCTCACTTTCTTCAATAGATTTTTCCCTTTTAAACTGATGACTCTGATTTTGCTGACCATGAGATAGGACAAACATAAAGAGAACATAATGACCGTTTTTGGGCCGATAATCCCCCATAAAAGGTTGAGGCACACCAAAATGGTGCCGGCAGCGGTAATGGGCAGCCCCGTAAAATAAGTTTGGTTCTCAGATTGAATATTAAATCGGGCCAGCCGCAGAGCCCCGCAGACCGGGAATAATAGTGTAGAAGGGAGGCCCAGAACCGGAGCATCATGAAAAACGATCGAATATGTAATAATAGCCGGAGCGACACCGAACGTAATAATATCAGACAAAGAATCCAACTCTTTTCCGAACAGGCTGACGGCGTTTAATTTCCGCGCCGCCATGCCGTCAAGGCTGTCCAAAATGGCGCCGATGATCACAAATATAATCGCTAAAAATAAATACCCTCTGAATGCCAGCAATATTGAAGACAAGCCTGAAACAAAGTTTCCAATCGTTATCAAAGAAGGTATGATAGATTTTTTCAATGTTTTCGCATCCTTTAAATAAAGCCGATTAATATAGAAATAAACAATAGTTAATTGTATACGATTTAAACTGCATCTGCAATAAAATTCCTGTCATGATTTGCTAACAAGACTTTTTCATCATACCATAAAAGTGGTAAAAACATTGCCGCCCTCGCAAAAATTTTATCTTCAATTAAGGTCCGGGCAAATAGAGATGCCCTCTTATTCCATCAATCTATTTTCGATCCCGCGAAAAATCCCCTTCCGCCTGATGGCAAAAAGGGGAGGAGGATTTATAAATATTGATTGATCGCGTTCATGTCATTGGTATTTAATTTATATTGGAATACCGGTCTTCCGATGGTCCCATAGGCCATTTCCACATCCAATACTTCGATTTCCTCAAGGAATTTCAAATATTTGCGGATGGAAACCTGCGAAATTTCGGTGTGCTTGGCTAAATCCTCCGTCGTGAACGTCATGCTGTCAAACGATTTGATGCTTGACCAAATAAGCTTCAGCGTGCTTTTTGTCAGCCCTTTTGGCAAATGGACTTTTTCCGGTGTCCGCTTTTTTTGGAACAGCTCGACATCCAGTTCTTTTTGGCTGATGTTCCGGTTGCTTGAATAGAGGTGCTGTTTCCGTTTGTAATCGGTGAGTGCGGACTGAAACCGTTCAAATTCAAACGGCTTGATTAAATAATCGACAGCTCCGAAGCGCAACGTTTTTTGCACAACGTCCATCTCGCTCGCCGCTGAGATGACAATCACATCGACGGCCTTGTTTTGCCGCCTGATTTCCGTTAACAGTTCGACTCCGTTTCTGCCGGGCATATAAATGTCAAGCAGAATTAAATCGATGTGCTCCTCTCTGAGAACGGAGAGAGCCTCTCTGAAAGAAGCGGCGACGCCTTTTAACTGAAAGCCGTCGATTTGGCTGAGGTAGCGCTTATTCAGTTCTCTCACCATTGGGTCATCTTCAACGATTAATACATCAATCATAGTCATCCTCCTTTGGTTCATACGGTATGCGGAGACTGAATGTCGTTCCTTCATGTTTTTCGCTCGTGACGACAATATGTCCGTTTACATTTTCCAGGGCTTGCTCGACAAAATAAAGTCCGAATCCGCGGTTGGCGCCTTTTGTTGAAAAGCCTTGATCAAACATTTTCTCCTGCTCCTCTTGCGATAAGCCGATACCCGTATCTGTGACTTCAATGTCCAGAAGGCCGTCATGATACCGGAAAGAAATCGAAATATTTTTTTTGTCAGCAGAGGAGACGGCGTCCAGCGCATTGTTGAGGAGATTTCCGATGACGGTGATCAAGTCGTGGATCACCGCAGTGTTTGCGGCATTCGGAATCCTTGTGCTGCAATGGACTTCAAGGACGGCACCCTGTTCTCTTATATAGCTTTGCTTGCCAAGCAAAAAGCCGGCGAGCACGGAATTTTTAATGTGGTTGATAATTTCGTTCGCTTCGGCCTGCTGATAGATCGCGATGTCTTTAATATAGTTGCCAAGCTCATCATAATTTTTCAGCTGGACAAGTCCAAGAATGACATGAAGCTTGTTCATGAACTCATGGGATTGCGCTCTGAGCGCGTTTGCGTACATTTTAACGCCAGAAAGCTGTTCAGCTAAGTGTTTGACCTCGGTTTTGTCGCGAAATGTAGCAATGGCCCCGACGATGTCTCCTTTTTTTAAATGGATCGGAACCTCGTTAAAGACAAGCTCAAGCCCGTTGATCCTAACGTCGCGGTCATTGACCGGCTGCTGGGTGTTAATGACCTGCTTCAGCCGGGTGTTTGGCAGAAGCTCGCTCACGTCCCGATCAATCGGATTTTCATCGATCCCCATTTTTTTGAAGAGGCGTTTTGCTTCCGCGTTGGCAAGCTTGATTTTTCCGTTTTGGTCGACGGCGAGAATGCCTTCTTTGGTCGATTCAAGCATGGCGCTCCGCTCGTTCAAAAGCGTTGCGATTTCATACGGTTCCATGCCGAACATGATCGTTTTCACTTTTCTGGCCACGATGACGGCTCCAATGATGCCGACACAGATGCTGAGGACAATGACCGTATATAAAGGCCGAAGATTTTGCTCGATGATCTGCTCAATTTCGTTAAGAGTGATGCCGACGGCAACGGCGCCGACCTGTTTTCCTTTTTCATTGAAGACGGGAACAAAAGCTCTCAGTGATTCACCAAGCGTACCTTTCGCCGTGCTGATATGCTGATGGCCTTTCAGCGCCTCTTTTTCATCTCCGCCCGCAAATTTCTTTCCGATTTTGTCGGGATCCGGATGGGTTTTTCGAATGCTGTTCATGTCCATGACGACGACAAATTCGGTCTTTGTCGCTGCTTGAACACGGCGTGTATAGCGCTGCAGCTCTTTGTATCGGCCGCTTTCAAGCGACTGCGCCGTAATCGGAGCTTCAGCGACCATCTTCGCCGTCTGGAGCGCGATCGTCTGCTCCTGCTCGCGGATATCCCGTGCGGTTTCCGCGCCAATCATAAAAAAAGTGATGAATAAAGAGATAAAGACAACAACACAGACAAAGATCGTTAACCGTGTCTGCAGCTTTAATGTTTTTTTCAATGGCGATTCCTCGCGATCTATTGATAAAGTCAACAAGTAATACTTTACAGGTAATTGGCGAATTTGTGAAGAATCCTGCATGTCCCTTGACATAAACTTAGATTAAAATAATGGAAAATATTCTTGTCAACAGGTACTAAGTCGTACATAATGAATGATGGAACATATCAGAAAGGGTCTTTTTTATGAAAAATACGTATATATCAGGTTTTTTCCCGTTTATTGCAATCCTTCTTTTTAGTTCATCGTTGGCCATTTCCTCCGTGATGTATGCTATGCAGGTCCTGTCATCCTTCGGTATTTATAAAGGGATGCTTGAGTTTTTTTCTGAGAGCGGTATTAGAATGGCCTTATTTATCGTGTTTGCGCTTGTCTTTTTTATGGTGTTTTCCGCACTCAAGCTGATTGCCAATACGGTAACAGAACTCTCGCTTTTATTTTTTGCCAAGGATCCTGAAGGGGCAAACTTGAAGAAAATCAGGGCCGGTTCCGCGATTTATCTCGGAGCGAGCCTTTTGTCCTTTATTTTTGTCCAATATGCGATAGGAATTGCAGCGATTCTCGTATTGGCGACACTTGTTTACTTTGTCTATATCGTGTATACGATTCACGGTACGCTGTCATTTTTTTCACTCATCGGTTTTGTGATGTTTGAACTGTTGTTTTGGTTTACATTTTTGATTGGAACGATCTATATTGTCATCAAGCTTTACAACAGCATGATGGCCAGCTTGCCTGTATAGGCGGATTAGGCTAAAAAAAACCGGAACATGGACATTTGTCCAGAGGCTCCGGTTTTTTTAGGATAGAAACCTTTTTCTGATTTCTGGTCCCGGGATCGTGCATTCATTTTTTTGGCCAAACCATTTATAGCGGTTTTTCGCAATCAGGCTGTAGACGGCGTCGCGAAGCGGGCGCGGCACGATTAGAAAGACGGCCGCCGCCTTCCACGGACCTGAAAGGTTTTTCAGCACGCGGAGCGCCGCCGCCGATTTTTGGTAGATGCGGCCGTTATCGATCAATATAAAGCTGTCAAAATGATCGGTTGGGAGCTGATGGTTCTTGAGCAGCTCCCCGCCGATGTCGGATTGCAGAGAAGCGAAGGAAAATAAGCCTTTCGGATCATGTTTAATGATGAACTGAACAGCTCCGTCACAAAAATTGCAGATGCCATCAAACAGAACGATGCGATCAGGCATTTCCGTCATACGTGCATCAGCTCTCCCTTCTAATATGCGTATTGAAGCGTCCCTTTCCATATTAAAAGCTGGGGTCCTGTATGATGAAGAAATTCGACATTGCCTTTTTTCTCTTTTCCAACCCATACACTCATTGTATACGTATCGGTCAATCCGACAAACCACAGGTCTCTGTAGTCGTTTGACGTTCCCGTCTTGCCTCCGACATATCCACCGCTGAAATTGGCTTTTCGTCCGGTTCCTTCTTGAACAACCGCTGACAAGAGGATGCGCAATTGATTGTTTGTCCGCGGGCTGAAGACCTGCTTCGGTTTATCTTTCCACTTGTAAAGCGTTTTTCCTTTTAAATTCGTAACCTTTGTGATCGCATGGCTTGGCGTATAGCTGCCATCATTGCCAAACGTCGTATAAGCGTTCGCCATCTCAAGCGGTGAAAAGCCATCCGTAAACCCGCCCAAAGCGGCTGGGAGACGGTAGTCCTTCGGATCGATTTTTTCAAATCCAAACGGCTCTAAATAGCTGAACCCTTTCTGGACGCCGATTTGATTCAACGCCCGGACGGCCGGTGTATTATAGGAATATTTAAAAGCCGTTTTGATCGAGACGGTTCCATATGTTTTTTCATTAAAGTTGTTCGGGCAGTAATCTTTGCTGCAAAATCTGCTGGCATCGATCATGCTGCCGGCCGTGGCGCCCGTTTCTTCCATATAAGGTCCGTAGTCAAGCAGCGGCTTGATCGATGAGCCGGGCTGCCTATGGGCTTGATAAGCCAGGTTGAAATCGTATTTCTTATAATTTTTCCCGCCCGACATGGCGACGATTTGATGGGTTTGGTGGTTGATGACGACGGCACCTCCCTGGACTTCTGCATACGGGAGCCGGCTGTTGACTTGCTGGACGACTCTGTTTTGCATCTCGGGATCAAGCGCCGTGTAGATTTTAATGCCGCCTGTCAAAAGGGAGCTGATCCGGTTTGACAGCTCTTTTTCAATTTTCTCCTTCTCTTCCTTTGTTTTCGCCTTTTTCAGCCGTTTGTCAAAGCCTTCGGAAGACGAAACCAATTTGGTGAATTCATCATTGACATATGTTGCGTAATCGGGATAGGCGTCTTTCTTTTCTTTCACATTGAGTTTAATTTTTTCCTTAACCGCTTTTTTATATTCTTTCTCATTGATGACGCCCGCTTCTCTCAACTCTCCGAGAAGCCGTTTTTGACGGGTTTTTGTGTAGTCAAAATGTTTCAAAGGATCATATAATGTAGGGTTATTAGGGATCGCGCAAATAAACGCCGTTTCAGCGAGCGTAAGAGATTTGAGCGGCTTGTTGAAATAATATCTGGACGCAGATCCAATCCCGTATACGCCATTATTAAAATAAATCGTATTTAAATATTTCTCGAAAATCTCTTCTTTTGATAGCTTTTTTTCAAGCTGATAGGAATACAGAAGCTCTGTCAGCTTGCGGTCGAAAGTCCGTTCATGGCTCAAATACAAGTTTCGCGAGAGCTGTTGGGTAATCGTGCTCGCTCCCTGATCAATGCCGCCTTTTTTTAAATTGGCTGCGGCGGCCCGGACCATCCCGAGAAAGTCAAAGCCTTTATGTTGAAAGAAATGGCGATCCTCCGATGTCAAAAACAGCTGCTTGACATGTTCGGGAATATTTTTGTAAGAGACAAACACCCGATTCTGGTGATCAGAGACAATCTCTGAAATCAGGGCGCCGTCCCTGTCATACATGTAGCTGTTTTGTACAAGGCCGATGTCCTTTAAGTTGATTTTCTCATCGAGCACTTGGTCGAGAGGCTTCATTTTTTCGGCTTCTTCACCTGAGGCCATTAAAGTATATACAAATATGGGAATAAACATGATCAGCAAAATCCATCCAAGGATCAAACGCAATTTTGTCACTCTATGTCACACTCTTTTCGCTAAATTCTAGCCATATCGTACCATTCTTTTTCAAGATCGAGAAGAATAATTTGATAGATTTCCTTATTTTTATATGTCAGCTTGCCTTTGCTTCTGATTTCTTTTGCTGGGACCTTTGGAACAGCAGGAGGCAGGCTCCGCTGAAAAAGAGAACAGCGGTTGCGTAAAAGGCGGAAGAAATGCCGAAACCGCTTGACAGCATACCCCCGAGCACCGGACCGATCACATTGCCCAAAAATCTGAAGCTGACATTGTAGCCAAGCACTTCCCCCTGGATGTCACCCGGTGTTTGAACGCGGATGGATGCCGTGATGCAGGGAATCATTCCGCCTAAGGCGATTCCGAAAAGAAATCTGAAAGCCACAAGCGTTTCATAAGTCGATGTGAGCCCTTGGGGAATGACACATCCCGCTGCCAAAAGCGACAGAATGGCTAATATTTTTCCATGCCCGAACCGGTCGCCCAAGGCACCCCATTTTCTCGCGGCCAAAAGGTTTCCGAGACCGGTTGCTGAAAAAGCGAGCCCGGAAAAAAACGCAAGGTGCTCTGGGCCGTGCAGCTCGCTGACATACAAGGCGAGCAGCGGCTGGACGCTGAAGTTCCCGATTTGAATCACCGCCGTCAGCACCATGACAGTGATCAGCGGACGCCGTTTTAATATCGTTAGGAGCACTTGTTTTCTTGTATATGGAACTGTCCGGCTGCGGTGCGCTTTCAGCGGATGTTCCCGGACACCGACAAAAACGAGGAAAACCGCACCGTAAATCACAAACGCCGTAATAAAAAAGGTATATGTAAAACCGGCATGATCGGCGAGAAGGCCGCCGAGCAACGGGCCGAACAATCCTCCCGAAACCGTGCCCATCTGCAATGTGCCAAGCGTTTTGCCGGCTTTCGATTTCGGCGTCTGCGCCGAAATCATCGCGAGGGAGGTAGGGATGAAGCCTGTGACAAGGCCCATTGCCATTCTCAGAAAAAACAGCTCATATACAGAGGAGACAATCGACATGAGGAGAATGCTCGTTCCAATGCCGGTCCCGGTGATCAGCAGAATTTTTTTATAGCCGTGTTTATCACCGAATCTCCCCCAAAAAGGAGAGACCAAAAAAGCCATCAAAAATGTGACGCCAAACACATATCCGCTCCATTTTTGCGTAAATCCGTCGGAGTAGCTGCCGAGCGTCTCGATATAGAGAGAAAGAAACGGCAGAACCATTGTGGAGCTTGCCGCGACAAAAAAATTTGCAAACCACATGATGACTAGGTTTTTCTTATGAACAGAGATGAGAATCACCTTCTTAAAAAAATGAAGTTCCATTTCATTATAAAGGAAATGTTGCAGAAGGACGGGACGGGCGACTTTTCAATGTGAAAAAGGCGTTTGAATGAATTTTCGTCATTTTCAGAAAATATGAGCGTGAATATAGAAATATAATGATATAATAAAAGAAAGAAGAACGGAATTTTTAAAAAAACAGACAATGAGCCTTGGCCCCGGACGATCAACATCCGCTGCCCACAGTTGGGAAGGTTTTATACTGCGATAGAAAGGCAGGTGTGAACATTGAAACAAAGCCCCTTACTTGTTATTGATTTTGAATTTACAATGCCGGAGGGGAAGTATCATCCGCAAAATTTTTTCCCGGAGATTATCGAAGCAGGGATTGTAAAGGCGGTTGATGATGAGGTGGTTGAAACGTTTTCAAGCTATATCAAGCCAAAGAAGTTTCCCAAGCTGACGCGGCGCTGCAAATCTTTTTTGAACATTACGCAGGAAGAAGTCGATCAAGGCATTACATTTCAAGCATTGATTGAAAAGCTGAAAGAGCTTGATCCTGATCAAAACAGCGTCATCATTACATGGGGAAACATGGATATGAAAGTATTAAAGCAAAATTGCATGTTTAACCATGTCGCGTTTCCATTTAAAGGAGAAATGAGGGATCTGTCGATGGAGTACAAGGAATTCTTTGGCGACAAAACGTTGACGAATTTGTGGAAAGCGGCTGAGGAGTACGGGGACTCCGGCACCGGGAAGCAGCATAAAGCGCTTGATGACGCCATGACGACCTATAAATTATTTCAGCTTGTCGAACGTGATAAACAGTACTTGGAGAATCCGAAGCCGACGACGATCGGCGACCGGATCGATCTGTCAAAGGTATTTCCACATGCAACATAAACAACCCAATCTTAAACAGAAGATTGGGTTATTTGTTTGGAAAATATTCTTTTTCAAGTGCAGCGGCGCATGCCAGCGATTTCGCCGCGTAATCTGACGGATCGTTTGCCAATTCCGCTTGAAAACGGCTCAGCGCCTCGCGAAGTGAATCCTCGTAATCCGGCACAGGGCCGTCGTAAGGCTTCACCATATGGTGCGGAATGTTTGTCTGCTCACGGTAAGCGAGAGCCTTTCGTTCATGGAAAAATGCCACTTCGGCATCTTTGGGATGATGAAGATCCCCCTGCTTCGGATGGGTTAAGACGGCGAGAATTTTCACTAAATAGTGCATCGGCTTGATATCCGTTATTTCTCCTATATAAACGCCTGTTTTATAAAAACCTTTTACCTGATCTCCGACTTGAAACTGATTCACTGCGTCCACCTCCAAATGGTATGATTATATTTGGAAACAATAAACAATCGGGGGAGTGGCGCCATTGCTCATTCAGTTTATGCTTTATTTTCCTGAAGATAAAAGAGAGTATATTCCTTCTTTTATCACGTTGGCCATTTTCTTTATCATCGCTCTTTTTGTATTCCGGCTGATCATCAGACATTCCAAAAAAGAAGCTGAAAAAGCGGAAAAGCTCGAACAAGAAATGCAGCAAGAAACGCATAAACGATAGACATGCCGTGATGCTTATGAAAAAGCCGTTTTTAAGCGGCTCAGTCCGTCCTTTACCACGGACAGTGAACATCCGACATTCATTCTGACAAACCCTTCTCCACCCGGGCCGTACTTCGGTCCGGATTCAAGAATCAGCTTTCCTTTATGAAGGAGCCTGCGCTTCAATTCCTGATCTGACAGTTCGAGGGCTCTGCAGTCCAGCCATGCTAAATATGAGGCATCCGGCTTCATCATCCGCACCTCAGGCAGCTCCTGCTGCAAAAAGCGGCTCACTTCCTCCATATTATGTTCGATATAGGGGATTAATCGGTCCAGCCAAGGTTCGCCTTTTGAATATGCGGCTTCAATGGCTGAGACCGCAAATGCGTTTAGCGATGACAGCCCTTGGCGCTGCATCACCTGTGTGAAAGCCGCCCTTTTCGCCCGGTCGGGAATGATGATGGCCGAGGCCTGCAGTCCGGCCAAATTAAATGTCTTGCTCGGAGCGATGCATGTGATCGAAAGCTCTGCGAATTCCCGGGAAATCGAGGCAAACGGGGTATGTTTGCGCCCATACAGCATCAAATCGGAATGAATTTCGTCAGAAATGACCGTCACCCCATGGGCAAGGCAGAGCTCGCCAAGCTTTGTCAGTTCTTGTTTCGTCCAGGAGCGGCCGGAAGGATTATGCGGGCTGCAAAGAATGAAAAGCTTTACATCCGGTTCGCTCAAGCTTTTTTCAAGATCGGCAAAATCGATCTCATAGCGTCCGTCTTGTTCGATTAAAGGGTTATGTAATACAGACCGTCCGTTTTTCGTCACCATGTCAAAGAACGGGGTGTAAACAGGCGGCTGAACGACGACTTTGTCACCCGGTTCAGTGAATGCCTGGACAGCGGTGGCAATCGCTGTAACGATGCCGGGGCTGAACGTAATAAACGACGGTTCAGTCTCCCAGCCGTGGCGTCTGTTGAGCCAGCTGACGACAGCTTCCTTCGTTTTTGCGCCTGCCGACGTATAGCCGAAAACCCCGTGCTCCAGGCGCTCTTGAAGAGCATCAATAACCGCTTCAGGCGCGCGGAAGTCCATATCCGCCACCCACATCGGCAGCGCGTCATTGACGCCGAATAATTCTTGTGTTAAATCCCATTTCACAGACTGCGTTCCGCGTCTGTTATGTTCTGTATTAAAATCCATGATCTCACCTCATGTCTTTTTCATATGTTATACATTAACGATGATAGCAAGAGATTGCAATCTTTTCGCGGAGAAAGCCTCATTTAAAAAAGGAGTGGGTGCAAATGGAATGGAACAGCGTGCTTGAATGGGCTTTTCAGCGCCATCTCAATCCGCTTAGCTGGTATATCCGCCCGTTATTTCTCATTGTGCTTTGTTATTTTTGTTATAAACGATCATGGAAAGGCGTGATCATCACCTTTTTGCTGATGATGAGCAGCATGGTCTGGTTCCCAGTCCCTGAGACGATCGATCCCCGGATGCAGACTGTTTTGGAATATGAACAAATGCTCTTGTCCTCTTCGCTTACAGCCATGTTGACGATTGCTTTGATGATGGGGTTTCTCGTGTTGATATGTGCGGCATTTTGGCAGCGCTCATTGGGATGGGGGCTCGCGGTATTGAATGCGACTCTTGTCGGCAAAGTTGTCCTGTCGCTGGTTATGACGGGGGAAAGCGGCTGGGCGCCGCTTGGCAATACGGTTTTCGGCCTCGTTCTCGTCAACGGCCTCGGAATTTATTTGATCACTCGGCGGCGGAAAAAGGAAAACGCGGATCTTTAAAACGGTGTTTTTTATCAAAGATTGGCCAGGTTATGATACAATAGCTTTGAAAAATTTCAGTTTAAGCGGTGATCCATATGAAAGAAAGTCAGGCAGCAGCTCAAATTGTACAGATGATCAAAGAATGGGACCCTTTCTCCGCCGGGGCTGATTTTTACGAAACAGAAGCGGCGGAAATCGTTCAGGCCGTCTACACCGAGGACGATAGAAACCGGCTCGGCAAGGCGATTCAAGCCGTTTTTGAAGTGTCATTTGACGAGACACTGCCATTGGAGGAATGCATAAAAATGGCAGATCGGCTCCTTGTACTGAAAGACAGCAGTTCCTGCTAAAACATAGAGTCCAAACTGTTTAAAAAACCGCCGCCGGCGGTTTTTTATTTTATGTGATGACAAAATTAGCGATTTTGTCTGAAACAAAATCCGGATTTTCCTCGGGAACGAGATGCCCGGTGTGTTTTAAAGAATAAAAAGAGGAATTGGGCAAGTCCTGATGAAGCCTTTTTCCGATCTGAACGGGCACGACCCGGTCCTCTTCCCCCCAGATCAAAAGGGACGGCGTTTCGATTTGTTTTAATTCGTCGGGCGCTAAATCGCCCTCCCGATGTCTGATCAGGCGTGCGAGCGCTCTGAAAATCTGATCGTCGAGAAATGGCTTCAAATAGCCGTCAATCATGTCCTGATCGATCAGGGATTTGTCATAAACGACATTCATCAGGTTTTTGAGCACGCCTTGTTTGGAGAGCCAGCGTTTGATATACAAGTGGAAATAGGGGATGTGGCTCCCGAAAATGAGCCGCCGCGGCGCCCGTGTTAAATATCCTGAGCTGCAGAGCAGCACGACCTTTTTAAACAGCTCGGGCCGCTCCTTTACGGCATAAAGGGAAATCTGTCCGCCCATTGAATGCCCGACCAAGACCGCTTCTGTGATCTTCAGCCGTTCGATCAGCCCGATCACCACTCTGGCCATGTTTTGGTACGTATAAACAAAGGTCTGCGATTTTTCCGATTGTCCAAAAGGGGGTAGATCAAGAGTGATGATATTAAACTCATTCTTCAAAAGAGGAATGAGCTTTCTGTAGCAGAACGAAGAGGAAAGAAAGCCGTGAATTAAAATCAGCGTTGTCCTGCCGGGATTTTCATAATGTTCATAATAGATATTAACCCCATGAATGTGCTGTGTGGTAGGTTTCGATAACTGCATGATCAAAATCACTCCGAGATCGTTTTCTTCATGTAAAACAAGCCCGACTGCATGTTGCGGAGCCTGTTTGAGTATGTTATTTATCGTACCCGAAAAAATTTTTTTCACCCCGTAATTTCGCTTTTTTTACCGACTTACAATCGCCGAAAAACGTGCTATAATATTCAGAAGATTTCTCAGACATTTAAAGGTGTGATAACAAGATGAAGCTTACTGAAAAAGAAACCGAAGTATTGGAAATTTTAGAGGAAAACAGCCGCCTCGAACCTGAAACGATCGCGAAAATGGCGAATATCTCTCAGGAAGAAACGAAAGCGATTATTGAAAAGCTGGAAAAAGAGAAGGTCATTATCGATTATTCGGCAATGATCGATTGGCGCAAAGTCGACGGCCATGAAGGCGTAACGGCGATGATCGATGTCAAGGTGACACCGAAGCGCGGCGTCGGGTTTGATGAAGTGGCCGAACGGATTTACAGGTTTGATGAAGTTGAATCCGTTTACTTAATGTCAGGAGTTTATGATCTGTCAGTTGTCATTCGCGGCAGAACGATGTCTGATATTTCGCACTTCGTATCAGAAAAATTATCGACGCTTGATTCCGTCGTATCGACAACCACCCACTTTATTTTGAAGAAATACAAGCACGACGGGAAAGTTTTTGACTCCGGTGATGATGACAAAAGAATCGTGGTGTCTCCGTAAATGAGATCGAGTTATATATCCAAAGCAGCACAGCAAATCAAGCCGTCCGGCATCCGCAAGTTTTTCGATCTCGCATCAACGATGGAAGGCGTCATTTCCTTAGGCGTCGGAGAGCCCGACTTTGTGACGGCGTGGAATGTCAGGGAAGCGAGCATCCTTTCCCTTGAACAGGGTTATACATCCTATACGGCAAACGCCGGTCTCCTTTCCTTGAGGAAAGAGATCAGCGCTTATTTGAATAAACGCTTTCAGCTTGACTATTCGCCGGAGAGCGAGCTGATCGTGACCGTCGGGGCAAGCCAGGCCCTCGACATCGCGGTAAGGGCGATTCTCGATCCGGGAGAAGAAGTGCTGATTCCCGAACCGTGTTTTGTCGCCTATGAAGCGCTTGTCTCCCTGGCAGGCGGAAGAGCCGTCCACATCCATACGAATGCTGAACGGGGATTTAAAGCGAAGGCCGAAGACTTTGAAGCGGCCGTCACGGAACGGACAAAAGCGATCATTCTTTGCACGCCGTCCAATCCGACCGGTTCTGTGTATTCAAAAGAAGAGCTAAACGACATTGCGGCATTTGCGAAAAAGCATGACCTGATTGTCATTGCGGATGAAATCTATGCCGAACTTACATATGATGAACCATATACCAGCTTTGCGGAAATCAGCGGGATGAAAGAGCGGACGATTTTGATATCCGGTTTTTCAAAGGGCTTCGCTATGACGGGATGGCGCCTCGGCTATGTCGCGGCTCCGGCTTTTTTACGGGAGCCGATGCTGAAAATCCATCAATATTCCATGATGTGTGCTCCGAGCATGGCTCAATTCGCCGCAGAGGAAGCGCTTAAAAACGGGCTCAACGATGTCGAAAAGATGAGAAAAAGCTATCGGCGCAGGCGAAATGTGTTTGTCGACAGCCTCAATGAGATCGGACTTGACTGCCATCAGCCGGGCGGCGCTTTTTACGCGTTTCCGTCGATCAAAAAAACCGGTATGAGCTCTGAAGCGTTTGCAGAAGCGCTGCTCATGAAAGAAAAAGTCGCCGTCGTTCCGGGCAATGTCTTTGGGCCGAGCGGAGAAGGCTATATCAGGTGCTCCTATGCGTCCTCGCTTGAACAGCTTCAGGAGGCGCTTGTCAGGATGAAGCGGTTCGTCGGCAGCTTGTAAGTTATAAGGACAAAAAAATACGCACCTTTTGACAGGTCCGCATACAAAATAAGGGGGGGATACTAGAAAGCCTTGATTATTCTCAGTATTCCCCTTTGGCGTGAGTTTTAAACATGTATGTTTTAAAAAAAGTTTTTTTGCTTAAAAAGGACTTGTGTGATATAATTTTTTATTGCGTATAAAAAGAGTTAAATTCATTAGATGTAGGAGTTGTTAGTTATGACAGCAAAATTTGAAGTGGGCAGTGTTTACACTGGTAAAGTGACTGGATTACAGGCGTATGGAGCGTTTGTTGCCCTAGATGAAGAAACACAGGGACTTGTGCATATTTCTGAAGTGACACACGGTTTCGTTAAAGATATCAACGAGCACTTGGCCATCGGTGATGAAGTGCAGGTTAAAGTTCTTTCTGTCGATGAGGAAAAAGGCAAAATCAGCCTATCCATTCGTGCTACACAGGCAGCTCCTGAACGAAAAGAAAGCAAGCCTAGAAGACAAAAGGCTGTCCAAACTGAAGATGCGGCTGCTCCGCAAGGCTTCAATACGCTAAAAGACAAGCTTGAAGAGTGGATTGAGCAGTCTAACAGAAAAGATTTAATCAAAAAGTAAGCTGAACGCAAATAACTCCGGCCCCCGCCGGAGTTATTTTTTTATGGACGGCTACCGCATTTCCGGCTGTTTCGCGTCTTCCCCGGCGGTTTCTTCTTGCGGTTTAAATAAAAGGCCGAGATTGATCAAACCGGCAATCCCGACAAGCGCATAAACCGTACGGGATATGGCAGAACCGGGTCCGCCGAAAATGGCTGCAACCAAGTCAAATTGAAAAAATCCTATCAGTCCCCAATTGATTGCTCCGATAATCGTCAATACCAATGCAATACGCTGAAGCACACTCATTTTTCATTTTCCTCCTTTATTTGTCATGAACATTTATAGATTGTGAACGTTTTGGATAGTTTATACGTATAAAAGCAGATCGCTTTACATAGCGTACAGCCTTTTCACATAATAGTGGTTAAAGGAGGAGATTAGATGGATCAATTTACATATTGGAATCCGACCAAACTGATTTTCGGACGCGGAGAAGTGGAAAAACTTCCAGAAGAAATTAAACCATACGGCTCCAACATTTTGCTCATTTACGGCGGAGGCAGCATTAAGCGAAACGGTTTATACGATCAAGTCGTCTCGATCCTCGAAAAAGCGGGTGCAAATGTTCATGAACTGGCCGGTGTTGAACCGAATCCGCGCGTCGCCACAGTCAATAAAGGCGCGGCGATCTGCAAGGAGAATGATATTGATTTTCTTCTGGCGGTTGGAGGCGGAAGTGTCATCGACTGTACGAAAGCGATTGCAGCGGGCGCTAAATATGATGGTGACGCCTGGGATATTGTTACAAAAAAACATATTCCGACTGAAGCGCTCCCGTTCGGAACGGTACTCACATTAGCGGCGACCGGATCTGAAATGAATTCAGGGTCTGTGATTACCAATTGGGAAACAAATGAAAAATACGGATGGGGGAGCCCGCTTGTATTCCCTAAGTTCTCAATCCTAGATCCGGTCAACACGTTTACGGTACCTAAAGATCATACGATTTACGGCATGGTCGATATGATGTCCCATGTGTTTGAACAATATTTTCATCATGTCGAAAATACCCCTTATCAGGACCGGATGTGTGAAAGCCTGTTAAGAACGGTGATTGAAACCGCTCCTAAGCTCATTGACGACCTTGAAAATTATGAACTGCGCGAAACGATTCTCTTCACGGGTACGATTGCCTTAAACGGCATGCTGTCAATGGGAGCCCGCGGCGACTGGGCGACACACAACATCGAGCACGCCGTCAGCGCCGTTTACGATATTCCTCATGCCGGAGGACTTGCCATCCTCTTCCCGAACTGGATGAAGCACACGCTTTCTGAAAATGTCGGCCGCTTTAAACAGCTTGCCGTCCGTGTGTTTGACGTTGATGAAACAGGCAAAACAGATCGTGAAGTGGCTCTGGCGGGTATTGAAAAGCTTTCAGAATTCTGGACGAGTCTTGGAGCGCCGAGCCGCCTCAGCGATTATGATATCACGGATGAAAAGCTTGATCTCATTGCCGACAAAGCGATGGCCAACGGAGAATTCGGCCGTTTTAAAACGTTGAATAAAGCGGATGTTCTGTCCATCCTGAAAGCTTCGCTGTAACTACAAAACGGCTCCGGAAAGGAACGCTCTTTCCGAGCCGCTTTTTGATTTGTTGTCATTTTGACAAAAATTCAAAGTTCCATGCGAATTCGGCATTTTTGGCTGCCAAGCCGCCATCAAGGCATTGGTCGCTCCTGTTCATCACTTGATTTCGCGATGGAGTTCATATAAAGTGAAAAGGGAAGAGGCTGTCGCCTTAAATCGACATGTTTAACAGACCCATACTAGCCGGAGCCCGAGTCAAAAATGAAAGCGCTGGCGGGAATATTAGAAAACAGTGAGAACTGGAGGTTTATTCATATGACGCATGTCCGTTTTGATTACTCAAGAGCATTGCCATTTTTTAAAGAAAAAGAGCTTACATATCTGCGTGATTTCGTAAAGGTTGCCCATCACTCGATTCATGAAAAAACCGGTGCCGGCAGCGACTTTTTAGGCTGGGTGGATCTTCCGTCCAACTATGACAAAGAAGAATTTGCCCGCATTCAAACAAGCGCCGAAAAAATTAAAAACGACTCTGACGTCCTTCTTGTCGTAGGAATCGGCGGTTCTTATCTCGGCGCGAGAGCAGCGATTGAAATGCTGAATCATTCATTCTACAACACCCTGCCGAAAGAAAAACGGAAAACGCCTCAAGTCATTTTTATCGGCAACAATATCAGCTCTTCCTATATGAAAGATGTCATGGACCTTCTCGAAGACGCCGATTTTTCAATCAACGTCATTTCCAAATCAGGAACAACGACTGAACCGGCGATCGCCTTCCGGATTTTCCGCAAGCTTCTGGAAGAGAAATACGGAAAAGAAGAAGCGAAACGCCGCATTTATGCGACAACAGATAAAGAGCGCGGCGCACTAAAAACGCTGGCCAATGAAGAAGGCTTTGAATCATTTATCATTCCTGACGATGTCGGCGGACGGTATTCTGTCCTGACTGCGGTTGGGCTGCTTCCGATTGCCGTCAGCGGTGTTGATATCGATGACATGATGAAAGGCGCTCAAGATGCAAGCAAAGATTTTTCCGTATCAGAGCTAGAGGATAACCCGGCTTACCAATACGCGGTTGTCAGAAACGTTCTTTATAATAAAGGAAAAACAATCGAAATGCTGATCAACTACGAGCCTGGCCTTCAGTACTTTGCGGAATGGTGGAAGCAGCTGTTCGGCGAAAGCGAAGGAAAAGACGAAAAAGGGATTTACCCTTCTTCCGCCAATTTCTCTACCGATCTTCACTCACTTGGACAATATGTTCAAGAAGGAAGAAGAGATATGTTTGAAACCGTCTTGAATGTTGAAAAGCCAAGACATGAACTGACGATCGAAGAAGCGGACAATGACCTTGACGGCCTGAACTATTTAGCGGGCAAAACCGTCGATTTCGTCAATAAAAAAGCGTTCCAAGGCACGATGCTCGCACATACGGACGGAAATGTGCCGAACCTGATCGTGAACGTACCGGAAATGAACGCCTATACGTTTGGCTACCTTGTATACTTCTTTGAAAAAGCCTGCGCGATGAGCGGATATCTGCTCGGTGTCAACCCGTTTGACCAGCCTGGGGTTGAAGCTTACAAAGTGAACATGTTCGCCCTTCTCGGCAAACCGGGATTTGAAGAGAAAAAAGCGGAGCTTGAAAAACGCTTGAATCAATAAGAAGAGAAAATGGCCGGCAGCACAGTGAAGTGCAGCCGGCCATTTTTACGTTTTGTGCAATATGTAGGACGGGTGGTGAAGGCCTGTTGGCGGATAAAATTCGTCATGTGTATAACGGAAGCCGAGCTTGTTCAAGAGCTTTCGTGAAGCCTGGTTTTCAGGATGGTGGCCGGCAAACAGCTTGCTTGCGTTTACTTTTGTATAAGCATAATCAATCATGGATATGGCAGCTTCACTAGCATAGCCTTTATGCCACATCGAACGCACGAGATGAAATCCGATTTCATAAACCCGCTCATCAAGGTTGTATGGACGGAGTCCGCAACATCCGATAAAGGCATGATTGTCTATGGCGAAAATCGGAAAATATTGAACACCGTCCGTTTGATATTGTTCGATTTCTTGCTGTAAACGGTTTTTTACCTCTTCAGCTTCAAGCCTGCCGCGGCTGGATATATATGCTGTTACATCCGGATCTCCCCACAATACGTTTGCTAAATCCATATCCTCTTTTGACCATAGCGAAAACCCAATCCGTTTCGATTGCAGAAAATAGTCCCTCATTCATCTATCCACTCCCTATAGATTCCTCATCATGATTTTACCACGGCTTCCGCTGGCAAAAGAGGGGGACTGGGAAGGGGAGTACTCCAGATGAGTCTGTTTTTTATTACATGTTCGCCATTGATTTAGAAACTTCAAGCAGCTCAATTTTATTATCGAACGGGTCGACAATGACCGTATAATGACCCGGAGGACATGTTTGCGGTTCTTCGTACAAAACGTGTACACCGTTTTGTTTCAGGTGATTCATGTCCTTCTTTATATCATCGGTCTGTAAACCAAGTACGACTTGTGAATGTTCTCCATACTCTAAGGTGTTCGGTTTCGAAGCTTTCTCAAGAATAATTGGAAAACCGTCGACATTTAATTCAATGATATTTTCCCCATACTCTTTTTCCAATTTAAAATTCAATTTTTCACAATAAAAACTCTTCGCTTCTTTCATATCCGTTACTTTAATGGATACCATGCAAACCTTAACATTCACCTTTTGCACCTGCTTTCTTTATATGCGATACAGTAATTTTCATCAATTACATTTTCTTCAATCGAAAATAAAAATCCTTCTTTTAATGGGCAGATCAATGAAAACTGGACCGGTCCTGAGGTCTTTCGGAGCATTCGATATATCTCATTTCCTCTTTTGAATATTCGTTATTTGCCAGTTTTGCCGCAAACATACTCATAAGAAAACACTTCTGAACCATAATAAAGAAATAAAAAGGTTTGGGGTGAGGTCATGCTTTTTGTTCTGAAAACACTTCTTCTTATTTTAACGGGGATTATCCTGTTGAGAATTTCCGGAAGAAAATCGATATCGCAAATGACGATAGCGACAACCGTCGTCATGATTTCCATCGGAACGATCATCGTTCAGCCAATCATCGAAGACAGCGTCTTCAAAACGGTGACAGCCGCATCAATTTTTATCATCGTTCTCTTGTTGATCGAGTATTTAAAAATGAAATTTGACTTTTTTGAAACCCTTATAGCGGGAAAAGCGGTTGTCCTGATCGAAAATGGGGAATTGCAAACAGACAACCTCAAAAAACACCGACTGACCGTCGACCAGCTGGAAATGAGGCTGAGAACCCAGGGAATTTCAAAATTATCTGATGTCAAAAACGCAACCCTGGAGTCTAATGGCCAGATCGGCTATGAATTAACTGATGATGCAAAGCCTTTTACCGTCGGGGAGTATAAAAAATTTCTGCAAATGCAAAACAATGCACTGCAGCCGGAGGGTACGCTCTTTAACGAAATTACAGAAGGCCATTTGAACAAGCCTGACAAAGAATTACGGTAGTGATGCTGATGTAAGGTAAATGTAAAAACGAAAAAGGGGTTTTTTTATGATAAACATACCATCTGAATTGGAAAATCGTTCTTTCTCGCTCTATCACCTTGAACAAACGCTAAAACCGCTCGGATATGTGATCAGCGGGGGATGGGAGTACGACCACGGCTTTTTTGACTATAAGATGGATGATCAAGACGGATATTTGTTTTTGCGGGTGCCGTTTGAGGCGGAAGACGGACAGCTTGATTCGCAAAACGCGACAGTCAAATTGGGCAAGCCGTTTTTGCTGCGCCATGTTTATCAGGAGGCGCTCGATGATCACGTCATTCAGGGGAATTTTCGTGCCTCCTTTGACCAATTTGCAGAGCCAAAGGAAAAAGATGCCGATATCGCAAGTGTCTATGAAGATCTGGGCCGTTCTTATGTAAAAGAACTCGAACAGGCGCTGTTGTCTTAAAGCGCCAGCAACTGATCAGTCGGCTCGAGTTTGTACGAAAAGGAAGGCGATAAAGCCGGTCCGTCTTTTTGCTGAATACCGACAAGCAAAATATCGTCATTCAAAAAGTGATGGATCGCATCTTGGAACGTTTTTCCTTGCAAAGATGCCGGAACAGGAAAGGCATGGACTTTTAAATGAATGTCGGCTTCTTCGAAAACCGGACCAGGAAGCTGGCTTTTAATGAGAAAATGCTGCAGCATCGCGGTTTTTAATAACTCAGCCGTACTGATAATTTGACTTGCTCCGGCCCGCTCGGCATTCTTTTTTTGTTTTTCCGTCAGGATTTCGGCGATGCAATAAACGGAAGGGTTCAGCCCTTTGACAGCCACTAATGTTAAGATGGTCTGCGTATCTGCGGCCGCTTCGTTTTTATGCTGATCAGCGGTTATCAAAACAATGCCGGCCTTTTCGATATTGGCACTTGTTAATGTGGCATCGTCTGCGGCATGTCCGCTGATGAAGTGAACGTCCTCCATCAGCGGGCCTTCCTTTAATGTTTCATCAATCAGCACGATCGTTTTGCCGGGATTGTTGGCTTGCAGAGAGCGAATCAGTTTATTGGATTTTTCGTTCCAGCCGACCAGAACGATATGCCCCTTTCCTTTGTAATTCACCTTGCCTTCTGCATAGCGCTGCTGCCTATTGAAAGCCGCTGTCGCCATCGTTGCAAAATAGGCCGTCACAAAAGCGGCGCCTAATAAAATGAGCACCATGCTGACAAGTTTTCCAGCGGCCGTCTTCGGCACCGCATCGCCGTATCCGACGGTCGAGACGGTAATGAGCGACCACCAAATCCCGTCAAAGACATTTGAAAATTGATCAGGTTCAACGATTGTGATCAGTTCTCCAAAAATAATGATCAATAAAAGGATGATGATAGAAACCCGAACATACATCGGCCATCTAAGCCATGCGATAAAAATACGGTTTGATTTCACGTTTTTTCACCATCCTGCAAAAGGGAAAACGATAAAATTTCTTTTATGATCGCGTTTAATTTTTGATTGATGCTTTCTTTTCCATGGTGTTCAATCGCTTTTTTGATAATGTCCGCGGTTTCATCTTCATACTCGATCAGCGGCTCGTCTTTTTCCGATTCGTTGTAAAGGAGAATGAATGCATCAAGCCCTTCATTCATTTTATCAATCGCTGTGCTCAGCTGTTCTTTTTCTTGGTCTGTAACTTTCACCGTGCCACCACCCGCTGCGCTTTTTTTATTCAGTATATCCAAATATTTTCAGGAGAAAACAACAGGGAGTTACCGACAATAGATATGAGAGATATGATATTTTTGATGCGCCGGTATAACAGTTCCGATCCCTCCATACAATTTTACAAAACGGGTGGGGGATGCGAGTTGAATGTCCTGTTTATTGAGAATCATCCTGGTGTTGATCGGCGTGCAGCTGATGGCGGGCGCGGCCATTCAATTCATTTTTGATTTGAATTCCGTCTACCTGACGACAAATGAAGTGTTTTGGAGCGAGTTTTTCAAGGAGCTGACGGTAAGGCCGCCATTGTATGTGATGATTTCGGGAATGGCCTGTTGTTTTATCGGGATTTGTTTTCCGCGGAAAAGCAGGTAATGCATTTTCCTGTACAAAGGGGATCCCCTCAAATAAAATATATTTTAACCATTTCGAATTCATAAACCATTTTACTTTAAAGAGGGAAGATGATTTGATGAGCATGATTTTTTTGTTATTGACATTTGCTGCATTAGGTTTATCAATTTGGGCACAATTTAAAGTAAAGAGTAACTTTGAAAAATATTCAAAAGTGGAGGCCTCAAGCGGAAGAACGGGGGCGGAAGTGGCCAGACAGATTCTCGACCGCAACGGCCTCTACGATGTTCCGGTTGAACCGGTAAGAGGAACCTTGACAGACCATTATGACCCGACAGCGCGCGTTGTACGGTTATCTGAACCCGTATATTACGGCCGTTCGATCGCTTCAGTTTCCGTTGCTTCCCATGAATGCGGACATGCCTTGCAGCATCAGGAATCATACGGCGCCCTTGTTTTAAGGCATAAGATGTTCCCGATTGTCAACTTTTCTTCGGGAGTGGCGCCGTTTTTATTTCTTGGCGGCTTATTGCTTGGAAGCCTGAATCTGATCGGCCTCGGCATCATACTGTTTTCCGCAGCCGTACTCTTTCAGCTTGTGACGCTGCCTGTTGAATTCAACGCAAGCTCCAGGGCAAAACGGATCATCGTCTCGGAAGGAATGATCCGCAACACTGAAGAAAGAGGCGTCAGCAAAGTACTTGATGCCGCGGCATTGACATATGTAGCCGCAGCGCTCGTTTCATTGTTTGAACTGCTGCGCTTCGTAGCGATTTTCCTGTCCGGCCGTAATGACTAACCATTCGTCAGAGGAGGTGACCCCTTACCAATTCATTTGGTAAGGGTTTTTTTTGAATATCTTAAATCTCATACTCGTCATGCTTTTAATTGCAGCAACAGCTTTTTTTGTTGTCGCCGAGTTCGCGATTGTTAAAATTCGCGGGACAAAAATCGATCAATTGGTGGAAAACGGGGATACGCGGGCGATTGCAGCCAAAAAGGTGATTTCAAATTTAGATGAATACTTATCGGCCTGCCAGCTGGGAATCACGATCACCGCTTTAGGGCTCGGCTGGCTCGGGGAATCTACATTTGAGAGGATCATTCACCCGCTTTTCGAACTCTTCGGTCTGCCTGAGTCGGTCATAAGGATCGGGTCAGTGGTGACCGCTTTTGTGATTATTACGTTTTTGCATGTTGTGGTCGGTGAGCTGGCTCCGAAAACGATTGCCATTCAAAAGGCGGAAGCCGTCAGCCTCTGGACGGCGAAGCCGCTGATTCTTTTTTATAAAATCATGTATCCCTTCATTAAATTATTAAACGGCTCGGCCCGTCTGCTGACCAGACTTTTTGGTTTCCATTCGGTCAAAGAACATGAAGTGGCCATCAGTGAGGAAGAGCTGCGAATTATGCTGTCTGAAAGCTATAAAAAAGGCGAGATCAACCAGTCGGAGTTTAAGTATGTCAACAAAATCTTTGAGTTTGACAACAGGCTGGCGCGGGAAATCATGGTTCCGAGAACGGAGATGGCGACGCTTGATGAAGATCAGGCCATCAAGGAAGCGATTGAAACCGTTATGAATGAACGCTATACGAGATATCCGGTCATTAAGGATGATAAAGATCATATTATCGGAATCGTCAACAGCAAGGATCTGTTTAAATCCTATTTCCTTGATCAGTCGATCCATTTAACCGAAATCATGAGGCCGGTGATCAGGGTGATTGAAAGCATCCCGATTCAGGAACTATTGATTCGGATGCAGAAAGAGCGTATTCATATGGCGATCCTTGCTGATGAGTACGGCGGAACGGCGGGGCTTGTGACGGTAGAAGATATTTTGGAAGAAATCGTCGGGGAAATCAGGGATGAATTTGATCAGGATGAAATGCCTCACATCGTTAAAAAAGGCGAGCATCATTATATTATGGACGGCAAAGCGTTAATTGACGAAGTGAATGATCTTCTTCATATTGCGATCGATAATGAAGAGGTGGATACGATCGCCGGGTGGCTCTTGACGCAAAAAATGGAGCTGAAAAACGGCGATGTCTTTAAGACGGAAGGATGCGAATTTAAAATTCTTGATGCCGAAGATCACCATATTCGCTTTGTTGAAATAAAAAAAACAGACTTTTAACCCGGATTGCGGTTTAAAAGTCTGTTTTTAGTTCGATAGCAGCTGAAAACTTCTTTTTTTTGGCGATTTTTTTAAAGTTAAGTATAATGATCTATGGAAAATCATGACTTTCTATGAATGTGCTGCTGCCGATTCTTTTTTATAATGGTCGTGTATTATCACGAGGAGGTTCATAAAACGTTGAAAAAACATTCGTTCGCAAAATCGCTTCTTTTGTGGGGCTTCGCGCTCACCATCTTATTGGCGGGACCGTTCACGGCGCTTGCCGCGTCTTCATCCAAGCCAGCGGAAAAAATGTATTTTAAAAACAATCAATACTACATATTCAACAATGTCTGGGGAGCCGACCAGGTCAGCGGCTGGTGGCAGACGATTTATCATAACAGTGATTCGGATTTAGGCTGGGTATGGAATTGGCCGAGCACGACAAGCACAGTTAAAGCCTATCCGTCGATCGTCAGCGGCTGGCACTGGACGGAAGGCTATACGAAAGGAAGCGGCTTCCCGACCCGTTTGTCAGATCAGAAAAACATCAGCACGAATGTCAGTTATTCGATCAGTGCGAACGGCACATACAACGCGGCATACGACATTTGGCTGCACAACACGAATCATGCGAGCTGGGACACCGCTCCAACCGATGAAATCATGATCTGGCTGAACAACACCAATGCAGGCCCCGCAGGTTCCTATGTCGAAACCGTGTCAGTCGGCGGGCACAAATGGAAGGTGTATAAAGGCTACATTGATGCCGGAGGCGGAAAAGGCTGGAATGTCTATTCATTTGTCAGAACGTCAAACACCCGGAGTGCTAGCCTGAACATCCGCGACTTCACCGATTATTTGGCCGATTCAAAAAACTGGCTCAGCAAAACGAAGTATGTCAGCAGTGTCGAATTTGGTACAGAAGTATTCGGAGGAACAGGACAAATCAATATTTCCAATTGGGATGTGAAGGTTCATTGATTTTTGCCACCGCTCTTTTTAAAGGGCGGTGGTTTGTTTATGAAACAGTTCATAACTTGTATTGTTTCCTTATATAATATGGAAACAACAGCTAAGGAGTGTTTGAATGACAAGGGCATGGTGGAAAGAAGCGGTCGTCTATCAAATCTATCCGCGCAGTTTTATGGATTCCGACGGGGACGGGATCGGGGATTTGAACGGGATCAGGATGAAGCTGCCTTATATTCAGGAGCTTGGTGCGGATGCGATCTGGATCTGTCCGGTCTTTGATTCCCCTAATGCCGACAATGGCTACGACATCAGGTATTATCAAAGCATCATGAAAGAATTCGGGACGATGGCCGACTTTGACGCATTATTGGCCGAAGCGCACCGGCTCGGTTTGAAACTGATCATTGACCTCGTCATCAATCATACAAGTGATGAGCATCCATGGTTCATTGAATCAAGGTCAGACAAAACATCGCCAAAACGGGACTGGTATATTTGGAAGGACGGGAAAGGCGGGCATGAGCCAAACAATTGGGAAAGCATATTCGGCGGTTCCGCCTGGAGCTTTGATCCAAAAACAGATCAGTACTATCTCCACATTTTTGACGAAAAACAGCCCGATTTGAATTGGGAAAACGGTGATATGCGCCGCTCGCTCTACAGCATGATCAATTGGTGGCTTGATAAAGGAATCGACGGCTTTAGAGTGGACGCGATTTCGCATATTAAGAAAAAAGCAGGGCTTCCGGATCTCCCCAATCCAGAAGGGCTCCGATTTGTCCCGTCCTTTGCCTTCCATATGAATGTTGAGGGAATCATGGACTTTCTCCTGGAACTGAAGGAAGAAACATTCGCCAGGCATCCTGATATCATGACGGTCGGAGAAGCGAATGGAGTCAGCGCTGAAGAAGCGGAGGCATGGGTCGGCGAGAAAAACGGCATCTTCAACATGATTTTTCAATTTGAACATCTCGGACTTTGGGATATTGACGATGAAGAACAGATCGACATCGTGCGCCTGAAGCGAATTTTGTCAAGCTGGCAGACCGCTCTTGAAGTGACGGGATGGAATGCGCTTTTTATCGAAAATCACGATCAGCCTCGCGCCGTTTCAGTTTGGGGGGAGGATGGGACTTACAGAATTGAAAGTGCAAAAGCTTTGGCTGCGATGTATTTTTTGATGAAGGGAACACCGTTTATTTTTCAAGGCCAGGAAATCGGCATGACAAACGCGGCATTCTCTCGTATAGAAGATTATGACGATGTTTCCGTCAAAAGGTTCTATCGTATTCAGAAAGAAAAAGGCCGCTCACATGAAGACATCATGAAGGCGGTGCGGAAAAAGAGCAGAGACAACGCCAGAACACCGATGCAATGGACGGATGGGCAAAATGCCGGGTTTACCTGCGGGAAGCCGTGGCTGAACATCAATGACAATTATTGCACGATCAATGTCGCAAACGAGCAAAAAGAGAGGCATTCCATCTACCGCTTTTATAAACAGATCATCGCCCTCAGAAAACGCCATGACGTTTTCATCGATGGAACGTTTGAGCTGCTTCTTCCAGAGGACCCGCAGATTATAGCCTATTTGCGCAAGCTTGGGGGAGAGAAAGCGATTGTGATTGTGAACTTAAGCCGGCGTATTGCATTTTATCAGCATTCAGCATATCCATTATCAAGCGACATGCTCCTCATGTCCAATATCGATATCCAAAACCATAAACATCTGACTTCCTTTATCATGAAGCCGTATGAAGCACGCATTTACTTATATTCAGAAAGGAAATCGGCGACTTTTAACGAAGTGAAGTAATGGGCGCGAAAAGAAAGGAGCCGATTGTATATGCTGAAAAAAATACGGATACAGACAGCCCGGCGCGATGAAATGCTTGACATCACTGATGAAGTGCAACAGTTTATCACGGAAAAGGGCGTTTCAAACGGCGCCGTGATCATCTATTGCCCCCATACAACAGCCGGGATTACGATAAACGAAAACGCTGATCCCGATGTAAAACGCGATATGCTGAGACGGTTTGATGAAGTGTATCCTTGGGAGCATCGACTTGACCGCCATATGGAAGGCAATACTGCCGCTCACATGAAATCGAGCACTGTCGGGGCGTCACAACACATCATCATTGCAGACGGAAAGCTGATTCTTGGCACATGGCAGGGCATTTATTTCTGCGAATTCGACGGTCCGAGATCGCGAACCTGCTATTTTAAAATCATAGCCGATTAAAAGGGGGATCACGGCAATGAACGAATTAATGAAGCTTCTCTCGCTGTCAAAGCCGATTATACAAGCGCCGATGGCCGGCGGACCGGCAACGCCCCGGCTTGCTGCCGCTGTTTCCAATCAAGGCGGTCTGGGCAGCCTGGCTTCGGGTTATTTGACACCTGCAGCTTTAAAAAGGCAGATCGAAGAAACGAAAGAGCTCACACCCGCCTTGTTTCAAGTCAATCTGTTTGTTCCGGAAAAAAGGGAACAGGTCAGCCGCGAAAAACTGGAAGGCTGGCAAAAGAAAATCCCTTTATCACAGTCGGCAGAGCCTGAGACAAGCGAGGAACAGGATTGGTCTGATTTTAATGAAAAAATTGACATCATTCTCAAATCGGATGTCAAAGTCTGTTCGTTTACGTTTGGTGTGCCGCCCGCCGAGGTTGTAGGAGAGCTTAAAAAACGACAATGCTGTTTGATCGGAACCGCAGTGTCTGTTGAAGAAGCGCTGCTGCTTGAAGAGAAAGGCATGGATGTCATCGTTGTTCAGGGAAGTGAAGCGGGCGGTCACAGGGGAGCTTTCTTACATACGAAGGGAGAGGCCGCCGTCGGGTCAATGGCCCTGATTCCGCAAGCAGCAGACCATGTGTCGGTTCCAGTAGTCGCGGCGGGAGGCATTTTTGACAAAAGAGGAGTAGCGGCAGCATTCGCGCTGGGCGCACAAGGCGTCCAATTGGGAAGCGTATTTTTGGCGTGCAGTGAAAGCGGAACATCTCAAATTTACAAGCAACAATTGATCAGGGCGGCTGAGACGGACACAAGGCTGACGAGATTGTTTTCAGGAAAACCGGCAAGAGGCATTGTCAATCAGTGGATGGAAGACAGGCGGCAAGATGAGGATGAGGCATTGCCGTATCCGCTGCAAAACGCATTGACAAAACCGATGAGAAAAAAGGCGCAGCTTGAAAACAACCCCGGCAACATGTCTTTATGGTGCGGTCAGGCCGCGCGCGCTATAGAAAAAGAAACAACCGTAGAAGAGCTGATGGAACAGCTCTGTCCCGCCGGCGTTATCTGATGATCTGAAAGATCGTCGGAATATCGACCCGTGTCACCTGACTCATCAAATAGGCGGAGGTCTGTGCATTCGGTTTTCTCAGCTTATTCAACTTTTCTATGATAGCTTCGGCGCTCAGGATACCCAATCCGTGTGCCGCATATTGATTATGGCCTAAATAAATGGCGTTTTCTCCACGCCATTGCGGCCTTTCCTGATCAAATTCGGGATTTTTAAAATACAGGCAGTCTCCGGGCAGATAATCGTTCCCTTTATCCGTGTAGATCGGAAGCTTCTCATAATGCCAGTCATATAAGATGATTCTGTCATAATGCTGATCAAACGTTTGCCCGCCAATCGTTTTGATCAACGCCATATAAAAGATGATGACGATGGCAGTTGCACATTCAAACGCATAAAGAGAGCCCCTTTCAAAAATGTCTTTTATCGCATTGGAAGGGGACACTCTGTATCTCAACTCCAATGCCCCTTCAGGCGACACCCTCCAATACGCCTCATTGCCATATGTTTTTGAAAATGTGGCAAACCTGGCACCGCTGTTGATCAGCGCCCTGGCTGATTCGATCGTATTCTCCCTGAAGCTGAGCTCGAATAACAGTTCAGACACCGTGCTGTAGCTGTAGCTGGAAGGCATGGCGAGCATCTGGTCGGCAATCTCTTTTTGCATCCCGCTGACATTCAGTTTTTCCGCATCCTCAGGGCGAAGCCAATAGCCCGAAATATTTATCATGGAAAAACACCCTTTTCCTTTTTTATTAAGATATGCCTTAAAGCTTGGGCACGAAAATGGTTTCATTTCCCGCTTTTTTTATTTAAAAAATATGATCTCTCTCCGATAAAAGTAGAGAAAGGAGAGACATCATTTATGAAAAGGCTATTGGACTGGACAAGGCGTCCTTCTATTTCAAAAAGACTCATTTTTTCATTTATATTAATTTTAACCATTCCGATTTTAGTACTTTCGTTTACTTCATACTACACGGCGAGCAGTACGCTTGAAGACGAGATCATGAGGAGCGCCAAAGACAATGTCGATGAATTGAATGAAGTGATCACCCAAAATATCGGCGCCAAGGAAACATCTATCGCGTATTTCAGCGAATGGGTGGATCAAAAGGCGTACGAGGAGAAGGGACAGGCTTCCATCAAACAAAGATTTGAGCAATTTTCGAAGCAAAATCCTGATGTGGAGCTCGTGTTCACCGGCTCGAATGAAAGCATCTATGCTCAATATCCTAATGCACCACTGCCGGATGGATATGATCCGGTGGAGAGGGATTGGTATAAACAGGCGGTAGAAAAAAAAGGCGAAACGATCGTCACAGAACCATATGAGTCGGCATCAACAGGACATATGGTTGTCACCATCGCAAAGCAAACGAAAGACGGATCAGGCGTTGTCGCGCTTGACATGAATATTGACAAGCTGATCGAAGCGGCGAACAGCATCAATATCGGCAAAACCGGCCATGCTTTCATATTAAGCAATGACAAAAACTATATCGCCGATCCTGAGATCAAGGCCGGCACTGAAGCGGGAACGGCTTTGACCGACAACATGTACAGCAAAGCAAGCGGCGTGTTTGATGTTACGGAAAAAGGTAAAGAAAAGAAAACGGTTTACACGACGAACAAATTGACTGGCTGGAAAATCGGCGGCTCGATGTATAAAGACGAAATCAAACATGCTGCACAGCCGGTCTTCAATATGGCGATCATCACGCTGGCTGGAGCCATTGTATTGGGCGGCCTTCTCGTCTACTTCATCGTCCGGGCGATCAGCAAACCGTTAAATCAGCTCGTTTCATCTGCCAAGAGCATCAGCAATGGGGATCTGACACAAAAAATCGAAGTGCGCTCCAAGGACGAACTCGGTCAGCTTGGCACAAGCTTTAACGAGATGGCCGACTCATTGCGCGCGCTGATCAGTGCCATTCAAGAATCGGTTGACAATGTAGCCTCATCCTCAGAACAGCTGACAGCAAGCGCTGATCAGACGAGCAAAGCGACCGAACATATTACATTGGCCATCGAGCGGTTCTCAAGCGGCGCTGAAAATCAGAACGAAAAAGTCGAAACAAGCTCACGACAGCTCAGCCAAATGAATGACCAGCTGACCGAAATGGCCGGTGTATCAGAAACGATTACGGCTTCATCCATTCAATCGACGGAAATTGCCGAAACAGGCGGAGAGCTCGTCCAGAAAACCGTCGGTCAGATGAATTCGATTGATCAATCAGTCAAGCAGGCTGAACGCGTTGTCAAAGGATTGGAATCAAAATCCAAAGACATCACGGCAATCCTCCGCGTGATCAACGGCATTGCCGACCAGACGAATCTTTTGGCGCTGAACGCCGCCATCGAAGCAGCGCGCGCCGGAGAATCGGGCAGAGGCTTTTCAGTCGTCGCTGAAGAAGTAAGGAAGCTCGCCGCACAATCAGCAGGATCGGCGAAAGAAATCGAGACGCTGATTCAGGACATCGTCAAAGAGATCGAACACTCTCTCAACATGTTCAAATCCGTCAACGAGGAAGTGCAGTCAGGTCTTGTCATTACAGAAGAGACGGAATCAAGCTTTAAGCAAATCTATGATATGACAAATGAAATCGCCGGAAAGCTGCAGACGATGAATGGCACGGTCGAACAATTAACAGACGGTTCACAAGCGATTTCGGGAGCGGTCGAAGAGATTGCAGATGTTTCACGAGAAAGCTCCGCCGGCATTCAGGACATTGCCGCATCGGCGGAAGAACAGCTCGCTTCCATGGAAGAGATCAGCTCATCAGCTGCAACTCTTGAACAAATGGCAGAAGAGCTTCGCGATTTAACGAAAAAATTTAAGCTTGAATAGCAGAAAGGGCTGTTTTAACAGCCCTTTCTGCGTGTCGACAAACCCTCGCATTCGTTGTCAGGCCTGCTAAGTCGGTGCGCACGAATAGAAAAAGGAACGGCGGCTAATTGCGCAGGCGTCCTGCCTGAACGCCGCCGTCATCACATCCTGTGAAAGCCCGCTTCGATGCTCGGCCTTCCTAGACTGCAAGGGTTGAAGGTCACGCTGAAAGGAAGACAAAATCCTAAAACTTTAACCGTTTTAGGATTTTTTGCTTCGCTTTAAAGAATTTTCTGAAATACTTATAAAAGTTTTTTAATATACACAAATGAGCCCGGTCTCCGATATTAGTTTCATAATCTTGAACTAAAGGAGTTATATCAAATGAAAACACAATTGGACTGGCTCAAACGTCCGTCTATTTCAAAAAAGCTGTTTTTGAGTTTTTTATTGGTGCTGACAGTACCGATCTTAGCTCTATCCTACAGCGCCTATCACACGGCGGGAAGCTCTCTCGAAAGCGAGATCATGAGAAGCGCCCAGGATAATGTTGAACAGCTCAATGAAATCATTGATCAAAATATCGGAAAGAAAGAACATGCGGTTTCCTATTTCAGCGATTGGGTGAATGAGAAGCTTTATAAAGAGAAAGGAAATGTGTCACTGAAGGAAAAATTCGAGCAGTACGCCAAGCTGAATGAAGACGTGGAAGCAATCTTCACAGGTTCAAATGACGGATTGTTCGTCCGCTACCCAAATGAAAAGATGTCAAGCGATTATAATCCGGTTGAAAGGGACTGGTATAAGAAAGCCGTTGAAAATAAAGGCAAAGTCATTGTGACAGACCCTTACAAAACGGCTTCGACCGGCACGATGGTCGTCACGATCGCACAGCAGACGGCGGACGGCTCCGGTGTTGTCGCTGTCAACATGAAAATCGATGAGCTGATTAAAGCGTCAGAGCGCGTCAATATCGGCAAAAACGGGTTTGCGTTTATTTCAAGCGATGACAAAAAGTATGTGGCCCATCCGACCATTAAAGCCGGAACGGAGGGCAAAGGTGATTGGGTGGCACAAATGTACGGCAAAGAAAAAGGTTCTTTTCAATATACGTTCCAAGGCAAAGAAAAGCAGATGGCCTTCACAACAAACAAGCTGACCGGTTGGAAAATCGGCGGAACGATGTTTACGGAGGAAATATCTGAAGCGGCCCAGCCGGTATTTAATATGGCGATGATCATTTTGGCGGCTGCGATCGCCCTCGGAGGGATTCTCGTCTACTTCATCGTTCGCGGAATCAGCAAACCGTTAAATCAGCTTGTTTCCTCGGCGAAAAGCATCAGCAGCGGAGATTTGACGCAAAAAATCGAAGTCCGTTCTAAAGACGAATTCGGCCAGCTTGGGACAAGCTTTAATGAAATGGCCGATTCTCTCAAGAAGCTGATCAGCGTCATTCAAACGTCGGTCGACAATGTGGCGTCTTCATCTGAAGAGCTGCACGCAAGCGCTGCACAGACAAGCAAAGCGACCGAACATATCACAATGGCCATTGAACAATTCTCTGACGGGAATGAAAGCCAGAAAGAAAAAGTAGAAGCGAGCGCACAGCAACTGAATGAGATGAACAACGGACTGCAGGATATGTCCAAAACGTCCGCAGTCATTACCGATGCTTCTGTCAAATCGACGGAGATTGCCGGCAAAGGGGAAGAGCTTGTGCAAAAGACGGTCGGCCAAATGAATTCAATTGACCGGTCCGTCAAGCAGGCCGAAGCGGTCGTCAAAGGACTTGAAGGCAAATCAAAAGACATCACGAGCATTTTGCGCGTCATTAACGGAATCGCTGATCAAACGAACCTGCTTGCGCTGAATGCCGCGATCGAAGCTGCCCGTGCCGGGGAATCGGGCAGAGGCTTCTCGGTCGTAGCCGAAGAAGTAAGGAAGCTTGCGGCCCAATCAGCGGATTCGGCGAAAGAAATCGAAAATCTGATTCAGGAAATCGTCAAAGAAATCGATCACTCTCTGAACATGTTTCAATCGGTCAACCATGAAGTCCAGTCAGGGCTCAACATAACTGATGAAACGGCGTCAAGCTTTAGAACCATATATGAGATGACAAATGATATTGCCGGCAAGCTGCAGACGATGAATGCCGCTGCAGAGCAGCTATCGCAAGGATCACAGGAAGTGTCGGGCGCTGTCGAAGAGATTGCAGATGTTTCCAGAGAAAGCACCGCAAGCATCCAGGATATCGCCGCTTCAGCGGAGGAACAGCTCGCCTCAATGGAGGAGATCAGCGCTTCTTCAACAACATTGGCGGAACTGGCTGAGGAGCTGCGGGATTTGACAAAGCAATTCAAGATCGAATAAGTGAGAACACCCAGAACCATTCTGGGTGTTTTTAGTTCATTTTGACTATAAAAAAGTTAAAAAACCCATATGGGAAAACCGATATTAAAGAATATAAAAGAAAAGGAGTCAACAAGACATGTCAAAAATGATCAAATGGATCAAACATCCTTCAATAGGCAAGAAATTAATTCTTTCATTCTTGTTTATTTTAACCGTTCCGATCATTGTTCTCTCATACAGCGCTTACCAGACGGCAAGCAGTACGCTTAAAACGGAGATCATGGACAATGCGCGGGAGAACGTCGAACAGCTGAATGACATCATCGATCAGAATATCAGTCAAAAAGCGGATGCGGCATCCCATTTCTCAAGTTTGTTTAAGGAAAGTTCATATCAAGAGAAAGGGAATGCCTCCATCAAAGACAAATTTGAACAGTATGCCAAACTGCATCCTGATGTCGAAGGTATTTTTACGGGATCAAAAGACGGGCTGTTCGTCCGCTATCCGTTTCAGGAAATGCCAAGCGGCTATAATCCGGTTGAAAGAGATTGGTATAAAAAGGCTGTTGAACATAAAGGAGAAGTGGTCATCACAGATCCTTACAAGACAGCGTCAACAGGCACGATGGTCATCACGATCGCCAAGCAAAATGAGGACGGCTCCGGCGTTGTGGCGATCAACATGAAAATCGATGAGCTGATTAAAGCAACAGAGCGCGTCAAAATCGGCAAGAGGGGCTACGCTTTTATCACAAGCGCTGATAAAAAGTATGTCGCCCACCCGAAAAATGAAGCGGGCTCAGCTGTTGACGGCAGCTGGTCTAAAGCGGTTTACGCCAAGGAAAAAGGGACAATATCATATCGATTAGACGGCGATAAGCAAATGGCATTCGCGACAAACAAACTGACCGGCTGGAAAATCGGCGGAACGATGTATTCAGATGAAATCGCCGAAGCATCAAAGCCTGTTTTAAACGCCGCTTTGATCACGCTCGCCGTCAGCATCGCAGCAGGCGTCTTTCTGATGATCTTGATCATCAGATCGATCACAGGCCCGTTAAGAAGGCTTGTTTCGTCCGCGAAAAACATCAGCAGCGGAGACCTGACACAGACGATCAATGTCCGTACAAAGGATGAGCTTGGACAGCTGGGCATAAGCTTTAATGAAATGGCTGAGTCGCTTCGTTCATTGATCAGCGTCATCCAGACCTCTGTTGAAAATGTCGCTTCTTCGTCAGAACAGCTGACGGCCAGCGCAGATCAGACAAGCAAGGCGACAGAGCATATTACATCGGCGATCGAACAATTTTCCAACGGAAATGAAAGCCAGAATGAGAAAGTCGAAACAAGCGCTGAGCAGCTGACAGACATGAATAACCGCTTGCTTGACATGTCCAAAACCTCCGCCTCGATTACGGAATCATCGCTGCAATCGACCGAAATCGCCGGAACAGGCGGAGAGCTTGTGCAAAAAACAGTCGGACAGATGAACTCAATCGACCAGTCAGTCAAACAGGCGGAATCTGTCGTCAAAGGCCTTGAAGGCAAATCAAAAGACATTACAGCCATCCTGCGCGTCATCAACGGGATCGCGGATCAAACGAATTTGCTGGCGCTGAATGCGGCGATTGAAGCCGCAAGGGCTGGAGAAGCCGGACGGGGCTTCTCAGTCGTAGCTGAGGAAGTGCGCAAACTGGCCGAACAATCCGCTTCATCCGCTAAGGAAATCGAAGGCCTGATCCAGGAAATCGTCAATGAAATCGGAAAGTCCCTTGAAATGTTCCAGAACGTTAACCGCGAGGTACAGTCCGGGCTCAACATAACAGATGAAACAGATGCAAGCTTTAAACAAATCTATGACATGACAAACGAAATCGCAGGAAAACTGCAGATGATGAACACCGCTGTTGAACAGCTGTCACAGGGCTCACAGCAAGTCGCCGGTGCGGTGGAAGAAATCGCCGAAGTATCGAGAGAAAGCTCAGGCAGCATTCAGGATATCGCCGCTTCCGCGGAAGAGCAGCTTGCTTCAATGGAAGAAATCAGTTCATCCGCAGCCACGCTCGAACAAATGGCTGAAGAGCTTCGCGATTTGACGAAAAAATTTAAAATAGACTAATTTCCCAGGCTGCCGGCTTTATCCGGCGGCCTTTTCGGAAAGAGGCATGTTTACCGCCAGAACGGGAAGGGAATAAATATAGGACCTGATGGAAAAATGGGAGGGAATCCGAATGCGATTGGAAGGAAAGAAAGTCATGGCTTTGGTGAGCGATGAATTTGAAGATTTAGAGCTTTGGTATCCGATTTTAAGGCTTAAGGAAGAAGGGGCGATCGTTCATATCATCGGTGAAAAAGCGGATCATGAATACAAAGGGAAACACGGCGTCCCTGCGGTATCGGATTATGATATGAGAAGCGTGAACATCGAAGAATATGACGCGATTCTTGTTCCGGGGGGATGGGCGCCTGATAAGCTGAGAAGATACCCCGAAGTGCTTGACATGATCCGGACATTCAACGAAAGGCGGAAGCCGATCGGACAAATCTGCCACGCCGGCTGGGTGCTGATTTCCGCCGGCATTTTGGAAGGCAGGAAGGTGACGAGCACGCCGGGGATTAAAGATGACATGGAAAATGCCGGCGCCACATGGGTGAATGAACCCGCTGTCGTTGACGGCCATATCGTGTCCAGCCGCCGCCCGCCCGATCTGCCGGCTTATGTCAAAGCATTTGCCGATCTTTTGGCGCAATATTAAGAGAGGAGCCGCCCTTCAATCCGGCGGCTCATTTGTTTGTCTTTCGGTCTGCCGGAAAAACGAGGCCGATCTGCTTTCGCGCTTCATCCATGACCGCTAAAGTGGCGAGAGACCGTTCAAACGAATTCCAGGTTGATTCGATCCGGCCCTGTTTAATTAAATTGATAAATTCGACTGTTTCATAAAACATCGCCGGCTTTTTATCAGCGAGTGTGATATCTTCAATGCTGCCGTCGCGGAAACGGATTTCGACCTTTTCAGGCCGGTGGATTTTATCGATGATGATTGAGCCGTCTTCCCCCTGAATTTCCGCCGGGATGTAGGAGTCGGCGATTTTCGAATGCATCAGGACGGCTTCATGCCCCTCATATGTTAAAAGCACCGTTCCTTCCCCATCCGCTCCCGATTCAAGGATCAGCCCGTTCGCCTTAATATCGAGCGGCCTCTCAAACAAAACGACAGCCGGATGGATGCAATAGACGCCGATATCCATCAGGGAGCCGTTTGAAAAAGCGGGATTGAACGCATTTAAAACGGTGCCGTTTCGATAGGCGTCATAACGCGAGGAATACTGGCAGTAGCTGGCTATAAAGCGACGGATTTTTCCGATCCTCGGCAAATGGCTGATGATGTTTTGAAAGTTTGGAAGAAACGTGGTTTTCATGGCCTCCATCAAAGCGACCCGGTGAGCTCGGGCTGTTTTCACCATTTCCTCAGCCTCTCCGACATGGGACGCAAGCGGCTTTTCGCATAAAACGTGTTTCCCGTTTTTCATGAAGGTCACCGCTTGTTCTTTATGTAAAGAATTGGGACTTGCGATGTAAACCGCATCAAGACAGTCGCTTGCAGCCATCTTTTCAATATCAGTAAAAACGGCGGTCACGCCGTATTTTTGGGCAAATTCGCTCCCGCGCTCCTCCGTCCTTGAATAGACGGCTGTCAATTGAAAATCGTCCGTCATCCTTGCCGCTTCAAGAAAGCGGTCTGTAATCCAATTGGTTCCGACTACACCGAACCGTATCATGCTCATTTCCCCCTCTGCAGGTGATATAAGAATAGTATACCGCGTTTTGTTTTGCAGCCGGAAGACAAAAGTCGGAAACACTTGATCACCATCTTGATGAACAAGCGGAAAAAAAGACCAAAATGCACGGTTTTTATTTTTCAGTAAAGAAGCAATAGTGTACAATCTATTTAAACGACGTTAATGGAGGAACGCCATGGAATCATTGCAAATGTGGGGCGGCAGGTTTAAAAAGTTTTTCTTAGACAATAAATTCGTGTTGTTTTTGCTTGTCCTGCTGCTGATCGGACTGAACATCCTAGTATTTACGAAAGCTTCATTTGTCTTCACACCTTTTATTGTTCTCATCGAGACGGTCGCTCTGCCGGTTGTGCTGACAGGCGTTGTCTATTATCTGCTAAATCCGATCGTCGATTTTTTGGAACGGAAAAAAGTGAAGAGAGTGTATTCGATACTCCTTCTTTACATCGTGATCATCGGTTTGATTACGATCTCGATCGTCTCGGTCATCCCGTTTTTGAAGGAACAGATTATGAGCCTCGTCAACAATTTTCCAAGGTATGTCCACATTGTCGAGGATCAAATTAAACAGCTGATCGGAAGCCGGTTTTTCAACCAAGTGCAGCAGACGCTGAATATTAACCTGACGGATCTGGCCGGAAAATTATCCGATCAGGCAACAAGTATTTTAAACAGTACGTTCACCGGTGTGGGAACCTTTATCGGGGCTGTGACCGAAGTCGTTATCTCCATTGTGACCGTGCCTTTTATCCTGTTTTACTTGCTGAAGGACGGCAAAAAACTGCCGTTGTTTATTTTGAAAGTCGTCCCGGTCCGTTTAAGAGAACAGACGTATGTCATGATGTCTGAGATGAACCACCGCTTAAGCTCCTACATCAGGGGACAGATCATCGTCAGCTTTTGCATCGGCTGTCTTTTGTTCATTGGGTATATGATCATCGGCCTTGAATATGCTTCTCTTTTGGCGGTTGTCGCCGCATGTACGAGCATTGTCCCGTATCTCGGGCCGACGATTGCGATCACGCCGGCGATTATTATCGCCCTTGTGACATCCCCGTTTATGCTTGTGAAGCTGATTATCGTCTGGACCGTTGTCCAGCTGTTTGAAGGCAAATTTATTTCGCCGCAGATCATGGGGAAAAATCTGCATATCCATCCGGTGACGATCATTTTTGTGTTGCTGACGGCCGCCAAGCTGTTCGGCGTCATCGGCGTCATCCTTGCCATTCCGGGATATGCCGTCATCAAAGTCATTGTCATCCATCTGTTTGAGTGGTTTAAACAGCGTTCACACCTGTATGAAAAAACAGAAGAAGACCAAACATAAACCCCGGAAACGAACAATATAAATGCTGATAAGGACAGGTTTCCAATTTCGCGCCGTGAGATGCGAAAAAAGAGAAAGGAATGACATATGAATTTTTGGGATCTTATTGTCGCCGTTATGTTGGGAATTGTTGAAGGGCTCACTGAATATGCGCCTGTCTCGTCAACAGGGCATATGATCATCGCCGATGATCTGTGGCTCAAGTCAAAAGAGCTGCTTACTCCGGAAGCGGCCAACACCTTTAAAGTTGTGATTCAGCTCGGCTCCATTCTGGCCGTCGCCATCGTCTTCAAAGACCGGATTCTCAATCTGCTCGGCATGAAGAAAAACATCACGGAGGAGCAGAAGCAAGGCAGCCGGCTGTCGCTCGCACAAATCGCCGTCGGGCTCGTTCCCGCCGCAGTGCTTGGGTTTTTATTCGAGGATTATATTGACCGGTACCTGTTCTCCGTCCGCACCGTCGCCGTCGGACTCATCGCAGGGGCGGTTCTGATGCTGATTGCGGATGTGATCAATAAACGGAAATCTACGACTGACTCAGTCGACAGAATGACATACAAACAGGCGCTTGGTATGGGGCTGTTTCAATGTCTGGCGCTTTGGCCGGGCTTTTCCCGGTCAGGCTCAACGATTTCGGGCGGTGTCATTCTCGGATTAAATCACAGAGCGGCCGCCGATTTCACGTTCATTATGGCGATCCCGATCATGATGGGGGCAAGCCTGCTTTCCTTGATTAAAAACCGCGAATTCTTAAGCGCGGACGTTCTCCCGTTTTTTATCGCGGGATTTATCAGCGCTTTTGTGGTTGCCCTTTTCGTCGTCCGTTTTTTCCTCAGACTGATCAATAAAATTAAGCTCGTTCCGTTTGCGATTTATCGGATCATTCTCGGCATTCTCCTGTTCATTTTATTTCTTTAGACCGATTTCCGAAGAGAAATCGGTTTTTTATATAGGTCAATAGATTGATATACTATTATTTCCCACTATCAAACATCCTGCCGGCTTACTATACTAGTAAGAGGGAGGAGATGTTGTTATGTTTATCATTGTACTCTTATTGTTGATATTAGGAATGATTCCTATTTTATATAAAGCGAATCACAATACAAAAGATGTGAAAGTCAACACGATTACCGTCAACCGGACACATGCAAAGACGTTCAAAAAAAAGCTGAACATCCTGCATCTATCAGATCTTCATTTAGAAAACATTTCGATCTCTCCGGAAAAGATTGTTGATCTTGCCGGCAAAAAACAAATCGATCTGATCGCGTTGACAGGCGATTTTCTTGATCGAAAACGAAGCATTCCCAAGCTGATTCAGTACTTGAAAGCGTTGCGGGAGCTCAAGCCGGCCTACGGGATGTATGCCGTGTTCGGGAACCATGACTACGTCTTGAAAGGTGAACATTTTCAAAAGCTGAAAAGCGTTCTGGAGGAAAACGGATGTGTCACCCTGCAAAACAAACACGTCTCCATAGAAGTGGAAGGCGAGGTATTAAACATTATCGGCATTGATGACTACAGTACAAAAAGAAGCAATGTCCGAGACTCATATAAAGGGGTAAAAGACGGCTATCATCTCGTACTGACGCACGATCCGAATGTTGTGCTTGATATGAAGGAATTTCACTTCGACTACCTTTTGTCAGGGCATTTTCACGGCGGACAAATTCATTGGCCGAAGCCTTATCATCTCGTGAAGATGGGAAAGCTTGTGCGAATGAATATGATCAAAGGCTTGCACTATCATCATGATAAACCTTTTTATATCAGTGAAGGATTGGGCCAGACCGGAGCCAACATCCGCATCGGAAGCAGGCCGGAAGTGACATTCCATCATATTTCATAAAAAGAAGAGGCTGCTGCATAGCATCAGTCTCTTTTTTGTTATTTTTGAAGGTAGGAATGAAACAGTTTTTCTTTTGAGATAAACAAATAATGGGATGGCGGGATGTTGCGAAAAGAAAATTGCTTTGTCATTAAAAATAAAATCGGGATTTGCGTGAGTTTCTTAAATGTCCTGTAAAACTTATTGGCAGGCTCAACCGCTTCAAATCCGAGCCGTTCAACACCTTTGTGCAGCGTTGTTATGCCGATGATCCCTTTGATTTGATCAGTGTGCTTATGGCTTTTTACATATTGTGCCAGAATCGGCATCGATACGTAAGCCTTTTGATAAATGATAATTCCCCTTCTGACAGCGCTTTCGATATTTTGCAGCTCTTTGATCAGTTTAATATTATGCAGATGAATTTTAATGAGAACATCGTTCTTTTTAATCACCGTTCCATCGCTTAATATCACATCGATCCCTTTATACTTCGTCAAACGGACGCGAAAAATGCTTCTTTTGTTTTTATCGATCAGCGTCAGTCTGGAAAAAAAATAATAAAACGGGTCAATCACACTCCATATTGACAAAAAACAGCTTCTCAAGTTGTCACCTTCCTTTCGCTTCAAAAAATTCACTTATATTTTGGCTGGATTATTTCAAAATATAAATGGAAAACATTTATCATCTGAAATGGAGGACCTTGAAATGACAACGGCACTGATTTTCCCTTTTCTCAGCATTTCAACAGGTCATCATCATGTTGCCGATTCACTTCAGGCCGAGCTGAGCCTGAAAGCGCACCACTCTGAGACAATTGATATTTTTTCACATACATATCGGCGCCTTGAAAAGGTTTCCTCCGCGGCGTATTTAAAATGGATACAATACTTCCCGAAAGTCTACAGCTCCGTCTATCACATCCTTGCCTGCGGGAGCCATGAGACGTATCGGCGCCACCTCATGTATGAACTGATCTTTTTAAAAAGCATGAAGCAGATGATCGAAGACAAACAGCCGGATATTGTGTTTTGTACGCACGCATTGCCCTCTTATTTATTAAACAAGCTGAAAGGTCAATTTCCAAACATGAAAGTCGTCAACGTCTATACCGACTTTTTCGTCAACCGGATCTGGGGCAGGGAGCATATTGATTATCACTTTGCGCCGATCAAAGATATTAAAGAGCAGCTCTTATCCGAAGGAGTTGATGAAGAGAAGATTTTTCTAACCGGCATACCGGTTCACCGCGCCTACAAAGCGCAGGATCAAACCGTCCGTCATAGCGAGAAAAAACCGTTTTACAACATGCTGATTACCGGCGGAAGCATGGGGGTGGGCGGTATTTTTAAGCTCGTGCGGGAGCTCTCGCCAAAAGGAGATGTCGCCTATCACATTCTATGCGGAAAAAACCGAAAGCTCTACCGTTATGTCAACAGCTTAAACCATCCCTTGATCCAAGCCTTTCCCTATATTGAGAGCAAGTCTGAGATGAACCGCTTATACGAACGGGCTTCGGGAATGATCACAAAGCCCGGAGGTGTTACGATCAGCGAATGCATTGAAAAACAGCTTCCGGCTTTCATCTATCATGCGCTGCCGGGGCAGGAGGAAATGAACATGAACTTGCTGAAGAAACGGAACCTTGTCATTGAGCTGAAGGACGGGAACAAACAGCCGATCGAAGAACAGCTGCTTTCTTTTTTTCGCTCGAAAGAAAGCCTCACTCGTTTCCAGGCGAATGTCAGTCAATATCTGCAAGAAAAGTCGGACCTGGACATCAGCGAAATACTCGAAAGGATTATTCATAACCGGCCCGATTTAGGGAATGCTCACGTATAAGAAAGGAGATGAATCCATGAGATCTGAAAGCCGAAGCAAACCCGTCATCATGCTGCTTGTCGATTCTTTGATGGATGAGCCCCTAAAGGAAGCCGTTAAAAGCGGTCAGGCTCCCGCCTTCAAGTTTTTTCTTGAAAACGGCCGATATGAACCGGAGGTCGTCAGCCCGTTTCCGACAATGTCAGTCAATGTTGACAGCACACTTTTGACAGGTGTCAATTGTGACGGGCATAAAGTGCCTGGGCTCGTTTGGTATAACAAACAGGAGAGGCGGATTATCAATTATGGAAGTCATGTCAGAGAACTGCTGAAACTGGGCATCAAACGATCTGCAAAAGACGTTTTTTACAACCTGAATCAGACGCATTTAAGCAAACAAGTGAAAACCGTTCATGAAGAGCTTGCCGAAAAAGGGATCGACACATGCTCCATCAATGCGCTGATGCACAGGGGCGCCAGGGATGGCTATCTGCATGTTCCCGCGCTGTTTTCATGGATTACAGGTCTGAATCAGATGTTGAATATCAATGCGCCGCAGCTGTTTTCATACGGAGGCTTTTCCAAAATCAATCCGCGGAACCGATCACTGTTGAAAAAATTCGGCTTCAATGACCGCTTCTCGGTTAACGAATTAAACCATCTCATCGATTCAAACACAGTTCCTCCGCTTACCCTCGTCTATTTTCCCGACCTTGATCAGCATGTACATAAAAACGGGAGATTTGATGTCAAGGGAGTGGCCAAAGTCGACCGGCACGTCCAAAACATCTTAAACAGCTTTCGGTCATGGGAAGATGCATTAAGGAATTATATTTGGATCATTTTGGGCGACAACGGACAGGCCTGGATCAGCAAAACGAAGACAGAAGCATTGATCGATTTAAGAGGTCTTTTGGATCGCTATCAAATCGTCAAATTAAAAAAAGGCGTGGCGGCGGATGATCAAATCGTCCTTGCTGTCAACGAAAGAATGGCCTTTATATACACGCTGGACAAACGAAAGCTTTCACTGGAACAGCTGGCTGCCATTCTGGAGAAAGACGCGAGAATCGACGTCATCGCATGGAAAAATGACGCGAACGCCATCGAGGTCATCTCGGGTGACCGTGAAGGAAAGCTGACATTCAAACCGGGCGGCGCTGCCGCAGATGAATATGGACAAACATGGACGCTTGAAGGCGATCCTGACGTTTTGGATTTGACGCTCCAAAATGACAGCATCACCTTCGGCCGGTTTCCGGATGCGCTGGCGCGGCTCCACTCATCGTTTTTTTCACATGAAGGCGATTATCTCATCGTCAGCGCAAAGCCCGGATATGAATTTATCGGCGAAAGTTCACCGACACACGTCGGCGGCGCCAGCCACGGTGCTTTGCACAAACAGGATTCTCTTATCCCGATGATCATCACCGGAACGGACTCTCTGCCGAAATATAACAGGCTCGTCGATGTGAAGGAGTGGATCATCCGTTTGGTCGAAACCGAAAACGCCGCTGACATTGGTGGAAAAGGGTGATGAAATCATGTAAATTCCAAATATGGAAAGTGGCGGGAATGTGAAGAAAGCCATTTTAGCCGTCTTCCTGATCCTGAATCTTTTCTATATCACAAATTATTTATTTCGATATGCCAGACCGTTTAACATATTGGGGACCTTTTGGCTGGTTGATTTTGTGATCGGCATCCTCTTGTCTGTCACAGTTCTCTTCTCCTTTCATCGCCATTCCAGCGGAAGCTTGTTTTTGGCGATCGTGTTTTAGCGTCAGCTATCCGTTCACTTGGTGTTTATAGCCTTTATTTCTGCTGGCAACATAAAAAAGAGACTCACTTTCATGAGTCTCTTTATCCTCCAAAAAACAAATCGAGAATGTTTCCCGCTGTTGATGACTCTTTATTGTAAAGCTCAGAATAGCCGCATTTTTTGCAGTAAACGACGAGAAAACGGTTATTCTGCACATCAAACAATTTGGAAAGTCCGGTGCCTGTGGCTGCAATTTCCTTCTGGCCGGCTTCCGTACTCCCGCACTTGATGCATCCTTTCTGTTCACTCATGACGCTTTCTCCTTTCACGGTGTCTAATCGAATAATTCCATTATACTGTAATGTCCTTTATAAGAAAAATATTTCTCAGGAAATGATTAGAAGAACCGCTCGTTTATCCCTGTTTTTCAAGTTTGAAAATGCGTCTTTAGCTGTGTTGACATCAAAAATACACGGATCAGAGCATGAAGAAATGGCCTCGGAAATAAAGTGAAAAAGGATAATAAGACTAATCCTTTATCCTTAGTAAATAGGCCTATGATCTCATTCGTTTCATAAAAACGATTCATTTAACCTATTCATTCATATAGGACCTTCATGTAAAATTAACCTATTACAATATCATCCACTAGAGGAAAATAGTTTTTATTGACTAGTAGAATCGAAAGGAGCCGCTGCCGTGGGCGAAAGTTTTTGGGATTCAGCAGGTAACTTTTTGCACATTTCCTACACGGAAAATGAACGCAAACGGGATCAGTATAAAGATTTATATGACTATTTGGCTGATAAAGAAAGCGAAGTCAAAACCGAATTATCGGATGTTAAATCGACAAAGAACAGTTATAAGACGAGCAATCTGCCAGACATGAAAATTCCTTCTCATGAATTTGAGGACACCCGTCATGAAAAAGATGCCGATCTAAAGAAATTGATCAAGCATTTTGACGATATGCTCGATGATATTCAACACGCTAAGACGAAGGCCAAAAGCAAGTGGGAGCATTATAAAGCGAAAGCGGAAGCTGAAGAGAAAAAGGGCTAAAGGAGGGAAAGGCGGATCATGTACGGATATTACAACTATAATACTGCCAAGTCGAAAGTAAGCGGAGAAGCCGTGGAAATTTCCCATAACGGAGCGGCTGAAGCTCTTGCCCATGCAAAAGCAATCGAAAAGCATGTCAGCGACTCGCTGAACAAGGCGAACGAATTAAAATCATATGTTGAGAGCGGTAGATGGAGCGGAAAAACGCGTGATGCTTTTCTGAGCTATCTTGAACTGATTATTGATTTAAATGCAGATATGAAAAAGGCATTGAAAGATCATACGTCTTCTTTGAAGCATTTAGAAAAACACATCGGCGATTTTTCAAAGCTCAGCGAAGTGAAGGATATACAAAGCCTATAAACATGGAAGGGGAACGGACATGCAGGTGAAAATAGATACGCTGACAGCGGCTGAGCTCTACGCTTTGGCTGGAGCGGCCGAAGTATCATACATATTCGGCCTTCCCGAGCGCGAACAGCTCGCACTGGTTGAGCCCGATTGCGCGGTGACGGCTAAGGACGGCCTCATTCGAAAGGGCATCCTGACAGAAAAAGGAGATTTGACACATGCTGCTTTTTTGCTGACGGAAATGCTGAAACACTATCACGAAAGCAAAGAATACGTGCGTTTCAATAATGTGATGTGCGCTTTTCTGCCGGACGACGAAGACCGCGTCATCGCATTAACAGAAATCACCCCTGGCACAGCCTACACATTGGACTTTTTGGAAAAGCGGGAAGTTTATTTATCGCTGATTTCAAAAGTGTCCTTTTTCATGAGAGAGCCGCGGGAAAAAGACCGGACCTTTTTAACAAAACCGATGAATCCCGATGAAAAAGCGGAAGTGAGGGCGATGGATCTCGACCAAAGAGAGGTCCTGGCTGTTGAAACATTCAAGTTTGCTGCAGTTCAAAACCTGACAGACCCTGGTTTTCAAACAACCAGCCTGTATTTCACAAAGGGTGAAGATTTTATTTGCATCGATCCGTTAAATGAACGATATGAATGGATCAGCCTTTACATCATGAACAATCGGATTTTCGACGCGCTTCACATGAACTTCAGAGCAGGGAGGGCGATGGTATGAATGCGGAAAGCGCAGGTTCTGGCGGCGGAGGCACAAACATCCAACTGGAGTTTGAGGAAATGATCAACATTTCAAATAAACTGCAAAGCATTTGCGAGATTTACACAGAGGGTGTTCAGCCGGAAATTCAAAAATTGACAAATTCTAAATTTTATAAAGCTGGAAAAGCATTGAAAACGATTGAAAGCTACCCGGAGATTCTCGGGAAAACAATGGAGCTCATGGATAATTACGCGATGGCCGCCCAGATTGTCAACTATGCAGCGGAAAAAATGTATGAAACAGATAAAGAGCTCCAAAAACTTTACAAGATCCAGAAATAGAAGCGAGGCGATCACCTGATGGATGTGAAATTCAGCCCGGAAGATTGGCAGACCATGAAGGACGGCCTGGATACGTTAACGGGCGGAAAATACGGAGGCGGAGCGAAATCCGGCCTTTTAAATCTGAATAACCTCATGGAAGATATCGAATCAAAAATTAAAGACAAGGACAGCGACAGAGCGATCGGCTTTAGCCATACCAGTAAAAAGAGCAAGATCGAGGAGCTGTTCAAGGATTATCAAAAACTGTCTGACTTTTGCCTGAAAGCCGGCACTCTAGTAGATGACCACATTGACAACCCTTTCTACAAAGAGCTGGACGCTTTTGCAGATCAGATGGAAGGCTTATCCATCCACAACTACAAGACGAAAAACCGCATCGGCTCCAAAGAGACAACTTATGTCGGCTACGGCATGAACAAGACGGCTGTCGAACAGGACAAAAGTGACATCACCGTAGATGATATTTTCAAAGATTCAAAAGCGTTTGATGATGTGCTGAGTGAACAATATAAAGCATATAAGGAAGTCAATCCGGATGTTGAATTGACGTATGAGGAATACTCGAAAGCGATTGTGTCCGCCCGCGGTTTTGAGTACGAATCGATCAGCGACGTCCAAAAGGGTCAGGAATTTTGGCGCGATCTGATCGTTGGCGGCGGTATTGTCGTGCTGGCGATCTTCTGCGCACCCGCGGCTATCACTGTAGGAATCGCATACGGAGGAGCGCAAATCTCCAGCGGGTTAACAGGGGAAGACTGGATGACGAAACGCGAGTTAAACAAAGGCGAACGCATTGAAAGAACCGCATTCGGCGCCCTTGATATGATCCCAGCGGCAGGAGCGGCGACAAAATCGTTCAAAACAGCGGCAACCGTCGGAAAATTATCAGGCAGAACGGAGCCTGTGGTACAATCTCTTAAAGAGAGCAAGTCCCTCTGGGCGAACCGCATGAGAGTCCATACACTAAAAGCACAAGACAAACTCAATGACGCCGGCTTTGCCATTAAAAAACAGTTCGCCAAAAGCGCGGACGCCTTAAACGACATCGCCCGCGGCACAGAAGTAGGCGCCGGCGGCACCCTCGCCCGAAAAGGCTCCAATTACTACGGCCATGTCAACGACGCCCATACAGCTTCGAAAGCGAAGATGCAGGACTCGATTCAGCGGGTTGAGAGGGAGATTGAGGGTGGGAAGAGAAGTGGTGAGGTAGGATTTAAGGACACTGGTAAAGATACTATTGATATTCCGCCTGCTTTTAAGCAAACTGAATTTGCTAGTTCGTATGAATCAAGAATAAGTCAAACCCCAGCGCCTAATAATCTAAAGGTTGGATTTGAAGGACCAAGGGGCGAATCTAAATGTATACTTAAGCCGCCACCAGATCATCAATTAAAACAAATTTTAGACGAGGTTGGGGTTGACGGCATCCAATATAAAAATGCTGTTCCTGACTTTTCACCAGTAGCAAAAGCAGAGGTAGAGATTAATTATATGTTAGGAGGTAAAGGAGGTTATGGTGGGAAAGCTAGACGAGCTAATTTCGTTCAATCAGATAAAAAATTAGCAGAACAACTAAACAATTCACCAGAACTAGCAAGTCAATTTGGAATGGAGTCTGGTAAAATAAGTGCTAGAGATATAAAGAAATACCGTGAAAAAAACAAATTAACATGGCATGAATTAAATGATGTTAAAACAATGCAACTCGTGCCAACGAAAATAAATAGTGAATTCGGACATTTGGGTGGAGTAGGAGAGATAAACGCAGGTGCTTTTAAACCTGAAGGATTTGCTAATAAACAAAAAGAGGAGGTTTTAAAATGACTGTAAACGATCCAATTTTTGGAGAACTTGAGTATGACTATGGTTGGTCAAAGGATACTACCATTGCTTTCTTTGGAAAAGAAACCGAGATTGCTTTGATGATAGATGGTGAAGAAGATGGTAAGTTTGATGAAGATCAATATGTAGCATATCAGTCATTATTGCAAAATTGGGAAGGATTACAACAAAGTTTTTTGCAGTCTATTTTAGATTATTATAATCAAAAACGACATGAACTAGGTTATGATGTTGAATTTAACGAAAATTATCCTTTAATTGAAACAAAGGAGCAATTACTTGAAGATATAAATTTAGTTGGGATTATTGTTCCATATTCAGATATTTATGAAGGACGAGATATTGGGATAATCTTCGACTGTTCGTGGGATACAGAGAATGGCTTGGGGCTTCGCCTTATAAATGAAAAGGTAATTGAGGTTGGCTACCAGGATGTTGCGATTTGAATACGAATCATTACAAATAGAGTTTTATATTTTAATACCCACCTATATTGATCATAATTTAAAGATATTAGGAGAAACTTGAAACAATCGAAGTTTGTTAGTTACATTTCACATGTTAGATAGTAGAACCTTGATCGGCTATAGCCTTTCAAGGGTTTAGGTTGTAATTTATCGTTTGCAAAAATATTAATATAAAAGAGTTACAATGGTAAGCTAAACATCCGGCAGAGGCATTAAGAAAAACTCTTCAAAAACGGGGTGCAGCCAGCGTCACCCTGTTACTAAAACGTAGCCAGGTGATTGCAATTAATGAATAAATAGAGGGCAAGTTTATGAGAAATGGCATTTGGGCTCTTTACAAAGGTAAAGAATACGAAGTTATTCAACATGACCATGACAATTACGAATTATTCACCAAAGATCCTGATACTGCACAAGTTGGTTTTGAGTTAGATATGACAGGGTATTATTGTAAACATGTTCGAAGGAATGAAATTTCTTCTGTTTACGATATCAGATTCCAGGCAATTATGAATGGTCTTGAGTTCCCTGTCTTTCGTGAAGAAGATAACAGAGTTTTACTTGGGAGTGGACTGAATGGTCCAGATGTTATTAAACATTATGGATTTGTTCAAGTTGATCGCTTTGAATATGAAAAATGGGTTGATAAAAACGAAATAGAGAAAATTGAAGAAATTAAAATACCTATGTGGGGGTTTCCTGCGCCCAAAAATTAATCGTTTTTGAAATTATTTATTGCTTGTAAAGGGCTCCACTTTATTTATCTTTTAAATAGTATAGAAAAAGTACCACAATTCAGGATAATTCTTATAATAAGACATTGGTTGATAAAAACATTGTCTCACTATATGCATTTTAGGCTTACACAAGCTGTTGGTATCTTTCCCAAATAAGCACTGATCTCAACGCAATAGCTCACCTACTCCTGCAAAGCTTCATACAAGAGTCAGAATTCAACAGGGGAGAAGGGATATAAAGGGTGTATTTGAAATTAATAATGTGCGGCTAAAACACATTGGTCAAAATTATGCAATTCATAGACCTTTGAAATAAACCAGAAACCACACCAAGGAGCAAACAAATGACCAACCAAACCAAAAAACCAAAATGTCCGCTATGCGGCAGTGACAACCTCACCAAGAAAAAAAGAGGCTGGACGATTACGACAGGTGTCTTCGGAATGAATCAAATGCGATATACATGCCATGACTGCGGGAAGAAGTTTATGGAATGGAAAGCGGATTACAGCTGACGCGGGAGACACGTATGAAAACAAGAGAAAAAAACGTCTTTCTAATGTTAATCTTAACGATCTTTACGTTGGGTATTTATTATATTTACTGGATTTTCGACACATCCGAGCATATGGAGGATGAAAGCCGTCTGCCAGCAACAGAGGTTTTCTTCGGTATCATCACCCTTGGGATTTACTTTGTTTATTGGCATTATAAAACGGCTAAAAAGGTCTACCATTTCGCACAGTCTAAAGGGTATAAAGGGATAAGCGACCAATCGATGATCTGTCTGCTCTGTTCTCTCATCCCGTCAGGGGGCTGGATCATTTCGATGGGATTGATTCAAACGAATATCAACACGCTGCACTTTTTGGAGAGCAGAAAAAATCAGCAGAAGTAAGCGAGTGTGATGAAAATGGCGGATCGTCTTTTCCCCGTAATCATCGGCGGTATTGTCGGTGATGCGCTGGGCGTGCCGGCGGAATTTAAAGCGAGAAATTTGAATATTAAAGGAATGACCGGGTATGGCACATACAATCAGCCGCCCGGTACATGGTCGGACGATACATCGTTAACATTGTGTTTCATGGAGAATTTGATAGAAGAAAAAGATGAAACAGAATTGATGAAAAAGTTTGCGGCCTACCGAGAAGGATACTGGACGCCATACGGCCGCATGTTTGATATTGGAAGAGCGACAGATGAAGCGATTGAGCGTTTCATGCGGGGAACACCTGTCGAGCAATGCGGCGGGGCCTCTGAGTTTGATAATGGAAACGGGGCATTGATGCGTATATCTCCGCTGGCGTTTACCCAGTCGGCAGAACCCGATTTTTCCAAAAGGAAAGCGGAGATCGAACGTTGGGCGCATATCACACACCGCCATCCCCGTTCAACGCTCGGATGCATCATTTACATCGAATGTTTAATCAACTTAATCCGTCATGATCAACCTGACATGGCTTATCGAAAAGCGGTTCACTTATGTTTGGACCATCTTTCTGAGAGCGAATACGAGCGTGAATTTGCAGCATATAAGAGAGTCCTTAATGAGGAAATGGCCGGACTTCAAAGAGAAGACATCATCTCCGACGGCTATGTCGTCCATTCATTAGAAGCGGCGCTTTGGTGTTTTCTCCATCATGATCGCTATGCCGATGCTGTCTTAGAAGCCGTGAATCTTGGCGGGGATACGGACACCATCGCGTTTATCACGGGGACGCTGGCAGGCGCGTATCATCAGCTGGAAGGCATTCCGGAAGAATGGATCAACGCCTTGGCGAGAAAAGACGACATATTGGCCTTGTGTAAAAAGTTTTCGCAATTTTGCCTTGAACAAGCAGCAAAGTCATGAAGGAAAATACCGTTTTAAATCGGTATTTTCTTTTAATTGAGCTAATATGAAATAAATCAAAAAACCCCTTGCTTTTATTCGAAATTCCATCTATAATAAATCATGTCTCAAATAAACGGGGCATTAGCTCAGCTGGGAGAGCGCTACACTGGCAGTGTAGAGGTCAGCGGTTCGAGCCCGCTATGCTCCATACTGAAAACCCTTGATATATCAAGGGTTTTTTATTTTCCTGTTAAGAAATTGGGGTGTATTCTTGAATTGTTGGCAAAACCTTTTGTCAGTGATCAATTCTAATGTTTTAAGGTTTGTCTGTGGATAGTATTACCGGAATGGCTACGTGGACGAAGTTATTCGCAACATAAAAGCGGGCCATCCCCGGCCTGCTAATATATCATTAAATATCAGCGCTCTTTTTCAGCTTTTAAAAGCTTTTAAAAGTTTTTTCAGTCCGTAAACCGTAATAAAGCCGGATAAAGCTAATCCACCAATAAAATACAGTAATAAATATAATGTACCCATTGGGGACATTCCTTTCTTAGTTGGATTTTAATCGGGATTTTTAATTTATTATAAAAAAAACTGTTGCCAATTTCTAGAGGGCCTATTTTATTTCCACACTAGTTAACGTCCTCAAATTTAATTGAAATTGGTGTCTCCTTTTGAATCCATGACATGAAAAACCTTGCGGACTTCACATATTATCCTTTCCATGTCTTTTATATGGACCATGTCGAGTACTGGTCTTTCTCACTCTGTTGTGGTTGCTGTCCAACTCTCGAAGCAAACTGACATGTTACGGCAGCATTATGCCTGTCCATGTGATTGTTCCCCGATCTTGTCATCTTTCATGAAGTTATTCTTCTTTGAGAAAATTAAATAGGAACGAATATTCGTATTTAGCTTTGGGATAGAAGAAGTCCCGACAAAGCATGCAAAAAAAATTGCAGGAGTTATAACCGGGTATATTTGTCAACAGCTTAGCTTACATAAACAAGACTTTATTAAACCTTTCCGGCATAACCAATTTCTCTGAAAGGTTCCGGCCAACGGTAACTAGATCACTTCGATTCAATTGTTTAACATCAGCTTTTCCTAGTGCATGACACCCCAGTTTCATCTCTTCCGGACAAGATTTTAAGCATTTTGCCAGGTGTTCTGCTGCTTCTTCTATATCCAAATCCTCTTTAAATTTTCCTAAGCTGAAATAAAAGGGATGGACAGAATCGAATATACTTGTTCAGAAAGCATCATCTACACTGACAGTGTAGAGCGCTATGCTCCATATTGGAAACCCTTGATATATCAAGGGTTTTTTTATTTTCCTTTTTATGAAAAGCGCATCTTGAAAAAGTCGGTTATTAATATTCCCTCATGACGAGATAAATAAAAGAAAAAAATCAATTTCAACTGGAAAATCCCCTGAAACATACCAGCATAAACAATGCTCATGTTGTAAAAAGTAACGGTGAATATGAAGAGAAGGAAGTGAGACAATTTGAATTTCCAGTGGATAACAACACTGTTTAGAAACAGAGGTCTTTTATTTGGCCGAAGAAGAAACAGAGGAACCATGTGGATGTCTTTATTAGGCTTAGGAATTGGTGTAGCTGCATTTTTGTTCAGAAGGAATGGCAATCAAAATAACCCTGTGCAAAATGTAATGAAAAATTTTACACAACAAGGCAATCTGCAAAATGCTGCGCTTACCAATGAGTTTGCAAATGAAATAAAACCTAACCAAAATGCATTTAACACCAAGAAGAATTAATTATTAAAGAGCCCCCCTTATAAAAGAGGTGGGTCTTTTTATACTGATCAGCCGCCTTTTTTCAAACCTTTAAATTGGTTTTCCACCGCCTAATAAATAATGTTGCTTCTTGTCTTTATTTCCTATTTTTTGATTTTGACTTTTGCTTTGAACCCCTTTATAATGTTAATGATTTTGAATTTTATGGAGGTTTATTAAAAAATGACACATTCAATGAGACTTCGATTCCCAACTTTGAACCGTTAATTTAATACGTTCAAAGGCTCTGTTTGTGCAAACAGAGTAAACGGGATCAGTCTGTCCTTTTTTAATAATCTTCATTTTTCGCATTGAAATATGTAATTTGTGTAGAAAGGCGGATCGTTGTGCCTTTCTTTTTTTCCCTCTTTTGTTTTTGAAAGAAAGGTTTATTTGACGACGACTGTTTTGCCTTTCGCCAATTTAATAAGGATAGATTTTCTTCCCTTTACTCTAAATCACAGGCAGGTGGCTTGTGATTTTTTTATTTGAAAGGAAGAGATCATATGGCGAAAAAAATTCGTAAGGACAGCGGAAAAAAACGAAGCCGTGAAGAACCTCCCAATTTTTCTGGACAGCATTTAATGTACAATAAAAAGCTGCTGAATGAAATCGTAGATCGAGCAAATGTAAGCCAACATGAAACGGTTTTAGAGTTAGGAGCCGGAAAAGGCGCGCTCACAACTATTTTAAGTCAGAGAGCCGGCAAGGTTTTGGCCGTAGAGTATGATCAAAAGTTTGTCGATATTCTTAAACGCAAAACCGCACAGAACGCAAATACGAAAATTATTCATCAAGACATTATGAAAATCCATTTACCGAGAGAAAAGTTTGTTGTTGTCTCGAATATTCCATATGCCATCACAACAGCGATTATGAAGATGCTTTTGAACAATCCTTCAAACAGGTTTCAAAGAGGTATCATCGTAATGGAAAAAGGAGCAGCTCGACGATTCACTTCAAATTCAGTAAAAAACTTTTATGTTTTGGTTTGGAAAATGTGGTATGATATCCGACTCGTTCAAGTGATATCTAAAGAAAATTTCTCCCCTCCGCCAAAAGTGGACTCAGCACTGGTTATGATCACCAGAAAGAAAGAAGCGGTCATTTCTCATAAGGATTACATGGCTTTTATGGGGCTTGCCCAATATGCGCTCAAGAAGCCGCAAGCTCCTTTAGACCTTGCTTTAAGAGGGATCTTTACTTCTCCCCAAATGAAGCATTTGAAAAGAAATTTAAACATCAACAGTGGAACGTCTATCGAAAGGCTTAATGAATATCAATGGGGGGTTGTTTTTAAAACAATGGTTCAACATGTACCGCGAGCTCGTTGGCCAAGAGTAAACAAAAAGAAAATATGAAAAAAGTCGGCCAGCTTCAGCAGCCACGATGAGAAATCAAGTTTTTCTTTTGATTTAAGGCACCCGGGGTATTGTTCAAATAAAGCAAGAGTCACCTTTAAAAAAGGTGGCTCATTTTTTTATGGATTACGGATAAAAAAATGACCAAGCCGACTCAACAATGCGGTTATCCACCTTAACGTACCGAAGTATAAGCGAGAGAACAAACTTTACCCGAATAAGAAAGACAGACCAGTCCCCAACTGATCTGTCTTCTGTTTACCCTTTTATCAGAAATTCGTTGCCGTCTTCATCGCTAAAGTGTGCATATGTGCCCCATTGCATTTTTTCGGGCTTTCCTTTAAATTCTACTCCATTTGCTTTCATCTTTTCATAGGTCTCGAAAACATGATCGCATTCAAATACCACGGATGCCCTCATCTTTTCATAGCCTTTCATCATGGATTTTGGATATATGACTAAACGGGTTTGCGCATTTTGAGGGGCGACTTCAAGCCAGAATGCTTCCGGTCCCATTGGATGCTCTGCCATAACCTCAAAGCCTGCTTTGTTTACCCAAAAGTCTTTTGCTTTTTGCTGATCTTCAACATAGACTGCAACAGTTCCTAAATTTGTGATCATCAGAAATCCTCCTTCAATCAATATCAATTCCTATCGTAATCAAATATGTTTTATTCATCTTGTAAAAAAACGACGTTTTCATGTTTATGTTGTTCTCGATTCATTTTTTCTAACATCCAGTTTCTATATTCATTCGGAATCAGGCCGATGCATTCTTTAAAGTCTTTTGAGAAATGAGCATAGTCATAATAGCCAAATTCGTGCATACAATCATGAAGGTCTATTTCAGGAGTGAAAAATATTCTTAATCGAACTTGATTAAACCTCGCTGCTTTGCTTAACTTTTTGGGAGAAAGACCTGTTAATTCCAGTGCTTCATTAAAAGAAGTTACAAACCATGCAGCAATAGATGACTTTTTTATGGGGGATGGCAGCAGAGGGAAAAGAACGGAAAGGATGGGCATCAGAAAAATATATAAACAATTGAATTTACTGCAATGGTACGAACCCAGGCGCCTATCAAAAGATTGTGTCCATTTTAGAAGAAGAATTCAGCAATGTAGCTGTATTGAATGAAAACTAAAAACCACCGATATCGGTGGTCTTTTATTGATTTTCATTCTATGTTTGTCAATAATGCCGTCCGCCGTCACAGGCGCTATTATTCAAACTCTTTATCAGGCTCTGTAAAAGCACAAAATCTGATGGAATTCCCTTGTTTATCGGTGCACCATGACTGTGTTAAAAAAGCTAGGAAAATCGCGACCCAATGATCGCGAAATTGGATGAGTATACCGCCGTCATGGTAAACGCCATTGTCCTTTTTCCATCTCCCTGAATTCCCTTGATTCATAAAGATATTGTGCATACCATTGGTTGGTTTGAAGCCAAATATTTTATCCTCTTTATTTTCCGGCCCGAATTTTGAGCCGTAAATATAAATCGAAGCTTTTTCGTTTTTCGCTTTGTTCATATATGTTTCGATAAAATCATTCAAATCATTATGTTCACCAGTCACTTCATGGGGCAGAGGGACCATTTTAGTCGGATCGAACAGGCTGCCTCTTACATAATCAAGCGCAATTCGTTGATTCGTCTCATCTTCATGAATCGGAGTGTATCCATTCGGCAGGTTTTGAACATGGGTGATTTCACTGGCGTTAAATTGATCGTCCGCATAATACAGCACTTCGGATTCGGCTGAACTCGACATCACATTAATGGCGCACCTGTAGTGTTTGTCATCTTCTCCAATCACATCTACTTGGTAATGGGGCGTATCAAAATCGACCTCTCTTTTCGTATCATGCACAATCCCTTTTAAAACCCCGTAATTTTCAACCGCCATCATTCTTCCTCCTTCACTGCTGAAATGTGGTGAGGCGCTTCTTTATTCATAAGTGTATATTCAATCCTCATTTGATCGCAAGAAAATTTACATTTTTCTAAAGATTTCTTCAAATTGTATGATGAAATAAAACATTTAGATGCAAAGGCATGCCGCCAATGTGGTATAGCAGCCGTGTTGCTCTCTTTTCCTGCTAAAGTTTGATAGATTGCACAAAAAAACACCGATCGCTTAACCGGTGTATCAAAAACGCTAAAGAGGTTCTTGCTAAAAGCATACTCATCGATGAACGTTTTTATTCTGCGTGTTTTCGAAAAAAAGAGCCCGCAGCGGGTGCAGCTCTTTTTTATGCGTCTATATAACATATCTGAAGGAGTGAAAGAGATGCGGCATGAAGCCTTTTAGCTTGATAAGAATGTTTTGTCAATTCTTTTAAAGCTGCTTCCCTATCTATGATATGCTTTGCCTGGCTTACGGGTGATTTTTTTGGGTTTTGAAAATATTGGATGGTATATGATTGGCAAAGTTATTCAACCTACAAGATAAATACAGTTTTTGCAAAAAGGTGAAGGAGGCAAACAAATGACTGTTATCAATCAAGTTAAACAGGCTGTAGCCAGCCTGAAAAGCGCCCAGGCGAGCCTGGAGACTTTTTCATTAAGCACTGACAATCAGGAGGCCAAACAGCTGTATCAGCAGGCCGCTCAACAGACGCAGACGATCGTTGATTCGCTTGAGCCGCGCGTTCAGCAAATCGAGCAGGAAGAACCGCAATATAAGCAGCAGTAGTGTTCGAAAAGGTTGGTCAATGAAGCCAGCCTTTTTCTTGAAAGGGGGGTGCCTCGCAGATGGTTTTTTCCAGGTATGTTCTGATTGGGTTTTTTTTGCTTACTCAACTCTTCGCCAGCGGCTGTCAAAATGCCGACGATCCCGCCGACCAAAACCAGTCGATGGCGGTCCGGCACGTAAATGCCCGAAATGAGGCGACGAACCAAACAGCTGCAAACAAAGCGAAAGACTTGTTATTCAAAAAAGAGGAAGTGACTGAAGTCAGGGGCGCGAGCCGTGACAAAGATATCGTCCTCGCCGTTCAGGTTGAACAGTTTGACCGCTTTCGGCTGAAGGATATTGAGAAACAGTCGAAAGACATGCTCAAAAAACATTTTCCCGGTTACCGCATTGAAGTTTCGACAGATCAAAAGATTTTTTGGGAGTTAGACAAACTGGAACAAAGAATTGAAAGCAAAAAAATGAGCGATAAAAAACTGAAGAAAAGAATCGAGAAAATCAAAAAATTGATGAAAGAAAAGCCTTAAGAGGTGGTCAAATGGCTGATCAAAAAAAGAAAAATTTAACGCCTGTTATGCAGGAGTATCAGCAATTCGCAAAAGCAAGGGAAGCCAAACGGCCTGTCTTGAAAAATTGTCTGCAGGCCTTTTTAACAGGCGGAATCATTTGTTTAATCGGACAAGCGATTCAAACGTTTTACATGTATTTTTTTAATTTCACAACTTTGACGGCCGGGAATCCGACGGTGGCCACGATGATATTCATCTCCATGCTGCTGACGGGGTTTGGGGTTTACGACCGCATCGCACAGTTTGGCGGGGCAGGTTCGGCCGTTCCTGTCACCGGGTTTGGAAATGCGGTCATCTCCGCTGCGATTGAACATCGGACCGAAGGATTTGTACTTGGTGTAGGGGGCAATATGTTCAAATTGGCTGGATCTGTCATTATGTTTGGCGTTTTTTCCGCGTTTGTCTTTGCGACGATCAAAACGATCCTCATCATGTGGGGGGGACTGTAATGCTTTCAGGGCACCAGACTTGGATTTTTGACAATAAACCGGTGATTGCCGCTACGGGAACGGCGGCGGGGCCTTTTGAAGGCAACGGTAAAATCCCGGAAGATTTCGATCTCCTTCACAACGATATCTGGCTGAATCAGGATTCGTTTGAAAAAGCTCAGCAGGTTCTTTTGGAAGATGCCTGTGAAGCGGCGGTTAAAAAGGCAGACATCCAAAAGGATCAGGTCCAGTTTTTTCTCGGCGGAGATTTGATCAATCAAATCACACCCACCAGCTTTGCGACCAAAACATTGGGAGCGCCTTACATTGGATTGTTTGGCGCGTGTTCGACGTCAATGGAGGGCTTGGCTCTGGCTGCTTTTCTGATCAATCATAAGGGAGCCGACTGTTTGCTGACAGGGGCCGCCAGCCATAACGCGGCAGTTGAAAAACAGTTCCGTTACCCAACGGAGTACGGATCGCAAAAGCCTCCTACTTCACAATGGACGGTGACCGCCGCCGGTGCGGCGCTGTTAAAAGATCAAGGGGATGGACCTGTTGTCACATCCGCTACCATCGGCAGAATTGTCGATATGGGATTGACAGACCCTTTTAATATGGGCGGTGCGATGGCTCCAGCGGCAGTTGATACGATTGAAACCCATTTAAAAGAGCGCGGTGTTGATCCTTCCTATTACGACGTCATCGCGACCGGTGATCTCGGACATATCGGCAGGGAAATCGCTTTGGATTTATTCAAAAAACACGGAACACCGATTCATGAGAAGCAATTCCAGGATTGCGGCTTGATGATTTACAGGGAAGGACAGCCCGTTCTTGCCGGAGGAAGCGGTGCGGGGTGTTCGGCAGCCGTCGCCTACGGGCATTTGTTCAATCGGATGAAAAAAGGCGAAATCAAGCGCCTTCTCGTCGTTGCGACGGGAGCGCTGCTGTCTCCATTGTCATATCAGCAAAAGGAGACGATTCCGTGCATTGCTCATGCTGTCTCAATCGAGTTCGGAGGTGAACAATAGGTGATATTTTTTTGGGCTTTTGTAGTCGGGGGCCTCATCTGTGTGATCGGGCAAATTATGTTTGATGTTTTTAAGCTGACGCCCGCCCACACGCTGTCGATCCTCGTTGTTCTGGGAGCATTGCTTGATGCGTTTGGCCTTTACGAACCATTTATTGATTTTGCGGGAGCAGGAGCGACCGTGCCGATCGTTAGTTTCGGAAATCAGCTCTTTCACGGAGCGATGGAAGAAGCGGAGCAGTATGGTTTGATCGGTGTCATCACCGGAATGTTTAAAGTGACGAGTTCCGGAATTTCGGCTGCGATCATCTTCGGATTGATTGGCGCGCTTCTATTTAAACCAAAAGGGTAAGGAGGTTTTTTAAAATATGACAGTTGGAGCTCAAGTGAAGCAATGCCTGGCCAGTCTCAAGAGCGTTGAAGCGGGTCTTTCGGCTTTGGCGGAGAAATCCCAGGATGAAGATGTGAAGCGTCTTTTTCATGAAACGATGATGGTAAGCGAAGAAGTGGTATCAGACTTGAAAAAGCGGGTCGGTGAGCTTGAGCGGGAGGAATACCAATATAAAGGCTTCTGATTTAGTTTTATTTTATGGCAGGAGGGATGAATGTGCCTGAGTGGCTCGATATTATTGTACGTTCGGTTATTTTTGTCATCGTTCTGTTTCTCATGACGAAATTGTTAGGGAAGAAACAGTTGGCAGAGCTTTCGGTGTTTGAATATATCGCTGGCATCACCATTGGAGGCATTACCTCTGAAGTCGTCATGGGGCTTGAAAGAAGCATCATTAACGCAATCATCGCGATTGTATGTTTCTCTTCCGTCCCCTTTTTGGTCGAGTGGGTTTCCTTAAAAAATAAAAAAGCCCGCGATTTTCTTGAAGGAACCGGAACGGTTTTTATTAAAGACGGAAAAATCATGGAAGATAATTTGAAAAAAGAAAAATACTCGGCAGACGAGCTCCTCGAACTGCTGCGCAAAAAGAATGTATTCAACGTCTCCGAGGTGCAATTTGCCATCCTGGAGCAAAGCGGCGATTTAAATGTGCTGCTAAAAAAAGAACACAGGCCGGTTACCATGAAGGATTTGCAGATGCCTTACAAGTCGGAGAAAGAGCCGCAAACGGTGATCATGGACGGGGAAGTTTTGGATGAACCGTTGTCTGTAGCCGGGCTAAACCGCCGTTGGCTCAACGAAGAGCTTGACAAATTAGGCGTTGCGATGGAAAACGTCTACCTTGGACAAGTCGACTCTGACGGGCAGCTGAGCGTGGATCTGTATGATGATCAAATAAAAGTTCCGTCTCCTCAAGAAAAGCCTTTACTATTGGCAACGATTAAAAAATGCCAGGCTGATCTCGAATTGTTCGCTCTTGCCACTGACTCAGCATCGGCGAAAGCGATGTATGCCAAAAATGCAAAAAAACTGAAAGATATGCTGAAAAAGCTGGATCCCGCCTTACATGATTGACGTTTTGTCTAGTTTTAGTCATCGGCATTTATCATATTAACCGTTAATGAATGATCGGTGTCCCTGACAGAGGCGTAAAAAATCTCATGGATGTTGTCATACCCTTTTTCCTTCAGTTCTTTCTTTAGCCAATCTTCGTCTTTGTTGATTAATGTTAAATTATGCTTTTGAACCTTTCCCTCGATAATGAGCGCAATCGGTAATCCGCTGTAGTCTGTTTTGATATGCAAATCCTTCGGCGTCACCGGAATCAGATCCTTTTTTGGCAAAATACTGATTTCCCCGTTCGCCTCAAGGATCGCATACTCAATATCTTGAATATCAGGATAGCCTGAAGCCCTTAGATTCGAGAGAAGTTCCGCCAAAGAATATCTGCTTTTTTTCAAATTTGAATAAATGACTTTGCTGTGCTTGATCAGAATCGTCGGCTTCCCAATAATAAAGTCGTTCAGCCAATTGAATAAGCTTAATTTTGAAATGATCAGATGGACGATCGTGATCACAGCGATTCCGATGATTCCCTCGTGAACCCCTTTAATTTTAATGGGAGCAAAGGCCAAATAGGCTAAAAAGATAATCGCTCCGAAATCGTAGGGGGTAAGCTGCGCCAGTGCAGATTTCCCTAAGAGCTTAACAGCCAAAATGAATATAAGAAATAAAAGGATCAATTTAGCGACAAAAACAAACATGACAGGGCCTCATTTCGCGGTTTGTTATCATTACTAAATATTCCCTTTTCTGAGGCGGGTTAAAAGAAAAATTTTTAATTGCCCTATTTTATATCATTCCTCATGGAGAAATACATGAAAGGAGCGACAATAGTTCATCATAACGATTGGAGGTGCACGCTTGATGTTACATATATGGATTACCGGCCTTTTGTTGTTGGCTCAGCCCGCCGATCATTCTGATAGCTTGACGATTACCCAGCAAGGAGAGACGATTGCCACTGTCGATCGTTCCGACTTTAAGACGGCGCTTCCAGGTACGCCGCTGATCGATGATGAAAAATATCGCCAATTTGTCGATCGGCTTGATCAGAAGATTTCCCGCAAGCCCGTAAACGCTGTGATCAACGATCAGGGGAGAATCGTCCCGGGAAAGATAGGTTACAGACTGTATCGGCAGGCGTTTAAGGAAAAGTTTTATGACTATTTTTTCGGCCATGGCCCTTCCAAAATCGAAGCTCCTGAATTGAGCATTTTTCCAAAAGTGGACAGCGAACTGCTTGCCCACATCCGGAGTCAGCAGATTGGCCAGTATGTGACTTATTTTAATTCCAGCAATCAAAGCCGGTCACACAATATTTCGCTTGCCGCAAAAGCCATTGACAATCACGTTGTCTTCCCGAATGAAACATTCTCGTTTAACAAAGTTGTAGGTATGAGAACGCAAGGCAAGGGATACATGCGCGCTCCGATCATCGTCAAGGGTGAGTTGTCCGAAGGTGTCGGCGGGGGAATTTGCCAGGTCTCATCGACCCTGTTTAATGCCGTCGATCGCGCCGGATTGCGAATCGTTCAGCGCTATTCACACAGCAGGCGGGTTCCTTATGTGCCGCCCGGACGCGATGCCACTGTGAGCTGGGGCGGTCCTGACTTTCGCTTTCAAAACAAATACAACCAGCCGGTGTTGATTCGGGCGAAACGGTATGGCGGAAGCATGATTGTTACGCTTTACTCATCAGATGTGATCAATAATGAAGAGCGTAAAGTTCCGAAGGCCCCGTCAAGCTTGCCAAAAGAAATCCAAACGGAGGAACCGTGAAAGCTGCCTGCGAAAAACTTGACAAAAAAATTTATTTATGCTATAATTTACTATTTTGGATATAAGCTATATAATAGGATTCTCCTGGCCGGGGGAATCCTATTTTTTTGCTCTAAAGTGAAGGAGTTGCTTTCCATGAAAAAAGACGAATCCAGTTTAACTTCATTAATATCCGCTTTTGCCAGAGCTTATCATCATCAGTACGACGAACCTAAAATCTTTGACGACGATATCGCTGAACAATTGATGTCTCCGCAAGAATGCCATGACATCAAAGAGAATTTGATTCAAGGCATCCAGTTTTTCAACAAAGACATAGCGCAAAAGCTTAAAGGGGATAAAGAAGAGATATTAAAATGGGTGACACACGTGCAGCTTTCTCCCACCCCTTTGGCGCGTGCTAGTTATTGCGAAAACATCTTGCATCATGAAGTGACATTGGGGGTCAAACAATATGTGATTCTTGGAGCCGGTTTAGATACATTTTGCTTCCGACATCCCGAATTGAAGGACACCATTGATATATTTGAAATTGATTATCCTGCAACACAGGAGTTTAAACAAAACAGGCTCGATCAAGCCCGTGTGAAAATCCCGGATTATCTTCATTTGATTCCTTTGGATTTCACCAAACCGTTTTCCATTCAAGATCTCATTGAAAAGGGATTTCATGTTAACAAAAAAACGTTTTTTAGCTTTTTAGGTGTTTCTTATTATTTAACCAAAGAAGAAACGGTCAGACTCATGCGTTGTGTAATGGACGAAGTCCCTTCCGGAAGCTCGATCGTTTTTGATTATGCAGACGAAAATCTGTTTCAAGAAAAAGGATTGTATAACCGGGTCGAGAATATGGTGAAAATGGCTGCGGCAAGCGGAGAACCGATGAAATCGTGCTATTCCTATCGTGAAATGGAGATGATGATGGAACAATCCGGTTTGCTGATTTATGAACATTTATCTCCTGAGCAAATCGATAAACGCTATTTTAAAGATCGACAAGATGATCTGTCAGCATTTGAAACGATTCACTATATTCATGCTGTCAAAAAATAAAACGGCTCAGGTCTTTGTAAATCAAGAAAAACGCCCGGCTTCGGGCGTTTTTCCATTTTACGCTGCTTGATCTTCTTTCTTTTTTTCTTGGGGGAGTACAAGCTGTTTAGGAGGGCATTTGCGCTGCGTCAGTTCAGACACAACGAAGATCGTCGCAAATGCTGTGATTGCAGCCAATGTACGGAACGGAAAGAGAACCACACCGTCTTCAATCATCGGATACGGCAGAAGTGGAGGAATGCCGAAAGCAGGTTCCCCGCCGCCGAGCCTCAAAATGATGGCGACTGCAAACCCAGCAATTGACCCGTATAAGTTTGCTCTTTTATAAAAGAGGGCCATTGTTAACTGGGGAAATAAAATACAATAAACTAAATCTGAAGATAAATACCATAATGTGTAAACGCTTTTGACATTTAAGGCGATCACGGCTGCTCCTGCCCCAAACAAAACGATTGACCGTTTGACGACTTTTTGCAGCTGTTTTTGTGTGGCTTTGGGCTTGATCAGCGGACGGTAAATGTTCCATGCAGCCATTGACGATGCCGACAGAATCGATGAGTCCATACTTGACATGACAGCTGCGGCTATCGCGCCCAATCCGATGCCTGCCACAATACCCGGTGTTAAATAAGCCAGCGCCTGTGGCAAAACCATCGCCGGGTTATCCGGTGCGGTTGTACCGAACAAGCTCCAATCCGCACTATTTGCGGAAGCTCCGATCATCACACAAGGAATAGCGGCGATAATGCAGATGACTCCTGCGATAATAGACTGCCACATGGCAGCATTTTCCGATTTGGCTGAAAGAACGCGCTGGAAATAGACTTGCCATGCAATCCCTCCGAAAATCAAGAGAAACGCATAATCCCACCAGTTCCAAAAAAGGTTTCCCCATTCTGAATCCTTCCAGCCGTCCAATGGAGGAAACAGGCTGGCAGCGCCGCCGAAATCATGTTTGTAATTGGTCCATACGACATCCCATGAACCGACATTAGATAGTACAAAGGGGACAACGAGAATCAATCCGAGCAAAATGATGATCATTTGAAATACATCTGTAAAGGCAACCGCCCACATTCCGCCGGCAACCGTATATGCAATCGCTATCATTGCCGAGAGAATGATCGAGGTTTGAAAATCGATATTCAGAATCATTCCGAATGTCGTGCCCAATGCCGTTAAAATCGCGGCGCTCCAAAACAATTCTCCTAACAGCGCCGGTATATACAAAATCCCGGCCATCCGCTTACCGAAGCGCTGTTCGAGAGGATCGATAATGGTCATAAACTCATAACGGCGCATTTTTCTCGCGAAGAAAACTCCGCCGATGATCAGACTTAACGCATAACCCCACGGCGCTTGGGCCCAGACGATTCCGCTGCTGTAGACCGATTCCGCGGTTCCGTTGATATAGCCTCCGCCGACCCAGGTTGCGGCCATGGTCACCATTCCGACGAAAAACGGCATGCTTCTTTTGGCAACAATCATATCGGAAAACGAATTTGATTTCTTCGCTGCGTAAAAAGCACCCAGATAATAAGTAAAAGCAAAGAAAATCATCATCGAAATAAAACCGCCCCAATGGATATCCGCATTGGAAAATCCGACATAAGCCAATATTCCTCCCAGAAATATTGCAAATATCAATAACTTCAGCCAATTTTTTTTCTTTTCAGCATAATTCATGTATGCACATCGCCTCCGAAAATATTTTTTGAATTTTCTTGAAATTAAAATGTGAAAAAGGTTTTGCGCCACTCTATAGAGAAGCATAAAAATGACTTCAGAGCGGATAAAACCTTTTTATTTCTCGTTTTCAATTGGTATAAACTCGAATATCTCTCCTGACTGAACAGACTTGGCGAGTCTCAGCAGCCAGTCGTAATACGGTTTTGAATGTTCAAGCTGCTCATAAAGAGCACTTGCCTCTTCTTTAACGCTTTGACCGGCATCATCGCTATCGATGATGTCCATTAGCGCTTGCTGGGCGTCTTTAATCGCTGTCAGATTGACTTTAACTTCTCTTTCCCATTTTTGCGGGAAAAAGCTTGTGAAAAATTTGAAGAAATCCTTTTCAGCGACAAAGCTGTGCTTTCTTCTGCCTCTATGGAATGTCTTTTTCACGACGTTTAAGTCCTGCAGCTTTTTTACGCTCGTGCTCATGCTGGGCTTGCTCATCTGCAGCTCTTCCCGCATTTCATCCAGCGTCATCTCATCTGAAAAGTACATCGTTCCGTACAAAATTCCCGCGCTTCGGGTAATTCCGTACAGATCCATCGTTTCTGCGATGGAATCAATGACCAAGTCTTTTGCTTGAGCAATGGTTTCTTTTGCTGCAAGATCACGGGTATCGTTCATAACTTGCCTCCTTTCAGGGCGAGCGGAAACATTCATCATCGAGATCAACATCCTTAGAAATAAAGGGGTGAATCCGAATTCCGCGTTAAGTTTGTTAAGTTATTTCTGTATGTTCTTTATGTTAACGAAAGAAATGAAAATGTCAAAATTAAATTTTTTTTGAAATCCGGCTCAGCCCATGTGAGGAGTGCGTTCATATAAAATTCAAAAAAAATAATCGGCAGAATTTTCTTTGACACAAAAAAATCCGCATGATAAATTCAAAGTGTTCAAAACGTTAAATTTTTATTTAACAAACTTTGCGTGATGAGGAGGTTGCTTTTATGAGTCAAACACTTTTCATTGACGGAAAATGGGTGAGCGCCGAAAAAGGCGAAACACGCAACATTATCAATCCTTACAATCAAGAACATATTGAAACCGTCAGTGAGGGAGACAGAGAGGACGCTGTGAAAGCGATTGCCGCTGCACGCCGCGCTTTTGACGACGGCGAGTGGGCGAATACACCAGGTCTGGAACGCGGCAATATCGTGTTAAAGATCGCGGAACTGATCAGACGCGATCATGAAGAACTGGCAGAGCTGGAATCGCTTGATACAGGTAAAACATTAGAAGAAAGCAGAGCCGATATGGATGATATTGCAAACGTTTTTCAATATTATGCAGGGCTTGCTGATAAAGACGGGGGAGAGGTGATCTCTTCACCGATACCGGATTCAAAAAGCGAAATCGTCAGAGAGCCTGTCGGAGTCTGCGGGCAAATTACACCGTGGAACTATCCGCTCCTGCAAGCAAGCTGGAAGATTGCTCCGGCTCTTGCGGCCGGCAACACAATCGTTGTGAAGCCAAGCGAAATCACGCCGCTGACAACGATCAAAATCTTCAAGCTGATGGAAGAAGCGGGCGTGCCGAAAGGTGTTGCCAATCTTGTGCTCGGGCCTGGAGCCACTGTGGGTGATGAGCTCGCCAGAAATACAGACGTCGATCTGATTTCTTTTACCGGCGGAATTGAAACAGGGAAGAAAATCATGCAGGCGGCAAGCACGAATGTTAAGAAAATCGCGCTTGAGCTTGGCGGGAAAAATCCAAATATTGTGTTTAAAGACGCCGATTTTGATGTAGCGGTTGACCAGGCGCTGAATGCGGTGTTTTTCCACGCCGGACAGGTTTGTTCTGCGGGCGCCCGTCTGCTTGTCGAAGAATCGATCCATGACGAATTCGTGGCAGAGCTTGTAAAACGCGCGAAAAAAATCAAGCTTGGCAACGGATTCCATGAGGAAACACAAAGCGGTCCGCTCATTTCCGCTGAGCACCGCAGCAAAGTCGAAAAATATGTCGAAATCGGCCTCGAAGAAGGTGCAAAACTTGAAACTGGCGGTAAGCGCCCGGAAGATCCGGAGCTCGAAAACGGTTTCTTCTACCTGCCGACGATTTTCTCAGGCTGCAAGTCTGACATGAGAATCGTACAGGAGGAAGTGTTCGGACCTGTATTAACAGTCGAAGCATTCGCGACAGAGGAAGAAGCCGCAGCCCTTGCAAACGACACGATTTACGGCCTTGCCGGCGCCGTTTGGACACAGGATATCGAAAAAGCGGAACGCGTCGCATCCAAGCTGCGGATGGGTACGGTCTGGATCAATGACTTCCACCCTTACTTCGCTCAGGCGCCTTGGGGCGGATACAAGCAGTCAGGCATCGGCCGCGAGCTTGGCCGTATGGGTCTTGAAGAATACACGGAAGTCAAGCATGTGTACCGCAATACAAAACCGGCAGCCGTCAATTGGTTTAAAGCATAAAAAGGAGGAGATTATTGATGACTTTAAATATGAAAGTAGAAGCAATGAACAAATTCCACACGTTTGAAATTCCGACTGTCATTAAGCACGGCATCGGCGCTGTTAAGCATGTGGGGGAAGAAGTGAAAAAGTTTGGCGTCACAAAAGCGCTTCTCGTGACAGACCCTGGCATTTACAATGCAGGCGTGACAAACCCAGTCGTTGAATCTCTGCAGGAAGCCGGCGTTGAAGTTGTCGTCTTTAATAAAGTAGAGCCAAACCCTCCTGTACGCCTTGTAGCTGAAGGATCAAAGCTTTATGCAGAAGAAAACTGCAACGGCCTTGTCGCAGTCGGCGGCGGAAGCTCAATGGATACGGCGAAAGCGATCGGTGTTGAAGCGACTCATGAAGGCTCAGTCCTTGATTATGAAGCCGCAGAAGGAAAAAAACCGCTTGAAAACCGGATCCCTCCGCTCACGACCATTCCGACGACAGCCGGAACCGGCTCAGAGGTTACACAATGGGCGGTCATCACAGATGAAGAGCGCGAATTTAAATTTAATACAGGCGGACCGCTGATCGCGGCACACTTGACAGTCATCGACCCTGAATTGCATGTATCCATGCCACCGCATGTTACAGCGATGACAGGTATTGACGCATTGGCTCATGCGATCGAGTGCTACACGATGAAATTTGCACAGCCGATCACTGACGCTGTAGCGTTATTGGCGATTGAATACGGTGCGCATTACATCCGCAGAGCGTTTGCTGACGGGGAAGACCTTGAAGCGAGATACGGAATGGCTCAAGCTGCAATGCTTGCAGGTCTTTCATATGGAAGCGAATCAGCGGGTGCGGCCCACGCAATGAGCCAGACACTCGGCGGAATCATTCCGGTCGCACACGGCCAATGTGTGGCAGCTATGATGGGACCTGTTATGGAATACAACTGGAAGGGCTACCCTGAAAAATTTGCGCGCATCGCCAAAGCATTCGGCATCGATACAAGCGGTATGTCAACGGTCGAAGCGGCGAAAGCTTCAGTCAATTGGATGTATCAGCTTGTAGAAGATTTAGAGATTCCTAGCCTTGAGGAACAAGGTGTATCACCTGAGATGATCGACCGCCTTTCAAAAGAAGCAATGAAAGATCCGCAAACGGTCGGAAATCCAAGGGATCTGAACGAAAAAGCATACAATTGGATTTACAAACGCTGCTTTGATTTAACACCGAAAACGGTATAAAAAACATGCGGCCCGCTGTGAACTCACACAGCGGGTTTTTTCAATTTGAGAAAAATAGACAGGCAATGTAAAATAAATCACATATTCAAATAAAGGGGATGGATCGAATGTGGAAAAAATGGACCGCCGTAGCCGAGAACGTTTACATAGCGGAAACTCCGTCCTTTGTGACAGACAAAAAAGAAAAGATTTCGCTTGATTACGGGGGAATTCCCGGCGACCTTCATTTCGGTTTGACAAAGAAGGCGGGGGCGCGGGAGCCGATGTATCAAAAGGGGACGGAGATTTTTAACAGAAGGCAGATTTCGATCGTCTCAGTCGAGGAATGTCTGGTGATGGCTGAAAAGCTCGGCGTTCCCGCCGTTTTGCCCGAATGGCTCGGAGCCAATATCGCTTTGAGCGGCCTGCCTCATTTGACATCCTTGAGAGAGGGAAGCCGATTGATCTTTCCGAGCGGGGCCGCACTTTTATGCGAAGGTGAAAACGAACCGTGCATTCAGCCCGGGGAAGTCATTCAGCAACAGTTTCCGGACAAGCCGAAGCTTGCTTCCCGATTTGTGCGTCATGCGATGGGCAGAAGAGGAATCGTCTGCGTTGTCGAACGCCCGGGCCTTATTTTTCAAGGTGATCATGCGGAAGTATGGTCCTATTCGCCTAATGCGGTAAAGGGTGACGCCAGGTCATTTGCATAGCCGAAGCAGGAGACCCTTGAAAAAGGGTCTCCTGGAGCATTTCGGCGATTCCCTTGTCAGCAGCTGTGAAAATCGTTCCGATGCCAAGGCCTCCTTAGACAGCGGAGAGGTTTCAATCACGCCCCAATTTCTGTTTGATTTCCTGGATTTGCTGAATATGCCGTTTTTCATGATGACCGATAAAATCGATCCATTGCCTGACCGTCAGTTCTTTAAAGACCGGATGAGGCAATACCCGCTGAAAATCTTCTTCCTGAAAGGCGGCGATGACGGAGGTCAGCTGTGTTCTGACATTGTCCAGCTCAGCCTTGATCGTTAACAAATCTGTGTTTTTTCTTTCAGGCTCGACATGTTGAGGCGCTTTTCGTTTAGGGCTTCGCTCCTCCGCGATCTTGACGGGCTTTTCTTCTATTGTTTTGATCGGTGCATGCTGAATTTTTTCTTTGAACAAATGAGCGGCCATCAAATCGATCTTTTTCAAATGATCCAGCACTTCTTGAACGCTCCATTCTTCCTCTGCCGGCCTTTTATTCAAATCCTCATCTGACAGGCCTTGAAGTTCGCTCCAAAGTTCTTTTCTCGCTTCATTAAAAATGCTCATCGTGAATCCCCCCTGTGTTAACTTTACCATAATGAACGCTGGTAAAATAAATAAGCGCTCGATTTTTATATCATATTCAGATATGCTTAAGAAAAATGAATGAGAGAAGGGGCTTTTTTGAAATCGAATCTGTATCCGTATGCGGCATTGGTGGTCGGCGTTTTGGCCGTATCCTCCTCAGCCGTTTTCGTCAGATTGTCAACAGCCGAACCTGGCATCATCGCATTTTACCGGCTGTTTTTTTCAACTTTGCTGATCTTTCCTTTCTTTTGGGGAAAACGAAAAGAGGTTTTGCGTTTTTCCAGAAAGGACTGGCTATTTTCCGGGGCGGCCGGATTTTTTTTAGCGTTTCATTTCATTTTATGGTTTCAGTCACTTGAATACACGACAGTGGCAAGCTCAGTCGTGCTTGTTACGCTTCAGCCCATCTTTTCCTTTCTGGGGACTTATGTTTTATTTAAAGAAAAGGTTTCAGCGGCTGGAGTTGTCAGCGCGCTTCTGGCTATCGGCGGAAGTGCATATATCAGCTGGGGGGACTTTAAGGTGAGCGGGCAGGCGTTGTATGGCGATATTCTCGCCTTGATCGCCTGCGCATGGGTGACGGCCTACCTGCTGTTCGGGCAGCACGTCAGAAAACGACACAGCCTGTCTGTTTATACGTTCATCGTCTACGGAATCAGCGCCGTTGTTCTACTCGTTTACTGCCTGTTTGATGGCGCGGCTTTTTTCTCCTACCCGCCTGCGGACTGGGGCTATTTCGTTCTGCTTGCCGTCATTCCGACTCTCCTCGGACACTCGTTGTTCAACTGGGTATTAAAGTGGCTGAGCACCAACATGATCTCTGTGGCAATTCTTTTTGAACCGGCAGGCGCGATTGTTCTGGCCTATTGGATTTTGCATGAGTCCGTCATGACCACACAGCTTGTCGGCGGCGCGGTCATTTTTGCCGGCATTCTACTGTTCATGGCGTCGCAGCGTAATCCCGGAAGAATTGATGTGCGAAACAACAGGGCGAAAAGAATGATTTGAAGCGGGCTTTTATCCGGTCAGAATGTCTTCGCTTGAGTAGCGGATGTTGTTTTCCTGTTCGGGCCTTGCCAGTGAAAACGCCAATGTCAGCGGTCCGAGCTTCCCAAGGAACATGATAAAGATGATGATCACCTTCCCGATGGGCGACAGGTCCGCTGTAATGCCCATCGACAGCCCCACCGTGCCAAAAGCGGAAACCACCTCAAACAATATGTTCAAAAAAGGGGTGGGCTCTGTGATATTTAAAATAAAAACGGCAGCCAAAATCAACAGCACACTGATGGTCGAGATGGCGAGAGAACGAACGATCATTTTGTCTTTCAATGTTCTTCGGGCGACGGATATATGTTTTTTTCCTTTCAGAAAGGAACCGACTGAGAGAAGGATGACGATAAATGTTGTCAGCTTGATTCCTCCTCCGGTTGAAGCGCTTCCCGCCCCGACAAACATTAGCAGCAAGAGCAGTGTGATCGTGGCTTCGTGCAAGCTTCCGATGTCAACCGTGTTAAAACCGGCCGTTCTTGGTGTAACGCCTTGAAAATAGGCGCCTAACAGTTTTTCGCCGAACGGCAGCGGCCCCAGTGTTTTGGGGTTCCGGCTTTCAAGCAGGAAGACCATGATCAAGGCGTAAACATTCATCGCAAATGTCCCGTAGATCATCAATTTTGAATGCAGGCTTAAATGTTTAAAATTTCGCTTATGCCACAAATCCGACAACACGGTAAAGCCGATTCCTCCGATGATAAACAGCGAAGTGATGACAAGGTTGATAAGCGGATCGCCTTCATAGCGCATCAAGCTGTCAGGCCACACGGAAAAACCGGCGTTGTTAAAGGCCGATACCGAGTGAAAAAGGCTGTAGTAGACCCCGTTTTTCCAGCCGTATTCAGGAACCCACTTCAATGCCAGTATGATCATCGCCGTCATTTCAATTGTAAAAGAAAAAATAAATAAACTCCGGATTAATTGAATGATGCCGCCCAAAGAAGTCTGATTAAGAGATTGCTGTATCAGCAGCCGTTCTTTAAGACCGATTTTTTTTCCCAGCATAATAAATATAAGAACCGCAAAAGACATAATCCCGAGTCCGCCGAGCTGAATCAAAATAAGAATCACCGCCTGGCCGAACGCCGTGTAATCCGCTGCGGTATCAACGACGACCAGCCCGGTTACGGTCATGGCCGATGTCGCGGTAAACAGCGTGTCAATCCAATTCACGCGTTCCGGTGTTGCAATCGGAAGCTTTAACAAAAGGGTGCCCAACAGGATAAAAAATAAAAAAACCAGGACAAGCAATTGCGACGGGCTTAACTGAATCTGTTTGAATTTCATGTTTAATCACCCTTTTTTTCAAAGGCTTCAATATCTTTATTTTGGCCAATCACAATTAAAACATCGTTTTCATAAATGATATCTTCGGCGCTGGGAGCAATGATAAAATGACCGTCCCTTTTGATCCCCACGATATTGCAGCCGAAATTTGCACGGACATCAATATCGCCCAGACTTCTTCCATCCAGTTTCTTCGTTGCGACAATTTCGACAATGCTGTAGTTTGACGAAAGCTCGACGAAATCGATCATTTTTTCAGACGTAATATGGTTTGCTATTCTTCTTGCCATGTCTTTTTCAGGATGAATGATTCGGTTGACGCCGATTTTGCGAAGGACCTTTTGATGATAATCATTCTGCGCTTTTGACCATACCTGGGGAACACCCATTTCGATCAGCAAAAGCGAGGTTAAGATACTGGCCTCAATGTCGTCTCCAAATGAAACAAACGCATGGTCAATATTGCGAATGCCGATTTGTTTTAATGTGTTCTCATCGACAGCATTGGCGCAAACAGTGTAGGTGGCATAGGCCGAATATTCGTTTACTTTTTCCTCTGATTTATCGATGCCTATGACCTCGGTTCCTTTTTCGTGGAACGCCTTGACAAGGCTGCCGCCGAACTGGCCGAGCCCGAAAACGGCATAAGATTTCTGCATCCTGCTCACCCTTTTGGCTGTTTTTCTTTTAGTGTTTACGTTTTTTTCCGAAAAACACGCCTCGGTTTACATCTTTGGGAAAAGAGCAAAAGTGAGATGAACGATTTGCGGAGACGGTCTTGGGGAGCGGGCTCGCTTTATCAAGCGGAAAGTCAGCTGAGCGAGCCGCCGGTTTCGCGGATGTCTGTTTTGTGATTGGCAGTGACGGATGCGGCAATTCGCAATCCTTTGATGATCGTTTCCAGACTGAGGCTGGGCTCTTTTTTATCGACCGTTTGTTCAGGCAGGTACGGAATGTGGATGAAGCCTCCGCGCATATTGGAGGAAGTGCGGTCAATGTAGCGCATCAGCCGGTAAAATAAATGATTGCATACGAAGGTGCCGGCCGAATTGGAGACAGATGCGGGAATCCCGTTTTCCCGCAAGCTTTTAACGATTCGCTTAATCGGGAGCGAGGACAAGTAAGCGGCAGGACCTTCGGGTGAAATGTATTCATCAATCGGCTCCTGTCCCCTATTATCGGGAATTCTCGCATCATCGATATTAATCGCGACACGTTCCGGTGTGATATGAAGTCTTCCACCGGCTTGTCCCACACAAATGACCGCATCAGGTGCATGTTTTGCGATCGCTTTTTCCAAAACGTCCGCCGACTGGTGAAAGACGGTCGGGATCTGCTCGACGGCAATGACCGTGTCATCGGTGCGATCGCCGTCCAGCCGTTTAACAGCTTCCCAGGACGGGTTGACAGGCTCACCCCCAAAAGGGTCAAATCCTGTTAGAAGAACTTTCTTTTTCATACGAATCGCTCCTCTAAAATATGTGTTTTAAGACATGGCTACGGCAAAATACCCATCCGGGCAAAATGCCGAATGGGTATTGTTTCGTTATGATCAGCCGCTTGCACCTCGGGAAGCCAGAATCATCTGATCGCTTTGGGAGGCGGCTTGGGATGCATCATCTGCTAATGAAAAACTGAAAACAGCTCCCAACAAGCATAATGCCAGTAAAAACTTTTTCATATTAATCTCCTCCTCTTCCGGCGAGTTTGCTCGCCTTATCTGTTTTAATATAAAAGTAAATCGCTTCCTTATATAATTTCTGTTCCCGGTAATAATTCGCCACATCCATCAATAATTCCTCCAGATCTACCCAAGCTTTTTTATTTTCTAATTGATGAACAAAGTCCTTGATAATTTCCATTTTATTCTCGATATCTGAATATAATGTATTTAAAATATTGAATTTTAATTCAAGGATTTCGCTGTCCATTTCCCGGGATTTTTTAAAGCCTATATCGATCCATTTAAAAGCTTGATCATATGCTTTGGTTTTCAGGAGAGATCTGGTGTTTTCATAAACGCACAGAATATAAGCATAATTTGCTTTTTCAAAATCCTTGACGGCGAAAGCTTTCGAATAAAACGCCAGCGCTTCTTCATGTTTCTCTTCTTTGCTTTTTAAAAAGCCCATATTGTAATAGGCGTAAGGCAACAAATACCGGTCGCCGATTTTTTCGGTTTTTGCGATCGCTTCTTTTAATAAATCTTCACTTTCTGAAAATTTAAACTGATCAATATAGTTAAGCCCCATCAGCATTTTGCAATTGATGACCCTTTTGGCGTACCCGTCGTATCCTTGAAAGATTCCCGAGGCGATATGAATATGGTGGATCGACAGCCATGTCGCCTTTAAATTGTAGTACAGCACGCCGATTTTATAATGAAATTCGGCTTTTTCTATTTCATTTTGAATCGCTCCAAGCCTTTTTTCCGCTATTCTGAAAAAATTGAGCGCTTCCGTATGATTTTGCTTGTAGTCTTCATAGATTCCCTTGAAAAGATAAAAATAATAGTTCAACTTGTCATCGGTGCTTTTTGGGTCTTTATCATGAAAGCTGATGGCTTCTAATTTTTCGGTGGATGATTGGGAGATATCCTCAAGAAGGAGCCTTAAGCGAAAATCCAACATTTGATAATAGAGGAGGACATCCTGATCTTGTTCCATTTCTTCAATGGCTTTATCTATGTCATCTTTCATTTCGATCGAGCGTGAAATGTCTCGTTTCTTCATCAGTATGTACCAATCGTTCAGCATGTTGGCGACTTCCTGAGAAGCCACGGTTTTAGCCATGTTCTTCCCTCCAATCTTTGTGAATTTTTTGTAAATTGAAGTTCTATTAATCATAGCATAAACTGCCGCCGTCTGTGAATATCGCTGAAATCCGAGTTTGCCCCTGTCGGCAAGCTGATAAAGGACAATTTTCGGTCTATATGGTCATTTTCCAAAAGAAGTGAGAGAAAAAAGCAAAAACGACACCGAGCGGAATACAGGAGATCATTGCCGTTCCATTCACCAATCCGTCGGCTCCGCTAATTTTCAAGGCTTCCCGGTAGCCTATTAAAAAATGGATGATGGATAGCACATAACATATAAGCATCATATAGTAAGGATTCATTTTCATACCTCCCTATTCGCTATACTATATTACATTCAATAGAAGCAAGGTTTATGACTTTTTTAAGCTGCAAAATGGACGGAATATTATAGATGAAAACAATTTTTATTACAATACATGTTTTTTAAAAATATTCCATTATAATCAAAGAGAAAAGATAGATTTAGGGGGGACAATTCAATGAAAAAAAGGCTGATGCCGCTTGTAATCTGCGTATTGTTATTCATGCCTGGAGCTGGGGTTTTTGCTGCACCGAAACAGGCGGAGCTTAAAGAGTACCTTGAAGAGATAGGAATGACAGAAAAAGAATTGGAAGCCTACTTACAAAATACGTATGATGAAAGTCTGAAAGATTTTGATTCAACGGAAGAATTAAGAGATTTTTTGGGGGAAAGACTGACGAAAGAACTTCTCGCTTCATATTTAAAAGAATATGGGTTAACTGAACAAGAAGCCGCCGGGCTTTTCGCGGAAAACGGCTATATGGAAAGCGGACAAAACATCCTTGACGTGTTTCTGTTTGAATATGAATTGGATGACGCCCTTTTTTCAGTGACATATGAAGAAGGTGATGATGTGGAAATCGGCAACATCTTTCAGGAATTAGGCGTTGACGATTCTGAATGGGAGAGGCTTGTCAATCATCTTCGCAATGTGCGGGACAAAAATCCCAATTTTGAAAACGATCTGTTGGCGCTGGGGGAACGGCTTGAAGCGGTAGCTGATTTTGAGTCGGTATCAGAACTGTCAGGCCAAGACATCGCGGAAATGATTTCTGTATTGAATGATCTTCAAAAGACGCTTGAAGTGAAAACGAAATATTACCTTGTCAAGGACGGCAAGAAAAAAGCGGTGACTTTGACAACCCTTGTCAGCGCAGATGAGCTGAAGGGAGCGAGCCTTCTTGTGGAAGTCTACGATCTGAAAGGAAATTTCATTTTGGATGTGTTGCTTACACCTGAAATGATCGGCTCTGATCTCATTCATGATACAGGTTCAAAAGTGAAGCAAACGCAAACCGCTGTTAAGCATGATGCAAAGAAATCTCATGTGAAAAAGACGGTTACAGGGGCAAAGCTTCCAAAAACTGCAGGGCATTATGCGGAATGGTCCATGCTTGGATTCGTTTTGATGGCTGGCGGATTTTTCATGGTCAGAAGGCTTCGGAAGGCAGCTTAAAGAAACGCAAGCGAATGGGCGCTTTTTTATGGGGAGTGAGTCAAAATCAGAAGATCCCGGAAAAAAAGAATGTTATTGGTGTTATCCATCATGATGATAGCGGCAGGGCTCTATTTAACGACGTCAAATGGATTTAAGCTGCTTCATGGCTATACCCTGTTTTCATTTCAGGAGATGAAAAAAGAGAAAGTCCCAGAAACAAAGCCCGTTCCAGCCGAAAAAAAAGAAAAAACCGTGATTGAGCAGTCGTTTGCAAACGGTGAAAAAATCGGTGATCTTGTGATCCCGAAAATCAATGCCGTGCTTCCGATTTATCATGGAACTGACGAGGATGAACTTCAAAAGGGAGTCGGCCATTTTGCCGGATCAGTGCTGCCTGGTGAAGATGATAATTCCGTTCTGTCGGGCCATCGCGATACGATCTTCAAGAGGCTCGGGGAAGTGGGGAAAGGGGACCGCTTAATGATAAAAGCCGTCTACGGAACCTTTACCTATCAAGTGAAAAAGGTTCGAATCGTTGATGCGGATGATCGGACGGTGATCGTCCCCAAACCGAGAGCGACGCTGACTGTTTCCACCTGCTACCCGTTTGATTTTATCGGTTCTGCGCCAGAGCGTTATGTTCTGGTAGCTGATTTGCTGGAACGGAAAAACAGCGGCACCTAAACCAGGTGTCCGCTGTTTTTTTATCTCATATCATCGCCCGTCCTCAGAAGCCTCGGAGCCGTCAGCAGCAGCAGACAGAGCACGATTGTGCAAATGACAAATGACGGAACCATATATGTGCCATTATACGTTAAGGTATAAATCCAAACCGGAGTCCCTTTCGGCGCATAATTTGCGAAAAAGACCGCACCGCTGATGACGTGGGCGAGAAATTTCAGTCCGCTTCCAAAAAAGACCGCAAGCGTGACATAAGCAACAAGCTTCCCTTTTGCGGTTTCCGCGGCCGAAGTTCGGATCGGACCTGCGAATAAACCGCCGATTCCAGCGGCTGTTGGCGCGATAAAATAATCGAGCAGAAATTGGATCGGATGAACGTAAAAAAGCCCCCCTGTGACAAACTGGAGCAATCCGGCCAGCAATCCGGTCATCAGCCCGGCTTTCAGTCCTCGCCGAAAAGAGATTAAAAAAATCGGGATCATCATGATGGCAATCGAACCGCCCTGGGGCATTTTTAAAAACATCCCGGAAATCGCATCTAAAATCATTGCGATTCCTGTCATGATTGCAATTTCAATAAGCTGTACGAGTTGTTTTGATTGATTCATTGTAACCCTCACTTTTGATGAACAAAGGGATACTGGACTTCTTTCCCAATAAAAAAGCAATGCGGGGAAGGAGTAGGAAAGTTTTCCACGCACTGCTTTGGATGCAATTAGAATGACTTTGCCACATCCCTACGCCAGCGTTAACTAACAGGTTCAAAGGGTCAGAACGGTTGTTCACTCTCAGCCTGAAGGCTCCCCTTGTGGTCATCATGTTATTTAGTTATTTTCTACTATACTAAAAAAGAAAACAGACGACAAGATAAATATTCAAAAAAATTTGCTTATTTTCTCCAATATGTAGCAATCACATCTTCCTTTCTTTATAATAGGACTTATTCGTACGTACAAGATGCAGTAAAGGGTTGATCTGATGAGTGAGCATACAAAATACAGCATGGTCAAAAATCAAATTAAATCATGGATATATGAGGGCAAAGTCAAGCCTGGGGAAAAAATTCATTCCGAAAATGAATTAATGAAAATTTTTGATGTCAGCAGACATACGATTCGGCAGGCGATCGGTGACTTGGTTCATGAAGGCCTTCTGTACAGGGAACAGGGCTCAGGAACATATTGCTCACATCGCCTCCGACCTTCTGACAAAGGCAGGGAAAGACATAAAATGATCGGCGTCATCACGACCTATTTGTCTGACTACATTTTTCCCTACATTATCAGGGGGATCGAATCGACGTTGTCGAGTGAAGGGTATACGCTGCTCGTCGCAAGCACGAATAATGACATAGAGAAAGAAAAACAATGCCTTGTCAACATGCTTGACAAAAACATTGACGGATTGATCGTTGAACCGACGAAAACCGGAAGCTTCAATCCGAATTTGAACTACTACCTGACGCTTGAACAGCATCATATCCCTTACCTGATGATCAATCAGCTTTATCAGGAGCTGAATCCGCCCCATTTTATTTTAGACGATGAATACGGCGGATTTATAGCGACTGACCATTTAATCAAGCTCGGCCATGAAAAAGTGTTCGGCCTTTTTAAACAGGATGACATGCAAGGCGTCAACAGAATGAAAGGTTTTATCCGCGCTTTCAGAGAAAACGGCCTGTCTTTTTATCCGGACATGGTTGTCACCTATACGACAGAAAACAAGGAAGAAAAGACCGTCTCTGAGGTGAGAAAACGCCTGTCTTCTTCAGATCGTCCGTCGGCCATTTTCTGCTATAACGATCAAATTGCCCTTTTAGCGCTTGATGTGATTAGGGAACTCGGTCTGAAAGTACCTGAGGACATCTCGATTGTCGGCTATGATGATTCGCATTTAAGCCAGGCCTCGGAAGTCAAGTTGACTTCAGTCACCCATCCGAAAATGCAGATGGGAATTGATGCGGCCAAGTGGATGATCGCTAAAGTCGAAGGGCGAAACGCCGATCAGCTTGAGCATTCCACTGTCTATAAACCTGAACTGATTGTCAGACAATCGACGGCGGAATTAAAAAAGCGCTGAAAAATATAAGGGAATCGAAAAAGTGGACTGCCATCACCTGAATGAATGGCGGTCTTTATTTTGGATCAACTGACCGCTAGCTAAAGCGGAAAGATAAATGAAAATGTGTTGGTGTGATTTCCGGTTTTAACAGCTCCGAGATCTCCCCGAAACAAGAGAAACCGCTGCCGAAAAGAGTGGTCAACGTTTTTTCGGTAAACTATGTTGTCAGCACATAACCTATAATGGAAGAAAAGCATTTATGAGTATGGTCGGCAACTTGCTCCATTTTATTCATTAAAGAAAGGGGCGGAAATGCTTCATCTTATAAAGCGGAAGTTATCTCCTATCTAATAGAAGAAACAAAACGGTGCAATACTATCCTTTGATTGGCTATGGTTATTGAAGGCAAAAGTTTATCCTTTAGGTGTGCATATACGTTCGATGTGCAATATCGTTCATCTTGATTATTATTTTTTTGAAAAAACTATTGTACAAAACATAAATAGATGTTATATTAATGTCCGTGCCTAAAAAACGGCTTTATAAAAACAACGTTTTGAAATGGATTTAAAAAAGTTGTTGACATCACTTTGGTAGAATGTTATATTAATAAAGTCGCTTCTTTGAGGCGGAAATGATCTTTGAAAACTAAACAAGACAAAACGTACCTGTTCATTCATTTTTATAAATCGCACATGCGAGTGTGCGTAGTCATTATCAAACAGGCCTGTACGATGCAGGTCACACAGACTCATCTGTGTTCCATTTATGGAGAGTTTGATCCTGGCTCAGGACGAACGCTGGCGGCGTGCCTAATACATGCAAGTCGAGCGGACCGATGGGAGCTTGCTCCCTGAGGTTAGCGGCGGACGGGTGAGTAACACGT
>NZ_JBIYSN010000007.1:0-303251 GCF_046464135.1 Bacillus sp. z60-11 | reverse complement strand
CCCACGTGTTACTCACCCGTCCGCCGCTAACCTCAGGGAGCAAGCTCCCATCGGTCCGCTCGACTTGCATGTATTAGGCACGCCGCCAGCGTTCGTCCTGAGCCAGGATCAAACTCTCCATAAAAAAGTTTGATAATGACTACGCACACTCGCATGTGCGATTTATTTAAAATGAATTAACAGGTACGTTTTGTCTTGTTTAGTTTTCAAAGATCATTTCCGCTTCCTAGTGAAGCGACTTTATTAGTATAACATTTTCAACTAGGCGTGTCAAATGTTTTTTTAATTTTCGTCGCTGCTGCTTTCAGCTCAAAAACCGTTTCGCTAACAGCGACGTTTAATACTATAACATCGTCATGATTTAGAGTCAACACTTTTTTTAACAAAATATCCGCGGTGAAAAATCTTTTGACCCTTGGTTTCAATCTCCTTGACGCCCACCAAATCCTTTTCAGTCAAAAACTCAATAATAACTCCAAGGTCTGCTGTAAAGTATTTGAGATCAGGATGCTTCAGAAGCTCGGCAAATTGCCAAGTCTTTTTTTCATCCATTACATCAAGAATGTGCGCGGCTCCGATTTCTGCTTTTGAATGAATGAGAAAATCGCTTGCGAGAAATAATAACTCTAATCTTTTATGCAGGCTTTCATTGCTTTCGATCAGTTCCTTATACAGCTTATATACCTGCGGTTCCATGTGACGCACTTGGTTCCAAACCGTCACTTCGGGATGAAAACCTTTATCTATCACTTCGATTCTGGCCAGATGATGGAGGGCATGCACGATGGAATTATAGGCATCCAGCAGCTGACCATCCTCAAAAAATGCTTTTCCTTCTATATACCTTCTGATTAATTTTCCATATTCAAGACCAATTTTTAATTTCCGTTCGGAGAATGGAAAAGTATTCAGCTGTTCAATCAGCTTTACGATAAATTCATTTCTGTCAAAAAGAACTTTCCCATTCAAAATCCAATCTATGATTCTTCTGTTCGTGCCTAGCAAAATCCATTCTTGAAGCTGTTTAACAGAAATAATATGAAGAGAAGCCGTTTTTCCGTTAAACTCATAATGCTTCACGAATACAGGGTCTTCAGCATTGTTCACGATAACCAGCAATGCCGCATCAAAATTATCTGTCGCAGATGAGGTTTGATTTCTCCTCTCGATAATCATGACAGCTAAAGTGTCGGGGCGGCTTGCTCTTTCTTGGTAAATCGGACGGAGAAGATTTTCCATCACCATTCCTCCAATACGATGTAAAATACATGCTCTTAAAAGCTTCTCTTTTGTTCTACCTACTTCTACGAGCCAATAAAAACTCCTTTATTTTGAAAACACATTGAATTATTATAATCAATTTCCCCAAAACTCTCTATAGAAAATTCCAATTCATTCTCAAAAATTCAGAATAACACATCCTGGATATGCTATATTAGAGACAGGGGGATGGATATGGCCAAATATTCAAGCAAAATCAACAAAATCAGAACATTTGCCTTAAGCTTGGTTTTTGCAGGCTTCATTATTATGTACATCGGAATCTTTTTCAGATCCTCGGTCTTCGTGATGTCGGTGTTTATGATCTTGGGGGTTTTATCTATCATGTTGAGCACAGCGGTTTATTTCTGGATCGGGATGCTTTCAACCAAAGCTGTGAAAGTCGTCTGCCCGAACTGTGAAAAACCGACCAAAATCTTGGGCCGGGTCGACATGTGCATGCATTGCAGGGAGCCTCTTACAATGGACAAAAACCTTGAAGGAAAAGAGTTTAATGAAACGTACAACCGAAAGTCTCTCAGATAAGTGGGAAACAAAAATAAGCTGACCGTTAAAAAAGCGGCCAGCTCTTTTTAATGGCTTTCTTTTTTATCGCATTCCTGACATAAACCGTATATCTCCAGTCTGTGGTGACTGACTTTGAAACCTGTCACATGGGAAGCAAGCTGTTCCACTTCGTCGAGACCCGGATAATGAAAATCGACGATTTTTCCGCAGCGTTCACAAATCGCGTGGTAATGCTCGGATGTTACGAAGTCAAACCGGCTGGAAGAATCGCCATATGTCAATTCCTTTACGAGCCCTGATTCCTTGAAAACCCGCAAATTGTTATAAACCGTTGCTACGCTCATGTTTGGAAATTTCCCTTCCAGAGCTTTATATATATCATCTGCAGTTGGATGAGACATAGAATTTACGAGAAATTCCAGAATGGCATGACGTTGAGGAGTAATTCGCACCCCGGTTTCCTTCAACGTTTCCAACGCTTCTTTCAGGTTATGTTCAGCCATCGTCATGCACCTCTCTTCTAAAAAAAATTCTTACATTATAATGTTTATAATTAGTGTAACTCCTGCGAAGTTTCTTTGTCAATTCCAATCCCTGTGAAAAAGCGTTTTTTTAAGCAAAAAGGCGCTCTATTAAAATGATGGCCAAACATCCGGGCAAATATGACCATAAAAAGGGCCGATTCCTTAAGAAAAGTTCGGCCCCCCGTAAATGCTGCTTATTTGCCGGCGGCGTCTCTGACTGCTTGCAGAGCCTCCGCAACATGATCTTTAACCTTCACTTTTCGCCATTCTTTCACTAAGCGTCCTTCTTTATCGATCAGAAAGGTTGAACGTTCAATTCCCATATATTCTTTGCCGAAGTTCTTTTTCAGCTTCCAGACATCAAAGCTTTCGGCAAGCTGATGTTCATCATCGACGAGCAGCAAAAACGGAAGATCGTGTTTTTCCTTGAATTTTTCATGGCGTGTTTGATCATCAGGGCTGACCCCGATAATGACAGCATCAAGTTCCTTAAAGCTCTCGTGGCTGTCTCTGAAATCACAAGCTTCTGTCGTACACCCCGGGGTCATGTCTTTCGGATAAAAATAAAGCACGATATACTTCCCTTCAAAGTCCGAGAGCTTTACTTTTTCTCCATGATCGCCCAAAAGTTCAATATCAGGTACTTTTTGTCCAATTTCAACAGTCATTGTTTTACCTCCTGTTTTTCAGTTGCTTCCCCCATTATAAAATAAGTTTCCTCCTATTCAAATGTCGGCGGCTTCTTTTTTGCTCTCTGTCACCATCGTGTTACAATATAACAATAGAAAGAAGGAGCAGAAATAAGGAGGATATTATGCAGCACACACAATCTGAAAAGCTTCATGAAGAAGCTCTTCAACATATAGTAGGCGGCGTCAACAGCCCGTCAAGATCATACAAGGCTGTCGGCGGAGGATCTCCGGTCGCGATGGAAAAAGGCCGCGGCGCTTATTTTTGGGACGTAGACGGCAACAAATACATAGATTATCTGGCGGCATATGGCCCGATCATCACCGGCCATGCCCATCCGCACATTACGAAAGCCATTCAAAAAGCGGCAGAAAACGGCGTCCTCTACGGAACACCGACAAAACACGAAGTCACATTTGCCAAAATGCTTAAAGAAGCCATTCCTTCATTGGATAAAGTAAGATTCGTCAATTCGGGGACGGAGGCCGTGATGACGACAATCCGTGTCGCGCGCGCCTATACCGGCAGAACGAAAATCATCAAGTTTGCCGGATGCTATCACGGTCATTCCGATCTCGTACTGGTCGCGGCCGGTTCGGGCCCGTCCACCCTCGGGACACCCGATTCCGCCGGGGTTCCGAAAAGCATTGCAAATGAAGTGATTACCGTTCCTTTCAATGATATCGACAGCTATAAAGAAGCGCTTGATAAATGGGGCGATGATGTGGCGGCCGTGCTTGTCGAACCGATCGTCGGAAACTTCGGCATCGTAGAACCGAAAAAAGGCTTCCTTGAACAGGTGAACGAGTTGACGCATAAAGCCGGAGCATTGGTTATTTACGATGAAGTGATTACCGCTTTCCGCTTTATGTACGGCGGAGCTCAAGATCTCTTAGGCGTCAAGCCGGATTTGACGGCGCTCGGTAAAATTATCGGCGGCGGACTGCCGATCGGCGCCTATGGAGGCAAAAAAGAAATTATGGAACAGGTGGCGCCTCTCGGACCGGCGTATCAGGCCGGGACAATGGCCGGAAACCCGGCGTCCATCTTATCCGGTATCGCCTGCCTGGAGGTGCTGAAAGAAAAAGGCACATATGAAAAGCTTGACCGCCTTGGCGCCATGCTTGAGGAAGGAATCGTGACACATGCGAAAAGGCATGGCATCGCTATTACCGTTAATCGACTCAAAGGCGCGCTTACCGTATACTTTACAAAAGACAAAATCGAAAACTATGAGCAGGCAGAAAATACGGATGGAGAGATGTTCGCGGCGTTTTTCAAACTGATGCTCGAGCGCGGCGTCAATCTTGCCCCGTCTAAATATGAGGCTTGGTTTATCACGACCACTCACACCGAAAAAGATATAGAGGACACGCTGAAAGCCGTGGATGAATCATTTGAACAATTGAAACAGCGCAAATAAAAGAGAGCGGACCGCTCTCTTTTTTGCCACTTAAAAGGGCGAAAGGTGCATTCAGGTTTGAAACTTTGTCAATGATTTGTTTTTTCTTTAAAATGGGTTGAATATTTCCGAAGATCGCTGTATATTACTTTATTGTTTGGCAAATTAACAGAGAAAGAACGAATTTTATATAGAAAGGGATGCAGGTACAGCCTAATGAAACTTGGTGCCCGTATTTTCAAAACAGGGATTGCCATCACGCTCGCTCTATACCTCGCGGAATGGATCGGCCTTCCTACACCGGTTTTTGCCGGAATCGCGGCTATTTTTGCGATCCAGCCTTCGATTTATCGTTCATTTTTAACGATTGTCGATCAGGTGCAGGCGAATATTATCGGAGCGGCGACAGCTATTATTTTTGGACTTATTTTTGAACCCAGTCCGATTATTATCGGATTGACGGCGGTCATTGTCATTACGATCAACTTGAAGCTGAAGATCGAAAACACCATTTCGATCGCTCTTGTTACCGTGATTGCCATATTGGAGAGCTCAGGCGACAATTTTTTATTGTTTGCCCTCGTGAGAACCGGAACGGTTATTCTCGGCGTTTTGTCCGCGTTCCTGGTCAACCTGATTTTTCTGCCGCCGAAATATGAAACAAAGCTCGTCAGCCATATTGTTGAAAACACAGATGAAGTCATTAAATGGATCAGGCTGTTGACGCGGAAGACAACGGAACATTCCATGCTGAAAGAAGACATCGAAAAACTGAAAGAAAAAATGATGAAGGTCGATCACCTTTACTTGCTCTATAAAGAAGAAAGAAGCTATTTAAAACGATCCACATATGTGAAGCAGAGAAAGCTCGTGCTGTTCAGACAGGCGATCATTGCATCCAACCGGGCGCTCGACGCTTTGAAAAAGCTGCACCGCCTGGAAAACGACTTTTACCACATGCCTGAGGAATTTCAAGAAACGCTTGTGGAAGAGCTTGACTACCTGCTGCATTGGCATGAACGGATTTTAATGAGATTCGTCGGCAAGATCAAAACACAGGATACCGTTGATCTCCATGAAGAAGGAGACGTGTATAAACAGCATTTGACCGAGTCGTTCCTGAAAAACCAGGATAAATTAAAAGAAGATCTGCTGGACTACAATATGCTGACCATCATGGCCAGCACTGTGGAATACCGCGAGCAGCTGGAGCATTTGGAAACATTGATTTCAAGCTTTCAAACCTATCATAAAAAAGACAGCGAGCTTGAAGTTGAAGAATAAAACCGGTTAACGAAATCGTTAACCGGTTTTTTTATCGGCCTTCCTTCATCTTTGGATCAAGGGTGTCCCGAAGCCCGTCGCCCATTAAATTAAAGCCGAGCACCGTCAGCATAATCGCTATGCCGGGAAAAAATAAGGTCCATGGCGCCTGTGCCAAATACGGTCTTGCATCAGCGAGCATTTTACCCCATTCAGGATTCGGCGCCTGCGCACCGAGCCCCAAAAAGCCGAGCGCCGCCGCTTCGATAATCGCTGTTCCGATATTGAGCGTGGCTTGAACGATAACCGGAGCCATGCTGTTCGGAAGAATGTGTTTAAACATCATTCTCATATTGGACATCCCGACCGCCCGCGCCGATAAAATATATTCTTCCTGCCTGATGCTGAGCACCTTTGAACGGACAAGCCTTCCGAATGTCGGGATGTTGATGATGGCGATGGCGATCAAGGCATTTTCCAAAGATGGGCCAAGGATGGCGACAATGGCAATCGCAAGCAAAATGCTGGGAAACGCAAGTAAGATGTCAAACATTCTTGAAATCACGGCATCCGCCCATCTCCCGTAAAATCCCGCAATCAGCCCCAAAAGCGTTCCCGCTAGTGCCGAGCCCAGGCAGGAGAAAAAACCGACCCATAAGGAAAGCCTTGCTCCGTACAGCACTCTCGAAAAGATATCCCTGCCAAAATCGTCCGTGCCAAAGAGGTGTTCAGCGGATGGAGCAGCAAGCCTGTCTGACAGCGATTGGTCATTTAATCCGTAAGGCGAAATCAGCGGCGCAAAAATGGCCAGCAGAATAAACAGCGCGACAATGATAGTGCCGGCCGCGGCCAATTTATGATCAAGAAACCGCCGAATGTTTTCCGACAAAGGAGAGCGGCTGTCCGCTTCTCCCCTCTGCCGCACTTTTTGCAGCACAACCACATTCCCCGCCTCCTAATATTTGATTCTCGGATCGATGACGGCATACAGCAGATCAACGATAAAATTAATCATGACGAAGATGAAGGCGATCACAAGGATGCCTGATTGAATCACCGGATAGTCGCGGTAGCTGATCGCATCATAAATGTAGCGGCCAATGCCCGGCCAGGCAAAAATCGTCTCCGTCAAAATCGCGCCGCCCAAAAGCAGTCCGGTTTGCAGGCCGACGACGGTAAGAATCGGAATCAAAGCGTTTTTTAAACCATGCTTGTAGATGACAAAAAGCATTTGAACGCCTTTTGCCTTTGCGGTACGGATATAATCGGATTGCAGAACCTCTATCATGCTCGCTCTCGTAATCCTGGCGATAATCGCCGCTGGAATGGTCGCCAGAGCGGTTCCCGGCAAAATTAAATGACGGATCGTTTCAACAAACTGATCAAATCGCCCGTTCCATAGAGTATCAATCGTATGAATATAGGTAACGGCTTCGACCGGATTGCGGACATTTTCTCTTCCTGTTGTGGACAGCCAGCCCAATTCAATGGAAAACAACCATTGCCCCATTAATCCGAGCCAGAAGATCGGCATAGAAACGCCGATTAAAGCCAGCAGCATGGCAAAGTAATCAAACGCCGAGTTTTTAAACCAGGCGCTGATGATTCCGGCATTTACACCGATGATCACCGCGATCACCATCGCAAAAAAAGCAAGCTCGAGAGTGGCGAATAAATATGGCTGAATTTCTTTTGTAATCGCCGCTCCCGTGCGGATTGAAGTCCCCAGGTCCCCTCTCAGCAAATCCCCGATATATTGGCCGTATTGAATATACCAGGGCTGATCAAGGCCGAGCTGACTTGTCAGCTGTTCGACCGCCTGCTTTGTCGCTCGCTGGCCGAGGATCACCTGGGCCGGGTTGCCGGGAATAAAGCGGATGATCGAAAAAACGACGAGGGTCATGCCGATAAGGACGGGAATCAGCATGACGGTCCGTTTTAAGCAGTAAGCTAGCAACGGCTGTCACCACCTTGTGAACTATTTAAACTCTACATTTGATAAGACTTCACTTCCTGTCGGATGAGGAACATAGCCGCTGATGTCTTTTGTCCCGGCCAAAATCGGTGTCGAGTGGACGAGCGGAACCCACGGCGATTCTTCATGAATCAGCTCCTGCGCTTTTTGATAAAGCTGATTTCTCTTCTTTTGATCAGGGTTCGACTGCGCCTCGATCAACATGTCATGGAGCTTGTCATTGCTGAAATAGCTGTAGTTGTTGCCGCCGATATTGTCTTTATCAAGCAATGTGTAGATGAAATTGTCCGGATCTCCGTTGTCGCCGGTCCATCCCATTAAAAACGCATCAGCTTCGCCTTTGCTCACTTTGTCGATATAAGTGGCCCAGTCATATGTGACGATTTCCGCTTTGACACCGATTTTCGCAAAGCTTGATTGAATCACTTCAGCGATTTTCATCCCGTCCGGCATATATGGACGCGGAACAGGCATCGCCCACAGCTTCATGTCAAAGCCATTCGGATATCCGGCTTTTTTCAGCAGCTCTTTGGCCTTTTCAAGATCGTACGGGTAGGCCTTTATCTGGTCGTTGTAGCCTTCCAGTGACGGCGGAAGCGGATTTTTTGCCGGTTCGGCAAGCCCGCCGTAGAAAGAATCGATGATCGCCTGTTTATCAACCGCATAGTTCAATGCCTGGCGGACAAGCTTGTTATCAAACGGCTTTCTTGTCGTCGTCATCCCAAGGTAGCCGACATTCATCGACGGCCTTTCAAACATTTGCAGATTGGCGTCTGCCTTAATGCTCTCGATATCCGATGGATTGACACCGTCCATCAAGTCGATTTCTCCTGTCTTCAGCGCATTGAGACGGGCCGAGTTTTCAGGAATGGCTCTAAAAATAATCTTGTTCAGCTTCGGTTTGTCTTGATCCCAATAACCGTAAAACTTTTCCAGGACAATCCGGTCGTTCGGCTTCCATTCCACGAATTGATAAGGTCCTGTGCCGACGGGGTGTTCTCGGAATTGATCACCGTATTTTTCGATGGCAGCCGGGCTTGCGATTCCAAACGATGTCATTGCAAGGTTCTTTAAAAACGGCGCTTGCGGGCGTTTTAAGATAAATTGGATTTGATGCTCTCCAAGAACTTTGATCTCTTTGATGACATGCCCCTCATCTTTTTTATAACCGCCGAACATCCCGTAGTAAGGGAATTGATCTTCATCTCCGTTCATCCATCGTTCGAAATTATATTTGACAGCTTCTGCATTAAAATCGGTGCCATCATGAAATGTAACACCTTTTCTCAAATCCAGCGTATAGGTCAAGCCGTCGTCTGACACATTCCATTTAACGGCCAGCCCCTCTTTAAGGCTTGTGTCCTGTTCATCGTAATTGAGCAGTGTTTCAAACATGTTGATCGTCACCTTAAAGGCCTCGCCTTCAGTCGTCGTAATCGGGTCAAGCGATGTTGAATCACCCCCTCTGCCAACGATGAGCGTATCCTTTTCGGTTTTTGCCCCGCCGCCTTCCTTCCCGCCTTCTTTCCCAGAGCATCCCATTAAAAAAACGGAAATGATCAGCAGTATTCCAAACCCTTTCAGCCAGCTTTTTCGCTTCATTCTATTGCCCCCCTGTTATGAAATGACATGCCGCATAATGCCCAGCAGATATTTCAGCGAGCAACGGCTCAGCTTCCTTGCATATCGCTTCGCGCTTCGGACACCTGCTGTAGAAAGGACATCCCTTCCCGCTTCCGCCGGAGACCATGACATCCTGCATTCTATCCTCAACCTCCCCTTTGCCGATTACCGGCACAGCCTCTAAAAGAGCCTCTGTATAAGGGTGTTTCGGCTCTCTAAATAAAGTATCAGCATCTGACATCTCGACGATTTTCCCAACATACATGACAGCAACGCGGTCGCTGAGATAGCGGACGACTCCAAGATCATGAGAAATAAAGAGAAAGGTTAATGCAAAAGCTTCCCGCAGGTCTTTCAGGAGATTCAAAATTTGCGCCTGCACGGACACATCGAGCGCGGAGACTGGTTCATCGGCGATGATCAATTTAGGCTTTGTGATCAGCGCTTTTGCAATTCCGATCCGCTGCCTCTGGCCTCCGCTGAATTGATGGGCATAGCGCTCTCCATAAGAAGCATCCATCCCGACAATTTCGAGCATTGAGCGGACGACTTCTTTCCTTTCTGCTTTTGATCCTAAGCGATGAACAATCAGCGGTTCCTCTAAAATATCTTTGATTTTCATGCGCGGATTTAAGGAAGCGTACGGATCTTGAAAAATCATTTGAAAGTGCCGCCTCATGCTGCGCAGCTCTTTGGCGTCGAGAGCTGTCACCTCCCGGCCGAGAAATGTCACCTGACCTGAAGTCGGTTCTGTCAGCCGCAAGATCGATTTTCCCAAGGTTGATTTTCCGCAGCCTGATTCGCCGACAATCCCTAAAATTTCGCCTTTTTCAACTGAAAATGAGACATCATCCACCGCTTTGACGACTTTTTTTCGCGCTGCCGGATAGTGCGTTTTCAGCTTGCTGACCCGCAACAGTTCATGCTCCATCTGCTCCACCTTCCTCCTCAAAGAGAAAACATTTTACAGAATGGTCATCTCCCAGCCGGCACATCTTCGGCTCTTCCTGTGTGCAGCGTTCGATTTTGTGCGGGCAGCGCGGGGCGAACATGCAGCCTTTTTTAATGGTCCCTGGTCTTGGCACCTGCCCCTCTATTGAAGACAGTCTTTCCGACTTGCTGGTGAATGCGGGGATAGAGGCAAACAACCCTTTTGTATACGGATGTTTCGGACTGTCGAAAATGGCTGTGACACTGCCTTCTTCAACAATGCGGCCGGCATACATGATCATCACCCGTCCGCAGATATTGTGGACGACACCAAGGTCATGGGTGATCAAGAGAATCGCCGTCCCAAATTCGGCGTTCATTTTTTTCAAAAGAGAAAGAATTTGCGCCTGGATGGTGACATCAAGAGCTGTTGTCGGCTCATCGGCAATCAGCAGTTTCGGTTCGCAAATCAAAGCCATTGCGATCATGACCCGCTGTCTCATGCCGCCTGACAGTTCATGGGGATATTGCTTTATCAGCTGGTCCGCCCGCGGAAGACCGACGGTTTCCAGCATTTGAACACATTTTTTGCGCGCGTCTTTTTTTTGAATGTTGGTGTGGCTGGAGAGTGCTTCTGTCAGCTGGCTGCCAATTGTGAAAAGAGGGTTGAGAGAGGTCATTGGCTCTTGAAAAATCATCGCGATTTCATTTCCCCGCATGCTTCTCCATTCTTTTTCAGACTGCTTGAGAAGATCTTTTTTCTGGAAGAGAATCCGGCCTGTCGTACGGGTACTGGCATTCAGCCCCATCAAGGCCATGGATGTGACGCTTTTGCCACAGCCGGATTCGCCGACGACTCCAGTGATTTCTCCGTGCCGAATTGAAAAAGAAACGCCTTGAACAACCGGGATTTCTGTTTTTTTCTTTTGAAACGAAATAGATAAATCCGAGACATCAAGTAATTTTTCTTTTGCCACTTATACACCTCCGGAGCTTGTATTTTTTAAATTGTATTTAGACAAGCTAGGAAATATGTACGAAATTTACGGGATAAAAAAAGCCCGGCTTTCGTTTGCTTCACAAACGAAAGTCAGGCTTTTCGGCGTTATTTAGCTTAATGTCTGGATCGTAAACAGATGCTTGTAATGGCCGTCACGGCTCATTAATTCCCCGTGCGTCCCGGTTTCTACAACACGGCCGTTTTCAATGACGACAATTTTATCAGCGTGTGTAATGGTTGACAGTCTGTGGGCGACGATAAAGGTCGTCCTGTCCTTTGCAAGCTTTTCCATCGCTTCCTGAATAAAGTGCTCGCTTTCAAGGTCAAGCGCTGATGTTGCTTCATCCAGGATTAAAAGCGGAGGGTTCTTCAGGAACACCCTTGCGATTGAAACCCGCTGCTTCTGCCCTCCTGAAAGCTTCACACCTCTTTCTCCGACCTTCGTATCATAGCCGTCAGGCAGCTCCATAATAAAATCGTGGGCATTCGCCGCTTTTGCCGCCTCGATGATTTCCTCCATTGAAGCCTCGGGCTTGCCTATGGAAATGTTTTCGCGGATCGATTCGCTGAACAAAAACGTATCCTGAAGCACCATGCCGATCTGGTTTCTCAGACTTCGCGCCTGATAATCGCGGACATCGATGCCGTCAATATACAAGTTTCCGGAAGTGACGTCGTAGAACCTCGGAATCAGGCTGACCAGCGTTGATTTTCCGCCTCCGCTCATTCCGACAAGGGCGATCGTTTCCCCTTGCTCCGCCTTAAGAGAAAGATTTTGCAGGATCAATTCATCCGACTTTTCATATTGGAATGAGACGTCTTTAAATTCGACAACCCCTTTTAAGCGATCGGCTTTCACGGCATTCGGCTTATCTTTTAATTCATACGGCTCATCAATAAATTCAAACAGCCTGTCCATGGACGCAATGGACTGGGTCAAAGTCGTTGATGAGTTAATCAGGCGTCTGAGCGGATTGTAAAGGCGTTCGATATAGCCGAAAAACGCCACCATCGTCCCGACCGTCAGTGATCCGTGAATCACATAGTATCCGGAGACCGTAATGATGATCAGCGGCGCAAGATCGGTAATCGTATTGACAACGGCAAACGTTTTCGCATTCCAAGCCGTATGGCGGATCGCTTTGCCGAGAAAATTGCCGTTCTCATGGTCAAACTGCTTTTGTTCATGATCTTCGATAGCAAAGCTTCTGATCACCGGCATCCCCTGAACCCGTTCGTGAAGATGGCCCTGCACTTCAGCCAAAGCCTGTGAACGCTCTCTCGTCAAGGTTCTGAGCCTGCCGTAAAAATATTTAACAGACAGCCCGTAAAGCGGAAACAGCACGATCGAAATGAGCGTCAGCTTGACATCCATCGTCAGCATGATGGTGACGGCGATAAAAATCGTCATGACGTCAAGCCAGACATTCATAAGACCAATAATGACAAATTCCTTCGTTTGCTCGACGTCGTTGATGACCCTGGAAATAATTTCGCCTGCACGGGTGTTCGCATAGTATCTGAGACTCAGCTTTTGAATGTGGGAAAACAGCCTGTCCCTGATGTCATACAGCACCTTGCTCGCCGTCCACTGTGCGAAATACTGCCGATAATATTCGACCGGCGGCCGAAGCACCAAAAAAATGGCGAACATAACCGCCATTACAATAAATAAGGTGGATGTTTTTTCTTCTGCGGTTCCGTTTCCCTGAATGATGTCGTCCACAACATATTTCAAGAGAAGCGGAATCACAAGCGGAATAGAAAATTTGATAATGCCAATCAGAACCGTCAGAATGATTTTCCATTTATACGGCTTGACAAACTCCATATATCTTTTGATTACACCCACACGTCATCCCCCCTCTATATTTTGATGGTGTGAGCTCACTGAAAAAACCTGTTGAACCTCAACAGGTCTGTTGGATTATTTTGTATAATGCAAATAACGTTCATACCAAATGTCGATAAACTCCGGAGCAAACGGGCCTTTTCTTTGATGAATCCAATGCAGCAACGTATTTAAATGGTATCTTAAAATGCCGTCGATTTCTTTTGGATAATTCATCATTTTTTTATGATCGGCATACTCATCTTCATCAAGGATATGATACGTCATATCCGGGAAGACCTTCACATCAAGGTCGTAGTCGATATATTTGATCGCTTCATCGTCCAAAGCAAACGGCGAACTGATATTACAATAGTAATAAATTCCGTCTTCGCGAAGCATGCCGATGACGTTAAACCACTGCTTGGCATGGAAATAACAAATCGCGGGCTCTCTTGTCACCCATGTCCGGCCGTCAGATTCTGTGACCATTGTCCGGTCATTGGCGCCGATGATGCACAATTCCGTTGCTTTTAAAATCGTCGTTTCATTCCATATCCGATGGATTTGCCCATTGTGCTTGTAGCTATGAATTTGAATGGTTTCTCCTTCCTTGGGAAAGCCCATGTTTCTCCCCTACTTTCTTTGCAAAAGCCTTACAAGTCAGTGTGTTACATCGCCTGTCCGACAGTTCTTTTATTTATTATAACGTTTGAAAATAAAAAATGAAAATGAAAACAGCCACTCCGGAACAGGAATGGCTCATTTTGAGAAATCGACATAAACTTTCAGGCTTCAATTTTTTGATAAGCCTGAATCACCTGCTCCGTCTGCTTTTGAAACAAATCCTGAATGGCAGCAAGATCTTTTCGCTTTTGAGATATCTCTTCCCGGATCGATAAAAGCTGGGCTTTTTTTTCAAGGGCCGCAAGTTCTTTTTCGATTTCCTGGCATCTCTCAATCTCGGCTTGAAGGTACAAAAGCTTGTCCATAATTTCCATCTGCCCCTGAACCAAGTTTTCAAATTCCGGCATTCATGATCCTCCATTCTATGCTCTACTCCATTTATTGCCTAAGTAACATTTCTCTATACCTGGCGAATGTCCTTTGACTGATTCTGCCTAAGAATCGGAAGTTTTGTCGGAACGAAGGGCAAAGAAAAAAGCACCCCACTCGAATTGTGAAGTGCTTTTTCCTGTTTCAGTGATTAGCTGTTTTGCTGTTTATTTTGCTCAGCTTGCTGGTTGTTTTTTCTTACTTGCTGCGCATCAGTTTCGCTGGCAAACTCAGTGCCGAACTGACCGCCTTGTGCAGAAGCTTGGTTTTGTTGTCTTACTTTTTGTGCGTTTGTTTTGGATTGTTGGTTAGCCATTGTATATCACCTCCACGACCATTAGATTGTGCAGGTGGGTGATATCCTATACACGCCGGCTTAAAAAAATTTAAACGAGCAGGGAGCGGCCGCCGTCAATGATGATCGTCTGGCCGCGGATCATGTCCGCTTTTCCGGAAGTTAAAAATTCTACGGCATCAACCATATCGCTGATCTCAACCATACGGCCGGCAGGTGTGTTTTGCCGAGCATCCTCAAGCAGCTCTTCACGATTTGGAAAATGCTTCAGCGCGTCTGTATCGATCGCTCCGCCTGATACGGCATTGACAATGATGTTTTTCGACGCAAGCTCAACAGCCAGGTATCTCGTCAATGATTCAAGCGCCGCCTTGGAAACGCCGACTGTCGTATAGTTTTCCAAATAGCGGATCGAGCCGAGCGAGCTGATGCTGACAATGTGGCCGCCGCCCGTTTTTTCCATCAGCTTTGCCGCTTCCTGTGCGCAGAAAAGCAGAGCTTTGGCATTGATATTCATCGTCCAGTCCCAATGGCTTTCTTCAAGCTCCATGACAGGGCGCAATACGCCTGATGCGGCGTTATTGACGAACACGTCCAGTCTGCCGAATGTTTCCTCAATTTGCTGAAACATGTCTTTTATTTTCGCCGGCTGTCCGACATTCGCTTTGACGACCAATGTTTTGACACCAAGCTTTTCAATTTCTTCAGCCGTTTCAAGGGCCGCTTTTTTGCTTCTCGCATAGTTGATGACGATATGATAGCCGTTTTCTGCCAGCCTCAGTGCGGCTGCCTTTCCGACACCGCGGCTGCTTCCTGTAATAAGCGCACATTTTTTTTGTTCCATGTTATCCATCTCCTAGTATAGTTATTTGCTTTTGTTAAAAAATAATGGTCATGACATCAATCAAAAAGGAGGCTTGCGCCTTATGTACGTCGGACGGGACATGAGTGAGCTCGATCAGACCCCGAAGGATGAGTGGAAGGAATCGGAGCTTCTCTTTTTCCACAACGCCTTCCAGCAGATGATGCCTTTTTTAAATGAGGAAGGGCATGCCGAATATGTGGAAGTCGTCAAAGAAATAAAAGCAAGAGGCGGTTTGCACCGCCGTGAAGCCGACTATACCCACGGCACCGATATCCAGTACGACTAGAGGGCAGCATGCACAGTCAAGCTGCCTATTTCATATACATATTCCATATTTTCTGATGTGAAACCGGGAAGGCGTATTGTTCAAGCTCTTCTTTCGTAACCTTTTTCAAGTATGAATGATTAGGCTTGTGCAATGTTTTCCCGAAAAAAACGGAAATATTCCAGACAAGGTGGGTAAAAACGTGTTCAACGACCCCTTCGAGCGGACCGATTTCCGCCTCGACTCCTGCTTGTTCCTTTAAAAAAGCGGCGAGCTGCTCACGCTCAGGTTTAAGGCTTTTTATCGTTTCTGTGTTCGGGAATTCCCATAGATTCGCCAGCAGGCCGCGCTCAGGCCTTTTATGGATGTAAAAGCATCCTTCTTCATCCGTCAGGACAACGGCTGCAAGGCTTTTTAGCGCCGGCTTCTTCTTTTTGCTTTTGACAGGGAGTTCTTTTTCACAGCCTTCTGCAAAAGCTGAACAATGCTCGCGGACAGGGCAATGAAGACACATTGGCGATTTCGGCGTGCAGATGACAGCGCCAAGCTCCATCAGCCCCTGATTGAATTCGGACGGTTTGTCTTTGGAAATAAATGCGGCAACGATTTTTTCAAATGTGCTTTTCGTTTTTGGTTTTGCGATATCGTCCCAGATGGATAAAATGCGCGACATCACCCGCATGACATTGCCGTCGACCGCCGGAATCGGCTGGTTGTAGGCGATGCTCAGCACCGCCCCCCTTGTATAGGGGCCTACACCTTTTAAACCGCCAAATTCCTCTTTTGTAGAAGGAACAACGCCCCCGTATTGTTCATGGACTTCTTTGACCGCGCTTTGCAGATTCCGGACCCTTGAATAGTATCCCAATCCTTCCCAGGCTTTCAGGACTTTTTCTTCGTCAGCTTTAGCAAGCGCCGCAACGTTCGGAAATTGTTCAATGAAGTTGTTGAAATACGGGATGACCGTATCCACCCTTGTCTGCTGAAGCATCACTTCAGAAACCCAGACTTTATAAGGATCGCTGTCTGAACGCCAGGGCAGATCGCGCTTTTCTCTTTCATACCAGGAAATTAAATCTTCTTGAAATTGTTTAATGTTCTTTTGCTCTAACTTTTTTTCCAGATCCATGATGAAACTTCTCCTTGCCGGTCCTCGTCACATTAGCATACTTCACTTTTGTTGCATCGGCTTTTTGTTGTAAACTATATGCATATACGATAACATGTTACATTAAAAGTGAAGAAAGCAAAAGCGTTAAATATTTCAGGCAAGATCCATATTTATGCTCTCTTGGTTTTCGTTTTTGGAATTTGTTGATTCTAGCACCATTAGGGGAGGTCACCAATGGATACTGGCACACACGTTGTCATGGGGGTTGCCCTCGGCGGCATTGCGACATTGGATCCCGCCGTCGGTATGGATCCTTCCATGACCGAGGCCGTGATGATTGCGACAATCGTCGGATCACAGGCTCCGGATATTGATACGATTTTAAAATTAAAAAATAACGCTGTTTATATAAGACATCACAGGGGATTTACGCATTCCATCCCCGCTGTCCTCGCTTGGTCATTGATGATACCGGGCGTCCTGCTTTTGCTTTATCCAGAAGCCAATCTGCTGCATCTGTGGCTGTGGACGCTGGCCGCGGTTGCGCTCCATGTGTTCGTCGATATTTTTAACGCCTATGGCACACAGGCTGTCAGACCTTTTTCAAAAAAATGGGTGGCGCTCGGATTGATTAATACATTCGATCCGTTTATTTTCGTCAGCCACCTAGTGGCGATAGCCTTTTGGCTCGCGGGCGCCCATCAAGGTTATACGTTTTTAGCCCTTTACATCATCCTGGCGGGGTACTACCTGCTGAGATACATGATGCAAAGGCGAATCAAACAATCACTCCATGAAAAAATCGATGATATTGAAGAAATTATCATTTCGCCGACGATGAAGTTCAGACAGTGGCGGGTCGCCGTCAAGGCAAAGTCCGCCTTCCATGTCGGAAGAAGCATTGACGGAAACGTCGTCATCATTGACACATTCAACAGGGTGCCGGTGCCTGAATCGGCTGTCATGAAAGCGGCGAAGCAGGATAAAAACATTTCCGCTTTCCTGTCTTTTTCACCTGTTTACAAATGGGAAATTGACACGTATAAAGACCACTACGAAGTCCGTTTTATCGATTTGCGCTACCGAAGCAAAGGACACTATCCATTTGTCGCCATCGCCCATATCGACAGGGACTCTTTGGAATTAATCACATCCTATACCGGATGGATCTTCAGCGAAGAAAAGCTTCAGAAAAAATTAAAGCTTGGCTCTGTTTAAGAGCCAAGCTTTTTCCGTCTTCTCCTGCTGTACCATATTCCAGCGGCGAGGGCGATGATGGTCACCGCCAATGATTCTTTAAAGTACGGCGGATAATAAACGAGCTGAATATCGTTGTCCCCTTTGTCGATGGAAAAGCCGATAAAGGAATAATTCGCTTTTTGAACGGGTTGTTTTTTCCCGTTCACCGTAAGCTCCCAGCCTTTTTCAAACGGGATCGGCAGCATCATATAGCGGTCGCCGTTTTGGTTGTTGTAGCTGATGGTCAGCTTATTTTGCTGCCAGGTCATTTCAGCGTCCGGCGCTTTTTTCGCCGCCTCTTTTTTTAATGTTTGGTAATCTTCCTCATACAATGTCAAATGCTCCAGTTGATAGGTTCCTTTCGGGAGCCTGATCGCAATCTTTTTCGCCTTCTTCACCCTGATCGTCAAGTCGTAGACGCCTGTTTTATAAATCGACTGATTGGATTTCCTTGATGTGACATAATCATTGACCTGCAAATTGAAAAACTGGTCCTTTGCTAAGCTTTTCAAATAAAATCCGACATAATAGTCGCCTTCATCCGCAAGACTGCTTTGAGGCGGGATCAGATCGATTCCGCCCTTTTTTTCTGTTACTTTGAGCACACCGTTTTCATAAGAGGCGCCTTTCGTTTTCAGCTTCGCCTCCTTGATGATATTCCTCTCTTGTGGCGGCTCTGTGTTTCCTTTTCCGTTATCCAGCACGATCCCTTCAAGCATCGCATGCTCTCTCGCCAATACGGAGGAATCGGCTAAATCCTTTTCGGAAAAAACGGTGTCGGCCGTACGGATAAACGGCAGTGTGTACTTGTTTTTGTATACGTCATAATGCTCGGACTCGTCCATTTTTTCAAATCCGTAAGGGACGTCAGGGGCATTTTCTTTTTCCGTCATATAATATTTGCCGTACAACAAGCTGTACAGGTTGGCGCGGTCCCCCATCGTCGCATAGCGGCTGACGCTTTCCCGCCCCATATCGATTTGAAGGTCTTTCCAATAAAACAGGAGAAGATCCTTGTTCAGGATGCTGGAATAGGCGCTGAAACCGTTAAAGCGCTGGAGCATCGGCGTATTGTTGCGAACGCCGTTCATCCAGTCGATCCTTGTGTACGGATCGCCGCCATCATCTTTTTTGATGTTTTCCAAAAGTTCCCGCTGCTCTTTGCCGTTATACTCGTTGCTAGTCAAATAGCTTTTCGTCACGGATTGAATGTCGCTTCCTTCTGACAGGACATATTTCTCATACGTATTGGCGATCACCACACTAGATGCCAAAATACAGCCGTGGAAAAGCAGATGCCACCTTTTGTATTTGAGGCCGGCCGCCGCAAAGACGGCGATCGTCAGCATCAAAAGAGCAAGAATGCTCCAATTTTTCAGCAAAGACAAATCCAGATCTTTCTTCCACACCGTTGCGATATAAATGCAGAGGACGATCACGCTTGAACAGAAGATCTCTTTCAGCCTGATGCGTTTCAGCTCGGTGATTCCTACCGCAACGGCGCCGCCGATCGTAAAAGCAAGCAAGTATTCAAAACGGTTCTGCGGTGCGGAAAATCCGTTGAACGCACTTGCCGCAAGCGGACTGTAATGGAGAATGATCAGCACCATGCTGATCGCGGCAAACACCCTGAACGTCTTGTTTCGATAAAAGGAAAGCACGAATAAAAACAGCAAAAAGACTGCGGGCAGAAGTATGATGCGGCTGGAAAATAGAATGTTGTCCGTGAGATCGTACAAAGGAACCGCCTGATCATACGGAGGCCGCAGATTGTTCAAAAAGCCGTAAACAGCAGGCACAAAAGAAACGGCGCTGATCCCAAAGGAAATCAGGCAGGATACGGCAAACATCCTGAACTGCTTCCACCTTGCCTCTTCATGTTCATCAAGCTGAACCAACCAGCGAAAGATCACATAAATGGCGATGAAAATCAAATTGATATACGCAAAATAGAAATTGTTAAACAGCGTCACAGAACAGGCGGTGATAAACAGTCCCGGCCGCCTGTCCCTGATGATTTTCTCCGCCCCCGCCACAAGCAAAGGAAGCCACAGCATGGCATCGCTGAAAAATTCCCAAAACACCGTATGACGGAAATAGATGACAGATGTTCCGTATAAAACGGCCCCTGTAAAAGCGGCCAGTTTTTGCTTCACCAACATATGAAACGCGTATGAGGCGATAAAAATAACAAAGGTCAGTTTGATCACACTGATAAACACGGCGGCCTGCGCCCAGAACAAAGCATCCGCATTGTTCGTCATATGTAAAAGCTCCATGACAAAAACGGCGGCAAAAGAAGCGATGAATACAAAAGAAGTCGTAAAATAATAGCCAAGCTGACTGTAGATGCCGCCGCCAAGACCGAAGGAGTAGGCATAAAAAAAGTTGCCGTTTTTATATTGATCATAAAGAAATGATTTAAAAATAACCATTTGTGCGAGCCCGTCGCCGTTTCCGGTCATATAGCGGCCATGCGCCCATTCGATCAAGAAAAAGAAATGGGCGATTACAGAAATAACAAAACTTGAAATGAAAAATAGACATATTGTTTTCTTCATACTCTTCCCCTGTCTCTTTTCAAAATCTTCCCTGTCACTAAAAACGTCAGAGGAACCGTTAAAAACATGGAAGCCAGCGGAGCAGCCGAACTGTTCATCTTCAAAAAGTTTACAAAAATATACACAAACAAAGAAGACGCGGCCAAATTAAACAGCTGTGTCAACGGAAATTGCAAAAATTTAGAAAGTGTCGGCTTGATTTTAAAGGTAAAATAGCAATTCAAGAAAAAGGAAATGACAAGGCTGACGGCAAATGCGGCAATATGTGATGCCATATAATTCATCGCCAGCAAAAGATGCAGAAGCAAATAAACCGCGTAGTAATTCAAGGTATTCACAACGCCTACAGCGGCAAAGCGGATAAATTCAAGATTCATTTTTTTCATGAGTTTCTCCATTGCTGATGTTTGCCTCCTGTATCAAATAATGAGGCCGCTTTTTCGTCTCATAATAGATTCGTCCGATGTATTCACCGATGATTCCGAGACTGAGAAGCTGAACGCCGCCAAGAAAGAGAACCGCAGAAATAATGGTAAAATACCCTGGAACAATGACACCGTGTTTCAAAATTTGAATGAATGTCGCCACAATGTAGATCAGCGAAAGAAAAAGGATAAAAATTCCGGCGTAAAAACATATTCTCAAAGGTCTGTTGTTGAAGGAAACGACCCCGTCGATTCCATAGTTAAGCAAGTGGCGAAACGACCACTTGGACTTTCCGTTTTTCCTTTCGACATTCTCATAATAGATGATTTTCTGATCAAAGCCGATCCAGCAGAACAGCCCTTTAGAAAAGCGGTTTCCTTCGCTCAGCTTCAACAGCGCGTCAACCGCTTTTCTGCTTAACAGGCGAAAATCGCCGACACCGTCCCTTAAATCAACTTCAACCGCATTGTTGATAAAACGGTAATACAGTGACGACAAATAGGATCGTATCGGGTTGTCCCCTTTTCTGTTGCGTTGTGCGACCACTTGGTCATAGCCTTCCTCATATCCTTTGATGAAATCATGCAATAAGTATGTCGGATGCTGCAAATCGGCATCCATGACGACGACGGCATCGCCGCGGGCATGCTGAAACCCTGCAAGAATGGCAGCCTCCTTACCGAAATTTCTTGAGAATGAAATGTATTTGACACGTTCACTTTTTTGCGCCAGATCTTTAATTTCTTCAAGGGTTTCATCTGTGCTTCCGTCGTTTATGTAATAAATTTCATAATCATAATCAATGGTTTGAAATTCGTTCCTTAAATGTGAATAAATCAATTTAATGTTGCTTGCTTCATTATAAGAAGGAATAATAATTGAAACGAATCCTTTCTTCACTTAAAGGCACCTCTTTTGGACATAATAAAATTGCATCCGGCATACTAAAACGGCAGGATACTCAGACATTTTTCAGGAGCACCCCATCAAAAGGGATTCGTGGGCATGCTGCACTATTTTTTACAAGATTATTTTGTCATTATATCAGACATCTATGAACAAGTGGTAAAAAAATGATATTACAGAAAAAGAACAAGGGTTTGTTTCCCATTTTATAAGATTTGCCTTAATGGGCTGTATTTTTCCACAGCAAATTGCGGGTCTTCACCGCATGCTAAGGCAACGGCCAATAACCCCGCATAAGGGCCAAATGTCAAACCTGACGGCCCAAAGCCAGTCGCTGCCACCAGACCTGTGTCCTGAATGTTCCCGAGCAAGGGAAGCAAATCCTTGGTCAGGGGCCGAAAACCGACCCTGACTTCGCTGACTTCCGCGCTGTGCAGCCCAGGCGCAACAGATAAGGCTTCCTGAAGCACCTCCTGCAATCCTCCTGCCGTCATCCTGTAATCAAATCCCGAACCGGTTTCTCTTGTGGCTCCGGCGACAACGCGGGATCCGGCGAATGACACGATGTAATGGTCTGTATCCGGCAAAATAACCGGCCACTTGTCAGTGTCTTGATCAGGTATCTTTAAATGAACAATCTGTCCGCGCTGCGGCTCCAGATGAAGGTGTATCCCCAAAGGTTCCAGCAATCGATTCGTCCAGGCGCCGGCAGCCAGCACGACCGTATCGGCGGAAATCAACCGTCCGCCAGCCCTGACCCCTTTTATGCGCCCCTGTTCAAATGACAGCGCCGCTTTTTCGCTTAACATGACGGCTCCATGCTTCCTTGCCGCCTGCAGAAGGGCATTTCGCAGCAGATGCCCGTCAACGCGCGCGGCACCTGTTATAAGAATCGCTTCCATCCCGTCGGCAAGCGGAGGAAAAAGCTGTTTCGCTTCATCATTCGATAAGCGGGTGATTTCGCCGATTGCGGCCTTATCATCTGTTTGTTCTCTCAATTTTCTTTCAATTTGATCGAGTGCTTCGGCATCTCGAGTGACCCGCAGGGCGCCCGTTTTTTCATATCCCAAGTCACCCGCTCCGTCTTCTTTAAGTTGTGCAACAAGTGAGGGATAATATTCGGCCCCGGCTTTCGCCAAACGTTCCCAATCTTCACTTCTGGATGAAAACCACGGACAGATAATGCCCGCTCCCGCCTTCGTCGATTGGCCTTTATGCCCTTCATCCAGAACCGTCACGTCCGCTCCTTTTTTCACAAGATGATATGCTGCGCTTGCACCGGCAATCCCCGAACCAATGACGATCGCTTTCATCTCATCATTCCTTTCTAAAAGAAACGTTTTAATGGAGAAGTCCATGGTCTCCTGAGAACAAATTTTCAACTTCTGTTTCAAATAAGTGCAGATGGCTGCCGTAGTGATCAATCCAGTCCAAAACAACGCGCTCTGTCAATTCATTTCCTCCGGGCCGGCCGCTTTTGGCAAATGCCGCCTCGAAGTCATCCAACAGACATTCAATCCATGTTCTGGCTTGCGCATAGCTCAGCATATGATTCTTTTCCAGAAGCGCATTTGTCAGCCTTTCAACTTGTGCTTCCACCTTGAACTTTCCCCCCTTTCCTTAGGAAAAAACTTTCTTTTTGAAAACACCGTCCATTTCATATACTAACCTTACGTCTTCTGAAGAGAAGACGCAAACATTTTGGATTTATGGGAGGAGCCTATAAAGATGCGGAATAAATCGAGAGGCTTTCCGAATATGAACAACAACAAGTTTGAAGGCGAGCCCCGGGCCAAAGACGATTTTGCTTCAAAGCGCCCTGACGGAAGCACGAATACTCATCCGCAGGAACGAATGAGAGCTTCCGGCAAACGCTAAAATTTTCTCGGATGGAGTGATGTTCTTTGTGTGCCAACCGCAAACCGTATACAAACGATTTTGATCAGATGAAAAAGCAAAACTATCCGCAGCCATGGGCTAATACGAAACATGCGCGGTCACAGGTAAACGGTGAGACACAGCAGACACAGGACCTCATCATACTCGAGCGCAATACGAATATTCGCACAAGATAACAAAACGGGAAAAGGGTTAAGCCGTGTCTTAATCCTTTTCTTTTAACAAAGAAATCGGCAGAGCCTCTTCATGATCTGGTGTGCCCAGCCGGTGCCCCCAGGCGAAAACACCGTTTAAATAGCGGATGAAGAAGTCTTCGCCCGCATCTATAATGTCGTAAACGCGGCCCGGTTTAAAATCGGCCGGATCGAGAAGATAGGCTTTCGCCATCGCAATTTTACGCTCGTGAACGGCAAGCTCGTTTACAATGCCCATTTGCTCAGCCTTTCTCGCCTTTTCCGTTAAAATCCCGATCTCTCTCCGCAATTCCTGCTCCGTCATTTCGCTGTATCTTTTCTCCATGTTCTCATCCCTTTTCATCTAGAAATTGATCAATCATGTCTATGGAAAAGCCTTTTCTAAACAAATACTGCTTGACCTTCATTTTCGTTTCATATGAACCGTCATAACCGCAGCGTTTCATGGCTTTTTCCCCTTGTTTGTCAAGCGCTTCTCTTTCCGCGTCGTCATTGTTTTCATAATCCGTCTCCAGCAGAGCGGCCGAGATGACGTCGAAGGAGAACCCCTTTCGCATAAGCTGTTGTTCGATGGCCTGTTTCGTTTCTTTAGAGGAAAGTTTTTTTCCTTTTTTCAGCATCTTTTCAGCGTGCTTAACCGCGGTTGCAACCTGTTCGGAAAACGTAAACGAGCTTAACGCTTCCTGGATGTGTTCTTCATCAACCCCTTTTAATTTCAGCTCTCTGTATAGAACATCCGGCCCTTTGCCGCTCGTTTTCCGGTGAGTGCTCACGAAAGCTTGGGCAAATTCCCGGTCGTCCAAATATTTGTAGTCATTCAGCATATGAATGATTTCTGTGATCGCAGAATCCGCGACTCCCTTTTTCTTCAAGTGGTCTTTGACTTCTTTTGTCGAGCGCATTCTGTAGGACAAAAAATCAAGCGCTTTATGAAAGCCTTTTTTAATGTCGTCGCCATACTGGATTTCGATGATGTCCAGCTCATCAAGCTCTTTTCCTTTTCGCAGATCAAACTTGACGAGAACATCAAGGTCAACGCTGAAGGCGTATTTTTCATCAAGAAAAATATTGACCCGCTCTTCATTGTTTTTCTGGGCAGAAATTTTTGTTATATACGGCATAAAAGCTCCCTTCTTTCGTTTTCTTCTTTTAGAATAAGGTAAAGGATCTCCAAAAGGGAGTGATCATGGTGAACATTGTGATTGCCGGCGGGACTGGCTTGATCGGAAAGCATCTGACAAAGGCTTTGACCGCCGCGGGACATCACGTTTATATTCTATCAAGAAATCCGGAGGAAACCGAACAAAAAAACCTCTCTTATGCAGTTTGGCAAACTCGCGGCGCCAGACCCGAAACAGAACTGCCCGGCATCGATGTCTGGATCAATCTGGCCGGAAAATCGCTTTTTGGCCGCTGGACTGAAACCATAAAAGCGGAGATTGCCAACAGCCGCATCCGTTCTGTACAGGAATCGGCCCGGATCATTCAAAAGTTGAGTGTGAAGCCAAAAGTCTTTATCCAGGCAAGCGCCGTCGGCATCTATGGGACGAGCCTTTTTGACACATTTACAGAAAAAGCGCCCGCTTCAGATCAGGACTTTCTCAGCCGGACGACAGCCGCCTGGGAAAGCGAGGCAAAACAAATCGAAGCGCTTGGCATTCGCACCGTCTATGTACGTTTTGGCATGGTGCTCGCCAAAAGCGGCGGAGCACTCTCTAAAATGACGCTTCCCTATTCGCTTTTTGCAGGCGGGCGCATCGGTTCAGGCCGCCAGTGGATCCCCTGGATCCATATTGATGACGCCGTCGGGATCATTAAAACGGCGATCAACGATTCGGAGCTGTCGGGTCCGCTTAATGCCACGGCGCCGAACCCCGTCCGGATGGAGAGGTTCGGCAAAACAATCGGCAAAGTCAAAAAGCGGCCCCATTGGCTCGCGGTACCCGCATTCGCCATCAAAGCCGTTCTTGGTGAAATGAGTCTGCTTGAGTTAAAAGGACAGCGCGTCGTACCGGAAAAGTGCCTTTTAAATGAATACCGTTTCCTGTACCCCGATTTGGAAGACGCGTTGCGTGATCTTCTTCTATAGGGCTCAGGTTTTTCAGCAAAAGCCTTGTGGCTTTTTGTTTCCCCTCTGCGTAAAATGTAGAAATCGCCAGCATTGCTGTGAATAGGGAAGGCAAATGGTGCGCCGCCAGTTTTCTGGTTTAGTGGGTTCGATTCCCACCCCGAATTTTTTAATGTAAGCAAGAAACAGCGGATGTGATCCGCAATTAAAAAATTTCGAGGGTGGGTACCGCCCTCACGTTAAGGAGGGGCTGCCATGCTGAAAAAACGGGACTTGTCCGACTGTGCTGCGCTTTTTGAATTGATGATCCACCAGGAGGTCTTCCCTTTTGTAAAACATAAAGCAAAAACCGTTGAAGAATATATGTTTCACGTCAAAAATGTGATCGAAGAAGAGGAAACGGGAAAGCTGATCTCCAGAACGATTGTCGATGAGTGGGATAATCCGATCGGCTGTATCAGCTTGTATGAAATCGAGGAAAATGAAGGGTTTCTGGCTACTTGGCTCGGCAGGCCCTTTCATGGAAAAGGCTATAATCAGCAGGCGAAAAACTTATTCCTCTGCGAGCTTTTTTATGAAAAACACATTGAAACGGTATTGATGAAAATCAGAAAAACAAACACGCGCTCCCTCAAAGCGGCACAAAAGCTTCCATACGCGATTCAAGCGGATGCCGGAAGGCTGAACAGCGCACATCAAGACACATTTCATCTGTTTAAAATCCCCAAAGATTTGTACACGTTATACAGTATGCGAACCTTTGAAGACGAAAGCCGCAGCCTAAAAGAAGCTTAAACTGTATAAATGCCGCGGAAACGGACAGCCTGTGAATAGTCTATATGTGTTAGGAGGCAATAAACATGGCTGACAAGAAAAAACGGGAGCGCTTCAAAACCTCACTGAACAAAACGCAGGAAGTCAGATATTCGCGGGAATTCAAAAGAGCCGAACGCGCCGCCAGGGAAAAATCATAATGCATAGCGGCGGTCTGATCAGCGAACAATAATATCGACCGGCTGATTTTTGATTGAGGAGTGATCACTTTGGGCAGAAATGCAATCCACAAAAACCGGGATAAAAATAAACAAAAGCTTCCTCAAGTTCCTGATCAGTATAAAAAAGAAACAGACGGTGTTTATGAGGAATATTCAGCTGAGCTCGCTGATCAGGATGACCGCGAAGCGCGGGCCCGTATGGAGGCCGCTGACAAACGCGCAAAACAGAGGCAGTCAAAATAAAAATAAGGCCTGGGAACACCGGGCCTTATCTTTATGCTAATTCGGTCAGAAGCTGCTTTGCGGGTGTCCTTGTTTGCAATTTAGGAATTTCCGCCGGATAGCCGATCTGCAAAATCGCGGCAAACCGTTCATTGCTGTCAAGACCCATTAATTGCTGAAGCGTTCGATTATAAAGCACCTGTCCGCTTTTCCACACCATCCCGATCCCTTTTTCCCAGGCGAGAAGCTGGAGGTTTTGAATCAAACAGCTGACAGCTGCAAAATCATCATTTCTGACCCGTTCATTTTCATCTTCCTTCAAAATGACAAAGAGAAAAGCCGGAACACTCATAATATGGTCCCTGAATTTTTTGATTTGTTCTTCAGACCTATCGGGCTTAATCTCTTGGAATGCCTTATCTAAATTGTGGGCATGCTTCTGTTTTCCGCTTTCGGTCCCGACATAAATAAACCGCCACGGCTCTGTCAGCTTATGGTTTGGCGCATAAACCGCGTCTTCCAGCAGCTCGAGAACCAGTTCCTTCGACACCGGGTCTTCTTTGAATTTCCGAATCGTTCTTCTATTTCTGACGCAATCGCGAACACTATTTTTTTCCGTCTGCAGAGTGTCGTTCATTTTGCCGCCCCCTTAAGTGAAAATGATTATCATTGTTGATTATAAAGTTTTATATTCCTGTTTGCAACTCATTGAAAATGGCGGCGATCATACTTCAAACATTTTCTTTTCCGCAAAAACGGCTGTTCCGCTCATTTGCACCTTCATATGTCCGTTCTTTTCAAAAACCGCAATTTTAACCTTTCCGTCTTTGCCGATTTCCCGGCCTTGTTCGATTAAAAATTCCGTTTGCCCGTCCCGGCAGTATGCGCCTCCGTATGTCCTCATGTAAGCGCCCATCACTCCGGAAGCGGTTCCTGTAACAGGGTCTTCCGTGGTGCCGGAGTAAGGCGATGAAAAATGCCGGCCGTGAAGGTGACAGTCCTCGTGCATCGTTTCCAAGCAGAACGGATGGACTGACGCGCGCGGCATATCCGTTAAGATGGCGGGAAATTCAGCTTGATCCGGTTTCATCTTCCGGCAGGCCGCTAAATCTTTAACAGGCACTAGCAATGTCCAAATTCCCGTGCTTCCATATACGATGGGCAATGCTTCATGAAAGTCTGCTTCTGTGATTCCGAGGGCTTCCGCCAATTTGGCCCGGTTTCCCGTAAATGGCCGAAATTCCGGCTCAGCCTGCTCTAATGTGACAAAAAAGCGCTTCTCTCCGTCATCATCTCCCGTTTTGATGAAAAGATTGCCCGCTTTTGTTTCTATTCTCAGCTCCATTCCGGGTTTGACCCCGCCTTTTTCATAGAGCGCATAAAGCGATGCTACAGTCGCATGACCGCACAGATTCATTTCATGTCCGGGCGTAAAATAGCGGATCCGGATGTCGGCCGTCTCGCTCGGCAGTAAAAAAGACGTTTCGCTATATCCGGTTCTTTCGGCGATCTCCTGCATCTCACTTTCTGTCAGATGCTCCGCGTCAAGAACCACCCCGGCCGGATTTCCTTTATTCACCAGCTTCGAGAATGCATCATATCTAAGTACCTCGACAAGTTTCATTTTCATCCCCCATTTGTCCTGTCCTCGCCTTTCCAATCATTTGCAGTATACCTGCTTTGGCAGATTCCAACAACTTTTATGTACAAAAAAGAGCCGTTGCAAACGGCTCTCAGATTGTTGACAAAATCCCAAAACGGCTTTTAGTTTTGGGATTTTGTCATCCTTCTTTCAGCGTGACCCTCAACCCTTGCAGTCTAGGAAGGCCGAGCATCGGCACAGCACAGGATGTGATGACGGCGGCGTTCAGGCAGGACGCCTGCGCAATTAGCCGCCGGTCCTCGTTATCATTCGTGAGCACCGACGCGCAGAATGCGAGGGTTTATCGACACGCTGAGAGCCGCTGCAAGCGGCTCTTATTTCTTTCTCCTCCCAATCAGCCTTGTCACGAGAATCATCGTCACAGGAAGGGATCTGTTTTTTCGGTAAGCCAAATATTTTCCACGCCAAACCGGTTTATATTTTTCCTTAAAGGATCTCAGCCCGCTGAAGCTGTACATATAGCTGACATTGTTGAAAATGACGGCGGCGAGCCGCTCCGTCCAAAACGATTGAAAGGATGTACCCACATTTGAAAGCGGGGCCATCCCCATATTAAATGTCGTATAGTCCTCTTCTTTTGCCCATTGAAACAAATAGATGAACAGTGCGTCCATGATGCCTTTCGGCGCTTTTTCAGAGTAGCGCATCAGATCGATGGAGATTTCGCCTTCGCGGTACATCGGCATGATATTCATAAATGCGACGATTTCACCCGCTTCATTTTTTAAGACGGCGATTGACGCTTTTTGCAAATATTCTTCTTTAAAAAACCCTAATGAAAACCCTTTTTCCTTTTTTCGTCCGAGCCATTCATCAGAGATCTTTCTCAGTTCATCAAGGAATTCTTGCGAAAACGGCGGCTGTTCGACATGGAATGTATAGCCTTCCCTTTCAAAGCGGTTGTATATCGCTCTTAAGCCCGCCCGTTTTTTCCCGCTGATTGTAAATGTGTTGAGATCGATGATCGCCTCTTCGCCAAGCTTGAAAAAACGGTAGCCAAAATCGTGGTAGAGCGCCATGTGCTCCCGTTCAATCTGATAGAACGTAACAAGATAACCTTTTTGATCGGCCAAATGGAGAAACTCTTTTAAAATAAGCGGAAAGGATTCCTTCCGGCCGGAAGGATCGCCGAGAACAACGAAGCGCTGGCCGATCTTCGCAAATTGAATCAGGGCGTTTCCGTCGCTGGAATAAAAAAAGCGCTTATCCCCCAAAAAACCTAAATGGCTCAAAGCATTTCCGCCTTTTTCCTGCAAAAATGCCTCCAGCTTCCGAGGATCGGGTTCTTCGCCGACCTCTTTTGTTTTCCGATTGTACATCGTGATAAATACGGTGAAAAACAACGGAACAAAGAATAAGGCAAACCATGTCGCAAAGTTGACATGGCGGTCGCTGTGAATGAAATATTCTTTCACAAGGCTAGGACCGAGACCCTCCCAAATATTTGAGGCGATAATATTGTAATTCAACAAGGTAAAGAGAAAGATGAACGCTCCCCATGCAAGCTGTCCAAATGTGTAAACGGTCCGCTCCCTCGTAAATTGTCCCCTCAATAAAATAAACAGCATAAAAACGAGAGGAATCAGAAAAACCGCGCTGATGTTAAAACCTTTAAACAGACTGAAAATAAATCCAAACGCCAAAGCGGTCAGCGTCATATAATAGGAACGCTTTGTCCTCCTGTAAAGTTCCAGCGGAAGAATAAGCATGATCAAGGCAAAGCTGAGAGACAGACCATTGAAAAACGTCAGCATGTGTTTGGATATATATGGTATCAGCGTGATCCTGTCGATCGGCAGTGCCACCGAAGCAAGAACAATCACTCCGCAGCAAAATGTGATGACGGCAAGCGAACCATTCAGAAGCCTGAAAAGCAACGCTCTATGTAAAATCAGCAGAATGTTGGTCGTTTCAATTGCCGGGGCAATAATCGGTTTTTCCTCGAGTTTTTTCATTGTATTTCCCGTCAAATCGGCCGCGGCAAAAATAAGGCCGAGGACAAATGGAATAAATGAATATGCGATCCGATAAAGGACAACAGCGGTTAGCGTGATTTCCTGATCCACTCCCAATTGATTCATGCCAATTAAAAAGAGCAGGTCGAACGAACCGAATCCGCCGGGTACGAGACTGATCATTCCGCCGACAGAAGCGATCGCAAAAACGCCGAGCACCGTTCTGGCGTCCAAATCAATCCCCATTGTCACAAGGGCATAATACACGACCGTCCCGGCTGCGAGCCACTCGATAACCGATGCGCCTAAATACGAAAAAAAGACGGGCAGCTTCAAGCCTTTTTCAACGCCGCCGCTTCTTTTCTTTTTGATGATTAAAAAAACGGCTGCAGCCGGCGCAATCACAGCCATTCCGGCAACCGTCAGAAATATCCACGCCTTCTCAAAAAGCATCCCTCCTGAGGGAAGCAGCCTGACAAGGACGAATATACAAAGGACGGACAGCCCGAGGAGGAAGGATGATGCAAGCCAGGCGATTCCCTTGATCAGCTTCTTGACATCACTGACATGCTCTTTATAGAGAATCGTCCGCAAACCGGCTCCTGACAGCCCGCCGAAGCCAAGCACATTATTGAATGAGTTGGCAATCCATGAAACCTTGATTGTTTTCCATTTGGAAATCCGCATCCCGAGGGAGCGCACCAACACAAAATCGTATAAGGACATTGCCGCAATCGCGGCAAAGCCGAGCAAAACCAATATAAAAAGGTCGATTCTTTCCACATTGTTGATAATCAGAAATGTTTCTTTAAATGATAAACCAGCCAGTTCTTTTCTTGCCTGATAGATGACAAACAAAAGAACAGCCGCCGGAAATACAATTCTTAAAACGGATAGTGCATTTTTTTTCATGAAAACCTCTTCTCTCCATGGCAATCAACTCTTACCGAACATCGGGATTAGGACATAATACCCCTATTATCTTACTGCAAATCATCCGCAAAAAAAAGCGGCTCCACCTTAAAGCCGCTTTTCCTCAATTTTGACCACCTGTTTAAAATCAAACGAAAATACGCGAGAGAAGGCGTGCGTTTTTATCTCCATCCCATTCTGTCCCGAAGCGACGTGATATGGGCGATATGATGCTTCGAGTGCCATACATAGAGGGCCAGTGCATGATCAAGGCTGATCTTCTCATTGCTGTCAGGGTGAAGATACGCGTTTTCGAAATCGGCGTCTGTCATCGACTCAAAGAGGGCAGCCCAGCGATGATGCAGCGCATCTAAAAGCGCAATGGACAAATTGGGGTGCAATGTCCGGGCATCTGAAAGCTCAGCCCATTGTTGTTCATCAAACGTGCGGATCAGCGGCGCCTTCTCCGTCAGTGCCAGCTTGCAGCGGAGATAACCGTTCAAATGGCTGTCAGCGATGTGATGGACGACTTGCCTGACTGTCCAGCCTCCATCGCGGTACGGTGTGTCAAGCTGTGTTTCACTGAGGCCTGCCACCGCTTCCTTCAGCAATGAGGGCGCCTGCCTCAGCCTGTTAATGAATTCGGCCCGCCCGCTTTTGTTTGGCTGGAGAGGTGCGGTAAACGTTCCGATTGGATATTTGCGCCGTTCCATGTTCATTCCCCCCTTAATCACAGTACACCTGATGTGAATCGTTTTTTGTCTGAAACAAAAATTCAATCTGTTCATATGTATTTCTCGCTTCTGATAACTCAGGCAAATGCTCCAGCGGGAAAAAGCCGATGTTGTTCGTTTCCATTCCGGGTTCTGCCTTTCCTCCAACAATATCACAGGCGATAAACATTTTATAGACGTGGAATGCGGAAGGCGGATGATTGTGGCACTTTTTGTCCATAACGGCCAAAAGCTTTTGCGCTTTCACCTTCAGACCGGTTTCTTCAAACGCTTCCTTGACGGCGATTTCTTTCGGGCTCAGGCCAATATCGGCCCATCCGCCCGGGAGCGCCCATTTCCCATCCGCTTTTTCCTGAACGAAGAGCAGACGGTCATCTTTAAAAATGACGGCTCTCACATCAACTTTCGGCGTTGGATAGCCTGACTCTCCGGCAAAAACGTCTTGAACTTTTAAAAAATCGGCATCTGAATATTCGGCGATGATTTCGCAGCTAATCTGACGAAGCCGCTCAAAACGCTCTTGATCAAATTCATCCTTTGTATAAGCAAGACCCGCCTGGGCGATCGCCTGCAATTCCTTTGCCCAGTCCAGCCAGTTCAGATTCTTCCTCATGAACCGTCACCTCATCCTTTCAAGATAGACTGATATACACGGTCAAGCCATCTTTTGCGTTTGGCCTCTGAGTTGTATTTTACGCTTGGAAACAGCATGCGCCTGACCTGGCGAACACCGCAAAACTTCAATATGACATCTTTTACGGTCACCCAGTCCGCATTCCGCCGCCAAAACTTCAAATACCAGCCGGGAGCATCAGCCGTATAGTAAACCGAAGCGGTGCGGGCCTTGAGCAATCCCTTCGGCAGGCTTCCTTCGTATGTATAAGCCTCTCCGGCTGCAAACACGCGGTCGATGAAGCCTTTTAAGAGCGCCGGCATTCCGCCCCGCCACAGCGGATAAATGAAGATGAGGTGATCGGCGTTTTTGATGATCTTCCGGTATTCGGCTGTCTCAGGATCGTTTTTCATTTCAGAGCGCCTTTTCTTTTCATTAAATATCAGCACGGGATCAAACCCCTCTTTGTACAAATCGATGACGGTGTAAGAACGCCCTCCATCCTCGCGCTTTGACGACTTGATCTAAGATCGCTCCACCTGAAACTGTTTGGATTGGGATGCGCAAAAATGACCGCTGTCTGCACCATGTTTTCCTCCTTTGTGATTCCTTGATGGAATTATATTGCTTTTTCGCCGGGATTTAAAGAATTTTCACTTGATTTTTCAAAAGCTGTCTTTCATTTAGAAAGACGAGTTATTGAAGTCCTTCCACTCAAAAGCTGATAAAATACAAAAAACCCTCTCCTTTCATACAGTCGTCGGGAGAGAGGTTGTCTATATTTCATTCTTTGCTCTGCCGATCTTGATTCAGCTCCTTGATGATCTCTGCGCCGCCTCGCTCTTCCCATTTATCGACTGCTTGCTGAAAGCCGTTTTCATCGATTTCTCCGAGAATAAATTGAAATGTCGCATCATCAATGATCTTTTTCAACTCTGTGCCTCGTTCCGTCTGTGTCGCAGAGTAGAGCGGTTCCGCCGGATTTAAAACGGCGATTTTCCGGTTGTCTTCTTCAAGCTTTTCATTTTTGGCGCGCAGCGGATCTTCGGCGCTTTTTAAGGCTTGGCGATTGACGCCGATGAGCTGCTGAAGCGGCTGAATGTCCGCTTCCCATAAATGATAGTTTTCTTGTTTTCTGTGATATTGACGTGTCCCTTTCTTTTCATAGTGGACGCCTTCTATTCCATACAGCATGAGGTTATTGATATCTTCTTCAGCAATCCGGTCGAAAAACGCCAGTATGTTTCTGACCTCCTCTTCTGTTTTGACGCTTGATTTTGAAATGGCGAACATGCCTCCATGGCCGCCGAGCGCCCATGTATGCTCTTTTCCGTCAGGACCCTGGATTCGATTGACGATATCAAGCTGAAAAGCAGGATTTAAGCTAAGCCCCTGATCGCGCAAATTCATCGCATCGCTCATGGCTCCGATATAGATCCCCGCTTTTCCCTGAATCACGTGTTCCTGCTGCTGCGTTTTGCTTGTGACTGCAAAATCACGATTCATCAGTCCTTCGTCATAAAGCCTTTTCATATATTTCATCGCCTCTTGGTAGGCACGGCTTTTAAAATCGGGAAACAAGCTTCCATCTTGCCCTGTTCCCCACTCATTGGGCGCTCCTAAATAGGATGCCAATGTTTTGAAAGCCCCAAACGCCAGGTCATTGCGGTCGGCGAGGCCAATCGTGTCATCCTTTCCATTTTGGTCAGGGTCCTGCTCTGTGAAGGCTTTTGCGATTTGATAAATATCGTTGACTGTCTCAGGCATATCCAGTCCGAGATTGTCCAGCCAGTCTTTTCGGATTAAGACGCCCTGTCTCGCCAAAGGCCGTTCTCTATAAATCCCGTAAACTTTGCCATCAATCGAGATATTTTTTACAATGGTTTTATCAAGATTTTTTAAATTCGGGTAGTCTTTTAAATACGGACCGATTTCCCAAAACATCCCTGAGCGAAGCGCGCTTACAACCGCGGAGTCTTCAAGATTCGGCAATGTGATGATTTTAGGCATGCTGCCGCCGGCAAGCGCCGCATTGATTCTTTCTTCTTTTGTCGCATCCGGAACCCAAATCAGACGCAGCTTTGTATCTGTTTTTTCTTCAATGATTTTAAGCGCTTTATCTGAAGGCGGCTGCGGCGTATGAAGCGGAACAAGCCAGTCAAGCTCAAGGCGGGCGCCCTCTTCAGTCGCCGCCTTTTCTTGATTTGCACAGCCGGCTGATAAAGCGAAGAACAACATCAGACAAATCAGCTTTCTCATACCATCCCCTCCATATCCCGATTAGAAATCGCTTTCAAAAGGAGGAATGCCCGATATGCGTCATCCAAAATATTTTATAGACGAGCATTCTTTTTCGATTCAATATATGCATAGAAAAGGATTTACCGAGATGAACGCACCTCACGTCCATGAAAGCTATGAACTTTATTATTTGCTGAACGGAGAACGGACTTATTTTATCAATCAAAGTGTGTATACCGCTGAAAAAGGCAGCATGATCATCATCAATCCCCATGACCTGCATAGAACCTCCAGTACGGAAGTTGAGGAGTTCGAACGCATCCTCGTTAACTTTTCCCACGATTTCATCGAGCCTTTTCTTGACTCAAGCACTTATCCGCTCCTTCCGTTTCCCGAGCATACAAATTTCATCTCCTTCACGCTAAGGGAACAGACGTCTGTTGAGCAGTTGCTGATGGAGATGAAAAAGGAATGCAGACTGAAACAAGAAGGGTTTGAAGATGTCGTCAGAGCTTTGCTGCTTCAATTGCTGTTTACCATATACCGCACCTTGGCGAGCGGCAGACAAAGTGAAACCCGGCCGCTCCACCCAATGGATGAAAAAATCTCGGAAATCGCTTCATACATTCAGGCAAACTTCAAGGAAACGCTCACATTAACCAGCCTTGCCGACCTTTTTTATATCAGTCCGTCCTATTTAAGCAGGGTCTTTAAGAAAGTGACAGGCTTTCACCTTCACGAATATATCCGGCACATCCGCATCCGTGAAGCCAAAAAGTATCTGCGGGACACCGATGAAAAAATCTTGAATATTGCTGAAGAAACCGGGTTTAAGCACATCAGCCATTTCAATAAAACCTTTAAAGACATCGTCGGCATCCCCCCGCTGCAATACCGAAAAAAAAGCGGGGACGGTTAAAACGGCGTATAGCGGAACCAGTCAAAATCAGCGGAAATCCTTCTCCCGCTGCCGCCATTGTTTGCATACATCCCGACCATCGTTCCGGTATGACCTTTTGCATCGCGGGAGCCTTCATCGCTTAGAAAGCTCGCGTTTTCTTGCGATCCCGCGTGATGCCAATGCTTTTCTTCATAGCTGTAATAAAAGTCTCGCTTCTGTTTATTGACGACAGCTTTTAAGACTATCGGACCTTCTTTTGCATGATTTTCGCCAAGCGTCTTTCGGACGCCGTATCGGTTTTCAATCACCTTGATTTTCAGGCCGTCATCATAGATCAGACAGCATTGCAGATAATTGTTCGTGCTGTAATAGCAGGTGAGGCCTGCCTGCTCGCCGTTTTCCGATGGCGCAAAATCCAGTTTCACCGCCGCGCTGTATTGGTGATGCTTTTCTCTTCTGACGATTGTATTTTTCGCACATATCTCGTGTAAATCGGCATCATCCGTCCACAATCTGAGAAACCCCGGCCTTTCTGTCAACGACCAGCTGGAATGGTCGGGATTTCTGACAAACTGCCACTCAGGAGCGAGCGAAGAACCTTCGAAATCATCTAGATTCTTTTCAGCCCATTTGGCTTCCGGAAGGTTCGGGGCTGATTGGATGACGCTCGGGCCGTGAAGATCGTTGATGACAAACCAGCCGTCTTTTGTCCAGCGAACAGGATCGAGTGCCGTTTCCCTGCCGAGGGTTGTGAACTTTCCTTCATTGGGCCGGCCGCAAAGGTAGACCGCCCACCATTCGCCGTTTTGCGTTTTGACAAGCTTTCCATGGCCCGCTCTTTGAAGCGGAGCATCGGGATCAGGCTGGGTTAAAATCGGATTGTACGGGCATGGCTCATATGGGCCGTACAAATGCTTGGAGCGCGCCGTCGTGATCGAGTGGCCATAACCGGTGCCTCCTTCTGCCAAAATGGCGTAATAATATCCATTCGTTCTGAGAAGGTGCGGGCCTTCCGGAGCCCTTTTCCCTGTTCCTTCCCAAATCTGCACAGGTTCGCCGATGATGTCTGTGCATTCGTCATTTAAAGGAAAAAGCGTGCAGGCCGGGCTGAGCAGCATGTAATGCTTCCCGTCATCATCGACGAAATGCGACGGATCGATGCCGCTTTCTTCATCAATGAATACAGGCTTTGAATACGGCCCTTCCGGACGGTTTGACTTGATCATGATCTGCCTGCGGATCAGCTTTTTGCCATTGATCACCGTCGGGCCGTTCAGTCTGTGCGTCGCAAAAATGTAGTACGTTCCGTCATGATACGATATGTCAGGCGCCCAAATGCCGTGTGAATCATAGATTCCGGAAAGATCCAACCCGTCGTTTTCGGTAATGCCGTGGCCGATGATCCTCCAATTGACCAAATCCTTTGAGTGGGAAATGACAATCGCCGGGAAATACTGAAAGGTGGAGTTCACCATGTAATAATCATCCCCGACTCCGATGATGGAAGGGTCGGGGTGAAAACCGGTTAAAACGGGATTTGTATATGTTTTGCTATGATTCAGGTTACCTCACCGCCTTTCCGGCGCTGACGGTGAACCAATCGATGTCACAGCAGCTTCCATCCGCTCCATCTGTACCGATATCGGTGCAAAATACGCCGACTTTGGCTCCCGTCCACACACCGGGAACGGCCTGAAATGAGCCGCCAATTTGTGTGAAATGGTGCTGATCAACGCTGTAGCTGAAGCGGCATAGTGCTTTTTCATCTGCGGTCACGCGAAGATAAACCGTCTCTTCAGTCACCGGGTGCTCCGCTGTTTTCGCGTCTTCTTGAACATCACTGATCCCGCCTTGATAAACCGCAAGTTTGTACATACCGTTTTCTTCTTTTGAAAAGCTGAGGGCTGCATATTGCTTCCCTGTGACGGCCAGTCCGGCCCTGATCGTTTCCGACAAGGCGTACAATGACAGTTTTACTGTAGCGGTAAAGCTCGGTCCCGGAAACTTCTGTGTCAGAAGATTCGGAACACTCCCAAACTTAAAGCCGTTCGACAAAGGGCGGCTGTAAAGGCGAAGGTGGTCGGGTCGAGCGTCAAGGGAATACCAATCGTCTTGCGGATTTGCTTCCCATTGCCACCAAAGCGCAAGATGTTCGGACACAAAATCATCGCTTGTTTGTTGAAAGGGCTCTTTTACATCGTCGCTGTCCGTTCCCGGCTTTTCCCATTCCAAAACCGGCTCGCCGATTCCGTCTTGATTGATATCCTCGCCCATCAAAGGCCAGCCGTCTTCCCAGCGGACAGGCTGAAGATGAACGACTCTCCCGAATGCGCCGCGGTCTTGAAAATGGATGAACCATGATTCCCCTGATTCGAGTTCCACCCAGCCTCCTTGATGCGGTCCGTTAATCGACGAGCTTCCTTGATGAAGAACAACCTTATCTTCATACGGGCCGTAAATATGCCTGCTTCGCAAAACCGTCTGCCAGCCTTTCTTCACACCGCCCGCCGGGGCAAAAATATAATAATAGCCGCCTTTCTTATACAGCTTTGGCCCTTCAATCGTCGGGTGGTTCAGCGTCCCGTCAAAGATCGTCACCCCATCGTCCTCCAAAGCCGTCCCGTCGCTTTTCATCCTGCACAAGTTCAATTTGCTTTTGATGCCGATCCTGCTGTTGGCATACGCATGTATCAAATAAGCATTTCCATCATCATCCCAAAATGGGCACGGATCGATCCAGCCTCTCGTTTCTTTCACATGTACAAGGGGTTCCCAACCTTGAAACGGATCATTTGTTTTGCTCATGAAAATTCCTTCATCAGGGGCGGCGAAAAAGACCCAAAATTCGCCGCCGTGAAAACGGATGCTCGGCGCCCATGCCCCTTTTCCGTGGGCAGGCGTCTCATACTCTCTAAAAGGAAGCTTGTCAAACACATGGCTGATCAATGTCCAATTGACCAAATCTCTCGAATGTAAAATCGGGATGCCGGGAAAACACGAAAAACTTGAAGCCGCCATGAAATAATCGCTGCCTTTCCGAACGACATCAGGGTCCGAGTAGTCCATAAACAGAACGGGATTGCGATAGCGTCCATTCCCAATGTTTGGATTCCAAACGGGCTGATGTTTTGCCACAAGTTCTCCCCCTTCGTTTTTCCAAATAAGTGAAATTCACAATTTATGTTAGCACAGGTGCTGACGCCGAATCTTTGTTATTGATGTCTGTTTTTCTCATTCTTTGCTTTTTTTGTCCTCTGTTTTTACCCACTAAAAAAGGTGAAACAGCATTGTTTCACCTTTTTTGAATCGCTAATCTGATATCAACGCCTGAAGACGGGTCTTTGACAAACCATGCGTCCGCTTTTCTCTCAGCCATATGACCGGAGCTTTCCAGCTTTTTTAATGTCCTGGCAAGCTCGGCTTCATCAGGCAGAAGGATGGTGTAGTAAGCCATTCCGGCAGCCTCGGCGGGAGCAAATGGAGCATATCGTCCGGCCCAGAGATTCAAACCGATATGATGGTGATAGCCGCCAGCAGAGACAAAAAGCGCTGACATGTTTTGATAATCCCCTGCAATACCGAACCCCAGCACAGAGTGGTAGAAATCCTTTGCCTGTTGCAGATCCCTGACATGAAAATGGACATGGCCGATTTTGGTTTCCGGGGGAAGACCTTTCCACTCCTGACTCCCGGCTTCCTCAAGAATCCCTCTCACATCAACAGGTTCGGTTCCCATCACATAATTTCCTTGTTCATCACGTTTCCATCCTTCCCGCGGACGGTCCCGATAGATTTCGATTCCGTTTTGATCCGGATCTGACAGATAAAACGCCTCACTGACAAGGTGGTCTCCCTGGCCAATGTCCATACCAATACGGAGCAGATGCTTTACCGCAAGTCCAAGCTCTTTGCGGTTTGGCAGCAAAATAGCAAAATGATAAAGGCCTGCCGCCGATCTTTCAGGCAGTACGACGGCATTCGGAATTTCTTCCAGCACCACGAGCGGATGCGCGCCGTCTGCCGTGAGTTCTGCCGTTTTGAGATCACGTTTTAGGATTTGAAATCCGATCATGTCTCGGTAAAAAGAGATCGATTTTTCAAGGCTTTTCACCTTCAGTTTGACATATCCTAGCTCTGTTTCTGGATGGATTTGCTGGATCATCGGTTTTTTCCTTCTTTCTCGCTGTTTTATTCCACAGACAATCCTTCTTGACGGTTTGCGCGGAACAAGCGGTCCAAAGCCAGCATGCCGCTTCCGTTTAAAGCAAGGTAAACAGACATGGCAAGCAGCGCTACATCAAATTCATAGCCTGCTCCTCCGTCAGATCCCATAAATCCGGCAGACAGCTTCACTGTGAAAATCGCACCGAGCATCACAAGCGCAAATAAGATTCCGATGACCCGTGTACCAAGACCGAGAATCATCAAAGCTCCTCCCAGAAGCTCAATAATGGCCACGACATAAGCAAGAAACCCCGGAATCCCGACGCTCGTGAAAAATCCTGCAGTGTTTTCAATACCGCCTTGAAACTTGGAAATACCATGAAGCAAAAATGTAAGACCTGTTACCAATCGTAAAATGAATGCGCCAATTTCGTATTTGTTGTTCATTATAATCTCCTTTTTTTCATGTTTTATGAAGAAAACAATACCTCCCGACAAGCATCGACTTATCAATCTAGCAACACATCATCACCATGTGATCCTCCTTTTTTCGTTCGTTACTTACTTTGTGTAAGTTAGTATATATAAATAACAAACTTACGTCAAGTCATTTTATGACCTTTGCTCAATTATTGATCTACGTTATAATAGACCTAGAGAGGTGAGGAATAGTGAGCCTATCATCTTTATGTCCCAAATTTGAAAAAGGAATGAAAATGATAAGTCAGCGCTGGAACGGATTGATCATTTACCAGCTTCTAAACGGCCCGCAGCGGTTTTGCCATATAGAATCGTCCCTTCCCATCAGCGGAAGGCTGTTGTCAGAAAGATTAAAAGAACTGGAACATGAAGGCATTATCCACCGCCATGTATATCCTGAAACCCCGGTGCGGATTGAGTATTCTTTAACTGAAAAAGGACAGGCTCTTGAATCGGTCCTTAAAGGAATGGAAACGTGGTCACATGAATGGGTCAAGCTTGATGACCCGAAAGAAAAAGAATCATAGCGCAAAAAAGGCAAGCATTTTCATGCATTGCCTTTTTTTTGTCCGTTTTTAATTTTTCCTTAAGTCAATTATACGCTTTCAAACCGCAAAAATACCGTTTCCCCTTTTCTGCGGTTTTTCAATTCATGGTATATTGAAAGAGCAAAAAGGGAGGTGAAAAAGATGAGCGCGGCGCTCGAACAAACCATCCGAACCATATTCAAAGAAGAGCTCCATCCCTTTAAAAAAGAGCTGGTATTGATTAAAGATGAGGTTTCTATGATCAAAAAGGACATGACTTCCCTCAAAAGCGAGGTCAGCGGGCTGAAAAAAGAGGTTTCTTCTCTTAAAAGCGAAGTCGGGGTGATCAAAAATGACCTCGCTTCTGTTAAAGAAGAGGTCAGCGGACTGAAAAAAGAGGTTTCCTCTCTTAAAAACGAAGTTGGACAACAGAAAAAAGAGCTATCCTCTCTTAAAAATGAAGTTGGACAACAGAAAAAAGAGCTTTCTTCCTTCAAACAGGAATTTAACTCTTTTAGAGACGAGACCTTATCACATCAAGAACGTGTTAAGTCTTTTCAAGCCGAAACTTTATCACATCAGGAACGTGTTAAGTCTTTTCAAGCCGAAACTTTATCACATCAGGAACGTGTTAAGTCTTTTCAAGCCGAAACTTTATCACATCAAAAGAACTTTCAATCTTTTAAATCCGAAATCGTCTCAATGTTTCATTCGATTAAAGAGGCTCAGGAGAAGACCCATTCGGAGCTGACTGCATTCAAAAAAGATACGGAAAAAAAATTCAAAGAATTATTTAAAAGAACCGGCTTTTTTGATCAAAACCTGGCGGAAATGACCAAAGAATTGGCGGTATGCAAACGCGATATAGCGAAATTAAAATTTGAAGCTTAAATATATAAAATAAGCTGCCTTTTATCACCCGGCTTTTCTTTTCAGGCAAAAGGCAGCTTTTTTCACTGAAACGTCAGACTCTCAGCAGTTTCTCAACCCTTTCACGGACCTGCGGAACCGAAAGGCCGATGATGATTTGCAAAGCTTTTCCGTTTCTGACGACACCATGGGCGCCAAAGGACTTAAACACGCTGTCCGGCTCCACTTTTGACTCGTCATAGACGCTGACCCTCAGCCTTGTGGCACAATTTGTCACTTCGGCAATATTATCTTTCCCGCCAAGCGCCTGAATGCAAAGGAACGCCTGATCCTGATTTACGTCGACTTCCTTTGTAGCAGAGACCTCTTTTTCAGAATGCTTTTTTGCCTTGTAGTCTTGTTTCGAATAAAACTTTGTTTCCTGCTGCTGATCTATTTCCCGTCCCGGTGTGGCGATATTCATTTTTAAAATCAGAAACCTGAAAACAAAGAAGTAAATGGCTGTGAATGAAAGGCCGATTAAAATTTGAAAAAGATAAGTGCTGCCATGCGAATGAAAAAGAGGGATCCAGTTGAGCGTGAGAATTTCAATCAAGCCTCCGCCCATATTTCCGACCACCCCTGAAGCATACATGAGCGTCGCCATTGTCGCGGCCAACAGACTGTGAACAAAAAACAGGAGAGGAGAAATGAATAAAAAGGTAAATTCAATCGGCTCGGTGATGCCCGCTACCATAGCCGTCAAGGTAATCGGAATAAGCAGACCCGCTACGATTTTTTTCTTCTCCTTTTTGGCCGTCACATAGATGGCGAGCGCAATCCCCAAAATGCCGAAAATCTTTGAGTTGCCATGAAGCGCAAACCCGCCTTGCGGGAACATCTCCTTCAGGGACTGTGTGCTTGCAGCGTATTCACCGAGGTGCTGGGCCCAATGGGTGACGATCCCGCCCTCGACAACGGCCGGACCGAAAAGAAAAGGCGTATAGATAAAATGGTGCAGCCCCGTCGGAATCAAAATCCTTTCAAGAAATGTATAGACCCATACGCCAAATGCCCCCGATCCGACAAGGAAGGTTTGCAGAGAGGCGATGCCGCCTTGTACCATCGGCCAAAAGTATGCTGTCGCAAGTGCAACCGGCAGCATGACGAAAAAAGATATGATGACAACGAATGAAGAGCCTTGAAAAATCCCCAAAAAGTCAGGCAGTTTTTTATCAAAATATCGATTGTGAATATAGACGACGATCGAGGAAATGATAATGGCGCCTATAATGTTTGTATCGAGTGTTTTGATGCCGGCAATTTCCGCGAGTCCGCTTGTTCCCCCAGCTTCCTGGCTCATGTCCACTCCGAAAAAATCTCCCCATACCGTCAGGATGGCGCTGACAAAGTAGTTAAAGGTCAAATACGTAGTAAGCGCTTCCAAACAAGCGCGCGCTTCAGCTTTTTTAGCCAGCGCGATCGGGATGCCCACTGCGAACAACAGCGGCATTTGCCTGAAAACCGTCCAGCCTCCTTCCTCAAGGATATACCAGAATTGATACCAGAAGGTGTCCGGCTTGGCGATGGCCCCCATCAGCTGTTCATTTTTAAATAAAGTGCTCAAGCCTACGACGATTCCCGCAAAAGCAAATAATAAAACCGGTACAAACATAGCGCTTCCGAACCGCTGTACTTTTTGCATCAATGTGAATCCCCCCTGTGTTTACTGAATTTTCTTTTCTTCAGCATAGTCGACATAACTGCGAAACAGCGCTTCCCCGACGAGAAAAAAGGGTGCAAAAGCGGTCAGCTCTGTTTTCGGATAAACCGTGACTGGCTGGCTTGTCGCATAGAGATTATAAGGTGTCAATTGGGCGAGCAGGTTGTTTTTCAAATTGGTCAAAGAGATAAATGGAATCCCTTTTGCAGACAGCGTCTGTGCCTGCGGGATCAGCGCCGGGGTTTCACCTGAAAGCGAAATGATGATGATCAGATCGTCCGTATTTAAATCCGGAAGTATCAAATCAAATTCAATCTGATCCCTGATGATCGTCAAATAGCGGTGCTGGGAAATAAACATCCGCCGCAGTTCACAGGCGACCGACGTTTGCGCAGTTCCGGAGCCGTAGACAAAAATGCGGTCCGCTTCATCAATGAGCCTGCACATATTTCTCATATCCGTATTTTTCAAATATTTCATGCAAGCCTCTATATCTCTCATCAAGCTTTCAAAGGATCGGCAATCTTCAGGGTCCTCCTGCTGCCTTTCCGCCTCCCATTTCAGAAACACCCTAAATTCGCTGTACCCGCTGAAATCAAGCTTTTGGGAAAGCCTCAATATAGATGTGCGGGATACATTGCACTTTTTAGCCAGCTCATTAATCCCCAGCTTGTAGCAGGTATCTTGATGATTCAAAATATATTTCAAAATATGAAAGTCATTGTCATTCAACTTTTTATAATGCTTGTTCATCAGTTCTTCCAATTGCATATCTTCACCCCATTCGTTCTCTATCTCTATTATATAAAATACGAGAACAAATGGGTGGATATGCCTAGGTTTACCGCCGCCTTCCGTTTGGAACAGGCGGCGGCATTCTGAAATCGTTACAATGACGGCTGAAGTTTTTCCGGCTTAAGCTCCGGCCAATAATCTTTGTTCGCTTCAATCAGGTCATCCAAAATCAGCCTGGCGGTTCTGGCATTCGGAACCGTCCGCGATAAGATCAGCGCCTGCCACAGCTTTTGATATGACTTTTCGATCCATGCTTCAACGACAAGCTTTTCAACAGATACTTGCTGTTCCATCAGTCCCTTTTGGAATTGCGGAATCCTGCCTATTGTGATCGGTTCCGGGCCATTCTTTCCGACAAGACAAGGCACTTCCACCATCGCCGTAGGATCAAAGTTTTCGATCGCTCCATTGTTCTCGACAATTAAAAGCATCCGCTCCCCGGTATTATATGCGAGCGCCCTTGCAAGGTCGACGATATATGAAGCATGATCATCGATTTTTATTTGGCTGTCTGCGCTTGATTGCGCTTTGACAATTTTTTCGCATTCCCTGAAAATGAATTTTTCCCGTCCCTCCATGACCTCATTGGCTCTGGTATATTCAGGATTGGATTTTTTGACCATGTCATCCGGATAAAAATAATACTGCAGATAAGTGTTTGGAAGTGTTTCCGGGTCAAGCTCGTAGACTTCACGCGCTTTTTTGAACGTATCATTCCAGCTTGCTTCAGCCTGTTCATGCTCATCTTTCGGAATGTAGCCGTACTCCCGGACATGCTCCCGAATCGCCGGCATCAGGTCGTTTCCGTCCTTATCGTAAATCGACGTCCACCAGCCGAAATGATTGAGACCGTAATAACGGACTATCATGTCTTTCCGTGAAGACAGACCGAGAATCTGAGCCATTCTGTCTTCGATTCCGATCGGCATATCACAAATATTCAACACTTTTGAATCAGGACGGAGCCTTCTGGTCGCCTCTGCGACAATCGCAGCCGGGTTTGAATAGTTCAGCATCCATGCATCAGGTGAATAAGTTTCCATATAATCAATGAGTTCAAGCACGCCCCCGATTGATCTCATTCCATAGGCGATACCGCCGGGTCCGCATGTTTCCTGGCCGACGACACCGTATTTAAGAGGGATTTTTTCATCAAGCTCGCGCATTGCGTATTTTCCGACTCTGATATGGGCCATAACAAAATCAACGTCTGAAAACGCCTCTTCTGGATCAGTTGTCGCCAAAAATTGAACATGCGGCGCCCTTTCTTTCATGAATATTTCACAGGCATCCGCTATTTTCCTTTGACGCTCTCCGTCATTGTCATAAAGCTTCAGCTGACGGATGGGAAAATCGTCGAGATTGTCCAAAAGCATCAACACAATTCCCGGGGTAAATGTGCTTCCTCCGCCTGCGATGACAATTGAATACGTTTTCTTCATTTTTAAAGCCCCCTTATTAGTGTTTACAATTTACTTATATCACGCTTACATACGCCATCCAACAGGTTCAGAGAAGACAGTTCCATAACCCGTGTTCTGTTTATTTTCCCAGAATGCGGGAACTTTCCCGGCCTTTTCGTGTCATGTACAATAAATAGCATGATATCGGAATTGGAGTGTTGTGCATGATGATCACCATCGTTTTATTTTTGCTGGCGGGGTTGGCTGAAATCGGCGGAGGCTATTTGATTTGGCTGTGGTTGAGGGAATCGAAACCGTTTTGGTACGGGGCTTTGGGAGGCCTGATTTTAATTGTGTACGGCGTGATTCCGACATTGCAAAAGTTTCCGTCATTCGGGCGCGTTTATGCAGCTTACGGAGGGATTTTTATCATTCTTGCGGTACTCTGGGGCTGGTGGGTCGATAAAAAAACCCCCGACCTCTATGACTGGGTCGGGGCTGTGATCTGTCTGGCAGGCGTCAGCATCATGCTCTGGGCGCCGCGCGGCTAATTAAAGGTTATACTTCCGCAGCCTTTTGTAAAATGTGCTCCGCGGAATTCCCGCAAGCTTTGCCGCCTCAGAGACATTGCCTTTTGTTTTTTGCAGTGCATCCATCATGATGTGTTTTTGTATATGCTCCCGGAATGTCAATCCGCTTGCAGATGGCTGGCCATCATCCTCAGGCGGCCTCCCGCCTGCCGGCTCAAGGGCGTTTATGACAGGAGCGTATTGTGAAGGACTTATCATTCCGCCGTCCGGAAACAACACCCGTAATCGCTCAAAAATATTGAAGAGCTCGCGAATGTTCCCAGGCCAATGGTATTCGCGAAGACTCCGAAAAAACGCCTGGGGAAAATCGGCCTTCCAATCATGCTTCTTTTTGTAATAGCGGAATAACTCGGGTATGTCTTCCTTTCTTTCACGAAGCGGCGGAATCTTTACCGGATAAACATGAAGGCGGTAATAAAGGTCTTCGCGTATCTTCCCTTGCTGCAACAGGTCATTCATATCCCGGTGGGTGGCGGAAATGATTCTGATGTCCAAAGGGACTTCACGGTTCCCGCCGATCGGAGTGACCTTTCGCTCTTCGATGATTCTAAGCAGCGCCACTTGCATCGCAAAAGGGATTTCACCGATTTCATCCAAAAAGATCGTTCCTTTATGTGCCTGTTCAAACTTTCCTTTTGAACCGCGGCGTTTCGCCCCTGTAAACGCGCCTTCGGCATAGCCGAACAGCTCGCTTTCCATTAATCCTTCGGGGATCGCACCGCAGTTGACGGCAATAAAGGGTCCGTTTCTTCTCGCGCTGGCCTCATGGATCGCTCTTGCAGCAAGTTCTTTTCCTGATCCAGTTTCCCCCCATATGTAAACATTTGCATCCGTTTGGGAGGCGAGCTTCATTTCATGAATTGCCTTTTGAAACGCTTTGCTTGTGCCCTGTTCTCCCGGAAAGCTGAAATGGGAGATCAATATTTGCGCTGGATTTTTGCGGGGGGCTTCCGCCAATGAGATCGACGTCCCGAGCGGATGGCCATCTGTTTCTGAAAGGATGGTCTGCTCGTGCAGCACGTTAAACCCCCCTTCTGTCAGCTCATCGATCTTCATGCCGCGCCAGTCGGAAAACCGCTCTCGAACAGGCCTGCTCGCCGATACAATCCGCTTTTTTTCATTACAGACGACAAACGGTTCATCTGCTTCGATTTTCTCAAGGTAGCGGCTGACAAGCTCCATTTCTTTTCTTTTGGCGGAGACTTGCACATCCCGTTCGATGGCGTGTGCGGCTGTTGCCGCCATTCCCAGCATGAAAGGGTGCCTCCTGTCAGTCAGACAGGAAATGTCGATCACGCCGAGGGTCATGCCGTCTTCATCCTTGATCGGCGCAGCTGAACAGCTCCAATGGTGGGAAGCGACCGAAAAGTGTTCAGAGCCGTTAATCGTAACCGCCTCGCCGATTTCAAGCGCTGTTCCGATTGCATTCGTCCCAACCTCCGCCTCCGTCCAGCGCACACCTTCGACAAAATTGATTTTTCCCGCTTCAGCAAGCGTCCTTTGACTTCCGGCCAAGCTTAAGACATAGCCGTCCGCATCGATCAGGAGGGCCATCATTTCCGATTCCTTTAATTCCTGGCTGATGTTTTTTAAAAAGGGAAGAGCCGCCTCAAAAAATAATGAATGCTTTTTCTTCTGCGCGTTTAATAATTCCTTTTTTAAAATCGACTGTCCTTTATCTAAATACGGATCCACATTTGCTTTTTTGCAGCGGTACCATGACTCCATCACTCTTTTGTTCAGGCGGGCCTGATCGAGAAGCCCCTCCTTGACAAAGCGTTTCCACGTATTTAAATAGCAGGGCGTCGGATTCATTCCATCCTCTCCTAAGGGCTTTTTTCTCATTATAGATAATTATAAAAGCGCTTTCAACATGGTTGATTACCCTTAGGAAAAAACTTCGCATCATGACATGCGAAGTTTTTCGGAACTGTTTTTAACAATGGACTGCTTGGCCTGTTGTGTTCAGCAATGCTTCGTGAATGGCCTCTGATAGAGTCGGATGTGCGGCAATAAAGTGCTCCATCGAATCTGCGGTCAGCTCGGCATGCATCATGACGGACGCCTGCCCGATCAGTTCGGTGGCGCCCGGACCGACGATCGACACCCCTGCGATTTCTTGATATTCCGGGTCCGCAATGATTTTCACTTTACCGGCAGGCTGGTTCAAAATAAGCGCTTTTCCATTGGCGGAAAACGAAAACTCCCCAATCCGAACATCCCCGTACTGTTCCCGTGCTTGTTGTTCGTTTAAGCCAACGCTGGCGATTTCCGGAGACGTATAAATGCAGCGCGGAATAACCTGATGATTGACCTGCACGTTTCGGCCTGATGCATGTGAAGCGGCAATCGTTCCCTCATGAAATGCCGCATGGGCAAGCTGGACACCTCCGGCGATATCCCCGCACGCATAAATATGGGGCAGGTTCGTCTGCATGTGCTCATTGACATGTATGCCTTTGCTGCTGTATTTGATTCCGATCTGGTCAAGGTTTAAACCGGTCAGTCTCGGCTTCCGGCCGATCGCTGTTAAACAAAGATCCGCACGGATGTCAAAACGTTCATTCCCATTTTTCAAGAAAACTTTTTTTGCTGCCTGATCAAGCTGCTCTACGGCAACTGATGTCATGATGTTTACTCCCGATTCTTCAAGCCGGCTGCGCAAGTATTCTGCAATATCCGGGTCCTCACCGGGCAGTATCTGTTCCGCCTGTTCGGCCATGACCACCTTTGTGCCCAATCTGCCGAAAATGCTGGCAAATTCGCAGCCGATGATGCCTCCGCCGATGATGAAAAGCGAGTCGGGAATAGACGGAAGCGACATCGCGTTACCGCTGTGGATGATCCATTTCCCGTCAAAAGGTGCAAATGGCAGCCCGGCCGGTTCTGATCCTGCCGCGATAATCATTTGCTCGGCCTTGATCACCTCGGACTTTCCGCTGTCCTCAATTAAGACATCGTGTTCGGTAAGAAAGGACGCTTTTCCTTTCTTCAGTTTGATTCTGTTTTTATCCATCAAATACCGGATTCCGTCTGCAAGCTGTCTGATGATTTTATTTTTACGGTTTTGAACAGCCTGCCATTGAATCACCGGGTTTTCCTCTGTGAGGTCGATTCCGAACTCACCGGCCGACTTGATCTTTTCGTACATATCCGCGCTTTCCAAAAGCGCTTTGGTCGGGATGCAGCCTTCATTTAAACATGTTCCTCCTAAAGGACCTTGATCAATCAAAATGACTTCCCTGCCGGAGCGAGCGGCTGTAATCGCCGCCACATACCCCGCTGGCCCTCCTCCGATAACGGCGAGTGTCACGGTTTATTCACCTTCTTTCTATAAAAGAATCGATGCCGGATCTTCTAAATAGCTCTTGACTTCAGCAAGAAACGCCGCCGCCGGCGCTCCGTCCAAAGCGCGATGGTCAAAGGTCAGGCTGAGCGGAAGAATGACGCCTCTAGCCAATTCCCCTTCTTGATAAACAGGTGTTTCATACATCTTGCCGACGCCGAGAATACCTGTTTCCGGCGGATTCAAAATCGGGGTGAAGTGCTCTACACCGTATGAGCCGAGATTTGTGATGGTAAAAGTTGAGCCTTCGATTTCATCGGGAAGCAGTTTGCCTTCACGCGCTTTTTTGGCGTACCATTTGATTTTCTTCGCCAGTTCAAGCAACGGCAGCCGTTCGGCATGCCTGACAACCGGAACAGCCAAGCCGTGATCAAGCGCAGCCGCTATTCCTAGATGAACATGCTTCAAAACGGTCAGTCTTCCGTCTTGATAGACGCTGTTCATGTCCTGATGCTCCAACAGCGCAAGCGTCGCTGCCTTGGCGACAAAGTCCGTCAGCGTCAGCTTCGTATCATATTTTGTTATAGCTGTTTCATTGAGCTGCTGCTGCAAGTCGGTTAGCTTTGTGACATCCGCTTTCATGGTGATCGTCAGCTGGGCGCTCTGCTGGAGGCTTTCCGTCATCCTTTGAGCGATCGTTTTCCGCATCATGCTTACAGGCTGTCTATCCGCCTCGTTCGTTTGTTGCTTCGGCTCTTCCGGAAGCGCCTTCAGTACATCCGCTTTCGTGATTCTTCCCCCCGGTCCGGTGCCTTTAAGCGTCTTGATGTCCAGACCGGCTCCTTCGGCGATTTTGCGGGCTGCGGGAGATATTTTAATCCTTTCTCCCGTCTTTTTTTGCCGAGCCTCTTTTTCATCGGTTTTTTCAGCTTGTTCGTTTGCTTCACCGATATAGCAGATGACGGTTCCGGGCGGCACCCCCTCTCCTTCAGGCACTTTAATATCCAAAATGGTTCCTTCAGCAGGAGACTCGATTTCCATTTCGATTTTTTCAGAATTGATGCTTGCAATGCTTTCGCCTTGCCCAACGGTTTCTCCGACTTTTTTGTTCCAGACGGAAACCGTGCCTTCCTTCATCGACATTCCCAATTTCGGCATGACAACCTCGACAGCCATGTTTCTCTCTCTCCTTTCGTTAGTTAAACACCTTGAGGCGATGTTTCCCCGAGCATCTCCAATACGGTGTTGATGACTTTTTCCGGAGTCGGCAAATAAATATCTTCAAGCGGCGGGGAGAACGGAACAGGCGTATGCGGCGCTGTCACCTTTTTAATCGGCGCATCGAGCAAGTCAAAGCCCTTATCAGCGACCAATGAGGCGATGTCTGCTGCAATGCCGCATCTTGGATTCGCTTCATCAACAATGACAAGCCTGTTCGTTTTCTCCACCGAAGCCAAAATCGCTTCTTCATCAAGCGGCGACAGGCTGCGCGGGTCTATGACTTCGGCTTCGATTCCCCTTGATGCAAGCTGTTTTGCCGCTTCCAGGGCTGTATAGATCTGTTTGCCGACCGCAAAAACCGTGACATCAGCGCCTTCCCGCTTCACGTCCGCTTTGCCGATCGGCAGTGTGTAATATCCTTCCGGCACATCACCGGTAATGTTGTACAATGTTTTATCTTCAAAAAAGATGACGGGATCCTGGTCTTCAATCGCAGCCAAGAACAGCCCCTTGGCATCATACGGAGATGAAGGCACGATGACCTTCAGGCCGGGAATGCTTGTAAAAAGGGCATACAAGCTTTGCGAATGCTGGGCAGCCGCTCTGAAGCCCGCTCCGTGCGTCGTTCTGATCGTAATCGGGACCTCCGCCTTTCCGCCGAACATGTAGCGGAACTTTGCCCCTTGATTGAGCACCTGGTCAAGACAGCTGCCGATAAAATCGTTAAACATCAATTCCGCAATCGGCCTGAGCCCCGTTGAAGCTGCCGCCATCGCTGCGCCGATATAGCCCGCTTCACTAATCGGCGTATCAAGGACGCGCTCGCGTCCGAACTCCTGAACAAGCCCTTTCGTAACGCCGAGCACACCGCCCCATGCTTCATCATCCTGCAAATGATCGACAGCTGCTCCGCCGGCAACATCTTCACCCATTAAAATGACATGGTCGTCTTTTCTCATCGCCAGTTTGATCGCTTCATTCAGGGCAGCTGATATACTTAATTCTCTCGCCATTTTTTCTTCCCCCTTCTATTGAATTAATAAGAGACATAAACATCTGTCATGAGCTCACTTTGATCCGGATAAGCGCTTTTCTCGCTGAATTCAACCGCTTCCTCTATCGCTTCCGCCACAGCCGCTTCAATATCGGTCAGCTCTGCTTCAGTTAAAACCTGCTTTGTCAGCAGTTCATTTCTGAAAGCGGTGATTGCGTCTTTTTCTTCCTGATGCTCTGTTTTTTCCTCATTGGTTTTATAGCGCTGGGCATCTCCTTCAAAATGTCCGTAATTCCGGTATGTCATACACTCGATTAATGTCGGCCCCTCACCGTTTTTCGCCCGTTCTACCGCTTGTTGGGCGGCCTGATAGACGGCCGTCACATCTTTGCCGTCGACCTGGATGCCCGGTATGCCGTAGCCGGCTGCCCGGTCGGCGATCGATTTGCAGCTTGACGCATAGGAAAACGGAGTCGCCTCTCCATATCCGTTGTTTTCGGCGACGAAGATGACAGGGAGCTTCCAAATGGCGGCGAGGTTGATTCCCTCGTGAAATGTGCCTTGATTGTTGGCCCCGTCACCAAAAAAGCAAACGCTTACATTTTTTGTATTTTTATATTTTGCTGTCAAAGCTGCGCCGCATGCCAGCGGAAAGCCGCCGCCGACGATTCCGTTGGCGCCGAGCATGCCTTTGTCAAAATCGGCGATATGCATTGATCCGCCTTTTCCTTTGCAAAGGCCTGTGGCCTTTCCGTAGATTTCCGCCATCATTCCCTTTAGGTCACAGCCTTTTGCGATACAGTGTCCATGTCCGCGGTGTGTGCTTGTGATGCTGTCTTTGTCATTCAAATGGGCGCAGACGCCGACCGCGACGGCTTCTTCTCCCGCATAAAGGTGGACAAATCCCGGCAGAATCCCCTGGGCAAACAGCTCATGCACCCGGTCTTCGAACCGGCGAATCTCCAGCATTTTTCTGTACATCCAAACCGCTTTTTCTTTTGTCAATGCCGCTTCCATGTTGCAAAACCTCCTGTCTTTTTTTCGTCACGCCCTTATTTCTTGCAAAAATCGTGCCAACGGAAAAAATGAATACGGCAGCGTTTTTTTGTTGATGGCAGTCTCTAAAAAAGAGACAAAATGAGACAGTGTCTCACTTTGTCTCCGAATGAGTTGCGGGAATCTCTGAATCATCGGTAAAATGAACATACAAGGAGGGTATACGATGAAAAAAGCGTTCGTCTTTTTAATCGATGGATTTGAAGAAATTGAAGCCATTACAACGATTGATATTTTAAGAAGGGCTGAAGTGGATGTCGTCACGGTCTCACTTGACGGGACGCGGCGCGTGAAAGGCGGGCACGAAATTGTCGTGGAAGCCGACCAACTGTATGAGGACTCAGACTTTCGTGAGGCGGCCATGCTGATCCTCCCCGGCGGAAACGTCGGAAGCAAGAAAATGCTGGAGCATCAAGCTCTGCACAAGACATTACAAGAAGCCGCCGCTGCGGAAAAATATGTCGCCGCTATTTGCGCCGCAACAATGACCCTCGGTAAAGCCGGCCTTGTCAGCGACAAAAAGGCAACCTGCTATCCTGGAGTTGAAAAAGAATTGACGGGTGCGGATATCATCACAAATGAGCCGGTCGTCACAGACGGAAAGATCATCACCTCCCGCGGACCGGCGACAACGATTCCGTTCGCCCTTAAACTTGCAGAACTTTTAGGCGGAAAAGAAAAAGCCGATGAGGTGGCAAAAGCAATGCTCGTCTGCTAAGGCGGGCATTGCTCTTTTTCATCCAATAACAATACGGTATTGACATGAGAAATCTTAAAAGCTATGATATAAAAAAGTCATTCCGTAAAGTCAATAATCGTAATCTCATGCAAAAGAGCTTTAGCATTCGGCTATAACGGCATTATGGCCGCGTGAAAAAGTCATCTTTACCGTGCATGACATTAACATTTTGATAGGACGGTATATTTCATTTTCCCTATATTTGTGTATATGGAAAAGAAATATACCGTTTTTTTTAGGAGGATATAACATTGGAAAAACAGAAATTGACGAAGGGGTCTTTGGAGGCTGAAATCAGCAAAGCCTTAACCCAATGGGAAAAAGACTATTTGGGACGGGGATCCGTATCTGTCAAAACAGACATTCTCAGAAATATGGTCATCGTGTCCTTAAACGGCATTTTGACGCCCGCCGAGTACGAACTTTGCAGTACAAAAGAAGGGCTGTTGTCAATCAAAAGAACCCGCTCCGGCTTGGTGGAATCGGGACGGGAACAATTGAGCCGCATCATGAAGGAGCTAACCGGTGAAGATACGGTCAGCTTCCATACGGATATCAGCACGCACACAGGCGAGCGGATCATGGTGTTTAAATTGGCAAACGACCTGCAAAAGAAATTATCATAGAAAAACGGAAGATCTTTAAAGCATGAACATGAGTTAAAGATAAGCCGGTATCATTCAGAAAGATTGGCTGAAAATGGGCCAAGCCTGAATATACCGGCTTTTTTACGTTTTAGAAAGGAAGGCCAGACATGAAACAGTATGTTTTTTTCCATCATGCCGACGGAGGGATGCCGGGTGTTTGATCTGCTAGATTCTTTATTTTGGCTGAAAATATTTTTCGCGTCGCTTGCGCTTTGTTTATTCAGCGCACTGCTCGTGATGCATCCAAAGGTTCCATTGCCCTTTGTACGGGTCCACGCCAAGATCATTGCTCTGCCTCCGCTCGCCGCGCTAGCCGGGGTGATGACGGCAAGTACCGGTCATACTGCAGCTCCTTGGCGCTTGGATTCGCTGGCCTGGCTGATCGCCTTGTTTGTCTTGACCATCGGCTTTATCGTTCAGCGCTACTCCGTCCGGTATTTGTTCGGGGACCGCTCCTATCGTAAATTCTTTTTGCTGCTGACGCTTACGACGGGAGGCGCTTCATCCGCCTGGCTGAACGATGATCTTCGCTGGCTCCTCATTTGCTGGGGAATCACTCTGCTCGGCTTGACTGCGCTTATCGGTTTAAACAGCGCTTGGCAGGCCGCGAAAAATGCCGCTTTGTATGCGGGCCGGATCTTTGCGCTCAGCTGGCTGGCTATAGCGGCGGCGGCTCTTTGGCTCTCTCTCTCGACAGGGCACTGGCAGCTCTCATCCGCCATCGCGGAAGAGAGCCTGGCACAGCTCAGCTCATGGGAGAAAATCGGAATCGGTCTCCTTGTCATTTTAACGGTGATGATTCCTGCGGCGCAGTGGCCGTTCCATCGCTGGCTGCTCGATTCGGCGATTGCGCCGACTCCCGTTTCCGCGGTCATGCACGCCGGACTCGTAAATGTCGGCGGGGTTATGCTGACCCGTTTCGCACCGATGTTCAGCGGTGACGGGCTGCAGCTTATTCTGCTTGTTCCCGCCGTTCTTTCAGTCTTACTCGGAACGGGCATGATGATCGTCCAAACGGACTACAAGCGGCAGCTCGCAGCTTCAACGGTCGCGCAGATGGGCTTTATGCTTGTCCAATGCGCATTAGGCGCCTATATCGCCGCTATTATTCATCTCGTCTTGCACGGCCTGTTCAAAGCCGCCCTTTTCCTGCAAGCCGGATCAGCGGTGCGCCGTTATGAATCGTTCGCATCTAAACCGGGCAGGCCGGCTCTTTTTTGGAACATCATAGGCGGCGTCTTCGCTCTTACTCTCGTAACCGGAATCTGGGTCACAGCTGCGGATGATGGCTATCAATTGATCAGCGCCCTTGTATTAGGCTGGTCACTGTTTGTTGCTTGGCGACAGCTTGTCACAGGCGGGCACGGACTCATCACACGAATGGCCGGACTTTTCATTTTAACGGGGGCTTCTCTCGCGTTTGCCGTCATTCATTCCGTTTTACACGGGCTCTTGAAGGAAGCCGTTGTACAGGGGGCGCAGTCGTCCGCTCTGGCGGCTGTTTTAACAGCGGCCGTGTTGTTATTCGGCACTGCGGTCGGCGCTTTGATCATTCGGCAACGCTTTGCATGGGCCGGCGCACTTTATCTGCTTCTTGTGAAAACGGGTGAGCCCCATTCCGATTCGGTCGAAGAACGGCCGAACTATCTAGACCAATATCTTACAGAAGGAGGTCGTCAATGATGAAAGCAGCATCCACATTGTCTAAACAATTGATCTTCAAATCCGAACATCAGGCCGATGACCTTAATATCGACGAATTGGTGCAAGCGGCAGCACGGGTCATTGCGCCGCTTTGGCCTATCGAAACCTTTGCCGCGCGCCATCCGTGGATGGGTCTTGAAGAACAAACATTTGAACAGACAGCGCGGCGGCTTAAACAACAGCTTCATGTTGACATCTACCCAAAGCCCTCGATTTTCCGCTCTGCAAAACAACGGGGGGAAATTGATGAGGCGATTCTTGAAAAAAAGCTGCTGCATTGGCTTGATTCGCACCCGCCCGGTATGCAGAGGGAAACAGCAGAAGCGTTTTGCAAAGCCGCGCTCAAGCTGGACGAAATACCTGAAAAGCTTATGTCATCCCCCCATGTAAAGAAGCTTGCCAAACAAGGCTCCAGCGGGGTAAATGCTGACTGGGAAACGAGCTTTATTAAACCGCTAAGTGTTTTTGCCGGACAAAAAACCGCTCACCTCCTTGACCATCAGGTGATTAAATGGTCTAAGCTGTACCTTGATGAGTCACAATCGGCATGGCGGCTTCCGCATCGTGAAAAAGGGTTTTACAGTGCATGGCGGCAGCTTGTCGAGCACGACCCCGCCCTGTCGCGCGCGGAACGCCAACGGCTGAATGGGTGGCCGGAAGAACCGAAAGACGCATTAAAAAGATCGCTCGCAGCACTTGATATTTCTAATGGAGACATGCAGGACTATCTCGAAGCTCATTTGCTTTCTTTGCCGGGATGGGCCGGGATGATGCTCTGGCGCTCCCAGCATTCGCGGGAAGAAGAAGGGCTGTTGCTCGAGTATCTGGCTATCCGGCTTTCAATGGAATGGATGCTAGTTGAGCCTTATTTGCCGCTGTCTAAGCCAAAACCTGAAAAAGAGATGCAGCTCGTTCCTTTGATTGCGGCCTGGCTGCATTGGGGCGGCCTCACTCCTGACGCATGGCTCAAACTTTCTCCGGCAGAGCAAAAAGCGCGCTTAACACTCGCTCACCGCTTTGATGGCATGACGTGCAGGCGCCTCTGGCTGGAAGCGTGGGAGGAAACATATGCCGCCGAGATCAAGAAGCTCACGGCTGACAAACCGGCAGCTGCCGAAACAAGTGAACCGGTGCTCGCCCAGCTTGCATTTTGTATCGATGTCCGTTCAGAGCCGTTCCGCCGTGCATTAGAGAAATCAGGACCTTTTGAAACGTATGGGACAGCCGGCTTTTTCAACCTGGCAATCGAAACGTGTGAACTTGGCAGCCAACATAGCCACAGCTCTCTGCCGGTCATTCTCAAACCGCAGCATCGAGTAAAAGAAACGGCTGAAGAATCGAGTTTTAAAACATTTCAAGAACATAAAAAAGCGGCAGCTTCGCTAAGCTCAGCCTTTAAAAAAATGAAACAGAATCTTTTGGCGGGTTTACTGCTTCCCGAAGTAAGCGGTCCTTGGCTGAGCCTGCAAATGACCGCGCGCAGCCTGGCTCCCCGCAAAGCAGGAGAAGCTTTCCGGAAAGCGCGGAAGGCATGGCTGAAGAAGCCTCAGGCAAAGCTCTCGCTTGATCGCATAGAAACACCTGAAGCCGACATTCCGGTCGGATTTACGGAAGAAGAAAAAGCCGCCTATGCCAGACAGGCATTACAGATGATGGGGATCACAGACCGGTTCGCTCCGTTGGTTGTCATTTGCGGACACGGCAGCAGAAGCACGAATAACCCTTATGCCTCGGCATTGGACTGCGGCGCCTGCGGAGGCGCATCGGGTGCTTTCAACGCACGCGTCCTTGCCGCTATATGCAACCTTCCCAGCGTCAGACGAAGGCTCCGCTCCGACGGCATCTTCATACCGGATGATACGGTGTTTACCGCCGCAGAGCACATTACAACATTGGATGAATTGCATTGGCTCTATGTACCTGAGCTGTCGGAAAAAGCTCAAAAGGCGTTTGACCGCATTCAGTCAGCGCTCCCCGATGTCAGCCGCACTGTCGGAGGAGAACGCTTAGCCGAATTGCCTCAGTTTGGATATAAAAATCCGCGCAATGAGATTGAGCGCTTTGCCGAAGATTGGAGTGAAATCCGTCCCGAATGGGGCCTGGCCCGAAACGCTTCATTCATTATTGGCACACGCCGGCTTACACGGGGAGCCAACCTTGAAGGAAGGGCTTTTCTGCACAGCTATGACTGGCGGAATGACATAGACGGTTCCATCCTTAGCGGCATCATTTCAGGGCCTGGGACGGTGGCCCAATGGATCAATCTGCAGTATTACGCATCAACCGTTGCACCGCATTATTACGGAAGCGGAAATAAAGCGACTCAAACCGTCACTTCCGGCCTCGGCGTTATGCAGGGAAATGCAAGTGATTTGCTGACAGGTCTCCCTTGGCAGTCTGTCATGCTGTCAGATCAAGAGATTTATCATGCGCCTCTCCGGCTGCTTATTGTCATTGAGGCGCCCCGGGAACATATCGAACGGCTGCTTGAACAGGATCAATCTTTTCGGCAAAAAGTGGAAAACGACTGGATTCTCCTTGCTTCAATCGATCCGCACGGAAACTGGGAGAACTGGACAAAAACAAAATGAATGAGGTGAATGGAATGGAAGGAACGAAAAATAAAAATGTGTTGTTGATTACCGGGATGGAGGATCAGCTTGAACAATCAATCTGCCATGCGGCATCTATTCAGCCGGAAAACACGGTTATTTTAAAAAGCGTATTCCCTCATATTTCACAGCCATACAGCGATTTAATGAGGGACATCATCACGCTTGTCATCCAGAACAAAACGGAGGAAATATTGATTGTCCGCTCCAAAAATGAAGATCCGGCTGATATCGATCTGGACAATTACATGCTTAACAACCCGCATGTAAGCGATAGATTAAAGACCATCGATTATCTTTTTCAGCATGGCAATCCAGAGTTTCCCTTCAGCAATCTGAATGAATGGCTGAACGGGGGAAAACCCGTTGATTTAGGGATAAAACAAAGTGTCGACATGATTCGGCAGCACCCATTCATCCCCTCACATGTCAAAGTCCGCGGCTTTTTAATAGATACGGAACATGAGGTATTAACAGAAATTAATGCTGAATAGAAAAATGGAGCCGAAGACTACTCGGCTCCATTTTTCATTCAATGTTAAACAAGCGCAGAGCGCTGATAAAATCTCTGGATATGCATGGTGATATAGCAAAGCTCTTTTTCCGGAAATTCAAACCCGTACTCATTCTTGACGAATTCTCCGATTTCCCGCGCACACAAATAAGCTTCTTTAAACTTCTTTTTGATCAGGCTGATCATGTCTGCATCCAGTTCGTAAAACGATTCCCCCGTTTCGATATGCTGAATCGCAAAACGGAGATGGGTGACGAGCCGCTCATATGAAATGGTTTCATCTTTAATGGTGATGTTCAATTTGTTTTCGATGACCCTGATGATATCGCTGATCATCGTTGTCAAATCAAGCGTCTTTGTCATGTCACCGGCGTTTGTTTTGGCTGTGTGAATATGTAAGGCGATGTTTGCGACTTCATCTTCGGGGATCTCGATTTTCAGTTTTTCTTTAATAAGGGCTTGTGCCCAGCGGCCGATTTGGAATTCTTTCGTGTAAAGGACTTTGACTTCATCAAGCAATGGATTTTTAATCACCATTCCCTTGCTCAAGCGTTCAATCGCAAATGAGAGGTGATCGGAAAAGGCGACATGAATCCGTTCATTGATTTTAATCCCCAGCTCTTTTTCCGCGTGAGAAATAATATCCTCTGCAACCTGGATGTGGTCTTCCGGCAGTGTTTTTAAGATTTTCTCAAATTGGCGGTATTCTGATGAGTCTTTCATGACAAATATTTTCTCGATTTTCGACCTGTCGACAACATCATTTTTCTTCTTCTGAAATGCGACCCCAGACCCTAATACAATTTTTTCTTCATCCTCATCTTTTACAACTAGCGCATTGTTATTTAAGATTTTCTTTATTTTCATAGCTGCCTTCCTTTCATCCTGTTTTGACGAATGAAAACGGAATTATTCTTTTTCTTCTTGGAACCCGAGACATAGAGCTGCAATGAACGCGGAAACCGCTGCAATCGCAAATCCGATTAAGTAATGAATCAGATTAGCCGGCCCGAGAGGAAGAACAATCGAAATCATCGGTATGCCGGAAAGTCCGTATGAATTTGCCGCTACATTCATGACGACGACATATGCGCCGCCAAGCGCGCCTCCGATCGATGCCCCGATAAACGGACGAATCAGTTTCAGATTCACACCAAACATGACAGGCTCGACAATTCCCAAAAAAGCAGTGAGTGATGCAGGGATGGCGATCTTTTTTACTTCCGCGTTTTTTGTCATAAGAAAAACGGCCAGACCCGCACCCCCTTGAGCGACATTGGCCATCGACCAAATCGGAAGCAAAAAGTTGACACCGTATTCGGGATCTGCGAGCAGGGACGCTTCAATCGCATAAAAGCCGTGATGGAGGCCGGTCAAAACAAGCAGTGAATAAAGCCCGCCAAATAAAAATCCGGAAGCCGCCCCTGCATTTTGATAAATAAACCCCAAACAATCGCTCATCAAGTGGCCGATGAAAAGAGAAGCCGGCCCCATGATAAACAGTGCGGCAAATCCGGAAGCCATCACCGTCAGAAATGGAATGGCGATCAAATCCAATGACCGGGGAACGATTCTTTGCAAAAACCGCTCAATTTTGCTCATGATATAGACAGACAAAAGAATCGGGATAACCGTCCCCTGATAGCCGATGAGAGGCACTTGAAATCCAAGGATCTCTGCAAAGGACGGTGTTTGGCTGCCAAGCATTTCCGGATCGAGCAAATCCGGGTGAGTCAGGATTCCGCCGATGACGGCCCCTAAAAACGGATTCGAGCCGAACCGTTTAGCCGCGCTGAACCCGAGCAGCACAGGCAGAATGACAAATGCAGCGCTTGAAAAAATATCGAGCATTTTCATGACGGGACCGTCGTAGGCGGCCAGGCGGAATTCCTTTATGACACCGATAACCCCCATGAGCAACCCGCTTGCAACGATCGCCGGGATGATCGGAACAAAAATATCAGACAATGTTTTTGCAAATCTCGTCAATAGATTGATTCCAGACTGCGCTTCCGGCGTGTTCTCTTGATCCATAGGAGCGGGATCGCTGTACTGAGCCATTTCTCTATAAATTTTATTGACGATGCCCGCACCGAAAATAATCTGAAATAAACCATATCTAAAAAAAGTCCCCTGTACAGCCGCCATCCTTTCAATGGCCTCTATATCTATTTTTTCCTCATCTCTGACAGTGAAGCGCAGCCTTGTCGTGCAATGGCTGATGCTGATGATATTATCCGCGCCTCCAATGAGGGGCAACAGTTCTCTTGCAATCTCTTGATGCTGCACAACGGTGACCTCCTCTAATTTTTCTATCCTATCAAATCACTAAAAAACGATCAAAATGAAAATCGGACCATATTCTTAAAGAAAAATAGCTTGGTCATCTCTTTTGGCCTGCAACAACAAAAGACCTAAAATGTGCGAAAGGACATCAACCGATAGGCGCAAAAAAGCACACTAAAGGCGCGGTTCCATTTAGCACATTCTAGGTCTTGCCTGCTTCACCAGTAACAATCCCGACATTATTCGTTCTTAATATGATTCTATTCCCTTCACACCTTGACATCAATAGTACAAATCACCCATATGTTTTCAAGTAAAAAAGAGAAGGGATTCACTCCTTCTCTCATTTCTCATGATTTGCTAAAACTTGAACTTCTTGAAGCGCTGTATCCTTACCGTTTTCAATCCATACACTGTATTTGACATATCCCGGCCGGCCTTCCCCGTCCAAGCCCATACCTGTTATATCCAGTTTGTCATATCGATAGCCCATTAAGCGTTCTCTGACGGCCTTCGCTTGTTGATAAAACTCTTCTTTGCCGCCCCGTCCGGAATTTAAAGTGACGGAGACCGCAACCGTTTGCTCCTGTTTCATCGCCTTGTTCCATTTGCTGTTCTTTTTGAAAGGCTTGTTTCCGGAGAGGTCAACCTGAACGCGCATGACATTTTCCAATGCTTCATCAAGGTGTTTCTTCATTTCCTCGGCCGCTTCCCCGCTTATCCGGGCTGCCGTTTTTTGATGCTCAGCTTCGATGATGCCGTCTTCGGTGACTTCTGGATGGATAAACCCTTTGACGGTGAAAATCAACTCATCCGTCCGTTTGTCTGTTGGATTTGATATATGAAAAACGTATTCTGCATATTTAAAATTGTAAAAGCTGTTTTTGATTTGCAAATGTCGCTCAGGATATGTTTCCTCTAAATATGAGAGCAGCTTTTTTTCAGCCAGCGCGCGGCTGAGCGGATTCCCGTTGAAACCGTTATAAATAGAGCCGCCGATGACGAGCAGCAAAAACAGGATACCGATCCAAATTGCTTTTTTTCTCATTTATATCAGCTCTTTCCAGACTCTCGTTTCCTTCCATTATGAAACAGAGCCCTCAACCTATACAAGCTCTTTTTGCTTCGTCTCCGATCCCAAAAAGAAAATGGCGGCGACCGCAGCTAAAACCGCAATGCAGAAGATGAAGAAAATCATGGAAAGCGCTGTGCCTTGACTGACAAGATAACCGACAAGAAGCGGTCCCAAAATACCGCCGATCCTGCCGAATCCCGCTGCCATACCCGCACCGGTTCCCCTGATCGCTGTCGGATACTGTTCGGGTGTATAAGCATAAAGCGCTCCCCAGGCTCCGAGGTTGAAAAACGATAACAGCATCCCGGACGCCAAAAGAAGAGCCAGTGATTCGGCGTTTCCGAAAAAGTAGGCGCTGACAGCAGTGCCCAATAAATAGATCATCAGCACCATTTTCCGTCCGGCTATTTCAATCAGCCAGGCCGCTGAAAAATAGCCGGGCAGCTGCGCCAACGTCATGATCAATACATATTCAAAGCTTTTAATCATGCTGAATCCCTTCATCACCATCACGCTCGGCAGCCATAAAAACATGCCGTAATAGGAAAAGACCACGCAAAACCAGACGATCCACAGCATGGCCGTAGGGCGGGCGTAGCGGCGGGACCATACGCTTTTCACATTTTCCAGCACAGTCGTTTTTTGTTGTTGGTCGAGATTTTCGTATTTTGGCGAATCCGGCAATGCCAGACGCAAATACAGCGCATAGAAAGCCGGAACGGCGGTGATGAGAAGGGCAACCTGCCAGCCGTAGGCCGGGATAATAAAATATGAAATAAGTGCTGCCGCCAGCCAGCCAAACGCCCAGAAGCTTTCCAATAAGACAACAATTCTTCCCCGCCGCTCAGGTGCGACCGTTTCCGAAACAAGCGTCGAAGCGACGGGAAGCTCTCCTCCCAATCCCATGCCGACAAAAAACCGCAAAATCAAAAATGCCGTTAATGTCGTTGTGAAAGCGGATAAACCGCTGCCGACCGAGAAAAACAGCAGCGTGATCATAAACACATGCTTCCTTCCGACGCGGTCAGCCAGCAGCCCAAACACAAAAGCCCCGACGGCCATCCCGATGGAATTGACACTGCCGATCCAGCTCATTTCCTCAGGCGACAAATTCCATTCCGCGTGCAAAGCCGCGATGATAAACGATAATATGCCGACGTCCATTGCATCAAACAGCCAGCCCAGACCGGCGATGCCAAGCAGCTTCCGCTCTGAGATCGGACGATTCTTCTTCATACTCACAACACCTCTTTATCTCTTAGCTGATTTACATGAGTATTAGTTTACACCTGTCTTTACACTTTTGTCACGAAGAAATTGGGCTGGCAGTGTAAGAAACGGGGTTAATAATGGATGCGATGATGAAACTTTTTTTGATGATGCCCCCATTTCGGCATGAATCCTTCTTTTTTCTCTTTTTCATACCGCTGTTCCATATGTTTTTTGATGTCGCTTCCTTTTTTTTCATCCATCATTCCATATTCCACATATCTGTCGATCAGCTGTTTTTTCTTTTCCATAATGTCTTTTTGCAAGGTTGACAGCTCATTCTTTTGCTCTTCCGTTAAATCTTGATATTCCTGCGTCTTCCCATGTACGGAAGGAATGCCCGCGGCAAAAGCCATTGGAATGATCAGCACAAGGCAAAGCGATAATTTTTTCATCACACAACATCCTTTCTTATGATAGATCAATTGCTATTTTTTTCTTATTTGTGTGATTTTATGCAAAAAATAAACCGCTCTTTTTTTAAAAAAGGAACGGCAGGGTTTAGCAACCCCGCCGTCATTTTCATATCTCTTTTTCCACATCCTTCAGTTTGATCTCCGTGTCTTTTTCAAAAAATGCGCTATATTTTACATATCCGTCTTTGACGTTGTCATCAAATATGTTGGCATTGATATTGACCGTTTCATAGTCATATCCTTCTGTGTTTAACACGTGCTGGATCTTTTTGGCCGCGCTGAAGACGGATTGTTGATCGGCATTTTCGGCATCAAGTACAATATCAATTTGCATCGGCTGATCCAGCTTAATGTCTTTGCCCCATTTTGCATCTTCCGGCAGCCGGCCTTTTAAAACTTCGACGTAAACATCGACAGCCGCCACGTTTTTCACTTGTTTGGATAAAACAGTCTTGAGTTCGTTTGCGGCTTCTTCGCCGAGCCGCTCCATCAACGGTTTATTGAGATTCGCCTCGCGGATGCCGTCAAAGGTGATTTCAGGATGGAGCCAACCTGCTACTGTAAAGTCATAGGCGAAGGATTTTGTTTCATCACCTGCTTCAATGACATCAAACGAGTAGTCGGCGAACTTAAAGTTATAAAAGCCATCCCCTAACCGCAAGTTTTTCTCTGGGTAGCGGTCCGTCAAATAGCGCTCCAGCGATTTCTTAGCAAGCATTTCGCTAATCGGGTTTCCATTAAAAGCATTGTATATGGAAAGGATGCATACCGGCACCGCCAAGAGCAGTGCACCATGGCCGACTTTCTTTTTCAACACACCCCTGCTTTCATTCAGCTTTAAGCAGAGCCAGCCAAGCAAACAGCCGGCCATAGCGAATAAACCGTGAAACACAGCGAGCAGCACGGCTCCAAACACGGAGCTTGCGAATCCCTCATCCCAGCCTGTGATGGCATCGGCAAGCCCCCAAATCAACATCGGAACAAAGGAAAGAAGGAGAACGACTTTCACCTTCCGATAGAACAGATAAGCCAGGATGCCAAGCACTGTATACCATAAAATAAAGCCGAAGCTTCCGTTTAAAAGCGATGTTTTGATCGCGAGGAAAAGCGATATCGCAGTCAATATCAATTGATAAATGGAGAGCTTGCGATTCATGCGTTTATGTATTGTTTCAGGAGGTGTCTCACACACCATAAGCTTTCGATATTCTTCATTGTTTGCGGCCTGTTCTTCAAGCCATTCAGCCGTCTCTTTACTTAACTTCCCCTCATGATATAAAGGCAGCAAATCTGTGATAACAGAGCGGTTCTTATCCTCCATCATTCCCCTCCCAGGTTGAGCGCTCCCGCATGTAGCAGTTCACTGATTTTCCATTCATATATTAGTAGTGAAAACACAGAATTTGTTACAAAAAAAGAGACAAAATGAAAATCATTTTGTCTCCAGTTCACGGCCGCAAGCGACGGCTTTTTGCAGCGCCTGAAGCATATAGCCGATTCCCCGGTATCCACCGAGCGGATAGGTGATAAGCTGAGGATCGCCAAACACGCTTCTTAAAACCGGACGATATTTTTTTCCGCCGAGCATGACAACCTCGTCAAACCCAAGCAGTTTTTTCTCTGCGGCCTGTTTTTTAAGCGCCTCCGCTGTCATGATCTCAGGGTGACCCGTCCCAAAGGTGACATCATAGTTTTCAGGAACGATATCGCAAGCGCTCAGAAAGCCGTGTTTGGCTGAAAGGATCACCCAGTCGTCAAAAAAGTTCTGCGCATATGTACGACAGGCTTGGTGAAACGGACTCATATAAACATCCTTCGCGGGAGACGGCCCTCTTTCCGGATCGACATCCCAGATTTTTTTCGCGCCGCACGGGATGATGCAGAGTCTTTTCATGGGCGGTTCCTCCTTTGAGATTTTTTACGCCTTGATGATAGCGGGGATGATGCATTCCCTGAAGATGAGCTGGCCTTGAATGATAAAGACAGTGTTTAAAGCGGCCAATCAACGGCCGCTTTTTTGATAATGATTTCTCTTAGGGAAAAAACTCAATTTTCACAGGTTCAATGATTTTTTAAAAGCAACTGTACAACGCACTCCACATGCGCCGTCTGCGGAAACATATCGACAGGCTGGATGTATTCGGCACGATAGTCCTTCGCCAAGTACTGCAAGTCTTTGGCAAGTGTCGACGGGTTGCAGGAGACATATACGAACCGCTTCGGCTTGACCTTTCGGATCGTGTCCAAGAACATGCGGTCACAGCCTGTTCGCGGCGGGTCGACGATGACGACGTCGGGGCGGAAGCCTTCGTTCGTCCATTTTGGCAGCCAATGTTCGGCCGTGCCTGTGACATATTGGGCATTTTTGATTCCGTGCTTTTTAGCGTTTTTGTTAGCGTCAGCGATCGATTCTTTGATCACGTCCATACCGCGGATTTCGCCTGCGCCGTCGGCGATCCACATGCCGATCGTGCCGACCCCGCAGTAGGCGTCAACGACTTTTTCGCGCCCTGTCAGCTTAGCCGCTTTTTTGACTTCGTCATAGAGCTTGACCGTCTGGATCGGATTGAGCTGAAAAAAAGCCCGGGAACTCAGCTCAAATGAGACGTCGCCGAGAAATTCCTGGATGACCATGTTTCCCGCTAACAGCCTTGTATCTTCGCCGAAAATGACGGATGTTTTCGCTTTGTTGACGTTTTGGATGACCGATGTTACTTCTGGCAGGCGTTTTTTGATTTCTTCTGCGATCAGCTCCTTGCGGGGGAGTTCGTTTTTTGCCGTGACAAGCACGACCTGCACTTCGCCCGTTTCAAAGCCGACTCTTGTGACGATCGTGCGGACATCGCCGGTCCGCTTCCGTTCGTCATAGACGGTAATCCCGAAGTCTTCGAGAATCTGTTTAACGGTCTGCGTCGTTTTGTTCGTCGCCGGGTGCTGGACGATGCATTCCGTGATCGGAACGAGCCGGTGGGAATCAAGTCCGTACAAGCCGGCCACCATTTTCCCGTTTTTTGTGCGTCCGAGCTGGAATGAGCTTTTATTCCGGTAATGCCACGGATTTTCCATTCCGATTGTCGGCCGGATATCCATTTTGCCGATATCGAAACGGGTGTGGCGTTCAAGCGATTGAATGACGATATCGCGCTTTTCTTTCAGCTGCTGGTCGTAAGCCAAATGCTGCAGCTGGCAGCCGCCGCACTGTTCATAGATGATGCAGGGCGGTTTTACGCGGTGCTCGGAGCGTTTGCGAACCTTTTTGACCCGCCCTTCGGAAAACTTCGGATGCACCTTTGTCGCCTCGACGACGACTTCCTCTCCGGGCAGGGCCCCGGGAACAAACACGACCTTTTTCTTAAAATAGCCGACGCCTTCGCCATTGATGCCGAGGCGTTTGATCGTCAGCGGAAATTGCTGCCCCACTTTTAATTCTGCTGATGATCGTTTTCTTTCCTGTTTCAATCACGTTCTCTCCATTCTATTCAATGCTTCTCCATAAATATAAGGAAGCATAGCTTAAATAAGGCTCCCACGCCTTGCTCATATCAAGCATTTCTTCTTTTGCCGGTTTATCTTTCAAGCCAAAATGGTGTTTGATGGCATTTTGCAGGCCGATATCGGCGATCGGAAAAAGGTTGGGACGGCCGAGCCCGAACAGCAGAACATTTTGCACTGTCCACGGTCCGATGCCTCTGATTTTCACCAGCTTTTTCATGACATCTTCATCTGATAATAGTGTAAGTTCATCAAGGTTTAAGTCTCCACCGGCAATCATTCTTGATGTATCGATCACATATTCGGACTTCCTCATGCTGAACTGGAGCTCGCGCAAATCGCTGTAGTCAAGCTGTGCAATCGTTTCGGGAAGCGGATAAAACCAGACGCCGTCTATTTGTTCGCCGAATGTGTGCACGAATCGCTCGGTCAGCGTATATGCGAACGAGAGATTGAGCTGCTGGTGGATGATGCACTTCATCAGGCAATGATACAAATGAAAATCAAGCACTAAAGGCGTCCCCGCGTGCTCTTCAAACAGCTTTGACAAGCTCGTATTTGAAAAATGATCAAGCACCGGCTGGAGGCTTTCTTCCCACCTGAAGATCCGTTTGACTTCTTTCATCATGCCGGCTTGATCTTCTGTTCCGCTGACGATAAATTCCGGAGCTTCCGCAGTGCCTGTTGCCTGAACCGTGACGACGGACGGCTTTTTTTCGCGGCTGCGAAGCGGGAGCCTGACTTCCCTTTTCTCAAGGTCGACGGCGTTGAGCGGATCAAGCGATAGCCTGTCCAACACCCGGTCAAAATGATATGGCGGTGATATGCTTACTTTTTCCTTCCACATGGCTTCCCATCCCTTTTCTTCTTTGTCCACAGTATACCATGTTTGCTTTTTTAGTGAAAAAAGAGCGAAAATGAGTAAAAAGCCGAATGATTCAAGTTCCAAGGCAGCATGCTATGATGAAGGTGGAGGGTTGCCAATGCTCAAAACTATGGCGGTTACAAAAGACGGAAAGCTTTTATCGGATGTCCCGGCAGAACGGCTGAAAGATCAGGATATCGAATGGTATTGGACCGATTTTGACCGGCCGACAGACGAAGAAGCAACTCTACTGCAAAATCATTTTCACTTTCACCCTTTGTCAATCGAGGACTGCTTCCATTATTTGCAGCGTCCTAAGCTTGATCAATATGAACAATACGTGTTTTACGTCATACATGCCTTAAACCAAAAGACATTGGCGTCTGAAGAAGTGGATTTATTCGCCGGAAAAGACTTTATCGTCACATTTCATCTCCATCAATCGGACGGCATTGAAAAAGTGCGAAAACGGTTTTTAGAAAACAAGGACATGTGGAAGAAAGGGCCGAACCATATCGCTTATATGGTCATGGACCAGCTTGTTGATGAATACTTTCCGATCCTTTATCAAATTGAAGACAGGCTCAATGAAATCGCTGAAAGCGACAGCAGGAAAACGTTTGGCACACTGATGAATGAAGTGTTTGATATCAGGGGGGATCTGTTGAAGCTCAGAAGAACGATCATCCCGATGCGCGATTTGCTCTACCGAATTTTAAACATCGAACATACAAAGGAAAACCGCGAAAGAAAAGCTTATTACAACGATATTTATGACCACCTGCTGAAGCTGACTGAAATTGTGGAAAACAACCGGGACATGACCGCTGATTTAAGGGACAGCTACCAGACGCTGAACTCCAATCGAATGAACGCCATCATGATGACGCTGACGATCGTCTCCACGATTTTCATCCCGCTGACCTTCATTGTCGGCGTATACGGCATGAATTTTGACAACATGCCTGAACTTCATTGGCGCTACGGCTATTTTTTCGTCCTCGGAATGATGGCTGCCGTTGTCATCGGAATGATCATCTGGTTCCGTCATAAAGGATGGTTTGACATTTTCAAGTAAACAAGGAAACATTTTGTGATTCCCTTCGACTATTTCTATAGATAAAGAGGGAATCATATGAAGCTGCACAAAGGCTCGGCCGGCATCTGCCTGATGGTTTTCGGTTTGCTGCTTTGCGCCAAAACCCATCGGCAAGTATCGGCAGGTGAAGCGGTTTTACATTTTTGGGGCGGCCCCGTCCAAAGTTCGGCCGGACTGCATTACGTTTCTTTGGCCGGGCTTTTGCTCATGATCACAGGATTTGCGCTGACCTCGCTCTATTACAGAGAGGTGGCTTGGATTCGCTTGAAGCTATTCCTGCTCATTATCGGATTTACAGCGGTCTACCCGCTTTTAACAGAGCAATTGATGTTCTTGCTGAAATGGAACGCGTCAGGAAGAGACACGGTGGAATATATTCAACAAGCAAGTTCATGTGAATATGATGGAGATGAAGAAGGCGGAAACATGGACTGCACGGTCAAGCTGAACAATGATGGAAAAGAGACTGAGCTTGTCATGCTCACGCCTCGAATTGTCGATGGATTTGCCTTTAAAGCGGAAACAGTCGACTTCGCAAAAGACATACAGCATCGGGTTTATTAGAAGAACCCGGCATAAGGGTTAAGGTCTGCAAATAGACCGAGAAGGAAATCATCACCGATTCAAATAAAAAAGCCGCATCCATGGAGGAAGCGGCTTTTTTCATGATCAATCATGATAAGATTCTGCAATCGCATTGGCGGCAATAATGGCGCTGTATACGTCGTCAGGTGTGACAGGGAATGGCATGTTGCCCATTGTGTCTCCTTCCGCACAGGCGCTTTGAGCGACTTGACGCCATTCTTCCTCGACAAATTCGTCGACACCCAAATCTTTCAGTGTTAATGGGAGGCCGACGCCTTTGATGAAGTTGATGACGGTTTCGAGCTCTTCGGCCGGGGCGTTTTCAAGGACGAGCTGTGCCAGAAGGCCGAACGTCACTTTTTCCCCGTGCTGGGCGTTATGAAGAGCGGGAACTGCCGTCATGCCGTTGTGGATCGCATGGGCTGCGGCGAGCCCGCCCGATTCGGCGCCGACTCCGCTTAAATAAATCGTCGCTTCGATCGTGTCTTCAACGGCTCGGGTTGAGACATTGCGCTGAACGGCCTGCATCGCTTTCACGCCGTTTTCCAGGAGCGTGTCATAGCAGAGGCGCGCAAGGCCCAAGCCTGTTGTTGAAGGCTTCATCAGCACGAGGTTATCACCGTTTGCACGATAGCATGCCCGCGCTTCAAAATACGTCGCCAACGCGTCGCCGATACCGGCTGCGAAAAAGCGCGCCGGCGCACCTGATAGAATTTCTGAATCCGCCAGAACAACATCCGGGTTCGTCGGCAAAAACAGATAGCGGTCAAACGACCCGTCGTGTTTATAAATCACGGCAAGCGCCGTACATGGAGCATCTGTGGAAGCGATCGTCGGGAAAATCACAACAGGCAGCTTTTCATAATAAGCGGTCGCTTTCGCGGTATCAAGCGTTTTTCCGCCGCCGATGCCAACGATGATATTGGCGCCTGCCTCGCGCGCCAGCCCGCGGTTGCGGTCGATTTCTTCCTGTGTGCATTCATAATTGAACTTTTCAAAAACGGCTTGATTACCGGCTTTTTGAATCGAATCTCCGGCTTCTTTCTGAGCCCGCTCTAAAATAAATTCGTCGCAAATGATGTAAGCCTTGTCGCCAAAATCTTTAATGTAGTCGTTTAAATGTTCTAGCAATCGTTTTCCTGCTATAAATTTTTTGGGTGATGTGACTGACTTTACTGTATTTGACATGGTTTACTCCCCCTTCATTTCTATCATATACCTATTACGTCTGCAAATCTAGTAATATATGTATATAAAATGGTTTTTTATTCTATGGAATTGACTAGGGGAAATATAAAAGATGAAATAAACAAAAAACCCCCTCAGGTAATTTCAGGAGGTTTTTCCTTTTAAAGGGTCTTTAGCATCATATATTTTTCAAACATCAAATCATCAAGGCTTTTAAATGTGTACCCTTCTTTTTTTAAGTCTGTGATGGCTTGATCAAGCGCTTCCGCATTGTCTTTTGATACCGTATGAAGCAGATAGATGGCACCGGGATGAGCCTGCTTCATCATATTGTCGTAAGCGTATTTCCATCCTCTTTGCGCGTCGATTTTCCAATCGACAAAAGCAACTGACCAAAAAACGGTTTGATAGCCGAGTTTTTTTGTTTCTTTAAGCACACGCTCGCTGAAGACACCGCGCGGCGGCCGCAGGTAGAGATTGTCCTTTTTGCCGGTGATCTTCTCCACTTCTTCTGTGACGGATTCCAATTCTTCCTGAATGACGCGGCTTGTTTTTGTCGTTAAATCAGGGTGGTGATATGAATGGTTGCCGATAATATGGCCCTCTTCAGCCATGCGTTTAATCAGCTCCGGTTTGTCTTTGACAAAATGCCCCGTTACAAAAAAGGCCGCTTTGACGTTTTGTTTTTTCAAGACATCAAGCACCTTGGGCGTGTAGCCGTTTTCATAGCCGTTGTCAAAGGTTAAGTAGATCGTTTTTTCTTTTGTGTTGCCCAAATAAAAAGCATCATACTGCTTTAACAGGCTGTTCAGCTCTTTTCCCGCATCTGCCGGCTGATGGTTTTTGCTTTTGGAAAAACCCCAATGAATCGCCTTGTTGGATATCGCCTCGGCATCGGCCGCAAAGGTCAGCATCAGCAGGAATCCGCAGCATGCTGCACAGATTCGTTTCATGATTTTCGCTCCCAACCTCATTTTTTCTTATTGTGCAAAACCGGTCATCTTTTCATACCAAGCAACACTTGGAAAACAAAAAAACCGCGGCGGGATGCGCGGTTTTATTTCCAGTCTTTTTTAAAGCGTTCATATTTGGCTTCCAAATCGTCAAGCATACTGATCAGTCTGTCAATATCTTCAATGTCCGTCGATTCAGGGTCTAACGAATCGATGACAGACATAAACATATCCAATCTGTTTTTCAAATAATTGACTTGCTGTTCTTTGTCATGTACTGCGTTACCCATGCTTCTCCTCCTTTTGTTCCTTTATGGTAGCCTATAAACAGCCTTTTTTCAATGATCCGTCACTTGCAGAGCTTGAAGATGAGGTCTAAAATGAATAGTTGGGCTATATTAGTATGTCCTATCAATAAAGGAGTTAGATATGCGATGACAGAAAAAACGCAGGTTCGTCCGATTACCCCGGAATATGATCCGTGGGAAGCATATATGGACGTTGACCAATATGGAGATATACAGCTGACAAATGTTGAATTTACAACGACAACTCTTTGCAATATGCGCTGTGAGCACTGTGCCGTCGGATATACGCTCAGGCCGAAGGATCCGAATGCACTGCCGCTCAGCCTTCTTCTCAAGCGGCTCGATGAGATTCCGCGGCTCCGTTCATTAAGCATTACCGGCGGCGAGCCGATGCTTTCATTAAAATCGGTCAAGGAATATGTTGTTCCTTTATTAAAATATGCGCACGAGCGCGGCGTACGGACGCAGATCAATTCAAACCTGACGCTCGATATCGGCCGCTATGAGCTGATCATCCCTTACTTGGATGTGCTTCACATCTCACACAACTGGGGAACCGTCGAAGACTTTGCCGAAATCGGCTTTGCGATGATGGATAAAAAGCCGACGTTTGCCCAGCGAGCCCGCTATTTTGAGAAAATGATCGAAAACAGCCGGATTCTTGTTGACGAAGGGGTGATGGTCTCCGCTGAGACGATGCTCAATAAGCGAACACTGCCTCATATTGAACATATCCACCGTCAAATCGTCGACGAAATGAAATGTCAGCGGCATGAGGTGCATCCGATGTACCCGAGCGATTTTGCAAGTGCCCTTGAATCCTTGAGCTTGAAGGAGATGAGAAAAGCGATCCATCACCTTCTCGACATCCGCGATGAGCAGACGTGGATGCTGTTCGGCACTTTGCCATTTTACGCCTGCAGTCCTGATCCGGAAGATCAGCTTCTTTTAAAAAGGCTGCGCGATGCGAAAAACGTCACGGTCAGAAACGACCCTGACGGCAGATCACGCCTGAATGTCAATATTTTTGACGGCGATATCATCGTGACCGATTTCGGCGACACTCCGCCGCTCGGCAACATTCAAACAGACAGTCTGCAAAGCGCCTATGCGAAGTGGAGAAATACAGAGCTGGCCCAAGAGCTGAACTGCCATTGTCCGAATGTCAAATGCCTCGGCCCTAATGTGCTCGTCAAAAACAGCTATTATCAAGATGTTGATTTTTCTTCCCGGAAAGCGAGAGTATAAAGAAAAAGCAAGCCTGAACCGGCTTGCTTTTTCTTTATCTCGGCTGGTGGCTCAGCTGAAAACCGAATGTCAGGTGATCCTGTACAGGAATCCACGCTCCGATCCCTTGAGATGTGATGTTTTTGACGACAAGCTTTCTTTTATTGCCTTTTAAAACGAGATAGACCTCGCCATATGTGACCTTTCCTTTTTCATTCACTGCCGGTGCATACGCGTTTAGAAGGCCGAGTTTTTTCGGCGGCACCTTGTAGACCTGATCGCGCTTTGTACCGGCTCCGACCACCGTTTCAAAAGCGAGCGGCAGCTTCGTTTTTTCCATGGCTTTGAGCATCATCATGTTTTTGACATCTTCTGCTTTCGGCACTTTTGCCGTTAAGCCGCCTTTGATTTTGCTTGTCTGTTCTTGTGCATAAGTGATTTCGGCCGGCGCTTTTCCGCCTCTGTTGTCAAAGCGGTTTGTGTTAATTTTGCGGTATTCCCAATTCGCAACGGTTTCATTCGATGTATATCCCAGCGCCCATTTTCCCAAATAGATCGTCGCTCTGTACCCGATCGCCAGCGGTGTACCGGATATGCTTGACTCATTCAGCATCTTAATCAGATGAGGGTTCTCAATCGCGATATCGGTTGTTTTCAGCAGCTCTTCGGCTAGCTCGCTCGGCTGCAGCCGCGGCTGGTCCTGTGAAGCGTTCGGGTATGTGTTCTCTTTGGAAATGTTTGTGACAGAGCTTGGAATTTTGATCGGCTTGGCTGCATCAGCTTCCTGTACAGCGAAAAAACTAAAGGATAAAAACGCAGTCAGCGCAAAATACAAAAGCTTTTTCATACTATCACTCTTTCTGTTTCTTTTCCCTTATTGTTTTCCGGATAGGACGCCTTTATCCCAATTTTTTTAAAGAAGAAAAAACCCGATCCCCATGATGATATAGGCCGCCAGCAATGTCGCTCCTTCAAACCAGTTGGTATCCCCGTCATTGGAAATCACAACCATTAACAGAACGGCAGACGCCATCGCGACGAGTTCAGGCAAAGTAAAGACAAGCGGCATGCTCGTTTCAAAAAACAAAGAAGCGATCACGAGCACTGGTGCGACAAACATCGCAATTTGCAGCGTTGACCCGATCGCGATTTCGACCGCGACATCCATTTTGTTTTTATAAGCCATAATGACGGCGGAAGCGTGTTCCGCTGCATTGCCGACAATCGCAACGATGATGACACCGATAAACAGCTCGGTCCAGCCGAATTGTTCAGCCACCGTATGAAAGGTGTGGACGAGATTTTCGGAAATGTAGGCGACGGCAATTGTGGCCAAAAGCAAAATCAATGTCGCGCGCTTTCCATTCCATTCCGGGTCTTCGTGCTCTTCTTGAGCCTCGGTTGCGTTCGTCTGGTAGACGCCGCGATGGCTGACAAGCTTGAAATAAAGCGCCGCTACATAAAGCAGAATCATAATGACGCTGATACCGACGCTCATCGACAGCTTCCGCGGCTCCGTCATGTCCGCCGCGAACACTTCAGGGATGACGAAGGCGACGATGATCGCAAACATCAACAGTCCCGAATTATGTCTGGCATCATACACGTTAAATTCCTGGCGTTTATATTTCAAACCGCCGATGAAAAACGACAGGCCGGCGACAAGCAGCAGGTTGCCCAGAACAGAACCTGTCAAAGATGCAAGCACAATGCCGACCAGCCCTTCCCTTAAAGCAAAAATCGAAATGATCAGTTCAACGGCATTGCCGAATGTGGCATTGAGCAGTCCGCCGATTCTGGGGCCGGCAATAATCGCAAGGCTCTCGGTCGCCCTGCCCATATAGCTTGCCAGCGCGATGATGGTCAGACAATAAATGATAAACAGCAAAGTTGACGGCCAATGCAACAGGCTCCCCGCAATGGAAAGGGGAACACCGGCAGCCATCATCAAAAAGAAGATACGGCCCATTTTCAATTCCTCTTTTCTTTACTTTTTTCGTTGTAGGTTATTGTTGTACGAACCTTTCGGATTATATGCAGACATACTTATTGATTCCGCATTGCAGAGTGCTCTAAACATTCACTCAATCTCAAACGTTTCCTTGATGTCGATACAGTTTTCAACAGACCTGGCCATCGAACAGTTTTTCAAGGCGATCCTGAGCGCTTTTTTCATGTGCTCAGCCTTCAGATTTTTCCCTTTTACAATAAAGTGAAGATGAATGCTTTTGATGCGGCCCGCTTCTTCGGGAACCCGCTCTTCCTTTGTCTGGATGGTCATCTCCTCAAGCTGTATCCGTTTCTTTTCCAAAATGTTCTGAAGAACGGTTCCGCTGCATGCGGCGATGGAAGCCAGCATAAGCTGATAGGGTCTGAAGCCTGCTTCTTCATTGCTTGATATATCGAGGCCGCCAAATGCCAAGTCCGCGTGAAAACCGTTTTGATTCCATTTGATGTTCATGTTTTCCACCTCTTGTTAAAAACCATCTTGCCTAAAAACTTCCTAAAGTTTACGATCAAAGGAGGATGAAGGAATAAGGAGAATAGGCGATGAGACGATTTCATTTTTTTATACTCGTATTGATAGTCAGTATATCAGGTTTTTCCCAGGGGATGCTTTTGCCGGTTATCTCTGTCATTTTCGAGCAGGAGGGCCATTCGGCGGCAATGAACGGCCTGCATGCGACAGGGCTTTATATCGGCGTTTTGCTCGCTTCCCCGTTCATGGAGGCGCCGCTTCGGAAGCTCGGCTTTAAACCGCTGATCATGATCGGCGGTGTGACGGTTGTCGCCAGTCTCTTCAGCTTTGTTTTTTTTCAGTCTTATATCGTGTGGTTTTTTTTAAGGCTCTTGATCGGCATCGGCGATCATATGCTTCACTTTTCAACACAGACATGGGTGACCACATTATCTTCCGGGCAAAACCGCGGACGGAACATTTCGCTGTACGGGCTTTCGTTTGGATTGGGGTTTGCCGCCGGACCTTTTTTAACGCCGCTTGTTGAGATTTCGCCGTCACTTCCGTTTATCATCTCCGCCTCTTTCAGCCTTTTGGCTTGGATGTTTGTTTTTTGCCTCAGCAATGAATTCCCTGAAAAAAGCGCTTCTGACACGCGTTCCGATAATAGTCTGAAGCGTTTTCTCCAAGCATTTTTGCTGGGCTGGGTCGCCTTTTTGCCGACGTTCGGCTACGGTTTTTTGGAAACGGCGCTGAACGGGAATTTTCCGGTCTATGCGCTCAGATCGGGGATTACGGTTGAAGGCGTCTCACTGATTTTGCCAGCTTTTGCGATCGGCAGCATCATCTTTCAGTATCCGCTTGGGATTTTGAGTGATACATACGGCAGAAGAAACGTTCTTCTCGTCATTTTGGCTGTCGGGGCAAGCTGTTTTTTCGCGTCCGGTTTTTCTGATTCCGTGCTCTTTTTGTCCATCTGTTTTTTTGTGGCGGGAATGGCTGTGGGGTCGACATTTTCTCTCGGCATCAGCTTCATGGCCGATTTGCTGCCTAAGCACCTTCTTCCCGCCGGTAACTTGATGTGCGGGATGACCTTCAGCTTCGGCAGCATTTTCGGTCCTGTCGCGGGCGGCTGGTATATGCAGACCTTTGAAAACGGAAACCTGTTTTTTTTGATCACCATTGTCATGATCTGTATATGGACCGGAGTGCTGTTAGGCAAACCGAAAACCGCGAAAAACTTCGCCGGCCAGTCGGAAGCGGACGCTCACAGGATGTGACGGCTTTGCCTGCGCCCAAAAAATGAGCCGTCTCAAAGAGACGGCCCTTTTTGATGAAGCGCCTTAATGATATCCGTTTTGCCCGTTGGCGCTTCCGCTCGTTTTATGCTTCGAGCTTTGCTTTGAATTTTGTTTATTATGGCTTCCGCCTTTTTTCGTATGCTTTGTCATGATCATCCCTCCGCTCCTTGAACGATTCACTCGTTCTTTTTTAGATTGCTCAATTCTCGCGGATTTTCATCAGGAATGATTTTACGTTTATGTAAAAGGGCGTTGATTTCCCCTCCTACTATAATCATCATACCGCTTAAGTAGAACCAGATCATTAAAGCGATGATGCCGCCGAGGCTCCCGTATGTGGCACTGTAGTTGGCGAATTCGTTGACATAGTAAGAAAACACGACACTGACGAGAATCCAGCCGACGGTTGCCGCCGCGGCCCCGGGAAACACATATTTGAACGAAAGCCGTTTATTCGGGGCAAAATAGTATAAAGCCGTAAAGACAATCAGCAATATCAGCGGACTGATCCCCCAGCGAAGCGCCGACCAGGCTGTCAAAAACATCTCAGGCGTTCCGTCGAGATTGGCGATAAAATGGCCGATCGCCCTGCCGAATACCGGAAGAAGCAGCGCAATTAAAATCGTGAAGACCATCGCGGCGGTCAGAAGAATAGACGTCAGCCGGACCATAATAAATGAGCGGTTTTCCTCGACTTCATATGCATGGTTGAAGGCCCTGACAATCGCGTTCAATCCGTTTGATGCAGACCAGAGCGCGGCGATGATCCCGAAAGAAAGCAGCCCCCTGTTGCCTGTATGTAACGTTTCTTTGATGACAGACATCGTATTCTCAGGTGCATACTGCTCGATCAGCCCGATGACATCCCCCGTTTTGATTGGCAGATAGCCGATCAATGTCAATAAAAAAATCATAAACGGGAACAGGGACAGGAGAAAAAAGTAGGCAAGTTCCGCCGATTTGCTCGGCCCTTCATGGAGATAGTAGCGCCACACAAGCTCTTTTAAAAAGCCGAACATTTTTCTCACTCCAGACGATTGGTGGACCCTGCCGAGAAGTGGTCCTTTGTTTCCTCGATCAGTTCCATCACTTTCGGGGTCGTTTCCTTCAATTCTTTAATCTGTTTATTCAAAAAGGTCAAATCGTCCGAAATAGACGCCGTCAGCCTTTTCGTCTTTTCGATTTTCTCTTTTACACATTCGGTCAGCATACCGGGATTCTCGCGGTAAAGACTGATTTTGTTTTGGCATGCCGAGAGTTTCTCACAGCATGCTTTTCTCGTCGGTTTGTGCAGCAAAGACAAGACAGCCCCGACCGATGCGCCGAGGAGGATGTTTCTGATGAAAACGCGTTCGCCTTTCATAAAAATCTCTCCCTCCATTTTTATAAATTGTGTGTCTTTTGAATGTCTTTCAGCAATTGGCGGCAGCCTTCTGCCACGAGTTCGTACACCTCTTCAAAATTCCCCGTATAGTATGGATCAGGGACATCATCCGTCGGACAGTCATCAACATAATCAAGCAGACGCCGGATGACGGCCTTTTGCTGATATCCCGCCAGGCTTCTGACATTCCCGGCATTTTCCGCATCCATGGCGATGATGTAGTCGAATTCTTTCAGATCCTTCGCAGTGACCTGCCTTGCGTACAATCCTTCACAGCTGATCTTTTTTTCGGCCAGCAATGTCCTTGTGCCTTCATGTGGCGGTTTGCCGACATGCCAATTTCCGGTGCCGGCTGAATCAGCTTCAATCTTGCCATCCAGCCCGTTTTTCCTGAGCATGTCATGAAATACCGCTTCCGCCATCGGCGAACGGCAAATGTTGCCGAGGCAGACAAATAAAACTTTGATCATGGTGCAGCCTCCTCTATTCTTTCCCCTCTTTTCAGAAAGAAAAACGTACTTGATTTTATACTAAAGATTTTTTTCGTTTTTTCAACTTCGGGAAGAAAATCTAACTAGGCTATTGACAAATCTAACAAACTTTCAGAATATTCTAGTTAGACACAAAACGAAGGGGGATTGAAATTGCTCTCAAATATAGTCGATCAAATGAATGGTTTTTTATGGGGGCCGCCGCTGTTGATTCTCATCGTCGGCACAGGTGTTTACTTGACATTCAGGCTCAGCTTTTTGCAAATCAGACTTTTGCCTTATTCTTTAAAGCTGGCCTTTAGCAAAAATCAGGATAAATCTTCAGAAGGAGACATCTCTCATTTTCAGGCGTTGATGACCGCACTGGCCGCCACTGTCGGCACGGGAAATATCGTCGGGGTCGCTTCAGCTGTTATCGCCGGGGGCCCGGGCGCCGTGTTTTGGATGTGGCTGGCCGCTTTTTTTGGAATGGCGACGAAATATGCCGAAGCCGTGCTCGCCGTCAGATTCCGCGTAAAAGACAAAAACGGCGAAATGTCAGGGGGCCCGATGTACTATCTGGAACACGGGCTTAAGCAAAAATGGCTCGGTGTTTTATTTGCTATTTTCGGGGCCTTGGCTGCCTTCGGAATAGGCAATATGGTTCAGGCGAACTCTGTATCGGGAGTCATGAAATCAACGTTTTCCGTTCCTGTCTGGATCACGGGTATCATTGTCACCGTTTTTACAGCGCTTGTCATTCTCGGAGGGATCAAGAGCATCGGAAAAGTCACCTCCGTATTTGTTCCGATTATGGCCTTATTTTATGTGATCGCCGGGCTGATCATTCTTGTGACAAACTTTGAGCTTGTCCCCGGCGCCATCGGCTTAATTTTTTCCGACGCCTTTACCGGTCAGGCCGTGGCCGGAGGAGCCATCGGAACCGTCATCCGCTGGGGCGTTGCCAGAGGAGTGTTCTCAAACGAAGCCGGGCTCGGTTCAGCGCCGATCGCTGCCGCGGCTGCGAAAACCGATATGCCGGCACGGCAGGCGCTCGTTTCGATGACTCAGGTTTTCATTGATACACTGGTCGTCTGTTCTATTACGGGTATTTCGATCGTCATGGGTAAAATGTATTTGTCAGAGCAGAATGATGCGCTGACATCGATGACATTTGAACATTTTCTCGGTCCCGCCGGCTCCACGATTGTCGCCATCGGCCTGCTTCTGTTCGCCTATTCGACCATTTTGGGCTGGTCCTACTACGGAGAAAAATGCTTCACTTACCTGCTCAATGAAAAGTATGCGATTTACTACCGCATCATCTTTGTCATCGCCGTCTTTTTCGGAGCGATCTTTAAGGATAATTTCGTGTGGGCGCTCGCGGATATGCTGAACGGCCTGATGGCGATTCCAAACTTAATCGGCCTCCTCGGCTTAACAGGCGTCGTCATCTATGAGTCAAAACAGATTCTTGGAAAAATCAAAGCGGAAAAACAAGAAAAAGAAAAGTCCCTTTCCGTTTGATGCCGCTCGCTTTGGCGATAACGGTTCTTTTCTTCTCGGACATTTCTGTTACAATAAAGACTACGAAATCGTCAGAGAAAGGAAGTGCCTTATTGTCTGATCAGAAAACAGCCGAGCTGAACAAAATGATCGAAGAGATCTCCCAAAAATTAAACATGCTGAACATCGGCGTGATCAAAGCGGAAGACTTTAGCAACGAAAAGCTTGAAGATCTTGAATATCTCCATCAAATGGTGATGAAAAAGAAATCTTTCAGCCCGAGTGAAATGCAGGCGATCGCAGAGGAACTCGCTGCACTCCGAAAATAAACATAAAAAAGACCGGAAATCTGTTCCGGTCTTTTTTCATCAGCCGAGCAGCTTCAAAGATTCGCGTGTAAAAGCAGGGATGTCGTCAGGCGTCCGGCTTGTGACAAGCTGATTTTGGCAGACGACAACTTCCTCGTCTTTAAATTTAACCCCGGCGTTTTCCAAATCGACTTGAATCGATGTGTAGCCTGTCGCACTGCGCCCGTCCAGAGCCTTGGCGGTGATTAAAAGCTGAGGCCCGTGACAGATCGCAAACACCGGTTTTTTGTCATCCATAAAGGCTTTCGCAAACGATACGAAACGCTGGTCGGCTCTGAGAATATCCGGCGAAAATCCGCCCGGAATCAACAATGCGTCAAAATCAGCAGGGCTGACTTCATCAATGGACACATCTGTTTCCACTTGCGCCTCGCCTTGCTTGCCTTTCAGCGTTTTGCCTGTCTCTTTTTCAATAACCGTAAGCTGGTGTCCGGCGTCTTTGAACGCTTTCGCAGGCTCGGTATACTCCGAATCCTCAAAGTAATCTGTCAGAACAACTGCAATTTTTTTGCTCATATTGATCACCCTCCCGGAAGCTTCTGTCTACATAAATCCATTTACCCTTGCCACACTAAATAAAACATCCCCACATCCTCGCGACAAAGTACCTAAGTCATCCAGCAGACAGAGACAGACTTTGGAATCATTTTCTGAGTGTTTACAATATTCGCAACGAAAGTTCTACAAAACTTTACAAAAAGTTCTTACAATAGAAATTGTTACTCTAATCTGAAAGGTGGAGAAATGGTGGGAATACAGAAAAGACGGTTTTCAAGGAAAAACATTCTCCGTATTCTGCTAACCTCAGTGATGATACTCAGTTTACTCATGCCAAACACCCAGACATATGCAGAAGAACAAAATGAACACCCGCTGATCAACCTCAGCATCTTGGGTACGACAGATATCCACGCCCATATGATGGATTATGACTACTATGCCGACAAAGAAACGGCTGAATTCGGACTGGCACGAACGGCTCAGCTGATCGAAAAGTACCGGAGCCGAAATCCGAACACAATTCTTGTCGACAACGGCGACTTAATTCAAGGAAACCCTCTAGGGGAATACATCTTCAAACATGAACGTGAATCGATTATCTCCGGAACGAAAACACACCCGATCATTGATGTCATGAACAAACTGCATTATGACGCCGGCACGCTCGGAAACCACGAATTCAACTACGGCCTTGAATTCCTTGACGGCACGATAAAAGGGGCCGAATTTCCCATCGTCAATGCCAATATTAAAACACCGGACGGAAAGAACAAATATACCCCATATCATATTGAAGACCGGACGGTGACGGATGAAAGCGGCCAAAAGCACCAGCTTAAAGTCGGCTACATCGGCTTCGTTCCGCCTCAGATTTTAACATGGGATAAAAAGCACCTGGACGGCAAAATCACAGTGCAGGACATCACCGAATCAGCGAAAGAAACGATTCCAAAAATGAAACAGGAAGGCGCCGACGTGATCATCGCGATCGCCCACTCCGGAATTGAAAATGGCGAACAGGCGGCGGGAGCCGAAAACGCCGTTTATGACCTGGCTCTCAAGACGGAAGGAATAGATGCGATCATCTCCGGACATCAGCACGGTCTGTTCCCCGGCACCGACTATCCCGGTAACGGCGTGATCGACAACCAAAAAGGAACGATCAACGGCATTCCTGTCGTCATGCCGAAGAACTGGGGCAGCCATTTAGGAATTATCGATATGCAGCTTGAACAGGACGGCGGCAAATGGACAGTGAACAATGCCAGCGCAAAAACGGAAGCGATTGCCGGAAATGTGACGTCGCGAAACGAAACCGTCGTTTCCGCGATTAAAGACACGCACGAAAAAACGCTTGAATATGTCCGCGCGCCGGTTGGCCAAACGGAAGCCGATATTAACAGCTTTTTCGCACAGGTAAAAGACGATCCTTCAATCCAGATTGTCACAGACGCACAAAAATGGTATGCGGAAGATGTCATGAAGGGAACGGAATACGAAAACCTGCCGATTTTATCAGCGGGCGCGCCGTTCAAAGCAGGAGGACGCAACGGTGCTGATTATTATACAAATATTAAAGCAGGAAACCTTGCGATCAAAAACATCGGCGATTTGTATTTGTACGACAATACGCTCTATATCGTCAAACTGACGGGAAGCGAGGTGAAGGACTGGATCGAAATGTCGGCCGGGCAGTTCAATCAGATCGATCCTTCAAAATCGGGTGAACAGGCGCTCCTCAACCCCGATTTCAGGTCGTATAATTTCGATGTCATTGACGGTGTGACCTACCAGATCGATGTCACACAACCGGCAAAATACAATGCCTCAGGCGGGGTGAAAAATCCGCAGGCGAACCGCGTCAAACTGTTGTCTTACAACGGAAAACCCGTCCGCGACGACCAGGAATTCCTTGTCGTCACAAATAATTACCGCGCCTCCGGGGGCGGCGGATTCCCGCATCTGACTCAGGACAAAGTCGTTTATGCGGCGGCAGATGAAAACAGGCAGGTACTCATGAACTACATTATGGAAAAGAAAACGGTCAATCCCGCCGCAGACAACAACTGGTCGATCGCTCCGATTAAAGGAGCCGACGTGACATTCGAGTCTTCCCTCCTCGCCAAACCGTTTGCTGAAAAAGCGCAGGACATCGATTTTGTCAGGGAATCCGAAAACAAAGGATATGGCGTCTATAAGCTGAACTTTGACGGTTCAGAGCCTCCAGTTGATGATGAAAACTGGACATTAACAGTCATGCACACGAACGACACGCATGCCCACCTTGATGGAGCGGCAAGGCGCGCTGCCAAAGTGAAAGAAATCCGCAGTGAAACAGAAAACAATGTGCTGCTCGATGCCGGCGACGTCTTTTCCGGCGATCTGTATTTTACAAAATGGAACGGGCTCGCCGATTTGAAACTGATGAACATGATGGGCTATGACGCCATGACTTTTGGCAACCATGAATTTGATAAAGGACCGAAAGTGCTCGCAGACTTTCTCAGCGGAAACGGAACCGCGGTTGACCCGGAAAACACATACCGGTTTGAAAAGCCGGATTTTCCGATCGTCAGCTCTAATGTCGATGTTTCAAAAGAACCTGAACTGAACAAATTTCGAAAAGAGCCGTCTGTCTTAAAGGCGGGCGAAAAGAAAGAAAGCGGAATCTACCCATATATTCTGCTAGATGTAAACGGGGAACAAGTCGGCGTCTTCGGGCTGACGACGGAAGATACGTCATATACGTCAAGCCCGGGGCCGAACATTGTGTTTCATGACGCTTATCAGTCAGCGGAGAAAACGGTCAAGGAACTGAAAGAAAAAGAAAAGGTCAACAAGATCATCGCCCTCACCCATCTCGGCCACAACCGCGACCTTGAGCTCGCCAAAAAAGTGAAGGGGATCGATCTGATCATCGGCGGGCATACACACACACTCGTCGATCATTTGGAAGTCGTGGAAAATGAGGAGCCGACGATCGTCGCACAAGCAAAAGACTATGGGCAGTTTTTAGGGAGAGTCGATGTTACATTCGATAACAACGGTGTCATCCAAACGGACAAGTCAAGCTCTCATTTGATCGCGATTGATGAAAATACCGCGGAAGACAGCGCCGCCAAAGAGGATCTCGACCGTTTTAAAGAAGCCATTGAAGACTTAAAGACAAAGGTCGTCGGCTATGCCGATGTCCCGCTTGACGGAAAGCGCGAGCATGTCCGCTCAAAAGAAACCAACCTCGGGAACTTCATCGCTGACGGTATGCTGAGGAAAGCGAAACAAGCCGGCGGCGCTGATATCGCGATCACAAATGGCGGCGGAATCAGAGCAAGCATTGACAAAGGAGAGATTACACTCGGCGAAGTGCTCACCGTCATGCCGTTCGGCAACACGCTTTATGCCGCTGATTTGACGGGAGCGCAAATTAAAGAAGCGCTCGAGCACGGCGTCAGTCAGGTCGAAGAAGGCGGAGGCGCTTTTCCTCATGTAGCGGGTTTAACCTTTACATTCACATTGAGCAAGCCTGAAGGAGAGCGTATCCTTGATGTCAAGCTTGTCAATGAAAAAGGAGAATCTGAGCCGCTCGATCCGAAGAAAACGTACCGTGTCGCAACCAACAATTTCATGGGCGGCGGCGGTGACGGCTACTCCGTCTTTAAAGAAGCGAAAAACGGTGTAGACCTCGGGTTTACAGATTACGAGATTTTCACCGAGCAGCTAGATTCGTACGATGCGGTTTCGCCGAACATCGAAAACAGAATCACTGAAGTATTCCTGCCTGAAAAGCAGGCGGACGGCATCTGGACACTTGCTGAAAAGCCGTTTCAAACATACGCGGCAAACGCCAACCAGGCGATCGTCTATTTCCCTGACACAGAAAAAGAAAACATCAAGCTGAGCATGACAAAAGCACAGACTGATCTAGTAAAGAAAAGAACAAATGATCCAAACATTACATTGAAAAACGATAAAATCGCCATGCATCTCCCGGCCGTCAATCTGGCCAGCGAAGAAGCAAAGATCGCAATCAAGATCACAAAAGACATCAAACAGGCTGTCACAAACGTCTACGACTTCAGCATTCGGCAAAAAGGAAAAGCCGTCAGCACGTTTAAAGAGCCGGTCGGACTGTTTTTCCAAGTCGATCAGCCTGACAAAAAAAACAGCGTTTATTTTGTCGACCGGAAAAACAACCGCTTCACAAAGGTGAAAAACGGCTATAGCAAAGGGCATACGGTTGCCGGATATGTGAATCATTTCAGCGAGTATACCGTGTTGAATGCCAAACATGCCGGAACGCCTCCCGCAGCCCCGGGCGACGGCGGAGATGGCGGCGAAAAGCCTGCAGGACCTGACGGCAGCAATGGCGGGTCCGGCACTGATGGAGACGGCCATGATGACGGTCAAGCCCCACCGGATTCGTTCAACGGACAATTGCCTGATACGGCGACGAATATCTATAACTGGCTGATGCTCGGTTTTCTGCTGGTCGCATTCGGGGGCGTCCTTTACCTTTATCAGCGGAAAAAACGCAGCCTCAAGCAAATGTGAACATAAAAAAAGCGATTCCGCCCGAGGCGGAATCGCTTTTTTCTTTAGTTTACCCATTTAACGACTTGATCAAGCTCCTGTCTTGTTTTCGGACGCGGCTCTTTGACGCGGTATCCGAAGGCGACCATGACGGAAACGTCAAATTTTCCATCTTCAAGCAGCCCTTCTTTTTCCAAGATGTCGTGGACTTGGTCATAATCGAAGCCTTCGATCGGGCAGGAGTCGATGCCGATCATCGCTGCCGCCGTCATCATATTGCCGAGCGCGATATAAGTTTGCTTAGAGACCCAGTCAAACATCGCCCGATCGCTTTCAAGCAAATGAAAATCGGATTCTTGAAATTTACTCAATACACCGCCCTTTTTAATCATGTTTTCCTTAATTTCAGGCGGCATTTTTTTGACATTGTCCAGATGCTCTTCAATATAGTCGGAATCATACTTCATTTCCTGAGCGGTACGGCCGAGCAGCAATACGAAATGGCTCGCTGTCGGAAGCTGCCCCTGTGCTCCCCATGAGACTGCACGCAGCTTTTCGCGCAATTCTTCGTTTTGAATGACAAGAAATTTCCACGGCTCAAGACCGAATGAACTCGGTGACAATCTGCCCGTTTCTAAAATAAAATGAAAATCTTCGTCTGAAATCTTTTGATTCGGGTCAAATTCTTTCGCGGCATGTCTAAATTGATATGCAGCAAGTATATCTTGTTTTTTGGATTGATCTGCCATGATGGTTTCTCTCCTTTTGCTCTTTAGTGTATTTTCCTTTTTCAATTCCATTCTAATGATTATAATGAGAATAAGAAAGTACGCACATTTTTGTGGTATAGTATCATTTTTTATACTAAGGAGAGAGAAAAATGAAAAAATATCCGGGAGCATGCGAAACAGCGGGAGGCTATTCGTGTCCGGTGGAAGCGACGATTGATATTATCGGCGGCAAATGGAAAAGCGTGATTTTATTTCATTTGATCGATGAAAAAAAGCGATTTAATGAACTGCGGCGTTTGATGCCCGGTATAACGCAGCGGATGCTGACCCTGCAGCTTCGCGAACTGGAGCGCGACGGAATCGTTCATCGCGAAGTGTATAAACAGGTTCCGCCGAAAGTCGAGTATCGTTTAACAGAATTCGGCAAGACCCTGATCCCGATCATTCATCAAATGATGAACTGGGGATTGTCATATGCCGCTAAGATCGATGAGGCGCGCACTAGATCGGCGGCGGCTGAAAAGATTTAAACAGAGTGGACCGGCTCAACTTTCAGCAAAAAGTCTCTTATGTTGTTAAAATACGCCTCCGGATTTTGGCTGAACCCGCCGACATGTCCGGCTCCTTCAATGACATAGAGCTTTTTGATTCCTTTTTTGCGTTCATACAGGCTTTTAGCCATTTGCAGCGGGACAAGCTGATCATTTGTCCCGTGAATAATAAAAAGCGGCGTCTCTGTCTCTTCAAGGTTTTTGACAGGTGAAATATCAGAAAGGCTCCAGCCGTAGCGCTGTTTGATCAGACGGCTTGTCAATGGAATCAGAAACGGAACAGCCCATTTGACAGCCGCTTTCAGCTGGAACCGGCATAGTTCGGTTAAATCGCTGAAACAAGAATCGGCAATACAGAACTTGATTCTCCTGTCTTGTTTCATCAATTCAACGGCAGCCGCCGCTCCCAGCGATTCGCCGAGGACGCCGATATAAAGGTCTTTGCCGAACTTTTGTTCAAGCTCATCCGCCCACATTGCCAAATCGTGTTTCTCAAAAAATCCGTAGGAAACGTGCGATCCTCCGCTTAAGCCGTGGGCTCTGCTGTCGCACAGGAGAACGTGGTAGCCGAGCGACTGAAACAGTTCGACATATTTGTAGCCGCCAAACAGCGACCATTTGATGCCATGGGCGATCATGACGGCTTTCCTGCTTTTTGGAACAGGAAAAAGCATCGCATGCAGCTGACAGCCGTCCTTAGACGTCAAAAACAGCTCCTCTTTTTGATGTGAATCGAAGACATCATCAATGATTTCCCCATTTTTGACACCGCTAAAGAAAGTTTCTTCATAACTGCTCCTGTGCGGCAGTACAAACAAATAACTGACAATCAAACTGGCGGCGAAAATGCTGAGCCCCAGCCCCAACATGATCAACAGAATTCCCATCCACACGGTCCTCACCCTTTTCGTCCTGTTTAATCACATTGTATTCTCAGGTTGATTTGGGCGTGAGTGTGAAGAAGTTTACATATGTTTGATTTCGGTATACAATACCATTGGTACCAAAATGTTTCCCTAAGTACCAAAAAGGAGGAAGCAGGATTGAAAGAACGGATGATTCAAGAAACAATTCAACTGATTCAGCAAAAAGGGTTTACCTTTACGATGAGCGATTTAGCAAAACAATTATCCGTCAGTAAACGCACGATTTATGAATGTTTCTCTTCAAAAGACAACCTTGTTGAGCAAGTGATCGATCATGTAATCCAGCAAATTAAAGAAAAGGAGAAAGCCATCACGGCTAATGAACAGCTCGGGGTAATCGAAAAAATCGAACAAATCTTGATTTCCGTACCGGCTGATTTTGAGTTAATGGATATTCGCTTATTGACGGAATTGAAAAAATTCCATTATGAACAATGGCTGAAACTTGATGTGTTTTTAAAGGAGGATTGGTCTGTTGTTGAAGATCTGTTCAAACAAGGGATCTCGCAAGGAATGATTAAAGAGATCCATTTGCCGCTATTCATTCAAATGTACACAGGGAGTCTGAGTCAGATTTATGATCCCTCTTCTTCTCTGAAAAACCGGTTTACAATGGGAGAAATTTTGACATCAGCCGTCGATATTCTGATCCACGGCATCAGTGCGAAACAAAAATAGGGGGAAACAGCTATGCATTGGCTTTACTTATGTTTGGCAATCCTTTTTGAAACGGCGGGTACAATCAGCATGAAGCTTTCAAACGGTTTTTCAAAGATTATTCCGAGCATTCTGCTGCTTGTTTTTTATGCTGCGAGCCTGGTGTTTTTAACGCTTACCTTGAAAACAATGGACATCGCGGTCGCCTATGCGGTTTGGTCCGGATTGGGAATCGTCTTCATTTCCGTTATGGGGTTTCTTTATTTTGGTGAGAGTATCAGTCTCCTCAAAGTGATTTCGATCATTCTGATTATCACAGGAGTCGTCGCTTTAAATGTTGCAGAGCATCGGCCAATTAATTGAAGCTGGAGGAAAAACTGTGAAATATGTAAAACCACTAATGCTTATTACAGATATCGGCTTTATTTTATACTGGTTTGTTACACTTTTTCACCTCATTCCGGAAGAGGCGGCCTTCAAGGATTATCACAATCCGGTCATCGTCGCTTGGAATTGGTCGTTTTTGCCGCTTGATATTTTGATTTCAATCAGCGGCCTGATCAGCTTATATTTGCATAAAAAAAAGCGGCCGCTATGGAAAAACGCCGCTCTCATTTCTCTTGTGTTAACGTTCTGTTCCGGACTGCAAGCCATCGCTTTTTGGGCGTTCAGAGGGGATTTCGATCCGGTCTGGTGGTCTTTCAATCTGTTCTTAATGATTTACCCTCTATGTTTCATCCGCATTGTGATGACCGATAACACAGCTACGAAAGACCATTTCCAAGCTGGACGACTTTAGCTTTCCCAGAGTCGTCTCTTAAAACGCCCCTCGTATCAAAGACGACTTTTGCATGTTCTAAGAACAAATCTTTCGGAAGTTCGGCATGGTCTGTTAACACGACGACACAGTCATATTGTTTCAAAGTCTCGGAATTGATCGGTTTGCTGGAAAGCTTTTGACCGTGAAGATCAAGCTCCGGCACGTACGGATCGTGATAGGAAACAGCGGCCCCCATGCCGATCAGCTTCTCGATGATATCGAGCGATTTCGATTCGCGCATATCGGCCACATTCCGTTTATATGTCACACCGTAGATGAATATATTCGCCTCCGTCGCTTTATCCTTGCCCGCCAATTGCAATGAGCGCTCGGCAATATAGCGGACGATTCGATCGTTCGTCGCCTCCGACAGCTGGATAAATTCGCTTGAGAGGCCGATTTTTTTAATCATAAACTGCAAATATAAAGGGTCAACTGGTATGCAGTGGCCGCCGATGCCCGGTCCGGGATAAAATGCGGAAAATCCGTAAGGCTTCGTGCTTGCCGCTTCGATGACTTCCCAGACATTGACGCCGAGTTTGTCGCAAATCATCGCGAACTCGTTAATAAATGAAATATTAATAAATCGATACGTATTTTCCAGCAGTTTTGTCAGCTCGGCAGTTTCCGGAGATGTCACCGGCACGACCTCTTGGTAAATCCCGCTGTATAATCGATAGATGCGGTCAAGACATTGAGCCGTCGTTCCTCCGACCACTTTCGGAACGACTTCGATCGGGAATTGATTGCCTGGATCGACCCGCTCAGGCGAATAGGCCAAATAAAAGTCTCTTCCGCAAGTCAGACCGCTCCGCTCTAAAATCGGTTTGACGATGTCTCTTGTCGTGCCGGGATATGTCGAGCTTTCCAAGACGACGAGCTGGCCTTTTTGCAAGTGTTCCGCGATCGATTGCGCCGCTTTTTCCACATAAGCCAAGTCGGGTCCGGACTGATCATCGAGCGGTGTCGGCACGCAAATGATGACCGCGCCGGCTTCTTTGATCATCCGATAATCCGCAACAGGGCGAAATAAGCCGGACTCTATGCCGCTTTGCACCGTTTCGCCTTTAATATCGGATATATAGCTTTTTCCCCTTTTTAAACAATCGATTTTTTCTTCGTCCAAATCAACGCCGATGACCGGCATTCCTTTTGCGATTAACAACATCGCCAAGGGCAGGCCGACAAACCCTAGGCCTATGACTGCTATCGTTTTGTTTTGACTTTCCTGATCCTTCATTTATAAAACCGCCCCTTCTATACATACCTTTAATAAAATATGATTCATATCTTTTTTTGAAAGGGACGATTTACTATTTCACAAACCTATTTCTTGTTCATGTCAGCCGTTTGAAATGATGGAAGCGGCAGTTCGACGACTCTTTTGGACAGTGCAGATTGATAGATGCCAAAAATGGTTTGCAACGCTTTTTTTCCTTCATATCCGTCAATCAAAAGCGGTTCATCTGATTGCACGGCGCTGATGAAATTTTGGTACATGGCGGTTTGCTCGCCCTCTTGATCAATCAGCTTTTCCGCTTCTTTCCTATCCTTCTCTTTCCCGGCGATAAACCAGCGGTTGATCTTGTTTAAAGATGGTCCCTCCAATGAAATCGCTCCGTTTTCCGCAAAGATCGAAAGCGAACTCCCCAGATTGTTTGGCTGTGTGACAATATTGGCTTCGATAACCCCCTTTGCCTGCTTGCCAAAAGTCAGGACGCCAAGGGCCACATCTTCCGTTTCCTTTGCGGGTGAAACGGTCAGCATATCACCGTATACGCTTTTTACATCGCCTAAAAACCATTGCAAAAGATCGATCAAATGTATGCCCTGGTTGACGAGCATACCGCCGTCCTTTTCCCAGCTTCCCCGCCATGCGGCCGCCTCATAATACGCAGGAGAGCGGTTCAAGCGAAGCGAAACGGCGCCTAAGTATGGCTTTCCCAATTTGCCTTGTTCGATCGTGTCTTTTATTTTTCTCATGATCGGCCGGTGGCGCATTTGATGGCAGACCATAAGCTTCAGACTTTTCCGCTCCGCCAGCTCAATGATGTCGTCGGCATCTTTCAAAGACAGTGTCATTGGTTTTTCCAAGACGACATGCTTTCCCGCCAGCAAAGACTTTTTCGCCATTTCCGCATGAAGTCCGGAAACGGCGGCAATGATCACGGCTTCGACGTTCTCATCAGCAAGCAAATCGTGATATTGTTCATAGCGCGCGATGTTTCGTTTCGTGCTGCCCATCGCTGCATAGTATTCAGCCGCTTCCGCCATTCTTTCGTTTTGTACATCACTGACTGCCGATAGTTCCGCCCCGTCGCACAGATTGAGGGCGCGCAGATGTTTTCTGGACATGTAGCCGCAGCCGATCAGGCCGAAATGAAGCTTCACTTTTGCCCGCCTCCTGTGCCAAGCAGGACGGAGATGACCTGTTCTTGTTCTTCGTTTGTCAGGAAAGGATCCATCGGGACGGCGAACAAAGTTTCCGATAAAGACTCTGCGACAGGAAAATCTCCTTTTTTGTATTTCAGAGAAGCGTAAACATCCTGCAGATGAAGACAGCACGGATAGTAAACACCTGAGTGGATGTCCTCGTCCTTCAGCAATTGCATGATCTCCTGGCGGTTTTTCGCGCCGATACAATAGAGATGATAGATATGTGTGCGGTCCTCCTTTTCCGCCGGCAGTGTAAATGAAGCTTCTCGCAATGATTCATTGTACTTTGCAGCGATTTTCCTTCTTTGTTCATTCCAGCCGTCGATCTTTTCAAGAAGAATCAGCAAAATGGCCGCGTGCAATTCATCGAGCCGGCTGTTATAGCCGATTTTGTCGTGAAAGTATTTTTTGCTCGTGCCATGCGTTCTGAGCGTTTTGACCCGTTGGGCCGCCTTAGAGTCCGAGATGGTCACCATGCCTCCGTCACCCAAGGTTCCCAAATTTTTCGTCGGAAAAAATGAAAAGCAGGCTGCATCCCCAAGACTGCCGACAGGGCGGCCTTTATATGTGGCGCCGAACGCCTGGCAGGCATCCTCGATCACAATCAGTTCATGCCGTTTGGCCACCGCCGTGATTTCAGCCATATCAGCCGGCTGGCCGAAAAGATGAACGGGAATGATCGCCTTTGTCGCCGGTGTGATTTTTTCCTCTATTTTAGCCGGATCAAGATTGTAGGTTTCCCGATCGACATCGGCAAACACTGGAGTCGCACCGACTCTTGAGACGGCTTCGGCGCTGGCGAAAAACGTAAACGGCGTTGTGATGACTTCATCTCCCTTGCCGATGCCGAATGCTTCGAGCGTCAGCACTAACGCGTCCGTACCGTTCGCAACCGCTACGGCTTCTCCCGCGCCGAGCTTTGCGGCTATTTTTTTCTCCAGCTCCGCGACTTTCGGCCCCAATATATATTGGCCGCTGTCTAATACAAGTTCGACTTCATGTAAAATGTCGGCTTTCACCTTTTGAAACTGCTTTTTTAAATTGATTAGCGGAATCATCTATTTTCCTCCTTGTTCGGCAAAAATCCCAAGATAATGTATGATCCCAGATGACAACTTGCCACGGCTGATGTTTTTTAAATGTCAATTTCGGCTTATAGCAGTAAACAGACAGCCTATAGCAATCAAAAAAGAAATTCATAACATATTAAGACAAATAGAATAAGGATTTACAGCGTTTTTCATCATGAAAACGAGATGAAGCCGGCATTCAATCCATTCTGCATTTTCAACCATAAAATGAAAAGAAAGGAAGGTTGCTATCATGCAAAGCAAAATCATTTCCAGAAAGAGAATTTTGATAATATGACATTCTATTTCTTTTTCTCCAATCCGCAAAGGCATATCGTACTAGATTGGATGAAATATCAATGAGTCAGCTCCCTAAAATATTAATCACCGGAGCGGGCGGATTTACCGGCCGGCACGCATGCCGGCACTTTTCGCAGGCGGGATTTGATGTTACGGCCATAACAAGGGTCAAGGCACCTGAAGGGAATATTAAAATTGAACGCTGCAACCTGACAGACAAAGACGCGGTAGCAAACTTAATCAAAAAAACAAAACCTCAGTATCTCCTTCATTTAGCCGGACAAAACCATGTCGGGCAGTCTTGGCTTGATCCTGTTTCAACACTGGAAAACAATCTTTTATCCACTTTGTATTTAATAGACGCTCTTCGTCAGGAAAGTCCCGAATGTAAAATCTGTGTTGCCGGTTCCATTTTGCAGTTTGATTTAAAAGATCTGTCTACTCTTCAACATCCATACAGCCTCAGCAAAACACTGCAAGTCTTGGTTGCTCAAACATGGGAACATCTTTACAACATGCAGATCATCATTGCCAAGCCGTCGAATTTAATAGGACCTGGATTTTCCAAAGGCGTTTGTTCGGTTTTCGCTCGCAACATTGTCGACATGGAAAAAAATAATGGAGAAAAGGTCCTTGAAGTTGACAATTTAAACGTTCAGCTCGATTTTTTGGATGTACGGGATGTGGTCCGTGCTTATGAAATCCTTTTAACAAACGGCGAACCAGGAGAAGTTTATGTAATTGCCACAGGCAGGAGCCATTCTCTTAACGAAGTGGTCCATATTTACAAAAAACTGACAGCAATCGAATTTGAGATCAAGTCGCGAAACAATGAAAAAACATCAGCAAAACCGGATCTGGCCCCTGCCAAAATAATGAAATTAGGATGGAAACCGGTTATTTCGCTGGAATCATCACTAGCTGATATTTTGAAATTTTATCGTTCAAACATGTGATTGAAAAATCATACATTTGAAAGGTGGATGGAAATGAGAGATGTAGGGATAGTGATGCCCGTTTATAAGCAAACTCCTGAATATTTGACATTAGCCCTGCAGTCGATTCTGCTGCAAAGCTATCAGAACTTTTATTTTGTCATCGTTTCAGACGGCGCTCCCCCTGAAACTGTAGCTGTCATCAAAGATATAACAAAACAAGACGACAGGGTTCACATTATTCTTAAAGAAAAAAATGAAGGAGTAGCAAAAACCTTAAACATCGGGTTTGACTATTTGATGAAAATAGAAGAAGTTAAATATTTCACATGGGTTTCAAGTGATAATATTTATTATCCTGATTTCATTGAAAAGCTTCGGCATGCATTGGAAACAGCCCCGGCCAATGTCGGGCTGTCTTTCAGCAGCTTTCGGCATATTGACCATAAAGGGGATTATTTAAAAGAGCCAAGCTTAGAAGAATTTTACAAGTATCAAAATCAACCGAAAGAAAACCTTCTTGATGTTTGTTTTATCGGTGTATCTTTTATGTACAAGAAACAATTTGCAGCTATGATAGACGGATATCACCTCGAACCTGTTGAGGATTATGAGTACTGGCTGCGCCTGACAGAGCATTGTGATATTGTTTTTATCGAAGAAGTGCTGATGGAATATCGAACCAATTCCCCGCTGAGTGTATCTGCTAAACTAAGAAACTCAAAAGAAGAGCACCGCAGATGGAGATATGCTTTTAACCTCGCTAGACATCAAGCAAGAAATCGAAGAAACATTCCTTATCTTTTAACCATTATTTATCCTGTTCAAGACGGGTCTGAAAAAACAATCGAAAAATTAGAGCAATTGTTAGAGCAATCATTTAGCAATTATAAGCTGATCATTATCGATCGAACATTGGATCAGTCTGCTATCCAAACAATGAAAAATATTGAAGATCCGAGGGTTGTCCTGATTGAATTACCGGGCGCCACTGAAAAAGACGCTATACGTAAAGGTATGCTTGGTGCAGATACGCCTTTCTCTTTAATTTATGGCAAAGGTGCATTTCCGTCTTCAATCCTCGCATTGTACGATATGATTATTAAAGGCTGTGACACGAAAGAAGAATCAGAACAAGCTCCGGTTGCCATTATCGATAATGGATATCGTCTTGTGAGCACCCGTTCTGTCATATTGGGAGAAGATTACGAGTTCGGGGAACTTTATGACACAACAATTTTGAAAATCAACTTATTTCAAAACAAGCAGCAGATTCGTTTACCGAAAGTATTAGTCAATTCCGTACCAAAAAGCGGAACTCATTTACTGCTGCAAATTATCCTCGGAATTCCGGGAATGAGACGGACCGATTTCTGGGTTTTCGAAGAAAAGCATTTAAAAGATCTTAAACCAGGATACGTAGCCACAGGCCACTTTGCACACTCTGCAGATCGGGAAAAAATATTAAATGAAACAGATATCAAAACAATATTTATCTATAGAGATTTAAGAGATATAGCCATTTCACTCGTCCATTTTGTCATGATCAACAAATATAATCATCCATGGAATCCATATATGAAACATCATTTGAAAAATCACGAAGAACGGCTGATGGCGATCATAAAAGGTGCTTCACTAAATCAAGAAGAACAAGCTGAATATGGAATTGGCTTGCTGCCAAATATACTTGACTTCACAAAAAACTTTTTACAATGGGCGCAAGCTTCCGGAATCTGCATCGTGACGTTTGAAGACCTTATGCGCGATGAAGCTTCGCAAAATAAAACGATCATGCACATCATCGATTTCTTATGGGAAGATCTTCAGTCATTACAATTATCAAAGCAGCAATTGCTTCAAAAAATGAAACAAAATATTCATTCCAGCGCTTCAGATACATTTAGAAAAGGAAAAATAGGAGATTGGCAAGAGGAATTTAATGAAAGCCACAAGCAAGCGTTTAAAGAAATAGCGGGAGAAGCACTGATCCAATTAGGGTACGAAAAAGATAACAACTGGTAACAAGAAAGCAAAAAATCGCCGGGAATCGTTCAGATCAGGTTCCCGGTTTTTATAAAACTAAAAAATCCCTTTCAAAGGGATTTTTTAAATGACATGTTTTAACTCATGAATCATATTCAAGAAGCGTTCCGCGTATTTTTCCGGCGCGAAATGGTCTTCAATGTGTTTCAGAGCATTCCGTCTAATCTCTTCTCTTAAAACACCATTTGCAATGAGTTCTTTCCCTTCTTGTACCGCTTGATGGATGTCTCCAAGTTCAAAAAACTTCCCTGTTACATTATGGGTAATAAAACTGCGCACTCCGTCGGAATCGGTTGTCAGAACGGGACACCTGCAAACCATCGCTTCAAGTACGGCATATCCGAACCCTTCTACTTTAGAGGTGGAGCATAAAAATCCCCCCGAATCGCCGATGATGGAAAAGTATTCGGCCATTTTTTGATGCGGCTGGTTTGCATAAACGGTCAGATGCTCTTTCAGATTCAGCTCGTTTATTCTTTCTGCAAATGCGCTCCTTTCTTCTTCTTCCGCCAATGTACTGTCTTCAAACATCCAAAGTTGAATGGAATCATTTTTCTGGATCAGCTTTGCTCCGATAGAGAGAAAATCCCTCCAATTTTTATTTTCTTCCAGCCTTCCCACCCAGCCGATAATCGGGTTGTTTTGTTTCGGAAGCGTCTGATAGTGGAACTCCTTTGTGTTAAAGCAATTATGAAAACAAAATTTCTTTTTTGCAGGAAAATACTTTTCAAACGCTTGCTGGAGATGCGGTGTTTGCGGATATAAAATCGCATCACTGCATTCATTGACGATAGAATAAGCATGGATCTCCAAAAACTCATCTACATACTCTTTATTGTTGCCCAGCCCTTGCACTTCATAAATCAACAGCCCTTGATATCCAAATTCTCTTATGGTTTTCAGCAAAAGAAGGTCTGAACCGACTACAATGGCATCATAATTTTCTCTAAAGATGATCTCTTTAATTTCGTCTTCATAATTTGTTATAAAAATAGAGGTATTCACCTTGTTTTGCAGCCCTGTTCCTTCTTGTAAATATAAAAAATCACATTTTACACCGAATTGGTGAAGAGCATACAAACGCTGTCTGTTTAATGTTTCCACACCTCCGCTCGGCACAAAAAAAGTAAAGAGAATCTTTAGGTTTGTTTTTTTCACTGCGGGACCTTTAATTGTTCCATCAGCAGCCTGGACCATCTTTTTGCCGCCTTCACTCCATTTCCAGCAGCCAAACAGACCGGGTTCGTTTTGAGCCGGTTTTCTGTTCATGTGTTCCAAAATTTCAGATTGTGTTTTTGCTTTACTCCAAATTCTGATTTCATCAAGTTTTCCGTTAAAGTCACGGGTGCCAGATCCCTTGAAAACTCCCGATGGAACAACCGTTTTGAAGGTGCTGACATTCCCCTTTTTAACAAATTGCCCGTTAATATAGAGAGATGGCGTTTTATCATGGTATACCAGTGCAATATGTGTCAAGTCGTTTAAAGGCGAGGGAAAGGTAAAAGCCAAAGCCTCTGTTAGAACCGCTTCATGTTCGTATACTGTAATACCGTTTGCTCCAAGTGAAATCCCAACACCGGCCAGAAAAGATCCACCGCCTTCTCCATTTACGCCGGAAACTGGTATCACAGCATACCGTTCCTCCTTTACTTCCGGAACTGGCTTGGCCCAAAACTCTATTGTGAATGTATCTTGAATGTTCTCGAATAAATGTTTTGTTATGCTTTTATGCTGATCATGAAATGTATGGTATAACATCGCTTAGATCCCTCCAACATTCTTTTTATCATCATATGCTCATTCCGGTTTTCGGAGTAGACCTCTGTCCTTTCGCCCATTAAAACCGCCGAATCTCTCAGACAGCTTCATTATTTAACAGAGTACCTCCGGTGTTTAACCACACCGCGAAGCGATCGAAGCATAGAATAACTTAGATATCATATATTTAGTCCTCACCTATTTTTCACAAGGGGTATGGCTATGAGAAAACTGATGATCTTTGCAATGATAGGCTTTTTCGCTCAGCTCATTGATGGTGCGCTCGGAATGGCTTACGGCGTTACTTCGGCATCGCTTTTACTGACGTTCGGAATCGCCCCGGCAGCAGCTTCGGCATCGATTCACTTTGCAGAAGTCGTGACCACCGCCGCTTCAGGTGTTTCCCATATGAAATTTGGAAATGTCGACCGATCGGCTTTATATAAATTGATCATCCCCGGTTCTGTTGGTGCATTTACGGGGGCATGTTTTTTGAGCAGCCTGCCGGGCGATGTTGTTAAACCTTTTATTTCTTTGTTTCTATTCATATTAGGGATATATATCCTGTTTCGTTTTCTATTTAAATTTCATCCAAGCTGTCAGAAAAAATCGATTGATTTGACAAGAAAACAGTCAATCGCTTTAGGGTTAGCCGCGGGTTTTGCCGATGCAACCGGAGGCGGCGGATGGGGACCGATTGCAACCCCTGTATTGTTATCGAAAAAGGGAGCTTCCGTTAGAAAAACCGTCGGTACAGTGGATACAAGCGAGTTTGCAATTGCGGTTTCCGCTACTGCAGGTTTTTTGATCTCATTAGGCTGGGAAGAAGTGAATTGGACATGGACGATTGCCCTGATGTTAGGCGGAATTGTTGCAGCTCCTATTGCAGCCTGGCTTGTGCGGATTTTGCCGGCATATTTGCTGGGAGTCCTTGTAGGAGGCTTTATTATCGTCACCAATGTCCGGAGCCTGATTCTCTTCTGCTCTATCACCGCTTTATGGAGTGCCGCTATTTATGCCACCTTATTGATCGGATGGGGGGTTTCCATTTTTTACGCGATACGCCGTCATCGTAAAAATAAAAACAAAAGCCTACTTGACAAGTAAGCTTTTGTTTTTTTATTTGTTTATTCCTAATTTTCCTTCTAACAATTGTTTATTATGAAGAACTGACTTATCATTTGGACGATATATCCGCGCCGCTTCGTTATGCTGGTACGATTTTTCAAAATCTCCTAAATTATAATAGCAGACACACATTTGCAGATGAGGATACCAGGTGTAGTTGGCCGGATAGCTGAAACTCCATTTATTGGAGTCCGGAACGAGTTTTGTCGCCTGATCATACCAATAGATGGCCGCATGGAATTCCCGTCTGCGCTGAAAATTGTAGCCGATTCGGCTGCACGTCTCAGCACGCGGCGTTTTCGAGAATTCAAAAGACTGGAACAGCGATCTGAGCTCGTTTTCCATATCTCCGAGAAAGCGGTAGCAGTCCGCTTTATTAATACAGGCGTACACTTTATCTTCAATCCAGCCTTCTTTCATGGCAATGTTTTGATCATAGCTTTCGATCGCTTTTTCGTAATGGCGGTTTTCTCTCAATTCATTTCCATAGTAAAAGTAGTCTCGCGGTGAAAACTCGTCGCCCCGATCAATTTTCTGCTGGTAAATATTCAAGTTGCGTCCGACGGAATGGCGGATTTTTTTATGTGTGACAGAGATATCGGCATTGATGATATTCCCGTAGACTTCAAGATACTGGTGACAGTCGCCTCTCCATTTAAAGTTTCTCTCCCTTTTCACTAAACGGTTGCGGCGGTATCTCAGCGTCACATTTCCGTATTCGTCTGTACCGGCGTCATAGTACATTGAAACCGAATCAACCGATGGGTCAAGCGTTTCCTTCAATTCTTTTAATTTCTTTTGATCTTCTTCAAGCAAAACATCATCCGCATCTAAATAAAGAATGTAATCTTTTGTGGCATGCTTAAATGATTCATTTCTGGCCGCCGCAAAATTGCCGATCCATTCAAAGAAAAAGACGCGGTCTGTGTACTCTTTCGCGATTTCGACCGTTTTGTCAGTCGACCCTGTATCGACAATATTGATCTCATCTACGATGTCTTTCACGGTATCAAGACATCTTGCCAATACTTCTTCTTCATTTTTGACTATCATACATAGGCTGATCGTGACCAAATATGTTCACTCCTTATCATTATATCTTCTATATCTTCACTTCAATAGATTATGAGTGAAGCAGGTTTCTTGTTTGTACCATTGCCATAGTTCAAAAAGAGTAGGGATGAATATCACGGCAACTTCGCATTCTTCGGTGAATATAGATAGTACTAGAGAAAATTTCGTTCATATAGGAGGATGCTTGAGGTGGCTCAAAATCATGAACTTGATGTACTGTTGCGTTCACTGGATCTCGCCGGTGAACATGAAATGACCCGGGTGACGGCTGAAGAAAACTGGGAGGAAGCCGAACAAATCATCAAAGATAGACTGAAAGCAGATCCATTTAATCCTGTCATACTCGTCAGTTTAGGTTTGATTTATGAAAAGAAAGGACGGATTCAACAAGCTTGTGAACTGTATGATGATGCTGCTTTTTTTATGAATCACACACAGAAAAAGAAATTGTATATGGAGAAAAGCAGTCTTTTCCACAGCATTGAAAAAGTTCGGCCGAAAATCGTTTTCTTTGTCAAACCGAATTTGGATACGTTTATCAACCCTGTAATCGACCATCTTTCCGATTCATACAGAACAGTAAAAGCGGTGGTTACAGATCTGAAACAAGTCGATAAAGGCATGAAATGGACGGATATTTGCTGGTTTGAATGGTGTGACAACCTGATCGTTTATGGAAGCAAGCTGCCTTTCGCACAGCAAAAAACATTAATTTGCAGGCTTCACAGCTATGAAGCTTTTACAGCGTATATCCATCAAGTTCGCTGGAATACGGTGGATCAAGTGATTTTTGACGGAAAACACATGGAGCAATTCGTGGTGAATCAAGTGAAAAGTCTGGAAAATACACAGGCCGTCACCATCCCAAATGGGGTAAACTTAGACCAGTATACGTTTACTGAACGTGAAAAAGGGTTTCATATCGCATGTGTCGGCTATATCAATTATAAAAAAGGGCCGATGCTTTTATTGCACGCGTTCAAAGCGATTCATGACAAAGATCCAAGATACAAATTGTTTATCGCCGGTCAGTATCAAGACATCCGCTATCAATTATATTTTAAACAAATGATTGAAGAGCTGGATTTGCAGGACAGCGTCCAGATGGACGGCTGGCAGAGCGATATCAACCGATACTTGGAAGATAAGCATTATCTCATTTCGACAAGCCTTTTGGAAAGCCAGCAAATGTCGGTTATGGAAGCGATGGCAAAAGGAATCAAACCACTTGTTCACAATTTTTACGGTGCAAAAACGATTTACGATGCGGCATTTGTATGGAACACGATTGATGAACTGGTCGAAATGGTCACTGAACATGACTATTCCTCCGTTCAATACCGGGCTTATATTGAAAAGCATTATTCGTTTGACAAACAAATGAAGCAAATCGAAGAAACCATCTCAAAGCTGGCAAAACCGGCAAAAACGAGTGTACACACAGCCATTCTCAATCCGCCTAAAATCACAGTCGGAATCGTCAATTACAATTACGCCCGTTTTTTGGACCAATGCGTTCAGTCTGTCATGAATCAGACGTATCCGAATATGGAAATCATCATTGTGGATGATCATTCCACCGACGGTTCAATTGAAATAATAAATGCTTATAAAGAACAGCATCCAAACATAAAAACGATATGCCATCAAGAAAATTCAGGCATGGCAGATACGGCATTCACAGAGATTTTCGAAGAAGCTACAGGTGAATATGTAATGCCTGTCAGCGCAGATGATTTTTTGGCGTATGACAATGTGCTCTATGATTTGATGGAATGTTTTTATGAACAAGAGAATTTAGATTATGTTTACGGAGACTTTTTATTAGTCGATGCTGATAGCAAAACGATCGGAAGCTGGACTTACCAATCATATACGGATGATGAAGTGATACGTCGTGTGTTTGAAAGAGGCGGGTCCGGTGTGTATCCAATGGTAGGATTGTTCAAATTGTCTTTTTATCGCAAGCATAACTACTCCTGGGTCGCCGATTGTAAGAATCTATATGCCGGTGACACATTGAATAGTATCGTCAATATTAAACGCGGCTGGAAATACCATTATTTAAATAAACCTGTTTATTGCTATCGGAGACACCAAAAAAATTTCACTTATCATATAGACAAACGAATACCGTCTATCATTCATGTGATGGAATATATTATTGAGCATTTTAGTGAAGATGTATATTTGCCTTATATCAATTGGAACGAACTTGAGGAAACCCACAGAAAGGAATTGAAATATTTTACCATCGGCAAAGTCTATGCAGCTATTGCAAAGGAGTATCAAAAGAACGGATTTACACGGCACCTTGACGAAGAAGCGAAGAAAAAGTGTGTCCGGCCTTTGCTAGAAAAAATGCTTAGTTATTTTCATTTGAGTTTGGTTTCCGGAAAAGAAATATATAGGGAAGATATTGATCACCTAAAAGAGGAGATGGATCATTTGCTGATATAAATCTAACTAAACTGCATTTGAATGTCATGTGAATTAGAGGGCTGTCTGATAAGCATATACTTATCGGCCAGTCCTCTTATTTTTGAACTCCTTTTTTCATAAAAAAGAGGCGCATGAAAGCCGACGGCTTTCATGCACCCCTCCTAAAAACACTGTAGGTCTTAGATGCTATAGTTATAGCTGCTGCCACAATAATAATTGAGTCCCAGAAACAAAGTGAAGTTAACTCAGTCTTGACTGATTAAGGAACTTTCGGGATTGTTGCAATGCTGCACCGCCAGTTGGGCCGGTTGGGCCAGTTGGGCCGGTTGCTCCCGTTGCTCCCGTCGGACCTGTCGGGCCGGTCGCTCCCGTTGCTCCTGTTGGACCTGTCGGACCTGTCGGACCTGTCGCTCCTGTTGGACCTGTCGGACCTGTCGCTCCTGTTGGACCTGTTGGACCTGTTGGACCTGTTGGACCTGTCGCTCCTGTTGGACCTGTCGCTCCTGTCGGACCTGTCGGACCTGTCGCTCCTGTTGGACCTGTCGGACCTGTCGCTCCTGTTGGACCTGTCGCTCCTGTCGGACCTGTCGCTCCTGTTGGACCTGTCGGACCTGTCGCTCCTGTTGGACCTGTCGGACCTGTCGGGCCGGTCGCTCCTGTCGCTCCTGTTGGACCTGTCGCTCCTGTCGGACCTGTCGCTCCTGTTGGACCTGTCGGACCTGTCGCTCCTGTTGGACCTGTCGGACCTGTCGCTCCTGTTGGACCTGTCGGACCTGTCGCTCCTGTTGGACCTGTCGGACCTGTCGCTCCTGTCGGGCCTGCTGGGCCTGCTGGGCCTGTTGGACCTGTTGGGCCGGTCGGACCTTGTGGACCTGTTGGGCCTACTCCTCCGCCTTCTACATCTAATAGAGCTACATCATCTACTATTACATCAGCTGTTCCTGCCTGCGGCAAAGTATTAATTAAAATAAAAGCCATAGTAGCACCAGCTGGAGCCGGGGTCGTTGTTTGATAGACTTCAAGCCATGTATTGTTTTCGACAACTGGTAATCTATTGAAAGGAATATTAACCAAGAGTCCTTGGCCTAGAAAGTTAAATGAACTATCAAAATAAGAGACTTGAATCTGAACTTGAGGAGATGGGGCAAAACCAACCTTAGCCAGGGAAACAAGAAATTCTAAACCTTCTCCTGCGTCGACTGGAGCGAATTGAGCGATATATGAAACTACATTCCCTCCCAGCAACCTCGCCGACCAAAAACCGGAGTGAGAAAATTGAGTTGTGACTGTAGCATTTTGCCCAACCCAAGGTGCAAGTGTCCCGTTTTCAAAACTTCCATTAATGACCACATTTTGAATCGACATCTAGGATTTAAACCTCCCTTTTTTCTATATTTGCTTTAACTCTTTTTCAAGGTTAAAGCTAACATATACTATGTTTTCTACAATAATGCGGTCACGTTATTTAACTCATTGCTTCAACACATTTCCCATCAATTTTGAATCTCATTACCGAACCCTACTCTCTCCAAACCTGAGCTTTGAGAATATCAATTGATAAAATCTCTTATTCAGCTCGGAAAATTATTTAATCAACCGTATATTACAGCGGTTAATGACCTGGTGTTGGCTGAAGCCGTTAAAATGTTATTACCGGTAACCGTTATTCTAAGCTCATAAGTTTGCGTCCCGGATCCCGGATTATCAACCCAAGTTAGATTAGGAATATCACTATACAGACGAATCAATCCTGTTGATTTTTCACCTTGATTATCTTCAGTAACTTGTGCAATAACTTCCCCATTTCTATAAAAACTAAAGACAATACTATATTGGAATAACCCAGCTGGGCCTACTATTATATCTACTTCAGCCATTGAATCGAGCTTTACACTTTGCCCATCTGAAGTGGAAACTGTTGTTGCTAAAACCGACAACTCTGTATCAATTGTTAATGCTAGAGGCATGTTTGATTGTGTTGGTGAAGCCAATATACTGCCTGGACCAGTTGCTCCCGTCGGACCGGTCGCTCCCGTTGGGCCGGTTGCTCCTGTTGGACCGGTTGCTCCCGTCGGGCCGGCTGCTCCTGTTGGGCCGGCTGCTCCTGTTGGGCCGGCTGCTCCTGTTGGGCCGGTTGCTCCTGTTGGGCCGGCTGCTCCTGTTGGGCCGGTTGCTCCTGTTGGGCCGGTTGCTCCCGTTGGGCCGGTTGCTCCCGTTGGGCCGGTCACTCCCGTTGGACCGGCTGCTCCCGTTGGGCCGGTTGCTCCCGTTGGGCCGGTTGCTCCCGTCGGGCCTACACCCCCATCTACATCTAGCAATGCAACATCATCAATTAAAACATCTGTTGTTCCCAATTGCGGCAAGTTAATGATTAAAATAAACGCTTGTGTGGTGCCTTGTGGCGCCGCTTCGATTGTTTTGTAAATCTCAAGCCATGTCCCATTTTCTGCAGCAGGAATCCTGCTTGATGGAATAGTTGCGAATAAGCCAAATCCAAGAAAATTAAACGCATCGTCAAAATAAGTGATCTGTATTGCCACAGAAGGAGCAGGAAGTAACTCGGGCTTCGCTAAAGAAACAAAAAACTCCCCGCTTTCTCCCTGCTCAATCGGAACAAACTGAGCGATGAACGAAGTTGAAGTCCCACCCAACATCCTGGCAGAGAAAAAACCCGAATGTGAAAATTGGCCGTTCACAGACGAATTGCTTCCGCTCCAAGGAGACAGGGTTCCGGACTCAAAGCCTCCGTTCACCACTAAATTTTGAATTGACATAATATTTTTCACCTTCGATCATATTATGTGTGCTCCACTGCTTATCTTGTGAAGCTTAAATATAATATGACCGCCATCATCAGTAAGCCACGTTATTTAACTTGTGAAAAACACCTCTTTTTATTAAGAATGGACCCTGACGATATGATTTTCTGTATGCCTCATAACATCTATTAAACTTCCGTAATTACAAATAAAAATCTTATTTCACAACTCGCCCCGGATTGCCCACAGCCGTTTTGCCGGCAGGAATATCTTTCGTGATGACGGCGCCGGCCCCGATGACCGCTTGCTCGCCGATGACAACCGCCGGCAGCAATGTCGCATTATTGCCGATTTTCGCGCCCCTTTTAATCACCGGACCTTGATATGGATAATTGCCCATCCCCATATATTTGTCATTTGATGTTGAACAGCGCGGACCGATAAACACTTCATCTTCAATCTCCATATCCGCGGTGATATAGCATCCCGTTTGAATCGTCACCCGGCTGCCGATCGTCGTGTTGTTCTCAACCATGGCGTTGCGCCCGATGATGCTTTCTTTGCCAACCGTTACATTTTCGCGGATGCTTGCCATATCTCCGACGAACACCCCTTGATCCAAAAGCACGGCCCGATAAATCACAACATTTGAACCGATAACCGCATCGGCTTCAATCTTTAAAGGTGCTCCTTTCTTTTTCGGCTTTCGCGCCATTTTTTTGTTTGATGAAGCCGCTTTGCCTAAGACGGCCAAATCGCCGATCTTCACTCTGTCTCCAATCTGTGTATTCTTTTTAATGACGGCATGGTGGCCAATTTCCACATCATCTCCGATCATCACGTTTTCCTCAATCACGACATGTTCTCCGAACACGACATTCTTTCCGATTTTCGCTGTTTCATGAATCATTCCTACAGCCTCCCTTTTTACGTTACACGTATCACATCATATTCAATCGGCACGGGAGCAGAAACGGCTGCACAAAAAAACACGGCCGCCGACAGGCGGACCGTGCTATTTCTCTCTTCTGGCAAAATCGACAAACCGAAATTTATCAAGGCGGTGTCTGCTTTCCGTGTATTGGAACAAAGTCGTATCATCGAGAAAAACGAAATTTTTCACCACGACGATATGGTCATATCCGTTGAGATCCAAATACTTTTGATCCGCTTCCGTACACGGCTCCACGACGATTTCTTTATGGGCGTAGCTGATAACAAGCCCGAGCTCGCCTTCGAGGTATTGATAGATCGAATCCTCGCATATCTCTTTTGTTAACAGCGGTACGTTTTGGCGGATAAAATAATCCTTGTCCAGAATGACACGCTCGCCGTTGATGTTTCTCGACCGGACGACACGCCATATGTCTTCATCAGCGGAGATCCGAAGCTGTTTTTGTATATATGCGTTCGGGAGCGTCAAGCCGAATTCATGCACCGTCGTCTTTGTTTCTTTGCCGAGCGTTTCGGAAAGCTCTTTAAAACTGACGAGGCCGGAAACCGGGAACTGCATTTTTTCCCTGTTCAGCACAACCGAGCCTTTTCCCTTAATTTTTTGAATGTATCCGTTTTGCGCAAGCACATTCAGCGCTTTCCGGACGGTTTCTCTTGACGTCTCATAGTGCTCGGCCAGATCATTTTCCGATGACAAAATATCACCGGCGTTTAACACGCCTTGATCGATTTGGTCTGCGATTTCTTTGTAAATCATCATATATTTGTTGACTTTCATTTTTTTACCACCAAGCTTAGTTTAGCATGGTTTGCGAAGATGATAAACAATCGATTGATAAGGTTTCACCTTAAAGCTTGTCAAACGCTCCGGAATGTCGGGGTCGTTGGAAATGAGAACATTGGCTGTATATCCTTCAACATCAAGATCATCCGGCAGGCGGAATTCGCTTTCTCTGCCGTAAAAATTATTGATGACCAAAAGCTTTTCATTTTCCCCGTTTCTCACATATGCGTAAAGATCCGGATCGTCTTCAAGAATGAGCTGATAATCGCCTGTCGTGATGATATCGTATTGTTTGCGCAGCTCATTTAACTTTTTATAATGGTAGAAAATCGAATCAGGATCGCGGAGCGCTTCTTCGACATTGATGTGTTTGTAATTGTCAGGCACCGGAATCCACGGTGTTCCCGTTGTAAATCCGGCATTTTCCCCATCATTCCATTGCACAGGCGTCCGCGAATTATCGCGTGACTTTGCCTGCAAAATCTTGAGGATCTCCGCTTCGGATTTTCCCTCTTCTTTCATCAGGCGGTACATATTTAAAGACTCTACATCCCGATAAAGTGAAATATCGTCAAACTTCGGGTCTGTCATACCGATTTCTTCCCCTTGGTAAATGTATGGGGTGCCTTGCAGCATATGAATCGCGGTTGCCAGCATTTTCGCCGATTTTTTGCGGTATTTCCCGTCATCACCGTAGCGCGAGACGATGCGCGGCTGATCATGGTTGCACCAGAACAGCGCATTCCAGCCGCCCCCTTGATTCATTTCAATCTGCCATTCAGACAGAATCTTTTTCAGCTTGAGAAAATCGAAATCAGCAAGCGCCCATTTTTCGCCGTTTGGATAGTCCGCTTTTAAATGATGAAAGTTAAAGACCATATCGAGCTCCCGGCTTTCCGGGTTTGTGTAGCGGATGCAATCGGCAATCGTCGTCGATGACATTTCCCCGACCGTCATGCTGTCATATTGAGAAAAAACCTCTCTGTTCATTTCGTGCAAAAATTCGTGCACCCTTGGCCCATCCGTATAAAACCTTCGTCCGTCTCCCTTGTCGTCATCGGGAAAACGCTGATCTTTTGAAATGACGTTGATGACGTCAAGCCTGAAGCCGTCAATTCCTTTTTCAAACCAAAAATGCATCATCTCATACACTTTTTTTCTGACCTCTTCGTTTTCCCAATTTAAATCAGCCTGTGTGACATCGTAAAGGTGCAAATAATACTGCCCCGTCTTTTCATCAAACTGCCAGGCGGAACCGCCGAATTTTGACTCCCAGTTTGTCGGCGGCGAACCATCCGGCTTCATATCTTTCCAAATGTAAAAATCGCGGTAAGGATGATCTTTCGAAGACGATGCTTCTTTAAACCATTTATGCTCTGTCGATGTATGGTTGACGACAAGGTCCATAATCACCTTGATTCCGCGTTGATGGGCTTCCTCGAGAAGCTCCTCAAAGTCGGCCATAGTTCCGTATTCTTCATGAATCCGGTAATAATCGCTGATGTCATACCCGTTATCATGCTGCGGGGATGCATAAATCGGCGTCAGCCAAATCACATCACACGCCAGCTCTTTGATATAATCGAGCTTTTCGATGATTCCCTGAATGTCGCCGACACCGCTTCCTGTCGTATCGTTAAAGCTTTTCGGATAAATTTGATAGACTGTCGCTTTTTTCCACCATTGGTTTTGTTTCGTTCTCATCATTTTGCACCACCGTTTTCTTCTATATAAAATGGGAAAAGGGAGCGGCAAAACACGCTCCTTCCCCTGCTGTTATTTTTGTTTTAATTTAGCATAAGCGTATGTTCCGGCGAACGGCACCACAAGCACGATCGCCATCCCAATCGCGAATGCGCCCCAATACTGGGCCATGATAGAGAAAATGCCGGGCACACCGCCGACTCCGACAGAGCTTGCCAGAACCCCTTGTGAGGAAATATACATTCCGGCCAGCCCTGAACTGATCATCGCGATCACAAACGGGAAACGATATCTGAGATTCACACCGAACAGCGCGGGTTCGGTAATGCCGAGATATGCCGAGATGCCCGAGGTTAAAGAGAGACCTTTCTGCTTCTCATCCTTGACGATAAACATCATGGCAAGCGCTGCTGATCCTTGTGCGATATTGGAAAGCGCCAGCATCGGCCATAAAAATGTGCCGCCGAGCTTGGAACCGATCAGCTGAAGATCGACTGCAAGGAATGTATGGTGCATACCTGTGATCACGAGCGCCGCGTATAAGCCGCCATACAACAGTCCGCCCAGTATGGCAAATTTGCCGAAGACAGCAATCAGGCCTGATGTCAGCAAATTGCCGATCGCAAATGTAATCGGGCCGATCACGATAAATGAAGCAAATCCTGTGACAAGAAGCGTGATCGGTGCAACAACCAAGAGCTGTATGCCCTCAGGTGTCCGCTTTGTTAAAAACAGTTCAATTTTGGCCAGCATATAAGAAGCAAGCAAAATCGGCAGCACCTGTCCCTGGTAGCCGACTTTCTGAACCTCCAGACCGAAGAGATTCCAGACCGGGATCTTTCCGCTTTGCTCTGCTGCGCCATATCCCCACGCATTTAACAGGTCGGGATGAACGAGCATCACACCAAGCACAATACCGAGCAGCGGATTGCCGCCAAAGCGTTTGACAGCTGACCACCCGATTAATGCAGGCAGAAAAGTAAAAGCCGTGCCCGCAATCAAATTAATCATATTGGCGAGATCCGCCCACTGCGGATAGACTTCGACAATCGATTTGCTGAAGAAAATGCCCTGCGCCGTTAAAATATTATTGATCCCCATCAGCAATCCCGCTGTCACAATCGCAGGCAAAATCGGAATAAATATATCCGCAAGCGTTTTCACAGCACGCTGTAAAGGATTCATATTTTTTTCAGAGGCCTTTTTCACCTCATCTTTACTCGACTCGCCAATACCGGTTTCTTCGACCAGCTCCGCATATACTTTATTGACTGTTCCTTGGCCGATCACCACTTGAAACTGTCCATTTGTTGAAAATGAGCCTTTGACTACATCAATTTGATCAAGCAACTCTTGATCAACCTTGCTTTCATCTATCAATGCAAACCGCAGGCGCGTCACACAGTGGGTTGCTGCTGCAATATTATCCACACCGCCGACTGCATCGACGATTTGACGCACTGGTTGTTTGAAATCCCCCATTCCAAACCCTCCTTCTCTCGTTTAACCTGTATATACATTTTATGCTTATATTGTAATCCTGTATATACAAGTAGTCAACATATTTTTTGTAGCGCTTTCATAAATAAAAAAACCGACCGCTCCATGTAAAAAACAAAAAAGCAGGAGCGCTTCTCTCGAGAAGGCCTGCTTTCAAACTGCTTGTCATATACGTGCAAAAAAGCCGCACCGCACTCTGTACGATGGGAATTCTAACAAAAGCGGATCAAGGTCAATGGTTTTGCCTTCTAAATTTTGATACTCCCAATACGAATATCGGAATGACAAACCCCATCGTTCCAAAATAAAAAAACATCCATTTAATAAACTATTTAATAAACTCACTGGTATACACGATGTTCGGGTAAACGATGATGGAGAGAACGACCAATATCATACCTAAAGGGAATGTCAAAACCCTGTAATTCTTGAGCTTTAAGGTATGAGCAAGGGACAAAGCGGACGCATAGAAACAAACGGCTAATTTAAAGAAGATAGAAACAAACCAGATGCCCGCCATGACGGGCTCAAGACGCTGCAGAAAATCGCCGATATTAATTTTTTTTGACAGCGCATAAGTCGGATAAAAATGCCTTGCTGTCATATCTACACCAAGAACGACTATGGAAATGACTGTAATCAGAATTAATAGTATTCCTGCTTTACACGTTCCTAAAAAGAAATTCTTTTCGACTTCTTTCCTCTTTTGAACATAAGGAATGATCATAAGAAACGCAGAAAATTGAAAAAAGGGGACTGCAATAAACGGAAAACTCGCGCGAACGGTGGCTTTTATTCCGCTCTCAAAAAAAGGCTGTATATTGGAAAGTTGAAACTGAGGCGTTAGTGCAATCAAAAGTAACAACAGCAAAAGGATTAACCACGGATAAAATATTTCCGCCGCCCTGGCCAATGTCTCAAGCCCTAAACGAATACCTATAATCACAACGATAATAAACATGATTAAAATGGATGGCAGAGGCGTTTCCGGGAGAATGAGCGTTAATAGAAAGTCACCAACATCCCGAAGAACAAAGGCGGAAATCAAATAAAAATTAAAGAAAAAGCCCAAATTAATCAACGTTCCCAGCCATTTTCCGAAAATCACTTCCGTATATTGAGCAAAATTCAAATTAGGGTAAGGTTTTGCAACTGAAGTGATAAGTTTCACAATCAACAGCCCAATCCCCACTCCAAATACGGATGAAATCCAGGCATCTTGTTTGGCTTCGGCAGCAAGTGACGCAGGGATATACAAGACAGAGCTGCCTATGGTAAATAAAAAAACCAATACCTGAAATTGTCTTGCTGAAATCACACCATTTTCAAGCATATTTATACCTCTTCCAGCAATTTTCTTTCCAATAGTATGATCGCGAACAGACATTTCTATCCTGCAATGATAAATGTATGATATATGATCAAACATTACATATTACAGAAATGATTTTTGCTTTCAGTGCAAGTTTATGCTGGACTCACCTCTTGTTGGAGCAAGATAAAAAACGGCGGGGCACCGCTTAAACGCCCCAGCCGTTTTTTATCTTTACAAAAAGCGGACACGGGCTTGGAAACCGAGCCTGCCGAGCTAAGCTCACGCCCGCGCTGTTTTCATCCGCACATTCTGTTCAGCGCCCCTTCGACTCCTGCCATGCCAACGTTATTCATGATTCTCTATGCTTAAACTCGTAAAATCCATGGCTAAATCCCTTTTTCATTTTCCGTCTCGCCGATCGCTAAGAATTGTTTACCTTTTGCTGCGTTTCGTAAACGCTCTCTTGCTTTCCGATATCTTTCAAATAGTACTTTTCTGATGTGAAAAACTCATCGTATAAAGATCTGACTTTCCTGCTTAAGAGCAGCACCGCTATGATATTCGGAAACAAAATGAACGCAAGCGCAAGGTCAAGAAAGCCCCAAATCGCCTTCGCTCCGCCTGCCGCGCCGATGATAATGGCCGCCAGATAGACCAGCTTAAGCACATGTCCCGCGATCTTGCCAAACAAAAACTCGGCTTGCTTAACCCCGTAAAAAATAATCACCGTAATCGTTGATAAAACGAAGAAGACGAGCGAAATCGACACGAAATATTCCCCGCCGCTGCCAAAATAGCTGCGAAAAGCATCCGCGGTCAGCGCCGCCGGGTTTTGCAGGGCGTTTTCCCCTGTCCATACCCCTGATGAGAGAACGACAAAAGCTGTCGTTGTGCAAATCAGCAGGGTGTCAACGACAATGCCGATGACAGACCAGAAGCCCTGCCTCACCGGGTGGTCGGTCATTGCCGCTGCATGGGCGATCGGGGCTGTGCCCATTCCGGCTTCATTTGAATAAAGGCCACGGGCAAACCCCCAGCGGACGGTTTCGGCAATGGCTGCTCCTGCAAATCCCCCCAATGCCGATGAAGAGGTAAACGCATTCGAAAAGATGAGAGAGAAAAAAGCGGGCACTGCTGACACATTCGTGAGGACAATGAGGAGACCCGCCCCCACATATGCCCCTGCCATAAGCGGCACCACCAGCTCTGTCACTTTTCCAATCCGTTTGATCCCCCCGATGACAACCAGGCCGATCAAAAAGGCAATTCCGATTCCGGCGGAGATTCTATTGAGAGAAAAGGTTTGCGCCAATGAAACAGAGGCCGAATTTCCTTGCACCATGATGCTTGGAACCAGCTCAATGATCAGTGCGACGGAAAAAAAGACGCCAAGCCATTTCATCCGCAAGCCTTTTGTGATGTAGTACATCGGTCCGCCGACAAACTCGCCGTCTTCATTCTTTTCTCTGTAATGAACAGCAAGCACGCTTTCCGAGAACTTAATCGCCATAGCAAACAGCGCGATCAGCCACATCCAAAAAACCGCTACCGGACCGCCGAACATAATGGCCGCCGGCACACCGACAATGTTTGAGGCGCCGACCGTCGAACTGAGAGCGGATGTCAAGGCCTGCAGCGGTGTGACCGTCCCTTCTCCCTTCGGCTTTTTCCCTACGCTTGCGATCGTCTGTTTGAAAATGTATAAAGGATAACGAAACTGAAAAAATTTCAGCAGGACCGTCAAATACAATCCTGTCCCCGTCAGCAACACAATTAAAGGCGGCCCCCAAAGCCAATCAGATATACGCTGTACCCATGTTAACAGTATGTCCATCCTATCACCCTTTGTTCGTTTATGTGTCATTACCACAAATGAAGAAACATAAACCTTTTTTGCAGCAATCACATATGAATAGGGTTCGTCATCATACCTATCGATTCCTTCGACTTCCAGATCGAAAGAGGTGGAGCAGACATAAAAAAACGGCGGGGCTCCGCCTTATGAACGCCCCAGCCGTCCGTATATTTTATCTTTATAAAAAGCGGACGCCGGCTTGGAAAACATTCCTTTTTTGTCGGCGAGCCTGTCGAGCTTGAGCTGGTTTTCCGTTTTTCTCTTCATTAAACGCTCGCGCTCGTTTTCATCCGTGCACTTGGCTATCAGCTCGTCAATCGTCATCATCTCTTTTTTCAGCGCCCCTTCGTCTCCTGCCATACCGGCGCTTTTCATGATCCGGTATGCCATGCGAAGATGCTCGGGCACATGCTGGGCCTCATCTTTTCTGAGCGGCTTGCCCATTCCGGGAAGATTGTCAAATTCCCCGTCCTTCATCGCCTGCTTAATTTTGTCCTCCGATATGATGCTCGCAAAATCCATGGTCTAATCCCCCTTTGTCGTTCATATACTATGATCAGTCTGCCACAAAAACACCCTTCCGCCAATATATGTGAAGCACAAAATATTTCCAGATCACCTTTCCGGACGTGAAAAATGCAATATTGCCGGGCGTTTTGCTGATATTTAGGCCGCTTGAGTTTCCGCTTTTCTAAATCGGCATTTCATGGTATATTTTATACATTCGTTTTTTTCTTTCGTTCCGATGGTTTTATACTGATCCGGAAAAAAGGAGTGTAACAATTGAAAAGATTTATTAAGGAGAGGGGCCTTGCCTTCTTTCTGATAGCCGCCATATTGCTATGGCTAAAAACTTATGCTGCGTATGTAATTGAATTTAATTTAGGAATAACCAACACAGTTCAACAGATTTTGCTTTTTGTGAATCCGATTAGCTCAAGCTTGTTCTTTCTTGGATTGGGACTCTTGTTCAAGAAAAAAATACAGCAGACAGCGATTATAGTGATTCATTTTTTAATGTCTTTTTTGCTTTATGCAAACATCGTATACTACAGATTTTTCAGCGACTTTATCACATTGCCTACGATCATGCAGGCAAGAACAAACGGGGGGCAGCTCGGAGACAGCATATTCTCGCTGATGCACCCGCTTGATGTGTTTTATTTCATCGATACTATCATTTTAATCGGTTTGGCCGTATTTTATAACAGGCCTTCTGAAACAAGCACGAAAAGACCGTTTAAAATTGTCATGGGTGCAAGCGTCCTGGTCTTTCTCGCCAATCTCGCGGTTGCGGAGATGGACCGTCCCGAGCTCCTCACCCGTTCTTTTGACCGCAACTATCTTGTGAAATACTTGGGAACTTATAACTTCACGATTTATGATGCGGTGCAAAACATTAAGTCAAACAGCCAGCGCGCCCTGGCCAGCTCCAGCGACGTGACGGAAGTTGAGAACTATATTAAAGCCAACCAGGACAAACCGAATGCCGAATACTTCGGCAAAGCGAAAGGCATGAACGTCGTATACATTTCCATGGAATCGCTGCAGACGTTCCTGATTGACTATAAGCTTGACGGCAAAGAAGTGACGCCGTTTTTAAACTCGCTGGCTCATGATGATGAAACATTTTATTTTGACAACTTTTTCCACCAGACTGGACAAGGTAAAACATCAGATGCCGAATTTATGATGGACAACTCGCTGTATCCTTTAGCACAAGGGTCTGTCTTCATCAATAAAGCGCAAAACACGCTGCAGTCGGCACCGGCCATTTTAAAATCCCAAGGCTATACATCAGCGGCGTTCCATGGCAACTACAAAACGTTCTGGAACCGCAATGAAATGTATAAAGCCATCGGATATGACAAGTTCTTTGACGCTACGTACTACGATATGAGCGAAGATAAAACGAAAAACTACGGCATGAAGGATAAGCCGTTCTTTAAAGAATCAATGCCGCTGTTAAAGAGCCTGAAACAGCCTTTCTATACGAAGTTCATTTCGCTGTCAAACCATTTCCCATTCGAAATGGATGAAGGCGATACAGACTTCCCGGCCGGTGACACCGGAGACAGTGTCGTCGACCACTATTTCCAATCGGCCCACTATATGGATCAGGCGCTTGAACAATTCTTCAACGACCTGAAAAAAGCCGGATTATACGACAATACGATTGTTGTCATGTACGGGGACCATTACGGCATTTCGGAAAACCACAACAAAGCGATGTCCAAAGTATTGGGCAAAGAGATCACGCCATATGAAAACGCGCAATTACAGCGGGTTCCGCTGTTCATCCATGCGCCTGGGGTCAAGGGAATCAAATCCCATAAATACGGAGGCGAAGTCGATGTAGCCCCTACTCTGCTTCATTTAATGGGCGTGAACACGAAAGATTACTTGATGAGCGGTTCAGACCTTCTGTCGCCTGAACACCGCGAAGTGATTCCGTTCAGAAACGGCGACTTCGTTTCTCCGGAGTACACGAAAACGAACGGACACTACTATGATACGAAGACAGGAGAGCTTCTGAACGAGAAAGACATCGATCCGAACATCGAAGAATCGGTGAAAAAAGAGCTCGAAATGTCCGATAAAATCGTCGACGGAGATTTGCTGCGCTTCTACAAACCGAAAGGCTTCAAAGCAATCGATCCGAGCGACTACGACTATACAAACCATAACCCGAAAACATCGGAATCTGATGCATCGAAAACGACAAATTCAGATTCAGGACAGTAATCGGCAAGCGCCCGCTTTCCTCATGGAAGGCGGGCGTTTTTTTGTCTTGAAGCCGGAGCTGTTCCTTTTTCGTGAACAGATATGGTAAGCTTGATTTGGAATATAAAAAAGAAAGCGGGAATGAATCGTGATTGTAACGAATGACCAAGAGCTTGAAGGGCTCAAAAAAATCGGCAGAATCGTCGCTTTGGCACGGGAGGAAATGAAGGAAAAAGCAGCTCCCGGCATGAGCACAAAAGAGCTTGACCTCATTGGAAAACAAGTGCTTGAAGCCCACGGAGCAGCTTCAGCTCCGGAAAAGGAATACGATTTCCCGGGAACGACATGCATCAGTGTAAATGATGAAGTAGCCCACGGCATCCCGAGCAAATCGACCATTTTACAAGAAGGCGATTTGATCAATATCGACATTTCGGCAGAATTCGGCGGCTACTACTCAGATACCGGCATTTCTTTTGTTCTGGGAAAAGGGGATGAAACGCTGCACAAGCTGTGCGAATGTGCTGAGAGCGCATTTCAAAAAGGCCTATTGCAGGCGCGGGCCGGCAAAAAGCAAAACCAAATTGGCAGAGCCGTATACAATGAAGCGAAAGCAAACGGATTTACCGTCATTAAAAATCTGACGGGACACGGCATTGGCAAAAGCCTCCACGAAGCGCCGAACCATATTTTAAATTATTTCGATCCGTTTGATAATGCATTGTTTAAAAACGGAACCGTCATCGCCCTGGAGCCGTTTGTTTCAACAAAAGCCGAACATACTATAGAAGCCGGTGACGGTTGGACGTTCAAAACGCCCGACGGAAGCTTCGTCGCGCAGATCGAGCATACGATCGTCATCACAAAAGACGAACCGATCATTTTAACACAGCTTGATTGATTTTCTCATACTGTCAGTATAATTCCTTGCAGGCCTCGCAACGAATGCGAGGGTTTGCCGAGACGCTTAAGGCCCGGACCCGGAGAGGTCCGGGCTTTTATGTTAAAATAAAAAACAGAATGTGCGAAAGGAGCCCTTTTGTTATGCTGTTTGCCATCATCGGGCTGATCTTTTTGATCGAGAGCGTGTTCTTAACGGTATACGCCCACAAAAAAAAGAACGGCTATTTAAAATACATCGGAATCGTTCTCAGCATTTCGATTGCTGTGATGATCATCGTCAGCCTGACACACCAATGACACCATGCGCAGACAAACTCCCGAATTAGGACGAAAGACTCAGTTTTAGAAAATTGTCGCCCACCCCTTTTCAACGTTTTTCTATAGATGTTAGAATGCCAATTGCATCGAATCATAGAAGGGAGTTTTCTGCCATGCATTACGGAAGCAAAGGCTGGTATGTAGAAGAACTGAAAAAGCTAGGGATGACGAAGTATGAAGGAAGAAAGCTTCAAAGCTATAAAGCACACTTTTTAGCCAATCTGCTCGACAGCATGAAAAAATAAACGTTTCGTTTGAAATAGCCGTGCCACTGGGCACGGCATTTTTTAAGCTGTGAGCTGCTTTAAAAAGGAAGCTCTCCAGCTGTCTGACAAAGCTTCGACCTCCAAAATCCTCTGGATGGCGGGCTTGTTATTCCTGTCATGATACATCAGATGGTTGGCGTATGAGACGGTCATCTCGTGTGGATCGCGGGAGACGAGCTCCAGCTGCGCTCGGGGCGCGACGATCCCTTCTTGCAATACCCTGAAATAAAATCCGCTGTAACCTGTTTCTCTCACTCTCAATACCATATCTTTTTCATTCAGTTTTTTGGCAAGCTTAAAGCACGGCTGCCGCGGCTGGCTGATCTGCACAAGAGCTTCTCCAAGCTTAAAAGTATCGCCGATGCACACATCTTTTTCTGTTAAGCCTTGTACGGTCACATTTTCTCCAAACGCCGCCTGAGGAAGCTTCTTGTTCAGAACCTCCTCCCAGTATGCATAATGAACCGCCGGATAGACGCAAACCGCTTTATCGGCTCCGCCATGGTGGACGAGATCGGCCTGCCTGTCTCCGTCAAAGTTCGTGCGGCCCAAAAACACGGGCTTGTCGACGGCCTGTTTCACAATCGCCGTCTCTACCTTTTTTCCGGCAAATTCGTATGTATCCGGCTGTCCAACGTAAATCGACAGAATCTCATATTTCTGATTTTCCAAAACCTCACGCCCTTCCTTTATTTTCATATTGTAACGATTCAATTCGATCATGTCTATGCCGTGATCTGAAATTGGGAAATATGATAGCATAGAAGAAAAGGGGTGTTCCTATGCTTCAATATCGAATCATCGTCGATGGAAGGGTCCAAGGCGTCGGCTTTCGCTATTTCGTGCAAATGGAAGCAGACAAACACAAACTAACCGGCTGGGTGCGGAATCTTGACGACGGTGCTGTGGAAATCCGTGCCGAAGGGCCTGAGGAAAGCCTGAAACATTTCTTAAATGCCGTACAAAAAGGAAGTCCATTCTCAAAAGTAACGAACGTGAAAGTGGAAGAAACAAAACACATCGATGGCTATCAAAAATTTAATATCAGCTATTAACCCCCATACAACATCCGCCGCCAATGGCGGATTTTTTATTGATGTATTGACTTCATCGCCTTTTTATTTTAGTATTTAGTTAATTAACTAAATATCGAATTAAGGAATGCTTGACATGAATCAAACTTTTAAAGCTTTAGCTGATCCGACGAGAAGACAAATATTGAATCTTTTAAAAGACCGGGATTTGACCGCCGGTGAAATTTCCGGGCATTTTCAAATGTCAAAGCCGAGTATTTCTCAGCATTTGAAAATCTTAAAACAGGCCGAATTAATCCAGGATGAAAAAAAAGGCCAGTTCATCATTTACTCATTGAATACCACCATGTTTCAAGACATCATCAGCTGGGCATTCAGTTTTACTGAACAAACAGATCAGAACGAAGGGGATACAAAATGAAGAAGCACTTATTTCCACTGTCTATGATTTTAGCTAACCTTTTGATGTGGGCGATCACTTATCCGCGCATGTCCAATCAAGTTCCCATCCATTGGTCATTCTCGGGCGAGGTTGACAGATACGCTTCAAAAACGGAAGCGATGCTCACCATGATGGCCTTGCTTGTTTTTATGTATATCTTAATGATCCTGACGCCAAAGATCGACCCGCGCCGAAAAAACTATCAGCTTTTTGCAAAAACGTATCATCTCATCATCAACGCCATGCTGCTGATCTTTTCCCTGATCAACCTGCTGCTCGTGATGACCGGGCTCGGCTATGACCTGCCGACGGGAAGCATCGTGCCGGTACTGGTGGGCGCTCTTCTCATCGTCATCGGCAATTACCTTCCGAGAGTCCGCTCCAATTTCTTCTTTGGAATCAAAAACCCGTGGACATTGAGCAGTGATGCGATTTGGAAAAAAACCCACAGATTTGCGGCGAAGGTATTTACCGCAGCAGGGCTTCTAATCGCGGCAAACGGCTTGTTTTCTTTAAGCGAAAATCTGATACTGCCCATCATTTTGCTTACCGTTTTTGCACCTTATCTCTATTCCTATATGCTGTTCCGGAAAGAAAACGGCATGAATGGATAAAGGCTGGATGATGGACATCCGGCTGTTTTAAAAATTCATGCCGAATAGTTAAAAGCAAAACATCAGGCTGTCCGTACTCCCGGACAGCCTCTTTTATTTGCTTCCCTGATCTTCAGCGAATATGCATAAGCTGACAACGTCCTTATTCTTCCCATTTCATTGTTTCATAGGGCTTTTCCTGATAGAAATAATTTGGTTTGACTTCTCTATCCTCATAATAGCTGTGAAAAATATGGGTCGATGCCGGCGATAGCGGCGGAATCAGCCATGTCCAGCTTGCAGCAAGCTCCCTTCCCTCTGCGGCTTCCTGTTCTTCAAACCGTTTAAACTGGCTGGCCGCGGTATGGTGGTCAACGATGCTGACACCTGCTTTTTTATAAGAATGGAGGACTGCCCTGTTCAGTTCAACAAGCGCTGTGTCTTTCCACAGCGAAGCATTCCGCACTGTATCAAGCCCCATAACGGCCGCGACTTTTTCGAGCACATTGTAGCGATCCGTATCCGCGAGATTGCGCGCGCCGATTTCCGTTCCCATATACCAGCCGTTAAAGGGGGCGGCATTATAATGAATCCCCCCGATTTCCAGCTTCATGTCCGCAACGATCGGGACGGCATACCATTTCAGGCCCAGCTCTCGGAAAGCGGCAATCTCAGGGTGTGTGAGCGCCACCTCTTTCACAATCGCCCTTGGCAGTTCATACCAGACTGGCGGACGGTCTTCGACTTGAAACACGAGCGGAAGCGGATCAAAAGGCGTTCCCTCGCCTTTCCAGCCAAGCGCCTGACAGACTTTTGTCAGCTTCAAGGAAGCCGGGTCGCCGATCACGCCGTCTTCCGTCTCATATCCCGCATACCTGATCAGCTGATGGTTCCAAATGGTCACTTTTTTCTTCCCGTCTTGCTCAGGCGGAAAAATGGTAATAAACGGTTTGATTTTCCCGCTGTTTGTCGCCAATTGAATGTGTTGAAAGAGCGCATCCCTTACCTCTTCCTCTGTTCGGACGTCCCTGTGATCAAGGACGTTTAGAGAATGCCAAAACAGCCTGCCGATGCAGCGGCTGCTGTTTCTCCAGGCCATTCGAGCGCCGTGTTCGATTTCTTCCCGCGTGTGTGTGTAGCTTCCCGTTTTCTTGATTTCCTCTTGTATGTTATGTAAACGGAGCTTTTTTTCCTCTTCGGATTTTGCCAGCTCTCCGTAACATTGCTCAATGAAGGCCTTTGCTTCATTCCATCGTTCTTCATGTGCCTCCAACCGGATTCTCTCCTTCCTGATCTAAAGAACTGATACTTATTGTATAGGTTTCCGGCAATGTTTAAAACCTTTCTGTATGAAATGACAAAAAACCGCTAAAAAGCATCCGTCAAATGACGGATGCCGCTTTTTATTCTTGAATATGAAGCGTCTTTTGCTCGGACATAAAGCGAAAGATCGGGAGCTCTTTGCCTATTTCAGACGAAATATAGCCTGTGCTGACAAAGCTGTCCACCGATTCAGGCTCAAGCGCGATCGATAAAAGGTTGGTTTGCGGCTGAGCGGTGAAATAGATTTTTGTTCCCTTTGGAAACTCTTTTGTCTTCAGTTTAAGTTTTGTGTCCACTTTTACGACAGGCCGGCCTTCGGATTCCCCCGCCGTTTCCTTGGAGACAACCTGATAAGCTTCGGCGGTGAGCTTTTGCTTAAACTTCAGCGTCACGCCTTTAAGCCCCTGATCTTGCAGTTTCTGATCGATTTCCTCATGCCCCGGCAGAACGAGATAGGCCGTCGGCCGTGTACGCGACAGCGTTGGAACAGATTGGCTGGCGCTGTAATATTGAACTGGCACATCGATGGCTTGTCCTGAGGCGATATCAGCCATTTTGAGCGTATCTGCAAATGGTCCGGCAAATTCGCTTTTGATGACGACCTGATCCTCGTCATTTGCCTTTATCGCTTTTTGGATGAGCCTTCGTTTTTCTGCGGCGACGAGATGCTTGACTTCGGCCGCATGCTTGACCGTCGTATCAATGATGGTCTCATGCGCGGCCACTTGGGCGGCGACTCTGCGTGCGAAATTTTCGCGGCCAATGTCGATTCCCCTGCTTTCAACCAGGAAGGAAAGAGCTGGCTGAAGGGCAAACGCGTTCCGCCCGATTCTCGCCTCTGTACCGCCTTCATAAATCTCTATTTTCCCGGCTTTGCTTTTGCCGGTCGTATAATAGGAATCATTTGAGAACCCTTTTTCATCAAGCTTTTCCTTGACTCCATCCACATAGAGGCTGTCAGCTGCATCCCTCAGCGGTTCCGGGATATTCAGATTTTTCCCTGATAAAATCAAAATATCGTGGTATTTTAACGCCCCTTTGTCACCGATTTGTTGGAATTCGTTTTGTCCGACGCCGTATTCATGAGCGTCAATCGCGACCTCAGGCGAGAATTTCGCGAATTCCTTATGGATGGCGCGCACTTCGGGAGACTCAAGCTTTACATGGTCTCTGTTTCCGTCGATTCCGCTCGACAGCCTCCTGTTAAAGTGATAGGAACCGTCAGGATTCACTCGCGGCACGATGATGACATTGACCTTCTCAAGGACTTGCTCACCGTATGGCCCGGCTAATTTCTCGGCCATTGCCAAAGCCGCTTCTCCGGCGGCTGGTTCATTTCCGTGAATCTGCCCCTGAAGCCAAACGGTCGGCTTTTTGGATATCGTGCGAATGCGCTCGTCTTTCGTAAAATAAAGCACCGGAATCTTTCTTTTTTCAATTGAAGAACCAAGATTTTTCATTTTGACATACGGGCTTTTTTTTGTCAGTCTGTGTATAAACTTCATCATTTCTTCCTGTGTCGTAAAGGCTTCCCCTTTTTTCACAAAAGCAGGTGTTTGAAAGGTTTCTTCAGGCTCTGGATACAGTGAAGACAATTGATCTGGCTGAGTGTAGTTTTTTCCGTAGTAAGGGGTTTCGGCGGCATGAACCGCATCGGAGAGCAGCAGTCCGGCAAACAAAATCGTCATCCCCAGAAAAGCTTGCAGACGTTTTGGCATGTTCATCTTTCCTCAGCTCCTTTCCTGAATACCTGCATTATAAATGAAATGTGCGCATTTTTTGTCTAAAATTTCAGAAAATGAATCATTTGGTACACATATACAGACGGGACCTTGATGAATTGCGATAAATGAAATGGTCCATTTTTCACTAAAAAACATTCGGCAGAACCGAATGTTTTAGCCTTTACGACTGTGAAGCAGGCAGGTGGTCGGACAGGCTGAACAGCTCCCGGGAAAAGTCGTCTCCCTTCATCGGTACGCCGTGTCCGGTCAACAGAGACGCCGGTCCGAGATCAGCCAGCTTGCGTATCGAATCGGCCGCTTGCGGCCAATCCATCGTAAAATATGCGGGCGGTCCGTTTAGCTCCTGCTTTTGGATCGCCACCTCAAAAAGGGATTCTTGCTCAACGGTTGTAATGGCATCACCCGCGATCAATGTTCTGTCTGACTGCCGGAAAAGCGAAACATGTCCAGGTGTATGACCTGGTGTCTCCACCCATTTCCATCCGGAAAGGAATGGGACGGAGCCGTCTTCGTCAAGCGGCTTGACATGGGATGAAATATTGATGGAATGCCGTGGAAACAATGGTGAAAGCTTGGCGACCAGCCCGCTTTTTACTTCCGGCTTGGCGGGCGGATAATCCGCTTTTCCCGTTAAATACGGCATTTCTTTCGGATGGGCGTATACGGGAACCGGCCATTTGTCCAACAGCTCTTCCAATGCGCCGACATGATCGAAATGCCCGTGTGTCAGAATGATCGCTTTCAGGCGAAAATCACTCCCAAATCGCTCCTCCGCCTCCTTTAAGATGGACGAAGCAGATTGAGGCATTCCCGCATCGATCAAAATGGCTTCACGCGTATCAGGATCAAAAATAAAATAGACGTTTACAATCTGAACGGTTAACCCGTAAACTCCTTCAGCATACTCCTCTAAAACACCGCTTTTAATCGAAGTCAGCGGCATATAAGGATCACTCATGATTTCACCACGCTTACTGTTCATATAACCATTAGTGTGCGCCTTTTACACCTTAATATGTGCTTTTTCTTTTAGATACCCCATGATACATTTAAAAAAACGATATCCAAAAGGAGGAAAAACGGTGATTGATGATTCATGGTTTACCGTGACAGATCTGGGCGGGGATACATTTGCGATCAGCGAGGACGGCCATTGGGAGCATGTCCATTCCTACTTGCTTCTGGGAGCGGATGAAGCGTATTTAATCGATACAGGCCTTGGCATTTCCAGCATTAAAAAGATAACGGACAAGCTGACAAGCCTGCCCGTCAAAGTAATTACAACCCATGTGCATTGGGACCACATCGGAAGCCACGGGGAATATGACTGCATTTATGTTCATGAAGCCGAGAAGGAATGGCTCACAGACGGAATCAAAGGGCTTCCCATTGAACAGATCCGCCGCGATGTCTCACGTGACATTACAAAACCGGTGCCTGAGACCTTTTCCCCTGAAAGCTATACTCCGTATCAAGGAGAGCCGACAGCCGTTCTAAAAGACGGCGATGTGCTCGGCAGGAGCTCAAGGCCGCTGATCATTTATCATACACCAGGGCATTCTCCAGGGCACATCTCTGTCTTCGATGAAACGACGGGCTTTTTATTCACCGGCGACCTTCTATATTCGGGAGCCCCCGTCTACGCTTTCTATCCAACGACTGATCCCTGCCAGTTGGTTTGCTCTCTTGAAAAAATATCCACCCTCAGGCAGGTCAAGAAAGTATTTGGCGGACACCATCAGCTTGGACTTGCCCCCGATATTTTAAAGGAAGCCGGGCGCGCCGCACATCATCTAAAAAAACACCGTTTGGCCAGGCATGGAACAGGCATTCATGAATTTAAAAGCTTCAGCGTTCAGTTTTAGCTCAAACTAAATATAGAGATTTTTCGCAGGAAGCCTTTTCCCGATGACGCGAAGCATATATGTACAGAGGCAAAAACCGATGACACCGCCAAGCGTGTTCAGGATTAAATCATCAACATTAAACGTTCTCACCGCGATCATTCCCGCCGCTGACAGGACTAGCTGCAGACATTCGATGAAAAAGCTCGTCAAAAACAGCAGGATGGCCGCGCTTTTAATAGATAGATGTCTCCATAAAAGCGAAAGATAAACACCTAAAGGTGCGAGGAGCAATACATTGTAAAACGTGAGGCGGGCGGCATGCCAAAAAAACCAGTCGAATCCGGCCGCCTGATACATTTGAAACAAGTCGCCCACAAAATAAAACGGAATGAGCTGAGCATCGATCGCTGCGAATTCCTGATCAGGAACATGAATTCCGCCCATCGTCAGCTGAAAGACGGCGCACAAGTAAACGAGGAAACTGGCAAAAACGATTTTTCTGAAAAAGCTTGTCCTTTTTCGATTTTTGACAACGTCATACAGAAAGTAGATAAAAGATAAGATGATACCGGGAATCAACAAATCAACAAACAACATACACTACACACCTTTCAAGTTCAAAAACAAAGAAGACAGGATGTCTCCCGTCTTCTTCATTTTACCATATACCCAGCACTTTCCACCATAATCCGCCGACAACGAGCCATGTCACGATATGAACGATCGACAGGATAAAGCCGATGAACCACCATTTTCCTTCCGGTATATAACCGGCTCCGAAAAAAACAGGGGCTGCCCCTGCGCCATAATGCGTCGTACAGCCGAAAAGGTTGCTGAAAAACGCGAGGGTGAGAGCCGATAAGAGCGGCGGCGCACCCGCGGCGACGATGACGGCGAAAAATGCCGAGTACATCGCGCTGATATGGGCTGTAGCGCTGGCAAAGAAATAATGCGAGTAAAAATAGACTAGAATTAAAATCAGGAATGCGCTGATCCAGGAAAAACCGGAAACAAAAGATTTCATCATATCGCTGAACCAGCCGACCATACCCAGCTTGTTCAAAAATGTCGCCAGCATTAACAAAGTCGAAAACCATATGAGCGTATCCCATGCACCCTGCTCTTTTTTAATATCGTCCCAGGTCAAGACCTGGGTCAAAAACAAGACCGACAGCCCGATCAAAGCCGTTGTCGTGGCGTCTATGTGAGCATTGCCTCCAAAGATCCATAAAAAAAGGACAAGGAAAAACACGATGACCATAAACAATTCCGAGCGTTTAAAAGGCCCCATTTCCTTCAGCTTGTCGGTCGCAATCCCAGCCGCATCCGGCGTCTCTTTAATTTCGGGCGGGTACAGTTTGTAGATGACAAGCGGTGTCACGATCAGGCTCACGAGTCCCGGGACAATCGCCGCAACGGCCCAGCTTGTCCAGGTCAAATTGACGCCCGCCACATCGTGAGCAAGCTTGGCGATTAACGGATTCGCCGCCATCGCCGTCAAGAACATCGCTGACGTAATCAAGTTCCCCTGGAAGCCGACATTCAGCAAAAATGCCCCGATTTTACGCTCTGTTCCTTTCCTCGGTGTTGAACCGAACGTCTCGGACAGCGAGTGGATGATCGGAAAAATGATGCCCCCCGCTCTTGCGGTGTTGCTGGGGATCGCGGGAGCGAGAAGCAAATCGCTGAAAAGCAGCGAATACGATAATCCGAGCGTTTTTTTGCCGAAGATCCGCACAAATAAATAGGCGATTCTCGCGCCTAAACCGGTTTTAATAAAGCCCCGTGAAATAAAGAATGCGATCACGATCAGCCATATCGTTTTATTGCCAAACCCGCTGAGCGTGTCTTCAATCGACAGCGTTCCGGTAAGGGCCGTCATCGCCAAAGCGAATATCGCGACTGCCCCCATCGGCAGCGGCTTGGAGATAAAGCCGATAATCGTTGCTACAAAAATAGCGAATAAGTGCCATGCTTTCGGATCCAATCCGCCTGGTGGCGGAATCAGCCAAATGACCGCTCCGGCTAAAATCGTAACGGCAAGAGGAAGGATTTTAACTGCTGGTTTTTGTGCTGTGTCTTTTTCTGTAGCCACAAGTTTCTCCTCCTATTCATATTTTCCGCTTATTATTCTACTCCTTTCACGATACCATTCAAATTTTATTTTATTAAAAAAACTGCCGACTTATGTCGGCAGCCTACGTTACACCCAGGATTTCACTTTGTCATGGTCTGTGACAAACAGGAGCACTTTCCCTTCATCGAGCCGCTTTTCAAACTGCTCGGCCTCCTGCTTTGAAAAGCCGATCTCATGCATTTTATTGCGGAGCTCGTCCCCTTTTTTCTGGAACAGATTGCCGACTGCATTTTTAATCCCCGTCTCCTCTGGTCCGATTGTATTGATCTCCGTGTTGCCTGCGAGTCTTTCCGTCCGGTCGTCGTCATGTGAAAGTACATAAATGTCTTCCCTGGCGACGCCGATCCTTTTGAGCTCCCCAACATCCTTCATAAGCTGTTCATCATTTGTATATTCCCGTACTACCGGTTTCATCCGAATCTCCTCCTTTTTTGATGCTGTATTTGCCAAATACCCGCTGTCATCAGCAGTAAACAAGCCAATGCTCTGCCGTAACAATATTACAATTGTGATACATTTTCAGGATCAGGTTTCGTCGGGCCGCTGTTTCAGGTACATGTTTAAAAAAGGACAAGGCATTCAAGGAGTGATGTTTCGCTTGAATTATTTTTCACAGGAGCAGCAATACAACGCGTGGATCATCAGCGATTTAGCCAAGCAGATTTTTTTAAGCGAAGGGCATCAAGAGACGGATACGCATATCTTTGAAAGCTTTGCGGCCCGCAAGTTCGGCATCAATATTGATTATGTCTTCTCGATCATCATGAATATCGGCGATCCGGAAAACAGAACGGCACACAGTACGGAAGACGTTTTAGCGTCTTATCTTTTTTCACTGCTTCCCTTCATTACAAAAGAAATGATTAAGGCCTCCAGAGAAGATGCCAAGCAATATGTAAAAAACGCCGCGGATTACCACCTTTTTCTTCCGGATTCAGTCCTGCGGCAGTCCTTTTTTTAACCGGGGGATGTTTTGCAATAGCGCAGTTTGGAATGATAAGGTTATGAAGAAAAGGAGGAATCATGATGCTGCAAAAACAAATTGAGCTTGCCAGACGGCCGCAAGGGCTTCCTGTCATCGATGATTTTCGATTTAAAGAAACAGCCATTCCGGAAGCAAAAGACGGGGAAGCGCTTGTCAAAACGCTGTATGTCTCAGTCGATCCCTACATGAGGGGAAGAATGCAGGATGCGAAATCGTATGTAGAGCCCTTTGCCCTTGATGAGGTCATCACCGGAGGCGTGATCGGCGAAGTGATAGCTGCAAAAGGAGACAAGCTGCAAAAGGGAGATGTTGTACTAGGGAATTTGGGCTGGCGGGAATATTCCGCAGTACCGGAAACAAACCTGCGGAAAATCGATCCTTCCCTCGCCCCTGTCACAGCCTATCTTGGCATCCTCGGCATGACAGGTTTGACGGCTTACTTCGGGCTTCTTGACATCGGCCGGCCGCAAGCAGGAGAAACAGTTGTCGTCTCAGGAGCAGCCGGAGCGGTCGGCTCAGCCGTCGGACAAATCGCCAAAATCAAAGGCGCACGGGTCATCGGTATCGCCGGTTCTGATGAAAAGACCGCATATTTGAAAAAACAGCTCGGATTTGATGAAGCGATCAATTATAACACGGCGGAAAACATCGCGTCAGCACTTGAAGAAGCATGCCCGAACGGTGTTGACGTCTACTTTGACAATGTCGGCGGCCGCATTTCAGATGCCGTGCTTACCCTAATCAACAAATTTGCGCGGATCCCGGTCTGCGGAGCGATATCTTCCTACAATGCCGAAAGTGCAAAGGATGACATGGGCCCGCGCGTTCAAACGGCTTTAATTAAAGCAAGCGCCCTGATGAAGGGATTTGTCGTCAATGATTACCGCGAACGTTTTCCGGAAGGCGCCAAACAGTTAGCCGAGTGGCTGAAAAGCGGACAGCTTCAATATGAAGAAACGATTACCGAAGGCTTTGAGCGCATACCAGAAGCATTTTTGGGCTTGTTTAAAGGACATAACCTCGGCAAACAGCTCATTAAAGTCGCCGAACCTGAAATGGCTCAGCTTCAATAAAAAAAGGAGGCTTTTCAAAGCCTCCTTCTGCTATTTTTCAATAATTCGTCCTCTTTCATAGACAATCCGCTGAAGATCGATCCCCAGCTTCTTCGCGAGTTTTTTCAGCCTTTCTTCCTCCACTCGGTTGACGAGGCTGATCACCGTTCCTTCATTTCCGGCCCTGCCCGTTCTCCCCGAACGATGGATATAGCCATCTTCATTGGGCAAATCGGCGTGGATCACAAATGGCAAATCTTGAATATCAATGCCGCGCGCTGCGATGTCCGTCGCCAAAAGCAGCGGAAACTCGCCTGCTTCAAACGCTTCTAGGATCTTGGCCCGTTCGATTTTTTTCGCTTCACTGTGCAGGACGCCGACATCAACATGGTGAAACTTCAATTTTTCGGCGTAAACGTTTAAATTGCCGATGTCCTTCACAAAAACGAGCGCCTGAAAACCGCTGAACCTTGAGAACTTCTGCAACATCTTAATTTTATCCCGCTGATCGCAGACGAGAAATTGGTGTTTGACTTTTGCGGATTCCTCGCTTGTTCTTTTGATTCTGAAAAGCTCCGCATCCTTTGTCATATCACGGAGCTCCCGTTCAGCGTCTTGTTTTAAAGTCGCGGAAAAACAGAGGATTTGCCGGTCGCGGAGCGTCGACTTGATGATGTTTGCAATCGTGCCGCGATGCTCCGGGGTGAGCAGGTGGTCTGTTTCATCAAGGACGATCGTTTTCACCTCATGCATTTTCAGCTTCTTCATTTTAATGAGCTCAAACACCCGTCCCGGTGTGCCCGCAATAATGTGCGGATGTTTTTTCAGCTTTTCCTGCTGTTTTTTGATGTTGGCTCCCCCGATAAGAGAAGCAGCTCTGATATCCGAGCCCTTCTTCCATTCTGTGATCACATCAAAAATCTGCATGACAAGCTCGCGGGAAGGGGCGAGGATCACAGCCTGGACGTGTTTTTGATCCGCCTCAAGCTTTTCTAAAAGCGGCAGGACGTAAGCGAGTGTTTTTCCCGTTCCCGTCGGTGATTCGGCGATCACGTCACGCCCCTCTAAAATCGGTGCGGCGGTGGTTTTTTGCACATTCGTCGGTTCGTGAAAACCTGCCGCCTTCCAATTTTCTTGAATAAACGGTTTTGCTTTATTTAAAAATGGCCATCTTTCCGTCATGTTTATCTCCTTTGTCCTCAGGTTATTTCTGCTCTTAGTATCTCAAAACAGAGACGGCAGCGCAATTTTTCTTTTATTGTCCCCCAATGGTTCGATATAATCTTATAGAATACAGATTACAACTTGAGGTGCAAAACATGAGTTTACTTACAGTCACAAAGCTGAGCCACGGTTTTGGCGACCGGGCGATCTTTCAAGATATCTCCTTTCGCCTGCTCAAGGGCGAACACGTCGGTCTCATCGGGGCAAACGGTGAAGGAAAATCGACCTTCATGAATATCATTACTGGAAAGCTTGAACCTGATGAAGGCAAAGTCGAATGGTCAAAAAAAGTCCGGGTCGGCTACCTTGACCAGCATACGGTGCTGGAGCGCGGACAAACGATCCGCGATGTGCTGAGAAACGCCTTTCACTATTTATTCGAGATGGAAGAAGAAATGAACGCCATCTACGGGAAAATGGGAGAGGCTGATCCCGATGAGCTTGAGAAGCTGCTTGAAGAAGTCGGCACGATCCAGGACGCGCTCGACAACAACGATTTTTACGCGATAGATGCTAAAGTCGAAGAAATCGCCCGCGGTCTCGGGCTTCAAGACCTCGGTCTTGACAGGGATGTCACAGATTTAAGCGGAGGACAGCGGACAAAGGTGCTGCTTGCCAAACTGCTGCTTGAAAAGCCCGACATCCTTCTCTTGGACGAACCGACAAACTACCTGGATGAGCAGCACATCGAATGGCTCAAGCGGTATTTGCAGGAATACGATAACGCGTTTATTCTGATTTCGCACGACATCCCGTTCTTAAACAGCGTTATCAATCTCATCTATCATGTGGAAAATCAACAGCTGACACGCTACGCCGGCGACTACAATCAATTCCGTGAAGTGTATGAGGTCAAAAAGCAGCAGCTTGAAGCCGCCTACAAAAAACAACAGCAGGAAATCTCCGAGCTGAAAGACTTCGTCGCCCGCAATAAAGCGCGCGTCAGCACGCGCAATATGGCGATGTCCAGACAAAAAAAGCTCGACAAAATGGACATGATCGAGCTCCCTTCAGAAAAGCCGAAGCCGGAATTTCACTTTAAACAGGCGCGGACATCCGGAAAGCTGATTTTCGAAACGAAAGATCTCGTCATCGGCTATGACGAACCGCTATCCAGACCGTTAAACTTGAGAATGGAGCGCGGGCAAAAAATCGCTTTGTACGGGGCGAACGGCATCGGAAAAACGACGCTCCTGAAGAGCCTGCTCGGCGAAATTTCCCCGCTGTCGGGTGAAGTCGAACGCGGGGAATACCTTCATATCGGCTATTTCGAACAGGAAGTCAAAGAAAAAAACAACAACACATGTATTGAAGAGGTGTGGAACGACTTTCCTTCCTTCACACAATATGAAATCCGGGCAGCGCTTGCGAAATGCGGACTGACGACAAAGCATATTGAAAGCAAGGTGTCCGTGTTAAGCGGCGGCGAAAAGGCGAAAGTCAGACTGTGCAAGCTCATCAATTCGGAAACGAATCTGCTCGTTCTCGATGAGCCGACAAACCATCTCGATGTGGAGGCAAAAGAAGAGCTGAAAAGGGCCTTGAAAGAATACAAAGGCTCAGTCCTTCTCATCTCCCACGAACCGGAATTTTACACCGAGATCGCAACAGAAACATGGAACTGTGAATCTTGGACCACGAAGGTATTATAAACAAAAAAACTTGTTTCCTTTGCAGGGAAACAAGTTTTTTTAGTAAGCCGATCATCGGGGTGAACGTTCACAGGATGTATAGACGGCGACCGCCGGCCCGTCAGCAAATGCAAGGATGATTTTCTTTTAATGACCTGCTCTAATCCCGGCCAAATGACGGCGGCCGAAGGCTAAGACGGCTACCCCGGCAAGAACTGCGATACATCCGGCAACATACGGTGTATGCGCGCTGAAATGATCGGCGAGAACTCCCGCGATCCATGGCGCGATCGCTCCGCCGATAAAACGGATTGAGCTGTAAGCACTTGAAGCGACTGACCGTTCGACAGGCGCCGCATTCATGACCGCGGTGGTCAAAATCGTGTTGATCATGCCCAAAATGCCGCCGGCAATGACAATCGCTGTGATGACAAAAGTCTTGTGCTCCGTCCAAATGCCGAGCGCCAATAAATCAGCGGCAAACAGCACAAACAGCAGGATCAAAGAACGGACGGTTCCAAGGACGCGCTGCACAGCCGGAGCGGTGAAAACGGATGTGACCGCAAGAAACAGTCCCCAGCCGAAAAAGACATAGCCGAGGCCCCTTTCATTCAAATCAAGTACGAATGGAGAATAGGCAAGCAAAGTAAAAAAGCCGAAGTTATACAAAAAGGCAGCCGCAGACAGCGTGAATAACCCTTTATAACGCAGCGCCCTGATCGGAGCGCTGACAGAAACTTTCTTTTGCGGCTTTGCAATCGGCGGCAGCAAAATGAAGATGGCCAGCAGCGCGACCGCCATTAAAACAGATACGCCGAAAAACGGCGCTCTCCATGAGATGCTTCCAAGCTCACCGCCGGCCAGAGGACCGACGGAAATCCCCAGTCCTAAAGCCGCTTCATATAAAATGATCGCTTTTGCGCTTCCGCCTGACGCCACACTCACGATGACGGCAAGAGCGGTTGAGATAAACAAAGCGTTTCCAAGTCCCCAGCCGCCCCGAAAGCCGACAAGCTGGGCGATGGATTGAGAAAATCCGCCGAGCCCTGCGAAAATAATAATCAGAATAAGACCGCAAATGAGTGTCTGCTTAGCGCCAATCCGGCTTGAGATAGCCCCTGACAAAAGCATCGCAAAACCTGTGACAAGCAGATAGCTTGTAAATAACAGCGATACCTGACTGGGGGACGCATCCAGCTGCCGGGCAATCGCCGGCAGGATCGGGTCGACCAGACCGATCCCCATAAATGAGATCACACATGCAAATGCTACGGCCCAAACTGCTTTCGGCTGCTTCAACATGCTTGATTTCTTCGATGGTTGTTCATTCATAACAGATCAGACCTTTCTTTTTTGCAAATAAACAAACGCTATAAAAATAGCGTTTTAATCAATGTTATCCAGCGCTTTCCGGGCTTTCTCGTTCATGCCCTCAAGGCGCTTCTTGAATGATTGGAATTTTTCAATCTTTTCATCTATCATCCGGAGCTGTTCATTCAGCATCGCTTGAATGTCTTCAAGCTTTTCCTTTCGCTCCTTTTGGTCCAATGATAAAAGATACCCTTCTTTATGCATTTCAAGATGCTTGCTCGTTTCCATAAACTGCTGAAGTTCATGGAGAGAAAACCCCAACACTTCCTTGGCGCTGATGACCCTTTCCAGCTCTTCCAAGTCGTCTTCGGAATAGAGCCGGACACCGCCTTCCGTCCGCTTTGGAGAAGAAAGCAAACCGATTTCTTCATAAAAGCGGATCGTTCTTTTGGTCAAGCCGCTTCGTTTTGCCATTTGATCAATCTTCATCCAGTTCACGTCCACAGCCTCCTGCCTTCTTACTGATTGTTATATGATATCACTCTTAAACTTTAACGTAAACGTTAAGTGTTGATCAACAAAAAAGAACTGACTTGACATTCGCCAGTCCATGTAACGTATCATAGAAATGGAAAACAAAACGGGAGGACAAAAAAACAAGGTGAATACTCATCAACATTCATTTAAAACAAAAGTTTCCACATTCGTCGAAAGCCGGATGTTTCAGTATTTTATTACGGCCGTTATTATTCTGAATGCCATTTCCATAGGTTTGGAAACCTATGCTTTTTTTAAGCCGTATCAACACATATTTTTTATATTAGACTGCCTGTTTTTAGCGATTTTCGCGGTGGAGCTGTCTCTTAAACTATCGGTGCAAAAACACCATTTCTTTAAAAACAATTGGAACATATTTGATTTTATTATCATCGCCGGCAGTTTCATTCTCTACAACACGAATTTCGTCAGCGTCCTTCGGATTTTCCGCGTGCTCCGGGTGCTTAGGACGATCACATCCATCCCGTCTTTAAGGCAGATCGTCAATGCGCTGTTTATGGCGATTCCGACCATCAGCAGCGTCCTGATTTTGATGATGATCATTTTCTATGTCTATGCCGTCATCGGGACGATGTTCTTTTCAACGATTGCGCCGGAATATTTCGGAAACCTGCAGCTCAGTTTTCTGACGCTGTTCCAAACGTTCACGCTCGAATCATGGGCGAGCGGAATCTTCAGGCCGATCTTCGCCGAAAGCGCCTGGTCCTGGCTGTATTTCGTCTCATTTATCGTCATTACGACCTTTATCATGATCAACCTGATCGTCGGTGAAATCGTCAATAACGCGCAAAAAATTTCTCAGGAAATTGAAGAAGAAACAGGAGATTTAAAGGAAGATACGAAAGAAATAAAAGAATTGCGGGCGGAAGTCAAAGAATTAAAGACGCTTTTATCAACCTATATCAAACAAAATGAAACGAAAGAATAAAAGAGCCGGTGTCTAAAAACCGGCCCTTTTTTGATCGGCTCACCTAAAGGCGACAGGCAGCTCGGCCAACGCTCTAAAACCGAATAACTTGCGGTAGCAAACATCTGATGCAGCCAGACGGAGTCCTGGCGCCCGCTCTAAAAGCGCAAGGATGGCCATTTGCGCTTCAAGCCGCGCCAATGAAGACCCTAAGCAAACATGAGGACCATGGCCAAATGCAAGGTGCGGATTCGGCTTTCTCGTGATGTCGAAAACATGAGGCTCCTTGAAAATGTCCGGATCGCGGTTGGCAGCACCTAAAAGGACGTATACCTGTTCATTCTTTTTGATCATCTTGCCGCTGATTTCACAATCCTCGGAAGCTGTGCGCGCCGTCATCTGTGTCGGACTTTCATAGCGCAAACACTCTTCAACTGCAGACTCAATAAGCAGCGGATTTTCCTTCAATACGGCAAGCTGTTCCGGATGCTTCATGAATGCAAGCAATCCATTGCTGACAAGGTTGACTGTCGTCTCATGTCCGGCAATGATAAGCAATATACATGTCGCAAGCATTTCATCTTCTGAGAGCTTTTCCTCACTGATGAATTTGCTGATCAAGTCGTTTTGCGGATGAGCTTTTCGCTTTTGCAGCAAATCTCTAAAATATGATATTAATTTCCCCGCCGTATCGCTTCCTTTGACCAGCGCCTGGCGCGAACGGGTCAAATCAATCGTCTGTATGACATTTGCCGTCCACTGTCTAAATTGATGCCTTTCATCTTCCGGGACACCAAGTATTTTGGCAATGACAAGACTAGCCAAAGGAAAGGCAAACTCGGAAACAATATCCGCGCTTTTCCTGCCATCGAGCTGATCCAGCAGACCAGCAGCTGCTGCTTTTATATCAGGCCGTAAGGATTCAACGATTTTCGGTGTGAACTCTTTTCCAATGAGCGCCCGCATTCGCTTATGGCCGGATTGGTTTTGATACAGCAGCATATTCCCCTGTAAGTTTTTCAGATATTCATATTTTGCTGTCGTTTCCGGAAGAGGAACGCGGTTTTGAAATCTGGCGTCCTTCAAAATCGCTGCTGCTGCTTCATATCCGGTCACATACCAGCCCGGATATTTGAATACCGTTCCTTGATAAACAGGATGAACAGACCGCAGCTTCTCATAAAAAGGATAAGGATCTCTCCAAAATTCAGCATCTGAAAGCAAACTAGGCTTTGCCGGATGTAATTCTAACGCCATGTCAATCCTCCGTATCGTTTTATTGTTGAAGGCTGGCTTTCATTTCTTCAACCGTTTCGACTTCAAATCCCAAATCACGCAGCATCTGATGGTCTTCTGTTTCAAGCTGTCCTGCCGTTGTTAAGTAATCTCCGACGAAAATCGAGTTGGCGGCATACAGCCCGAGCGGCTGCAATGAGCGGAGATTGACTTCGCGCCCGCCGGAAATGCGGATTTCCTTTGACGGATTGATAAAGCGGAACAAAGCCAGCACTTTTAAACAGTACAGCGGGTTCAATTCATTGACCCCTTCCAACGGTGTGCCGTCAATCGCATGCAAGAAATTGACCGGGATCGAATCGGCATCAAGCGCTTTTAAGCTTCTTGCCATATCGATGACATCTTGCTTCGTCTCCTTCATGCCGACAATGACACCCGAACACGGCGACATCCCGGATTGTTTGGCCGTCTCCACTGTTTGGACTCTGTCATCATACGTATGTGAAGTCGTAATATTGGAATGGTTGCTCTTTGATGTATTGATGTTGTGATTGTACCTGTCAACACCCGCCTCTTTCAGCCGATGAGCCTGCTCCGGTTTTAACAGGCCGAGGCATGCGCAGATTTTCAGCCCGTACGTATCTTTGATTTCTTTTACAGCATCGACAACTTGATCGACTTCCCGGTTTGACGGGCCTCTGCCGCTGGCCACGATGCAGTAAGTGCCGATATTTAAATCGCGGGCGCGCTTGGCGCCTTCAAGCAATGTCCTTTTGTCCACCATCCGGTACGAATCGATCGGCGCCTTCGATATGGCGGACTGAGAACAGTAGCCGCAGTTTTCCGGGCAAAGGCCGGACTTTGCATTCATAATCATGTTGAGCTTTACTTTTTTCCCGTAGTAATGCTTTCTAATTTGAAAGGCAGCATGCATCAAAAGCAGAACTTCATCATCCGGACACTCCAAAACGGCAAGCGCCTCTTCGTCTGTGACTTCCGCTCCCCCCAACACACTCTCTGCCAGGTCCATCCATTGATTCATCTTTTTTGCCCCCATTTACATTTGATTCATGATATAGGAAACATCGACATGGTCCTTTATCATATTTTGCATGTTTTCCGCTGTTAGATGTTCAAGCTTCGGTGTCACGCCTAACACCGGCACTTCACATAATGTTTCAATCATCTCCGGGTTGGTTTGTTCATCACGGCCCGGCCGCACGCTGATGCCATTGATCACGATGCCGATCAAACGAATGCCGATGCTTTTGGCGTATTGTACGGTCAAATACGTGTGATTAATCGTTCCGAGGTCAGGCCTTGCGACAATGACAGCCGGCAGCTGCAAAGCCTTTATCAAATGGCTGACCAAATAATCCTTTCCAAGCGGCACCGCGATTCCGCCTGCTCCCTCGACAATGAAGCAGTCATGCCGATCCTTGATCTTTTTCCAATGGTTCATGACCTCCTCCATCCCGGCCGTCTTTCCTTCAAGCTTTGACGCAACATATGGAGCTAGCGGTTCTTGATATGCAAAAGGAGAAATGTCCTCATGAGAAAGAGCGGTTTGCGACATTTTCTTCAACAGCGATGTATCGCTATCCGGGTGTGTGCGCGAAATTCCGCTTAAAAAAGGCTTAAACACGCCGACATCGATGTTTTGTTCTTTTAATACAGCGGCAAGGCCGCAGGAGATGACGGTTTTCCCGATTTCCGTATCCGTTCCTGTTACAAAAAAACCTTTCATTTCACCATGTTCAACTCTCTTCCGATTAGATTAAACGCAACTAACAGATCGTCGATTTCTTTTAAGCTGATGCCGGCGGAGACGGTCAGCCTGATCCGGCTTTCTCCTTCCCGTACCGTCGGCGGACGGATGGCCGGTGCATAAATGCCCTTTTTCTGAAGACCTTGTGCAAATCGCACGGCTTGCTGCGTGTCCCCGATGATCACAGGGATGATCGGTGTCTCTCCCCCCTTGACGGTAAAGCCGATTTTCTCAAGACCTTCCTTAACGGCTTTGACCGATGACTGTAATGACAGGCGTTGTTCTTGGCTTTCTTCGATGATCGCAAAGGCCTCGCACGCAGCGGCACAGCTCGCCGGTGGTATGGCCGTCTGGAAGATAAATGTTCTGGCATGATTCCGCAAAAAATCGATCAACGCGTGCGAACCTGCGGCAAATCCGCCTTCTATGCCGACAGCTTTGCTTAAGGTGCCGATCACAACATCAGGACGGACGCCGAAGTATTCGCTTGTTCCCCTGCCGTTCGCACCCAAAATGCCTGTTGCGTGCGCATCATCAACAATGACGAAGGCCTGGTAGCGTTTGGCAAGCGGGATAATCTGATCAAGCGGCGCGATCGTTCCATCCATGCTAAAAACGCCGTCTGTGACAATAAAGCGCCGCTTACCGCCAAATGTTGCAGAAAGCTTATCTTCAAGATCATTCATATCCATATGGCGGTAAATGACGGTGTCGGCTTTTGAAAGGCGGCATCCGTCAATAATACTGGCATGATTCAATTGATCGCTGAAGATGATATCCCCTTTTTCAGGCAGCGAAGACAGCACACCGATATTGGCTAAATACCCGCTTGAAAACAAAAGAGCCGCTTCCGTCTCCTTAAAATCCGCGATCTTCCGCTCAAGCCTTTCATGCCAGCAGGTATTGCCTGTCGTCAGCCGTGAACCGCTGCTGCCTGCCCCGGCTTGATCCAGCGCCATTTTGGCCGCCGCGATCAAACGGTGATCATCGCCCAGTCGCAAATAATCATTTGAAGCCCAGACCTTGTCGGCATCAGGCGTCCGCAATCTTCGGTAAAGACCGGCCGCTTTCGTTTTCTCAAGGCGTTCGTACAGCCAGTCGTCAAACGACACGGCTTGTCACCTCATGAATCGCTTCCTTCATAATGGCAACCATTGCTGCAAGCTCATCCGTTGTGCTGGCGAGCGGCGGCAGAAATGCGACAACATCCCCGAGCGGTCTCGTCAGCATGCCAAGCTCCCGCATTTTTAAAGAGACTTGGTATCCAACGCGCTGTTCAGGCGGATAAGCTTGTTTCGTTTCCTTTGACTGGACAAGCTCTATTCCGCACATCAATCCGAGCTGCCGGATGTCTCCGACATGAGGAAGGGATTTCAGGTCTTGAAGAAGAGCATGCACGACTTTCGATTTGGCGGCGACCTGTTCTACGATTCTTTCAGTTTCAAACAGACGCAGGTTTTCGATCGCAACCGCACACCCAAGCTGATTCCCTGTATAGGAGTGGCCGTGGAAAAACGTTTTCAGATTTTCATAATCGTCATAGAATGCGTCGTAAATCTCTTCTGTGGCAAATGTGACGGCAATCGGCAAATAGCCTCCGGTAATTCCTTTTCCCGCCGCCATTAGGTCAGGCTGCACAGCTTCGTGTTCACAAGCAAACATTTTTCCGGTCCGCCCAAACCCTGTCGCCACTTCATCAACGATCATGAACACATCGTATTTCGTGCAAAGCGCTCGAACGCCCGCTAAATATCCTTCTGGCATGACAATCATGCCTGATGCGCCTTGAACCATCGACTCGATCGAAAGGGCGGCGATCTCTTCGTGATGCTCCATCAAAAGCTTTTCCAGTTCTTCCAGGCATTCATCGCGGCACTGGTCCGGGTCGCCGCTCGTGGACCGGTATACATAAGGAACCCTTGCTTTGAAGCTGTCAAACATGAGCGGACCGTATACATGGTGGAAAAGCTCGATGGAACCGACGCTGACGGCGCCGATCGTATCGCCGTGATAGCCGTTTCGCATCGTGACGAATTTTTGCTTCTCGGGCTTCCCTTTATTCTTCCAATACTGAAAGGCCATTTTCAGCGCGATCTCCATCGCTTCAGCTCCGCTGTCGGAATAAAAAACGCGGGTCAGATTGTCAGGTGTGATCTTGATTAATATTTCGGCAAGCTCTGTCGCTGGAACATTTGTCATCCCCAGCAATGTGGAGTGAGCGATTTTTTCCAGTTGTTTTTTAATCGCCTCATCCAATTCCTTTTTGCGATGGCCGTGTACATTGAGCCACACTGAAGAAAAGCCGTCGTAATATTCTTTGCCATTTATGTCCTTTAGCTTAATTCCGTCTCCGCTTTCAATGATTAATGGATCTTGATCATAATCCTTCATTTGTGTAAAAGGCAGCCAAAGATGTTTTTTGCTTTTTTCAATTAACGATTGCCCCATTTTTCTCCCCCCGTCTGAATCAATACCGGCTGGTTTTCCAAGTAATCGATACAATTCTCTGCATTGATGAATCCGCGAACAAAAAATATTCGGCAGCCGCTTTCGTCTCCGTATTCTTTCATTTTCGTCATCCGCCGATAGCCCAGTTTTCGTGAAGCGACATAGCCGGTTTTGTAATCGGGATCATCAGACCAGCATAATTCTGCGATGATATCCGGGTGTGCGCATACTTTTGCCGCTATCGCGAGCGCCTCCTTCAAGCGCGGATTCAGCGGCATGTCGCGCTCTCTGGCCCACTTTTGAAAGTCGTCTTCAGGCCAGTCGATCCGGGAAACCCGGACACCTTTTTCATGCCTCCCATCGATTCGCTCCCCTGCATCGATGTCAAACAAGACCGCTCCCCTCAGAGCGATGTCCTGAAGCGCTTTTTCAAACATGCTTGCTGGAACGCCCGCTTTTTGAAGAAGCGCCCGCGCGAGGGCCCGGCCGTTTTCTGCTGCATCAACTTCATGTGTTTCAACCGGCAAAGGCTGAATCAAGCTTACCGGTTCGTCAACACATTCAAACTGGATTTGCATAAAATCCGGTTCCCCTCTTGAATGGGATAAGGCTTTATCCAATAAGGTGTGGACGGCTCCCTTCAAACCGCTGAAGGATGTCAGGCGCTCTCCCCCGGATATATGCTTTCCGCCCTGTTCATGAGGTCCGTTTTTGGATGCTCTCATTCTGACGCTGTAATATTTGTCCCCCTGCATTGTTTCATCCCCCCTTTGAAACCGGACGCGAATATGTTAACTTAAATTAATTTTAAGTTAACATTACAAGTAGAATATTAGTATTCCTTACCTGATATGTCAACACGATGTGAAATTGCTCATACACAAAAAAAGACAAAAGGGAGCTTAAAAGGCTCCTCTTTTGCCTTATTGAAAGACGATTTGCTGTTGTTATGCCTGCCCTGCAGTTTCAATCTGCCAATCAAACGGGTCGGGCAGAAGCGACCAATCATCCGCCATTTCGGAATCTGTGAGCAGGCATCGATCCGCTTCGGCTGAAATCTCGTCAGGCGAAAGGTTGAGTCCGATAAAGACGAGCCTTGTATGGCGGTCGCCGAACTCGGGATCCCATTCCTCTAAAACCTCAGGCTCATCCCGCAATATTTGTTCCTGCTTATGCTTCGGCAAGGCTGCGACCCAATATGAGATCGGCTCAAGACTTGCGGAAGGACCCGCCTGGGACATCAATAAGGCAAGACTGTTCCTTGTCGCACACCAGACGATTCCTTTCGCCCTGACAATGTTTTCCGGAAGGGTATGAATCCAATTATAGAACCGCTCTGTATGAAAAGGACGGCGCGCTTCATACACAAAGGACGATATCCCGTATTCTTCAGTTTCAGGCGTATGCTGCTCCGGCCCCTGATTTAACTCCCTCAGCCAGCCCGCCGAATTGCTTGCCTTTTCAAAGTCGAACAATCCTGTATTCAAAATCTCTCCAGGATCTACTTCACCCTTTACCGCGCGGATGATTTTCGCAGCCGGCTGCAAGGTTCTCAGCACTTTTTCAAGCTTAGCCAGCTCCTCTTGGGAAACAAGGTCGCATTTATTCAAAATCAGGACATCGCAAAATTCGATTTGGTCAATAAGCAGATCGGCAATCTCGCGTTCATCCTCTTCCCCGACGGCTTCTTTTCGATCGAGCAGGCTGTCTCCGGACTGAAAGTCATGCCAAAAACGATTCGCGTCAACAACCGTCACCATCGTATCCAGACGGCAAAAACGGGTCAAATCGATGCCAAGCTCTTCATCAATGTAGGAAAAGGTTTGCGCAACCGGAACCGGTTCGCTGATCCCTGTTGACTCGATCACGATGTAATCGACGTTCCCCTGCCGGGCGAGCTTTTCAACCTCTATCAGCAAATCCTCCCTCAATGTGCAGCAAATGCAGCCGTTTGACATTTCGACCAGTTTTTCATCCGTCCTTGAAAGCCCGCCGCCCTGTTTGACGAGTCCGGCGTCGATGTTCACTTCACTCATGTCATTGACGATCACGGCGACTTTCAGCCCGTGGCGGTTTTGCAGTATGTAATTCAGCAAAGTCGTTTTGCCCGCCCCTAAATAGCCGCTCAACACTGTTACAGGAATTTTTTTACTCATTTTCATTCTCCTTTTTATCACTTTGTTAAATCGTAATAATTACGATTTGTATTTTATTTCATCACAAATCAGTTAAAAATGCAAAGGCACCAGTTTTAAAACAGCCCAAAACAATGCGGCCGACGCGGCAGAGATGATCATTTGCCTTCCGATGAGACCGGCCGCCGTTCTCATCCCCAATTCTTTCGCGATCGTCCACACCGTCACCATGCAGGAAGAAAAAGTGGACGCCAGGTACACCAATAAAAAAAGCGTCCCTCCGGATAAAGCTTGCAAAAGAGCACCGTTTCCTTCATTAAAAAGGAGAATGCCGTCTTTCCTGATGATTGAAAAAACCAGTCCAGATGCGGCTTCACCAGGAGCGCCGAACGCGTGTAAAACAGGTGATGCAAGCAGTGTTAACAAGTGAATCACACCAAGCTCATGTAACATCGACGCGGCAAGGCAAATGATGAGAAAGATCGGCATTGCCTGCAGAATAAATTGATTCACCACCGATTTCACTCGAAATGCGGTTCCTTTCCACGATGGACGCTGCAAATAAGTTTTCCGGCTTTGAAAATAGGAAGACCATTTCTCATCCGCCGGATACCAAATCCGATTATGAACGGCCCCGACAATGACCAGCGCCGCAAGATACGGAATAAACAGCCATTCCCTGCCGGCGGCATGAAAAATAGAAATCGTCGCCCCGATTTGATAACTGCAGGCCGATCCAAATGATATCAATGAGACGCATTGCTTCCGCGTACACATGCTGCATGAGCGGGTCTGATGAACAGCCACGACATTGCAGCCAAACCCGGTTAAAAACGGCACTAAATCCCGGCCATTCAGTCCGATTTTTCTCATATACGGATCAAGTGAATCAACAATCCGATCCTTAACACCCGAATCATCTGTCAGCGCATTTGCAAAAGACATAAACAGCACGACCGGAAACGCCCAAACGAACGAATAGATGCCAAGGGTAAAAGGCCCGTAATTCCCGGCCAAAACCGCCCGAATCCATGACGGCTTTCCCTGCATCATGTGTTGAAGCGGTTCGACGACCCATTGATCCGCGTATGGCTGCATCCATTCGGAAACATGGTAAGCGAGCATCACCGGCAAGATAAACAACAGCCCCAGCACAGAAGCCGAAAGAATCGGACCCCATATCGGCCGGTCAAACAGCAGCTTTTGATCAGCAGTACGGCCAAGCTCGATCTGTTCGATCTGCTTCCGTTTCCCATGATGGAAGACAGCGCCTTTTTTTAAAAAAGCGAAGATTTTCTCTTTTTTATCTTCAGTCAGACGTCGCGAGTCGATAAGAAAGACAGGCAGATCATGTTTTTTCACTTGCTCAGAAAGCTTGTGCCGCATGTCCGCCGTCATCTTATCTTGAAATGTCACGATAAAACAGACATGTTGACAAACGGGCGGAATCAGCTCGAGGATCAGGCGAAGCTCTTCAGAAAAATGTGTCCCCCGCAAAACGGCCACCACCTTATCGGCCGTTTCAATTTCGTTCTTGACCGTCTTTTTCGCGATGTTGTCTTCCTCGCGAATGCCCGGCATATCAACAACCGTCCAGCCTGGAAGGCGCTTTGCCTCCCGTTCTGCCGCAAAAATCGTCGACCCCCTTACATTCGTTTCCTCTCCATACCCTTGATCTGTGATCGCGGAACATAATGTCGTTTTCCCGACCGACTCCAATCCAATCAATAATAGACGCTTGTGCTGCTTCGGTTTGATTAGCATTCACACTCTACCTCACAGCAGCTCAAATCATCGAGAAACATTTGATTGTTCCTGTATTCGGCCAACACGTCCTCATCAAGGGCAAAATCCCATTTTTTCAGTAAGTGCTCAGCAATAACGGCAAACCTTTGCCGGAATTTATAAATAAAACAAAAGACGGCGTTTTGATGCCTGACACTCGGTCCGATCAAATAAAGATGTTCCGTTTTTGTCGACATATCCTCTTTTGTTAAAAGCGGCTTGCCGTCTTCCCCCCACGCAAACAAACGGCTGATCTGCTCTGCTCCCGAATGAAAACCGGTCGCCACAATCGGCCGTGTTTCAGAGCGGATTCTCCTTCCATCTGACAAGTGCAGATCATAGGCTGCTCCATTTGTCGTCAGTTTTCTGACACTGACATGTTCTAAAAATTGGACGTTTCCTTTTTCATACGCCTGTTCAAGACGTTCCCAAGTATATGGCGAAAGCGACCGGCTCGGATCGGCCTCAGCGTTTTCCTGAAGGGCATTCGGCATGACGACCGTTACATCGCTTCCATATGACGCCAGCTGCACCGCCGCATCCATCGCGCTTTCATAGCCGCCGATCACATAATAATGGCCTTTTTTCAATTGCCGCCATGCAGCCACTTTGCTGTTATGCAGCCCCAGCTCAGCTCCAGTGAAAGGGAGCTTTGGAAACTGGAATTCTCCGGTTCCCCAGATGACGGCCTTTGACTTGATGATGCCGTGATTCGTTTCTATTGAAAAACCGTCGTCATGTTTATGCAGCTTATGTACAGCCGTACCTTCTGCCAGAGGCAGCTCGAAATGCTCGGCTAAAAGCGCCAAATATTCCCCATACTCCTGCCCGCTCAAATGCTCTCGCTGAAATGTAAAAGCGGGAGATGTTCCCGGGGCTACAGCATTCAGATCTAAAGCGCCGAAACCTTGGCCTGTGAAGGATGGTGTGATCAGCTTCATTTCTTCAGGCCATTGCCAAAATGATGCTCCTACACGTCCTTTATCTAAAATCACGAACGATTCAAAACCGAGTTTTTTCAGAAGGATTCCCATTCCAATACCAGCGGGTCCTGCCCCGACAATGACGATTTCGTTATTTTCCATGACAATCACTCCTTAAACGAAATCATTACGATTTAAAAGATATGTTTCACAACGTGAACCACTTGATTTTATCACATCATTCCTGCAAAATAAATAGGAATTATTTCGATTTATGCTCAGAAAGGAGTTTCAGCAATGGAAAGAAAACTTCAATTCCCCGCAAAACCGGAGCGCCACCGCCGCTTCGGATCGGTTGAACCGATAAAAGGAATAAAGCCGACTGATAAAGAACACATGAAGGATCTGCAAAATATGCCGAACGACTATTTTTTCGATATTGACTCGGTCGGCATCGCAAATGTTTCACATCCGATCCAGGTTCAATCTGCTCTAAATCCGAGGACGCAGACGACAATCGGCACTTTTTCGTTAACGACCCATCTGCAAAAGAGCCGCAAAGGCATCAATATGAGCCGTCTGACAGAGCAATTGCAGCGCTACCATGAAACAGGCTGGACCGTTGACCTTCACACGCTGAAAGATTTCACAAAGGAATTGGCGGACAACATGGAGCAGCAAAGCGCAGCTGTTTCCGTTTCGTTTCCATGGTATTTCGAGCGGCGCAGTCCTGACACCGAATTGCCCGGACTGATGCACGCAGATGTTCAGATGAGTGTCTCCTTTGAAAAAAACAAAGGCTGGTCGCAAACCGTTGGAATCACGTCAAAAGTGACGACCCTTTGTCCTTGCTCTAAAGAAATCAGCGAGTACAGCGCCCACAATCAGCGCGGGATCATCAGTATCACGGCGCACATCCATGAACAGGCGGAAATGCCGGACGATTTTAAAACAGCACTCCTCGCCGCGGCGGAAACGAATGCAAGCGCCAAGCTCCATCCCGTCTTAAAAAGACCTGACGAAAAGAAAGTGACAGAACAAGCCTACGAGAATCCGAGGTTTGTAGAAGATGTCATCCGCCTGACTGCGGCCGACTTGTATGAAATGGAGTGGGTTTCGGCGTTTGAGATCGAATGCCGGAATGAAGAATCGATACATATGCATGATGCCGTGGCGCGGCTCTCATTTTCTAAATAAGGACGGGCTGCCGGGAATAAACCGGCAGCTTCGACTATTTGATTTTCCGCGCGTATTCAATATCATCCCGATACTGGCTGTACCCCTCTTTATACTCCATAATCCGAGCCGTTTCTTCAATGAATGTTTCATCATAGCCCGCTCTTCTCAATAAGTGAAAGCCCATTTCCATGCCTGAAGCGATTCCCCCGGCAGTGATGATCCGGCCGCTGTCGACGATTCTCGCCCGGCTGATGCGGCAGGCCGGCGCGATGTCAGCCAAGCGGTCGATCGGAACTTGCCCCATCTCTGACGCCTCAAGCCGATCCGGTTCTTTTCGGCTGGTGGCACAGAGCCCGTCTAAGAGCCCCATGCGACCGTAAATCCATGATCCCGTGCATACGCTGACCAAAAGCGTCGTCTCTGGCAAAGAGCAGATAAACTGATGCAGTCGTTTGTTGTTGGTTTCCTGGCGTGTGCCGAATCCGCCCGGAATGAAGAAAGCATCCATATCAGGCTGATCATTGAAACTGTAATTCGGTTGAACGGTTAAACCGGCTTGCGTCTGAACCGGTTTCATCGCATCCGCCACAAGAAAGGCGTCCAGTTCAGGATCGAGCCTCCTCGCCACGGAAAATACTCCGTATGGGGCGGCATAGTCGATGATTTCAGCATCCTTGAAAATATACACGCCAAGCCTAAATCCTCTCGTTCTGCTCATTGTTTTCCTCCTTCATTTTTCTTTTATTCTTGCAAAACCTACGATATCATGGAGAGAACCATTTTACTTATGAATGATTACGATAGAAGTCATTTTAATTTTCGATAGCGAGGAGATGCCAAGCTATGATTGAGCTTTTAGAGGGGAAATTTTTTAAAACCTTCATCGCCGTCATGGAAGAAAAAAACTTCAGCCGCGCCGCTGATCGGCTGGGGTATGTACAGTCGACGGTCACCAGCCATATTCAGCTTTTGGAACAGGCTTGCGGACAGCGTTTGTTTCACCGGCTGTCAAGGGGAGTGAAGCCGACACCGGCCGGTTTGAAGCTTAGCAAATATGCTTATCAATTTATTCAATTAGGGATGTCTTTAGGAGAAGCGATGAATGAACTGGATCAGCCTCAAGGTACCGTCCGGATTCGCATGCAGGAATCGTTTTTTCTGACGCGCATGTCTTTTTTGATCGAAGATTTTCTAAAAGATTATCCAAAAATCAGATTGCAATTGGAAAGCGGATTCCAGCACGATATCGTTCAGCAGGTGCTGAACCATGCCGCCGATTTCGGCATCGTGCCGCAAAATCCGAACCGGCCCGATCTCCTTTTCTATCCTTTGTTTGCAGAAAAACTGGTGTTTATCGCTCCCCATGTGCTCGCTGAGAAAGTTGAATCCGAGGGCTTTGGCGTCCTGAGCCGGGAAACATTCATCAGCTTCGGCACAAGCTGTGTGTACCATACAGAAGCGGGCCGGCTGCTCCAAGAAGCCGGCGTTGAAGGAAACAGCGCCCTGGAATACCCAAGCATCGACATGATCAAACAAGCTGTCAGATGCGGAATCGGCTTTGCCTTCATTCCGGAAGTCGCTGTCAAACAAGAGCTTGAAGCCAAGCAATTCAAACTGCTGCCTGTGACTGCCCCGATTGTCTCCACGCACGGGCTCATCGTTCATCAAGACAGGGAGCTGAGTCTGGCAGCGTCTTTATTAAAGGAAAAAGTAACCGGCTATTTTTGTAACGAAGCGGAAAAAAGCCCGGCAAATTAAAAACTGCCGGGGTTACCCGGCAGCATCCATTACGATTGTTCCAGCTCCTCGATCATCAGCGACAGCTCGGTCCAGCGCTCCATCGCTTCTTCAAGCTCGTCGGCTGTTTTGCTTTGCTCTTCCATCAGCGTCTGGATTTTGGCGAAGTCGCTTCCCGCTGCGGCGATTTCCTCTTCAAGCTGTTTATGCTTTTCTTCAAGGGCCGCGATTTTGTCTTCGATGCCTTCCCATTCGAGCTGATCTTTATAAGACAGCTTTTTCCTTTTCTTTTTCTCAGGCTTCACAGATTCGGCTGTTTCTTGAGAAACCTTCTCTCGGCTGATTTCCTTTTGTTTTTCCATGTATTCGCTGTATGACCCGTGAAAGCGCGAGACGGCTCCGTTTCCTTCAAAAACAAGCAGACGGTCGATGACACGGTCGAGGAAATAACGGTCATGGGATACCGTTACGACAACGCCGGGAAACTGTTCTAAGTAATCCTCCAGCACCCCGAGCGTCTCCGTGTCCAGATCGTTTGTCGGTTCATCGAGAAACAGGACGTTCGGCTCCTCCATCAGCACCTTCAACAAGTACAACCGCCGTTTTTCACCGCCGGAGAGCTTGTGGATAAAGTTGCGCTGCACACGGCGCGGAAAGAGGAACCGTTCCAGCATCTGCTCGGCGGTGATCACTTGACCGTCGGCCGTTTTAACGATTTCAGCCGTCCCTTTGATATATTCGATCACTTGCAGCGAATCATCCATTTCACTGTGGTCCTGCGTATAATAACCGATTCGGACCGTCTGGCCGATCGTGATGCGGCCCGCATCAGGCCCAAGACGACCGGCAAGCGCGTTTAACAGCGTCGTCTTGCCGATTCCGTTCGGCCCGATGATGCCGATTCGATCTCCAGGAATGATCAGCTCATCGAATGATGTGACAAGCTGTTTCCCGCCGCGGCTGATCTCGACCGCTTCAGCTTCGATCACCTGCTTTCCGAGGCGGTGGGAGCCGATCGCAAAATCAAGCGTCGCGCTCGTTTCCAGCGCATCCTGCCCTTTCAATTCCTCCACGCGCTGAATTCGCGCTTTCTGTTTTGTCGAACGGGCCTTTGCTCCCCTCCTGAGCCAAGCAAGCTCCCTTCTCAATAAGTTCTGCCGCTTCGTTTCGTTTTGCTCGGCGAGCGCTTCCCGTTCAGCCCTCTTTTCTAAAAACACTTCATAATTCCCTTTATACGTATACAGATGGCCGCGATCAAGCTCATAAATCCGGTTTGTCACGCGGTTGAGGAAATAGCGGTCATGGGTGACGAGCACGACTGAACCCGAATATCCGCTCAAATAGCCCTCAAGCCACTCGATCGTTTCATTGTCAAGATGGTTTGTCGGCTCATCCAAAATCAAAAGATCAGCCGGCTGAATGAGTGTTTTGGCAATCGCGACACGCTTTTTCTGTCCTCCGGAAAGGTGTCTCACTTCTTTGGTCACATCTGCAACGCCAAGCTTGGTCAAAATCGTTTTCGCCGCCGTGTTCGCGTCCCAGGCGCCGTGCTCATCCATTCTGCCTTGAGCGGCCAAAAGGTTTTCCTGTTTTTTCGGATCAGCGGGAGACGCGTTCAGTTCCTGCAACGCTTTCTCATATGAAGCAATCGTTCGCATCATCACGGAATCGCCTGCATAGATGTGCTCCAGCACCGTTTCAGACCCATCCAAATCAGGATCTTGATCGAGATACTCGATTTGCAGGCTGCCCGGTTTCACAATCTCCCCTTGTTCCGTCGACTCGAAGCCGGCAATCACTTTCAGCAGGCTGCTTTTTCCCGTCCCGTTCGGTCCGATCAAGCCGATTCGCTCATTTTCTTCAATATGAAACGATATATGATCAAATAATGTCTTGTCTCCGTATGTTTTATATAAACCTTCAGCTTTAAAAATACTCATCTATTCTACCAATCCTTACGTCATGTCATACTATTATTTTAATGTAGTTGATAAAAGAAAACTAGTGAGAGGTTTACAAGTTTTACTGCAGGACAACCGGGAGCCAAACATAAACGCTGATGACGATGATCAACACACCGGCGATATTCAGCCAAAACCCCGCCTTGATCATATCCTTCATGCTTAAAACATTGGCGCTGAACACTGCGGCGTTCGGCGGGGTGGAAATCGGAAGCATGAAGGCGCAGGATGACGCGAGTGCGGCCGCGGCCATCAGCCCGTACGGCTCGACTTGAAGCGCCGCTCCCAAGCCGACGGTCATCGGAATCACCATATTGGCGACAGCGGTATTGGACATGATTTCCGTCATGAATAAAATCGCCGCCGTTAACACGATCAAAACAAACAGGTATGGATGACCATCCAACAGCTTGAGCTTACCGCTGATCCACGCCGTTAAGTTCGTGGCGGAAAATCCCGATGCAAGCGACAGTCCGCCGCCAAACAAGAGAAGCAGGCCCCAAGGCAGCGTCTGCATATCCTTCCACTCCAAGATCCGCTCACCGCGGGCACTTGGAATGAGAAACAGCAAAACCGCTCCCAAAATCGCGATCGATGTGTCTGACAGCTGAAACGGGAGCAAAAATTTGAACATCCATAAAAAAGCGGTCGCCAAAAACACGGCGAATACCGATTTTTCCTCTTTTGTCATCGCGCCGAGCGCCTTCAGATCATGATCGATAAACCCGGGCTTTTTACCTGAAAAACGGCTGACTTTAAACTGCACCTTCGTTAAATAAAAATAAAGAATGATCAAAAAAAGAACGGAAACCGGAAAACCGAACAAAAACCATTCAAAAAACATAATCTCACGGTTCAGCATCTGTCTGGACATCGCCGCAAACACGGCGTTCGGCACCGATCCGACCAGAGTGGCGAGACCGCCGATCGATGCCGCATAAGCGACGGCCAGCAATATGCTTTTGCTGAATTTCTGCAGGGAATCCCCTTTTAAAATCTCTTTTTCCTGCACTTCTTTGATAATGGCGAGCGCAACCGGCAGCATCATCAGCGCTGTGGCGGCATTGGAAATCCACATCGATAAAAACGCCGTCGAAAGCATCACCCCAAGCACGATCCGATGGCTTTCCGCCCCGATCCGCTTTAAAATATGCAAGGCCATCCGCTTGTGAAGATTCCATTTCTCAATCGCGATGGCAATGATAAAACCACCCATGTACATAAACACGATCGGGTCGCCGTATGCCTTGGCCGTCGTTTCCATATCGAGGCCGCCCAATGTGGGCATCAGAATGATCGGCAACAATGACGCAGCCGGAATCGGCACGGCTTCGGTGATCCACCACACGGCGGTCCAAACCGTCACAGCAAGAACGACCCGCGGTGCATAAGCAAGCTCCGCCTCGGGCATCAGGCCAATGATCAGCAAAAAACCGATCGGCCCCAACAATAATCCGGCCAGCTTCGTCGGTGTATAGACGTTCATATATCCCTTCCTCCCCCTTGAAAGCGGTTTCTGTTATCACTTTCGATTTAGGTTGGAAAAATTCCTCCAAAAAATTTAAAATAAAATTTTAATTATTGGAATGGATTGCAAGAAAGAAATTCGCAAAAAAAGCCGCCGGCATCGGCAGCTTTCGTTTCTTTAGTCTTCAAAATGATGTTCAGCCATTTTCGCGAGGTTTTGCGCATTGCTGCTGATTTCCTGCATCGTTGCGGAAATTTGTTCGACACCCGCAGCCTGGCCGCTTGTATGTTCATTGATGACTTCGATTGACTGTTCAAGGTCTTTTAATAAAGCGTGGATCTTTTTGGTGATTTGATCAATTTGACCGACGTTTTCTTTTGAATGTGTCGCAAGCTTTCTGATCTCATCGGCCACGACGGAGAACCCTTTTCCTGATTCACCCGCTCTCGCCGCTTCGATCGCCGCATTCAGCCCCAAGAGATTGCTTTGATCGGAGATGCCTTTGACGGTAACGGAAATTTTTTCGATTTCGCCGGCGCTTTCGCTTACTTCCTTCGCCTGCTTGGAGATATCGGACATTTGGCCGGAAAATCCGCTCACGGATTCAGCGATATCCTGAATCGCTGATGCCGTCTGTTCGACGATGACGGATAAACTCTCGGCGACGCGGTGAAGCTGGTCCGATTTTTCCAGGCTTGTGCCGAGTCCGACGCCGCCGATGACCCTTCCGTTCTCATCATGCAGGGGAATCGCTCTGGCGGCAAGCGGGAAGCCGAACAGCTCCTTTGGCACCATGCTCGTTTGCTTTTTGTTTTGGCGGATGGCGTCTGTAATAATGTCCCCTTCCTGCAATGGATCGCCTGGTTTAACGTTCAGGGAAAAGGTCTTGCCGGGAATGTTGATGATCAGCTTTTCTGTATCATAAATGCCGACTGTCACATCATCCTGGATCAGCTGATTCAGGAATGGCGCGACTTTGACAAAAGCATCCAGAAGCGGATGGATGTCTGTTTTGACTGCTTCACTCATGTTTCAAACCTCCTACTAGTATGGGAAAACTCGTTTTTGATGCTGGACGGAGATCCACTTTAACGTCGTGAATTCTTCCAGGCTCCATTCGCCGTTCAGCCTGCCGAGCCCTGATTGTTTTTCTCCGCCGAAAGCGACATGCGGCTCATCGTTGATCGTCGTGTCATTGATATGAATCATGCCCGTCTCAATCTGCTGGGCGATGGCCACGCCGCGCTCAACATTTCCTGTATGTACGGCCCCGCTCAGCCCGAATGGCGTATCATTTGCGATCTGAATCGCTTCTTCCTCTGTCTCAAACGGGATGACGCATACAACCGGACCAAACAGCTCCTCTTTCGTAATCGACATGCCGGGCTTCACATCCGTCAAGATCGTCGGTTCGACGAGATTGCCTTTGATGTCGCCTTTGATCAGCGGGACAGCGCCCTCTTCGATTGCGTTTTCAACAGCTTTTCTTAAAAGCTCCGCCTGGCGTTCATGAATGACGGGCCCGATAATCGTTTCAGGGTCCATCGGATCACCTGTCTTAAAAGCGGACACCTTTTGATAAAACGATGTTAAAAACTCGGGATAGACCTCTTTTTGGACGAGAATCCGGTTGGCTGACATGCAGATTTGCCCCTGATGGGTGAACCGGCTGAAGGACGCCGCATTGACCGCATATTCCAAGTCGGCATCCTCAAGAACGATCAGGGCGCTGTTTCCGCCAAGCTCAAGCAGCGGTTTTTTGAAATGTTTAACAGCCAGCTGGCCGATATGGCTGCCGACCTTCGTTGATCCGGTAAACGAGATGATCCTCGGAATCGGATGCTCAACGAAGCTGTCGCCGATTTCTGCGATATCCGTCACAACGACATTCAGCAGGCCTTGCGGAAGTCCGGCTTCCTCAAAAATCTTGGCAATCAATGTGCCCCCGCATATCGGCGTCTCCTCATGCGGCTTTAGCACAACGCCATTGCCCGCGCCAAGCGCCGGGGCCACCGATTTGACGGATAAAAAGAACGGAAAATTAAACGGACTGATGACACCGACCACACCGGCCGGAATCCGGTAAAGCCGATTTTCTTTTCCCTCAACAGGTGAAGGCAGAATCCTCCCCTCCATTTTGAGCGGGAACCCCGCGGCTTCTTTGATCATATTGATGACGAGATCAATTTCAAACGCCGCTTTCAGTCTGGTTCCGCCAAGCTCTTCCATAATCAGATACACGATGGCTTCTTTATGTTCTTCAATATAAGCGGCGGCTTTTTCTAAAATCGCCCTTTTTTCATACGGGCCGACGCGATCCCATTTCTTTTTCGCTTCCAAAGCTGACTTGTAAGCCTCATCGACATCATCCGGGGTCGCCTTGCGAAACGTTGTGATTGTTTTATGGGTAAAAGGATTAAGATCGGCGAGAATGCTTTCACTGCGGCCGTCCTTCCATTCCCCTCCTATGTATTGATGGTTGAGGTCATTTATTCGAAACATTCGGGGCATCTTCCTCTCATACAATTTTGGGAAAAGTTAGACTACAATATATGTATCGGCATTCTTGCAAAAAAATTCAATCTGATAGGACTTCTGGCACAAAAAAGATATGACGGTGCGATATCGGTAAAATTTAGTTGAGGTAAAAATAAGGATGAACCCAAGGAAATTGTTGCGATATCCTTTAACCTTGACACGATCATTCTGCTTAAAAAGCTGATTCCCGTTCCTTGAATGTCATCATTGATTATGCTGATATCCGAGAATTGTCGCTGTCTTAAGCCTGGCCGAAATCTTCCTAATGCCCCATTCACCCATTCGTGGTTATTTCCCAGGTAATTCGGATTGTTCAGCAGTTCTATGTTTTCGTTTCGGGATCAAGGATTTGGATGAATACCGGCGGCCGCGGCTCATTCCGATTGCAGCTTCAACGCCGTGGATACGGCGGCCGCGCGCCACGACAGAATCATAGACGACCGGCATAAAAAAACCCCGCAAATGTAAAACTTACATTTGCGGGGCCTTTCATTTCCGGCGGTTTGCTTTTTCGTTTACGCGCCTAAATCAACATTATGATAGACTTGCTGCACATCCTCCAAATCTTCCAGCGCATCGATCAGTTTTTCAAACTGCGCCTGCGCGTCTTCCGGAAGTGTGACATCGTTTTGCGCGAGCATGGTCAGCTCTGCGACGGTGAATTCTTCAATACCGGCGTTTTTCAGCGCTTCCTGCACGGCATGGAACTGATCAGGCTCGGCATAGACGATCACCGCCTCGTCTTCTTCTAAAATATCGCGGACATCGATATCCGCTTCCATCAGCAATTCGAGCGTTTCATCAGCCGTTTTTCCTTCAAAGCCGATGACGGCTGTCGGGTCAAACATGTAAGCGACAGAGCCGCTCACACCCATATTGCCGCCGTTTTTGCCAAACGTTGAGCGCACATCCGCCGCCGTCCGGTTGACATTGTTCGTCAAGGCGTCAACGATCACCATCGCTCCGTTCGGTCCGAATCCTTCATAGCGAAGCTCGTCATAGTTTTCTTCAGAACCGCCCTTCGCCTTTTCAATCGCCCGCTCGATAATCGCTTTCGGGACATTGTATGTTTTGGCGCGCTCAAGCACGAACTTCAGCGCCTGGTTTGCCTCAGGATCGGGCTCTCCCTGCTTTGCCGCCACATAGATTTCCCGGCCAAACTTGGCGTAAATCCGGCTTGTATTGGCATCCTTCGACGCTTTCTTTTCTTTTATATTGTTCCACTTACGGCCCATGATACTACCACTCTCTTTCAACATTGAATTCACAAAATCTATTATACCGCAGCCTTTGGCGAATTCATTATATTGATGCATCAAATTTGCGACATTTTATTGGAAATCCTGCTAGGATGCGAGATGTTGGCTATCCTTTGCCGTTTCTTTCTTCAAAACCGTGACAAAAATGCCGCCAATCACAAACGCCACACCGAGCATATGGATGAAGGTGAACTGCTCCTTGAGGATGATCCCTGACAGCGCAACAGCCGAAACAGGCAGCACCGAGGTAAAAATCCCGGAAATCCCTGCCGGCACCTTTGTCACCCCGCTGTACCACAAGTAGAAAGCAAGCACCGTGACGATCAGCGCATAATACAGCACATATGACCAATCAATGAGCCCCGGCGCGCTAAAGTCGAACGACAGCGCTTCGTAAGCCGCAAACGGCAGGAAAAACAAAAACCCGAAAAGCGAGACAAACGTCGAAATCGCCAATGCGGAAATGTGAGGCGACAGCATTTTCGCCAGCAGTGTAAACAGTGCTTCCCCAACGACAGCGGCAGCGACCAGGAGGTTTCCTAGCAAAGCGTGCGGATTGCCTCCTTCTCCGCCCGCTCCAAACAGATTAATCGTCATCACGCCCATAACAGCGAGCACGATCCCGAGCGCCATCCGCTTTTCTATTTTCTCTTTCAACAAAAAGAAAGCCAAAATCCCGACCGCCATCGGCGTGGTGCTTGTGATGATCCCGCTTTCCATCCCCGTCGTCATGCCGACGCCGTAAAGCAGGCAGATGCTGAACAAAAAAACGCCTGTAAAAGACTGTATCAGCAACACAAAAACGTCTTTTTTCGTTAGCGCGGGAAAGCCTTTTTCAAAGCAAAATAAAAGGATCACCAAGACAATGGCAGCGATCAAAAACCTGAGGCCTGACGATAGAAACACCGGAATCGTTTCCACCATCAGCTTGCCGACGACGACCGAGCTGCCGACGATCGCCATCGCGAGAGCGAGCGATATGTAAGCCGTCAATTGCTTCCGCATGTCCTTCTTCTCCTGTCTTTATGGATTTCATTCATGTTTACATATTGATTTAGTTTATCAAATATCAGGTGATTGTTTTTGTTATTCCAGCTTAATTTTTCATAAAATTTGCAAGCTGACATGGAAAATAATGCATAAACATGAGCAGCTGAGAAATACTAAGGTTGTACACATCATGGAAAGGAGCTTGTTCACCATGAATAAAAACGACCTGCAGGAATGCATCACCGAATGCGAAAGCGCATTGACCCATTTGCATCACGCATTAAACAAGGTTCATGACGAAGCAAAGCCAAAGATGGAACATGCGGTAAAAGACTTGGAAGAATGTGTGGCGGAATGCCGGAGTCATTTGTAAAGATAGACCTGATTCAGGAAATTGCCCTTCCCGAATCAGGTCTTTTTTGATGGGAAGCCTTTTTCGGCGTCCCTTGATGAAAACACATGCGCCAGCTGCCATCAACCCGCTTCCAGATTGAACTGCGCAGCGTTTCCTGCTTTCTCGTCTGATCCTTTAAACGGTATGTGGCAAGCACAACACCATCATCCGCCAAAGGACGCACCGCAAAATCAGCGATCCCCATCTTTCTCACACCGATCCCCCCGGCTCCGAGACAATCCTGTTTGAAGCGGATGTCTCCCGAGCTGCCAAACTCGAAAAAGCCGTCTGTCTATAATGCCGCCAGCTGTTCCGGCGAGGAGTGGGTTTAATCATTGCTTTTCAAGTTCGTATATTTCATTCAATGTTCTTCCTCTTTTGCTCTTTCTTTTTTTCTGCTAAAAAAAAAGAAGCCCTAAAAAGGACCTCAACCTCCAACAGGCAATTCCGCTACTTGAACACTGTCTGACGCCATAATGTGGCTTTGGGATAGAGCAGCTCCGCCTAAGACCACGGCTGTTAACGCTAAGCAAAGAATGATTTTTTTCATGACAATACCTCACTCCCTAATGATCTCATTTTGTTTTCGGCTGTCATTGCTATTTTAGCAAATTCCAGCGCTTCCTTGTAGTCTCCTTTCCTTTCGTAATAGCTTGAGATAAGCAATGAAAGGTCGCAGACGCCGTCTAAATCATTCATCTCTTCCAAAGCATGGATGTCATCTTTGATGGTCTTTGCGTTTTCATGACGATACAATTCATAAATAATGTTTATTTTCTTTTCATAAATCTTATTCCCGTTTTTCTCTAATTCCTTCTGTCCTTTTTGATAGTAGTACAGAGCCGCTTCTGTTTCTCCTATTTTGAAAAACTCCCTCACCAGCATGTACAGAGAGTTGATATAATAACTGGACGCACACCATTCGGAATTGCTCAACGCGTGCTGCACGGCAAGGATACAGTCCTGGGACCGGCCTGAATTCGAATAAAGAATGCTGATATTATGATGGAGCATCGCCTCTAAAAACGAATCGTCTATCTCTTTTGAAATTTCGATCGACTTTTGGAAATATCCTTCCGCATCTTGAAAACGCTGCATCTGCATATAATTTGTCCCCATCACAACCATGGAAATCGCCAGTTTCTTTTCGTACCCGTCATGCATGCTGTAAATATTCATCGCGTCTTTCGCGTAGTTCAAGGAAACCGCGTTCTGCCTGAGCGACATATACAGCCAGGACACTTTAAAATAAAACTCGGCCGCTTCGATTTTGTCGGGAATCTTCGCCAATCTTTTCTCGGCAACCTTATAAAGGCTGATCGCCCGCTCAACATTCTTGTTGTATGCCTCATGCATCGCCTCAAAAAAGTAGAAATAGTAATCAATCATATCATCCGTCTGTTCGATTGCGTTCGCTTGCGAATCATTGAAGTAAGACTGATGCGGCCGGCGCTCTCCCCTGGCATCAAAAAGCATCATCCGGTACCGCTCCTCAAGCAGCGAGAAATAGACGAGCACATTCTGATTCTCTTCCATCTCGGCAAACATCGACTTCGCCTCTTCAAAAAGATGCTTCGCCTGCTGAATATCATGCTTTTTAATGGCCAGATGGAATTCGTTCAACACCCCCGCCACCACTTCAGAAGCGACCTTCCCCATGCCGAACCCCTCATTTCATATTAGATTGTTAATCTTCTTTTTTATGATCTTATCATAGGGTTTGCATTTTGTAATGACCTTTTGTCAATTAATGAGAGATTTTTGTCAATCATTCGGTTTAAATGGAACCTGGCGCAACTCGATAGTTGATGCACCTCACCCTTCTCCTGTCTATTTAACCAGTGTTGCTATGTTATTCTGTTACTTAAAAAATGCAAGGGTAATCTATGAAGGGATATCAAGGGGGAGGAAAATTGGATTTTAATGATCGAAGTGTAGTGAGTAATATCTCAAATAATAGGACCAGGCAGCTCATGGAATAAGCAAAAAACTTACCTGTGACAGGGGAAAATTGGAAGTAAAAACCGTGGTTTAAGTTTTTGAGCGAGTATGAAACAATTGTTTTGGCGACATAAAACGCCCGGGACTAGTGAATTACACCCCCGAGCATGTCGCATTGCTTCGCCTGTTTATAGGCTCTGTGGCGCTTTTAGTGCTCGCTGTATTCGCCCGCATCCGCCTCCCATGGTGAAGGATGTTCTGATGATTTTATTGCCCGGGTTTTTAGGATTTTCTGCATCACACTCTGCTTAATATCGGTGAGCGCAGGGGTTGCCAGCTTGCTCGTTTCGACGACGCCTCTAATTTCCGGTGAAAGAGCCGGTTCATTTTTCATCTTTGAACCATAGGGACTTCAGCATTTATCGGATTTACATTCTTCCGTATTGGTAGCTTCTAATTTCCACGGTCGATCCGCCCTTTTCTAGCCATTTCTCCGGTCAGTCGAATCTGATCATCTTTAGTAATGACAGTTATGCCTGATTATATCCGTTGAATAGTTATAACCAACAGTATAATCACCATAGAACAACTGAAATCTAATTACCATATATTTCATGGTGTAAAGGGCAACAGCAAAGCTTTACACCATATGCTTCTTCAATTGATTTTTTAACTGCTTTGAGGGCTTTTGAATACTCGTAAGCTATATCTTGGTAGGAACTCTTCTCTTTTTCAGAACAAGTATCAAGACATTTTGTTATCTTCAATAGATCAATTTTGATCTGATGGATCTTTCCAATATCCTGTTCAAATATACATCCAGCCATTTAAAACACCTTGATCGATTTTTCCATTGATAATACTTCACTGATTTTCTTGATATCCGCTCCTGAAATCTCATGCCTTCCTTCTGCTGTTTCAATCACAGTGTAAGGAGTGAAATTCACATTAAGACTTCTGAGCTCTCGAGCGGCAGCCTCATCATTTATAGCATCTCTTTCTATAAACTCCACGTTATTTTTCCATAGCCATTGTTTTAGAGCCTTACATGGATTACATGTCGGATTGATAAAAACTGTTATTTTCAAGGTTATTCCCTCCCCTTTTATTATTCAATATATAAAGGTGAAAAAACGGAGCCCAAAATCAAAAAATAAAAAAATTGTTTTCTTTTTGATTTTCTTCTCGCTTACTCCACCTTAATTAGTGCAGGCAATAGAAGGGAGGAAATTTAAATGGCTAAAGACCAAAACAAACAAGAAATGATTCTGCCTCAAAGCGAGTTAATATGTAAACCTGATCGAAGATGTTGTGGTTATGGAAGCGATTGTCCTGGTGAATTCAAAATTACCCCTGTAGGAGATGTGATCTTTAACCGGTGTGGCTGTTTTTAATAAAGATGTATCTTGCTATAAAAAGAGCGGGAACTAACCCTTCCCACTCTTTCTCTTAGGCGGCATAGCCAAGCGGTAAGGCGAAGGACTGCAACTCCTTGATCATCGGTTCGAATCCGATTGTCGCCTCCATAATAAAATTAAAGGAGATCGATAACATGGGGATCATGATTACGCCTTTAAACACTGACAAAAGGAACATCATTGTTGATGAACTCAATAACAGCGCAGACTTTGCTTTACTCGTTGCAGAGATCACTAAATATCAAGATGTGACAGAAACGGAGAAAACAGATTCATTTGAATTCACTTTCCTCTTTCCAGAGCAGGAAAAAGAGGTGAAAAAAGAAGCTCTCTTTGTAACATTAAATGACGAAACAATTGTCGAAGCGGTTAGGGAATCGTGCGGGAAATTACGAATCAAAGCTCACTATTCAGCAATTCTAGAGACTGGTGAGAAAGTTACTCGTCAAGCTGTTGTTTCAGATCGATCTGTTGTTAATGAGCTTGAGATTCCATTTGATGAACGATATTTTCAGTTTGTAGAGCACCTTAAACATCCAACAGGCGCAGAGGAGATTAATGCAGAAGACGTCTCAACACAAGCATGGTATGAAGGTTGCTTAGTCTTTGGTGATCCGGCTACAGGCTTTCATCATTATAAATGGTGTGGTGCTAAGTGTGGGAGCGGGACTCCAATCAACGCCTTAGACCGTTGCTGCCGAGCACATGATTATTGCTGGGCAAACTTCGGCAAGGGCGATGATGAATGTGATATGAACCTTTATCATTGTGCAAGCAAAACATCTGATCCGGGATGGTACATGGTTGCTACATTTGGATATGAGTGTGCAACCAGCGGTTTATTCGGCGTTTGCTAAATTAGATCCAATAAAAGAAGACTCTCCCAAAAAGAGTCTTCTTTTATGATACAAGTGTAAAGAAAAGACTGTAAACACCAAGCGAACTAACGGCAGAAGCTAGAACGCATATGGCAAGAAATAAGGTTGAATTAGAAAGACGTTTGAAGGAAAAAAGAACGGTTATGGATAAGATGATACTTGCTAGAAAAGAAAATAACCAAAAATAACCCACAATATTAAAGGGACTTACATAGCGGAACAAATAATTTGTTATATAGAAGAGGTTAATGATTAGGAATACGACCAGAAGTACCTTCTTCATATTTCCACCGCTTTCTAAATATGGAATGGATTATCCACTTCATTTTAACAAAAAAAAGAAAAGATCCATAGGCCTTTTCACTTTTTTATGACGGATCTTAGATGATTTATTGCTTCCGTTAAGGATTCAATCTTTTTCTCAAAACGGAGAAGCAAATAAACTGCTAAAACTAACGGAAAGCCAAAGTTGCCAACGACCGTCATAATCTCCTCAAACATTGGATCATCCCCTATACATATTCAGTCAAATTCGATGTGATTCAATAAACCTAAAACGCAATAGTCAAAAGGGTATAGACAAGAATTGTCAAATATTAAATATATTCTCTTTCTAATTAAAGGTGAAATCTCCTCTGAAATACTCAAAAAGTTGTGTGAAGAACTTATAGACAGAAAAATTTTCTTTCACGAGAAAAGAACATGAGTTCTGTTTTTTCATTTCTTTTTTTATTTTAACCGCTTTCTCGTCACCTTTTATTGTAAAGGGGGTTTTTATATGAAAAGTGAGTCCAGTGTTTCTGATGACTGCTTCTTTCAAAATTTCAACAAACATATTAATGCCGATGAAGCGCATCGTGACTTGGCGCAATTAAAAAGCCGCTTATCAGAAGTTAAGAAAAATCCGGTGATGAAGGAATTTTTAGAAGATCCAGACAACAATGAGATCTTTTATGTTGCCCTTAAGCATCCTACGAATAAAAACCTAGCCGCTTTAGATGAGAGGTTTAAGTCTTTTTATCGCATCAATCGCATTATTCGTTACCTATCTGGGTTTATTTGAAGATACCCAATCGATTATGACAAAAGGGTAAAAAGAAGAAACAACAGATATCAATTAATACTGAATAAGCCTCTCTCCGATTTTAAAGATGAACCCCAAAATGAAATAAGCGACATGATCTCTAACAACCAAAGTATTGATCCACTAGAACAAATTATATCTACTGAGCAATCCATTTTCCCAATATGCAACGAGCCACTAAATAAGGCAGTAAGTCATCTTACTCCGAAACAAGCAAAGATTCTGCAGCTATATTATGAAAAAGGATTTAGCAATAAAGTAATTGGATGGTTTTTTGGACAGACAGAGCAGAACATATCATACTGGCACAAAAAAACCTTAAAACATTTAAAAGAAGCCCTTGAAGTCCGAGGAGGGAGTATACATGAACCCTGAAAGAAACGAAGAAATCGAGTTCATTTTAAATCAATTGGAGGGCAAAATTAAAAAGCACATAAAGGAGACAGTCCTAGATGAAAGAGAAGATCTTTCACAAGAAATGAAACTAAAAATCATAGAAAAGCTGGATAACATGTTAGATGAAGCGGTACCGAGCTTTTTTGAATACACTAGAAAAATATGCAAGTAAAACAAGATCTCTTTTATGCCAGCAAACGACTAGACGATTGAGATATGACAATGTAAAACAATGTGGTGAGTTTGAGCCAAGATTGTGTAAAAAACAATTTAGGCTCTTCTTTTTAAAACCCCCTATTGATTAACAACACTTTCCCCACAGGATAAAAAAGGATTCTGAGAAAGACAAAACAGACAATTAGGAGATGCTTGCTAATAACAAATCGGCCCCTTTTTCAAAATAATAGTTTTCCTGTAAACGAGGAATATGACCGTTGTGTTCAACCAGCAGCTCTTTACCGTCAAAATCGGGAATATTTTCACCGGTTGTGATTTAGATTTCTTCGGTAGGGTCGAGTTTGCGCAGGTATTGGTCTAACTGGTAGTGGTTCATGAGGGCGGCCTCCTGGTTGGTGAATGGGTGGATTTTGATTTGAGAGGATCGTTAAATTTATGAATTCGATTTCGTACTTTATTATCCTGCCCGCTACTTAATTTTCTGTTTTCAAAACAGAAAAGAGCCTTTTTTATATGTGAAAAGGCTCTTAAACTTTATTTTTCTCATAAACTTGTTTAATCAAACCGATGATATATTCAACATGCTCTTCATCGCTGATTTGCACTTCATAATCGCCGTTTCCCCAGTGGCCGGTCTCAGAAACATCTCTCATTAAACCCGCCGGATCATCCAGCTCGCCCTTTTTGGTGTTGATCCAAATTTTCAAACCCCTTTTTAAGAGAAGAACATCTACCATGTTACGCTTATTAACAGTAAATGCGATATACAGCTTTGTCGCTTTGACTGATATGTTGTCACCTACATTTAAAATGTCTTCTTTGAACTGATGGTATAGGTCAATCACCTCATCAGGCTTGCGGATTAGATGATCTTCTTCAGTAAATACTTTGATTTCCCTGCTCACTTGTTCAATCGCTTCACTTTGATTCGAAATTGTGTTTATCGAACCCGATGTCCTATTTGGTCTGATAGGATTCATTTGTATCAGGTCATTTTCATACCTTTTAATTTCCCACAATTCCATTGGTAAATCTCTAAAATTAATGGATTCCTTTTGGTGTGTAGTAAACTCAGGCGAAATAAAGATAATCCTTGATTGTGACCAATCAATGCTATTCCTTTTCAAATGCCTTCCTTGATTTTCATTATATTCAAGAATGAAGTCTGCTTTGTTATTAAGCATGATGGACAAATAAGCATAGCCTTGGTCAATCACGCTTGAGTGCTTCTTATTTTTATATTCAATAATGACAAACGATTGCGTCTGATCATCAAATGCCAGCGTATCAATTCGAAAGCCGGCAACTCGAAACTCAGACGCGATGAATTTAAGGCCCAACAATTGCTTTAAATTCTTTTCACAAAGCTGTTGTATGTCTTTTTCTTTCTTAAACGGTTTTTCCCGGATTTCTTTCAGATCTTGATGATGTAATTGAAATAGATACATGTCTAGGCTCCCTTACTTTCATTAGGAATAAACGACGTCATTTTCTAAAAGCATTCTCTTTAACAATTCCTCAGTTTATTCTCGCTGTCTGATAAACAATTCATATACACCGTCGACATGATGAAGGCCTTTCTTTCTCCGCCTTGAAAGGTATGAACCGTTCCTCCATCGATAAACGTTTAACATCAGGTGATAACGCACGCTTGATGGCGCCGACTTGCATTTTAAAAGGGGTATGGCGCCAATGAGACTTTTTGCTTCATGATAAGCATTTCGGATGTTGTAGAAATGCTCATTGATCCATGTGGAGATGACCCTAGCCTAATTTCATTATATCGGCTACCCGCTTTTTGCTTGTCTGGTAAGAGTCAACTTGGATATGACCATTCCTTAAGCTAATCATATTAACATTTTTTATCTAGTAGATATCAATACATTCCTTTAAGATAAGAAAAAGTAATTTCAACTCCTATCTTTTTCAAGTGATCCTTCCGCTGATCATACAATTTTTTCAACAGTCTTTGCTTCTCCTCATCTTGACCATAATGAATAAGACGATGACAGTGTGGGCATAGGCTTACCAAGTTTGCCAGTTGATCTAAGTCATATTTGAACTCCTCTTGCTTGGCGATAGGGATAAGATGATGACACTCAACATAAGGCATGTTGGTAGATTTAGAGATAAAAGTTTTGTGGGAATGGTCAATTTCACAAGTATAATTTGAAAGCATCATAGCTTTTGAGGCAAGACTTGCATTTCTTGTCCATTGCCTTTGACCACCTTGATTAATGATAGGTTGCGGACGTTCTCTCTTTTGATTGATTTCATATCCGATATTCGAATTCTCGGATATGATGAAGGTTTGAGCCGCTATCTGATACTCCTCTTCGTTAACCCGGTCTTCTAAAAATTGGCCGTCTTCCTGCAACAGAATAAAATCATTAAACTGTTCTATCGATCGATTTCCGATAAGACCTTCTATTTCTTTGTATGTAACTAATAAAGCTTGTAAATCGCTTATAATGTCTTCTGAACTTGGAAAATTGCTTACATCATAAAAACGACCACATACATGTCCTAACTCATAGCCCCTCGCAAGATCACCTTCACCCTTTAAATCGATATTTGAAAGGTTCATATTTTGACGGATGGTATTTAGTTTTTCTCTAATAATTGAAGCTGTTTTTTGGATTTTGGCCCTACCTATTTTTGTTCCATACTTTTCTTTAAAGTAGGTCCATCCTTGATTCAAACTAACATAAACACCGCTTCCATCTGCACTAAATAAGTAAACAATATAGTAGCCCCTTGTCGCCGAAGTCGTTAAATTCTTTATAAAAATTGAAACCCAAGGAATCTCAGCCCAACGACCTTTTCCAACAGAACCTGCTACATGATATATACTAGGTTCTAAGTCAACAACTTTAAAAAAAGTGTCCTTTATTTCATGACAAATAAGGTGCGACAAAGGGTGCCCCTTAAATTCCTCATGTTTTGCTTGTTGATATGTTGATAAAACGCGCTTCATTTGTTCACTAATCGTTAGTTGATTTGATATTTTGTGTTCTATTTTGATACACCTCTTTATTCAGTAGGACTTTATGCAAGAAATGGTACCTTCATATAACATTATAAGCCTCTCCTGGGTTGGAGAGGCTTATGTTTTTAGATTTTTATTTATCTTTTTTGACAAGCACGGCCACACACTCCACATGACTCGAGTTGATGGCATTGATATCTTGTGCAGATTTTTAATCTTACGTGCGGGAATATATCGACAGTTTCATTTCACTATCCTTTGTACACTATTATTGAGCCTTCCATTGCGTAATAATTGATAGATATTTTGCGATACTTATTTCTGAAAGATGAAATATATTCAATATACTCAGAATAATCGCAAGGTCTAACATCAAATATTCTATAAAACTCATTTGTTTCTAAACCATTTCGTAATTCAGCACATCCAATTATCTTTTCATCAGCGCATCCTTTTTTCTTGATAAATATTTTATGAAACCTAAAATCAAAGCTATATATTTCATCATTAGGCTTTACAATAAGAGGAAAAACTTTAATTTCATTTGGCAGCTCACTAATATCATTTTCCACGTCTATAAAAAACGATATAAAGTCCACAACCTTAGAATCTGTTGTTTCTTTAACTTGTAGCCTAAAATTTATAGTATGAATTCGTTTAGAGGTGTCAAGGCAGTTGTTTAACTGATTCTGTACTTCTTTTAAAATATCATTAATTGTCTTTATCACATAATCATTTATCTCTCTAACTTTATCAAGAGCATTTACTGTTGGAAACGTCACACCATTATAAATGAATTCTCTAATTAAAAATTCATTAGAATTTCCTATTATTAAGCTGTTTTTTACAGTAACTAGAATAGTCTTTATATGCTTTATGTAATTATCAAAAGCCTGCAAATACTTATAATTTTTATCATTCTTATTTTTATTAAGTAAAGAGCTTAATTTTGAAAAAGCGGTTATACTATCCAATGTGCGTAGTACATTTTGAACTAGTTTTCTATCAGTGGGATCACTAGACTGATCACCAAACAGTGCTGCATTAATTATTTGAAACAAAACATCCATACTTATTCTTGCATAGTGAAAAAACTCCATTGTATTTTTCTGCAAAAAGATAATGTCGTCGATTTCCAGCCCTGCAATATTTAAATTAGTACAATTTAAGTCTTCTCCTGTTATAGACGCTGATCCAGTATCAACTGCCTTTTCAATTATTTTTTGGCCCTTATCAGACAAAGCTTTTATTCTTTGGCTATATCCCTTTTCTAATAATCGGTACGATACGTTCATAAAGACAAGGGTTTCATTCAAGCTCTCAACATATTGCCAAGTATCATAAACTTTATGTTGAGCCAGTTTTTTCTGAAATTCTTTTAAGTCAATTGTTACCATTATCAATCCTCCTTGCTCTAATTTTTTATTTTCTTTACCTCTGCTGATTAGATCTGTCTTTAGATAGCTTTAATGTGTTGCCATTCATTTTCACCCGATTATGATTCCAAGCAAAAGTCGGTTTGAAAATCCTGCGACTCTAGCTTTTTTTAAAGAAAGGCATTAATTTCAAAACAACTTTATCTCAACTCATCATCCAAAGGTACAATGACTTCATCTAATGTCTTTTTCCATTGACGCTTGATTTCTGGTCTATATTTCAATGGTTTTGCATCTGGATGTACGGCTTTATACTTATCAAATTGACCACTATTGTTAATTTTACTAATATTAGGAATAGAATTTATTCCTACCACATATTGAATTGCAGATAAATGTAGCTCATCTTCTTCCACAAACCAAGTATTCGCAAATTCATGAATCGCTTTGTCACGTGCTTTAGTGAAGAATCTTCGTTTCACTGCAAGAATGTCTTCCTCTGCATCTATTTCATTGGCATCAATAGCATTTAACATCGTGCGGTATACGTCTTTAACAATTTCTGATTTCTTCAGTTTTTGAAGGGCATTTTCGATCTCGTCGCGGATGTTCTGATTATTGGCCGAGTATGTTTCTAATAGTCGGTCAATATAAGTTGAGTCAATATCATAGATCTTAACTGCATTTTCCCCATAGAATTCAATGTCTGAGAAATCTGGTCCCGGTCCATCTTGGTTTCCTACATCTTCGAGTGAACCCTTAACCGTGCTATATATCCCAATATATTCTTCTAAGGTTTTTACCTGTTCTTGAAGTGCTGTTGATTTCTTCATATCATCGTTATAGTCATTATATGTAACTAAAGCTTCATATGAATTGTTTAGCTCTTGAAATGCTTTCACGAACTCAATTCGGGTTTCAAGAGACGTGTTCTCATCTATATCGGTTGGATTTGGAACTAATGTAGTTAGCGCTTTGTGAGCCTTTTTAAAGCGCTTCTTCGATTCATCATAAGTCGGATAAACAAGACTAGATTCCTCTTGTGCTTGCGAGTATAACTTCGTCGCATTCTTTACATTTTGCTCCATTGTTGAAGGTTTCCGGAATGTCACAATTAATCCTTTTGTCTTTCCTGGATAAGTACGGTTGGTTCGAGAAAAAGCCTGAATTAAATTAGCATAACTTAAATTTCGATCGACAAATAATGTTTGTATCGTTGGTGCATCGAAACCAGTCAATAACCGATCGACAACAATGACAAGGTCAATTTGTTTACCAAATTCTTTGAACTCTGCTTTCTTACGAGCTAACCGATTGTTAATATCACCATTATATCGTTCAATATCTTCTATCGACCAAGCAGTGTGATAATAATCGTTATATTCCTTAATAATCTCTTTCATTTCATCTTGAATTTGTTTCGAATTGTCTTCGTTTTCTTGAATCGAATAGGTGATCGCTATTCGTGGAAAATCCGGATCTTCAATTGTACGTCCGGTTCGGATCGGATGTTCAGCAAATTCTTTCGTCAACCATTCTGGATCTTTCGTCGTTTCCTTGATCGCCCGATAGTAGCGTTTAGCCATTTCAATAGAACTGGTTGTTAAAATGGCAGACTTTTGCGGGCGGCCGTTTTGGAAATCAAATTTAGTATAGGCATTATCCGGCCTGAAAATCTTATGAATAACTTTTTGAATATGATCATTAGATTCAAACGAAGATGGTTCAAGATATGCTTCCTTTTCTATTCCGTCCATTTGATCAATGATGTGATTAATTTCATCTGCAGTCAAATTGGCGTATTTTTCATTTTGACGCAGTTGATTAAAAATATAATTATTTAATGATGTTGGATCAATTGTATCTTCGTGCTCTACTTGAAACCCTAAAACAGCACCATCATCCAATGCATTTTTAATGGTATAGGTGTGCAAAACTTCTCCATATTGATCCCGAGTGGTACGAGCTAATTGACCTTTTGCCTGTTTTTTATTCTCGTTAAATATTGGTGTACCTGTAAATCCAAACCAAGTTGAATTTGGAAAGAATCCCTTAATGACTTGCATCCCTTCTGCACTTAACGCACGATGGCATTCATCCACGACAAAGACAATATGTTGCCCTAGCAGTTTCTTAAAGCGCTGAGTACCTTTTTGCTCCTCTTGCCTTTGGGCATAGCGTAAGGTAGATTCCAATTTTTGGCGAGTGGTAATAATCACTGTATTGGAATTGGCATCAGACAGTAGAGTATCACTTAACTCCTTCGCACTTCCAGTTCCGACAATCAAGCTATTCGATATTGCATTACCAGAAGAAATACCGGTATTAAACTCGGAAGCAAACTTGGTGAATTCGGTCGTCGTTTGATTGTCCAAGTCCTTTCGATCAATGAGCATAATGGTACGATCTACACCTGCTTTGCGAGCTAATAACTTCGTGGAAACAAAACTTGTCAACGTTTTTCCTGAACCAGTCGCATGCCAAACATACCCGGATTGATGTTTCATGGTAGATGTAAACAAAGCTTGAATCGCATGAATTTGATACGGTTTTAACACTATTACAGCTTTGTTGTCTTGGTCCTCACTTACAATTGTATAATCGGCAATCAATCGATGGGCATCTGGAATATTCAAGACTTGTTTTACAAATTCATAGAGATTTTCTACTTTTCGATTGTCCTTTGTGCGCCAGCTAAAGACAAATTTCTTATGCATATCTTTTGGCATCGCATTAGCAAAATAGCGAGTCGTTTGTTCATTGGAAATGACAAATAACTGAAGAGTAGAAAAGATATTATTTCTAAACATCCCTTCTTCTGAGTATTTCTTGATTTGATTAAAGGCTTGAAATACACCGTCTTTGGCACTTACCTTTTTCAATTCAATTTGAACAATTGGCAATCCATTAATTAAAAGTGTCACGTCAAATCGGCGATCACGACCATCAACGTTAGCCTTTTGTTTCGCAATCTGATGAACAACTTCGTATGTAGAAATTCCGCCACCTATGTCTTGGTTAGAATACAGCACTAAAGACATCGAACCTAAAGAGACATCTTCACGTTCAATCGTAATCCGGGCAATTCCATTTTCCCCTTTGAGCCACCTAGCAGCATCAAAAGGTGTCTGTGTTTTCGATAGTAATTCTGTTTTAATCGTATCGAATTCTTTATCAGTAATTGGATGTTCCCCAATTTCTGATAAGTTATTTTGCGTAATCTTTTGACGTAAGTTCTGCCATAGGTCTTCTTCCGATTTTAAATCAGGACGATAATTCCACTGATTGTGCCCTTCCCCCAACACTTCAATCAGGCGACGTTCTACTTGAGCTTCATCTTTATGCGGTATCTTTGTCATGATTCTCTCTCCTCTATTCGGCTTAGACAAACATTTTTTGTAGGAATGCTTTTTTTGTTTCTTTTAAGGCATCTAATTCACGTTGATGAAGAGCGATCATGTCGTCTAGTTGTTTAAAAAAGTTGCCGATTTTTGTTTGTTCCTCTTTTACCGGTATTTTTATGTTAATCGATTCAATATCCGAGGCATTAAAAGAAGGTAGTGCCCCTACCTGAGCATATCTCGGAAAAAATAAAGTTTGAAAAAGGATATATCCAAAATTCATATCCCATGTTTCACCAAAAGAAAACGCCATAATATTGTTATCAATGAAAAAAGGAGTTGTAACTAATCTCTTTCTATTTAGCATTAAGGCTGCCCCTACCTTAGCGAAAATAACTGATGGAACATCTTCAATAGGCTTCCATTTATTTTTTTTTATTTGTTCATTAGTCACATAATTATTGGAATTTAGCATTTCGCTTTCATTCCCTATATTATTCATATCAGATACCTTGTAAAAGGGAATACCTCTACGACCACCTTGTTCAGAATCTGGAAATCCTATTCCTGATCTAATTTTCCCAAGTTCTCCTAACTTCCGCTCTTCCCACTCCCCAGTAAATCCCGGGAACCGAACCTCGGGCACAGACTCCCCCTCTTTTGGAAACATTTTTTGCAAGAATCCCTGTTTTGTTTGTTTGAGGATGGTTAGTTCTTGCTGGTGAAGAGCGATCGCGTCGTCTATCTTTTTAAAAAAGGTTCCTATATCAGTTTGTTCTCCCACCGAAGGCACTATCAAAGGCATATTAAAAAATGTATCTGAATGAATTCTTTTAGCTTTTCGAGAACCATTTGCAATCGTTCCTTGATATAGATAAAATTGTTTTCTTGATACGTATTCAAGAAAGAAAAATGAGTTGAGATTATCTGCGATATCAAACGCAGGTGAATCTAATGTTGATTCATAGCCATCTAGATTATCAGGAATAATTCCAAAAGCTTGATGGAGGAAATCTAACTTCCCATAAATAAATTGGCCTGCTTTGCGAATATAGTATTTGGTTTCTTCACTACCTTGATAAATTTCATCTTTTGGAACGACGCCTTTTCCCCAAAGTTTTACTGTCAATTTTTTAGCCTTAAGACCATTTGTCCCTGAAATTCTACTTTCTGTCAAAAATTCCCCAATCTTACGCTCTTCCCATTCTCCAATATATCCTGGAAATCGAATTTCTGGTGTGCGCTTATTTTCCATGATTAAACACCTCTAACGCACCCTTAATCCATTCTGCGTTTTCCTCATCATATTGTAGTAAAGAAATCATGTCATAAAGGCTAGACTCTAGTTCTGCTTTTTCTTTTCGAATGTCTTTGATTTTTGAGCCAATTGCAGCCATATCCACAGGCTCTTCTTCTTCAAAGGTATCTACGTATCGAGGAATGTTCAAATTGAAATCATTCTTTTTGATTTCATCGAATGTTGCAACGTGGGCATATTTCTCAACGTCTTCTCGCTTCTTATACGTTTCGACAATCTTATCAATGTTTTCTTTGGAAAGTTTATTTTGGTTCTTTCCTTTTATAAACTCTTTACTTGCATCAATAAATAACACATCACGAGTGCTGCGGTTTTTCTTCAAGATGATGACTGTTGTTGGAATCGATGTGCCAAAGAATAAGTTTGCTGGCATGCCAATCACAGCATCAATACTGCCATCTTCTAATAATTTCTTCCGAATCACACCTTCTGCAGCTCCACGGAAAAGTACACCATGCGGTAAAACGATGGCCATTGTTCCTGAGTCTTTCAAATGATAGAACCCATGTAAAAGAAAAGCAAAGTCTGCTTTTGATTTCGGCGCTAACTTTCCGTAACGATTGAAACGAGAATCATCTAAGAATGTAGAATCTGCAGACCATTTTGCAGAGTATGGTGGATTCATAAGGACGGCATCAAAAGTATAAGGCTCATCTGTCGGCCAATCTTTGTTCAATGTATCCCCATTGCGTAACCGCATATCTTCTTTAGTAACGCCATGCAAGATTAGGTTCATCTTCGCTAGATTAAAAGTTGTTGTATTTAGTTCTTGCCCATGATATTTTACACTATCAGGATAATTAATATAGTTTCGAATATTCAACATCAAAGAACCAGAACCCATCGTTGGGTCAAATACGCTAAACAATTTTTTGTCTTCTTGACCAATCGCGGCAATACGAGCCATCATGTCAGATACTTGATGAGGTGTGTAAAATTCTCCCGCTTTCTTACCAGCCTCTGAGGCAAATTGGCCAATTAAGTACTCATAAGCGTCCCCAATGACGTCTCCATCATGACGGATTACATTGACATCATTTAGTTTCTTCAATACTTCAGTAATCGTAATGTTTCGCTGTTGATCATCTGATCCCAGTTTTTTTGATGTCAAATCCACATCATCAAACAACCCATTAAATTGATCATATTTCGTAGACAAATCGATAAATGCTTTTTTCAAGCCTTTTAGCTGAAACGTATTTTGTTTCGCTTGGTTGGCTAATACACTGAATAAATACTTTGGTTCAATATCATAGCCCAATGTATCGACTAACGTTTCAATCAAGTCATTTTTTATCTCTTCATCTGCCAATGATTCCATATACAATTGAGTTTGTTTGTCTTGTGTGTTGTATTCTTCTAACGATTCACCCGCTATTTCAACTACTTTTTCTAATAATTTATCGGATAAGTACTTGTAAAAAATTAATCCTAGTAAATAGTTTTTATATTCTGATGCATCCATTTTGCTTCGCAAGTTGTCTGCGGCACTATATAATTTTGAGTATAATTCAGCCATGGTTGTGTTCCTCACTTTTTCTATTGTTGGTCTAATTGTTTTAATACTTCTAAAAAAAGTTTCTCTTCAAGTTCTGCTTGCTTCTTTGCCAAAGCTTGACGCTTTCTTGAACAGAAATAAGCTTTTCCAATTATCCTTTGTTTCTCAATACTTGGTAACTGGATTTCCAACTCTTTTAAAATCGCTGGAGTTAATTTTGGCACAGCACTTCCTTGCATCGAAATTGCCATTTGCCTTTTCATTGCGTACGATTCATTCAACGCATAACATAAATAACTACGATCCAATTCATCATGTTCGATCATGAGTTTCGCAAAATTTTGATTGATGATCTTGCCTTGGTTTAAGTCACTCACTATCCCAGCTTTGGAACTAACAAAACTGAAAACAACGTCTCCGACATTGCTCAAATAGCTTTCTTTATGATTTGAATGTCCAGCATCAAACCTAGCTTGTGAGTCTAGAAATGAGCCATCTAAATCATTCATTAAATCCTCATATGTATAAGCAACTAATGTATGATCATTTTTAACGTTGCCTCTAGAAAGGTTTCTTCCTATCTTAACCGTTACAATATCTTCAAGTTTCATATCCCACCCTCATCGATAGAGTATTTCTTCAAAATTACTCAATCGAATTGCAATTTGAATCATATCACTCTAATAATACCCCGTCAACAATTTATCATGTAATTTTTACGAATTACAACAAAAAAGACCAGGATAAAATCCAGGCCTTCAAAGAAGTTATCAAAGAGCAACATCAAAAAGATTAAGTCTTTGAAGAAGAAAAGATGTCATCCATAAAGTTTTAAACTATTAGGTACAGTTTAATCAACTGTTCCTTTCAAAACCAACTTCGCCACACACTCCACATGGCTCGTATGCGGAAACATATCAACAGGCTGCACCTCAAGCGTCACATACCCGCTATCCTCCAGCACACGCAAATCGCGCGCCAAGGTTCCCGAGTTGCACGACACATAAACCACACGCTTCGGCTTCATCTCCAAAATCGTCTGCAGCAAAGCCTCATCGCACCCTTTGCGCGGCGGGTCAACCACTAGCGTGTCAGCCGCAATGCCTTCCTCATACCATTTCGGAATCACGGTCTCCGCTTCGCCGACAGCAAACTCAGCGTTCTCAATACCATTCAGCTCGGCATTCCGCTTTGCATCCTCAATCGCTTCCGGCACAATCTCAACGCCGTACACCTTCTTCGCCTGCTTCGCTAAAAACAACGAAATCGTGCCGATGCCGCAGTACGCGTCAATGACGGTTTCTTCGCCATTCAGTTCGGCGTATTCAAGCGCTTTGTCGTAGAGCACTTTCGTTTGCTCGGGGTTGACTTGGTAGAACGATCTGGCGGAGATGGCGAATTTGATGCCGCCGATGGTGTCGTAAATGTATTCTTCTCCCCAGATGACGTGCGTTTCGTCGCCGAAGATGACATTTGTTTTTTTCGGGTTGATGTTTTGGACGATCGATTTGACGTGCGGGAATGCCGCGGTGATCTCTTCGATGATTTTCGCTTTGTGCGGGAAGTCGTTTGTCCTTGTGATGAAGACGACCATCATTTCGCCTGTGACGGCGCCGTATCTGACCATGATGTGTCTGAGCCAGCCTTTGTGGCGTTCTTCGTTGTACGCTTTGATGCCGTATTTGCCGCAGATCTCTTTAATCGCTTGAACGACGCGGTCGTTTTCCGACTGCTGGATCAGGCATTCGTTCATATCGATGATTTCATGACTGCGCTGCTGGTAGAAGCCTGCGATCAGACCGCCTTCTCTTTCGCCGACAGGGACCTGGGCTTTGTTTCGGTAGTTCCACGGGTCTTCCATGCCGAGGGTCGGGTGGACGGTGATCCGGCTTACATCAAGCTTGCCGATTCGCTCGAGCACGTCTTTGACTTGCTTCTGCTTGTAGAGAAGCTGGCCTTCGTAATTGATGTGCTGCAGCTGGCAGCCGCCGCACTGTTTGTAGATCGGGCACGGGGCATCCGTGCGGAAGCGGCTTTCTTCCTTCAGGTCGATCAAGCGGCCGAAGGCGAAGCCTTTTTTGACCCGGGTCACTTTGATCTGCGCCTTTTCGTCAGGCAGCGCGTTCGGCACGAAAATCGGGAAACCGTCGACTTTGGCGACTCCGGCGCCTTCATGTGTCAAATCTTCAAATACAACATCATAATATTCATTTTTTTGCACGGGGGCTTTTTGTTTCATATTTTTCACCTGCTAAAAGAAAAACTTGGCCAAAGCATGCGACCAAGTTTAATCATCCAATTTTCTCGCTTTTTCTTTTGACATGACGACTTCAATGTGACGGTAGAGGTTTTCAAATTCGCCCGGCAGTTCGCCGCCGTATTCGCCGTCAAGATTCAAAAGCATTTTATCCTTGAGCGTGACTTTGACGCGGTTCGCTTTTGTGTAAATGATATGCTCGTCGCGAATGTGTTCGCCTCTGAGCGCAAGCGTGACAAGCCTGATAAACTCGGCGAGGTTTGTTCGTTTTAAAATAATCAGATCAAACATGCCGTCATTCAAGCTGGAGTCTGGGGCGAGCTTCTCAAAGCCGCCGACGGAGTTCGTCAGCATCACCAAAAACAGCATCACTTCGCCTTGAAAGAGCTTGCCGTCATATTCGATTTCGACCTCGGTCGGCCTTAATGAAGGCAGCAGCATTTCCATGCCTTTCAAATAATAAGCGAGGTTGCCGAGCATCGTCTTCAATTTGCTTGGAACGTCATATGTCAGTTCGGTCAGGCGTCCGCCTCCGGCGATATTGATGAAGTATTGGCCGTTGACGCGGCCGATATCAATCGGCCGGGCTTCTCCCTCTAGTATTGTGTCAACAGCCTTTAAAATATCCTCCCTCGGGATGCCGAGCGCTCTGGCGAAGTCATTTGTCGTACCGACAGGAATGACCCCGAGCATGGGGCGGTGTTCCAAAGGCGCCAAGCCGTTGATGACTTCATTTAAGGTTCCGTCTCCGCCTGCGGCGACAATTAAATCAAATTGCCGTTCGGCAGCGATTTTTGCCGCATGAACGGCATCTCCTTCACCTGTTGTCGCATGGCATGATGTCTCATATCCGGCTTGTTCGAATTTTTGCAGGACTTGGGGAAGGTTCCTTTTAAACAGCTCCCGTCCCGAAGTCGGATTGTATATGATTCGTGCACGTTTCATGTTTTCATCATCCTATTAGAGTATCCGTATCATTTCTTTACCAACAACCTTTAATTATACTAGTTGTTTAAAAAATCGCAACAAATCATACCAGCTTTTTGTTTAACTTTAGATAAATTTTCCTAACCAGGAGATGGATTGATGTAGAATAGGAAACATGACGACAGCAAAGGGGATGATGCTTGTGAAGAAACTTGTTTATTTTAATCACGACGGAGGCGTGGATGATCTCGTCTCCTTGTTTCTGCTTTTGCAGATGGAGGATGTCAAATTGGTCGGCGCATCGGTCATTCCCGCGGATTGCTACCTGGAGCCCGCGCTAAGCGCAAGCCGGAAGATCATCGACCGCTTCGGGTCCTATCCGGTCGAAACGGCCGCTTCCGACTCCAGAGGTGTTCATCCGTTTCCAAAGGAGTGGCGCATGCATGCCTTTTATGTCGACGCTCTGCCGATTTTAAATGAAAATGGCCCTGCCAAAACGCCGGTATCCGACCTTCCCGCCCATCTTCATTTGCTTGAGAAGCTCAAAAACAGTAAAGATCCTGTGACACTGCTTTTCACAGGACCGCTGACAGATTTGGCCCGGGCCTTGGAAAAGGACCCGTCCATCACCGAACAGATTGCAAAGCTTGTCTGGATGGGCGGCACCTTTCTTGAGAAAGGGAATGTGGAAGAGCCTGAGCACGACGGGACGGCGGAATGGAACGCGTTTTGGGACCCGTACAGTGTGAAGACGGTATTTCAAGCTGACATTCAGATCGAAATGGTTGCCCTTGAAAGCACGAACCAGGTGCCTTTGACAACTGAGATCCGCTCCCATTGGGCGAGCCTCAGGAAGCATGTCGGGATCGACTTTATCGGCCAGTGCTATGCGATGTGCCCGCCGCTTGTCCATACGGAGACGAATTCCACCTACTACCTTTGGGATGTGCTGACAACGCTCACGCTCGGCGCCAAAGATTTCACCCGTTCGCGGACCGTCCATGCGATTGTGCACACGGAAAGCCCGCGCCAAGGGAGAACAGAAGAGCACCCGGACGGAAGACGGGTCGAAGTCGTCGAGCAAGTCGACAGGGACGCATTTTTTCTTTACTTTGAAGAGTTGATGAAAAAAGCAGACCGCATTCCAACTTGAAAAGGAGACGAAGCAGATGAAAAAAGGGGAACACGTTTATGTCAGGCCGCTGACAGTACGCGACGCTGAGGCATGCCTCAAATTGCAGATCGACAACCGTGCGTTTTTCGAAAGGTTTTCCATGGAGCGGAGCGATGATTTTTATACACTTGAAGGCCAGAAACAAAGGCTGACAACCTTCTATGACAAGATGCAAGAAGATGAAGACTATTATTTCGGCATCTTTCTTCAGGCAAACGACGCGCTGATCGGGACGATCAATCTTTTTCAAGTGCTGCGCGGCGCTCTGCAATGCGCTTTTATCGGCTATTTTTTAGATGAGAAACATAATGGCAAAGGCTATACAACTGAAGCGTGCAGGCTGATGGTCGAATTCGCCTTTGAAGAACTGAAGCTGCACCGCATCGAAGCCGGTGTCATGCCTCATAATCTCGCATCCATTCGGGTGCTGGAGAAAGCGGGTTTTCATAAAGAAGGCATCGCTCGGAAAAACGTTAAGATCAACGGCAAATGGGAAGATCATCAAATGCTCGCTGTCATCAATCCGAATGATTGAAATGCCCCGCGGTTCTCTCCAACGGAACTAAACGAAAAAAGCCTCAGCTTGCCGCTGAGGCTTTCATCTTTATCCTACTCTTCTTCCACTCCCGGCTTTTTCCGGCGGAATTTGGCCAATACTTCATAGACGATCGGCACAATCAGAAGTGTGAGGAGCGTGGAGCTGATTAAACCGCCGATGACGGTAACGCCGAGTCCTTTTGAGATGATCTGGCTGCCGCCTTCGAATCCGAACGCCAATGGAAGCAAGGCGCCGATGGTTGCGATGGCTGTCATCAGGATCGGGCGGAGTCTTGTAGAGCCGGCTTCAAGAAGCGCTTCTCTTGTAGACAGTCCTTCCGCTTCCTTATGGATGACGCGGTCGATTAAGACAATCGCGTTTGTGACGACGATTCCGATCAGCATCAGCATTCCGATCATCGCGTTGAGACTGATCGTTTCTCCTGATACATAAAGTCCGACCAAAGCGCCGATGACGGTAAACGGCAGCGAGAACAGAATCGCAAATGGCGCGAGCGCACCGCCGAATGTAATCACGAGCACGAGGTAGACGATCGCAATCGCGGCCAGCATCGCCAAACCGAGCTGTGTAAATGATTCCGCGATATCTGCGGAGACACCGCCGGTATCGATCGTGACATTGTCAGGAAGGTCAAGCTTGTCGATTTTCTTCTGGACAGCCTGTGATACCGCTGTGACATTGTCTGACGTGACTTTCGCCGTCACGTCGGCATATACTTTTCCGTCGCGTTTTGAAACGGTGTCAGAAGTCGAACCTTTTTTCACCTCGGCAACATCGCCGATTTTTACTTCCTGGCCTGTCGCTGTGGTGATCTTTTTGTTTTCTAAATCTTTGACGCTCTTATACTCGTCTTTTTCTGTTTTAATGTTGACGTCAAGCTCTTTTCCGTTCTTTTTCACGGTTGTCAAAGGAGACTGTGATGTTTGCGTCATGAGCGCCTGGGAAATTTGCGACGCCGTCAGTCCAAGCTTGCTGAGCTTTTCTTGGTCAGCCACAAATGTGTACTCATCATATGTGCTGGAAAGGCCTGTGTCGACGTCTTTCAGATCTTTTTGATCCTTCATGATCTTTTCAATGTCTTTGACAGTGCCTTTAATGTCTTTTTCTGAATCACCGTACACATAATACGCTAATTCATTGTTGCTGCCCGAAGAGCTGAAGTCCTGAACTTTCCATTCGCCGCGGTCGGATTTCTTCTTGATCGCGTTTAGCACATTGTCCTTTTCTTTATCAAAATCAGGCGTATCTTCTTCATATTTGATGTAGAACAGCGCGCTGTTTGAACTTCCTCCCATTCCCATGAGCGGATTTCCTGAACCTAATGAATACTGAACCGTATCGACGTGCTTGCGGTCCAATAACAGCTTTTCAGCTTTTGCGGCTTCATCTTCCGCTTCTTTTTTCGTTTCCCCCGGTTCAGGCGTATAAGTGATCTGCACCGTTTTTTCCTGTTCGGAAGGCAGGTAGCTCGCACCGATCAGCGGTACAAGGAACAAGCTTCCGACAAGCATCAGAATCGCGATGAGCGATGTTATCCATTTATGGCTTAGGGACCAATTCAATACTTTTTTGTAGAAATTCGCAAGCCTTCCCGGCTTATGCTCTTTCCCTTTCACCGGTGCACCCGTCAACGATTTTTTGAACAGGCTGTGCGCAAGCATCGGCACGAGCGTGATCGCAATCAGGAGGGATGCGGCAAGCGCAAATACGATCGTTAAAGCAAACGGGATAAACAATTCACCGATTTGGCCGCCGACAAGTGCGAGCGGCAGGAATACCGCAATCGTTACGATCGTTGATGACATGATCGGCAAAAACATTTCTTTCGTCGCTTCGCGAACAAGGGCTTTTCCGCGGAGCGGTTCATCTTTGAGCCTCATGCGGCGGTAGATGTTCTCGATGACAACGATGGAGTCGTCGACAACCCGGCCGATCGCGACTGTCATGGCGCCGAGCGTCATGATATTCAACGTGATATCAAGCTGGCTCAGCACAAGCAATCCGATCAGCAATGATAGCGGAATCGAAATGATCGAGATCATTGTTGATTTAATATCTCTTAAGAATAAGAGTATGATCACAACCGCAAAGATCGCTCCGAAAATGGCTTTGCTCAGCATCGTTTCGACCGACTCTGTGATCGGTTCGGCCATATCCAATGTTGCGCTGTATTCAAAGCCTTTATGGTCTTCCTTGTATTGTTTCATTACACCTTTTACACTGTCGGCCACTTCGACCGTGTTGGCGTCGTTTGCTTTGATGATGTTGATGCCGATGCTGTCTTTTCCATTTGTGCGTGAAATCGACTCCGCTTTTTTGACATCTTTAATATTGGCAATCTCGGAAAGCTTGACCGTCGGTATACCTGAGGCGGCGCTTTGCTGCGCCTGTGCGGCCGCCTGCGGATTCTGCGCCGCCTGCGCGCTTTGTGCGGCTTGTGCACCGCTTGCGCCTGAAGCAGACGCGGTCGGGATTCTCATATTTTTCAAATCTTTGATTGTTTCAATATCGCCGCTGACGACGACTGATTTTTCCTTATTGCCGAATGTGTACAATCCGAGCGGAGTTGTCACATCAGAACCTTGAATCACCTGCTTGACCGTGTCTTCGTCAAGGCCGTATTCTTTCATTTTGTCTTCTTTAAAAGAGAATTCAACCTCTTCAACCTGCTGGCCGGAAACTTGGACGGACGCTACCCCTTCGACACCTTCAAGCTTCGGAACAAGGCTGTCTTCCACTTGTTTCGTCAGCTCCTGCAGATTGTCTTGATCACTGGAGACGCTGAGCGTCAAAATCGGGAAGGAATTCATGCTGTAGCGTGAAATTTCCGGATCTTGTGCGTCATCAGGCAGCTTGGTGTTTTCCAGCGCTTCAGCCGCTTCTGTTTTCGCTTTGTCCATATCCTTCTCATAGTCATACTCGATCATAACCGACGATGCGTTTTCATAAGACGTAGAGGTGACAACATTGACACCGTCCAGATTCTGCACCGCTTGTTCAACCGGTTTCGTCACCTCATCAGCCACTTGGCTTGGGGTAGCTCCCGGATAGGTCGTGCTAATTGTCAGGTAAGGCATGTTTACATCAGGAATGGATTCTTGCTTCATATTCAAACCCGCGTAAAGGCCGGCAACCGTAACAATAATCGTCATCAGCCACACAGCGAACTTGTTCTTTAGCACAAAATTAATGATAGAATTCATTGCGACCTCCATTTATATATATCTTTCTCTTTATCACACATTGACTGACTGGTCATTCTATATAATAATAAACATGAAAAGTAAACAGCGTCAACTTATACATGTAAAGTTTATTTAATTTTAATGTTTAATTAAAGGGGTACTTTCATGACAGAAAAAGAAGAAAAAATCATAAAAGCCGGCCTCCATCTTTTTGCAAAAAACGGGTTTGCTTCCACGACGATTCAGGAAATCGCCAATGAATGCGAAATCTCTAAAGGGGCTTTCTATCTGCATTTTAAATCGAAAGAAGCGCTGTTGCTTGCAATCATTAAGTATTATATCGATCGCACGATGGAAAATATGAAGAAGATTCAGCAGAAAAACTTCCCTCCGAGAGAGACGTTCAAAGAGCAGATCGCCTATCAATTCAAGGAGAGCAAGGAGCACAGGGATTTTATTCTCGTGATGATCAGCGAACACAGCATACCCGAAAACAGCAAAATCGAGGAGTATTTCACAAAGGTCGGCAGGAAATTTCACGAAATGTATCAGGAGGCGCTTTTGGCAGCCTACGGCGATATTGTGAAGCCTTTTCTGCCTGACTTGTCGGTCATCGTTCAAGGAATTGTGCAATCCTATCAAAACTTATTTATCTTCAATGAAGTCGATATTGATTTTTACAATCTTGCAGACTTTATTATCAGAAGAATTGACGATATGATCAATGGCATGATTCAAAGCGGAGAGCAGCCGGTTCTTGCTGATCAGACCTACAGCTTTTGCAGAAACGCCGATAATCCGCTCGACGAAAACGCCATTTTGCAGGAAATAGAGAGGATCAAAAGCAAAACGGAGCTGCCTGAGGATATCTTGATCACGCTCGATGTAATCGAAGAAGAGCTGAAGAGAGAGGCTCCGCGAAAGCCGGTGATACAAGGTATGCTTTCAAACTTGGCGGAAGAGGAAAACGTCGGTCATCTATTTCAGATGATCTCCCGTTTTCTCGATCGTTGACACTGCGAATAAAAACCAGATTTCTAAAAACATGAAATCTGGTTTTCTTATTTATTCAGCTTGAACAAGGATCTTCACCTGGTCTCTTTCTTTCAATAATCCTTCAAAGCCCTCTTCTATCACCTCATCAAGCGTAATTCGCTTCGTTACCAATTTGTCAGCCGGGAAATACCCTTGAGCCATTAAGCTGATGACCGCTGGAAAAACATTGCGGTAGCCGATGATTCCGGTTAATGTCCGTTCTTTCATGACGATGTCATGAGGGTGAATTGGCGCTTCTTTTTCAAAAATGCTGACGACCATTGTTTCTCCTTCCATTTTCGTCGCATGAATCGCCTGTTTTAAAACCGGCGGCACGCCTGTCACTTCAAAGGCAACATCCACACCGCCGTTTGTCCGTTTTTGAATTTCACTAACCGGATCGCATTGTTTTGGATCAATGGTGATCGCACCAAGCTCAGCTGCTTTTTGGCGGCGGATGTCTGAAATTTCGACAGCGTAGATGTCTGCTGCTCCGGATGCTTTTAATGCTTCAATCACAAGCAAACCGATCGGGCCCGTCCCAAAAACGGCCGCTTTGTCACCGACTTTCAGTTTGCTTTGGCGGGCGGCGTGAAGAGCAACAGCTGCCGGCTCAACAAGAGCGCCTTGTTCAAATGACACCGTTTCCGGCAATTGGTGAATCATGTCCGCAGGTACGGCTGCATACTCGGAAAAACCGCCGCCTCCCCCGGCGAGGCCGAAGAACCCTAATTGTTCGCAAAGGTTATACTTTCCTTTGAGACAAGCCTCACATTCGCCGCAGGCGTAGATCGGTTCGACCGTTACACGGTCTCCGGCTTGAACAGTTGTCACTCCTTCCCCGACCTCGACGACCTCCCCGGAAAATTCATGCCCCAGCACAATCGGGGCTTTATCACCGCTTAGCGGATGTGTTTCTGTCGGAATAAAAATCGGGCCTGCCGTATACTCGTGCAGATCGCTCCCGCAAATTCCGCACCATTTGATTTTCACTTTCACCTTCCCTTTCATCGCCTTGGGCTCTTCAATCTGTTCCAATCGCAAATCTCCGGCGCCGTGCCATCTAAGCGCTTTCATTTTTCGCCTCCTGAATACAATATTTTGATTCATTTTATTGTGCTTCTATTCTTAATATTCCAACAAATATATCTAAAAACCACGCTTTCGTTTCACAGCAGGCCTTTTCTCATATGAGGACAGTGATTTACATATTCCAGAAGCAAACAGATCCCAATGGCTCATGTTTATCTATTTTTATTCTAGTAAAATAAGGTGTATTTTGTTAAATTTCTTAAAAAACAGGAGGTTTACGATCATGAAAAGACATATCATCAGTTTTGTTACCGCTTCATTATTCATATTGGCTGCATCACCGGCCGCATCCGCTCATACGGTTTCACCGGTGAATCCGAATGCCCAGCCAACAACGAAAGCAACTATGAACTGGCTCGCACATCTGCCGAACAGATCGGAAAACCGGGTGATGTCGGGTGCATTCGGCGGTTACAGTCTTGATACGTTTTCTATGGCTGAAGCCAATCAATTAAAAAATACAACGGGGCAGCTGCCTGCGATTTACGGATGTGATTATGCAAGAGGGTGGCTTGAGCCGGCAGATATCACCGATACCGTTGACCACAGCTGCAACAGCGATTTGATTTCATACTGGAAAAGCGGCGGCATCCCTCAAATCAGCATGCATCTGGCAAACCCGGCGTTTACTTCAGGCCACTACAAAACACAGATTTCCAACAGCCAGTATCAACACATATTAGATTCATCAACGGCCGAAGGAAAGCGTCTTGATGCCATGTTGGAGAAGATCGCAGATGGTCTTGAAGAACTGAAAAATGAAGGTGTGCCCGTCCTTTTCAGACCTCTTCACGAAATGAACGGCGAGTGGTTCTGGTGGGGGCTGACAGAATATAATCAAAAAGACAGTGAGAGGATCGCTTTATACAAACAGCTTTATCAAAAAATCTATCACTATATGACAAATGAAAGAGGATTGGACAACCTTATATGGGTGTATGCGCCTGATGCCAACAGAGATTTTAAAGCTGATTTTTATCCGGGATCTTCCTATGTTGATATTGTTGGATTGGATGCTTACTTTGCCGACGCCGATTCTATTCAGGGATATGAAGAGCTGACATCGCTTGATAAGCCGTTTGCCTTCACAGAAGTCGGACCGCAGGAAACGAACGGCAGCTTTGATTACGCTTCATTTATTAATGCAATCAGACAAAAGTATCCGAAAACCGTTTACTTTTTGGCCTGGAATGACGGCTGGAGCCCTGCCGCAAACAAGGGCGCATCAAGCCTTTACAACAACAGCTGGACGCTGAATAAAGGAGAAGTATGGGACGGCGATTCATTAACGCCTGTCGTTGAATAAAAAAACCGCATGGAGGCGTCTCTCCATGCGGTTTTTTTTTATCGTTTGTTGATTTCTTCAAGAAGCAGCTTGTTGACCATCGGCGGGTTCGCCTGGCCTTTTGAGGCTTTCATGATTTGGCCGACTAGGAAGCCGATCGCGCGGTCTTTACCGTTTTTAAAGTCTTCGATCGACTGCGGATTGTTGTCGAGCGCTTCAGTGACGAGTTTCCGAAGTGTCGCTTCGTCAGAGATTTGCACAAGGCCTTTTTCTTTGACGATTTTTTCTGCGTCTCCGCCTTTTTCGATCAATTCTTTGAAGACCTTTTTCGCGATTTTCGATGAAATCGTTCCTTTTTCGATCAGCTTGATCAATCCGGCAAGACCTTCAGGTGTGAGCGCGACATCGGCAAGCTCTTTTTGCTGGGCGTTTAAGTAAGCCGATACTTCACCCATCAGCCAGTTCGACGCCAGCTTCGCGTCTGCTCCTTTTTCGACGGCCGCTTCGAAGAAGTCGGACATTTCCTTTGTCAAAGTCAGCACTTTCGCGTCATAGGCAGGCAGGCCAAGCGCTTCGATGTAGCGCTTGCGGCGCTCGTCCGGAAGCTCAGGAATGCTGTCTTTCACGCGCTGCTTCCACTCGTCGTCAATGTAAAGCTCGACAAGATCAGGCTCAGGGAAGTAGCGGTAGTCGTCAGATCCCTCTTTGACCCTCATCAAAATCGTCGTTTTGGACGCTTCATCATAGCGGCGCGTCTCCTGCTGGATGACACCGCCTGACAACAGAACCTGCGCCTGGCGTTTCTCTTCGTGCTCAAGTCCTTTTTGAACAAAGGCGAATGAGTTCAGGTTTTTCAGCTCTGTCTTTGTCCCGAACTCCTCTTGGCCGATCGGACGGAGCGAGATGTTGGCGTCGCAGCGGAGCGATCCTTCCTCCATCTTACAGTCGGAAACACCTGTATACTGAATGATCGATTTCAGCTTTTCAAGATAGGCGTAAGCTTCTTCAGGCGTTCTGATATCGGGCTCGGAGACGATTTCAACGAGCGGTGTTCCCTGGCGGTTGTAATCGACAAGGGAGTAGCCGTCGCCTGTATGTGTCAGTTTTCCCGCATCCTCTTCCAAATGAAGGCGGGTGATGCCGATGCGCTTCGTTTTTCCGCCGACTTCGATTTCGATCCAGCCGTTTTCGCCGATCGGTTTATCAAATTGTGAAATTTGATAAGCTTTCGGGTTGTCGGGGTAGAAATAGTTTTTCCGGTCGAATTTCGTTTCTGTCGCAATTTCGCAGTTGAGCGCCATCGCCGCTTTCATCGCGAAATTGACGGCTTCTTTGTTCAACACAGGCAGCACGCCCGGATAGCCCAGATCAATGACGCTTGTCTGCGTGTTGGCCGCTGCGCCGAATGGCGTTGGAGAACTGGAGAAAATTTTCGATTTTGTTTTGAGCTCCACGTGGACTTCAAGTCCGATTACCGTTTCAAAGTTCATGTTTTTTCACCCCTTACAGTTCAGGTTTTGCTTTATGATGGTCTGTCGCCTGTTCGAATGCGTGGGCGACGCGGTATACTGTGCTTTCATCAAAGTGTTTGCCGATGATTTGCAGGCCGAGCGGCAAGCCGTTCGCAAATCCGCACGGTACGCTGATTCCCGGGACGCCCGCAAGGTTGACTGGGATCGTCAGGATGTCGTTGGCGTACATGGTCAGCGGATCGCTCGTTTTTTCGCCGATTTTAAATGCCGGTGTCGGCGTTGTCGGTCCGATGATGACGTCATAGTTCGCAAATACGTCTTCAAAGTCCTTTTTGATCAGTGTTCTGACTTTCTGCGCTTTTTTATAGTACGCGTCGTAATAGCCGGAGCTCAGCGCGAATGTACCGAGCATGATGCGGCGTTTGACTTCGTTTCCAAAGCCTTCGGAACGCGTCTGTTTGTATAGGTCGATCAGGTTGTCGGCATTGTCCGTGCGGTAGCCGTAGCGGATGCCGTCGAAGCGCGCCAGGTTTGCCGAAGCTTCAGATGAAGAAAGCAGGTAATAGGTCGCCAGCGCGTATTTGCTGTGCGGCAACGACACCTCTTCCCATGTCGCGCCAAGGCCTTCGAGCACTTTCAGCGCTTCAAGCACGGAATTTCTCGCTTCTTCACCGACGCCTTCGCCGAGGTATTCTTTCGGTACCGCGATTTTCAGTCCTTTAATATCGCCCGTTAATGCTGACAAATAGTCAGGCACGTCGACATTCGCGCTTGTCGAATCCATTTTGTCGACGCCGGAAATCGCTTGGAGCAAGTAAGCGTTGTCCTCGACATTTCTTGTGATCGGACCGATTTGATCCAATGAAGACGCAAATGCGACAAGACCGTATCTGGACACGCGGCCGTATGTTGGCTTTAAGCCGACGACGCCGCAGAAAGAAGCCGGCTGCCGGATCGATCCGCCCGTGTCAGATCCGAGTGAAAACGGGACTTCTCCCGCCGCCACCGCAGCTGCGGAGCCCCCGCTTGATCCGCCTGGAACGGTTTCAAGATTCCACGGGTTTTTCGTTTTTTGGAAGCCTGAATTCTCTGTGGAAGATCCCATGGCAAACTCGTCCATGTTCAGCTTTCCGATGGTAACCGCTTCAGCTTCATGAAGCCGCTCGACAACCGTTGCATCATAGATCGGGTCGAAATTGTCGAGGATTTTGCTGGCACAGGTAGTGCGCAGATCCTTTGTGACGATATTATCCTTGATTCCGATCGGCATCCCGAAAAGAAGGCCGTGCTCGCCCCGTGTCTCAAGCGCTTCGTCCAATTCTTTGGCGTAGGCGCGGGCTTTTTCTTCATCAAGCTGCAAAAAGGCCTGTACCTTTCCGTCAACTTCCTGAATCCGTTTGTAAGATTCATCGACTAAATCTGATATGCTGATCTCTTTATTATGTATGAGACGTTTTAATTCAGATATTTTATGGTCAAACAATGACATGTTCTCTCGCTCCCTCCTTTATTTAGTCCAAGATTGACGGCACGCGGATATAGCCGTCTTTATGATCAGGCGCGTTTTTGACGACATCTTCAACCGGAAGGCCTTTATCAGGAACGTCTTCCCTCATGATATTCTTCATTTGCAATACATGCGTTGTTGGTTTAACATTCTCTGTATCGACTTCATTCAGCTCTTCTGCAAATGAAATAATGCTGTCCAGCTGTTCAGTAAACATCGCCGCTTCCTCGTCCGTAATCGCCAGTCTGGCAAGATGGGCGACATGTTTTACTTCTTCTATAGAAATACGTGACATAAAAAACACCTCCATGATGATTCTCGTTTAGTCATATAATACTGATCATATCAAATACCAGCCTGCTAAATCAACAAAACCGCGATTTCAGCCCTTTTTCATTGTATACGAAAATCCCGGACAAGACATCTCGTCCTAGTATTCAGAATATTTTTACTTTGAATAATAATTGTAAGCGCTTTCATTAGGATGCTTATCAGGCCCTTTGCTTCCTTTTGTCAAAAAATAATGGGCTTATAACGGTTGATTGATTTCCAATAGTTTGATAGGTTAGTTAACTAAGTACGATCATATTGGCAGCGCCTTAATTATTCCAATACTTGATCCTTAAAAAGAAGGCTCTGCAATCATTCTTCGTACGCATAAAATCAGTATTGTCGAAAATTCTAAAGAGGTGATGCCACATTATTTTTAAAGAGGAGAGATATGAAACGTGAGTGTTGAAATATTTATTTCGTTGGGGATTTATTTTGCCACTATGCTTTTAATCGGTTGGTATTCCTACAGAAAAACATCCAATCTGAACGACTATATGCTTGGCGGCAGAGGTCTCGGGCCCGCTGTTACGGCTTTATCGGCCGGCGCTTCTGACATGAGCGGATGGATGCTGATGGGACTCCCAGGGGCCATGTATGTATCAGGACTATCAAGCGCCTGGCTTGCAGTTGGTTTAACGATAGGAGCTTATGTGAACTATTTAGTCGTTGCTCCCCGTCTGCGCACATATACGGAAGTAGCGAACGACGCGATAACAATTCCGGACTTTTTTGAAAACCGGTTCAATGATACAACAAGAATCTTGCGCCTGGCATCGGCCATTGTCATCATCGTGTTTTTCACACTGTACACGTCAGCCGGTATGGTATCTGGAGGACGGCTGTTTGAAACGGCGTTTGGCCTTGATTACAAAGTCGGTTTATTTGTAACGGCCGCAGTCGTGATCGCTTATACGCTGTTTGGAGGATTTTTGGCTGTCAGTCTGACGGACTTTCTGCAAGGTTTGATTATGTTTATCGCTTTAGTGCTCGTGCCGATCGTTGCCTTTACTCAATTAGGCGGAGTTACGCCGACTTTAAATGTGATAGAAGAAATCGATCCGAGCTTGCTTGATTTCTTCAAAGGAACGACCGTCATTAGCATTATTTCCTTCCTTGCCTGGGGACTCGGCTACTTCGGGCAACCGCATATCATCGTCCGCTTTATGGCGATTTCATCCGTAAAAGAGCTGAAGCCAGCCCGACGCATTGCGATGGGCTGGATGATTATCTCTGTCATCGGCGCATTGCTTGTCGGACTGATCGGAGTGGCGTATATCCATGAGACGGGTGCAAGTCTGAAAGATCCTGAAACGATCTTCATCGTCTTTTCAAAGGTATTGTTCCATCCGTTGATTACAGGATTCCTGCTTTCCGCATTGCTTGCGGCTATCATGAGTACTGTATCGTCCCAGCTGTTGGTGACGTCTAGCGCCATGACGGAAGACTTTTACAGAACGTTCTTCCGCCGCAAAGCTACCGATAAAGAGCTTGTCTTTGTCGGCCGTCTGAGCGTTCTCCTGGTCGCTGTCATCGCCATTCTTCTGTCCATAAGCCCAAATGACACGATCTTGGATCTCGTCGGCTATGCTTGGGCAGGGTTTGGATCCGCCTTTGGACCCGCCATTCTTCTCAGCCTGTACTGGAAACGAATGAACCAGTGGGGCGCATTAGCGGGTATGATTACAGGGGCTGTCACCGTGTTGATTTGTATTATTTTCGGACTTCAAGAGGCAACCGGCGTATATGAAATGATCCCTGGATTCTTCCTGAGTCTGCTTGCCGTTATCGTTGTCAGTCTGACGACGAATAAGCCGGCTAAAGTCGCTTCTGACATGTTTGAGGAAATGGAACAGACGCACGAGGATAATCATTCTTAATCATCAACAAAAAAGCTGCCAGATATATGTCCTGGCAGCTTTTTTATTTTCATCATCGTCCCGGCTTTGCTTCTCTTTTTTTCTTCATGGAATTCTTTTGCGGTTTGTCCGGCAATATAATCAAAAGGGGTATAGTGGTTTTGAATGGTTTTTTTGCGGATCAACATATTGCAGGCAGCAGCCAAGATGATGACGGAAACCGCCAGTGGAAACATGAGTGATAAAAACATCAGCATGCAAAGTCCCGCCTTTCAAAAATGGTTGTCTGTCGGTCATGTCTGTGAGAAAATCATATCAATCAGCTCAGTGAGAAAGGAGGTCCGAAGGCATGGATTGGCATATCGACCTTGATACGGTCCTGAAGCTGGGAACAGCGACATTGATCGGCATGGTCATCGGTCTTGAAAGGGAATTGAAAAACAAGCCGCTCGGCTTGAAAACCTGTATTGTCATTGCGATCAGCTCATGCGTCCTGACATTGGTGAGCATTGATGCAGCCTATCATTTTCCGAAATCAAACAGGATTATGATGGACCCGTTGCGGCTGCCGGCGCAAATTATTTCCGGCATCGGCTTTATCGGGGCCGGCGTCATCTTAAGAAAAAGCAATGATGTCATATCCGGCCTGACCACCTCTGCGATGATCTGGGGTGCGGCAGGTCTCGGCGTTGCGATTGGCGCCGGTTTTTACAAAGAAGCATTTATCAGTCTGATCTTTATATTAGTGAGCGTCGAGTTTTTGCCATGGCTGATCGGGAAAATCGGTCCGGACCGTCTCCAGGAAAAAGAAATCCGCATTCGCATGTCGCTGTCTGATAAGGATAAAATGACCGATATCCTCAAGGAAATGAAAGCGAAAGACATCCGGATTCACTCCGTCCGGATCGATGATATGCGGGAAAAAGACTTCCCGATTATGGAAACGAAAATCATGGTCCATAAGAAGAGGTATGTCACTGATGTTTATTACGACATCAAAGCGATCGACGGTGTCGTCGGGGTGAAATGCGATACGCTTTAAGTGCGAAAAGAAGCAGCCTTATCCAGCTGCTTCTTCTTTTATGAATCATAAATATGAACGGTCGGTTCTTTGTCTCCCGGCTTTTTGAGGATGAGGGCTTCCTGTCCGTCAGATGACGTAATGTTGATTTCCACATTCAGTCCGCTCTTACCGTAGTAATCCATCACTTCACCGGTCAGAAATTGCGTAAAGGCAATGACTTCGCTTTTCCCGTAAAACTGCATCGGGATATTGATTTTCATCTCCTGCATTTCGCCGTCTTTATACAAGGCTGTGCCGACAACACCTGTGTAGTTCGGGAAATACGTATCGACTTTATTTTTAAACCGTTTAAAAAGCTCTGAGTCATCCGGGTGCTTTTCCTTCCCTTCATCTGATGGGAAGAAGGTGTATTCTTCATTGATATTGTCCCAGCCGCTGATTTCGCTTGAACCTGCTTTCACTTCGGTTTTTGCGATAAAGTTTCCAGGCACGATCGATGATTTCGGCGCCTGTTTGTATAGGACGATCGTCATCGGAATATTCTTCAGATCATCCATGTTGCGGATTCGTTTTGCGACTTCCTGCGCGATCTTTTCACCTTCTGTTTTCAATTTTTTATCGCTGATTGTCACTTCTTTTTGCGGATCGCCGACATTTTCGCGGTAATAGTAAACAGAATTGAGCGCCAGACCGATGACAACACCGCCCAGCTCGATCGTGTCTTTGTCTTTGCGGACAAGGTAATCGTGCTCAAGCATATGAGCGAGATAGATCGGGCTTTTCTCGTTTTGCTCTTCCTTTGACCCGCTTCCGGAAAGAGGCGGATTCAGCCCGAGATTTTCAAAATTCTTATCTTCTTTCTGCGCCTTCTTCAGGTCATCGCCCGTTTTTTTCCGTGCCAGCCAGCTTGTCACAGTATCTTCATCCAAATATTGACCTTCCTGAAAAAGGTAATCGTCCGTAGGGAAAGAATTCTGTGCGAGGCGCATCATGCCTGTTTCAAATTCATCGATGTCAAGCCTCGTATTCAGCCGCTCTGTCGTCAATCCCCGGGCTTTTCCGGCTTTAAAAGGAAGAACCATTTTATAATAAGAATCAGAGATGTTGTATTTCGGAATGATCGCTTTTTCTTTTGACTTTTCCGTCTTTTGGACCATCTCCTGTTCTTCTTCTCCCCCAAAATTCGGCGCACAGGCTGAGAGCATCAGCATACCCGCAGCAGCCGCCAAACATAATATCTTTTTCAATAGAACACACTCCTCTTATTTCTTTAGCTCACTGATCAGCCTTGCTTCATCCCAGACTTCGATGTTCAGCTCTTCAGCTTTGGCCAGTTTGCTGCCTGCCGCTTCGCCGGCAATGATAAGATCGGTTTTTTTGCTTACACTGCCTGTGATTTTTCCCCCGAGCGCTTCAATTTCCGCTTTCGCGTCGTTTCGCGACATCTCGCTGAGCTTACCGGTCAGCACGATCGTTTTTCCGGCAAAATAGGAATCGCTGTCTTCGGCGGCCGCTTTTTTCGGGCCTTTGTAAACCGTATTGACGCCGAGCTCTTCCAGCTCAGCCAACAGCTTCAGAATCTCTTCTTTTTCAAAATAAGTGACGAGGGCGTCCGCCATCTTATCGCCGATTTCTTCCACTTCGATTAATTCTTCTTTTGATGCTTTTTTAAGCCTGTCGAGCGTTTCGAAATGCATGGCGAGCGTTTTCGCCGCTTTCTCGCCGATAAAGCGGATGCCGAGGCCGAAAAGCAGCCGCTCCAATGAATTTTCCTTCGATTTGTCGATGGAGGCCAACAGGTTGTCGGTCGATTTTTCGCCCATCCGTTCAAGCTTGATCAGCTGATCCTTTGTCAGCTTGTAAAGGTCTGCGACATTGTGGACCAAATCCTCACGGAACAGCTGGGTGATGACACGCTCACCGAGCCCCTCTATATTCATGGCATTGCGGGAAACGAAATGAATCAGGCCTTCCCTGATCTGTGCCGGACATTCCGGATTGATGCAGCGAAGCGCGACTTCGCCTTCGATTCGGACGAGTTCGCTTCCGCATTCCGGACATTCCTCCGGCATATTGAACTCCTTTTCCTCACCGGTCCGCTGTTCAACAAGGACATTGACAACCTCAGGGATGATGTCGCCCGCTTTTTTGATGACGACTTTGTCCAAAAGCCGGATGTCCTTCTCCTTAATTAAATCTTCGTTGTGAAGGGAAGCTCTTTGGACCGTCGTTCCCGCCACTTTCACGGGCTCCAGGATCGCCGTCGGCGTCACAACGCCTGTGCGGCCGACGCTCAATTCAATATCCAACAGCTTTGTGACAACCTCTTCAGCCGGAAATTTGTAGGCGATCGCCCAGCGCGGGCTTTTCGCCGTATAGCCGAGCTCATCCTGTTGGTGAAGGGAATCGACTTTAATGACGATCCCGTCAATTTCATACGGGAGGTCGGCCCGTTTTGTCTTCAGCTCTTCAACGATTTCGATGACTTCTTCGATCGTGCTGCATTTTTTTCGTTCGTGATTCGTTTTAAAGCCGAGTTCATCGAGAAAATCGAGCCCCTGGCTCTGCCTTTCGACACCCATTTCGTCAAGCTCCGCTATACTGTAGACGAAGATATCAAGATTTCGTTTCGCGGCAATTTTCGGATCAAGCTGTCTTAAGGAGCCGGCAGCCGCATTGCGCGGGTTTGCAAACGGCTCTTCGCCCCTTTCATGCCGCGCTTCATTCAGCAATTCGAAGGAGCGTTTCGGCATGTAGGCTTCCCCGCGCACTTCAATCGAAAGGTCGCGCTTCATTTTGAGGGGAATGGTTCTGATCGTCTTCAAATTCTCTGTGATATCCTCGCCGGTCGTTCCGTCGCCCCTTGTCGCACCTCTGACAAATACGCCGTTTTCATACCGCAATGAAACGGCAAGACCGTCAATTTTGAATTCAACGTTATATTCAACGTCTCCGACCGCCTGGCGCACCCTGCGGTCAAAGTCGCGCAGATCTTCGTCGTTAAACGCGTTGCCGAGGCTCAGCATCGGCGTTTTGTGCTGCACTTTTTGAAAAGCGTCCAAAACGGCTCCGCCGACGCGCTGTGAAGGAGAGTCGGGCGTTTTCAGATCAGGGTGCTCCTCTTCTATTGAAATGAGCTCCTTCATCAGCTTGTCGTATTCGGAGTCGGGCACGCTCGGATCGTCAAGTGTGTGATATTCATAGTTGTATTGGTTGATCAGTGCACGCAGTTGTTCCACACGGCGTTTCGCTGCTTCTTTTTCCATTGATTTCGTCCTTTCATTTCAGGTCTTTTGCCATTATTGCTTTTCAATTGGCGCAAAGGCCGCGAGAAGACGCTTCACTCCGATCGGGCTCGGAAAGGCGATGTCAAGCTCTGTCGATTCGCCGGATCCTTTGACGCTGACGACCGTTCCGACACCCCACTTTTTATGGGAAGCTTTGTCGCCGACGGCCCAATTGACGCCGTCTCCGCCCGTTTTGCTGTAGGATGCGGCGGCTGGTCTCTTCACCGGTCCCCTCCGCTCAGGTCTTCTTGCGAACGGACTTTTCAGATCTTTCTTCTTCTCATTTAGATTGTCCAATAATTCTTCCGGTATTTCCGCGATGAACCTCGATTCCGGATTCATATTCGTTCTGCCGAATAACGTCCGCATTTTCGCGTTTGTCAAATAGAGCTCTTCCTCAGCCCTCGTAATGCCGACATAGGCGAGCCTGCGCTCCTCTTCCATTTCCGCTTCCTCCATCAGGGAGCGGCTGTGCGGGAAGACCCCTTCTTCAAGACCCATCAGGAAAACAACCGGAAATTCAAGCCCTTTTGCGGCATGGAGCGTCATTAAAATGACGGCGTCTTTATTTCCGGACTCTTCTTCTTTTTGATCAAGCTGGTCGATATCGGCGATGAGCGCCAAATCCGTCAAAAAGGCGACGAGCGATTTGTCTTCGCTTTGCTGCTCAAAGTTTTTCGTCACGGATAAAAACTCGTCGATATTTTCGAGACGGCTCTGGGCTTCCAGAGATTTTTCCGCTTTCAGCATTTCGCGGTATTCGGTTTTTTCAAGAATTTCTTCCGTCAGCTCTGTGACGGATAAGTATTCCTGCATATTCGTCAAGTTTTCGATCATCTGTCTGAACTCGTCAAGCGCGTTGGCTGCTCTGGCACTGAGGCCGATAAAATCAACCTGGCCGAGCGCTTCAAATAAAGACATCCCGTTCATATCGGCATACGCCGCGATTTTATCGACGGACGTCGCACCGACGCCGCGCTTCGGCACATTGACGATCCTTGCGAAGCTGATATCATCATCAGGATTTGCCACAAGGCGCAAATACGCGAGAATGTCTTTGATTTCTTTTCTGTCGTAGAATTTCGTGCCGCCGACAATATTATAGTTGATGTTCGCTTTCATCAACGTTTCCTCGATCACACGGGACTGGGCGTTCGTCCGGTACAAAATCGCGATGTCTGAAAGGGATCGTTTTCCGGAGCCGGCAAGCTCCCTGATTTTGCCCGCGACAAATTGGCCTTCGCCAAATTCATTGTCGCCTCTGAAGTAAGAGATTTTCGCACCTTCATCATTTTCCGTCCAAAGGTTTTTCGGCTTTCTGTTTGAATTGTGTTGGATCACTTCATTCGCCGCATGCAAAATCCGCTTCGTCGATCTGTAGTTTTGTTCAAGCAGAATGACGCTTGCGTTCGGATAGTCTTTTTCAAATGAAAGAATGTTGGCGATGTCCGCCCCGCGCCATCTGTAAATCGACTGGTCCGAATCCCCGACGACGCAGATGTTTTGGAAGCGCTGCGCCAGCTTTTTGACGAGCAGGTACTGCGCTCTGTTTGTATCCTGATACTCATCGACATGAATGTATTGAAATTTGCGCTGATAGTATTCGAGCACTTCGGGAACCCGGTCGAACAGACGGATCGTCGTCATGATCAAGTCGTCAAAATCGAGCGACTGATTTTTCCGCAGCTTTTTCTGATAATCCGTATACACGTCGCTGACGACCTGATCAAAGAAGCCGCCCGCCGTTTTCTCGTATTCCTCCGGTTCGATCAATTCGTTTTTCGCGCCGCTGATCGAACCGAGAATGCTCCGCGGGTCGAATTTTTTCGGATCGATGTTTCTCTCTTTTAAAATACCTTTAATCACGGAAAGCTGATCTGAGGTGTCCAAAATTGAGAAATTTCGGTTGATCCCGATCCGGTCGATATCTCTCCGCAAAATTCTGACGCACATGCTGTGGAATGTCGAAATCCAAATGTCATCGGCTCCCGGCCCAAGAATGCTTTCCACACGTTCTTTCATTTCTCTGGCCGCTTTGTTCGTAAAGGTAATCGCCAAAATATTCCAAGGCGCGACACGCTTTTCCGCCATCAGGTAGGCGATCCGATGTGTCAGCACCCTCGTCTTGCCGCTTCCCGCGCCGGCCATGATCAAAAGCGGCCCATCCGTTGTCCTGACCGCTTCCTGCTGCACTTTATTCAACCCATTTAATAATTGGTCGCTAATATAATTCAAAATCCGTTCACCGCCTATTCAAAACATATGTTCTATTATAAACCAATCCGATTCGTTTCGCCTTACTCTTTTACGGCTTTTACCGTTTTCAGCGCTTGTCCGAAATTTTCATAAACCGCGTTTCCGACGACGATCACATCGGCATGCTCAGCCATTTTCGCCGCTGTTTCCGGATCTTTAATCCCGCCGCCGTAAAACAATGTCGTACGTTGCAGCACAGACTTTGCTTCTTTAACCGCCTCGGCGTCTCCAAACATGCCGCTGTATTCCATGTAAAAGACGGGCAGCCGGAAAAGATGCTCAGCCATTCGCGCGTATGCTTTAATGTCTTCAAGATCAAGCGAAGCATCAGCATTTGTCAAAGCGGCCGCCTTGCAGTCTTGATTCAAAATACAGTAACCTTCAACAACGATTTCTTCAGGCGACATCAGTTCGCCGTACTCTTTCATCGCCTCTTTATGTAAACCGACAATCCAGTCGCGGTCCCTGCTGTTCAGCACCGTCGGGATAAAATACAGGTCAAATCCCGGAACGATCGCGCCAATCGTTGACACCTCAAGGATGCATGGGACTAAAAAACGGCGAACCTTTGACATCAGCCGCAGGACATTGTCCTCTGTGACATTGTCGCTTCCGCCGATCAAAATCGCATCTGTGCCGGATTCACACAGCTGTTCAAGCTGATCATCCGTTATCTCTTTATCGGGATCGAGTTTAAAGACGTGCTTCCACTCGGTAATATCGTACATGAAAAAAGCTCCTCCAATCGTTCTTACCATTTAAATATTATAACAAATTCATTCTCTTTGGAAAAACGGATCGTGCAGAAAGATGAAGGAGGAATCATACAACGGAGGCAAAAGTTGACGGACATGAAAAGACCGCCAAGCCAGGCGGTCCAAGTGTACATCACGAAGATGATTCAGATTCTTTTTCTTTTACACGGTCCAGGGCCATGATATAAGCGTCGTTTCCGTAGTTCAGGCAGCGCTTCACCCTGGAAATGGTCGCCGTGCTCGCTCCGGTTTCCGTCTCAATTTTGTGATACGTGTTGCCGTCGCGAAGCATCCTGGCCACTTCGAGCCGCTGAGCCAGTGACTGAATTTCATTTATCGTGCACAAATCATCGAAAAAGCGATAGCATTCTTCGAGATCTTTTAATGACAGAATGGATTGAAAAAGCTGGTCCAGCTCTCTCCCGCGCAATTTATCGATCTGCATCGTTAACACCTTCTCCTTTACTAATAGAAACCTTGCTGAGATCGGGAATGATATTGATCCATGTTTTACCCGGCACGAATGGAACGGTTTTTCCGTCATCAACAGGGATGATTCGGCCGTTTTCGTTTTTCCAGTTGATCTGACGGACTTCTCCGTTTTGCAAAAGCAGCCCTTTTCCGCCGGACATGAGGTCGATTTCCCTTCTCCCGTACGCATCCTTTTGATGATGTTCGGCTTCCGCTATTAGAATGTTTTGAAGAATAACCGGTTTGTCTGTTTCAAGATCTGTTGTGACAGCGCCGTTTGACGTTCTCACATAGCCGTCAGCCTTCTGATCATAACCGTATTCCACACGGTTTGCAACAGATGTTGTTCCATAATCCAACCGGATGGAATAAAGCGGCTTTGAAGGCTTTTTGCGGCTTTCTGTAAAAGGAAGCGAATCTGTGCGGGCTTTTAGGGCATATCCTTTTTCTTCAGCTGCTTGTTTGATGTTTTCGAATGACGTGTACGAATTATGCGGCGCTTGTCGAAAATCCGCTCTCCAAAACAGACTGCCGTCATAATCCATTCCATTGACATAATCGGCTTCACCGCTTTCAAGCCGGCTTTTCGCACCAGGACTCCAGCCGTGGTGCACAAATACGGCGTCAAAGCCGAGAGCCAAATCAATGAAATACTCCCGCGCGCTTCTGACAGGACCGACCGCTTCAGGCATTTCACTCTGGAAAATCGCCAGAAACCTGGTAATCCGTCCTTCAGCGAGCGCCTCAATCACAATGTCGGCTTTGCTTAAACCGGACTGCGGCCTTGCTTTCGAATGATTATTGACCACGACAGCAATCGGCCGCTTTTGGATGTCCCCGTCCGTTTTCATTCCCGAAAGCGGATATCGTTTCTCTCCAGACTCCTGCTTATTCTGCTGCTGGCATGATGCAAGCAAACATACACAGGCAAAACACAGCAGCACTCTTACATATCGATTGATCATCAAATAGCTCCCGCTCTTTTATATTTTAACGCATTATCGATGGAAAGAGTACAGTTTTTTTCATGACATCAAAGATCCCTTTCGGCGTCACTCTGATGTAAGGGAGATGCGTGCTTTGCAGAAAAAGAAGCGTGTAGACAGGATCGCTGAATGTATAGCCTCTTTCGAAAAGAAGTTCTTTTAATGTTTCTTCCCTTTCAAGCACCTTCTCATACGTCTCATTTGATGCGCCGCCGCTTAAATGCAGAGGAATCTCGTGCAGTATTTTTCCGTTTTCGGCTAAGACGATTCCCCCTCCGATTTCTTTCATCCGTTTAAAGGCAAGCAGCATGTCTTCCTTGTTTTTGCCGATTGCCACAATGTCCCCCGTTGTTGAGTATGAGCTGACAAACCCTTGAACCCGGGTCGCGAATCCTTTCAGCATCGTATTGACCCGCCATTTTCCGTTTTTGTCAAACATGGAAAGATAGCTTTCATCATGGTCAAAAGAGAGCTGATTGACGGAATTGTCAATCTCAATTGTATAAGGTTCCATAATGACCGAATTCCTCATTTTCAAGCCGAGCGGCATCGAAAACTGCAAATCATCCATCGTTAGATCATATGAAAGGTTGAGAGGGACAAGACCCCCTTTTTGCCAATCCGGCTCTGTAAACGCCTTCATATCAATGCCGTCCGCCTTCAAGATTCGCCCCTTCGCAAGAACCGTCACGGGATCGGGTTTTTCAGGACTCTCCAAAATGTTGAGTGTCGCGTATCTTCCCGGTGCGACAACGCCGAGAATGTCTTCCATATGATAATATTTGGCGATGTTAAATGAGGCCATATTATAAGCGTCAATCAACGGCACTCCTTCATCAATGGCAATTTCGATCAGCTTGTTCGTCATGCCTTCCTTATAAAAGTTCGGTGTGGCGCCGTCCGTCGTATAAAACAAATGGTCATAATGGCGAAAGCCTTCTTCATGAAGCTCGCGCAAAATCTTTCGCAGGTCAGGCCTGATGGAAGAATTCCTCAGCCCCACATGATACCCAAGCTCAAGCCGCTTGAGCACTTCCTTTCCCGTCATGGCTTCATGATCGGCGTCAGCGCCGAAAAGCTTCATTTTTGTTAATGTTTTTTCCGATGCGCCCGGAAAATGGCCTTCAATTCGCTTCCGCCTTCTTTTCGTGCACTGCATGCAATGCAGGATCAGATCATCGCCGTCCAAAAGGCGCGGCCAGCTTGTCATTTCTCCTCCCTGTATCACATCCGGATGTTCTCCCCAATGTTTTCGGTAATCGATCGATAAGATTTGATCTTCATTCAAGACTTCGGTCTGCAGGTCATACCTTGACCACCAGTAGTAGTGGACAGGCTGTTTTTTCAGTTCCTCCAATATAGAAAACGCTTTCTTTTTTCCGCAATGCAAAAGCAGAAATAAGTTGTCATTCACGAATGTCGTCGTGCCAAACTGTGACACATATTCAGCCAATGTTTGGGGATTATAAATTTGAAAAGGATGCACATGAGGCTCAATATACCCGGGTACAATGTATTTTCCTTCACAATCTATTGTAGTTTTAACAGCCGATTTAGGCAAATCTCGGCCGACATAGACGATTCTGTCATGATGAATCCATACGTTTGCTTTGATCCATTGCTTTAAAAACGGGTTCAGTACGGATGCATTTCGTAAAAGGAGCGTTGGGAGCAGCCTTGAACTTACAACATCAACTTGCGATCTGATGTGCTTGTTTTTCCAAATTAAGGTGCGTTCGAACATTCACATACTCTCCTTTACATGTAATGATCCTATGTTAACACATTTACTATAGTCACGCATTACCAACACGTTACAATTTTTCGAATAAACACTTTATTTAATTATTTTAATCGGAGGAATTGATCATGAAGCAAAACATCGGACTGTTTGACGCCGTATTTCGCATCGCCTGCGGACTGACGATCCTGTCGGCGGCAGCGGCAAAGTTTACGAGAAAACCGTGGTGCAGAATGACGCTTTTCTGCATGTTTATGGGCGCGCTGAAAGCCGCTTCCGGCATTTTACGATTTTGTCCCATGACATATGTTTGCCAAACTTATATGAAGCAACAGGGACAGACTGGCGAACAGCCGTAAAAAAGCACCCGGTTAGGGTGCTTTTTTCATGATTGAAAAGGCGCCGATTCTCCGGCGGGCTTCACGCGGAGGCGGAAATGTTTCAGACCGTACATGCTGGTGTTTGCCATCGGTGTAATCGAGAGCTTTTCCATTGAAGCATATTGTTTCAAAAGCGCCGTCAGCGCGATTTTGGCTTCCAGCCGTGCCAGCGGGGCGCCGAGGCAGAAGTGAATCCCGTGGCCAAATCCGATGTGCGGGTTCGGATGGCGGTGAATATCAAATTCGTGCGCCCTTGCAAATTTGGATTCATCCCGGTTGGCTGAAGCAAGAAAAGCGATGACACCTTCTCCCTTTTTCAACCGTGTCCCCCTGATCTCAATATCCTGCTTGACATAGCGGACGATCATCGGGGCGGGAGCGCGAAAGCGGACAGCTTCCTCGACAGCCTGCGGAATCAGATCGGGTTCATTGCCCAGCGCATCGTATGTACCCGGCTTTTCAAGAATGCTGTATACCGCATTTGAAATCAAATTCGTCGTCGTCTCATTGCCGGCCAGCAAAAGCAGATTGCAAAACGGCACAAGTTCATCTGGCGAAAGCTTTTCCCCTTCTTGTTCAGCTTGAATTAAGAGCGAAATGATATCGTCTCCTAGATTCTGTCTTTTCTCTTGAATGATGTCTTCAAAAAACGCACTCAGCTCTTTTTCTCCTTGATCTCTCGCATTTATCCACGCCAGCACGTCTTCCTGATGATCACTCTTTGGCAAACTGACCAACAAATCGGACCATTCCTTGAATTTCTCCTTATACTGAGCAGGAACGCCCAGCATTTCAGAAATGACGATGACGGGCAAGGGGTAAGAAAAATCCTGCACAAGATCGATTTCTTCCCGTCCGCGAGTCTCTTTCAGCAGTTCATCCGTCAGCTCCTGAATCCGCGGCTCCCAAGCTTTCATGACGCGCGGGGTAAAAGCCTTGTTGACGATCGACCTGATCCGGGTATGTTTTGGCGGGTCCATGCTGACCATTGTTTTGGCAAATGTATTGGTACCTTCAGTGTGGGGAAATTGATTGGAAAAGAAGTCTTTGTCACTGATCACCTTTTTGACATCCTCATACAAAAACACGCTCCACACTTCGCTGTCTTCATCATAGTGTACAGGCGATTCCTTGCGCATGCTTTCATACCATGGAAACGGATCATACGGGTCCTGGCTGTTCTTTCCGTTAAGCAGCGCTTTTTGAATGGGGTTCTGCTGTTTTGCTTGTTTCACTCGCTTCACTCCTTCTTTTGTTTAGCTGATTCATTTTTACAAATATGTTAGTTTAAAATTAAAAGAATCAGCTGGATGATTCAACCAACAGATGAGAAAGAAGTGTCGAAAAAGTTCGGAGGAGGAGGCTTGATGGACAGCTACCGCGGGGACAAGCGGGTGACGCAATCGAAAAACCGTTTAAAAATGGCCCTTTTTCACCTGCTTGCTGAAAAAGAATGGGAAAAGATATCCGTACAGGACATTACAAAACAGGCAAACTTGAATCGAACGACATTTTATCAGCATTACCAAGACAAATATGATTTGCTGCTCCAAAATGTGAGCGAGATGTTTGCAGCCATGCAAAAAGAGATTTTCTCGCCCCTTGATGCTGAGCTCTCCGGGGACAAGCCCGAAGCGTACTGGTATGTGCTGCGTTTCTATCAGCATTTAAAAAAGAACAGCCCTGATTTTACGATCATCATGAACAGACGGTATGAACTGAATATTAAGGAATTGCTTCAGGATTTTTGGAATGACAGCTTTTTGACGGGCATTAAAAAAGCTGCAGCCGGTGAAGTTGAACATACAGTGCCCTTGGACATTCAGCGGCAGTTCGTGATTTCCGCTTATGCGGGTACGGCGGCATGGTGGCTTGAAAACGGAATGCCTTATACACCGGAATTTATGGCGGAATCCATGATCAGCCTGATCCAAAAAAAGCCGATATAAAAAAAGAGACAAAATGCGCTTCCCATTTTGTCTCTCTTCATGTTTATTGTTGCGCGGCTTTCAAAGCGCGCGAACCGATATCCGTCCGGTAAAAGAGCCCCGGCTTGGCAATTTGTTTTACTGCTTTATAGGCTGTTTCCCTTGCGGCTTCAAACGTATCGGCAAACGCCGTGACATTGGCGACGCGGCCGCCGTTTGTCACAAACTGCCCGCCGCTTTTTTTCGTTCCTGCATGAAAGACGACCGTCTCTTCCTCAGCCGGTGTCAAGGCACCGATCGGTGTGCCTTTTTCATAGCTTTCCGGGTAGCCTTCGGATGCGAGGACGACGGTGACCGCCGCCGTGTCTTTCCACTTGAGCTCGACTTGGCGGTCTTCCAACAGATCAAGCATCACTTGCACAAGGTCTGATTCAAGGCGCGGGAGGACGACCTGTGTCTCCGGATCACCGAATCTGGCGTTGAATTCGATCACTTTTGTTCCTTTTTCGGTCAGCATTAAGCCGGCATATAAGATGCCCGTAAACGAACGTCCTTCATTGACCATCGCCTTGGCGGCGGGCTCAAGGATTGTTTTGACGGCATCCCCGACGACCGCGTCGGAAATCTGCGGCACAGGAGAATAGGCGCCCATCCCCCCTGTATTCGGGCCTTTGTCTCCGTCAAAAGCCCGCTTGTGATCCTGTGCGATTACCATCGGATACACTTTTTCACCTTTGACAAAAGCCATCAGTGAAAACTCTTCACCGCTTAAAAATTCTTCGATAACGACGGATGCGCTGGCTTCGCCGAATTTTTCGTCTTCGAGAAAGTCGTGCAAACACTGAATCGCATCTTCCTCTGTCATCGCGACTGTGACGCCTTTTCCGGCGGCAAGCCCGTCCGCTTTAATGACAATCGGCGCGCCTTTGGCTTCGACATAGGCTTTCGCTTGATCAAATGATGTAAATGTGTCGTATTCGGCTGTGGGAATCTGATATTTCTTCATCAGATCTTTCGCAAACTGTTTGCTGCCTTCGATCTCCGCGGCTTTGGCGGAAGGGCCGAATACCGGCAAGCCCGCTTTTTCAAATTCATCGACAAGACCTTCAATCAAAGGGACCTCAGGACCGACGATCGTCAGTCCGATGTTGTTTTCCTTTGCAAAAGCGATGAGTCCCTTGTGGTTTCCTTCATCAAGATCAACGAGTTCGGCCGTCCCGGCCATTCCGTCATTTCCGGGCGCCGCGTAGACGGTGCCGACAAGAGGGCTTTGCGCCGCTTTCCAGGCGAGTGTATGCTCTCTTCCACCTCTACCGATAATCAATACATTCACACTGGTCACTCCCCTTAATGTTTGAAATGGCGGATTCCGGTGAACACCATCGCAATTCCGTATTCATCCGCTTTTTGAATCGAATCTTCATCACGCACCGAACCGCCCGGCTGAATGATCGCCGTCACACCGGCTTTAGCCGCTTCTTCGACCGTATCAGGCATCGGGAAAAATGCGTCTGATCCGAGCGCGCTGCCCTTCGCTTTTTCGCCGGCCTGTTCGATCGCGATTTTTGCGGAGCCGACACGGTTCATTTGCCCGGCGCCGACGCCGATCGTCATGTCGTCTTTTGCGAGAACGATGGCGTTTGATTTGACGTGTTTGACGACTTTCCAGGCAAGCTTCAGATCGGCCCATTCCTGTTCGGTCGGCTCTCTTTTTGTCGGAATCGTAATCTCGGCGTCATCAAAACCGTGCATATCCAGATCCTGAATCAAAAGCCCGCCTTGAACAGATGTCAGCTGCTTTTCGTTTTTGACAGGCTGATTGACATCGAGTGTGAGCAGACGGAGGTTTTTCTTGGACGTTAAAATCTCAAGCGCTTCTTCGCTGAATGAAGGGGCAATGATGATCTCCAAGAAGATTTGCTGAAGCACTTCAGCCGTCGCTTTGTCGACTTCGCGGTTAAGGGCGATAATCCCGCCGAAAATCGATGTTTGATCAGCTGCATACGCTTTGTTGAACGCTTCTGCAATCGTTTCTCCTGTGCCTACGCCGCACGGGTTCATATGCTTGACGGCAGCGGCTGCCGGCTCTGAGAATTCACGGACGATTTGGACCGCGGCATCCGCGTCTTTAATGTTGTTGTAGGAAAGCTCTTTTCCGTGCAGCTGATTCGCTGAAGCGATCGATCCTTTCACAGGGATGGCGCTTTGATAAAAAACAGCTTCCTGATGCGGGTTTTCCCCGTAGCGGAGCGATTGTTTTTTCTCGAATGTCACGGTGAACTGCTCTGGCTCTTTTTCACCTGTCACATTTGTTAAATAGTCTGCGATCAAGGCGTCATATGCCGCCGTGTGGCGGAATACTTTCGCCGCAAGCTCGCGTTTTTTCTCAAGGGAGACGCCGCCTGATTCCTTAATGTCGTTCAATACAGGGCTATAGTCGCGGGGATCGACGATGACGGCCACATCCTGGTGGTTTTTCGCCGCGGCGCGAAGCATGCCCGGTCCGCCGATATCGATGTTTTCAATCGCTTCTTCGTAAGTGACGCCTTCTTTTGAGATCGTTTCTTTAAATGGATATAGGTTGACGACCACAAGGTCAATCGGCTTGATTCCTTGTTCATTCAGCTGAGCCATATGTTTTTCATTGCCGCGGACGGCAAGAAGCCCGCCGTGAATATTCGGATGAAGGGTTTTCAGACGGCCGTCCATGATTTCCGGAAAGCCCGTCACTTCAGAAATGCCGATGACATCAACACCGTTTTCCTGAAGAAGTTTGCTCGTGCCGCCTGTAGAAATTACCTCAACGCCAAGCTCTGTCAATTCTTTTACAAAAGGGACAATGTTTGTTTTATCAGATACGCTGATCAATGCGCGTTTGATCGTCATTCCTTCTCACCTCTGCCATTTAGTTCAAGAAGCTCTTTGATGACTTCCGGATAAAGTTCGTGTTCCAAATTGTGAATCTTTTCTTCCAGGGATTCCAATGTTTCGTCTTTTTCAAGCTCAAGGGCCCGCTGAGCGATGATCGGTCCTGTATCCATGCCTGCATCAACATAATGAACTGTGATTCCGGCTACTTTCACACCGGCTCTGTACGCTTGTCCGATCGCGTCAATTCCCGGAAAAGCCGGGAGGAGCGACGGATGGATGTTGACGATTTTGTTCCGGTATGCCGAAAGAAGCGTGTCACCGATCAGCCTCATGTAACCCGCCAGTACGATCCACTCCGCCCCGTGGAGACGCAGCTGTTCGACGATGATCTGTTCAAAAGCCGCTTTGTTTTCGAACGATTTCGGCTGGAAGGCAAATGACGGGATTCCGGCTTCTTCCGCTCTTTCAAGCACTTTCGCCTGCGGCTTGTCACAGACGACAAGCACGATTTCGGCATCCCAGTTTTCTTCTTTCATCTTCTTTAAGATCGCTGCAAAATTCGTTCCGCTTCCTGATGCAAAAACCGCAAATTTTTTCATGAAAGTCCGGCACCGCCAAACGTCACGCCGCTTCCGCTTTTCACCCGGCCGATCAAGTATGCTTTTTCTCCATTGTTTTCGAGCGTTTGAATGATGTCTGTCATATGCTCTTCTTTGACCGCCAGCACAAAGCCGATTCCCATGTTGAAGACATTGAACATTTCTTCTGATTTCAAACCGCCCTTTTCCTGAATAAACGGGAAGACGGGAGGAACGGGCCATGAGCCGTTGTCGATTTCAACGCCAAGGCCGTCGGGCATCATCCTCGGCAGATTTTCATAAAAACCGCCGCCCGTGATATGGGCCATGCCGTCGACTTTCCCTGTTTTGACCGCTTCAAGCACAGGTTTGACATAAATTTTTGTCGGCTCTAAAAGCTCTTCGCCAAGAGGCCGTTCAAAAGGTGGATATGTTTCAGAGAGGCTCAAGCCGGCATCCTCAAGAAGAACTTTCCGCACGAGTGAAAAGCCGTTGCTGTGAAGACCGCTTGAAGAGAGCCCGATTAAAAGATGCCCTTCCTGAATCTTTTCGCCTGTTACGATCCCGTCCTTTTCCGCGGCGCCAACTGCAAAACCGGCGATATCATATTCATCTTCGGTATAAAGCCCCGGCATTTCCGCCGTTTCCCCGCCGACTAGCGCCGATCCGGACTGCACACAGCCTTCGGCAACGCCTCCTACGATCTCTTCGATTTTGGCCGGATCTGCTTTTCCGAGTGCAAGATAGTCGAGAAAGAAGAGCGGCTCAGCGCCTTGAGCCAGTACATCGTTGACACACATGGCCACGGCGTCGATGCCGATCGTATCGTGTTTATCCATTGCAAAAGCCAGCTTCAGCTTCGTCCCGACGCCGTCCGTTCCGGAAATGAGCACCGGTTTTTTGTAAGGAAGCTCCGACAGGTCGAACATCCCGCCAAATCCGCCGAGAGAACCCATCACACCGATGCGCTTTGTCCGTTCGACGTGTTTTTTCATCCGTTTTACGGCTTCATAGCCCGCCTCAATATCAACCCCGGCGTTTTTATAGCTTTCAGACATCACAATCACTCCTTATTCCGCACTTGTCGATTTATACTTTCCAATTTCAAAAGAGCAGCAATCAAAGAGCTGCCCTTTATTCATTTCACCAGGCACTTTATTTTGTCAACACGGCTTCTTTCACGTGCGGAAGTTCAGTATCCTGATAAATTTCCGTCGGGTATTTTCCCGTAAAGCAGGCCATGCACTGGCCGCAGTTTTCGTCTTCATACTTTCTGCCGATTCCGGAAAGGAGCCCTTCAATGCTTAAGAAGGACAGCGTATCGGCGCCAATTTCCTGACGGATTTCTTCCACTGAATGCGAAGAAGCGATCAGTTCTTCGTGCGTCGATGTATCGATTCCGTAAAAGCACGGATGGGCGATCGGCGGAGAGCTGATTCTGACGTGCACTTCCGTCGCTCCGGCTTCGCGCAGCATCGTCACAATCCTGCGGCTCGTCGTCCCTCTCACGATGGAATCATCTACCATGACGACGCGCTTGCCTTCAACGACACCGCGCACCGCGGAAAGCTTCATTCTGACGCCTTGTTCTCTGAGCGACTGTGACGGCTGAATAAACGTTCTGCCGACATAGCGATTTTTGATCAGTCCGAGTTCGTAAGGAATGCCTGTCGCTTCGGCATAGCCGATTGCCGCCGAAATGCTGGAATCCGGGACACCTGTGACAACATCCGCTTCAACGCCGGATTCTTCGGCCAGCTTTTTGCCCAGGTTCTTTCTGGCGCTGTGGACATTGATTCCGTTAATATTGCTGTCCGGTCTTGAGAAATAAATGTACTCCATGCTGCAGATCGAGCGGTTGATGTTGATGGAGAACCGTTCAGATTTCATGCCTTCATCATTGATGATCAGCATTTCCCCAGGTTCAACATCGCGCAAATAGGTCGCGCCGACCACATCAAAGGCGCACGTTTCCGAGGCGACGACATACGCGTCGCCGAGCATGGCGATTGATAACGGTCTGAGGCCGTTCGGATCAAGGGCGACGATCATTTCCGATTCCGTCATGATCAAGAAAGCGTAAGCGCCTTTCAGCATGGAAAGAGCGTTTTTGATCTGATCTTTCAGCTCGAAGTGCCCGCTTCTTTTAATTAAGTGGGCGAGCACTTCCGTATCAGAAGACGTTTGAAAAATGCTTCCCTGATTTTCAAGCTGCTGCTTGAGTTGGCTGGCGTTCACTAAGTTGCCGTTGTGCGCCAGCGCCAGGCTGCCGTTATTTTGCGAATGGAACAGGAGCGGCTGCACATTTTCAAAGCCGCCACCGCCCGCCGTTGCATAGCGGACATGGCCGATCGCCCCTCTTCCCTTCACTTTTTCAAGCTCGCCGTTTTGGAAAACTTCTGTGATCAGCCCCAGCCCTTTGTGGGCGGACAGCTGTTGCCCGTCCGTCGCCACAATCCCGGCGCCTTCCTGACCTCTGTGCTGAAGGCTGTGGAGTCCGTAGTACGTAATCTGCGGTGCTTCATCATGCCCCCAAATCCCAAATACGCCGCATTCTTCATTTAAGCCTTTGATTTCAGCAAGCATGGGATAGCTCCTTTCCACGCGCTTTTCAGCTCTTCCGTCTGCGCATGAATCCATTGTTTTCCTTCCTGACCTTGGATGACAAGCGTTTCGTCTGATGTTACTTCACCGATAGGGACGGCGTCTTTCACGAGCTTTTCGAAAGATTCACGGTCTTCTTTTTTCACTGATACGATGAATCGTGATTGTGATTCGCTGAATAATAAAGCCGGCTCGCCTGCAAGTGCGACTTCGGCGCCAAGGCCGTCAGCAGACATGACGCTTTCGGCAAGCGCTACACCGAGTCCGCCTTCTGAGACGTCGTGCGCTGATTGGACAAGCCCTGAACGGATCGCTTTGAGGAGCGCTTTTTGCCGCGCCTCTTCAACCTCGAGATCAAGCGCAGGGGCTTTTCCATAGATCTTTCCTTCCGTCAGCTTTTGCAGCTCACTTCCGGCAAACTCAGGAAGCGTTTCTCCGATGACATAAATCAAATCGCCGGCTGCTTTGAACTGCTGTGTCGTGATGTGTGCCGTATCTTCGATCAGTCCGACCATACCGATGACAGGCGTCGGATAGATCGCACTTCCGTTCGATTCATTGTAAAGGGAGACGTTTCCGCCGATGACTGGTGTGCTTAAGACATTGCACGCCTCGCTGATGCCGTCAGCCGCTTTTTCAATTTGCCAGAAGATTTCCGGCTTTTCCGGGTTTCCGAAATTGAGGTTGTCTGTGACCGCGAGCGGCTCGGCTCCCGAGCAGACGATATTGCGCGCGGCTTCAGCGACAGCGATTTTCCCGCCGATTTCCGGATCGAGGTACAAATAGCGGGCATTGCAGTCCGTCGTCATCGCGAGCGCTTTTTTCGTGCCGCGGATTCTGAGAACCGCCGCATCAGAGCCAGGAGCGACGACCGTATTTGTGCGCACCATATAGTCGTATTGGTCATAAACCCATTCCTTGCTCGCAATCGTCGGCTGCTGTAAAAGTGCGAGAAGCGTTTCTTTCGCATCATCCACTTGTGGAGCAGGGACGTCTGTTTCAAGGAACTCTTTGTAGTATGCCGGAACCGTTGAAGGCTTGTGGTAGACAGGTGCCTCTTCTGCCAGCGCATCGACCGGAAGCTCGGCGACCTTTTCGCCATTATGGAAAAGACGGAGCATTTTATCGTCTGTCACCCGGCCCACGGCTACCGCTTCAAGGTCATATTTGTCGAAGATATCGATGATTTCCTGTTCACGGCCGCGCTCAATGACGAGCAGCATGCGCTCCTGGGACTCGGAAAGCATCATTTCGTAAGGTGTCATTCCTGTTTCCCGCTGCGGGATCAAGTCAAGGTTCATTTCGATGCCGGAACCGGCTTTGGACGCCATTTCCGCGCTGGAGCTTGTCAGTCCGGCCGCACCCATGTCCTGAATACCGACTAGAGCGTCGGATTTGATGACTTCAAGGCACGCTTCAAGAAGCAGCTTTTCCATAAACGGATCGCCGACTTGAACCGCTGAGCGCTTTTCTTCTGAAGTATCAGACATTTCCTCTGAGGCGAAGGTTGCGCCATGGATGCCGTCGCGTCCCGTTTTGGCACCGACGTACATGACGGTGTTGCCGACGCCTTTCGCCTGCCCTTTTTTAATGTCTTCATGGTTGATCAAGCCGACACACATCGCATTGACAAGCGGATTGCCTTCATAGCAGCTGTCAAACTGGACTTCCCCGCCGACGGTCGGGATGCCGATGCAGTTGCCGTAGCCGGCGATGCCTGCGACTACTTCTTCAAACAAGTACTTCACACGCGGTGAAGTGAGTTCACCAAACCGAAGAGAGTTCAAAACAGCGATGGGACGAGCGCCCATTGAGAAGACGTCGCGGATGATGCCGCCTACGCCTGTAGCCGCTCCCTGATAAGGTTCGATCGCTGACGGGTGGTTGTGCGATTCGATTTTGAAGACGACCGCCTGGTTGTCGCCGATATCGACGATCCCAGCGCCTTCTCCCGGACCTTGCAGAACACGCTCGCCTTTAGTCGGGAACTTTTTCAGGATCGGCTTTGAATTTTTGTAGCTGCAATGCTCTGACCACATGACCGAAAAAACCCCGATTTCCGTATAGTTTGGAAGCCTTCCAAGGATTGATTCAATCATGGCAAACTCGTCATCGCTGACACCCATTTGCTGATAGAGTTTCTCTTCCTTAATTTGTTCTTTACTTGGTTCAAGCAGTAGCGACATGAGTTTCCCTCCAATTTTTCACGATAGACTGAAACAGCTTAAGACCGTCGGCGCTTCCGAGCATAGAGTCGACAGCGCGCTCAGGGTGAGGCATCATGCCTAATACATTGCCTTTTTCATTGACGACGCCGGCAATATCGTCGACGCTTCCATTGATATTCGTTCCGTACGTGAAAGCAATCTGGTTGTTTTCTTTTAATCTTGCAAGCGTTTCTTCATCACAATAGAAGTTTCCTTCGCCGTGTGCGACAGGGATCGTAATCGATTCCCCTTTTCCATAAGAAGATGTAAACAGCGTTTCATCGTTTTGCACGATCAGTTCAACCGGGCGGCAAATAAATTTCAAATCTTTATTGCGTCTCATCGCACCCGGCAGAAGTCCGAGCTCCTGCAAAATTTGAAATCCGTTGCAGACCCCCAGCACCGGCTTTCCTTCTTCAGCCGCTTTTTTGACGGCAGGCATAATGTTTGCGAAGCGGGCGATCGCGCCGCATCTTAAATAATCGCCGTATGAAAAGCCTCCGGGAATCAGAACGCCGTCGTATTCGTCAAGACTTGTTTCCGTGTGCCAGACGTATTCAGCTTCTTCACCGAGCTCATCTTGAATGGCGTGGTACATATCGATATCGCAGTTTGAGCCCGGCAATACAATCACCGCAAATTTCACTGTGCGACAACCTCCTCAACTTCATATCTGTAGTCTTCGATCACCGTGTTTGCCAAAAGCTTTTCGCACATTTCTTTGACGAGAACGTCAAGGTCGCGGTCTGATTTTTCGATGGAAAGCTCCATGTATTTTCCGATGCGGACTTCCTGAACTTCTTTGTAGGACATGCTGTGCAAAGCATGCTGGACGGCACTCCCTTGAGGATCTAGGACACTTTCTTTTAAGCTGACATACACTTTCACTTTGTACATATTACATGCCTCCAAGTCTTTTGAAAATTTCTTCGTATGCATCAGTCAATCCGCCTAAATTTCTTCTGAACACGTCTTTATCAAGCTTTTCATTCGTTTCTTTATCCCAAAGCCGGCACGTATCCGGGGAAATCTCGTCGGCCAGCAGAACCTCACCCATAGCATCAAGCCCGAACTCAAGCTTGAAATCTATCAATCTCACATCACAGGCGGCGAAGATTTGCTGAAGCTCTTCATTGACCTGTCTGGTTATCAATTTGATGTTTTCCACCTGCTCAGGCTCAGCCGCTTGCAAAATCCGAATATGATCCTCTGTGATCAGCGGGTCGCCGAGCGAGTCATCCTTATAATAGAACTCGATGATCGGCTCTTTCAGCTCGGTGCCCTCCGGAATGCCGAGGCGTTTGGACATGCTGCCCGCTACGACATTGCGGACGACGACTTCAAGCGGGATAATCTTCACTTTTTTGATGAGCTGTTCGGTTTCAGATATTCGTTTTACAAAATGATTGCTGATTCCCTTCTCGTGAAGCCTTGTGAAAATCAGGCTGGAAATTTCATTATTCAAGCGGCCTTTTCCGTCAATCTCCGCTTTTTTTTCTCCGTTAAAAGCCGTTGCTGAGTTTTTGTACTCGACAAACAGAACATTGTCATCATCGGTCAGATAAATCTTTTTCGCTTTTCCTTCGTATAAAAGTTCATTTTTCACAATATTCACAGAAGGCCTCCTAACCCGAATGTTGGAAATATTTCAGCTCTTAGACCCCCGCCTGAAAAAGGCGGGCGTCTATTCTATGCCAAACCTAAACGCTCAAAGATGAAGTCGACGTTTTTTAAATGATAATTGTAGTCAAAGCAGTCATTAATCTGTTCTGGAGTCAGGCGTGACGTAATTTTTTCCTCAGCTTCGACAAGCTGGCGGAACGGCACTTGTTTCTCCCATGCTTCCATCGCTTTCGGCTGCACGGTGTCATACGCTTCCTCACGCGCCATGCCGGTATCAATGAGAGCGAGAAGGACGCGCTGAGAGTAGATCAAGCCGAGTGTACGATCCATGTTGCGCTTCATGTTTTCAGGAAACACGGTCAAGTTTTTGACGATGTTGCCGAAGCGGTTCAGCATATAGTTCAGCGCGATCGTTGCATCAGGCAAAATGATGCGCTCCGCTGATGAATGGGAAATATCGCGCTCATGCCAAAGCGGTACATTTTCGTAAGCCGTCAGCATGTAGCCGCGGATGACGCGGGCCATTCCCGTCATGTTTTCCGAGCCGATCGGATTGCGCTTATGCGGCATCGCGGATGAACCTTTTTGGCCTTTTGCGAAAAATTCCTCTACCTCGCGCGTTTCGCTTTTTTGCAGGCCGCGGATCTCAACGGCGAATTTCTCGATGCTTGTCGCCACCAGTGCAAGGGCGGCCATGTAGTCGGCGTGGCGGTCACGCTGCAGTGTCTGTGTGGATATCGGCGCAGCTTTTAGGCCGAGCTTCTCACATACGTATTGTTCAACGAATGGGTCGATGTTCGCGTACGTTCCGACGGCACCTGAGATTTTGCCGACTTCGATGCCTTCTTTCGCTTGCTTGAAGCGTTCGAGGTTGCGTTTCATTTCTTCATACCAGAGAGCAAGCTTCAAACCGAATGTCGTCGGTTCTGCGTGCACGCCGTGTGTACGCCCCATCATCACCGTATATTTATGTTCTGTCGCTTTTTCTTTTAAGATGTCAATAAATCTCTCAAGATCCTTGAGCAAAATGTCGTTCGCCTGTTTTAATAGGTAGGAAAGAGCGGTATCGACAACATCTGTTGAAGTGAGTCCGTAGTGAACCCATTTTTTCTCTTCGCCAAGCGTTTCGGACACGGCGCGGGTAAAGGCGACGACATCATGGCGTGTGTCCTGCTCGATTTCGAAAATGCGGTTGATGTCAAATGACGCGTTTTCCCGCAGAACCTTCACATCTTCTTTCGGAATCACGCCAAGCTCCGCCCATGCTTCACATGCCAAAATTTCAACTTCAAGCCATGCTTTGAATCTGTTTTCATCCGTCCAAATCGCGGCCATTTCCGGTCTTGAATAACGTTCGATCATTGTTTTCGTCCTCCATCTCTTTCGATCCACTTTTCGGTGATGCTCTCGATCCATTCCTGATCGGGTTTTCTTAAAAATGTGATATGCCCCATCTTGCGGCCTTGTTTCACTTCATGTTTTCCGTATATATAAAGCTTTGCTTCTTTTAAAAGCTCCGGGTCTTCTTCTGCCATGTACACTTCATCACCAAGCAGGTTGACCATCATCCCTTCTTTGAGAAGGTCTGTTTTCCCGAGCGGCAGTCCGCAAACAGCCCGGATATGCTGTTCAAACTGGCTTGTTTCGCACAGATCGAGTGTATAATGGCCCGAATTGTGCGGACGCGGCGCAAGCTCGTTGACGAGCAGCCCGCCGTCTTCCTTTAGGAAAAGCTCGACAGCAAGCGTTCCGACGAGCTGAAGCTTCTCCGCAAGCTTAAGTGCGAGTGATGCGGCTTTTTCCTGAATTGCATCATCGATTCTTGCCGGGACGATGCTTTGGAACAAAATGTTGTGCTTATGGATATTTTCGGCTGCGGGAAATACGGCTGTTTCTCCATTTACAGATCTCGTCACGATGACGGACAATTCCATTTTGAAAGGAACCCAGCTTTCCAAAATGCATGTAACATGCTGCAAGAGAGCGGCAGCCTCTTTGATTTGTGCCTCACTCTTGATCACATGCTGGCCTTTTCCGTCATATCCGCCGCGGCATGTTTTCAACACTGCGGGAAGCTCGAGCTCTGCCACGGCTGCTTCAAGCTCAGCATCATCGCGAATGATCCTGTACGGCGCCACTTTGCAGCCTGCTGATTCAATCGCTTTTTTCTCCGTCTCCCTGTTTTGCGTAAGGAGCAAAAGCTCGCTTCCCTGAGGAAGATAAGCATTTTCCTTTAGCCAGTTCAAGGCGTCATAGTCGATGTTCTCAAATTCATAGGTAATGACATCGCTCACTTCGGCCAGCTTCTTTATCGCTTCTTTATCATTGTAAGCCGCGGTGATTTCAATATCGGCGATCTGTCCGCAAGGCGAAGAAGGTACCGGGTCAACCACCGCGATCTTATATCCCATCTGTTTTGCGGCGACCGCCATCATTTTTCCAAGCTGTCCGCCGCCGATAATACCGATTGTTGCACCAGGGAAAATCGTCTGTTTATACAAGCTGATCACTGCTTTCCAAAACGGTTTGTCGAGTGTGTTCTCTTCGCTCATCCAAAACGCGAGCTATTTTCTCATCAAAAGCGGAGATCATCTGTGCCGCAAGCAGACCGGCGTTGACCGATCCGGCTTTTCCGATCGCAACGGTTGCCACCGGAACGCCTCCGGGCATTTGCACAATCGATAAAAGCGAATCCATGCCGTTCAGGGCCTTTGACTGGACAGGGACGCCGATAACAGGCAGCGTCGTTTTGGCTGCGACCATTCCCGGGAGGTGAGCGGCGCCCCCCGCTCCGGCGATGATCACTTTCAAGCCTCTCTCCCGCGCTCGTTCGGCATATTCAAACATTAAATCAGGCGTCCGGTGCGCGGACACGACCTTTTTTTCAAACGGAATCCCAAGTTCCTCGAGTATGCCGCAAGCATGCTTCATCGTTTCCCAGTCGGATGTGCTTCCCATAATAACGCCAACAAGAGGCTCCATATTATTGTCCCACCTTTAGCTGTCTTTTTTGCAAACAAAAAGCCCGGCATGTATTGCATTTGTAGGAAGCAACACAAACCGGGCATGGCGCGTGTATCGTCAGTTAGTCCGCTTCTCCGCGTTTTCCATGTCAGTTTATTGTCCACTTTCCTGCATAGTCCGATGATTTACGGTCATCGGGTAGAGACTTATGGGCCATATTCCCAAGATTATATGAGGTTCGTGTTTTCATGTCATGTTTATCTTAACAACGGACTGTTATAATGTCAACGACATTATCGAACGATAGTATATTTTGTTGTTTTAATGTTCGGGTTTAGAGTAATTTCCCTTCAAATATAATTTTTCTTCCGCACGGAACGGCCTGAATCGTTCCATTTTCTTTCTTTTCTTTGAATACCGGTTCCTCCATCCGGCGAACCGGTGTGTAGCCTTCTTGCTGCATCCGGTTCAACACGGTGTCGATCGTTTCCCCTTCCGCCACTTCAAAGCGTTTTTTCTTCGGCTTTGTCATCACTCTTTAATTCTCCTTTTCTTTACGGCTTTGACCCAGAAGCCGCCGTGTATCGTTTTCGGTTCATAGGAAATGATAAACGCCTTCGAGTCGATTGATTTGATGGTTTCGTACAATTGCAGCTCATACTTTCTCGGCGTCAAAATTTGCATCGCCGTTCTGTCTCCTTCAAGTCCGCCGACGACCCAGTGGGTGACGCCGTAGCCTTTTTCCCGAAGCTGTTTCGGAAGATCAAGATCGAGCTCTTTCGTAATCGCATTGACTGTAATATAGCCCAATGCGAGCTTTTCTTCAATTTTTGTGCCGACGATGATGCCTATCCCGAATCCGACTGCATAAGCGATCACGTTTTGGATTTGATTTAGATTATCTAAAACCAGTCCAAGCCCGACGACATAAACCAGCATTTCAATTGTCCCGATAAAAGCGGCCAGATACCGCTGACCTTTTAGTGTCAGTATCATTCGAAGGGTTAAAAATGTTACATATATAATATTGATAACCAGAATAATGCCAACCATACTCACAGCGTGTATAAATGCCGTGTGAAGCATTTGCAATCCCTCCTTTAGATCGAAAGCAATCATATTCTACTAGAGAAATTCAGCGTATACAATCCTGTAATGGCCCTGCTTCACCACAAAATTTTTCGACAATCGCAAAAGCCGGCCCGCATACGATTCAGTTTACCCTTAATCAAGCCGATTCAAATCTTTTCCGCCGATAAAAAGGCGCACGCAATCGCCCGGTCATATGGGTTCAGTGAACTGTGATCACCATAAAAAAAAGCCGGTTCCATAGGAACCAGCTTTAGTCGATTAAACCGGAATAAGCGATGACAGCAAATAGCCGGCCATGAATTTCCATGTTGCGCCGACAAATACCAATTCAATCAGCAAAACCGCGAAGACGCAGTACATCAAATCCGCCCGCTTTTTATCGCTTTTTTCATAAACCGATTGAATCAGCACAAATGCGCCGAATGTCAGCCCCAAAAACATCAAAATCGACAAAATCACCGTCATCGTTGTAAAATTGATGATCGCAAAAATCATCCAGAAAGCCGCGGGTATGATAAACGGTACTAAAAGAGAACCGAATTTCGCCGCCGTTTCATAAAAAGAGATGTTAACCCTCATCATAAACCTTGCTGCAGCCCAGATGGCCGCGACCACCCAGAACATGAAGATCATGCAGTATAGGAAAACAACAAAAAACACTTCAAAAAACGGCACATTCACACCGAAGCCGAGAACCCTGCCCCTGCCCGCCAGAAGCTGATAAAAGTTTCCGAGGGAAAAGAAGACAGCCAAAAGCATCATCGAAATAACGGAATATTTAAAATAAGTCCGGTCATGCTCATCTGCTGCACGTACAGGAGATTTCAAGACATCAAGCACAAAGCTGAAATAGCGGAACAAAGCAGCAATGACGCTTTGGAGAATCCTTTTGGCTTTTGACGCCGATGGATTTGGCTCCTTGCTTTTCCTCGTCTTCCGCGCATTTCTCGACATCCGTGATGCGGGTTCTTGTTCTATATCTTCTTCATTTCTTTTATGCTGTTCTTCAATCATATAAGCAACTCCTATCTATTCAAAAGCTTTACATCAATGAAAAGCACTTATATAAATTACATAAGCTGTTTAAAACAGTCAAGCCAAACCCATTCTTATCATAAGTGCTGCCGCCTTTATATATGACGAAAAACAAGAATCAAAGGTTCCACTTTTCATTTTTTTCCACATAAAAAAAGCCCCCGTGTAAACGAGGGCTATTCCGCTTCCTTTTTATTTCAGGAAAATAAAGTAACAGATGAACACGACAAACAGTCCGTACATAATCGGATGGATGTCTTTCGCTTTGCCTTTCATGATCATCGTGATCGGATAGAAAATAAATCCGATGGCGATCCCTGTGGCGATGCTGTAAGTCAGCGGCATCGCGATCATCGTTAAAAAGGCGGGAACAGCAATTTCAAATCTGCTCCATTCAATTTTATTGAGATTCGCCACCATCAGCACACCGACGATGATTAAAGCGGGCGCTGTCACATTCGAAGTGATGACGCTGAGAACCGGTGAAAAGAACAGCGACAATAAAAACAGCACACCCGTGACAACCGCTGCGAAACCGGATCTTGCCCCGGCAGCAACCCCGGCGCTAGATTCGATATATGACGTCGTTGTCGACGTTCCGAGGATTGCTCCGGCAACGGTCGCAGTCGAATCGGCAAGCAATGCTCGGCCTGCACGCGGCAGCTTGTTGTCTTTCATCAAACCGGCCTGTGAGGCAACACCAACCAATGTACCGGCAGTATCAAAAAAGTCGACGAATAAAAACGTTAAAATAACAACGAGCATCTGGATCGAAAAAACGTCAGGAAGATGCATAAAAGCCTGTCCAAATGTCGGCGCAAGACTCGGAACAGCGCCAACGATTTTCTCAGGCACGTCAATCAGGCCAAACATCATGCCGACAACGGCTGTGATCAGCATTCCGAAGAAAATCCCGCCATTGACGCGGAGGACCATTAAAATGACGGTAATGACCAAGCCAAATACAGTCAGCAGAACAGGGCCTGAATGAATATTTCCAAGAGCTACCACTGTATCGGGATTGGCAACGATAATTTTTGAACCTTGCAGACCAACGAAAGCGATAAACAGCCCGATTCCCGCCCCGACGGCCATTTTCAGCTCATACGGAATCGAGTTGATGATTTTTTCCCTCAGCCCTGACAGGGAAAGAACGATGAAAATAAGACCGGAAACCATAACACCGGCCAGCGCCGTCTGCCATGGAATCTGCATCGTTAAAATAACAGAAAAAGCAAAGAACGCGTTAAGCCCCATTCCCGGCGCAAGCGCAATCGGATATTTGGCTAATATCCCCATCACAAAACAGCCGATGGCCGCCGCAACAGCCGTAGCCGTGAAAACGGCGCTTTGATCCATTCGCAAAGCATCGGGAAAGTCTTGCACAGATGCCAGCGAAAGTGTGAGCGGATTGACGATCAAAATATATGCCATGGACAAAAATGTGGTGAGTCCGCCAATCATTTCTCTCCGATAGTTCGTACCCAATTCTTCAAACTGAAAGTAACGCTTCAAAATGGTATACTCCTCTCGATTTTCTGTCGTTTTTATTGTTTCATAAAGCTTTGTATTTAAACAAAAAACGCCCCAATTGGCGGGACGCTTGACTACGGCATATTTCATACTGAAAAAATGTATTTTTCACGAACAAAATAGTGTATACAAGCGTAGTCAAGCTATTTACGGTAGCTTGGTAGAAACTTATGGGCCATATCCCCATGATTATACGACAAGTCTTTTTTGAATTACTATACTATTGTAACAATACCTAACGCGGAACACAATACAAAAAACGAACATTAATACAAATAATATTCTCTTCGTTCGCTATTTTTCCATATTCTTACCGATGTACTTGTTATCATAAAAAAAGCCAGAACAGACCAAAAGCGCTTTAGACTGTTTACCAAACGGTTTAAAGCTATTCTTTTAAAATTAACAGAGTCTTATCCGAATAAGATAAATGGTAACCTCTTTGCCGTCAGTGAAAATATCCTTCCTGTCTCACGAAGAATCAATTTCATTTTCCACTTTCTCGGTGTTCCAAGAAAAAAAGCCTTTAAACCAATGTTTAAAGACTTCATTTTACATTCTATGTGATTCTGTAACATCGGCATTTGAACGTCTGCTCTGATCAAGATGCTTTTTGGCCAAAAATAAAGCTGGAATTCCCGAGGCTGTCGTTACAAACAAGATGAAGAATATATAAATAGACCCGTTCACCCCAAAATAGGAAAGAAGAAAACCGCCCAGCCATGGGCCAATCACATTTCCTAAACGGTTAAAGCCTGTTGCCCCAAAATATGTTCCTTTTAAACCTGGTTTTGCAATTTCATCCACCAACATATCAACCATTGAAAAAATCAAAACTTCCCCTATTGTGAAAAATATAACGATAATACCCCATATGACTGGATTAACTGAAAATGAAAAGAATAATAAACTGAAACTAATCAATATATTCCCCAGAATAATTGAATGAATCGGCGGAAACTTTTTCATGGTATTCACAATCGGATATTGAACGAGCAAAACAACAATTGCATTCAGAACCAAAAGCCATGAAAATACGGTCACCCCATCCTCCATTTTTGCGGCAAAATATTGGGGCAATGTTGTGGAAAAATGTGCGTATCCGGATATTGATAAAATCACTCCAAATAATGTGATAAGAAACACTTTGTCTTTTCTTATCACATGAAAAGCCGTAGCAATCGTCGTTTTATCTTCTTTTCGGTTATTCTCACCTATGTTAAATTTCCGAAATGAAAATATGAGGGACAGACCGTAAAGAAAATATGTAAGACCTGCGATCAGAAAAGGGAGAGCCGTTTTGGCGGCTCCCAGACGAAGGCCTATAAGCGGTCCAAAAACCACGCCTATATTGATCGCAGTATATCGCAAATTAAACATCTTCAAACGGTTTTCTTCTTTGCTTATATCTGATAACAAGGCTCTAGATGCCGGTTCAAAGATTGATTGGCACAGCCCGTTAAGCACATTGATGACAAAAAATGCAAGTACACTATCCGCAAAAACAAAGCTCACAAAAACAAATGCCCAACAAAATACAGATGTTATCATCACAATTTTTCTGCCAAAAAGATCCGATAAATAGCCTCCGTAAAAGCTCATTACAATCCCAGCCAGAGAACTTACCGATACAATGATGCCGGTCAAAGCTGGAGATACACCTTTGACTTGTGTAAGGTATATAGAAAGGAAAGGAATGCTCATTGAAACTGACATTCTGCTAAACAATGTTCCCAAAATGATATTCCAGCCCACCGGATGAATCCTGAATTGTTTCATTTTAAAAAAACCACCTGCCTGAACATTAGGTGCTGATTAGAAGGAGTGTTTTGGATGCCGGCCTGTTATACCTTAATGGCCAGCTGAGTTGTAAAGTTCTTTATTCTTTTCAACGCTTCTGTAATAAGATCCTTTGGAATTGCAAAATTCAAGCGGATGTTATTACGCTCTCCAAATGCTGTACCGGGAACAGCTGAAACATGCTGTTTTTCCAGCAGCAGATGGCAAAATGTCTCCGCATCAACGATTGTTTGATCTTCATATGTTGTTCCGATAAATCGCGAAACATTCGGAAATGCATAAAAGGCCCCATTTGGTTTGGCACAGCGGATACCCTGAATATGATTTAAACCCTCGACCAACAGATCACGTCTCTTTTTGTATTCTTCGACCAGAGACTGATCAAAACCGTTTAAAGCCGCTATGCCCGCATATTGAGAAATCGTTGACGGGCTACCTGTAGCATGGCTTTGAAAGCTGGCAATTGCTTCTGCTATATCCGCCGGGGCAGCGATATATCCAAGCCGCCATCCAGTCATTGCAAACACTTTAGAAAAACCATTCGTTAAGATAGTCCGGTCTTGTAATTCGGGAAAAAGGAACGGCAAGCTGACATGCTTGCCCTCGTACACAAACTGATCGTAGATCTCATCAGAAATAATAAAAATGTTCTTATAATCCTTTAACACATTTCCGATCTCTTTCAATTCGTCTTCAGAATAAACGGACCCTGTCGGATTATTAGGAGATGTAATAACGACAGCTTTTGTTTTAGGGGAAATCGCTGCTGCAAGCTTCTCCGGCGTCATTTTAAAATCAGTCGTTTCATCACATCTTACAATTACAGTCACTGCTCCCGACAGTTTGATTTGCTCTGGATAAGACACCCAGTAAGGGGATGGGAGAACCACTTCATCACCTTGATCACAAATTGCTTGAAAAACATTATATAACGGCTGTTTTCCCCCGGCTGATGCAATAATTTGATTCGGACTGTACTTAATTCCACGTTCATGCAACAAGTATTGTGCAATGGATGCTCTTAATTCAATCAGTCCTGTTGCCGGTGTATATCCGGTTTGGCCATTCACTATCGCTTGGATTCCTGCATGTGAAGCTTTTAATGGCGGCTGAAGATCCGGTTCACCTACACTCATATTAATCATATCTTTACCTTCTTTTATCATCATTTTCGTTTTGGCATTTAATGACATTGTAGCCGAAGGTTTGATATTCATGACTCTGTCAGATAATCTTTTATTCAATCGGAACACCTCCAGTTCTTATATATGGACATGCTAAAAAGTCAGAATAGAAAACCTTAAGTAGCCGGCTGTTTATGGATCAAACGCTCGAGCTGCTTCATCCCCGGTACGTCTTGAATATCAAATATTTCCTTGACACTCACTATGTCTTCTTCAACCTGCAAAGACGATTTATTGTTAATAATGCTTTCGAATGTATCATTTATAGCCTTAACAGAAGCACGCAAAGCCTGATTGGCATAGATGGAAACCTTCACTCCCAATTCCTCCAACTGTTCCATTGAGAGCGTCGGATATTTAGTCGGAACCACAACCAACGGTGCATCAACATCCCAATTGTTAACAAATTCAATAATCTCATCAGGCGATTGTTCTTTTGAATGAATTAAAATCGCATCTGCTCCCGCTTGAACATATGCTTTTGCTCTTGTATAAGCTTCTTCTTGACCCAATTTAGCAATTAAAGCTTCGACACGCGCAATCAATACAAAATCGTCATTTTGCTGAGCCATCTTTGCGGCTCTAATTTTTTCGCAAAATTCTTCAGTACTGACAAGAAGCTGTTGTCTATCGTCAAATGAATTTAATTTCGGATATACTTTATCTTCAATACAAACCCCGGCAATACCGGCAGCTTCATATTTTTTGATCATGCGGGTGACATTATGAATATTCCCGTATCCAGAATCACAGTCTGCTATGACCGGCAAATTGCATGATTCATTCATAATAACGGCAGCTTCAAGAAATTCAGTCATCGTTAATATACTGGCATCAGGTACAGTTTGCACAGCAGAGATTCCCAAACCGCTTGCCCATATGGCATTAAATCCGTTTTTCTCTGCTAATTTAGCGCTTAAGCCGTCATGAGCTCCCGCTACTTTCACCAATCCTTGACTATTTAAAGCGTTCCTCAAAATAGCTGATTTTCTGTTTCTCATCATCATTCTCCCCTTCACCTATGATTATTTTTATCTTGTCAACCGCATTATGTAATGCGTCATTGACTTCTCGCTCATTTTTCCCCTTTACAATCACCCATCCTGCTCTATCGTAGCTGTTTTTGATCGGCCCGATCGTATCACCAACATTGCAATTTATATGAAAATCGACTAAATTCCCCATCCTTTTCAGCTCACCTAGTCCTTCGATCGCGCTTACAACCCCTTGATTCGTTTCTAAAAAGCGAACGGCGCACACTTCATTTTGGGCAAGCTTACTTTCCGGTTGATATGGGACGCCCGCCAGTTCAGCAAAAATAGGTGTGTGCATATCACATTTCATGGCGATTTCGGTTATGGTCACTATGTTGTCTCCGCCATAGCGGGTGTGCACCTCACCTACCACAAATCCTTTATTTGTGTGATATCCCTCAATATGCAAGGGGCCAAATACGATCCCAACAGCATGAACGACTTCCATGACCAGATCCTTATAAAAGTCCTGATATTTTTTTTGACCTTGATAAGGCGATATGTGCCCCAATTCCACGAACGTTCCAGGATAAAGCTGCTTTTCGGTTACACCAAATATTCCGACCTTGCCTTGGCAGACAACGGCTTCTATAGAAATTTCCTGTCCTTCTATAAACTCTTCAGCTAATATTGATTCCTCATCGTCATGCTTTGAACATTCTTTAAAACACGCCTCTATGTCTTCTTGTTTCTCAACTTTAATAACACCCACACTACCTTGCCGAGATCTCGGCTTTAAAATGATAGGATGTTCAGATTTGTGCCAAAAATCATATACTTCTTCCACATTCCTGCACAATTTAAAACCAGGAGAGCATAGTCCCGCCTTTTTTAAAAGCTGCCGCGTTTTATATTTATCAAGACAAGCTTGTACCACAGACGGAGGATTTCCTTTCAAATGAAAGGCTTGCTGAAGTTTAGATACATTGAATAAACCGGCTTCTTTGAAAGTAAATATGGCATCTAATGGCTCTTTGTCATGGATCTCTTTGGCGACTGAGAACAGATTCTCATCATTCGTATAATCTAAAACGATTTTTTGATCAGCTTCCTTTATTAAATGCTCATAATTTTTCAATGAAGCTTCTGTATCTCCCAATATGACGTCAAAACCAAGTTGCTTAGCCCGCTTAATGGCCCTTTCGATATGTGTTTCAGGAATCCCGACCAGGAACAGTCTCTTCCGTTCCATTGATGAAACACCTCACTTTGGATAAAGCATCTTCAGCATATGTGATCGCTTTTTCTGTATCCTCGGCTTCTGTGATGACATAAGCAATCCGGGAATCATGAAATTTTTCAGGCGGCAGGCCAACATTATCGCCCTGTTGTTTTTCTAAAACAAATTCAACGACCCCAGGCATGTCTTTGATCGATTCAACACCTTCCCACTTTTCTATCACACCCTCACGGTCTGCAATCAAAAATCGGACGCAGGCAGCTCTTCTTTTCGAAGCTACAAAGCTTATTTTTTCTCCTAATACCGCCAATAGGTTTGCGCGTGTTATATCTATACCTTTGGCTAGAGGAACCAAATGTGTAGTAATAAAGTCGCCACCTAGACGACCATTGATCTCTATAATCTTACATCCTTTTTCTGTGATCATGATCTCGGCATGAAAACCACAATGATCCAGCCCCAAAGCTTTTATCCCATCACTGGTGATATTGAACAATTCACGTTCGACATCTTCCGACAGCCTGGCGGGAAATGCATGCTGGTATTCTTCGAAATACCGATCCGTCCATTTTTCTGTAACACCTGCAAAGTGAATGACTCCATCGGAAATTACTCCCTCAATGCTGACTTCTTGTCCATTCATAAACTCTTCAACCAGATACTCGTTTTGATAAAAAGAAAACATTTTATCATTTTCTGGAATCGCAGCGTTTAACATGTCCTGATAGGCGTGATATAAATCTTCCGGCTTTTCTATTCGGAACACGCCTTTGCTTGCAGAAGCACCCACAGGCTTAATGATTAAGGGGTATTCCATCTCAACGCTGGCATGATATAATTCGTTCCAATTTGTAAACCTGTGATAATTTGGATGCGGAACTTGTGCATGGTTTAAACAATGACGCATCTTCCATTTATTCCGGGCCCGTTCCGCCGCTTCCACCGGACTGCCCTTCAGGTTAAATTCTTCGGCAGTCACCGCCACAGGCACCACATCTCTATCCCAAAATGTAATGACTCCGTCAAAAGGATTTTCTTTGGCCGCTTCCTTCAGAACAGGTATGGTCTCATCCATCTGATAAGTATTTGCGCAAATGTAATGATCAACCAACGGGTGCGACCAACCTGGAAGTTCTGGCCCAACAACAGAAACCTTTAAGCCTAAGTCTTTAGCAGTCTCAAGAGTAGAAATTTTCTTAATATAAGTAGCATTAAAAAATAAAATATGTTTGTTCATCCTTTGAGCCTCTTTCAGTATTTTTTTCTCCATTTCAAAAACCTTATCCTGAACCTGAAGCACTGAATGCAGAAGGTAAAAAATGACGCTCAACATTATTGAGGGCATCATTTTTTATCATTCTTTTCTAACAAAGAACCCCTTGAAAAATTAAAAACACTATCTACTTTAAATTGTATATATTTATACTATCATACATTATTTGTAATTCAATGAATATTTTATGAATTCGATTTTATTTGACAAATGAATAGATGATGCAGGCTGGTGAAAACTAGGGATGTAACAGTTTATTCGTTTAATATGTTTTATAAAAAAAGCCTCAAATCTTTATAAAAAGATTTGAGGCTTTTTTCATTATTCCCACTCAATTGTCGCAGGCGGCTTGCTCGTAATGTCGTAAACCACACGGTTAATGTGCTTCACTTCATTGACGATCCGTGTCGAGATTGTCTCAAGGACATCCCAAGGAATTCTCGCCCAGTCGGATGTCATGCCGTCAATCGATGTCACGGCGCGAATACCGATCGTATAGTCATAAGTTCTTGCGTCTCCCATGACGCCGACGCTGCGGATGTCAGGAAGGACCGTGAAGTATTGCCAAATATCTTTTTCAAGATCAGCTTTTGCGATTTCTTCGCGAAGAATCGCATCAGATTCACGGACGATTTCCAGTTTTTCTTCCGTTACCTCTCCCAAAACGCGGATGCCGAGACCCGGGCCTGGGAACGGCTGGCGCCAAACGATCTCATCAGGAATGCCGAGCTCTGTTCCAAGCGCGCGCACCTCATCTTTAAACAAGGTGTTCAGCGGTTCGATCAGTTGAAACTGCATGTCTTCCGGCAGTCCGCCGACATTGTGGTGCGACTTGATCGTCTGCGCCGTCGCGGTGCCGCTTTCGATGATGTCTGTGTAAAGCGTTCCCTGTGCAAGGAAATCGATCCCTTTCAGCTTGTCCGCTTCATCATCAAACACATAGATAAATTCATTGCCGATGATTTTGCGTTTTTGCTCAGGGTCTGAAACACCTTTCAGCTTGTTCAGGAAGCGGTCTTTCGCATCAACTTTAATCACGTTCATGTTGAAGCCTTCACTGAATGTTTTCATGACGCCGTCGGCTTCACCTTTGCGAAGAAGTCCGTGGTCGACGAAAATACAAGTCAGCTGATCGCCGATCGCTTTATGGATCAACACCGCAACAACGGATGAATCGACACCGCCGCTTAGCGCGCACAGCACTTGCTTGTCGCCGACTGTTTCGCGGATCTTTTGCATTTCAATTTCAATGAAGTTTTCCATTGACCATTCTCCGGCACATTCACAAACACCGAAAACGAAGTTTTTCAACAGATCATTTCCGTATTCCGAATGGCGCACTTCCGGATGGAACTGAACACCGTACCATTTCTTATCCTTCTTGCTCATCGCTGAATTCGGGCAGTGATGGCTTGTCGCATCAACAGTAAAGCCTTCTGGAACTTCGACAACTAAATCACCATGACTCATCCAGACGACTTGTTCGTTTGGAAGATCTTTGAACAGGTCTGGTTCACCTTCAATGTGAATGTTCGCTTTTCCGTATTCACGCTGACTTGCCGCCTCAACTTTTCCGCCGAGGTAATGAGTCATCAGCTGCATGCCGTAGCAGATGCCGAGAACAGGGATATCCAGGTCAAAAATCTTCTCGTCGCAGCGGAATGATCCTTCATCATAAACGCTGTTCGGCCCCCCGGACAAAATAATTCCTTTCGGATTCATTTCCTTGATTTCTTCTGCCGTCAACGTATGCGGATGAAGCTCACTGTATACACCAAACTCACGAATGCGGCGGGTAATCAGCTGATTATACTGACTTCCAAAATCCAATACAAGAATCATTTCATTTACTAATTTCGTCATGGTGTCACCTCTTTATCAAATTGTTTTTTGCACAGAAAAAATGGCGGCAGACATATGGCCGTCCTGCCCCCATTCGCGGGACTAAGGCTCGGGGCGCAGCCGAGCCTGCCAGCAAGTATATATAAGGGTTTTTAATATTCACTTATTCTAACAATAGGACAGAAAGCGGTCAAGACTATCTCCTTTTAATTAAATTTTCCCATAACTCCGCTGACTCATTCCAAAGTTCTCCTGCATTTTCCTTGCGATACAGGGCCCGTTCATAACGAAGGGTTAAAGCCGTCATATCATGGTTGCCTGAGCGCTCATCCACCGCTTTCGCGAACTCACGGAGGGTCTGCCCTTCCTGCTTGATGATGCCTTTCCGCTGCAGCTGGCGGATAAGCTCCTCATATGCTTTGAAGAAAACCGCGTCATCGCGCCGTTTTTTCAGCCTGGCGATGATGATGACCGGCATCCATTTGGAACGTGTATAGTACAAACCGGCCGCAAGTGCCAACAGGAGAAAAAGAGCGGCTGCACTGTATAAGAGAACGCTGTTATTGCCGCTGTTGGCGGCACCTGAATCGGCTTGAGCTTCTTTATGTTTTTCCTTCTGGTCGTTTTTTTGCGGGCTTTCCTGTTTTTTGGCGGTCTGCTGCTGTTCATCTGCGGCATTTTCTCGTTCTTCTTCCTTTTTTTCTGCTGCGGCGCCGCTATGGCCGTTCGACTGTTCGATGAACTGCTCAGGGTTGACAAAACCTTTCGTCGGTTCAAATGTCACCCAGCCCTGCCCTTGAAAATATACTTCGACCCAGGAGTGGGCATTATTGTTTGTCACTTCATACATATTGCGTTTCCGGTCGGCTGTCGCTCCGGCGTACTGTCCGGATGTATAGCCTTTCACCCAGCGCGCGGGTATTCCGGCCGAACGAAGGAGAACCGCCATGGCCGTTGAAAAATTGTCGCAATAGCCGATTTTCGTTTCAAATAAAAACTGATCGACATAGTCCTGATCCTTGTTCGGCACGGCAACGTCTTTTGTATCATACCTAAATTCGGAAGAACCGAGATAGTCTTCAATCGCTTTTGCTTTGTCATAGACATTATCTTGATCCTTTGTTAGCTTCCCGGCGAGATCTTTCACCCGGTCAGGAAGTGTGTCGGGAAGCTGAAGGTACTTTTCATGGCTGCTGCTCCACTCCTTCTCCGATTCGATCGTGACTTGTTTAAGCTTGTTCACATCAAAAATGGGTGCTTTATAGGTTAATGTATAGCTTTCAAGATTCTGAACATCAGCCCCCGTCTTGCCGGCCGGGACGATTTTCTCCGTGTTTTCGTTCATATGCAGCGGAACAAAAAAGTTGTTTAAGGTGATATGCGTCGTCCCGATCGGATAAAGAACATGGTTATACCGGTAAGAAGGCTCCATATCGATAACCGCTTTGTGTGTCTCTGTTTTCACATTTTTTTCAAACCATTGATAATCAAGCCTGTCCAGATCGAGCTGGATGGATGAACCCGATTTCTCATCTTCAATCCAGCCTTTCCCTGTATAATGGCTTTTCGTTTCCGCCCTGAAGTAGCTTCTTTCCGTTCCCTGCCATGTAAATACCCAGGAATCATCTTTAGAAAATGGGCCGCCCAATGCTTCATCATTTGTGCCATAGCCGACTCTGCTCTTTCCCGGCGAATCAAGACCGCCGTTTGCAGCCGTTTTGATGAATGGCACCGGGTCAGGCCATACTGGATCTGTCTTGGGTGCCACCGTCCCGATGCCCACACAGGCGGCAGTCAAAAGCAGCAGCGGGGCAAACCATTTTAAAAACACCGTTTTCGAGGTTTGCAGCCTTTCACCTTCCCTCATTCGTTCAAAATAAAGGAGTCCCAATAAAAGAAAGCCGAACAAAACGATCCGCACGATCGCCCCTGAGGCGTCAAACGGCGTAAACGTGTCGATAACCGCGATATAAACGACGGTCATCATAAAAAAGAAAAGAATTCGGCGCTGATAAATGACCCAATAATGCAGCAAATACACAAGCAGCCAAAGCAAAATGTAAAAGAGAAGCGTCCGAAACAACGGCGACATATCCCGCCACATCCCGGAGAAGATGTGGGAAAGATTCCGGCCGATGTCTTGCAGAAACAGCGTGATCCACGAAGGCGAAAATAAAGACCCGTCGTAAAAAATCCAATGAAGGGCAAACAAAATAAATCCGAGGCTGACCGGAAATCTGATAAACCATGAGACCCTGAAAAATGTAAGCGAAAAAACAAGAGCGATAAATAAAATGAAAAAGTACGTATGCCCCGTATCCGTAAAGTATTGCAAGGGACGGAGCCATTCCCAAAGCAGCATAAACGTTAATACATAAAAAAACAGCAAACCGACCCGGCTGTATTGTCTACCGGTCCTCATGGTTTTCACCTCGCTTTCGCAAAAGCACGGGAAAAGCGCCCGCCATAAATGACGCTCACTTCCGTCCCCCGCGCTCTTAAATGTTCAACAGCCGCATTCTCTTCGCGTGAGACGTCCCCTCCCTTATCCTTGACAAGAAAAACGACAGGCGGGTTGTCTTTCAATGTGTGAGCCAAAACATTTGATAATTCCACCGTGATCCGGCTTGTCACCACATATGTCACCGCATTCCTCACGTCAGGCGAGTTTAACTCGCTGTCCATGAGCGTGTGGAACGGATAAAGAGCATCGCAATCCGCTACCGCCAAATAATGAAACAGATGCTGCAAATGCTCTTCTCCGTTCCGCGCCGGAAACCGGGCTTTTTCCTTTCCGCCGGCAACAAGCCCGGTGTTCGTCCCGTCCCGCAGAGCGGCGCGAACGATGGATGCGGTCAAGCTGACGATATCCTCAAACGCGTCAGACGGAGACTGATCCAAAAAGATCAGCAGATCATGGCCTTTAGTTTGTTCAAACTCCTTTGTCATCAGCTGATTTCGCCGAGCCGACGCTTTCCAGTCCACCCAGGCAAAACGATCACCGGGCTGGTATTCCCTGACGCCTGACGCCAATGTACTGTTCTTCCGCCGCAGGTCTGAGGCATACCCCGATTGATCATCAAACTTCCCCGACCTCGCATGAAATGCAATGTCTTGATATGAGGGCAAAACAAAGAAAGACGTTTCCACCTGTAGGGAAATTTCCTTTTCCACAAGTCCGAGCGGATCGCCTGTGCGGATCCTGATCTCTTTTAAGCGGTGATCTCCCCTCGGCACCGAATCTATTGTATAAGCCATTTTGATTTCCTTTTTGAACCAGGGAAAAAGAAATTGCTTCGCTCCGGCGGGATTTCCGTTTTTCAAAAGCGAATCAGAGAGACAGTCTTCCACGATCATAAACATGAGCGGAAACGGAACTTTTCGTTTTAAAGTGATGACGGGATTCAGCCGCTCTCCGGCTCTCAAATGCTCCCCGCTGATCTTTCGCACCGCCGTTATGCTGGACAGCGGGTAAATAGCAAACAGGAAAGCATACAACATAAAGGGGAGAAAAGCGAAAAACAAAAACCAGCTGACAAATCCCCCTTGAAACATGGCATAGCTGAACGCCGCCAGGGACAGAAGAAATAAAACAAACAGCTTCCACCCGTATTTCAACAGACCGATACGCTCTCTCATTATTTGTTCATCGGCCTTCCAACAGGAACTTCCGTTTTCGACATAATCTCCTGAAGAACCGTTTCAGGGCGCTTCCCTTCGAACTTAGCCTCCGGCCGCAAAATCATTCTGTGCTGGAGGGTAAAAGGCGCCAGGAATTGAATATCATCAGGAATACAATAGTCGCGACCGTGCAAAAATGCATACGCCTGTCCGGCTTTCATCAGTGCAATCGATCCGCGCGGACTGACACCTAAATATACGGAAGGGTGGTTCCTCGTTTTTTGCGTTATTTCAACAATGTACTCTTTAATTGAGGCGTCCACATAAACCATTTCCGCCTCTTTTTGAAAAGCCGCGAGCTCCTCCTTTTCGATGACAGGCTCAATCTCTTCAAGCGGACGGCGGTTCTCTTGAAGATCGAGGACCTGCAGCTCTTCACGGATGGTCGGATAGCCCATGCGCAGCTTAAATAAAAAGCGGTCAAGCTGTGCTTCAGGCAGCGGATATGTCCCTTCATATTCAACAGGATTTTGCGTCGCCATCACAAAAAAAGGCTTTGCAAGCGGCATTGTCACACCATCAACCGTCACACTGCCTTCTTCCATCGCTTCAAGGAGAGCCGATTGGGTTTTCGGCGAAGTCCGGTTGATTTCATCTGCCAGCACGATATCCCCCATGATCGGGCCTGAACGATACTCAAATTCCAATGTTTTCGGATTGTAAATGGAAACACCTGTTACATCCGAAGGCAATAAATCAGGTGTAAATTGGATTCTCTTGAATTCCGCACCGACTGATTTAGCCAGCGCCCGGACCATCATGGTTTTGCCGACGCCGGGTACATCTTCCAAAAGGACATGACCGTTGGCCAAAATGGCGGTCAGGCTCAAAACGGCTATATCTTTCTTTCCTACTATTACTTTATCTATATTATCGGCTACTTTTCCCAAAACAGGGTGCAGCGCTTCTTGATAAGCCATCCTCTTCCTCCTCATGCTGACGATTCGAATTGATTTAACTTTACCATAAACGATGTTTCAGCAGAAGACAACAAACCGATGAAAAAGTCTTTTTTTGCAAATCGAAAAAAATAGCCTTTCCCTGCTGGAAAAGGCTATTTTTCCTCAAAAGGCTCTATATGAACATGGGAATGAACGATCGAATGTTCTTCCTGCATCCTTCTTTCAATCTCATCAGCGATATCGTGACTTTCGGAAATATTCAGGTCCGACCTGACCTCGACAATGATCTCTACGTGGACGGCGCTTCCTAAATACCGCGCTTTTACATCCTTGATCCGGCCGACTCCCGGCACCTGTTGAATCGTTTCTTTATACATCGAAATATTTTTGATGTCAAAGCCGTCCGTCAAGGAATGGGCGGCATCCCTAAAAATGTCCCAGGCGGTTTTGCAGATCAATAAACCGATGATAAAGGCCGCCGCGGTATCGACCCAGGCGAGATTAAACTGCGAGGCAAAAATCCCCGCAAATGTTCCGATGCTGACAAAAGCGTCTGATTTATTATCAGCTGCCGCCGCATAAAGGGCCTGGCTGTTGACCTTCTGAGCCAGCCTTTTGTTATAAATGAACACGAGAAACATGATGATTGCACTTCCGGCCGCCGTCCAAGCCGCGATCATATCAGGCGTTGTTTCCCGAGGATGAAACAAGGTCTCACCTGAGCTGTACAACACTTGAAGACCGACAACCATCATGATAAAAGATGCAACGAGCGAGGCGATTGTTTCAGCGCGAAAATGTCCGTACGGATGGTCCTCATCAGGCGGCTTTTGTGAAATCCTGAGGCCGATCAGCACCGCTAAAGAAGCGATAATATCCGTCGTATTGTTAAGCCCGTCAGCTTTTAAAGCCTCTGAATGAAAGGCGTAGCCGATGAAAAGCTTCACAGCCGACAGCAAAAGGTAAGCGATGATGCTGACCCATGCCCCGGTTTCTCCTTTTTTCAATTCATCATACCGTTCCATAAAAAGCTTCCTTTCCCATCCGTGTTTTCGCCTTTAATCATACAAAGCCAAACTTGAGTGAGTCTATAGAAACATGATTCACTTCTTGCAGAAATATAGTCGGCATAGAACTTTTTTTAATGAGAGAAACAAATTTCAATGGAGCCAAACCCCCAATAAACCCGTTCCCGGCAAGGCTTTCCATAAATCGTCTGTTCCGTCCACAGCCGCCAAACCGAGCTGCAGCTCTTTTATTCTGAATATTTTTTCTTTGAAAAATCAAAACCTTGCAAAGTCTGCAAGGTTTTTCAGCACCTCCTTCTCCCAAGAAAAACCGGATACCGATTCAACACGATGATGCATGGAATCATGATGACCAGCGTCGCGATTGAATAAATCCCGCTCCATAAAAGCGAGCCGTATGTCTCATCAAGCGAAAAATCAAGCAAATAGTATATGACGGCTTTCAATATTCGAATCACCGGATAATGGAGAACAAGAATGATCAGCGAGTTTTTGCCGAGAAATCGAAGAAGCCTTACATTTTCCAAGTGAAAGCTCGTAAAAATGACACCGGCCGTACCCGAAAATGCCGTGATGTAAAAGATCGCCATATCACCGTATTCATTAGCTCTCATATCAACTCTGACATTCCAGCTTTGCAGATAGGCGACCACCGCGAAAAACAGAAATGAAAGCAGCAGTGTTCTTCGATTTCTCATTTTCAGCTCCCTCAAGCGTTTCCTCAGAAGAAAACCGGCCGAGTAGAAAACGATTGCGGTCAAGGCCACCTCGATATTCCACAGCAGTTTGATGTCGAGATACTGGTAATTATAATAACCCAAAGCGGCGGACAACATGACGAAACAGACGATAAAACGGTCGTTCAGCCATTTTTTCATACAGAAAAAAAGAAGTTCGACAACAAACAGGCATGTCAAAAACCACAGCGCCGGATTGTGTGTCAGCATGTAGTGATCGGGTATCGAATAAAAGATTCCTTTAAAAGGAATGATCGGATCGACATCAGAACTTCCGCTGAACTTGAAATGCCTCTCGATTAAAAACCAGAATGAATAAGCGAGGACGGAAAAGATGAAGTAAGGCAAAAGAAGCGTCTTCATTTTCTTATACAGAAAAGACTTAAAAGTCAGATTCGCATCATGATATACGACCCCGGACAAAAAGAAAAACAGCGGCATATGAAAAGCGAAAATGAACGTTTTCAGCCAATCCGTCGTCGGTGTATGACCCAACACGACGAGAATAATTCCCAAACCTTTCGACGCGTCAATCCAATCTATTCTTTTCTGCATCAAGACATCTCCTTTCTGACCGATTCGCTCCCTAAAAGTAAGGGTTCACGCATAACATACCATCATGAAATACGTCAGCTCCACTCTCATCCCCCGCAAAACCGATTTCAAGGCAATATTTAATCGTTTGGAAATATTCTGTTCATACTTTTGTAATCATCCGCCTTTTTTAGAGCATATTCGACCCGGAACTTAAAGTGAAAAGAAGGGGCAGCAGCCGCTGGGAAATAAACGGCTTTTAGCCCGCCCTTTTCCTCTCTCGGCAGGAACCTATCCACACACACCGTCTTATAATGTACTGATGCATTTATCAGAACTTAAGAGGACAGGTGAAACATGAAGCTTGAAAAATTCGTTGACAGTCTGCCGATTCCAAAAGTGATCAAACCTCATACAAAAAGCAAGACCAAAACGTATTATGAAGTGAAGATGGAAGAGTTTCACCAGCAGCTTCACCGCGATCTGCCGCCGACCCGGCTTTACGGATATAACGCAAGCTACCCCGGACCTACATTTGAAGTGAATAAAAATGAAAGGGTCGAAGTGAAGTGGCTGAACAACCTTCCAGATCATCATTTTCTCCCGGTCGATCATACGATTCATGAGGATGTCCGCCACGGACCTGAGATGAAGACCGTCGTTCACTTGCACGGAGGGAATACTCCGGCTGACAGCGACGGCTATCCCGAAGCCTGGTTTACGAGAGGCTTTAAAGAAACAGGGCCGTTTTTCAAAAGGGAGGTATATGAATATCCCAATCATCAGGATGCCGCCGCACTCTGGTATCACGACCATGCGATGGCGCTGACGAGGCTGAATGTATACGCCGGTCTGGTCGGGCTTTATTTCATTCGCGACCGGGAAGAACGGTCATTAAACCTGCCGAAAGGAGAATACGAAATCCCCCTGTTGATACAGGACAAATCGTTTCATGAAGATGGCTCATTGTTTTATCCGCGCCAGCCAGACAACCCTTCTCCCGAACTTCCGGATCCGTCTATTGTTCCCGCTTTTTGCGGAGATACCATTTTAGTCAACGGAAAAGTGTGGCCATATGCGGAAGTTGAACCGCGAAAATACCGGTTCCGCATTCTGAATGCTTCCAACACCAGATTCTATGAACTATATTTCGACTCCGACGATGTCTTCCATCAAATCGGAACGGACGGCGGCCTGCTCCAGCATCCGGTAAAAGTTCAGTCTATGACGATTGCGCCTGCTGAACGGTTTGACCTCATCGTCGACTTTTCGAATGCTGAAGGAAAAACCATCACCTTGAAAAACCGGATCGGCTGCGGCGGACAAGACGCTGATCCGGAAACCGATGCAGACATTATGCAATTCCGCGTCACAAAACCGCTGAAGCACAAAGATACGTCTTCAATCCCAAAAATGCTGAGAAAACGGCCTTATGTGAGAAGTCATAAAGTGGATACCATCAGGACACTGTCATTGGGAGCTTCCCTGGACCAATACGGAAGACCGGTTCTTCTTTTAAACAACACAAAGTGGCATGAGCCAGTGACAGAAACGCCTGCGCTCGGCAGCACCGAGATCTGGTCGATCGTGAATGCAGGAAGAGCTATACACCCGATCCATTTGCATCTCATTCAATTTTTGATCCTTGATCACCGGCCGTTTGACACAGCCCGCTATCAGGAAAACAAAGAACTCATTTTTACAGGCCCCGCCGTGGCCCCGGCACCGAACGAAAAAGGCCTCAAAGATACCGTAAAGGTCCCGCCCGGAACCGTTACCCGCATCATCGCCACCTTCAGCCCCTACAGCGGCCGATATGTATGGCACTGTCACATATTGGAGCATGAAGATTACGATATGATGCGGCCGCTTGAAGTCCAAGACCCGCGGCAACAACGATAAAGCCTCCCCATCAGGAGGCTTTTTAAAAAAGCACAAATCATCAAAAAAATCCACACGTAATCTTGTACAATAAAAGTAATCAAATGGTAAAGGCTGTGTATGACGATGGACTATTATGAACGAATTCAAAAAGCGGTTTATTTTATCGAAGAAAATCTTCAAGAGGAATTAAACATCATAGATATTGCGGCAAAATCGTATTTTTCCCCATTTCATTTTCAAAGGCTTTTCCAGGCGATTTCCGGCTTCTCTGTCAAAGAGTACATCCGCAACCGGCGGCTGTCTGAGGCCGCTGTGTCGCTCTTGGAAACGGACAGGCCCATCCTCGACATCGCGATGGATTTCCAATACGGATCACAGGAAGCATTCAGCCGGGCGTTCTCTCATTATTTCGGGATCACTCCAGCCAAATACCGCAAGGCAAAGGTCAAGCTGGACCATCAAGCGAAAATGAACTTTCTCGACTACAAAAACAAAATGAATGGAGAGCTGATCATGACCAAACCAAAGATCATGCATCTGGACGAGATCCATATCATCGGATATGAATATCGGACAAACTTAAACAATGAAACATATTTCGAAGAGATTCCGGGATTTTACTTTGATTTCGGACAAAATGAATATTATTTAAAGATCCAGAATAAAGCTGCTCCAAGTATGTCATATGGGATTTCATGCAACTTTCAAGATGAAGGGGAATTCTCTTTTATCATTGGAGAAGCCGTTCACGCCCCGGCGGAAGAAGTCCCGGAGCCACTGGTTTATTTTAAAATTCCTGAAGGTAAATACGCCATTTTTGATGTGAAGGGGCCGTCGGCATCGGTTCAAAACACACGCAGATTCATTTATGGGACATGGCTGCCGAATTCGAATTATGAAAGAAAAGAAGGACCTGATTTTGAAGTGACTGATGTTTGCCAATCTTCCTATCCGGATGATATGAGAATGAAAGTCTACATTCCCATTCGTTAAAGGCCTGGAACCAATGGTTCCAGGCTCTGTTTTTTTATATTGCTTTCAGCGCTTCAGCGACAGGCGTGTCTCCTGAAGTCAGATCAAAGGAACGGCGGTATGTATGCTCTTCAGTGAGCGCCGCTGCAATGGTTTTGGCGACATCTTCACGAGGAATCGCGACGCGATCAAGGTTTTCAGCGGCTTTCACCTTGCCTGTGCCAGGTTCATTTAGGAGGCCTCCCGGGCGGATGATCGTATACGTTAAATCGCTGTCTTCAAGAATTCGATCCGCATAATGCTTCGCAACATAATACGGTTTGAGCGCTTCGTTCCAATTTTCCCGATGGTGAGCCTGCAAAGTGCTGACCATGATAAACCGTTTGATTCCCGCTTTTTCAGCGGCTTCAATCGTTTTGACAGCTCCGTCAAGGTCAATCAGCAGTGTTTTGTCAGCGCCGGTTTTTCCGCCTGAACCGGCTGTAAAGACAATCGCGTCACATCCTTTTGCAGCTTGTGCAATATGATCCACTGTCCCCTCTAAATCGGCAAGAACGGCTTCTGTTCCAGATTGTTTCAGCTCTTCAGCCTGTTCCTGATTTCTAACCATCGCTCTGACTTGATGCACGCCGTCTTCATTCAATATACTGATCAGAAGGCGGCCAATTTGTCCATTTGCACCGACAATCAACACTTTCATCTGAATATGCTCCTTTCCATTCGGTTCTCCTTCCATTATTTCATTGTGGGACAACTTCTTCAAACGGCCTGCTCATATGGAAGTTTTAAGCAAATCAAAAAGACCTCCCACTTATCATGAGAAGTCTTTTCCCGTCCTATTCTATCCCGCCGATTTCATTAAAAGGAAAATAGCGGAATTCAACCTTGCCGACAACGGAGTCATGTGAGATAAATCCGAAAAACCGGCTGTCCCTGCTGTTTTGGCGATTATCCCCCATCACAAAAAAGTGATCTTTCGGGACTTTCTCTTTCCCCGTTAATTCTTTTAGTGTGAAGTTGTTTGTTAAATGTTCATGAACCGTCAGCTTTTGCTTATTTTCCTTTAAATACGGCTCATTATAAGCTTTTCCATTGACATAAAGAACATCGTCCTTCATTTCGACCGTATCCCCCGGGAGGCCGATCACCCGTTTGACATAGTTTTCGTCAGCATCAGGGGCATGAAAGATGATTTTGTCAAAACGCTTGATATCGCTGATTTTGCTGACCATGACCATGTTTCCATCCTGTAAAGTCGGATACATCGAATCCCCCAGGACGGTGGATGGTGTGAACAAAAAATATCGGCAAATGAAAACGATGATTCCGGCAATGACAAGGGTTTTCACCCAAGATAATATCTCTTTTTTTCTGCTGTTTTTCATAAAAATTTCTCCTTTGTTTCTGATTCATCTCGGCTTCTTTCGTATCATATCAAGCCGTCCGCCCAACATTTAAGACAACATTCGGGAAAAACGAATCTATATTTATATGAATTAGCGATTTTTACTAAAAATCCTCTATTCCAAGGATGATAAATCATGTCTTTCACGAGCTTCAAGAGCAAACCATTATAAATGCACAGGCAAAATCATCCCGCTTATAATACATTATCATATCCTAAATAAAAGGCGGTGACCTGAGCAAAATGTCCGGTTATGAAGATTACTATGACAATTACGATCCATACAGCCCAGAACGGCAAAGTGAGAGAAAGGCCCTAGCTGAAGGGCGCACCCCAAAACGAACCCATCATTCCGATCCCGATCCAGGTGATGATGATTCTCGCTTTAAATGCAGGCCCAGAAAGTGTCATTCAGATGATGACGACCGTTTCAAATGCCGCAGAAAGAAGTGCTGACAGCTGATTGTAAAAGCCGATCCTTTACATGATGATCGTGAATGAAAAATTTATGTTCAGTTGCCGTCCTCATTTGGAACATTCATCCAACAGGTGAATATCATACATCTAAAAGGGGATGAAAACATGGATCTTCCAAAAGGTGCAGTGACCTCTATGCCCCATCACCATCAAAGGTCTTTGCACGAACTTTGCCGCAAATATATGCACTATCATGTCGTTTTGCGAATGAAGGACGGCCGTTTGATCCACGGCATTCTTGAAGGGAGCAATTCTCAGGCAGCATCTGTTCTTGTGCCTGAAGACGTGCTCGAAGAAAAACAGGTCTATGGCAGCACGGGGTTTCCGCGGCGAAAACGGTTCCGACGGTTTAACAGAAAGATTTTTCCGTTTGTGATGCTGACGGCATTATACCCCTTCCCTTATGATGAAATATCAATATATCCGAATGCTGCGGCCGGAAGCTTTTCACACCCGTGACGCTCTCCGGCAGAAAAACGGCTTCGGATGCGGGCTGCTTTGGGACAAGCACGGCAGCCGTAACCATGACAAAAAACAGCCAGGCAGAGGCTGTCTAAAAAGTTCTCCCCGGCTGTTGTCCGCTGTTAATCCAAAACGGTAAAGCCGTTGATAATTCCATTTGGTTTCTCCCATTCTTTTCTCACTTCTTTTGTTTTGAGATGATAGGAGTAAATCGTTCTGACTTTAGCTTCACTGCCCGTTTCATCTTCAAGCAGCTTCGCATCTTTTGCCTCAGCAAGAAAATAGATTTTTTCCCCGTCCTTTGAGAATTGCGGCTGAGCTGACTCGATCAGTTTGAACGCCTGCTGATCGGAAATGACGGCTTGATATTTTCCGGTTTTCACATCCAGCGCATCAATCGCCGCCTTTTCGCCGTCAGCATCTGATTCCGTGAAAATGATCATCTTTCCTTCAGGAAATATCGCGATGTCATTGATAAATTTTGCGGCCGTTTTGACGGTGTGATTCCCTTTTTCATCCCCAAGAGAAATACGCATATTCGTCGGCTCGGGAGAAACCCCTTTGCTATTCGCTTCATCGGTTTTTTGATAGTCCTCTTCGACAGAATAATGAAGCAGAACGAACCGGCCGTTTTGTTGATTGTATTGATAATAGCTGACGCTTTCATCCTTGTTGTCCGGCTTCGGATAAAGAACGGCAAATTTCCCTTTTTTCACATCAAATGAGGCGAGATGAAAATTTCTTTCCGACGGAAGATTGTAGCGCATATACAGCTTTGAGCCGTCAGGGGACAAGCTCAGCCCGTCGACATACTCATCGCCTCTGTGCAGTGTTGTTTTTTTTCCCGATTTCAAGTCAAGCCTGATCAAGCGGCGCATATTGCTGTCTTTTGCGTTTGTGAAATAAAGCATTTGATTTTTCCGATCAAGCGCCATCGCCGGATAGTCGGTCATCTTTTCCTGATAGAGCTTCCTCTGATTTTCATAATAGGAAGTCACAAGCTTTTCATCTGTAAAGGAAACGAGCAGGTTTGAACCGGTGCCTGCCGTTTTCTGCTCCGCTTTTTTCGGAGAGGAAAAATAGACGGCAGCGTAAGCTCCCGCAGCTAAGGCGATCACTGCCACTAGAATGATTGCGATTTTTTTCATCGTCTGCCTCCGCAAATGGAAAGAAGCAAGAAAACAAGTTTTCTTGCTCCGCTTTTATTTTTTATAGGTGTAATGTCCTTTGACTTTGCCTTTGCTTGTCGGATATCCTAAAGCCCTGAAAGCCTTCGGGCTTACATCCAAGACGGCTCCCGGCATTCTGCCGACATCGTATTTATATACAGTGATTACTTTTTTTGGTTTCGCTTTTGAGTAGGCTCTTATTTTCGTGCCTTTTCTCGGAACATCAAAGCCGATTTTTGTGGCACAGTCCCAATGGCCGAGCCTTTTGCCGTCAGCGCCGATTTTCCCCACTCCATTGTACCAAGTGATATATCCGCTGACTTTCTTTGTTTTAGCGCTTGCCTCACCGGTAAAATTGAATGCCAAAATGAAGCTTGCAGCTAAAACGAAAACAGAAAACACGATCTTCTTCATAAAAAATATCCTCCGTAACTGGGATTTTTTTCTGACATTCAGATTATACCTTTTTTCATAGAAATGGGATTTTACAGTTTGTTTACGTTTAAAATGCAAATATTACGCATTGATCCTATGGAAAATAATCCAATTCCCCTATAAAATTTATGACACTATTTGATTCATTGATTCGTATCAAAAGGTGAAAATAAATAGAATAGGATGATTATGATGAAAAGATCAAAACGTTTAGCCTTCGGTATGGCCGTCATGCTTGCTGTTTTTATCATTTCAGGATGCTCTGAAGACGGTGCTGACCGTTCGCAGGACGTGGCCAAAGACAAATCAATCAAAAAATATGACCTCGTATGGTTTGATTATCTAAATGACAGCAAATCTGAAAAAGCGCCGCTATTAAAAGTCTCATATATGATAGACGGGAAACAAAAGACAAAGACATTCAAAAATTATGTAGAAAACATTGAAGACATAGAACAGCCCTACATCAAAATTCGCGATGATGAAGCATTTATCTACCGTCCGCCATACATAAAATACGACCAGGAACCGCTGGAAGGTGTCGTGAAGGACAAAATTGAACAAAAAAGCAGTGATGACAAGCGATGAAGAAACAGGCGATTCTGCTGATTGTCTTATCCTTGCTGATGCCGCTTCCGGGCCATCAGGCAGCGGCAGCCACAAGCAATGGTTCATCAGGGGGAACGAAGACGTCAAGCTCAGCTGCGAAAAGTGCTGCAAAAAGCCGCGCGGGGTCGGTCAATCACAGTTTGCGCAGCTATATGAGAACACAGGGAGCCAACAGGAGTCACGCAAGCAAAAACGCGCTGCAAAGAACATTACCTTCCAATGCGCTCTATAAAGGCAGTGTCAGGCAAACAATGAACCAAAATCCCGCAGGCTCAGCATTTTTGAATTATTACTTTCCATACTGGATGATCTTTCACAGAGGCGGGTACACAGCAGAACAAAAACAAGTGCTCAACACCGCCGGAATCAAAGAAAAGGAGCTGGCAAAACCGCGGGAAAAAAGATACTGGCTGCTGGTTGAGGATCAAAACGGCAAAGAACAAGCCGTGCTCGTATCGAAAAAACAATATGACAGCGTGCAAAAAGGAGATCATATTAAACTGATTCACAGAGGGCTTGTTAAGGATTAACAAAAGCGGCCGGCTCTTTGTACCGTTGTACAAAAAGGGCTTGAACCTGCCGGCAAACGGACATTTGTAAAATTGAAAACCGACAATTAAAAGACAGCCTCATCATGTTTGATGGGGCTGTTTGTCGTCAAAAGCACAGGCCGGTAGCCGATCTCCTGATATATGTTATTGGAAGTCGGATTGTCCTGATCGGTATATAAACAGCGCCTTGCTCGAGCGCCGCCATACAAGATGAGGCATAACCTTTTTTGCGGTCTAAAAACGAGATTGACGGTAACGCCGTTTTGCGTCAGTCTTGTCTTTTTCGCCATTGAAACAGGCTCCCGATCATCCCATAAAGAGAAGAGCTTTCAACCCCTTTGATGGTCATCCGTATGGGCGAGAAATGTCTCGAGACTGTTGAACCGCTTCACTTTTATTTGCTTTCCAGTCATTTGTCAAAAAGACCGCCAGCCGGAAACGATCCGAAAACAGCGGTCTTTCTTCGTCATTTATGCTTCTCTTTGCTTCCTTCATTCCCCTTCAACATCGAGAGCGCCGCCATCCTTCATTGAGCAGCCTAAACGACAAATCACGCGTATCATGGACAATCAGATCAGCCGCATGCATTGCTTTTTCATCACCGACGCCAACCGCGAACATCCCGGCGGCTTTGATCGCGGAGATGCCTGCCTCAGCATCCTCGATGGCGGCACATTCCGTCGGAAGGACGCCGAGAAGCGCCGCCGCGGTTAAAAAGATTTCAGGATCGGGTTTTCCCTTCGCAAGAGCAGCCGGGTCAACGACGGCGTGAAAGTCATCCGCGATTTTCAAGCGTTTTAATATCGCGGGAGCGTTGCGGCTTGATGATGCTAAAGCAACCTTGATCTTTGCGGCTTTCAGATCGCGGACGAGCCGCCCGATCCCGGGCAAAAGCTGCTCCGGCCCAATGTTTTCGATCAGCGTTTGATAATATCGGTTTTTTTCGGCCAACAGAGCTTGTTTCTCTGCCTTTGCATACCTTTCCGCCACACCGCCATGACCCAGCATCTTTTCCAGCGACTCTTCCCGGCCGATTCCTTTCAAGCTTTCATTAAAGCTTCTGTCGAATGGAATATGCAGCTGTTCGGCGATGCGTTTCCAAGCGAGAAAATGATACTCCGCCGTGTCTGTGATCACTCCGTCCAAATCAAAGATGACCGCTTTCATGATCCGTGTTCCTTTGTATCGTTGATGCACATCAAGGCTTCGTAGGGCTTCAGGTAAATCTTCCTCATGTCAGCCTGCTGCCTCGAGTAGTTGGAAAGGAGAACGTCCCACCGTTCAGCAAGCCGCTCCGGCGGTGCTTCAAACACTGCCTCCTCCTCCGACAAATTCGCGACGACGAAAAGCTTTTCTCCTTGATATTGGCGGATATAAGAAAAGATTTGCGGATCATCTTCGAGCAAAAGCTGAAAATCTCCGTGAACGATACTCTTGTACTGCTTGCGCAACCGAATCAGCTTCTGATAATAATAGAAAATCGAATCTTGATCATTCAAGGATTCTTGCACATTGATTTCTTGATAGCGGGAATTGACCGGAAGCCATGGTTTTCCCGTCGTAAATCCCGCGTGCTGCTTGTCGTCCCATTGCATCGGCGTTCTTGCGTGGTCTCTGCCTTTTTTGCCAACGGCTTTTAGAAAATCTTCCTCCGAGATTGTTTTGTTTTCGATGACAAGCTCCCTATAAGCGTTTCTGATTTCGAGATCATCATACACCTCGAGCGGCATCTCGCTGTTTGTCATGCCGATTTCCTCGCCCTGATAAATAAACGGCGTTCCCTTCATCCCGTGAAGAACCGTGGCGAACGCTTTGGCGCATTGTTTTCTGAGCTTTCCGTCATTGCCCCAGCGGGAAATCACCCTTGGCTGATCATGATTTTCAAAATAGAGCGTGTTCCAGCCGACATTCATCAACCCGGTCTGCCAGCGTGCCATCGTCTTTTTTAAAGCAATCAGATCAAACGGCTTCAGCTGCCATTTCCCATTTGGCGAATGTTGCTCTGTATCAATGTCCATATGTTCAAATGTAAAGATCATGTTCAGCTCTTGCCTGCTTGCGTCCGTGTACTTGATCGCCTCTTCAATATCAGATCCGTTTGCTTCCCCGACCGTCATGCAATCATAATGCGACAGCACTTCACGATTCATCTCCTGGATAAATTCATGAAGGCGGGGGCCGTTTGCATGATAATGGCCGACGACATAAGAGCGATTCTCGTCTGTCTCATAGTTCGGAAAATCGGTGTATTTGGAAATGGAGCCGATGACATCCATCCGCCAGCCGTCAACACCTTTATCCATCCAAAATTTCATTAAATCATACACTTCCCGGCGGACGGCTTCATTTTCCCAATTTAAATCAGGCTGTTTTTTCGAAAAGTAGTGCAAATAATACTGCCCTGTCCGCTCATCATATTCCCACGCCGACCCCGAAAAGATCGATCCCCAATTATTCGGCTCCGCTCCGTCCGGTGCGGGGTCCCGCCAAAAATAATAATCGCGGTAAGGATTGTCCTTCGATTTGCGGCTCTCGGCAAACCAGGCATGCTCGTCAGATGTATGGTTGACGACCAGGTCCATGATGATTTTCATTCCTCTTTGATGAACCTCATCAATCAACTGAAACATATCCTCGTTCGTTCCAAACTTTTCGTACATATTTCTGTAGTCCTTGATGTCGTAGCCGTTGTCATCCTGCGGGGAGTCAAACACCGGGCAGAGCCAGATCACATCTGCGCCGAGGTGTTTGATATAGTCCAGTTTTTGAATGATTCCCTGCAAGTCGCCGATTCCGTCGCCGTTTGCGTCAAAAAAGCTGCGCGGATAGATTTGATAAACGACAGCCTCTTTCCACCATTCACTCATCATCCATCCTCCTTTCGTAGCGTCCGCTCAAGAGAATCGGTTCCTGGCAGACCATCATCTGCAGCGGTTCGCCTTTTAACAGTTCAAAGACGACGCTTTTTTCCGCCGTCATCACACGGATCAGCCGTCCCCTGTAATTGATCTGGAACGAATAGCTTTCCCACTCCTTCGGCAAAGACGGAGCAAACGACAGCGTCTCATTCGCGGTGCGCATTCCCGCAAACCCCTGGACGATGGCCAGCCAGCTTCCCGTCATCGATGTGATGTGAAGGCCTTCATCTGTATCACGGTTGTAATTGTCAAGGTCAAGGCGGGCTGTTCGTTTCGTTAACTCAAGCGCCTTCTCCTCCATCTTCAGTTCAGCGGCAAGCACCGCGTGGACAGAAGGGGAAAGGCTTGATTCATGGACGGTCATCGGTTCATAAAACGCAAAATTGCGCCGTTTTTCTTCCAATGTAAAACGGTGGTTGAACAAATAAATGCCTTGAAGGACATCCGCTTGTTTGATAAAACTGGAGCGGAGAATTTTGTCCCATGACCAATTCTGATAGAGCGGCCGATCAGCCGGATCCAATTCATCCGCCGATTGCAGCTCTTTATCCAAAAACGTATCATGCTGAAGGAAAACCTCAAGTTCTTCACTGTACGGATAGTACATCCGCTCGATGATATCTCTCCATAGCTCAAATTCATCTTCGCACACACCGAGCCGGCGGCGTTTTTCCGCTGAAATGCTGCCGAGATTTTCAAGCGTATACTCAAGCGTCCAAGCTGCGATCACATTTGTATACCAGTTGTTGTTAACATTGTTTTCGTATTCATTCGGTCCTGTTACACCATGGATCATGTACTTGTTTTTCCGCTTTGAAAAATGAACGCGATCTGCCCAAAACCTGCTGATTTCCACGAGCACATCGATCCCGTACGCTTCGATATAATCGCGGTCGCCCGTATAATTGACATAGTTGTAGATCGCATAGGCAATCGCACCGTTCCGATGGATTTCTTCAAAGGTGATTTCCCATTCATTGTGGCATTCATCACCGACAAACGTCACCATCGGGTAAAGAGCCCCTTTCAGCCCCAATTTTGCCGCGTTTCGTTTGGCAGCCTCCAAATGGCGGTAGCGGTACAACAGCAGGTTTTTCGTCACTTCAGGATCGGCGGTCGCCAAATACATCGGTACGGCGTAGGCCTCCGTATCCCAATATGCCGCACCTCCGTATTTTTCGCCTGTCAATCCTTTCGGTCCGATATTCAAGCGTGCATCCGTCCCGTAGTAAGTCGAGAACAATTGAAATATGTTGTAGCGGATTCCTTGCTGAAGTTCATCATCCCCATTAATCTCAATATCCGCTTTTCGCCATCTTTCCTGCCATTCGGCGATGTGCCTCCGCCTCGCTTCTTCATACCCTTCCTGAAGCACACCGTCCAAAAGCTCCCGGCCTTTTGTGAGAAGCTCTGCTTCCTCGAAATCGCGGGAAGTCGTCACGATGATCAATTTTTTCAGCGAAGCCTTTGTTCCCGGCTTCATTTCATAGATGTAGCGGTTTTCCGCATACATCCGCTCCGTTTTATAGCTGTCACTGCTAAAGCCTTCCGTCACATTGGCCATCATGGCGGAAACGGTAAATCGCGGCGTTCCGAAAGGGTTTTCAATCGTTTTTGTTGTTAAATGGCCGCGGTGGGCACTGGCTCCTTTCGCTTCTTCCTGCCAAAAGCGCTCATCGTAGTTGGCGTCTTCATTTTTCACATCCCCGTCCAGGTAAGGAATGAGCGTGATGACAGCCTCATCCGTCAAGCACTCCGCTTCGTAATGAATCGCACAGAGCTCGCGAACGGCAAGGCTCAGAAACCGTTCAGACGCAATTCTGACCGTTTTATCCTGAATGCGGAATACAGCGCTTCTTCGCAAAATCCCTTCTTTCATATCGAGCTCTAAATCAAACGATTCGATCTCGTTTTCATAAAGGTCGACTTTTTCGCCGTCTATATAGACATCGATGCCGATCAAATTCATCGCATTGATCACTTTTCCGAAATATTCCGGATAGCCGTTTTTCCACCAGCCGACACGCGTTTTGTCCGGAAACCACACCCCTGCGATATATGTGCCTTGAAGGCTTGCGCCTGAATAGCTTTCTTCGAAATTCCCTCTGATTCCCATATAGCCGTTGGCCAAGGAAGTCAAGCTTTCCTGGAGGCGATTATGCTCCTTATGAAATATGCTGGTTTTGATTTTCCATTCATCAATCTCAAATAGCCGCTGATTTGCCATGATTTCCTCCTGACTGTAAATTTTCGTTTTGATGGCGGGTTTTGGACAAATGCCGGAAGATGAAAGAAATCATCAAGGCGGTGCTGCACGAATAGATCAGCAGCACGGCGATGAAATCAAAATGAATCATGCCGAACACCGCGGCGGCAAATGCCGGAAGCGCCGATCCGCAAACCGCCGCCGCGGCTGCTTCCTTGAATGACGCGATGCCGGTCATTTTTGATTTTTTTGTGATCCAGATGCCTCCGGTGAGAACTCCCGTCAAAAAAAGCGCAACGATGAAGATCACCGAATAGGCCAGCATCATGATCATCGGCTTATATTGGGCAAACCACAATGTTCCAAGCAACGTCTTTAAATCAAAGACATTCAGATCACTCAGCCGGACATCCTCTTTCACATAGCGGATGGAAAAACCCGTTCCGTTTTGATCACTGATGATCAGATGATCAGCCTGAAAAACAATCGCGTTTTGATAGCCTTCCACCTTCAGGCGCCCATTTTCACCGCTCGTTTTAACCTCGTGTTTCAGATCGACCGCCAGCAAAGCGCCTCCTTTTTCTATCCGATACAAATCGACCCCGCCTGTCAGTTTTCCGTTTCTGAATTGATATCCTTTTAATTGTTCGGCAAATGCCTGATCACTCTTTTGAACAACAGACGGCATGAAAAGTCCGACATTGAAGCGCTCCATTTTCATGAAGGAAACGGCAAACGGCACCATCAGGCAGCCGCTCAAAAACAGAAATAAAAAGGTGATGTGCAGCCAGCTGAATGTATTCCTGTAGCGGCAGACGCCTGTCGGAGATGCCGCGGCTTTCAGGAAACGAATGATCAAGCGGTCATGTTGCAGATTTCCCATCGGATCATCCCTTCGTTCCGCCGGTGGTCAGCCCGGACACAAAGTTCTTTTGGAGAAAAAAGAACAAGATGCAGATCGGCAGTGCCGCAAGGATCGCCCCTGCCGCAAACAGCGCGACTTTTTGCTGCTGCGGGTTTGATATGAACGACTGCAGCCCTACGGCGATGGTCAGACTTTCCGGAGAGCGAAGCAAAAACTTTGCCAGCAAATAGTCGCCGAACGGCCCCATAAACGCCCATAGCGCCTGCACCGCAAGCATCGGTTTGACAAGGGGCAGAACAACCGAAGCAAAGATTCGCAAGTGCCCCGCTCCATCGATCCGGGCGGCTTCATCGATTTCTCTCGGAACCGTGTCAAAATAGCCTTTCATCAGCCATGTGTTCATCGGAATGCCCCCGCCGATATAGATCGCCGTTAAAAACCAGAACTGGTCAAGCGCGCCGATCAGCATCGCCAGGACGTAAAAAGCGGTCAATGCCGCCATCGTCGGCACCATTTGAATAATCAAAAAGAAGACAAGGCTTTTTTTTCTGCCGCGAAACCTGTAACGGCTGTACGTATAGCCGGCAAGCGTCACGATCGTGACCTGGAGAATCATGACCGACAGCGCGATCACAAGTGTATTGCCGTACCAATTGGGATAAAGCGTATCTGCAAACAGCCGCCTAAAATGGTCCAATGTCCACGGGCCCGAAAAATCGAGCTTGAAAGCGGCCACATTTCCCGGTCGAAAGGCAGATGATGCCGTGATCACCAGCGGGTATATAATGACAATGCTCAACATCGCTAAAAAGAAATAGGTCCAGATTTTGTTCAGCATCCTTGCGGTCCGCGCATTTTTGAACATTCCCTTCATCTACATGACCTCCTCATTGCCAAAGGCATTCGATTTCTTAAACGCAATCAGGGAAACGCCGATGACAATGAAAGAAATCAGCAATGTGACTGCGGCCGCAACCGAATATTGCGGGGAGGTGCCTGTTGTCAGCTTATAGATCCAGGAGATCAAAATATCGGTTGATCCTGCACCGGCTCCCGCGCTGCCCGGTCCTCCCTCATTGAACAAATAGATGATCGAAAAGTTATTGAAATTAAACGTATACTGGGTGATCATCACGGGTGCGGTCGCAAATAAAATCATCGGCAATGTGATGTGCCGAAAACGCTGGAGAAATGACGCACCGTCAATCTTTGCCGCTTCATAAAGCTCGCCCGGAATCGCCTGAAGCACACCTGTTACCATGACATAAATGTACGGAAATCCAAGCCATGTCTGGATCATAATCAGGGCCGTCTTCGTCCAAAACGGGTCGGTTTTCCACGGGGCTGCCGGAAGCTCCACAAACGGAAGCTGATTCAAAAGCGGAATGACTTGCGCGTTCATAGCGCCTATGCTGTCGTTGAAAATGTTGGAAAAACTCATGATCGTAATAAAAGCCGGGACAGCCCACGGAAGCAAGAAGATGATTCGAAACATCCGCCTGCCTTTAATAAAATCCTGATTGACGATAAGGGCCGTCACGATGCCAAGGACAATTTGCAGTGTTGTCGCACAGATCGTCCAGATCACGGTCCAGCTCAGCACATCGAAGAATGTCTCCCGATAGGAGCCAAGGAAAAAGACGTTCAGGAAGTTTTTAAATCCCACCCAGTCAATGAGGCTTGCAGGCGGAATATGGTAAAAATCATAGTTTGTAAACGCGACAAACAGGGTGACCAGGACCGGAAAAATAATCACAAACACCATCATGATATATGCCGGCAATGTAAATAAATATGGGAACCCTTTATCCCCCAGATTCCGGATCATGTCCCGCGCTGTTTGGCTGACCTTCAATCCCGCCGCCTTCATTGCAGCCGTTTTTTGCGCATCATAAATATTAAAGATGTAGAACATCAGAAAAATCAGTGTCACAATCAATTGCAGAGTGCCTTCTATCAACAGAAACAACGAGTGGTCTTCCCCAGGGACGCTTCCCAAAGTCAATAAGCCGATCAGCGCGTCGATGCCGAATACCCCTAATTCACAAGCAAACAGCACTGTGACGGCCAGAAAAAGGATTCCTTTTGACAGCTGCCGATTGGCAATCTGTCCGGCCCCTGGAATGATCGATAAAAGCCCCGCTTTTCGCCTTTGTTTTGCACGTGTGTCGTCTATGTTCATGTTTTTCGCCCTCTATTCTTCCGGACGCTAACCCGCCGCTTTATTTCACATATTTCTCTTTAATATTTGCTTTCATGACCTTTACAGCATCATCCGCTGACTGCTGCGCAGATTTTTTGCCGGAAGCTGCATCAAATATCAAGCTTTCCGCTCCCGTCCATACTTCGGCCATTTCCGGAATATTCGGGGTCGGCGTCGCAGTTTCATACTGCTGAATGACGGCTGAGGTCAGCTCATCTTTTTGCTTGTCCGCTTTCATCCTCGCGGCTAAGTTGGCCGGAACCTCGTTTGTCTTTTCATAAAAAACATAGGCGTTTTGATCGTTTGCCGCATATTCAAGCCATTTTTGAGCGAGCTCGGGCTCTTTTGTATATTTTGAAGCCACCCAGCCTTTCCCGCCGGCAAACGGAGCATATTCTTTTCCATTTGGCAATGTCGGAATTTTGACCGCCCCGTAGTTCAAACCGGCCTCTTTATAATTGGCGGCCGACCACGGTCCGCCGATGACTGCCGCTGCTTTGCCGTCCATAAAGGTCTGCTGAATAAAATCGTCGGCGCTCGAATTGTCCTGCATGCCTTTCGGCCAATATGTTTTAAACCATTTTTCCGCGTACTCCACACCTTCTACAGATCCTTTGTTGTTCAAGCCGATGTCTTTGGCATCGGCACCATTTTTGCCGAACACATATCCGCCATATCCGGCCAGCAAGCCGTATGACATATAAAAATCGGTCCACTTCGCCAGAAATGCGGTTGATTTTCCTTTTTCCGAAGCGAAGGCAAACCGCTGATCATCCGTAAGCTTTTCAAGGTCCTGAAATGTTTTCGGCGGCGTTTTTAACAAGTCTTTGTTGTAATATAAGACAAGCGTTTCAATGACGAGCGGAATGCCGTAAATTTTCCCGTCGATCGTCACCTGGCGCATGTCTTTCTCAGCAAAGCTTTTCGTGTCGGACGGTTTGATGTCGAGCAGGTGCCCCTGCTGTCCAAGACCGCCGATACGGTCGTACGCCGCGAGCATGACATCAGGCGCATTGCCCGCCGGTCCATCAAGAGGAAGTGCTTCCAGCTGATCAAACATCGGTTTTTCAACAATCTTTACCTTCACATCATTCTCTTTCTCAAAATCTGTTTTGATGCTTTCAACATATTCTTTATATGTTTCTTCAACAGACACCGTCAGCACCTTTTTCCCATCAGAGCTTGCCGCTTCTTTTGAACCCGAGCAGGCGGAAAGGCCGAATGTCAGGACTGAGGCCAGCATTAAGGCAAAACCTTTTTTGAAATGTGTCATCTTTTTCCCCCTCCTATCAAGAATCTAATCCAATTGTAAGGCGCTTCCGAAAGCGGTTACAATAGCTTTCACGATTGTTACCGGTAACAGAATTTACCCCGCGCCCAAAATAAAAAATTCTCCCGGATGAACGGCAATCTCATCACTGTGGTTAAGCGTCTTCTCTGTCCAGGCATCATAGATTTTCCAAGCGCTGTTGATCTCCAAATCTTTTAAACTGACATGGCGGGCCGCTGTCCCCTGATTAAAGAAATAAATCAATTTTCTCTCGCCGTCAGTCCGCAAAAAGCTGAAAAAATCGTGTTGATCATCAAGGATGTCCCACTCAAGTCTTCCATACGTCAGGAGTTGATGCTCCTGTTTTCGCAAAGCGATGAGCCGCTTCATAAACTTAAGCATCGCTTGATTTTGCTTTTCTACTTCCCATATCATGCACTTCCGGCATAATGGATCATTTCCCCCGTCAAGGCCGATTTCCGTACCGTAATAGATGCATGGCGAACCCGTCTGGGCAAACATAAACGCCAATAAAGACCGCACCTTTTTCTCATCATCACCGCACCTTGTCAAAATCCGTTTTGTATCATGACTGTCAAGCAGGTTAAACATCGATTCATTGACCTGCTGCATTCCGCTCATCAAATGCGCGTTGAGGCGGCTCGCCATTTGCGAGGCAGTCATGCGGCGATCCGCAAAATATTCAATCATCGGCTCTGTGAAAGGATAATTCATCACCGCGTGAAATTCGTCTCCTCTAAGCCAAGGGTCGGCCTGATGCCAGATCTCTCCTAAAATATAAACGTCGGGCTTTTCAGCGGTTACCGCTTGCCGGAATGTCTTCCAGAAAGCGTGATCCACTTCATTGGCCACATCCAAGCGCCAGCCGTCGATGTCAAATTCGCGAATCCAATACAGCGCGATATCGAGCAGATATGCCTGGACTTCCGGATTGGCCGTATTCAGTTTCGGCATGTCCGGCGTAAAGGCAAAACGATCATAATTGTCTTCTTTGACAGGAAAGGAATGAATATGGAACCAGTCCTTGTAGCGGGATTGCTCACCATTTTTCAAAACATCCTGCCACTGCATCGACGCGCTGCCAATATGGTTAAAAACGGCATCCAGCATGATCTTCATCCCCCGCTGATGAAGGCCGTCGACCAATGTGCGAAAAAGCTCGGCATCCCCAAAATGCGGGTCGATGGTGTAATAATCCAATGTATCGTATTTATGATTGGAAGGTGCGGAAAAAACCGGCGTCAAATAGATGCCGTTCACACCCAAATCCTCCAAATAATCAAGCTTATCGATGATTCCCTGCAAATCCCCGCCGAAAAAATCATTGACACCGGGCTCTTTGCTTCCCCACGGCAGCACGTTTTCCGGTGATAGGTCGTCTCTAGCGTTGGCAAAGCGCTCCGGAAAAATTTGATACCAAATCGTTGATTTGACCCATTCAGGTGCTTGAAACGCATCGACCTCATGGACAAATGGGAATTTAAAAAAGTGCTGGATCGTCTCAAGCGTTTTTTCATGATATGGATGTACGCCTGAGCTGCCGTAAAAGACGTCTTCATGATCAGCGTCTGTTAGTACAAAAGCATATTGCAGGCGCCGATACGGCGGCGCCACTTCCGCAAACCAATAATCATGCAAATCTGTCGCGGCGATTTTCTTCATCTGCATCTCCTCTGCCGCCCACCTGCCGACTCCTTTTTCTTCCACATATTGATAAGGGTCTCCCCAGATGAGGCGGACCTGCTTGGCATCGCCTTTTTTGGTGCGGATCTTAATATGCACTCTCCTCCCGTCATAAGCATAAGCATCAGAGCTGAACGGCTGATGATGAATCGCTGCATACTCCATCATGACTCCCCCTTTTCCATTTCATATGTTGAAATTATCATGGTGAAATCTGAGGAACAATCATTTTCAGCTTGTTAACGGTAACAGAATGAGACGCTTACAAAGTCGACTCGCGCACGATGAGCTCCGGCTCAAAAAATTGATTGCCCTGGACGGCGCCGTCCTCATTTATTTTTTTCAGCAAAGTTGCCGCACAAGCCTCACCCATTTCGACCACAGGCTGTCTGACCGTTGTCAAGCGGGGCGAAGAGATGCGGTCAAGAAAAACACCGTCAAACCCGGTGACCAGAACATCTTCCGGTATTCTTTTGCCAAGCGCCTGCACCGCCCGGATCACGCCGATCGCGATTCGATCGGAAGCGCAGACGACCGCAGCCGGACTGCCCAAGGCTGGCAGCACTTCTCTCGCACAGCGTTCAGCTTTTTTCGAACTGTTTTCCATCCGGACAATATTCGCCTGGCCTGAGCATCCTTTCATCGCCTCTAAATAGCCTTTCTCCCTTGATCGTTCAAAAGGTTCGTCCAAATCAATACCGAAAAAGACAACATCGCGCGCCCCCAGCCCGATGACATGGCGGGTTGCCATAAACGCTCCTTTTTCATTGTTCACATCGATAAAATCATAGCCCATTTCATTTTGGCCGAACACGACGACCGGTTTTTCAAATGCTTTGATGAGCCCTTCATAATCCGCCCTTCTCAAGCCTGTGGCGATAATGCCGTCACATTGGCCGATGTTGAGAGATTTCCTTGTTACAAGCTGCAATGCATAATGATGGCGGTCCAGCTCCCGGCTGATACCAGTCAATAGATTCATATAATAAGGTTCTGTCGTATCCATTTCTTCTAAAATCAATAGTTTTACAACCTGTGTTCTGTTTTGCACGAGCGCCCTTGCCGCATAGTTTGGTATATAGTTCAGCTCTTTCATCGCGGAATGGACCAGCTCTTTCAATTCATCCGTCACCGTCTCAGGATGATTGATCACCCGCGACACCGTCATTTTTGATACATTTGCTCTCTTTGCCACATCCGACAATGTTGCCATTTTATCCCCGCCTTATTTTTGAGCTATTCAAACTGTCAGCAATCCGATTTTCGGAACTGATAACAATATTATAAGATGGAATCAGCGGGATTTTATGAAACACGGGAAATAAAAAAGCAGATTTCCTCAAGGAAATCTGCCCCATTCTCTTTCTACCTCTGAACATAAATGGAAACCGAACCGCCGTTCACACGGAATTCTCCCCAGCCGTTCGAATCGATCGCGACGGAGTCTGAACGGTTCCCCGTGATGTCATACCACGTTTCACCCGCATTCTCACGTCCGACATACATACGCTTTGATCCGCCGGGTCCGTCTGTTATTAATGCAGCTAGACCGGACTTCTGAATCGAACTGTCACCTTCCCTCGTCCAGCCGATGATATCATGATGGTCGAAATAGTCGTGCTGGGCGCCATATGCATAATGTTTGCGCGCTTTTAAAATCGGCTCGAGTTTGTTTTTAAGCACTGGAATTTCCCGTGATGTAGAACCCTTTGTCCCATACAGATCTCCGTAGAAAACCTGCGGGTAGCCGGACTTCCTTGTCATAATGAGACAATAGGCAAGCGGTTTAAACCATGGTTCGACAGTGGACTCAAGCGATTGTCCAGGCTGTGTATCATGATTATCAACAAATGTGACCGCCTTTTCCGGATATTTGGATACGACAGTACCGTTCAGCAATTGCCTCATATCATAGCCGCCCCCTTGCGATGATGCGGCATGCAAATTGTAGTGGAGCGGAACATCGAATACCGAATGTTGAAAATCGGTTTTCTTCAAGTAATTTTCAAGGGCGCCCTGGTCATTCCGCCAATACTCAGCTACCGCAAACATATCCTTCCCCGTCGATTCCCTGACTGATTTCAGCCAATCCCGCAAAAATGAAAATTTAATATGTTTCACGGCATCGAGCCGAAAACCGTCCAAGTTCAGTTCATTGGCATACCATGTTCCCCATTTTTTCAGTTCTGCCACGACATCGGGATGGTTGTAATCAATATCAGCATACATCAGGTAGTCATAGTTGCCGTTTTCGCTTGAAACCTCCCAATCCCATGCCTTGCCCTCTCCGCGAAACTTATAGATGCGGTTCAATTTCCGGGACTCGTCCCAATCTGTTCCATCAAAATGATACCAATGCCACTTAAAACCGCTGTAGGTGCTTCCGCGTCCTGGAAAATGAAACGCTGTCCACGCTTTGATTCGCTGCTCCCCGGACGTTTCCTGATTCCTGTCCCCCGGATTGACTTCAACAGCGGTGACGTCTTCCGTCCCATCAGCTCCTCCTTTATGATTGATGACGACATCCCCGTAGACGTGAATATTCTGGGAATGAAGACTGCCGATCGCAGATTGAAGCTCACCTTTTGTTCCGTATTTCGTTCGCACCGTCCCTTTTTGCTGAAACTCTCCTAAATCATACAAATCATAGGCGCCATAACCGACATCAGACTGACTCGTTCCCTTGTAGGCCGGCGGAATCCATACAGCGGTGACGCCGAGATCTGATAAATATGCCGCGTCGTTTTGTAAACGCTTCCAATGTTGACCATCATTGGGCAAATACCACTCAAAATACTGCATCAATGTGCCGTTAATGCTTTCCGCACTTGCTTTAGGCGGCGGAACCAGGAACATGAGCGTGACGAAAAACGAAACCATCCATGTGAAAAACCGTTTGTTTTTTCCCAGCATTTTTTCTCTCCTTTCATTTTACAGCCTGTTTAATCACAAAAGTCATTTTACAAATTTTTAGAATATTTAACAAATATCATTTTCCCTATATTTTGCTAAAAAAAAGAAAGTGCCGCTGCAGCACTTTCATTGTTCCCTTTGCTTTTTCACTTTCTCCAGCTGTGAAACAGTCACCAATTGATAGCCTTGCCGCTTCAACCTTCTGATAATCTCCTCGGCAGCATCGGCGGACGTTTGATAAATATCATGCATCAGGATGATTTTTCCATATCCGGCTTGGCTCATCACACGATTGACGATTTTTTGCTTATTTTTGACCTTCCAATCTTCAGGATCAACATCCCAAAGCGTGATGGAGAGCCCTGTCAGTCCCCGGACGGAGTCATTCACACCGCCGTAGGGCGGCCTTAAGCGGGTCGGTGTGTGACCGCTAATGTTTTCAATCACCTGCTGTGTGTCGTCGATTTCCTTATATGCCTTATCATTCGTAAGCCTCGTCAACAATGGATGATCCCACGAGTGATTGCCGACTTCATTCCCTTCTCTCATCATCCTTGTGATCGTTTCCGGATAGACTTGAGCTCTGCTGCCCAGCACGAAAAATGTCGCATGCCCTTCATATTTCTTTAAAGCATCCAATACTTTGTTTGTTGAAGACGGGTTCGGGCCGTCGTCAAATGTCAGGGCAATCACTTTTTCATCAGGATTGACTTTCGCTTCTTTTGGCAGAGGGATGGCCTCCTGCTTTTGCTTGTTATCAACGCGATTCTTTTTTCCTTCTCGATATTGATCTTTTAATATATCTTTCAACCATTCTTTTTTGATTTTAACAGACTGCTCAACACCTGTTTGCTCCTTGCCAAAATAGAATTCGATGTCGTTCTCAAGCAAGGCGAAACGGCTGAAGTTTTGTTCAAGGGGGCTTGTCCCTTTTTTCAGCAGTGCATCATCAGCTGCGGGATGGTCATTTTTCAATTGTTGATAGACAATGCCGGAAATTCTGTTCAAAAACCCGGCATCATCTATAAAAAGGTCATGAAGTGCGAGACATTTTTTTTGCTTCAAATCGGCGTTGAACGTTTTGATGGTCGTTTTTCCCGGCGCTCCGCCGCTTTCTATGTATTCATTCAGCACAATTGCAGCCGTTTGTTTTGTGTAATAGACAATCTTATACTTGATATTCAATTCGAACGGACCGTCTTCATTCCGAGACCGCGCACTTGCGCTGTCTTTTTTGAAGCGGCTCAGTTCATCTTTGACATAGCCTTTCAGCTTGTCATCGATCGCTTTGATATGAAAGATGGGGTAATGGATCGCATATCTCTCTTGTTCACTGTCGCTGACGAATGATCCGATCTCGATATCCGAATAATCTGGGTCTTTTTTCGGCTTAGGGGGAGGGGCCTCTTCATTGCTTGACACATGGTTGAAAGAGTACCCCGCAAAACCTATGAATATCGCTAAAAAAATCAATACATTGATCCATCGCCATGACCGTTTGCCAGACATCGCTTTTCACTCTCCTGTATTTATCAAAATCTTTTGCTCGCGTCTCCTGCCGGATGTCTGCTAACACACCAAGGCTAATATAAAAATGAAGAAGGAATCTTGATTTCCTGGTTCCCAGCAGCATAAGGCGCGATATCATACTGCTGAAATACAATGGAAATTCCGCTGTTTGTATAGTAGAAAGCAGTATTTTCGTCTAAGCTGATATCACTCTTTTGAATGTCAGAATAAAATCGGTCCGCATGTTCGGTTATATAGCTGTAAATATAGTTTTTGGCTTTCTCGATTTTAGCTTGATTGTTTAAAAGATCGGTCAGGAGCACCTGCTGATGCTTGTTCAAATCATAGTTGTAGGATGTGACGGTATACATCCCGTGCGCTCCGCCGGTATATTGGTAGTTGTAGATTAAAAAGCTCAGTTTGCCGCCTTCGTTGTATTTGACTTTATAGGACGTTTCATAGGCGCTTTCCTCGCCATCTTCCCCCTTCTCTTTCTTCACCTTTTCGTATTCCTTGAATGAGGCTTTCATATGAAGCTCGATCGCATCATGGACCAGCTTTTCATCACGGGCTTTTAAGCCGCTGAACACCGGATATGATAAAGAATCGATATTGTTGTATAGTTCTGTGTGAACTGCAGCTTTTCTGTTTTTAGCAGCATTTATTTGAGATGATCCTTTATTGATCATAAATAGCAGCGAGGCTGTAAGCACAAGAAACCCCAATATGGCTATTGCTTTTTTCATGAGCATACTCCTTTGTCAATCTCCTTTAAAACTCGTAACATATCATTTTCTTTTGTAACATAAATGTAATATTTATATCACATTTGTAATGATACCGGCTTTTAAATGCCCCGTCAACTTTTTTGGGTAAAAATTTCATTATTCGGCAAAAATAAGACACCCTCAGAAATCTGAGAGTGTCCTATTTTGCAAGATCAGATGCTTCTGGCTTTAATACAGAATATGAAAATGGTGATGGCGATCTGAATGATGACGGCGTATTGTCTGACGAATGATTGCTGACACGCTGTTTTCGGCCGCAAGCATTGCCATATTAGCGATCTTAGTGAGCAGTCGGAACGGAGTCTCCATTTGTATATTGGTTCAACATGTCAAATAATGTTTTCTTCATCTTTTCGATTAGCTGTGATGGTTTTTGAATGACCGCTTCCCGGCCAAATGAAATGAAATAATCCGCAAAAAAGTCAATATCCTTTGACGCAATCAAACCTGACAGTGTTCCGGAACCGTCTTTTCTGACATGCAGTTCAAGATGCGGCCATTCCAGGGATCCATGCCGCTCTACGCCTTGTTTCGTCAATTCCACGGATAGTTCCAGCATCTTCGGAGGAAGGGATAAAACCGAAAAACGGTTTTTTAAATTGATGTTTGACAAGTCCATCGGATCGGTATTTTCATCAAGTTCGGCAAATATCATCCGATCGCATCTGAACATACGGTAATCCTCTCTTAAAAAGCAATAAGCGGGACAATACCATTTGCCGTGATTCGCATAGATGCCGATCGGCTGAATTTTTCTTTCGTTTGTCACATCATTTGATTGATATTTGATGATTAAGACCTTTTGCTGAACCGCCGCTTCCAATAGCACCCTTAAAAACGGAATTTCTTCTTTTTGCTCATAAGCCGTATAAAAATCGACGCGGTCCTTCATGCTGTCAATCGCATCCCGAATATCGCCGGCGAGATTCAAGTAAAATTTTTTCTTGATTGAAGCATACTGTGCATCAAACGGCAGGGATATATAGTGCCTCAGTGCATGGATCGCAAAAAAGATGGCGATCGCTTCGTTCTCGCTCAAGGCGATGGGAGGAAGAATTCTTTCACTTAACACCTGATAGCCGCCATGGGGCCCCGTTTCTGAATAAAGGGGCACACCCATCTCGCTAAGCTCTTGCAGATCCCTGAGAACGGTTCTTTTTGACACTCCGAATTCCTGCGCCAATTCCCCGACCGTAAACCGTTTTTTTCGATTGACCATCATGATCATTTCATTTAATCTTTTCGCTTTTGACATTTAGAACCTCCCAAAGTGTTTAACCATGACATAAGTTGTCACCATTATAATATACAATTACCTTAAATCAACGAAAAAGGAGATGTTTTAAAGATGGAAATGCAATTCACCCCTTATATCCTGATGAACGGGAGAGCAAAGGAAGCGATTGAATATTATCGGGAAGTGCTCGATGCTGAAGTAAAATTCCAGCAGACATTTGGTGAAGGTCCCGCGGATGAGGCGAAGAATTTTAAGGAAGAGGAACAAGATCTGATTGCCCATGCTGTCCTAAACTTCGGCGGGGCCAGCTTGATGATCGCTGATATGATCCCGGAGGTGCCTTTTCAAAGCGGCAGTCAAATCTCCATCTGCATCACGGTCGGTGACGCGCAAACGGCTGAGCGGCTGTATGACAAGCTCCGGGAGCAGGGAGAAGTCAAGCTTGAACTCCAAAATGTATATTTCAGCCCAGCCTACGCGATTGTCACTGACCCATTCGGTGTGACATTTCAGATTTTTGCGGCGAGGGGTTGAAACGATTCATATCGTCTCTTGCTTCCCGTTCAGGGTTGGCCGGGCTTCATTACATCAAAAGGAGTGAGCTGTCATGCTCACTCCTTATCATGATTTTGGGGGATATTCAATCCAACCCTGTTTTGATGCCAAACCCCACCAGCACCAAACCGGCGGCTTTTTGAAAGACCTTCTGGAACTTCACGCTTCTCAGCCATTTTTTCGCGTAATCAATCAGATGGACGAGGATGAGAAACCAAAATACAGCCATCAAGGTTAGAATGAATGCGAGAATAATTAACTGCTGGTTGACGCTTTCCTTTAAATTGATAAATTGAGGCATGATCGTGATATAGACCAAAACAGTCTTCGGATTCAGAACATTGCTGAACAACCCTTGCATAAACGAATCTTTATAATGCCGCTTGGAAGAATGGCCAGGTTTGTTGTTGTCGGCTTTCATGTCCTCCAAAGAAAACATCTTTTTAGCAAAAAAACTTTTGACACCTAAGAAAATTAAATAAGCCGCTCCCAAGTATTTGATTGCATTGAACAGAAACACCGACTTCGCAATGACAACCGCCAAACCGAAAACGGCAATCAGCGTCCAGAACGACAGTCCCGTCGCCAAGCCGAGAACATTGCAGCGTCCGGCGTTCGGGCCGTATCGAAGCGTGTTTTTCACAACGAGCATCGTATCAGCTCCGGGAATCACCACCATCATGGCGGCGATCGATATGTATGACAGCAGGCTATCCATCAGATGTCTCCCTCCATACCTTTTCATATAGTGACTACCTTAGTAACTACTTATAAAAAGTGTATCAGCGCCCTTGAAATAAATCAATACATGAAGCAAAATATGAGTGACAAAGGTAGCGACTATTTTTTGAGGCTGGAGGATGTATGAAGAATTTAGACATACTGAAAAACCTGAACTTTACCGAATATGAATCGAAAGCATATCTCGCGCTCTTGGAAGAATCGCCTTTGACAGGCTATGCGGTGGCAAAAAAATCAGGTGTACCGCGTTCGAAAATATACGAAGTGTTGGAGAGCCTCGTGATTCGCGGCGATATTTTTGTAAGCTATGGCAACACCCCGCAGTACATTCCCGTTCCTGCCAAGGATCTGATCAAAAACCGCAGACAGAAAGCGGAGGAGACGTTTGAACAGGCAGAAAAATATTTTGAGAAATTTGCGCGTTCCGCAAATGATCGGGAAAATATTTGGAATATCACCGGGCGAACCGAAATACTCGACAAGGTTAAGACGTGTATATCCTCAGCCCAAAAAAGAATTCTCCTGGAAATATGGAAAGAGGACTTTCCGGATTTGGAGCCCGACCTGAGCGAGGCGGCAAACAATGGCGTCATCGTCACCATTATTGCATATGGAGAAATTGAAGCTGATTTCGCTGATGTTTATCTGCATGACAGCAGCCGGGAAATAACAGAAGAGTATGACGGACGATGGCTTGTTTTGAGTGTTGATGATTCCGAAGTCGTTGCCGGCATTGTCTCGCAGGGCAAAGACAGCCGCGCGGCCTGGACGATGCATGTGGGCTTGGTCATGCCGATTACGGAAGTGATGATTCATGATCTGTACCTCATGGAAATCTTGGAGAAGCATAGAGATGTTTTGGAGGAAAGTTTTGGTGAAAACCTGATCCATCTGCGCCGCAAATTTTCAATTCATCCCGATTTCAAAAAGCATTACATGAAATAAAAACGGCCCGCAAAATGTCCGGGCCGTTTATTCTTTAGGTTCTCTGCGACGCCTCCCAGCGGGAGACTTCCTCCCTGACGCGCGGCGCCGTCTCTCTTCCAAAAAGCTCGATCGCTTTCATGACATCGTCGTGAGGCATCGTACCGACCGGGACATGCAGCATAAATCTTGTGATTCCCACATGTTTGCGCAGATGGATGATTTTTTCCGCCACCGTCTGAGGGTCCCCTACATAAAGCGCTCCCTCAAAGCTCCGCGCAGCATCAAAGCTGGAGCGGCTGTACGGTCCCCAGCCCCGCTCCCTGGCGAGCGTGTTCATCGCCTGCTGAGTCGACGGGAAAAATTGATCTGCGGCCGTCTCGGTATCCTCTCCAATAAAGCCGTGTGAATGGGAAGCTACGGCAAGCTTTGATACATCGTGACCTGCATGCTCCGCCGCTTTGTAATAAAGCTGGACAAGCGGGGCAAAGTGCTGCGGACTTCCCCCGATGATGGCCAGAACGAGCGGCAGACCGAGCAGCCCCGCGCGAACGACGGATTCCTGGTTGCCGCCGCTTCCGATCCATACAGGCAACGGATTCTGCACTGGCCGCGGATAGACGCCAAGGTTTTGAATGGCGGGGCGATGCTTGCCGCTCCACGTCACCCTTTCCGACTTTTGCAGCGCCAACAGCAAATCGAGTTTTTCTTCAAACAGCTCTTCATAATCGTCTAAATCATAGCCGAACAGCGGGAAGGATTCGATAAAAGACCCTCGACCCGCCATGATTTCCGCCCGTCCGTTTGAAATCCCGTCAAGCGTCGCAAAATCCTGGAAAACGCGGACGGGGTCATCAGATGAAAGCACTGTGACTGCACTTGTCAGACGGATTCTCTCCGTCTGCGGCGCCGCTGCGGCCAAAACGACGGCGGGGGAAGACGCCGCATAGTCTTCACGGTGGTGCTCACCCACACCGAACACATCCAGTCCCACCTGATCGGCAAGGATGATCTCCTCAACTACCTCGCGCAGCCGCTGTGCATGGCTGATGATTTTTCCGGTCTTAATGTCCGGGGTTGTTTCTACAAAGGTGCTGATCCCTAGTTCCATTTCATATTTCCTCCACTTTTTCTCAAGGTTTATGGCAATTATCCTCTTATTTGATTTATGTTTGCCAGCCGTCAGCGGCTTCAATCCTTTTTCCTACCCGGACCTGCCAGTCAGGGCGCCGATCCGATTCTTCCGGCCCGCATCTATTGTTTCATTTATAGGATACGGCTCTTGAAACGATCATGCAATTGATGTGATTTTAGGCTGTTACTTCAGGTGGGAAGGCTCTGACCGGAATGACATATGAAGACCTATACAGGCAATCATGAAAAAAACGGCTCAAGCTTTTCCGTTCTTCAAACATCATAAGTCATGTCTCCCTGCATTCCACTAACACCTCGCCCAAAACCTATTTTTTGATACCAAGTGCTTTGTATGCAAGTTTGACACCGGACATGGCACTTTACCTCCCGCGCTCACAAGGCTGATACATAATGGCGGCGGCGTCAAAAACATGGTGAAATGCAGACATTATCAATACATATCAATCCGCCGGCTCCTGAACAAAAATATTCAAATATAAACAGAAATATAAAAGGTGAATCATTTGAATTTTGTGTTGATTTATTTTTGTTTTCTGAATAAAGTTATACTATAAGCAAAAATCTAAATGATTACAGCTTGAAACGGATGCGGAGGCAGACATGATCCCATTATAGTAAGCGCTTACAAAAACAGCTTAATATCCACATTTAGTCATCTGAAAAATCGGCTTTGAAAGGGGAGCGAAAAATGGCAGGGAGAACAACAGGCAGTTTAAAATCGACGATCACCGTTGCGATGTCCAACTATTTGGAGGCGGGGTCAATCGTCGCCGGGGCAGGCGGGCTTTCCTTATGGGTCGAATACCTGGGCCTGGATGATGCGAGAGTCGGTCTTCTCGGGGCATTGAGTGCAAACGGATTCGGTGCGGCGATCGGCGCTTTGCTCGGAGGTTTTTTAGTCGATCGCTACGGACGGAAATTCATATACAAATACGATTTGCTGGTCTATATGCTGGGCGTTTTGCTGATCACCTTATCAATCAACTTCCCGATGCTTTTAACAGGCTATATTGTAACCGGGATCGCGGTCGGTGCAGCCATTCCGGCGGCATGGACATATATCGCGGAAGAAGCGCCTGATCATGAACGGGCCGGACGCGTCGGCTGGGGACAGCTGGCATGGTCGATCGGACCGGCTCTGACATTGCTGCTGTCGGTCGCTCTGGCGCCGCTCGGATTAATGGGGAGCCGCCTGATTTTCGGACAATTATTCATTGTTGCGATCATCACCTGGATATTGCAGCAGCAAGTTCATGAATCCGCCATCTGGCAAGAGCAAAAACAAAAAGACGCCGCAGAAAAAGCGCAAGGAATCGGTGAGAAAGCCTCGCTCAAAGAGCTTTTTACAAACAAAGCAAACCTTCATGCCATGTTTCTGCTCATCGGCATCTATGCCTTTTGGAACCTTGTCGCCGGAACAATGGGGTATTTTATGCCGTATATTTATGAGACCGTCGGCGGTTTAAGCGCGGCACAGGCCAACCTGCTGCAGGCGTTCCTCTGGATACTGACGGTAGCGGCCACTTACTTTGTCTTTATCCGTCTCGGTGATCGGGTCAATCGCAAGCGGCTCTTTGGCGTAGGAGCTGCCATGGGAACCGTCGCATGGATCATCCTCACCTTCGGCACTATGAACATAACGGAGCTCTTATTGTTCGTCACTCTCTGGGGTATTTCCGCCGGTTTCGGCGCACAGGCGTTTTATGGATTATGGGCGGCCGAGCTTTTCCATACGAAGTACAGGGCAATGGCCCAGGGCTTCATGTTCTTCATCGTCCGCGTCGGTGTCGGGCTTATTTCATTAGTCGTTCCGATCATGATTACATCTCTAGGGTTTAAAATAGCCGGCGCCGTGATGATTACCTTCCTTGTCATTCATATGATCATCGGTCTTCTCATGGCGCCGGAAACGCGCGGAAAATCGCTCAAAGCCATTCAAAATGAACGGTATCAAAAAAGCGGTTGACCACAGGTCAGCGCTTTTTTGATACCTGTGGGTTCGGCACTGTCAACATCTTTCTCTTGTCTCTATACGGATCGCTTTCAAACGAAATCTCGTGATTGAAAATGAGCGTTTGTCGTGATTCTTCATGATATTCAGGCCAGCTGACATCATCGGTGCTCGGGTTTCCGAAGCGGGCAAAAGACAGCCAGGCACCCTGGATCTGTTGAACAAGCAGCAGCGTTTCTTCATTTACCTTTGTACCTGTCAGCCATTCCAGAATGTCCATATTTCCAAACACAAACGGGATTTCCAAACCGTGCGCCGCTTTGTTGAACGGCGGATGCTCCGAATCGGCATGCCAGTCAAACCGGTACATAAAGACGGGTGCATGTCGTGATTGCGCCGAAGCGAACACAACGGACGGATGCCAAAAGATCAGGTCTGTCATCATATCAACCTGGCCTTGCCATGATCTCGGATACAGCGCCGAGGCGATGTCAGCCGCCTCTTTCCCCAAGTATTCTTCTAAAACATCATAGATCTTGCTCTCAGGTAAAAGATCCGACTCAGGGGTGAAAAATAAGGCGCCTTCGTCACGGTTTGTTCCGATCAATAGATTGATTCCGTTTGCCGAACCCTTTGCGACGGCGATTTCCGGCTTCATCGGCATGGTCTTTTCGTCAACTACAGGCAGAAAGATCAATTCAAAAATATTTTCCCCCATAACAGCGCGCAGCTGATCGGCAGCTTGGAGAAGCTCTTGGTCAGATACATCGCGGAGGCGATCCGCATGATTGGAATCAATATTGAGAATGCTTAAGAACCTTTCCGTCGCAGCTTTGGCCAGCTTTGCGGACATTGTTGCGGATGCCCCGCTTTCCATAATGGCCTTTTGAAAAAGGCCTTTTGCTTTTGGCATCGCCAAAAGCGAAGCGATGCTCATGGAACCCGCCGATTCGCCAAACACCGTAATATTTTCAGGGTCTCCGCCAAAGGAAGCGATATGTTCTTTCACCCACTCGAGAGCCGCGATTTGATCCAACAGGCCGAGGTTGCTGCTGTAGGAATCATCAATCGACGAAAGGTGTAAAAAACCGAATGGGCCGAGGCGATAGTTGATGGTGACCACGATCACTTTGCCCTGCTTGGCAAGCTGAGTCCCGTCGTAGAGCGGTTCACTTCCGGCGCCGAGATAAAAAGCGCCTCCATGAATCCACACCATCACAGGCAGATCCCTGTCCGCCTCTTCAGATGTGTACACATTTAAATAAAGGCAATCCTCAGACTTGTGAACCCCCTCTATTGCTTGAGCCAATAACCCGTCTGGCTGGGGACAAACCGGACCAAATTCAAAAGCGTCCCGTTCCCCCTCCCAGGCGTCCATTCGCTGCGGTTTCCGAAACCTTAAATCGCCGACGGGAGGTTTTGCGTAGGGAACACCTTTAAAGACGCGAACACCGTTTTCCGCTCTGCCTTTCAGCTTTCCGAAGTGTGTTTCGACAATCGTTTCATACATTTTATTCCACCCCTTTCACTTTTCAATGATAATGGAATCGGAACATACCGTCTAATCAGAATACTTGCACTTTGGAAAATAAAGGGTCATTATAGAATCAGAAGAGATGTCCAACCAATTTTTTAGAAACTTAATAGAAAAGAGGGATTCCAATGGAACTGTCGGGAAACACAGTATTGATCACAGGCGGTGCATCAGGAATCGGCTTCGCTTTTGCCGAACGTTTTATAAAAGCGGGAAATACCGTTATCGTCTGCGGGAGAAGGGAAAGCAAGCTTAAAGAAGCAAAGGAAACATATCCGGAGCTGATCACGCGTGTATGCGATGTGACCGTTGAAACGGAACGACTGGCATTATTTGAATGGATCAAAGAACAGCACCCTGAGGTGAACGTGCTGGTGAATAACGCGGGCATACAGCAGCGCTACCACATTTTAAAAGCCGATGTTATAGACAATTGGGCTGACTACAATAAAGAAATCACCGTCAATATGGAGGCGCCGATCCATCTGGCCATGCTCTTTAGCCAATACTTTGCAAAAAAAGCCGGGAAAACAACGATCATCAATGTGACATCAGGTCTGGCATTTACACCGATGGCGATCGCACCGATCTACTCATCGACAAAAGCCGCTCTCCATTCCTTTACGATGAGCATAAGACATCAGCTCTCAGAGACCGGCGTTGAGGTGATTGAGGTCGCCCCTCCTGCGGTCAATACGGATTTAGGCGGTGTCGGACTGCATGATTTCGGAGCTCCTTTAGATGAATTTGCCGACGCGATTTTCAAAGGGCTGGAAGAAGGCCGGGTGGAAATCGGCTATGCCAGATCGGAAAAAGCCTTGCGGATGTCAAGAGATGAAATCGATGAAAGCGTCAGCCAAATGTACAGCTCTTTAAAAGATTCCATCGAATAAAAAGGGCTTTGGCATTGTCTTTTTCAAAAGTTAGAAGGAGTGATCCCGATGCCGATGGTTCTCCAGCGCATTTATCAGGAAAACCAGCAAACAGAAGGACGCCGCATTTTAATAGACCGGGTGTGGCCGCGCGGCATATCGAAAGAAAAAGCGAATCTTGACTGCTGGATGAAAGAAATCGCCCCAAGTCCTGAGTTAAGAAAATGGTTCGGTCATGATCCGAAAAAATTTGAATCGTTTAAAAAAGCCTATCAAAACGAAATCATACAAAACCCTGAAAAACAGAGCAAGCTCAAGGAATTAAAAGAAATGGCGGCGGACGAAACCGTTATTCTGCTTTACGGGGCAAAGGATGAACGCCATAACCATGCCATCGTTCTTTATGAGATGCTGAACGGACAAAGCCTTTGATCTTGAAACCTTTTTCAAAACCTTTCGTATTACAATTGAAGCAACACATGTGAAAAGGATGGGAAACATGGAGATAGACTTTTTTTGGCTTGCGCTTGGTTTAGCGGCTCTAGGCTATTTCATCGGTGACGGGTTGAAAAATTTCAAAAACCCAAAAGGGAATGATTCAGGCTATCCACATTTAATCAAAGAAAGAGACCTACAGTATTATTTAGGCTTAAGCAAAGAAGAAACGAAAGAAATGCTGCGCAAATATCCTGACATCCCTAAAATTGAATTAAATGGCACGACCTATTATCCTTACCAGCACTTGATGAAATGGATGTCGTCGGCCGACCTTTATATACATTAAAGCGCAGCATCCAAGCTGCGCTTTCTCTATTCCACTATTTCGATATAGCCCTCCGATCCGTTGAGCCTGATCTTTTGTCCATCCTTGATGATCTTTGTTGCATTGTCAACGCCGACAACAGCCGGAAGCCCGTATTCCCGCGCAATGACGGCGCCGTGCGTCATGAGGCCGCCCACTTCAGTCACCAATCCTTTGATCGAGACAAACAGCGGTGTCCAGCTCGGATCTGTGAAAGGCATGACAAGAATATCCCCCTCTTCGATATCGGCTTCCTCCAATTTCAGAATCACCCTTGCTCTTCCTTCGATGACTCCTGATGATACTGGGACACCTGCCAACGCTCCTGCCGGAAGGTTCTCTCCCAGGGCTTCTCCGGTGATGACCTCACCTTCTGATGTCATCATTCGCGGAGGCGTCAATTTTTCATAATGTTGATATTCTGCTTTTCTTTCTTTGATCGTCTTTACATCGAGACGATTGGTGTGAACGGCCTCTCTCAATTCTTCAAAGGACAGATAATAAATATCCTCCTTCGCTTGGATAAGCTTCTTTTTCTGCAAAATGGCGGCTTCTTTCATCAGCGCTTTCTTATAAATAAAATAGCGTTTGATCAGAGCATACTTTGGATATTCCCGGTAGCCGATAAAATTCCGCAGCACACTGATCATTTTCTTCGTTTTTTTCGCCTTTTTTCTGCCTCCTTTTAATGTTTGCAGACGGCTTAATAGATCCCTCTCCTTTTGCTCCGCTTCCAATCGCCCCTGTTCAAATTTGGACATTCGCGCACCAGGCGCAAAATTCTTGATGTTGCCCAAAATGATCGGAGCAAGAATCGAAGGCCGTTCACTCCAGCGCGTCTTGGTGATGTCGATCTCGCCCGTACAGCGCATGCCGTACTTCTCAAGGAATTCGCGCAATGCGCTGATAAAGGCGGGGCCGCCTTCAAGCTGTTTGAGATCTTCGAAAAAGGTTTCATCATTGGCATGCGCTAAATACTTCTGAACCTCGGGGTATCCTCTGGCAGCATCTGCTACATCCAAAAGGGCCAAGCCCATTTCAGAGGTGACATTGTTCAATACCGACTGGGAAAGAATATCGGCCGCACCCTTTTCCCCCAGCCATTTTTTCATTTTGCTGTTAAGCCAGTACGAGGCGTATAAACCAACCATGATGACGGCCATGCTCTGCGTGTCATACAGAACCTTTTTCAGCGCTTTTTGATCTTCTGCAATCGCTTCAAACAACGCTTCATCGGAGACCTTTTGCAGCCGCTGTTCAGCTTCTTTTATAGACGCCTCGGCTCTGGACATCAGCTGTTTGACGATGTCGATGTCATTTCTCCGGTATATTTTCAGCGTTTTTGCCGGAAGAGCCCATGACAGCCCTTCAGAGCCTAATGTAAACATCCGTTTTCCTTTCGGGAGTCTGTTGACGACCTCTTTTCTTTTCAAAAAGTTAGAAATCGCGCTGTACATCATCGGATCATTTTTGCCCATTGTCCCAAGGACCATTTTCCGTCCAATGGAAGATGCCAGATCATGTGATAAATCAATAAAAAGTCTGCCTCCGGCGAGAATCAGCTCAGAATCCGAGATCAACCCGAAGAACGATATCCCGAGCGGGTTGATCGGCTCTGTCATCATTTGCTGGTGCCCGACAGACATATAGACGCGCAGCTTGTCATCGCTTTGTTTCGAAAGAGGAAATAATGTCGTCACAGGCCTGTTCTGCACAAAGAAAAATTCGCCTTCAGTCAGGCACCATTCAATATCTTGAGGCGTCCCAAAATGCGCCTCAATCTTCCGTCCCCATGTTTCGAGCTGCAAAATTTGTTCGTCCGTCAGCGTTTGACGTTTCTGCCGTTCAATTTCAATCTTGCGTTCTTCTGTACCTCCATTTTCCAATGAATAAATCGCGTGTTTTTTCACAGAAATCGTCTTTTCGGCGATTTCCCCTTCACACACCTTGTAATTGTCGGCTGAGACCAATCCGGAGACGAGCGCCTCACCCAATCCAAAGCTTGCATCAATGGACAATACTTTTCTGTTGGATGTGACGGGATCAGCCGTAAACATGATTCCCGAAGCCTCGGGAATCACCATTTGCTGAACCAAGACGGCCAATTGAACACTGCGGTGATCAAAACCGTTTTGCATCCTGTAGATGACGGCGCGCTCAGTAAACAACGATGCCCAGCATTTTTTGATATGCTGCAAGATCGCTTGTTTTCCGATGATGTTCAAGTAAGTATCCTGCTGTCCCGCGAATGAAGCGTTCGGCAGATCTTCAGCCGTTGCACTTGAACGAACCGCATAAGCCTTATGTTCGCCAAGCTTGATGAGAAAGCGAAGCGTTTCTGCTTCGAGATCTTCAGCCATCACCGCGTGTTCAATTTCACTGCGAATCTCGCGGCTGATTTGGCTGATCTGCTCCCTGTCTGTCATCTTTAATGCCGAAAGCTCATCAAGCAGCTCCCCGACTCTTCGATTGCCGTCAACCATGTTTTGAAATGCCGGCGTGGCAACGCAAAATCCAGGCGGTACTTTTACGCCTTCAATCTTTGACAATTCAGCAAGATTCAGTCCCTTGCCACCGACGAGCGGCAAATCCGTTTGCTCGATCATATCAAAACCCAGCACATATTCCCGCACAAGGCACCCTTCCCTTCATTTCTTCTCAATGCCAAAACGAATCATATTCAAAAAGCGGCTTCTTTTTTCAAGGAGGCGTCTGTTATAATCAGGATCAAAATCACGCTGAGGCGGAACTTCAGCTAAAAACTTTTCCTCAAAATGCTTCATCATCACCATAACCAATTCAAAAGCCTCGTCGCGATCGACTCCTTCCTTTAAAGGAACTTGGGCAAATAGCTGTTTTAATATATGATTTCTGACCGCAAACTGCTCTCCGTATTTTTCTGCAATTTCATCCTTCAGCTCAGAAGGCGGATCATAGAAAGCGTCCATTGTCACCTTGTAAACATCAGGATATTTTTGAAAAAATGCAAGCTTCGCCAAGCTGATCTTTTCTTTTGCCGCAAAAAAATCCGTGTATTGGAGCAGGTCATCCAATGCAAGGTGGGCCTTCAATTTTTCAATGCAGTCATCCAAAACAGAAAGATACACATTCTTCTTGCTTTGAAAATGATGGAAAATGAGCGCTTTTGATATGCCGGCTGCTTCAGCCAGCATCCCTGTCGACGTCTTCGAATATCCATGGCGGGCAAAAACCCCAAGACAGGCATTCAGAATTTGTTCTTTTTCATATAGCTGCAAAGGCACAGAAATCATTCCTTTTCATTTATTGACCAATCGGTTAGTAAAGATTTTAACGCTTGCTGACCAATCAGTCAATATAAGATCTTTGCGGGACAAGCCCAAAAAAAAACCCCGAAATCAATTCAAGGGTTAATTTGGCCATCAGGGCCAATCTTCATGAGCTATAGGGATTGCAAATCAGATTTTTACGTATGTAAGGCTGACAAAATCAAAGAAATTCGAACAGATGTGGACACCGTATCCTTTTATTCCGATTATGATGTGTCTGAAATTACAAGGTCTTACACAGTGGTTTGGCACAGCTTCCATTAACGAGACGAATCTGGGTCATCAATTGTAGAGGAAGAACATATTGCGGGACATTGTTGAAGAAGCAAAACATTTGCAGGCTGAAACGATGCGATCCATAAAAAAGAGGGGGAGACCCCTCTTTTTACGATTGCCACTTTACTTTTTCAGGACGTCCATATTCAGTCACAAGCTGTCTGAATGAATGAAGCTCTTGATCAAATGCGAAAAAGCGTTTCGGTATCAAGATCAACTGGCCGCTGGAGGTTTTTATGTAGAATAGGCGTTTATATTCTGCTACTGCCGTCACTTCATGCCATTCAAACAACGTATAAGAATTTTTAGATTGAATCTGAATTCCCTGTGGATTGATGGTATAGTTTCTTTTTTGTTTTATCCGTTCATTTTTTCGATATCCAGCAGTCAGCCGAATATAATAAACACCAATGAAAAGCAATGTCAAAATCAACGAAATGACTGTCATGAGAATGCCGTTGAAGAGCAATTCGAGTGTTTCACTATAATAAACAGTTATCGGCAGCCCCTCAACTGAAAACACGAAGACAGACACCAGAAAAATAAAAATAAAATAAAAAATGACGGATTTTCTTAGCCCATAGAAAAAGAACAATCTCATATCTTGAAATGTAAGTTTTCCCTCAAGAAAGACACTATGCTGGATCATACGTTCACTGCACCTTTAGGATATATTTCCCTCTAACTTTAGCATAAAGGATTCATGTTGGACAGCCTAAAGCTTGTTAGATTAGAAGAATTGATGACAAAGATACCCCGAACCTTAACGGTTATGACTGACAAAAAAGTGGTGAACTAGGTAGAGCGGAGCATAAGAAATGGTCATTGTAGAAATTTTGATACTTTCTCGAAGAACTATATTAACATCAGGCAAACAGTGCCGATATATAAGTTATGTAAAATTTACATTGGAATAATATCACAAAATTTTATCCTCTTAGATGGTTAAACCATCTAATTGCATATAAATAAAATTTGATGAAGGGGTTTATAACATGAAGAAATGTTTTACATTTTTTACCGCATTGCTGACAGTCTTCATGCTTCTGACAGCCTGCAGCAACAATGAAGCATCGTCCAAAAACGAATCAGAAAAAAGCGAGGCCAAAACAAAAAGCAGTGAGGATTCATTGAAAACTGACGGTCCTTTGGAAAAAGTAGGCCAGTGGAGAAATGAAGACGACGGAACCAAAGTTACGTTAAAAAAGATCGCAAAACTGGACAAAACCTTTGATTTAGATCCAATCAAAATGAAAATTGACGATGTCAAGGTACTTGAAAGATCCAACCTTCAAGAGAAAGGAAAAAAATTGTTGGAACAAAAGGGCATTGAAGCCGATAAATATTTAACTATTCAAGTTTCATACAGCATCGAAAATACATCGGATAAAAATATCATGTTTAACGGAATTGATGTCATTACAACCAGTACAAAACAACAAATCGATGTCTCTAGTGAGGACATGGTGCTTACCCCGGCAAAAACGGGAGTCGGATCTTTTTACGGAAAAGTAGAAAAAGAAGGTTACATAGTTGTCCCTTACTTTAAGACGGATGCCGACGAATTAAAATATATCAACATTAAACTAAAAGATGTATACGATGACGAGGTTCCAACAAAATATCATGACGGGATTACAGAAAAAGTCGACTTTTAAACCGCATATAAGCGCCAAAGGGTGGCTCTCAAGCCACCCTCTTCATGGAAGCGCACGCCTTTCACCCGCCCCAAAAATTTCACCATTTCCGTTCAAAAGAAAATAAAAAAATCACAAACAGCCAAAACGTAAGCACCTCAAACAGACCGCTATTTAATATCGAAGCAATCGGCAGATTAAATGTAAAAAAGGTCAAGACGATAGCTCCCAAAAGCATCAGCAAAGTCTTCTTCATCATATGCTCCCCCTTTCCAGTCCGCAAGATATCATATTTTTTAGATCGCGGCAAAATGATTTTTTCAGGTAGAAAATGATAGAATAAACAAAAAAGGGTGATTTCATATGTGCGGGAGATTCACACTGTTTTCCGAGTTTGACGATATCATCGCTCGCTTTGCCATCAAGCAAATGACATCCGCAGAAGACTATATCCCCAGCTATAACATCGCGCCTTCCCAGAAAATCCTCGCTTGTATAAATGACGGTGCACATAACCGTTTAGGCCGGCTTCAGTGGGGGTTCATTCCTCCATGGTCAAAGGATGAGAAAATCGGCTACAAGATGATCAATGCCCGCGCTGAGACCTTGTCTGAGAAGCCAAGCTTTAGAAAGCCCCTTGTCAGCAAAAGATGCATCATTCCGGCCGACGGCTTTTACGAATGGAAGCGTGTTGACGCTAAGACAAAAAAACCGATGAGAATCAAGCTCAAGTCAGACGGCTTGTTTTCGTTTGCCGGACTATGGGAGAAATGGCAGCCCGCCGACGGCAAGCCCGTCTACACTTGCACGATTATTACGACAAAACCAAACGATTTAATGAAGGATATCCATGACCGGATGCCTGTCATCCTCAAGCCTGGTGATGAACAAGAATGGCTGCGCCCCGCCAATCAAGACATCCGGTATTTGGAAAGCCTATTAAAGCCCTATCCGTCAGATGAAATGAAGGCTTATGAAGTGCAGTCTCTTGTCAATTCACCGAAGAATAATTTTCCTGAGTTAATCAAAAAATCCCCTTCACAATGAAAGGGGAGATCAATGCTAATTTGTCAGTATATAAAATTCCCTGCTCAGCCCGATGCCTTCCCAAAAACGCAGGGCTGTTTTATTGTCTGGATCAACATAGACGTTGACGTAAGAAACACCTTGTCCATTCAGCCAGTTGATCAGATGTCCGGCTAAACGTTTTCCGATTTTAAGGCGGCGATACGGAGGCGCAATATAGATTTCATCGATTTGACCATACAGCATGTGACTGACTAAATCCTGCTTGATCGATGCCAGGCCGTATCCAATCGTCTGGCTGTTTTCATCTTTCACTGTCAAAACCGCTCCGAAAGCAGTTTGAACATATTGCTCCAGCTGCTTTCGGACCTCCTTTTTTTCTTGTTCAGCCAATTCGCAAGCCGCGGTCTCCAAAGCATTTTGACTCCACAATTCGACAATTTCATCAAGGCATTGCGGTCGCTCATCTTTTAAGTTATGGATTGATGCTTCCATTCTCTTTTCTCCTTTAAACCAATTTGGCCGTTTCTAACGTACAGTTTTGGAGGCTTTCCGAGCGGAGACGGTACGCGGCCGTTTTTTTCTTGGATTGTTTGACGACATCGATGTGATCATCATATCTGTACACAAACAGCCGGACATCATGTTTGCCCTTTTTCGCATCGATGACAAATGGACTCCCGCCGTTCTTTGGATTCAGATATAAATGCTCGTCTCCCGGATAAATATAGTAGCGCTCCATAAATATAGCTTGATTAAAATCTTCGATAAATTGCTTGTGATCCTGCCCCTTCAAGCGCCTACCGCCAATCGTGACGGCGCAACCGGCGGCATCCAGTTTGGAATGCACTTGAAATTTGCTTGTCATCCATTCGACGACACCAGTCGGAAGGCATGTCACTAATATTTTGAACAGGCTGATGAAAACAAGAAGCATCACAAAAACCCATGTCATATTTGATCATCCCCATACATTGTAATATATTACACAAGCTTTATACTAACATATGGAAGGAACCGTTTTTTTGGATATTGTGTGAACAAACAACCCCCGCTGTTGCGGGGGTCATCCTTTAAAATTCTTTGTTGTTTTTTTCTGTAATGTGTTTGACACCGTACCATTTCTTGCCGACATGTGAATATCTTGTATTCGTCATGACGACGGAGCTTGTATTGCTGTCGGTTCTGAAAATGGCTTCTTTCATATTTGTTATGGTGCAGTTGTCAATAAACACTTTGACATTAAAGGTCGTGCCGCCATTTTGACGAATGAATTTTCCGGCGTTATCGCTGGTGAAATTTTTCACCGTAAATGTACTCGGTTGATTGATTTGAAAAACTTTATCTGAACCGTTGCGTGCTGAGCCGCCGTCAATCGTCACGTTTCCTTGTTTTTTCACGGTCAGCGCATCCTCACCGATATCGGTCCAAACGACATTTTGAATCGAAACGTTTCCATAAGTGTGTACGCCGTCCGCAGCCGGTGCATCCAGCACGACATTTTTAAGCGTTGCACCATCTTCCACCTTGAAGAGCGGTTTTTGGTCTTCCCTCTGACTGCCGTCACCTATTTCAGAGCCAGCCTTAAAATGCTTGCCTTTCCCATCATAAGTCTGGCCTTTTTTGACAACGATCGTTTGATGGACAACCTCAGCCGCGGAAGCTTTTGCAGGCAAAGCTTGTCCAAGCCCCCCGGCAATCATCCCTGCCAGTAACACGACACCTGCTAATTTCTTCATTCCTTTCACCCTCCTGAAGTTTGGTATTTGAATGAAAGTAAAACAAATTCCGTTCCTTTTACATCATCTGCAGATGGTGTTTTCATTCTTTTTGCGTCATCTTGAGGACCTCATATTTAACTATAGGGGCGTTTCTTTCGTTTGTATATCAGCCATTTGAACTTTTGCTAAAAAGAGTAAATCAAACACAAAAAAGGGATTCAGTCGTTCTTTTTACGAGTCCTGCAAGGGCAGGCCTTACTATTTTCAGGCGAATAAATGAATGAATCATCGATAAATAACGATTCGGTAAGTCGACACGATCAGACATCGACATCGACAGCCGAATCGGATCGGGAAACTGGTCAATCAGAACCAGTTTCAAGCTTTACCTGAAGGTTAGACCTCAAAAAGGCATCACGATTTAGCAAAAATCGCCTGACTGTCATAAAATCGGTATGTGATCCAGCCTTAGTTCATGCGTTCGTTCAGAATCCAGGCACAAATCAACATTTGTTCCCTAAAATTAATTGCATTTTGCAAATAAATGAGTTATAACTAAGAAGAGGTGAAGGAACAATGGAAAATCTTCGTGAATTATTCCAAGTGATGACAAGACGTTTTGGTTTTTTAAACAAGAATTGCTGCAGTACAGGCGGTTATGATATTTCCCTCATTCAAAGCCATATCGTTTATGAAATTGACCGTCAGCATAAACCGTCCATACAGCAGATAGCAGAAACGCTCGGTACCGACATTACAACGTTTAGCCGCCAGGTGCAATCATTGGTGAAAATGAATCTGGTCAAGAAAACACCGGACCCGGACGATCGGAGAATCCAGATTCTTTCTTTGACGCCGGAGGGAAAAGATGTGGCTGCAAGCATTGATCAACAAATGAATGCTTTTTTAGATGAAGTCTTTTCACATATGAACGAATTTGAAAGAGAAACGGTCATTCGTTCGATTAAGCTTTTAAATGAAGCCATGGCGAAATCAAACAAATGCTGTGCATCACCTTTGGAGTAACCCCTTTTATCAGCAATGCACGCTTATGAACCTGAGCGGGAAAAGAAGAAGCACTTTTCCCTTTCTTTAATATCGAAAACTTGCAAATTGCAAATAAAAGGAGACATGTCATGGATATCATTCAAAGCTTTCTATCTATTTCGTTAGAATTAACGATTTTATTTGTTGCCATTTCCTTTCTGATTCACCTCATTTAAGGGGTCATCCCGTATGACAAATTGAATCAATACTTGAAAGGGAAAAATGTTCTTGCCGGTTCAGTGATGGCACTCGTCATTGCATTTGTTACGCCTTTTTGTTCATGCTCCACCATTCCTGTAGTCGTCAACCTGCTGCATAAACAGATCCGCTTCGGCATCGTGATGGTGTTTTTGTTTGCCTCTCCAGTTTTAGACCCGACCATCATCACGTTGATGGCCGCTTTATTAGGTATGAAAGTCGCCTTAGCCTACACAGTCATGACATCCGTTTTATCCATGGTCATTGGCTTAACCCTCGAAAAAATGGGATTTGCAAAATCTGTAAAAACCGTGGTGGTGAGCGGCTACAAGGAGAAACAAACAACATTCAGCTTGAAAGCCGCCTTGCAAGAAACACTTGTCCTTATGAAATCCGTCTATCCTTTCTTAATCATTGGCGCAGCCATCGGCTCTATGATTCATGGACTTGTCCCGACGGTTTGGATTTCATCTGTTTTTGGCGGGAATCAATGGTGGCTGGTCCCGATTGCCGCCATCATCGGCATACCGTTGTATATCCGGCTTTCTGCGATGATTCCTCTTTCACACATCTTCGTTTTGAAAGGAATGGCCATCGCTCCTGTAATGGCATTGATGATTAGTTCGGCAGGAGCGAGCTTGCCAGAATTGACATTGTTAAACAGCATCTTCAAGAAACGGCTGGTCATAGCGTTCGTCATATCCGTGATTTCGATGTCCACGATTTCAGGATTCCTATTCTATATGATGTAACTTAAAAGGAGGTGAAAAGGATGGGACTATTCGATAAAATATTTGGAAAAGACAATTCCGATACCAAAGCGGATAAACAAGACTGCTGTCATATTACTTTCGAAGAAGTGAAAGAAACCAATGAAACATGCTGCACGCAAAAATAAGAAAGTTTGCGGGGGATGTCTATGCACCATCTAAACGTTCGAAAAGCTGTTTGGCGTGACTTACCATGTATTCTGGCCGTTTATAATCAAGGGATCGAAGACCGGATGGCCACGCTTGAGGAAGATTCAAAAAATATAGACGATATGGAATCTTGGTTTCAGGAACATCAAGGGCGGTATTCCGTCCTTGTCGCCGAAACAGAAGGAAAAATTGCCGGCTGGGCGGCTTTAAACCCTTACTCGCACCGCTGTGCTTATCAAGGGGTTGCCGACCTGTCCATCTATGTCGACCGCTCCTGCCGCGGCAAAGGAGTGGGACGCCTTCTTCTCCAAGCTCTTGAAAAGACGGCTAAAGAAAACAGCTTTTATAAAATCGTCTTGTTTACGTTTCCATTTAATAAACTCGGGCAACATTTATATGCGAAAATGGGCTACAGGCAGGTCGGCATTTTCAAAAATCAAGGGAGGTTAGATGGGCGGTTTGTTGATGTGATGGCGATGGAAAAATTATTGCAAGATGAAGGGCCTTCCGAACTGTGAAGGTCCTTTTTTTGTCCCGGTTTTCAAGAAAGTCCTGCCTCTGTTCCATTCAGAAACTCCTCTGACTTCAAGCAATGTGTTTCTAAAATTTCTCCTCACTCGGGAAATAAACTGGACAACTGTTGTTACTTAATTCTCTTAAAAAACATAGAATACTAAAAAAGGATGCTGGAAGCATTTTTTAAAAAGGAGTTCTTGAGTATGAATTTGAATGGAATCAAAGGAGAATATAATGCTGTTTTCGGTTTGGGCCATCTTTGTTTAACAGCCCTTCAGCTTCGCAAAAACAATTTGCGTCCTTATGCTGGCCCATTAGACTGGGTCGGAACTTCTTCCCTTACAGACCTTAACTTTCTGTTAAAAAATCGTTTTTCTCATTTTATGGCACCTGAAAATCTTAGGGTGACGGGTTATTCGACCGGTGTCTATACAAAGGACCGTTACATCTCACTAACAGACGATTATTACCATGTCGATTCCGCCCATGATTTCAAGGCAGATCAAAACACACTGGAACATCTGGTCACATACCGCGAAGTCATGGAGAAATTCAACAGAAGAATTAACCGGTTTTTAGACAAAATGGCGACCGCTGACCGCATCCTCTTTATCAGAACGAAAGGTACTTACAAAGAAGCTCAGGAGCTTCAATCCGTATTATCAGATTTGGTTCAAAATGAATTTCGCGTTCTTCTGATCAATCATGCTGATGTTAAAGGGATCGTGGAGCAGAATTGGTCATTAGAAAGGGTGTGCGCGGTTCAACTTCCTGATAAGGAAATTTGGGAATCCAATGATCGGCTGTGGAGAAAAATGCTGAGCGGTGTGAAAATCGTTTAACACCGCAACACTGGCGGGGCAGCAAACATATTTTCCGTTAACAGCGGCCAATCTGCCGGGGGGCATGGCTCTCCGGATTTTGCCGATAAAGCATTATCATGATCGGTGTTGTGATGGGATATGGAATATTCGAGACAATTCGGCAAATGGATGTTCATAATGTCTTGGTGAATAATTTTCGCATTTGAATGTTGTGCGGTTTTTCGCTTCAGAATGCCGATAAACTTTTGGTTCATATTCCACTGCCAAAACCTTGCCGGCTCTCTCATTTAAAATGGTTGTCAAAGCCCCTGTTCCGGCTCCAAGCTCTAAAACCGTACCTTTTATGCTTACATTTGCCCGCTCTATCATTCATGAAGCAGTTTTTTATCGTTTATCAAATGCCGTCAGGAAAAATTAAGAAATTCTCCACAGCTTCGTTTTTTTCCGCTAACTTATGAATTTTTTTCACCATAACTTCCCTTCCTTTCAAAATAAAAAATCACAGGCTGTCTGCCTGCGATTCAGAGTACAAGGGAAGAGAACCCATCCTTATAAATGAGGGAAAACCAAATAAACCTTCCTTTTTTTCTAATCAAAAGAGGGGATAATTGTATAAAAAAAGAAAGGCAGAACGATCCGCCTTTCTACATTAATCACATATATTTCATAAAAAATGAAGATTAGTAAAAAAGGACAGACTGATCCCGTTTACTCTGCTATTCACAAACAGAGCCTTTGAACGTATTGAATTACTGGTTCAAAGCTGGGAATCGAAGTCTCATCGAATGTGTCATTTTTTAATAATCCTTCATAAAAGTGTAAAATACATGAGCATTATACGTCTGTTTGCAGTAATAGTCAAAATCAATTTCTGTGAGGCTCCTGCTCCGTGTTTGTGACGAGGCATTGTAAATGGTTCAACATCTGAGGAGTAAAGCATAACAACCATACTTCCCTATAGATCGTCAGCCCGAATCCATACCGGTTGGAATGACAAAATCCTAAAGCTTTAAAGTGTTTTAGGATTTTGTCAACAAGTGGTTTAGACTACACCATGCCGCCATGGAAATTCAAAGTATCAATGAATCGAACCAAAATGTTTGATTGTAACATTTTTAAAGATCGCTGTGCCGCCTTCGGAGAAAAAGGTGATTCCTTGATCATCAGGTTTTGGATATATTAAATTTGAATGTGTGAACTTTCCATTATCGACAAAGACTTCAATACTGCTTTTATCAACAATAATCTTTAAGTGAACTTGCTGTTTGCCAGCATCAAACGGTGTTGTGCTTTCCGTGAATTGATTACTTTTGTCAGAGTGGATTGTTGATGACCGATTGACATAAAAGTATTGTCCTTCTGCAAAAATGCCAACATCAACATGGCGTTCTTGATCCGCTGATTCCCTGAGCCTTAAACCTACATTTTTCAGTTCTGACCAAGAGATATCCGTCTCCAACTGGTATGCATCACCGGTTACATGAAGTGTTTTTGAGCCATTTACTTCAATTTGTTCATAGGTATCTGTCGTCTTTGTTAATTTATTCAAAGCGTTAATTGGTTGTGAGATTAGATGATATTTATTGTCTTTGTCATGCTTTAGTTCAATTTGGCGAACAATCGAGTCCATTCCGTTAAACCCTTCTCGCATTGTTGGCGTTTGATGGGCATAATCCCAATTATTCATCCAGGCAAAGGCATAACGTTTATTGTATTTATCGCTTTCTTTTCCATCCTCAAACGTTACTCCGCCGTACCAGTCAAAGCCATAGTCTAACCATTGAGGTTCATGGTGATCCGGAAAGAACTCCTTTCCATCAAAGTTTCCGGTCCAGTAAGCGTAAGTATTGGGCTTGTCTCGCGATTTACCATTTGCACTAACACCAAGCACCCATTTTAATATCCCGTTATTGGCACGCATGACATAAAGATCAGGACACTCTACAATTCCGATATGTTCCGTAACAAAACTGCTCATATAATTCCATTCTTTTAAGTTTTGAGATTCATAAAAGCCTATTTTTGTTCCTTCGGCCATGACCATGATCCATTTATGGCTGCTATCATCCCAAATGATTTTCGGATCTCGAAAATCTTTTGTTCCCGGATTTGACATGATCGGATCATCACGATATGAGGTAAATGTTTTTCCGTGGTCATTACTGTACCATAAAAACTGTTCCTGCTTTCCTCCATCCTTAGAGGGCTGTGTCACAATCGCAACGAGAGCGCCTTTTCCAAACCCCGCTGTATTTTCCTTATCAATCACGACTGATCCTGACCATGGATCTCCATTTTCGTTTGTATATTTCGGAATAGCTATTCCTTCATCATTCCAGTGCACCAAATCCTCTGATGTGGCATGTCGCCATTCAGTTCCATTTCCATTTGGATAATCACCATTATAGAGGTAATAGTAACGATATTTTCCATCCAAATAGATCGGTCTCTGGGGATCATTTTTCCATTTGTCAGGTGTAGTGAAGTGGTAATTTGCCCGGTATGACGGCTTTTTATGTGTATGAGCCGATTCCTGAGACTTATTTGTTTGTTGTTCAACTGTCGGTTCACCAGACTTAAAAACAAGGTGATCTACGAATCCGATGGCAGTTATGATCAGTAAGCCCGCAATAAAAAAAACCAACAGCTTATATCCCCTTTTATTTTTTACTCGTTTGTCCAATCAGACTCACCGCCCTCGAAAAAAGTCAAAGCAAAAAGAAAATGCCAATCATGATTGACATTTTCTTGTTTTACAATATTATTCGTTAATTGTGATTTGTCCTTGTTCAAGGATACTATCTTTTACAACAGATGTTTTTGGTCCTTCAATATTCAGTAAAAAGCTTGGTGCAAACGTAGAGTGATGATCCTCAAAGTAACCTCTGTTTGTCATGTAGCTTGTTACAACCACATTGTCGCTATCCTCTTGTGGGATCGCATAATGAGCGTAATTCCAAGTAATATCATAAGGATCAAGATCATGGTGTAATACAAGTCCGGTTTTATTGAGCGGCTTGTATGGTCCGGTTAAGGAATCGGACACATAACCTAACAAGTAAATGTCTTCGTCATCAATACCGTCAATTGTCATTTTAGATCCTCTTGAGCTAGTGAATAAATACCATTTGCCATCCTTTTTAAAGATGTTCGGACGCTCGATTTCATCTGTTACTGTATTTGAAACAACCAATGGTTTCATTACTTTTTTCAGAGTATAATCATCATTGATTTCAATAATCCCTATTGCGCCATTCGCTAGAGTAGCCAGCTCTTTTTTCGAGCTTTTCAACAGCTTATTCTTTTCAGCTTGGAAAAATTTATTGCTTCCGCCATAGTAAGCTCTATTGTATAGTGATTCCTCACCTTCATCACCATATTCCGTTCCCGTATTTGCTTCAAAGACAAGATACTTATGACCATTATCTTCAATATAATGAGGATCTCTTAATGTATGGTTATTCATGAAATTACCTTCACTGAAAGCTTGATCGACATTTTGATAAACTTTACCGTCTCCACCTTCGAAGATGGATTTAAAATCTTCAACACCTTTAATTTTTAGTGTATCAGCATCTGGTTGAGATAGATTCACTTGAGCTGTTGTTAACGTTTGTTTACCGAAGTGTTTTTCCCCATCCCATGGGTGGCGATTTGTGTAAAATAGGCGAACTTCTCCGTCAGACGTTAAAGTTGCCGATCCTGACCATTCCTCTGCTTGATCTTTTAAATACGGATCGTTTGCAGCGTATTTATCACTATCCTTAAAAACTCTGCCGGCATTTTTCCAGCTATCAAGTGAATGATCACCAACTTTTTTATAGAACATGTATATAAAAGTGTCGCTTCCATTGTCAGGGTCTCCTGCTAAACCGAAAACGATATGATAGCCTTTATATTCCGCCACTGTTCCATCAGCGTTTTGAAGCGGCCAAGTGTCCCATACGTCTATATCCATTAGCTTGCCATTCTCATCATACTTTTTTGCTGAAGGAATGTTTTTAATGGTGGATGCATCGAATTGCGGAACTTCAAATTTTGGATTATCATGCTGCTTGATGATGTCGTACATGTCTGAACGAGTGATTTGAGAAGTCCCATACGTTTCTTTGTGATCCAATGAATCTTTTTGTTTTGCAAAAGATATTGAAGCCCCCCCTCCTACTAGAATTGCTGTACCAAGCGTTACAACTGTTGCTTGTTTAACAAGACTTTTGATTCTCATCTTCTTCCTCCCTAAAATTGTTTTGAAGGTTTACTTGAAACCCAGCCGTAGTCAAACCGTGTTTACAAACTTCATTATAGTTGAGGGCGAATTTTGTGGATATGGCTTATATTGATTAGAATATTGTCTTAAATTGATATCGTATTTTCGGGCAGATTATAAAAAAAATGCCTGCTAAAAATGCGGGCATTTTTTTTATATAATCAAGACTAGTCAGCGGGTTGATCAACTTTTGAGAAGAATTATTTGCTTTTAGCATGATCCCACGATTTCTGAAACTCTTGCAGCAATTGCTCGCGATTCAGCTGTTTTCCGACGTATAGCTGCATTGCAGCGCCAAACTCAGCTTTTACTCCCACAGGAAAACGAAACCAGTTGGAAGATAACGTCTTTCCGGCTTGAGAGTAACGAATCATTTCATCCGCGAGCGGTCCTAAATGGTCAGTCTCGATGTTTTCAAACGCAGGAACATATTTAAAACGTTCCGTCATAAACGTTTTTCCTTGTTTTGAAGAAACCATCCAGTTTAAAAATTTCTTCGCTTCTTTTTTCTTTTCTGGTGTTGCTTGTTTGTTTACAACCCAGTAATTCGGGACACCGACAACTAAGGCATCATTGTTAGGCTCGTCATTAATTGGTATTGGCAGCATTCCTATATTCATATTTGGTGATAGTTGATCAATCATCGGCTGAATCCAGTTTCCTTGCAGTATCATCGCGGCTTGTCCCTTTGCAAATAAGTTCAATTCCATGTTGTAATCTGTTGCGAGCGCACTGTTGTTTCCATATTTCATTGTGACATCGAGCAACTTGATTACATCTTTGAATGTTTGATTATTCTCGATTTTTCTCGTCCCATCATTTAGACCTTTAATAAAAGCAACTGGATCTTCTTGTTGTGCAAAAGCAATACTCAACAGGTGGTCACCCAATTTCCACCCTTCATAATAACCGTTTGCAAAAGGCGTGATCCCTGCTTTTTTCAACTTTTCCGCTGCTGCTATTAATTCAGTTAGCGTATTCGGCAACGTATCAATGCCTGCCTGACGAAATAAATCCTTATTATAAATGAATCCAAAACCTTCTAAATTAAACGGCATTCCGTAAATTTTTCCATTGAATTTCATTGGGGTTAACGTATCTTCATATGCATGTTCAACCCATGGTTGGTCCGTAAGATCCTCCAAATATTCACGCCATTGTTTGCCATGTTCGTATCCAGTGTTTGTGAAGATAGCAGGACCATGACCAGCAGCCATCTGTGCTTTCAGGCCAGAAAGGTCATCGGCAGCCCCGCCTACGGTGTGAATCTGAATATCTACGTTTGGATTTTTCTTTTCATAAACATTGACCATTTGTTCGAACTGTGTGGATATTTCCACTTTCGGATTTCGAACCTTTAATATGATTTTTTCCTCCGCACGTTCCGGCTCTTTTGATATCGGTACCTTCTTCGTCTTCGTCTGACATTCCGAAAGAGATAAGCTTAGTATGCCGACTAAAAACATGTGAAACATCCCTTTTTTCATCGATTCACCCCAATAGTCAAAAGATATCGATCACCTGCTCCCAACTTTCAGCTTCTTCCCGTCGTTGCGGTACTCAAAAGGTGTCATGCCAACGACCTTTTTGAATAATTTTGAAAAGTATTTCTCGTCCTGATAGCCAAGCATTAAGGAAATGGAATAAATACTTTCTTCCGTTTCACTTAACCATCGTTTTGCTTGATCGATTCTTAGTTTCATGATGTATTTGGAAAGAGTCATTCCCGTTTCTTGTTTGAACTTTCTGGATATGTGTTCACGGCTCAAAAAGAACCGGCTTGATAGTTTTTCCAAACTCAATTCCTTCATGTAGTACATGTCAACATAAGAAACAATGTCCTTCATGCGACGGGCGTCATCCAGATCATTTAAACGATGAATCGATCTGAAGTTTTGTTCTTCCACTGCTTTTAGTAAAGACTGAAACGATTTCGGGATCTCTTCCAATGATTTGATTGGTTGACCGGTAACAAGACGAACAGGAATATCAAATTCATGACTTATCCATTCCTCAACAGATAACCATTCGCCCTGTACAGTCATAGCTAAACAAAGACTTTGATCATTCTGAAGCGTAAACGCATTTCCAAGCCCCTGATCGACAAGCTGATCAGCAAGCCGCTGAATGTATGGATCAGAATGGTGCATTTGATAAAAGGAAATGAGTGTAAGGTCGTACTCCTCGGCTGGGGGAAGACATAAAGCCATTTCATTCATGTCGAAAGGTTCCCCGTTGCAAGCGTCGGTAACGAACTGATTCATACGAAGCCTTTTAACATCCTCATAAACACCTGCTTCTTTATATAGACGATCCTCCTCTTCACTCGCCCAGCATTTAACAGCTTCTTCCAACGTTTCATTAAATGCATCAGCTTCAATCGGCTTCAATAAATAATCGAAACTGCCGCACTTAATTGCTCTGCGCATATATGAATAATCGTCAAAACCTGTGATTAAAATGACTTTCCCGGGATAAGACATGGCGTCTAACCACTCCATTAATTCTATACCGCTTATTCCAGGCATTTTCACGTCTGTAAAGACGATCTCCGGATTATCTCTTAAAATCACTTTTTTGGCCTCTTCTCCATTGCTTGCTTCGAAAATATCAGTAATACCGTACTTTTTCCACTGTCCCAAATGCCGGATGACATCACGCACATTAAATTCATCATCTACAATTAGAGCCTTCATACTTTTTCTCATCCTCCTTACAAGATACCAAGTGAACATTTTCTGTTTGGATGACTATGAAACAATCTCTTCTTTTGCAATCTTTGAATCTAAAGGAATCATGAGTCGAACGAAAAATCCATGTCCTTGCTTCCGATCCAGCTCTAGTCCAGCACCTTGTCCATAATTTAGAACTAATCGGTCATGAATATTTTTCAAACCAATATGCTCGTGGGAGTACGTTCCTTCATCAGAAGCCGTATAGATATTTTCCCTTAATGTTTGCAGCTCTTTATGTGTCATACTAGGTCCGTCATTTTCTACCACGAGACTTAACATTTCTCCTTGGATTTCTCCATAAATGTTTAAATGTGAGTGATAGAAACCTTCCTCATAACAGTGTTTAAAAAAGTTTTCAACAAGCGGTTGAAGAATCATACTTGGAATCTTCATTGCCAGGATTGTTTCATTTATTTGAATAGAATAATTTAAACCGCTTCCAAAACGCTCCATTTGAAGGGATAAGTATGATTGTATATACTCTACCTCTTCTCGAACCAATACCCACTGATCTGCCCGAATCGAGTACCGCATCATTTTCGATAAGTGCGTGACCAATTGGTAAACTCTCGGAGAATGGTCTCTTAAGGCAACCGCCCCTATTGATTGTAATGCATTAAATAAAAAATGCGGGTTTACCTGGGATTTGAGCGCTCTGAATTGGTTTTTCCGATTTTCAATTTCCAGTTTATATTCACGTTCAATATGCAGATTGATTCGGTCCATCATGTCCTTCATATGATTTTCTAATAGACCGATTTCGTCTTCTCTGCTGTCATCAAAAGGGACATCCGTATGTCCACCTTCAATTGATTCCACTTTCCTGCTGAGAAGTTTAATCGGACTCGTTATTTTATAAGTAATAATACTTATCATCATTAATCCCAGCACCCCTACTCCTATCCCGACAAGTATGTTTGTGTATGCGGTCTGCCTGACATCTTGAAATAATACGTGACTAGGAGTTATCTTGACCAGTTTCCATTGATTTAGTGGCTCTGATAAGGTTTTGGATAGGATAATATCTTCTTCCCCAACATCTTCAGCTGCATCGATCCTCTTCAGCAAACTAGGGGGAACGGACTGACCTATAAGTGCTTGATTATTTGCATACATGACACGATGATTTGAATCTATCAGTAATACGGATTCTTCTTCATGCTGAGCAACACTTTTGCATATACGTGCATACCCATCTAAATCGAAATCAATTGTAATGATTCCGAGAAATTCATTCGACAGCACATCTACTAATTTATGATGAATCGTCATCACCATTGCGGTATCTGCTTCAGGAACAATTGCGGCATTATTATAATTCTCAATCCGATGCGGAGGCTCAATCATATACTTTACGTTTGAGTTATAAAGTTTCCTCATTGATTGTTCCTTTAATAAATCCGGTTGAGATTTACGTGCACTGACCATCGTATTGTAAACAGTAAACGATTCTTTATCCTTATCAATATAAAAGCGGACCTGACGTATTTCGTTTCGCATGAGAGAAAAAGTTTCAATGCTTTTTTCAACAGCAGCCGGATTAAAATAAATGGAATCCTCAAAACCATCTTGAAAAATTCGGTATAAATCAGGAGTCCGATATAAATTATATGGAAGATTGATCTTGTCATGAAAATATTGCTGCAGCTCCTCCGACAATGTCTCCATTTGATCATGACTAACTTCAAGCTCGTGCTCTTCAACACTTTTTTTCGTATATTCATAAATCAAAAAAACGGAAACAAAATACGGCAGGATAATAAAGGTAAACAGCATGAACAATAAACGGCTTCGAATACTTTTCATTTAAAATACTCCTTTCGTGAAAATGGAGTCCAAATTAACATGCCTTTTTCATAAGAGAATTAGAAAGTATGCAAATGACATATAATGAACCTCCATCAAAAGGAGTTCTATTAAAATCAGCAAATTTAAATTGAGTATTTAAAAAAATGTTTTTTAACGATTGGGCATCCTAATACTTTTTATTTAAATTTATTTGAATATGTATGTCAACATAGGACAAATAGGTTAAAAAAACATAAAGGATTATAAAATTTCCTTGTTACAGCGGATTTCGAAAGCGGTTACCAAAATAAACGAAACCGCTGTCATCATAAGCGAAATGAATCTTACTTACTAGAAAAGTAATTGATTGTTACAATAATGCAGGAAAATATAATTAGTTGTTGTAACAATCTTAATAAATTCCCCATAAAAATATAATTTGTTACGAAATGATGTTATTTTGGGATAGAAACAGTCGTTTGTTTTTAGATATAAAGCGAATGGAGAGATTCTTGGATGAAGTGTTGAAAGAGGCGAAGTGTTGAAAGAGGCTCAAGGTGTTGCTGAGGATGTTAGCAACGCAAAAATAATATTGAAAAAGAGTAAGAATAAAGAGTTTATTTTAACTGGTTATCCTATAAAATAAAGGAGCTCTAAAAATGTTCGATAATAATTATGATATTCTTGAAGAATTAAGTGATTTCTTTGCTGGAAGGTTTCATCAAGATATGGGTTCTCCAGACCAAGCACTTGAAGAGTTTATTACAGAATCCAGCAAAGAATGCTTGGTTTTCACAATAAAAATTTGTGAAGAATTTTTAAATAGTGACAAATCCGATCAAAAAAAAGAAGACTTTATAAAATCGAATTCGGAGATTTATTATCCTGCAATCGGATTAACTCCTTTACAATGGTTGAAAAGTATAATAGAACAAATGAAAAAAGCTATTTGAAAGAAAACTTGAAAGGCCCTTCTTAATGAAAGGGCCTTTTTTATTTACTTCAATAACGCCGCGAGTTTTGCTTTAGTTTTAGGCCCGTATATTCCATCAGCAGATAACCCGTACATCAGCTGAAACCGTTTGACCGCGTTCGCCGTTTTCGGACCGTAATAGCCGTCAATCCCGTGATTCTTGGCGTTCCTGTTCGGGTAGAAATAAAGACTCGCCAGCGCCTCCTGAATCTGCCGGACAGCCGTTCCTTTCATCATCGGACTTTTCACTTTATAGATGCCGGACGGCAGCTTGTAGGATGATTTTTTTCCGCTTAAAGATGACTTTTTCTTTTTCGCTTCAATGTCCTGCAAAACGTTTTCTGTTGCCGATCCATAAATGTCATCAACCGCTATTCCAGCTTTCAATTGATGGTAAACTATATAATCATAAAGGTTGGAAAGTAGATGAAGTGATTGATGTTCCAGACGAACTTGTTCCAATAAGGATGGTAGCTATATCAGAACAGCACCCCAACGAGGTGAATAATAAATGATTGAAATAAAAGTTTCTGATCCTGTATATCAATTTCTCGGAGGGATTTTCCACCAAGACATTGAATCACCAGAGTCAGCACTTGAAGAGTATTTAGATCAGGTATCCCAAAAGGAACAAGAAGACGATGTAATAGCTCTAACAGAGTTTATAAACAGTGAGTATTCAGAAGAAGAAAAGAATGATTTTATAGAGGAAGCTGCCGATGGTGTAGATTTCCTTAGTTATGAAGTAGCTCCATTAATGTGGCTTAAACAAGTTACTCAAAAAATAAAAAACAATACTTAAATTTTGTAATCACTTACGAGCCCCTTGAAGATTCAAGAGGCCATTTTTATTTCAATAATGCTTCAAGTTTTGCCCTTGTCTTTGGTCCATCAATACCGTCCACAGACAGCCCGTGCATCAGCCGCATCAGCTGTCTTCGGTCCATAATAGCCAGCAGCCCCATACCAGCGAAAAGCCCGCTGCAATCATACAGGTTTTGCAGCGCCTCTGACAATCTCTTTTTTCAGGATAGTTCCTGTGGATTTACTTGTTTGTCTGAAACACGTTTTTTCCCTAGCGTACTGTCGACTTTTTTTGGAATGCATCCAGTTTTTGGCTTGAGTCGCTCCCCTAGGACGCTGAGTGAAAAATGATCAGGAGCTTTTTTTGTAAATAAGAAAAACCCCTTGATTTCTCAAGAGGTTTTTCGCGGAAGCTGGGCTTACATCATGCCGCCCATGCCACCCATTCCGCCCATGTCAGGCATTCCTGCGCCGCCGCCTTTGTTTTCTTCAGGCTTATCGGCAACAACTGCTTCAGTTGTCAGGAACATGGCCGCAACAGATGCTGCGTTTTGCAGAGCTGAGCGCGTCACTTTTGTAGGGTCAACGATACCTTTGTCGATCATGTTCACCCATTCGCCTGTTGCAGCGTTGTAGCCGACACCGATTTCTTCATTTTTCAGGCGTTCAACGATGACAGATCCTTCAAGACCGGCGTTGTGCGCGATTTGACGGATTGGTTCTTCAAGGGCGCGAAGAACGATGTTGATACCAGTCAGTTTGTCGCCTTCTGCATCAAGTGCGGCAACTTTATTGTACACATTGACAAGAGCTGTACCTCCGCCGGATACGATTCCTTCTTCTACCGCGGCGCGTGTAGAGTTCAGGGCGTCTTCAATGCGAAGCTTGCGTTCTTTCAGTTCAGTTTCAGTCGCAGCGCCGACTTTGATGACAGCTACGCCGCCTGCAAGTTTAGCAAGTCGCTCTTGTAATTTTTCTTTATCGAACTCAGAAGTTGTTTCTTCAACTTGAGCGCGGATTTGGTTGACGCGGGCCGCGATTTGTTCCGTGTCTCCTGCGCCTTCAACGATCGTTGTGTTTTCTTTTGTGACAACGACTTTAGAAGCGCGTCCCAATTGTGTGATTTCAGTTGATTTCAGGTCTAGGCCTAAATCTTCTGTGATCACTTGCGCACCTGTCAGGATCGCGATATCTTCAAGCATCGCTTTGCGGCGGTCACCGAATCCAGGAGCTTTTACAGCCACTGCATTGAACGTTCCGCGAAGTTTGTTGAGAACGAGTGTCGCAAGTGCTTCACCTTCTACATCTTCAGCGATCAGAAGCATAGGTTTGCCTTGTTGCACGACTTGCTCAAGCACCGGCAGGATTTCTTGGATGTTTGTGATTTTCTTATCTGTCACTAAGATGTACGGATTTTCAAGAACCGCTTCCATCTTATCAGAGTCAGTCACCATGTAAGGAGACGCATATCCGCGGTCAAACTGCATACCTTCAACCACTTCAAGCTCAGTCGTGAAGCCTTTGGATTCTTCGATTGTGATGACACCGTCGTTGCCGACGCGTTCCATCGCTTCTGCGATCAGGCTGCCGACTTCCTCATCAGCCGCTGAAATCGCAGCAACCTGTGAGATGGACTCTTTGCCTTGGATTGGTTTAGAGATTTCTTTCAGGCTTTCAACCGCTACAGCCACAGCCTGCTCGATTCCTTTACGGACGCCTACAGGATTTGCACCGGCTGTTACGTTTTTAAGACCTTCGCGAATCATCGCTTGGGCAAGAACTGTCGCTGTCGTTGTACCGTCACCGGCAACATCGTTCGTTTTGCTGGCAACTTCAGCAACAAGCTTCGCACCCATGTTTTCGAAAGCATCTTCAAGCTCGATTTCTTTCGCGATCGTTACACCGTCGTTTGTGATTAATGGAGAACCGAATTTTTTCTCAAGAACGACGTTGCGTCCTTTAGGTCCCAACGTTACCTTTACAGCATCCGCCAATGCATCGACACCGCGCAGCATTGAACGGCGGGCTTCTTCGCTAAACTTAATATCTTTTGCCATGTTATCCGAACCTCCTATAATATTGTGTAATGTTTATTTAAGACTTAGCCGATGACAGCTAAAATGTCGCTTTCACGTAAGATTAAGTAGTCAGTACCTTCATATTTCACTTCGGTACCTGCATATTTTGAGAAGATGATGCGGTCGCCTGTTTTAACTTCTAATGCCACGCGCTCTCCGCTCTCTAATACACGGCCTGAACCGGCAGCAACCACTTTACCCTCTTGGGGTTTTTCTTTTGCGGAGTCAGGAAGTACGATTCCGCTAGCAGTTTTTTCTTCAGACTCAACGAGCTCAATGACAACGCGATCACCTAATGGCTTTAACAATGAAACAACCTCCTCAATATTTTCATATGTAATTTTAGCACTCGCATCTGTTGAGTGCTAACACAATTCTTATAATAAAGAATCTCCCAGCTAATTTCAAGTGATAAGGTGAAAATTTTTTACGCTTACATTTTTCCCGTGATACCTTCAGCGACCTATAATTTCAAAAAGGTGTGTTACAATAAACATAGCCTGTTTAGATTTTAGAAAAGGAGTACATACGGCTTGAAAAAACAATACTGGTTTATTATTTTGACATATGTCCTCATGCATCTGTCATCTGTTGTCGGCATTCCCCTCTTGTACTTTTTCGGAGTGGGAAGAGGCATGGAACCCGCTCAAGCGGAGCTTACACTTTCAGGTATTTGGCTGATCATCGCCTTTTCGCTCTGTCTTGTCATCGTGCTGTTGATCTTGAGGACGGCGCCGAAAACGACGCTTCGCAACGGCAAGAAAGCATCTGCCGGCGCATCTATTGCCTGGGCGGTAGGCGGCGTATTCCTCGCTCTGTTTGCCCAGTCGATTGCCGCTTCAATCGAAATGAACCTGCTTGGGGTCAAACCGGAATCGGAAAATACGCAGCACATTATGCAGCTCATTAACACAATACCGCTGATGATATTCGTCTCTTCCGTATTCGGTCCGATTCTCGAAGAAATCATTTTCAGAAAGATCATTTTCGGCGCTATTTACGAAAAAACGAATTTCTTCATTGCCGCTCTGTTCAGTTCAGTGCTTTTCTCGGTTGTCCATATGGATTTCTCACACCTGCTCATTTATGCGGCAATGGGATTTACGTTCGCCTTTTTATACGTCAGAACAAACCGGATTATCGTTCCGATTTTCGCCCATGTCGCCATGAATACGCTCGTTGTATTGATTCAGACTTTCCAAGGGCCTATTGAAGAATATTTGGAACGGCTCGAGAAAATGCAATTGATTATTGGAGGATTTTTATGATGAGAAGCCCTGTGTTTTGGGGGTTCATTTATTTATTGACAGGCGTGCTGTTTACTTACCTGGCATCCACCTCACCGGGAGGCATATGGTCTTTTTACACCATTCTGTTGATGCTTTTCGCCGCCTATAATATCAGTATTTCCTTCAAAATGTTCGCCTTGTCGGGCAGAATGAAGCGAAAAAAATAAAGAGCCCTTTCGAAAAAGATGAGCCATTCCCTTTCCGCGGGAATGGCTCTTTATTTGCTCTGGTCTTTCAAAAATGCCTGGTTTTCCTCCTGGATGATCGTTTTTTGCGCCTGTCTGTAAGAGATTCTTGAAATCACGATACTGAGCTCATAAAGCAGCAATAAAGGCACAGAAACCATTAAATGAGACAATACTTCAGGCGGTGTGATGAGCGCCGCGATAACAAACAAAACAAAATAGGCGTACTTTCTGATTCTGGACAAAAACATGGGCGTCACCAAACCGAGCCTCGTGATAAACATGATCACGACAGGCATCTGAAACAATAAGCCAAAAGGAAGCGTTAATTGCAGCAAAAACTGAAAATATTCATGAATTCCGATGACCTGATTGACGTTCAAATCATCGGAGATCCTCGTCATAAAATCGACGACAAACGGAAATAAAATAAAGTAAGAAAAGGCAATGCCGCCTAAAAAAAGTATGATCGATACCGGAATATAGCTGAGCGTCACTTTACGCTCTTTTTGATACAGCCCGGGGCTGACAAAAGCCCACAGATGATATAAAAGAAGCGGCGAAGTCAAGACAGCGCCGATGATGAAAGCAAACTGCACATACACAAACAAAGGGTCAGTCAGCTTAAACGCGTTAAGCGTGAGCAGCTTTGCTTCATCCGTCTGCTGCAGATAAATGATCAGCGGCTTTGCCAAAAAAAAGCCTGCTGCAACAAAAACGACAAAAAAGAAAAAAATCATCATGAGTCGTCTTCGAAGTTCTGTAATATGTTCTACCAGCGACATTTCTTTTCCCTTCATAAATGTCATCCTATCTTACTGATCTTCCTTCTTTTTATCCGTATCGTCGTCAGCCAACCCTTTTGTCGCATTTTTAAATTCCCGCAGCGTATTTCCGGCCGCTCTTCCAAGCTCCGGAAGTTTTTTCGGGCCGAATACTAAAAGCGCCACCACGACGATTAAAATAAAGCTTCCAGGACCGATTGGCATCAATGCCTGCCCCCTTTCCTTTACTTTTAAGCTTCCCGTTTTTCACTTGTCATTCATTGAATAATGCTTCAGAAAATACACGAGTGACTGCAGTTCAACCGCCAAATCTATATGATGAATTCGAATGTGGTCCGGCACATTCAAACGAGCCGGCGTAAAATTTAAAATCCCTTTAATGCCCAGCGCGACCAGCCTGTCTGTGATGGATTGCGCGGCTTGGGCCGGAACCGTCAAGATGGCGACGGGAATGTCATCCGTCATATGTTCTTCAAGGGCGTTTAAGTCATAGACCGGAACGCCGCCCACCTCGGTGCCGATTTTATTCTCATTGATGTCAAAAGCCATGGCAATTTTCGTATTGTTGTTTTTGATGAAATTGTAATGGAGAAAGGCTGTCCCTAAATTCCCCACACCGATGAGTGTTACGTTTGTCATTTCATCCTGATCAAGCGTCTTTCTGAAAAAGGACAACAGATAATTGACATTGTAGCCGTAACCTTTTTTGCCGAGGGCGCCAAAGTAGGAAAAATCCCTGCGTATGGTAGCGGAATCGACCTTGACGGCATCGCTCAGCTCAGCGGATGATACACGCTGTTTTCCGGATGCATGAAGGTTTTTTAGAAAACGATAATATAACGGCAGCCGTTTTGCTGTCGCTTGCGGAATTTTTGAATGATCCATGTTCATAGACGATCCTCCATGTTTACATCAGCTTTTTCCCTTTTGTAGTCACCGTTTTTCCCGCCAGTCTTTTCGAGAAGACATGTCGGTCCTATCACCATTCCCTTATCCGCCGCTTTGCACATGTCATAGACGGTCAACGCACAGACGGAGGCGGAAGTTAACGCTTCCATTTCCACACCTGTACTCCCTCTCGTCTTGACTCTAGATTGAATATGCAGCACGCTTTTCTGTTCTTTTTCCTCCCACCGAAAGGCAATATCAACTCCCTTGAGCGCGATCGGGTGGCACATCGGGATGATGGCGGAAGTTTGTTTTGCCGCCATGATTCCGGCAACCTGAGCCACTGCCAGCACATCGCCTTTCCCGATTTCCCGGTTGTTGATTTTTTCATGTACTTCTTTATTCATGGACACACTTGAGACGGCTACTGCGGTGCGGACTGTAGCTTCCTTTTCACTGATGTCAACCATCCTCGCTCTGCCCTGTTCATTAAAATGTGTAAATTCATTCATGATCAAAACTCTCCTTATAACGATCATACACTATTTTTTTCGTTCTGTCTTTTTCTTTTGGTTAAAATCTTCCAGACTTCACTTAATTGTTTGCTGACTGCCGGTTGATAGGCTACACTTAAAATAGCAGACAAGAGGTGAAATATCATGATGATCTTGCAAGTCAATCAGCTCGCAAAATCGTTTGGGGCTGATACTATTTTAACGAATATAAAGCTGGAAGTCAGATCAAAGGACAGGATTGCGATCGTCGGACGCAACGGAGCCGGAAAATCGACTTTCTTAAAAATCATCGCAGGAAAGCTGTCATATGAAAAAGGTGAAATCATCAAGCCGAAAGATTTAACGATGGGCTACCTGGACCAGCACTCAGGGCTTGATTCAAAGCTGACGATTAAGGAAGAACTGCTGTCGGTATTTGAATTTCTCAAGAAAATGGAACAAGAGATGCGTTCGATCGAAGAGCAAATGGCGCATGCTGATCCGGGCAAGCTGAACTCTTTAATGAAAACTTATGACAGGCTGCAGCAGGAGTTTAAAGACAAGGGCGGCTACCAATATGAAGCCGAAGTCAGATCCATCATGCACGGACTTGGTTTTGCCGGGTTTGATGATAACGCCCGCGTTCAGGACTTGAGCGGAGGACAGAAAACGCGGCTCGCTCTCGGTAAAATGCTTTTGACAAAGCCCGATCTCCTCATTCTCGATGAGCCGACGAACCACTTGGACATCGACACGCTGACATGGCTTGAACAATATTTGCAAAACTACAGCGGAGCGATTTTAATCGTGTCCCATGACAGATACTTTCTCGATAAAGTTGTCACACAAGTTTACGAGATTTCCCGCTCCCAGAGCAAAAAATATATCGGAAACTACAGCTCTTATCTTAAATTGAAGGCAGAGCATCTTGAAAAAGAAACGAAGCTGTATGAAAAACAGCAGGATGAAATCGCCAAGCTGCAGGACTTCGTCGACCGCAATTTAGCCAGGGCTTCAACGACAAAGCGCGCACAGAGCAGAAGAAAGCAGCTTGAACGGATGGAAGTCATGGATAAACCGCTGGGTGATGAAAAGTCGGCGTCCTTTCGCTTTGACATTTCAAGGCAAAGCGGAAACGATGTGCTGCGGGTTCAGGATTTAACCGTCAGCTATCAGGATCAGCCCCCGCTTCTCCGCTCGCTCGATTTCCACATTACCCGCGGTGAAAGTGTGGCGCTCGTCGGACCAAACGGAATCGGCAAATCGACTCTGCTTAAAACGCTGGTAGATAAACTGAAGCCTGTATCGGGAGCGATTGCGACAGGCTCGCATGTCACAATCGGCTACTACGATCAGGAACAGGCTGAACTGACATCGTCAAAACGCGTGCTCGACGAGCTTTGGGACGACTATCCCGAGATGAATGAGAAAGACATTCGAACTTGTCTCGGCAACTTTCTATTCTCCGGAGACGATGTGTTAAAGCCGGTACACGCTTTAAGCGGCGGGGAAAAAGCGCGGCTCGCTCTCGCCAAGCTGATGCTCCAAAAAGCCAATTTTCTTATTCTTGATGAACCGACAAACCATCTTGATTTAGACAGCAAAGAAGTATTGGAAAACGCTTTGATCGATTATCCGGGAACGATATTATTCGTGTCTCATGACCGCTATTTTATCAATAGAATCGCTACGAAAGTATTTGAGCTCTCCCCTGAAAAAATCGAGGAGTATCTGGGAGACTACGATTACTACACAGAAAAAAAAGCACAGCAGCTTGAGCTCGAACAGCTGGAAAAACAAAAAGCAGATGAGCCCAAGAAAACAGCTTCTGAAAAAGCGGGCGCGAAACGCAGCTATGAAGAAGAAAAGGAATGGAAAAGAAAAGAACGACAGCGACAGCGCCGCATTGAAGAAATCGAAACAAGAATTACGGGTATCGAAGGGCAAATCGAAAAAAATGAAGAACTTCTTTGTGAACCGGATGTCTTTCAAGACCATGAAAAAGTTCAGGATATCCACTCCGAAAACGAAAAGCTCAACCTCGAGCTTGAACAGCTGTTATCGGAATGGGAAGCACTTTCTACAAATGAATAAATGAAAAGCAGACCGCTTCATATTATGAAGCGGTTTTTTGTCCACAAAAGAAAACCTTTGTTATTAAGAAAGAAAACGTTTTACCCACAATATCCACAAAAAACATAATGTTTATACACATTATCAACAAGTAAAAAAGGTCTATAAAATAGGCTTTATTAAATTATACACAAGGCTGTGGATGTGTGTTAATAATTTGTTAATAACTTTTACCGCGTAAAAAAACCCCACTTACGTGAGGTTTTGATAAGAAGTCAGCTCAAGGCCGGGGTTGCCATTCATATCATATCTTCCCCTGATTCCTTTTTCAAAAGCGACGGTTCCTGCCGCGGCGATCATCGCTGCATTATCTGTGCATAGCGAAAGAGGCGGAATCAGAAGCTCAATCTCCGGATGGTTGCTGAATGTCTGTTCAAGCGCCGTTCTAAGCCCTTTGTTTGCCGCAACCCCTCCGGCCAGCAAAACCTGTTTGACGCCATAAGCCTTTGCCGCACGTTCCGTTTTGGTTACGAGCACATCAATGACGCTTTTTTGAAAGCTTGCGGATAAATCCTCCGGCGATATGGTTTCACCTTTTTGCGAAGCATTGTGAAGCGTGTTGATAACCGCTGATTTAAGTCCGCTGAAGCTGAAATGATATGAGCCCTCTTCAAGCCATGCACGCGGCAATGGCACGTTTGCATCACCCTGATGTGCGAGCTTGTCTATATGCGGACCTCCCGGATATGGCAGCCCCATTGTTCTCGCTACCTTATCATAGGCTTCACCCGCCGCATCATCAAGCGTTTCTCCTATGACTTCAAACGATCCGTGTTCCTTCATATACACGAGTTCTGTATGCCCTCCGGAGACGACGAGTGCAAGCGCCGGAAAATCCATTTCCTGAACAAGACGGTTCGCATATATATGACCGGCAATATGGTGAACACCTACCAACGGAATGTTGCGGGCGAAGCTCAGCGCTTTTGCCGCATTTACCCCGATTAATAGTGCGCCGACAAGACCGGGTCCTTCCGTTACCGCAATCGCATCAATGTCATCAAAATCCATTCCCGCCTGTGAAAGAGTTTCCTCCAGCACAATCGTGATTTGCTCCACATGATGACGGGACGCGATTTCCGGAACAACGCCCCCAAACCGCTTGTGGCTTTCAATTTGCGATGCGACAACATTAGCGACAATCTCTGTTCCATTTTTCACAATCGCTGCGGCGGTTTCATCACAGCTTGTCTCAATTCCCAATACATACAGATCTTTTTTATGATTCATTTAGTCTCACCCACATGATCAACGCATCTTCTCCATTATCAGTATAGTAATTTTTGCGAATGCCTCCCGGCTGAAAACCGAGTTTTTGGTACAAGCTTTGCGCAATATGATTCGATACCCTCACCTCTAATGAAAGCTGCTCCGCCTTTTTCATCCGGCACAGCTTCATGGCGGCTTTTAACAGAGCCTCGCCAAAACGGCGGCCCCTGTGTTCAGGTGAAACGGCAATATTCGTAATCTGTGCATCATCCATCACGATCCAGATGCCGCAGTAGCCAATGACTTGTTCTTCGATTTCAAGAACAAGGTAATGTGCATACATATTGTGATCAAGCTCATGGTGAAAAGACTCTTTTTTCCACGGTGATGAAAAAGAGCGCCTTTCAATTTCAAACACTTGATCCACGTCTTTTGGCGTCATTTCACGTATGACCATTTGTGTATTCATGGCTTCACCCGTTTATTTTTGTTTTTCCAGCCAAACAGCTTCCGCTTCGGCCAGCCGAATATAGTTTGGAACAAGGCCGTGTACAGGTTCAGGCTCTTTAAGCTCTCCGATCAATGCCAGCTCAGAAGGACGCGGAAGCTGCAGGGCAGGCCCTGCAATCACCGCTTGGTCGCCCATTATCTGCTTAATCAAATCTTTGTGGATGTCCGTATCATGGCCCAGGAACAGGACTTGCTGCTCCATGTCTTTCAGCTGTTTAAGCCAATCTTCAAGCAGGATATTTTGATCTTCTTTTAAAGCCCGCAATACACAGTTTTGATCATATTGATACAGCCCTGTATAAACCTGTCCGCGTCTTGCGTCAAACAATGGACAAATCAGTCCGGAGAAAAAACGGCCGCCCGCAGCCAGCACCTCAAGGCTGGAAACAGCTGCAACCGGAATATTTAACGACCAGGCAAGCGTTTTGGCTATCGTGACGCCAATCCGGACGCCTGTATAAGATCCAGGTCCTTTGGCAACGACAATTTTGCTCAAGTTCCCTGGCTCAAGTCCGCATTCCTTCAACAGCTCATCAATCGCCGGCATTGCCCTGACCGAATGATTTTTTTTCAAATGGGAAATATGCTCGGCCATCACCTTTCCATCCCTTGTTAAGGCAACACCAAGCGTTAAATTGGATGTATCAATCGCAAGTATCGTCATGTTCGCTTATCTCCTTGCAAAGATTTTCGTATCTGGCGCCTCTTGGAGAAAAGGTCAGTTTTCTCTCATCATCACCTATCCGTTTGATGACGATGTCAAGCCGTTCTTTCGGAAGCTGCTCCTCAATCAGATGGGCCCACTCCACTAGGCAGACGCCGTCTCCTTCAAAGTACTCATCTAGTCCGAGATCTTCGGCCTCATCTTCAACTCTGTAAACATCCATATGATACAGGGGAAGAGCGCCGTCGCGGTATTCTTTTATGATGGTGAAGGTCGGGCTGCTGACAACCCGCTGGATGCCGAGTCCTTCCGCAAACCCTTTCGTAAAAGTCGTTTTCCCGGCTCCAAGATCGCCTTCTAATGTCATGACATCGCCAGGCTGAACGTATCTTGCAGTCAATCTGGCAATGTCTTTTGTCTGTTCAGGTTCTGTCGTTTTCCATTCTACTGTTTTCACCTTTATGTCACCTGTCTTATTTAAAATGATTATATCCTTTTTTCTCAAGGAGTACGCAATCTTGTCCGCTGTGATAGAAAACTTGGGCATCCCCGGATTGACGAATGCGCCCGATTTGACAAACCGGGATCCGATGCTTAGAGCATTCTTCGTAAAAATGCTCCCACTGATCGCTTGAAATCGTACCGACAAGTTCGTAGTCTTCGCCGCCGAACAAGACCCACTCTTCCCATCCGTTGTGCAGTGTATGTAAATCTGAATGTACAGGGATTAAATCTTGATATATGTCAATTGAAACACGGCTTGCTTCAGCAATTTCATTGAGCTCGCTGGCAAGTCCGTCGCTGATATCATTAAGCGCCACATGTTGATAGCGCGAACAAATTAAACCGGCTTCGACTTTCGGTGTCGGCCTTTTATGACGTGCAATAAAATATTGCGCCTGCCGCTCATCTTTGACCGGTATTTTCTCTAATAAAAAGGACAGCCCGGCCGCTGATGAACCGAGTTCCCCTGTTACAAAGACGACATCCCCCGGCTGAGCGTGGCTTCTGAGGCAGGCTGTGCCCTTTTTGATCTCACCGATCACCGTTACGGTTATCACCATTTGTCCGTTCGTCGCTACGGTGTCACCGCCGATTAAATCCATTTGGTATAGTTTCGCCAGCTGGTTCATTTCTTCATACATCGCCTCAATATCCGCGTCGTTCCATCCGGAAGGGACGGCGATTGAAACGAGATAAAATTTCGGAAAGCCTCCCATAGCAGCAACATCACTTATATTCACAGCCAATGCTTTATAGCCGATTTCAGCCGGTGTTGAATGCGAGGAAAGAAAATGGACACCGTCGACCATGGTATCGAGGCAAACAATCTCCTGATATCCGTTCTTTGAATGGTAAACAGCGGCATCGTCTCCAATGCCGATTTCGATTTCCTGATGAGAAAGCGAACGGGGCGCAATCTTGTGAATCAGCTCAAATTCATCCATAAGATAACATGCTCCTTTGCTGTTAAAAGCGGCAAATCAAATACTATCACTAGTTTATCGAATTTACTGCAATAAAGAAAGCTTGGCAGAGCCAAGCTTTAAAAATTATGGGAAAGAAGACATAAAAAAAAACGAAATATCTCGATTTCGTTTGTGTACAACATGGCGGTCCGGACGGGACTCGAACCCGCGACCTCCTGCGTGACAGGCAGGCATTCTAACCAACTGAACTACCGGACCATTTCGTTATGTTTAACATTTTGGCTGTTAATTTAAATTTGGTTGCGGGGGCAGGATTTGAACCTGCGACCTTCGGGTTATGAGCCCGACGAGCTACCGAACTGCTCCACCCCGCGATAATATGAAGTTCGGCTTGGCGGCGTCCTACTCTCACAGGGGGAAGCCCCCAACTACCATCGGCGCTGAAGAGCTTAACTTCCGTGTTCGGCATGGGAACGGGTGTGACCTCTTCGCTATCGCCACCAAACCTT
>NZ_JBIYSN010000006.1:0-309273 GCF_046464135.1 Bacillus sp. z60-11 | reverse complement strand
TAAGGTTTGGTGGCGATAGCGAAGAGGTCACACCCGTTCCCATGCCGAACACGGAAGTTAAGCTCTTCAGCGCCGATGGTAGTTGGGGGCTTCCCCCTGTGAGAGTAGGACGCCGCCAAGCAATGTAAAAGACCAGCTTATTTAAAGCCGGTCTTTTTTTGCTTTAAATTAAGAAAGCATTTGGCTGATCTATGTTTTCCAGTAAGCTTTCTATATTGTAAAGACGAAAGGACAATCCAAGGGGAATATCCCTAGCCTGGTGAAAAAGGAGGTTAAATATATGAAGTGAAATATGAAAAGCGGCAATAAGGAACGAAGCAGCTTAAATGGACCGGATAAATAATATAGGCCGGAAGAACAATCTATGCTGAATACATAGCAAGCGATAAAGTGGTGAAGATATACTCCAAAGTAAACTAAGCTGAAACACTGGGATTGTCAGTATTCAAAAGGTTGATCTCCGAAATGTCGCTAAAACATCAATTTAAGGAAATAAAATGTGTTTGTCAAAACAAGAATCACGGACATTCCGGAAATTTGTTCCGCGGCATTGAAAGAGCTGAAGGCAGATTAAATCAATAAAAGCAGCAATGATTTTTACATCCCGTGGAAAAACGCTTAATATTGAGCTCAAGGATATTGAAAGAGAAAGACATTGCTGCTTATACCAAACGGGATTAAGGCCGTCTAAAACAATCATCAGGAATATAAATTTGCGGTCTCAAAAAGACAGGAATTTCTGAAGCATTTGAAGAACCTGTTATAAGAGCCTATACGTCCATACATAGAAAAAGGATGGCGTTAAAATTATGCTGTTTGATTTGTGAAGAGGTTGAACAGCCGGCCTTCTATCAACTATATCATTGAAACGGTTTTCGTATTGAGAAAAAAACTGAAAATAAAATTTTTTTAATATAGCCTTTACAAATGGGTGTGTTCCCATATATAATAGTCCTTGTCAGATCGAGAGTTGATCGAAAAACGGCGCGGAGGATTAGCTCAGCTGGGAGAGCATCTGCCTTACAAGCAGAGGGTCGGCGGTTCGAGCCCGTCATCCTCCACCATTCATATTGAATGGGCCGGTGTAGCTCAATTGGTAGAGCAACTGAATCGTAATCAGTAGGTTGGGGGTTCAAGTCCTCTTGCCGGCACCATCAATTTATGATATAATATAAAAGTTGCTGAAAAGAAGAAAATCAACGGCTTTTATCTAAGAATGTCTTAGAGCCATTAGCTCAGTTGGTAGAGCATCTGACTTTTAATCAGAGGGTCGAAGGTTCGAGTCCTTCATGGCTCACCATTTTTATGCGGATGTGGCGGAATTGGCAGACGCGCTAGAATCAGGCTCTAGTGTCTTTACAGACGTGGGGGTTCGAGTCCCTTCATCCGCATCGCCAATTATATTATGCGGAAGTAGTTCAGTGGTAGAACACCACCTTGCCAAGGTGGGGGTCGCGGGTTCGAATCCCGTCTTCCGCTTCCACCATCCGATCCAGGTTGGTGGAATTGGCAGACACACAGGATATGCGCCCGTAGCTCAATTGGATAGAGCGTTTGACTACGGATCAAAAGGTTAGGGGTTCGACTCCTCTCGGGCGCGCCATTATAACAACGGGAAGTAGCTCAGCTTGGTAGAGCACATGGTTTGGGACCATGGGGTCGCAGGTTCGAATCCTGTCTTCCCGATTCTTTTTGGGGCCTTAGCTCAGCTGGGAGAGCGCCTGCTTTGCACGCAGGAGGTCAGCGGTTCGATCCCGCTAGGCTCCACTTTGTTATCTCTATATTCATATTGATCATGGCGGCGTAGCTCAGCTGGCTAGAGCGTACGGTTCATACCCGTGAGGTCGGGGGTTCGATCCCCTCCGCCGCTATTAAAGGACCTTTAGCTCAGTTGGTTAGAGCAGACGGCTCATAACCGTCCGGTCGTAGGTTCGAGTCCTACAAGGTCCACCATTTATTACGGAGGAATACCCAAGTCTGGCTGAAGGGATCGGTCTTGAAAACCGACAGGGGTGTCAAAGCCCGCGGGGGTTCGAATCCCTCTTCCTCCGCCATACATATTTTATCGCCGCGGGGTGGAGCAGTTCGGTAGCTCGTCGGGCTCATAACCCGAAGGTCGCAGGTTCAAATCCTGCCCCCGCAACCAAATTTAAATTCATTGCCAAAATGGTCCGGTAGTTCAGTTGGTTAGAATGCCTGCCTGTCACGCAGGAGGTCGCGGGTTCGAGTCCCGTCCGGACCGCCATTTATCAAGGCTCGGTAGCTCAGTTGGTAGAGCAACGGACTGAAAATCCGTGTGTCGGCGGTTCGATTCCGTCCCGAGCCACCTTGTTAACAATTATATATTGCGGCGGTTGTGGCGAAGTGGTTAACGCACCAGATTGTGGCTCTGGCATTCGTGGGTTCGATTCCCATCAACCGCCCCATGCGAAATGCGGGTGTAGTTTAGTGGTAAAACCTCAGCCTTCCAAGCTGATGTCGTGGGTTCGATTCCCATCACCCGCTCCATTTGCATATCATGGGCCTGTAGCTCAGCTGGTTAGAGCGCACGCCTGATAAGCGTGAGGTCGATGGTTCGAGTCCATTCAGGCCCACCATGATTCCACAGTAGCTCAGTGGTAGAGCTATCGGCTGTTAACCGATCGGTCGCAGGTTCGAATCCTGCCTGTGGAGCCATCTGGAGAAGTACTCAAGTGGCTGAAGAGGCGCCCCTGCTAAGGGTGTAGGTCGCGTAAGCGGCGCGAGGGTTCAAATCCCTCCTTCTCCGCCATTTTCAATAAGGCCCGTTGGTCAAGTGGTTAAGACACCGCCCTTTCACGGCGGTAACACGGGTTCGAATCCCGTACGGGTCATCATCACTTGAAACCCCTGCATCTTTTTGATGCAGGGGTTTTTAATATGTGCTGCAATTCGAAGTCATTGTTGAATTTTGTCAATAAAAAGAAGCGCTTTCACAAAAGGGAAACAGCCATTTTCTGCGAATAAATGAGTAATCTTTAAATATAGTGGCAGAAAGGAGTGACGCGTGTGAGCGCCGCAGAATTTGAAATGCACCTGTTTCATGAAGGCCGCCTTTTCGAAGGCTACAGGCTGTTTGGCGCTCATCAGGCAGAGCAGGACGGCCAAAAGGGCTTCAGGTTCTGCGTTTGGGCTCCTCATGCCAAAGAAGTCCGAATCGTGGGGACGTTTAACGACTGGGTCGGTTTGGCGCATCGAATGGAAAGGGTGAACCGGCAAGGAGTATGGGAATTGTTTATACCCGGGCTTGAAGAAGGGGAGCTTTACAAATATGAAATCATCACGGCGGCAAATGAATCAAAGCTGAAATGCGATCCTTACGCATTTCTTTCTGAAGTCAGACCGAAGACCGCATCTGTTACTTACCGATTTCCGGAGTTCGCATGGAATGATCATCAATGGCGGAAGAAGAAAAGGCGGAAACCAGTTTATGAAAAACCGGTTTCCATCTATGAACTTCACTTTGGTTCGTGGAAAAAGAAAGCCGATGGGAGCTTTTTTACGTATCGGGAAATGAGCGACATGATCATCCCTTATGTGAAAGAGCATGGATTTACGCATATTGAGCTGATGCCGCTGACGGAACACCCTTTGGACCGTTCATGGGGTTATCAGACAACGGGATATTACAGTCCGACGAGCAGATATGGAAAACCGCATGATCTCATGTATTTTATCGATCAAGCCCATCAGCATGACATCGGCGTCATTCTCGATTGGGTCCCCGGCCATTTCTGCAAGGATGAGCACGGCTTGTATTTATTCGACGGTCTGCCTCTATATGAATATATCCATGAGCATGACAGGGAAAACCGGGAATGGGGGACCGCGAATTTTGACCTCGGAAAGCGGGAAGTTCACAGTTTTTTAATATCCAATGCGTTGTATTGGATCGAGATGTATCATATAGATGGTTTTCGAGTCGATGCTGTTGCAAACCTCCTATATTGGCCAAACCGCCCTCAGCCTGAAGCCAACCGCTATGCGATCGAATTGATCCAAACCTTGAATGAACAGGTTTTTGCCAAAGATCCGCACTTTTTGATGATGGCTGAGGATTCCACAGACTGGCCGAAGGTAACGCATCCGACATATGAAGGCGGTCTCGGATTCAACTATAAGTGGAATATGGGTTGGATGAATGACATTTTAACCTATATGGAAGCTTCTCCAGAACAAAGAAAGCATCTGCATCATCTTGTTTCTTTCTCCTTAATGTACGCCTACTCTGAAAATTACATCCTGCCGTTTTCCCATGATGAAGTGGTTTACGGTAAAAGGTCTTTGCTTCATAAAATGCCGGGCGATTATTGGCAAAAGTTCGCTCAATACCGCCTGCTGATCGGATTTTTCATTGCCCACCCCGGAAAAAAGCTTCTCTTTATGGGCGGTGAGTTCGCCCAATTTGATGAATGGAAGGATGATGGACAGCTTGATTGGTTTTTAGACGGCTTTGACATGCATCAAAAGGCGAGGAACTTCGCCAAAGATGCTTTTCACATCTATAAAAAAAGCAGGGTTCTTTATGAAAATGATCATCGTCCGGAAGGTTTTGAATGGATTGATGTCCATAATGCCGAACAATCGGTGGTCTCTTTTATCCGCTACGGAAAAAAGCCGAATGAAGCGCTGATTGCCGTTTGCAATTTTACACCCGCCGCCTACCACGGATATCGGATCGGCGTCCCTTTTCAAACGGAGTACGTTGAAATTTTAAACAGTGATCATCAAGCCTACGGCGGTTCACATCAAATCAACAGAAGGGCTCTTCAGGCACAAAAAAACGGCCTGCACGGCAAGCCATACTGTATCAGCATGACTGTCCCTCCGCTTGGGATCTCGATTCTCAGGGCGGTCAAAAAGAGAGGGGGAAAAAGAGATGAAAGAACGGTGTGTGGCCATGCTTTTGGCGGGCGGCAAAGGAAGCAGGCTGAGTGATTTGACTAAGCATGTGGCAAAACCTGCCGTTCCATTTGGCGGGAAATACAGAATCATCGATTTTGCCCTCAGCAACTGTGCAAATTCCGGCATTCATCATGTCGGTGTCCTGACTCAATATCAGCCGCTTTTATTGAACTCATATATCGGTATAGGCGAAACATGGGATCTGAACCGGAATAACGGCGGAGTCGCCATTTTATCCCCTTATGCCGAAGCATCTGAAGTCAAGTGGTATAAAGGGACGGCGAGCGCCATATACGAAAACCGCCACTTTTTAAAAGAGCGCCAGCCTGACCATGTATTGATCTTATCCGGGGATCACATCTACAAAATGGATTATGGAAAGATGCTTGAGTACCATATTGAAAAAGAGGCGGATGCCAGCATTGCTGTCATTGAGGTCAATTGGGCTGAGGCCGGACGTTTCGGCATTCTTCACACAAACGACCGGCTGGATATCACATCTTTTGAGGAAAAGCCGAAATATCCGAAAAGCAATTTGGCTTCGATGGGCGTCTATATTTTTAAATGGAGTGTGCTTGAAGAAGCGTTGGAAAAAGATGAGATCAATCCTGATTCAAGCCATGATTTCGGCAAGGATATCATTCCCGCCCTGCTTCAGGAAGAAAAGAAGCTGAGCGCTTATCCGTTTCAAGGCTACTGGAAGGATGTCGGGACGGTCGAGAGTTTGTGGCAGGCCAACATGGATCTGCTTGGAGACAATCCTGCGCTCGATTTGTTTGAACGGAACTGGCGCATTTACTCGGTTGCGCCCAACCTTCCGCCCCAGTTTATCGCCGATCAGGCGGATGTCAAAGAATCGCTCATCAGTGAAGGCTGCGCCGTTTATGGAGCAGTCCGCCGCTCGGTTATTTTTCAAGGGGTCAAGATCGGCCGGCATTCCAAAGTGGAACATTCGGTCATTATGCATGACGCGGAAATCGGAGACCATGTTGAAATAAAAAATGCGATTGTTCCGGCAGGGGTGAGGATTCCTGACGGTTTTCGCGCAAGCTGTAAAAGTGGTGGGGTTCTGCTTATCACCGAGGACTATATAGAAAATCATAAAGTTGTCTAATCAACTGGGAGAGGCGGATGATGCCAATGAATAAACAAATGCTGGGAATGATTGACACCGCTTTTAACCAGCAGTCTCTTCAGGATTTAACGGCCTGCCGTTCCATCGGAGCCGTCCCGTTTGCCGGGAGATACCGGCTGATCGATTTTATCCTTTCATCCATGGTCAATTCCGGAATTCGGAGTGTTGCGGTATTCTCAAAGCCTCCGTACCGTTCGTTGATGGATCATTTGGGATCTGGGAAAGAGTGGGATCTGCACCGGAAAAAAGACGGTTTGTTTTTTCTGCCTTCTTCACTTCCCCATGACGATAAGGCCGGGCTTGGTTCGTTTCCGATGTTTTTCGAGCATCTCGATTATTTAGAAAGAAGCAGCCAGCAATTTGCCGTCATCACAAACAGCTATACAGTCTGTCAAATTCCTTTTGAACATGTATTGAAAAGGCATCTGGAATCCGGCTGTGATCTGACTGAAATTTGCCAGGAGGGAAAGCCTCTTGATATGTATGTCATCGCCAAAAAACGATTGAAAGAATTGATTGAGGGCCATCGGGAAACAGGGCTGAACTCGTTTGCAGAAGCTGTCAATAAAGAGCGGGAATCACTTTCAGTCAGCCGGTATGAGCATTCGGGATATACCGCTGTTATCGATACGCCGGACAACTATTTGTTGCACAGCCTGAAACTGATTGATCCCGCGTGTTGGCGGCAGGTTTTTCATATGGATCGCCCCGTTTTTACAAAAATGAAAAATGAACCTCCAGTGAAGTATTCGAAAACCGGCAGTGTGAAGCAATCGATCATTGCAGACGGCTGTGTTATTGAAGGGGAAGTCGAGAATTCCATCCTGTTCCGGGGGGTTTATGTCGGCAAAGGAACAAAAATTAAAAACAGCATCATTATGCAAAAAACACAGATTGGCGAAGGTTGCCGCTTAGAAAATGTCATCTGTGACAAAGACGTCAAAATCGGCCAGCGTATCGAAATGTCGGGGACTTTGGACCTTCCGTTCGTTTTGAAAAAAGGAGCTGTGCAAGGAGCGCTGATGAACTCTTGAAGATCATATCCGCTGTGTCAGAGTGTGCGCCGTTTGTGAAATCCGGGGGGCTCGCCGATGTAGCCGGAGCGCTGCCGAAGGAGCTTTCCCTTTTAGGGATTGAGACGGCCGTGATCATGCCCAAATACAGTTTGATTGCCGAAGGCTTCAGAAAAAGGATGGCCAAAATCGCCGAGTGCGAGGTTTCCGTCGGCTGGCGCAGGCAGTATTGCGGCATCGAAGTTTTGGAGCATGACGGCGTGTCTTATTATTTTATAGACAATGAATATTACTTTAAGCGGGATACACTTTACGGTCATGATGATGACGGGGAGCGGTTCGCCTTTTTTTCGCGAGCCGTTTTAGAAGCTTTGTACACGCTTGATATGGCTGTTGATGTGATTCATACCCATGATTGGCATGCGGCCATGATCAATTATTTATTAAAAGAAGACTACGGAAAAAGGCCTTTTTATCAAAACATGAAAACCGTTTTTACAATTCATAATCTCCAATTTCAAGGAATTTTTCCGAAGGAGGCCGTCAGCGATCTGCTCGGCCTTGATTTTTCCCATTTTCCCCCAGAAACGCTTGAGTTTTATGGGAATGTCAATTACATGAAAGGGGGGATTATTGCGGCGGATCAAGTGACAACGGTCAGTCCGACATATCGCGATGAAATCCTCACACCTTATTACGGCGAGCGGCTTGAAGGCGTCCTCTCCGAAAGGCGGCATGTCCTCACAGGCATTTTAAATGGAATTGATGAATCCGTTTATGATCCATTGTACGATCCGGACATCGATTATCATTATGACGCGGAAAATCGCGCAGGTAAACGGAAAAACAAAGCCGTGTTACAGCAGATGATGGGTCTCCCTGAAAGGGAGGACATTCCGGTTGTCGGCATGGTCACAAGGCTAACGAAGCAAAAAGGCATTGATTTGATCAAAAGGGTTTTGCATGAACTGTTTGAAGAGGAAGAGATGCAGCTGATCGTTTTAGGATCGGGAGAAACGGAATTTGAAAACTATTTCCGTTATATGGAGTATGCTTATCCGGAGCAGTGCAGGGCGCACATCGGCTTCAGCGAACAGCGGAGCCGCAAGATTTATGCCGGAAGCGATCTGTTTTTAATGCCTTCGAAATTCGAACCTTGCGGACTGGGGCAGCTGATCGCCCTCAAATATGGAGCGGTTCCGATCGTCAGGGAAACAGGCGGCCTTAATGACACCGTTTCGGCCTTCCAGGAGAAAACCGGAGAAGGAAACGGGTTTACGTTTGCCCATTTTAATGCACATGATATGAAGCACACGATCAAACGGGCGCTTTTCTTTTATCGGCAAAAAGGCGTGTGGAACGGCATCGTTCAAAAAGGGATGACCCAGGATGTGAGCTGGGCCGAATCAGCCCGGCGGTATCAGCGGATATTCGACCGGGTGATAAAGGGGGATGCGTCATGTTCACGTGCAAAGACAGCTTTAAACAATGCTTTTTAAAGCGGGTTGAAAGGTTGTGCGGGAAAAGCTTCCGCGATTCGTCAAAGCTCGATCAGTACCAGACGCTGAGCATGATGGTCAGGGAATACATCAGTTCTGATTGGATCGGGACGAATGAAAAGAGCCGTACCAATCAAAACAAGCAAACATACTACTTATCGATTGAATTTCTGCTGGGCCGTCTGCTCGGCCAAAATCTGCTTAACCTCGGCGTCCGCGGTGTTGTTGAAAGAGGGCTTTCCGATCTGGGCATTTCCCTTGATGAGATCGAAGAGACCGAAATGGACGCGGGGCTCGGTAACGGAGGTTTGGGCCGTCTTGCGGCCTGCTTTCTGGATTCGCTGGCATCGCTGGACCTTCCCGGGCACGGAATGGGCATTCGCTACAAGCACGGCTTCTTTGAACAAAAAATCGTTGACGGTCATCAGGTCGAGCTTCCGGAGCAGTGGCTAAAGCACGGGTATGTCTGGGAAATCCGCAATGCCGATCAAGCGGTCTGCGTTTATTTCGGCGGTGAGGTCAAGATGACAGAGGAAGGCGGCCGTCTGCGTTTTTGGAATGAAAATGCTAAAGTGATAACCGCCGTGCCCCATGATATTCCCGTCATCGGCTATGAGACAAAGACGGTCAACACGCTCAGGCTGTGGAACGCCGAGCCTTGCACTCTTCATCAGGAAACAAACATCTTGAAGTACAAGCGGGAAACAGAAGCCATAACGGAATGTTTATATCCGGATGACACACATGATGAGGGAAAAATGCTCCGGCTGAAACAGCAGTATTTTTTAGTGTCTGCCAGTCTGCAAAGCATTGTGAAAAGCTATAAAAAAAACCATCGGTCGCTATGCGGCCTCCACAAAAAAGTCTCGATCCACATTAATGACACACACCCCGCTTTAGCTGTACCGGAGCTGATGAGAATTTTGCTGGATGAAGAACGCATGACCTGGGAAGAAGCTTGGCATGTAACGGTACATACGATTTCATATACGAACCATACGACGCTGGCCGAGGCGCTTGAAAAGTGGCGGATTGATTTATTTAAACCGCTTCTCCCGAGGATTTTTATGATCATTGAGGAGATCAATGAACGCTTTTGCAGCTGGCTTTGGGAAAAATACCCGGGAGACTGGGAGCGGATCGAAAAGCTGGCCATTATCGCCCACGGAGAAGTGAAAATGGCGCATCTCGCGATTGTCGGAAGCTATAGTGTAAACGGTGTGGCCAACATTCATACCGCGATCTTAAAAGAGCGTGAGATGAACGGTTTTTATCATGTTTTTCCATATAAATTCAACAATAAAACAAATGGCATTTCACACAGAAGGTGGCTTTTAAAAGCAAATCCGCAGCTGTCGGATCTCATAACCGAAGCGATAGGAGACCGGTGGATCAAACATCCTGAAAGCCTGCATAATCTTTTGCCGTTTGCCCATGACACCGCTTTTATTGAGGCGTTTCAAAAAGTGAAAAGGGAACGAAAACAGATTCTCGCAAGACTCATTAAAAATGCGACGGGATTTGCCGTTCATCCGGACAGCATCTTCGATGTTCAGGTCAAGCGGCTGCATGCCTATAAACGGCAGCTTTTGAATGTGCTTCATATCATGTATCTTTACAACAGGCTGAAGGATGATTCAAGCTTTTCCATATACCCGCAAACGTTTATTTTCGGGGCGAAAGCGTCGCCTGCTTATCATTACGCCAAAAAGATCATTAAGCTGATTCATTCTGTCGCCGATAAAGTCAATCATGATCCTGAAGTCAGACAGTCATTGAGGGTCATCTTCTTAGAAAATTACCGGGTCTCATTAGCTGAGCGGATTTTTCCTGCCTCAGACGTCAGCGAACAAATCTCAGCGGCAAGCAAAGAAGCTTCGGGAACAGGGAACATGAAATTCATGATTAACGGGGCCCTGACAATCGGCACGCATGATGGCGCCAATATTGAAATACTGGAACGGGTGGGTTCTGATTGTATTTATACGTTTGGTTTAAAGGCGGATGAAGTGCTCGGCTACGGTGAAAAGGGCGGATACCGGCCGCGGGAATACTATCAGCACGATGCAAGAATCAGGCAGGCCGCTGATCAGCTCATCAACGGATTTTTTGAAGGGGAGAGAGACGAGTTTGAAGAAATCTACGATTCCCTGCTTGCTTATCATGATGAATATTTTGTTTTAAAGGATTTTGCTTCCTATATTGAAGCGCAGGAAAACATCCAGAGCGATTACCGGAAAGAAAGGCTCTGGGCTGAAAAAGCCGTGACGAATATCGCCCATGCCGGCTATTTCTCAAGCGATCGCACGATAAAGGAATACGCCGGAGAGATTTGGGGCATTAAACCGCATCACCGCTAATGCAAAATGCTAAGCCCCAAAGATCCGGGGCTTAGTCATCCTCTGTATACGGCTCTTTTTCCGCTGGAGGAAGGTCTCCGAATGAGGTCATGATCCCTTCTTCATCAAGGAGATCTTCATACTGTTCATGTTCTTTTGTCGGATAGACGGTGATTTCTTTTCCTGTAATATCTGTTGCGGCATAGTTTTCATAATCTTCGACATTTCCGACAGGCTCTTCATATTCCATGTACATTTGGCCGTAGGACAGCGGCGGAACAGCCAAATCCTGCGGAGTATCGGAGTTTCCGTAACGTTCGACCTCCTGATAGGCGTCTTCTGAATCGTATGCGACATTTTCATCCTCTTCATCAAGTTCAAAATGGCCGAACGGAGGATTCAGCACCTCTTCTTCAATCGGACGGTCTTTTGAGACAGAGACTGTTGAGGAATGTTCGCTGCACGTTGTCGCCGTAGGCAGCACGTTCAGCCTTTCATAAGGAATATCCTTTCCGCACACTTCACAGCGGCCGTATTCCCCTTTTTCGATCAGTTCCAGCGCGTGCTCGATATCGTGCAAATGCTCCCTTTCATGTTCATAAAGGGCCAGGTCTTTTCCCCGTTCATACAGCTCTGTTCCCTCATCACCGGGGTGATTGTCGTAAGCGGACAGCTCTCCGGTTGAATTGTAAGGATATGCGTCATCCATGCCAAAATGGTCGCTGTCTTTAAACCGGGTGATAATCTGTTCTTTTCCGGCTTCAAGTTCATTTTTCAATCTTTCCAATTGTCCTTTGGTTAGCACGTATATCGCCTCATTTCTAAAAAGTGCTGCCTTTTTAGTATGAGCGAATTTAAACAGAACTTTCATTGTAAAAAAAGCAAAAAAAAAAGCCTATAAAAGGCTCTTTTTAGAAAAGATATTCAATGGCCAGGGCGAGTGCCAGCAGAAGGCCAAAAAATGTGTTTGTCTGCGCTGTTGATTTCATGGCGACCATCAAATCGGCCGGTTTTTCTTTCACCTTGAATTCCTTAATCGCTTTGATCGGCTTTGGCAGGCTTAACAGAACGAGACAGCTCCAGAACGAAATGATCCCGAACACGATGTACAGTCCGATTAATAAATAAGAAACAATGAATACCCAGCTTAAAATCTGTACGGCATTTTTTCTTCCCGCCAAAATCGGCAGCGTTTTTCTTCCGTTTTCCTTATCACCGACCAAATCGCGAATATTGTTGGACAGGTTGATTCCTCCGACCAAAATCGTAATCGGCAGTGAAATCAGAAACACGCTCCAAGTGAGTCCGCCTGTCTGGATATAGTAGGAAATGAGGATGATGCCCATACCCATAAAGAGGCCTGACATGATTTCGCCGAACGGTGTATATGAGATCGGCAGCGGACCGCCTGTATAAAGATAGCCGACGGCCATGCAAATCAATCCGATGAGCGCCAGCCACCAGCTTGAAGAAACACATATATAGACCCCGAGCAAAACGGCTGCCAGAAAAAGGCCGTAGGCCAGATATAATACCGTTTTCGGCTTCATTCCGTAGCGGACGATGGCGCCCCCGATGCCGACCGATTTTTCATTATCGAGCCCGCGGACATAATCGAAATATTCATTAAACAAATTCGTTCCGATTTGAATTAATATGGAGGCGAAAAGCATAGCTAAAAACAGCCATATATCAATCCGCCCTGCTTCTAGAGACATCACCGTCCCGAGTGTGACAGGGACAAACGCGGCTGTCAGTGTATGCGGTCTTGTTAACATCCACCATACGCGCCATTTTTCTGGCTTTATTTCAGAAACACTCCCTGAAAGTGATTGATGCTGCATAAAGTTTGACTCCTTTAGTTTTAATACGTACACGTCCATACTAAGTTTAGAAAAAGTTAAAAAAGGTGTCAATATAATGGGTTGAAAAAAGCGTTCGGGTCATCTGCAAAAAATAAAAAACGCCTCGTCTTTTTCAAACGGACGATAACGTTTATAATAGTAAGGGCATCTGTTTCAGAAAGTGTCGTTTTGTTGACACACATCGTACACAGGTGTATGGTTATAAAAGCATTTTACGCATGTTGGAGGAATGTATCATGGTGACAGCAGTGCAGCGCACGTTCCTGCGGGAAGCGCCTGAAGCAATAAATGCAGTCAAAAAAGTCAACCATGCTGTTTTAATAAGTTATTCCAGTAAAATAGAAGACATCAATGCCCTTTCCTTTTTTAAAAATGGAGAAGAGAAGTATGCCGGTAAACGGTTTTTGTGGTCTGACCCCGACGGAGGCTTGACGCTTGTCGGCTGGGGAAAAGAAATCACGATTTCCACCGACCGAAAGGATGCCGGCCGCTTTCGGGATATTCATGAAAAATGGGAGCGCTTAAAAGAGACATCGTATCATTTCCATGAGGGTGAAAGACGAAATCAAACGGCAGTAGGACCGCTTTTGTTCGGCGGTTTTTCTTTCGATCCCCTGGAAAAACGGGAACGACATTGGAACGGCTACGGGGAAGGCGCTTTTTTTATCCCTTCCGTCATGCTGACGCAAACCGGAGAGGAAACATTCCTAACTATTAATAAATGGAAATATCCAGAAGAAGATATCCAGTCTGTCCTTGACTGTGCCAAAAACGCCGTTTCACAGCTCTTCAATCAAAAAGTTCTTAAGGTTGCTGAGAAACGGCAGCCTTTGTGTAAAGGAAAGAAAGAGCTTCACCTTCAAGAATGGCTCGGAGCGGTAAATCAGGCGACAGAGGACATTAAAAAAGGAAATTATGACAAGGTCGTACTGGCAAGAGACATTGTCTTGACATTTGACCGGCCTGTTCAGCTTGATCAAGTTCTGACCAATCTGATGTCTGAACAGCAAACCAGCTATATTTTCGCCATTGAGGAAAACGGCAAAAGTTTTGTCGGGGCGACGCCTGAACGGCTGATTAAAAAAGAGGCCGACAAAGTGCTGTCCACCTGCCTTGCGGGATCGACCAGAAGAGGCGAAAGCGAAGAGGAAGACCGAAGGATCGGTCTTGAGCTGTTGAATGATGAGAAAAATTTAATTGAACACGACATTGTCGTTAACATGATCTACAAAGCATTTTTATCAAACTGCACCAATGTCAAAAAACCGGCCAAGCCCGGATTATACAAAACTAAAAATGTACAGCACTTATACACGCCTGTTGTCGGCAAAATGAATGAGGAAGCATCCTTGTTTGATCTGATCAGACAGCTCCATCCCACACCGGCTCTCGGAGGAGCGCCGCAGCAAAAAGCGGTTGAGGTCATCAGGGAAATTGAACCGATGTCACGGGGATGGTACGCCGCTCCAGCCGGATGGGTTGATATGGGAGGCAATGGTGAGTTTGCGGTTGCGATACGATCAGGTTTGATTGAATCGAAAGAAGCCAGGCTTTTTGCAGGCTGCGGGATTGTCGCCGATTCCGATGCCGCACTGGAATATGAAGAAACGCAGATGAAACTGAAGCCGATGCTGTCTGCTCTTGGAGGCGAAATTCGTTGACTGAAAATCCGATTACAAAATATATAGGAAACTTTATCGATGAGCTTTCATTAGCAGGCGTGACAGAAGCGGTCGTCTGTCCGGGGTCAAGATCGACACCGCTCGCGATTTTGGCGGCCGCTCATCCGGACATCAACGTCCATGTTCATGTTGATGAACGGTCAGCCGGGTTTTTCGCTCTGGGAATGGCAAAGGCGAAACGGAAACCCGTCGCTTTGATCTGCACATCCGGGACGGCAGCGGCGAATTTTTACCCGGCGGTTGTTGAAGCTCATTACGCAAGAGTCCCGCTTATCGTCTTAACGGCTGATCGGCCGCATGAGCTGCGCGAAGTAGGAGCGCCCCAAGCGATTGATCAGCAATTCTTATTCGGCAACTTTGTTAAATATTTCACAGACTCGGCTCTGCCTGATATCCATCCCGATATGCTGGCATATATTCGTTCATTGGCAGGGCGCGCCGCCGCTGAAGCGGTGAAAGCGCCGTTTGGGCCGGTGCACATTAATTTTCCTTTGAGAGAGCCGTTGATGCCGAATCTCGATGATGAACCGTTCACAAGAGCGAAAGGCAGCCGTCACGTATCTGCTGTAAGCGGGCGTGCCTCAGCTGACCAACACGAGCTCAAAGCGCTAAGCGAATTCATCAGCGGGACTGAAAAAGGCGTGATTGTTTGCGGAGAGCTTCCACATGCCGAAGCCATCCCGCATATTCTTTCCCTTTCAAAGGCTTTGGGATATCCGATTTTGGCCGATCCGCTTTCAAACTTAAGGAACGGCAGCTATTCGAAGGAGACGGTCATCGATGCGTACGACTCGCTTTTAAAAGACGAAGGAATGAAAGGGACTCTCAGGCCAAAGCTTGTCATCCGCTTCGGGCCGATGCCGGTTTCAAAGCCGCTGTTTCAGCTTTTAAAGCAAAATCCCGAAATCGTGCAAATTGTCGTTGATCCTGATGGCGGCTGGCGCGATCCGACACAGCAAGGCGCGCATATGGTACAGGCTGAGGAACGGGAATTTGCCGCTTTTGTAGAGGCTTCGGTTTCCGAAGAAAGGCCGGGCGGCTGGCTTGAGCAATGGCAGTTCGCCAACAGACGGTTCCGCCATCACTTAAGAAATCTTGAAGCTGAGGATCTTACATTTGAAGGAAATGTTTACCGACATCTTCAGCATTACATTCCGGAAAACAGTTCTTTGTTTGTCGGCAACAGCATGCCGATTCGCGATGTTGATACGTTTTTCGAAAACCAGGACCGGTCTTTTTCGATTTTTGCCAACAGGGGGGCCAATGGAATCGACGGAGTGGTATCGACCGCACTCGGCATATATGCCGCTACAAAAGAGCCGGTGACACTCATCATCGGAGATTTGTCTTTTTATCACGATTTGAACGGCCTCTTGGTCACGAAAACGCTCGGCATACCGCTGACTGTCGTCCTCGTCAATAATGACGGAGGAGGGATTTTCTCATTTCTGCCCCAGTCTGCAGAAGAGACCTATTTCGAGCAATTGTTCGGAACGCCGACAGGACTTGAATTTGAGCATGCCGCCAGGCTGTATGGGGGACGCTATCATTGTCCCGAGTCTCCCGCCCATTTTAAAGACGCCTACTTGTCAGCCGTCGACCGCCCAGGGCTCGACATTATTGAGGTGAAAACAAAGCGTGATGACCGCGTGCCGCATCATCGCCGGATGCTGGATGCGGCTCTTGATCAAATGAAAGAAGAGTGGCCGTTTTGAAATTGACATTACATGACGGTGTCTGTTATGAAATAGAAGACAGCGGCCTGCCTGAGGAAAAAACAGCGGTTTTTCTGCACGGCTTTACCGGCAGTGTGAAAACATGGGATGAAATCGACAATTATATGCGAGGCATCAGGCTCATCAAGATCGATTTGCTCGGGCACGGCAAAACCGATTCACCTAGAGAGGCAAGCCGCTACACAACGGAAAAGCAAGTCGCTGATCTTGAGGAAATCTTTGATCGACTGGGGTTGAAGCAAGTTTTTTTGATCGGCTATTCAATGGGTGGAAGGCTTGCGTTATCCTTTTCAATGATCCATCCCGACCGCGTCGCAGGTTTGGTATTGGAAAGCAGCTCGCCTGGACTGCAGACAGCGTCTGAAAGAGAGAAACGAAGGGAACAGGACGGCCGGCTCAGCCGGAGGGTGATCGATGAAGGAATCGAGTCTTTTGTGACATACTGGGAAAGGATTCCGCTGTTTGCTTCCCAGCGGTCATTAGATTTTTCCAAAAGGAACAAAATCCGTATAGAGCGGCTGAACAACAATCCGCTCGGGATTGCCGGCAGCTTAATCGGCATGGGAACCGGGGCACAGCCTTCCTGGTGGGAAAGGCTCGGCGAACTCGATTTTCCGGTTCTGCTCATCGCCGGCGGCCTTGATCAAAAGTTTGTCGCGATCAATCAGGAGATGGAGCGGCGCATCCCAAACAGCCGCCTCATCGTTTGTGAGCGGGCAGGCCATGCGATTCATGTGGAAGAGCCCGGTTTTTTTGGTAAAATGGTAAGTGAATTTATTTTATGAGGAGGTCGTGTTCCATGACTGTAGAATGGAAAAGCGAACGTCAATACGAAGATATTTTATATGAAACATATAACGGTATTGCAAAAATCACGATCAACAGGCCTGAAGTACATAACGCATTTCGACCGAAGACCGTTTCAGAGCTGATCGATGCATTTGCTTATGCAAGGGATGATGCTGACATCGGTGTGATCGTCCTTGCCGGTGCGGGAGATAAGGCGTTCTGTTCAGGCGGAGACCAAAAGGTCAGAGGCCATGGAGGTTATGTCGGAGAAGACGAAATCCCGCGTTTGAACGTGCTTGATCTGCAGCGTTTGATCCGTGTGATACCGAAGCCCGTCGTTGCGATGGTCTCAGGCTATGCGATCGGCGGCGGCCACGTGCTTCACATCGTATGCGACTTGACAATTGCCGCGGACAACGCCATTTTCGGACAAACAGGCCCGAAAGTAGGCAGCTTTGACGCCGGATACGGTTCAGGCTATTTGGCGCGCATCGTCGGCCATAAAAAAGCCCGTGAAATCTGGTATCTGTGCCGTCAATACAATGCTCAGGAAGCAAAGGAAATGGGTCTGGTCAATACGGTTGTTCCGCTTGAGAAGCTTGAAGAGGAAACGATCAAATGGTGTGAAGAAATGCTTGAGAAAAGCCCGACGGCACTCAGATTTCTTAAAGCTGCGTTCAACGCAGACACCGACGGACTGGCGGGCATTCAGCAATTTGCCGGAGATGCCACACTCCTCTACTACACAACAGATGAAGCAAAAGAAGGCCGCGATGCGTTTAAAGAAAAACGCCGTCCAGACTTTGGGCAGTTCCCGCGCTTTCCGTAAAAACAGAACATTGAAGAAACAGCTTAGTGCGACTGAGCTGTTTTCTTTTATCCACCAGAAATACGTCTTGGAGATGATGATATGCTAATGGACCAGCCGAATTGGCTTAAACAGCGCGCAGAACTCTCACCCGACAGGCTGGCTGTCATTCAGGGCAACCGGCAGCTCACCTTTATGGAATTGCATCAAGAAGCGGCAAAAATGGCTGCTCAGCTCAAAAGCTGTTCAATCGGAAAAGGGGATACAGCCGCGATGCTGCTGACAAACCGGATTGAAATGGTCATCGCCCTTCACGCCTGTATTTTTCTCGGCACCCGAATCGTTTTGCTGAATACGAAGCTGTCAAAAGCGGAAAGAATGTATCAGCTCGAACATTCCGAGGCAAAGCTTTTGATTACGGAACAGCCTTTTGCAAAAGAGCACAAGGAGAATGCTTCTTTCCGCACAGTTGACATTGATGAACTACAAAGCATACAGGCCGGTCCCCTTTTAACAGCAGCGGAGATTCGTTTGGACGATCCGGCCACCATCATGTACACATCGGGTACGACAGGACGGCCGAAAGGTGTGATGCAAACATTCGCCAACCATTATTTCAGCGCCGTTTCATCAGCCTTGAATCTCGGACTCTCGGAGAATGACCGCTGGCTGATCGCTTTGCCGCTGTTTCACATCAGCGGATTATCGGCTTTATTTAAATCTGTGATCTATGGAATGACTGTTGTGCTTCATCAAAAATTTGCCGCAGAAGATGTTCTGCATTCGATTAACCAGCATCGGGTGACGATCATATCGGTCGTTCAGACGATGCTTTCCCGCCTTGCAGCCTGTGTAGAAAGCTGTCCGGAATCGCTGAGATGCCTTTTGCTGGGAGGAGGGCCTGCACCGTTTGCTTTGCTTGAAGAATGCAAAAGCAAACAGATGCCTGTCGTTCAATCGTACGGAATGACGGAAACGTGTTCGCAAATCGCGACGCTCGCTCCCGAATACAGCATCTTGAAGCTTGGCTCAGCAGGAAAACCGTTGTTTGCTTCAAGCATCAGAATCGAAAAAAACGGTGCACAATGCCGGGCGGGGGAACACGGGGATATCATCGTCAAAGGCCCGACTGTGATGAAAGGCTATTTAAAAAATGAAGCGGCAAATGAAGCATCTTTCAAGGAAGGCTGGTTTAAAACTGGCGACATCGGGTATCTTGACGATGACGGATTTTTATATGTTCTCGACAGACGTTCGGACTTAATCATTTCAGGAGGGGAAAATATTTACCCCGCCGAAGTTGAAGCGGTTCTTCTTGCACATCCTTCCGTTTTGGAAGCAGGTGTCAGAGGAGCCGATGACGAGACATGGGGGAAAGTTCCTCACGCTTACCTCGTCGTGAATGAGCCTGTCGATGAACAGGAACTGCTCCGTTTTTGCAAGGAGAGACTCGCTTCATATAAAGTGCCGAAGGCTTTTCATTTTATCGACCGATTGCCGCGCAATGCTTCAAATAAATTGATGAGACATAAATTGTAGAAGGAGATCGCCATGATTCAAATCAGACAGCTGACATTGTACCACCTCGGCATGCGCTTGAAAAAACCTTTTAAATCAAGCTTGGAGACCATTCAAGAGCGCAAATTCATCATTATAGAGGCTGAAGACGAAAGCGGTGTGACAGGCTGGGGCGAAGTCTCCGCTTTCTCATCGCCCTGGTATACAGAAGAAACGACTGAGACCTGCTACCACATGCTAAAAAGTTTTTTTATCCCTGTCGTGCTTCGCGAATCCTTCTCACATCCTTCAGAAGTTCCCGAAAGCTTAAGGGGATTTAAAGGCAACCGAATGGCAAAGGCGGGACTTGAGGCAGCATGTTGGGACATTTACGCCAAAAAAAAGGGTGTATCTTTAAGTGAAGCCCTGGGCGGAGTCAAAGCAGAAGTGGCTGCCGGTGTTGTCGTCGGACTTGCTCCACTTGAGGATATGCTTCAGGAAATGGCCCAATATGTAAAAGAAGGATATCAAAGAATAAAATTAAAAATTCAGCCCGGACAGGATGTAGAGCTTTTAAAAGAAATCCGCAAGCATTTTCCGAGAGTTCCGCTGATGGCCGACGCAAATTCGTCCTATCACCTGAAAGATATCAGCCGCATCAAGGAGCTTGATCAATTCAAACTGATGATGATCGAACAGCCGCTGGCAGATGATGATATCGTCGACCATCGCCATCTTCAAAAGCATATTAAAACTTCGGTTTGCCTTGACGAAAGCATCAGGTCTGCCGATGATGCGAGAAAGGCGATCGAACTCGGCAGCTGTAAAATCATCAATATCAAGCCTTCACGGGTCGGCGGTCTGACGGAAGCGCTGAAGATCCACGATCTTTGCAAAGAGCATCATATGCCGGTCTGGTGCGGCGGCATGTTTGAAACAGGTATTTCCAGGGCGCATAATATCGCGCTCAGCTCCCTTCCGCAATTTTTAATTCCCGGTGATATTTCCTCATCTTCACGGTATTGGGAAGAGGATATTGTCAAACCGGAAATTGAGATTGACAACGGCTGGATAAAAGTTCCGAAACGACCGGGAATGGGGTTTGAGGTGGATGAAAATGTTTTGAGAAGACATTCATCAAAAATGGATGTCTTTAAGCGATAAAAAACGGTTTTTAGCCATTGAATGATCGATTTTCGGGATTTGTTTGCAAGCCTGCTAAATTGTATATTGAACATGTACACATTATCCCCTTCTCGTTTGGGCCGGCTAACGATCAGCCGGTTTTTTAACAACAAAAGAGCCGTCTTTAAAGACAGCTCTTTTGCTTTGCTCAATGCTCGGTCTGTCCGATCAGCCGATCCGCATCTTCCGGCAAATCGTCAAGGCCGCCGTATTCATAGTCCCATAAGTTCATGAAGGAGCGGGCCGCCTTTTGAAAAGATATTTCATCGGCTCCCTGGATTTCTTGATAAAAAGCCTCAAGCAGCGACTCTTTATTCATGACCTTGCCCTCCTTCATTCCTTTCGGTTTAATGGTGTTCAGGTTTAAATGTTTTGCAATCTGTTTCCTCGCTTTTTGAGGCTTTCTCGCCCTCGGCATGGCTGACGACATAGATGGCGTCGGCCGTACATTTGTTTCCTTGATCCCAGTATGTGCAGTTGCTGACTTCACATAGTATTTTTTGTTCCATACGGACTTTAAGCCCCCCTAAAAATGTAGTACACCTTTAGCTTATCCACCTGCATCAGGTTCATACTTACTCGTGCTGTTTAATGTACCGCCTGTCTTTCATGAATAATTTCCAGAAGTAATAAAAGCCGGGAAACAGAATAATAAAACCGATAATGTATGAAATAAACAGCGCCCTGAATGTTTCCGGGGCGGTAAAGCCGGATTGAATCGTCACATCGGGATAGATCATGTATGGCAGATGGGAGCGCCCGTACACATAGCTTGCCGTAAAATACTGCAGGGTAATAGCGATGACGGCAAGGCGCGGTTTTCCAAGCCGGTCTTTATTGTAGGTGTTGGGTAAAAACAGTGCTGCAAACGCGATCAGAAACAAGAGAAAAGAAAGGACCAGCCAAGGAAGGCCGTTCATCATTCTTGTGAAAAGCCAGTTTGCTTCGGTTCTCATCGTCATCATAATGAAAAAAGACATGATCAAAGCGAGCGGTCCGGATATCAGAGCGTTCCGTCGGTAAACCTGATAAGCATCTCTTTCCCCGGCAACGTTTGAAAAATCGGCCAGCAATAAGGATGACAAAAACAGGGTGCTGAAAATGGCAAATCCCATAAATGAGTAGGCGTGCGGGCTCAACAATAAATGAGCGAAAGCCAATTGGTAAGCGCCGTTTTGCTGGTAGACGAAATCTCCGTGAGTCACGGGAAGAACGAGAATTAAGACGGCGGGAATAATAAAGCCGCTGATGCCTGAAACATATGTCAACGCTTTTTCATACCCTTTCGCAGCGTGAGAAAAAACCAAAAAGCCGCTTCGAATCGCCAGCAGCAGCAAAATGATGCTGCCGGGAATCAAAAGCACCGTTCCCAACACATAAGTTCCGCCGGGAAAAAAGCTGAAGAGAGCCACGACGATTCCGACGATAAAGACATTTGTCACTTCCCATGTCGGAGAAAGGTAGCGGTTTGCAATATTCGTTGCTTTCAGCTGTTTTTTGTTCATATAAATCATCGACCAAAAACCGGCTCCAAAATCCATGGACGCCATGACGGCGTAGATGAATATGAAACCCCAGACGATCGAAATGGCCAGCAGTGCATCTGTTGTCCCATCCAATTGCATCATATGACTTCCCTTCTGTTATGGCGTAATGTTTATGCTTCCTTGAGATCTTCTTCGACAGGATGGCGTTTAAAATAATACTGTAAAACAAACACCACCGCTGCCCCCAAAATGATATAAACGATAAAAAACAAAAGAAATAAAATCCCGATTGACCCTGATGAGGTCACGACTTCAGACGTTTTCTGCATGTGATAGATCACCCACGGCTGTCTTCCGGTACAGGCAAACACCCAGCCGAATTCGATCGCAAGCAGGCTGAGCGGTCCTGCCGTCGTGAAAAAGACGAGCATCCAGCGCGGAAAATGGTCCTTTTTCAACACTTTTCTCCATAAAAAGCCGCAGGCAGCATAGACGATCAAGAGCCCTCCGATTAATACCATTCCGTTAAACAGCGTATGGATGAACAGCGGAGGCCACTCATCTCTGGGAAATTCATTCAAACCTTTGACGACGGTATCAAACCGGTTACCTGCCAAAAAGCTCAGAGCCCATGGGATTTCAATCGCCCACTTGATCGATTGTGTGGCTTCATCGGTTATACCGCCGATTGCCAAGGGCGCATGGGACTGGGTTTCAAATAACCCTTCCGCACCCGCCAGCTTTTCAGGCTGATAACGGTGCAGGTATTGTGCGGATTCATGTCCGCTTATGGCAGTGATAAGAGAAAACACGCCTCCGACGAGCAGTCCGAGAAGAAGCGCTTTTCTGTGCAGGATATACACTTTTTCGTTCCCGCGATTACGGAGCATTTTATATGCGGCGATTGTCGCAATGATAAAAGCGCCTGTCATAAAAGCAGAAACAACGACATGAGCAGCCGTTACTGCAAAGCTTTTATTAAAAAAGGCCGTCCACGGCTGCACATCGGTAATTTCCCCGTTTACAATTTTGAAGCCTTCAGGCGTTCCCTGAAAAGCGTGGACATTGGTGATTAAAATGGCAGAAGCGGCGGCGCCAATCACGATAAAGACCACGGCTGTGATTCGCATCATAGGCGAGAGACGGTCTGCCGCGTATACATAAATTGACATGAATAATGCCTCGATAAAAAACGCGTATATTTCAATTTGAAAAGGCAGGGACATCACTTTTCCGATTACTTCCATAAAGCCCGGCCAAAGAAGCGCCAGCTGTGTTCCTGCAATGGTTCCGGTCGGGATCGCAACCCCCAGCAAAACGGCTTGGGCCTTTGTCCATCTTTTTGCCATAATCGCATAGTGGGGATCGTTTGTTTTTTGATAAATCAGCTCAGCCAAAAGAATCATTAAAGGAATTCCGACGCCAAGCGAGGCAAAAATGATGTGGAATCCCATCGTTGTTCCGAAAAGGCTTCTTGCAAACATTAAATCATTCATCCGGAAAGCCACCTTTCATTCACACCAGTTTCCTTTTATTGTTTACCTCCTTTTTTAGATTATTCTTCCTGTCTGTCAGCAAAATTGTCAGGATGTTTAAAATTTGTCATATCAATCGTATGATTTTGACATGAAGAAGCGGAAGGTTTATAATAAAACGTAATTATTACGCTTTAAAAGGAGGAATAGTCAATGAAACCAAATATTCATCCCAAAACATATCAAGTGATTTTTCAGGATGTAAACAGCGGATACCGTTTTTTGAGCCGTTCAACAAGAACGTCTACTGAAACGGCGGAGTGGGAAGACGGCAAAACATATCCGGTGATTAAAGTTGAAGTCAGCTCAGATACCCATCCATTTTACACGGGCAGACAAAAATTCAACGAAAAAGGCGGAAGGGTCGAACAGTTTAAGAAAAGGTTCAATATGGATTAAAAGACCGGATGCTCCGGTCTTTTTTTATGCAATAAAAAACGCGCATGACATGCATGCGCGTGTAAGCTGTTATTGATTTGACAATGCCTTTTTCAAAACAGTCAAGTTCTCTTTCATGATGCTGATGTAATCTTCGCCTTTTTCGATATCCTCTTTTGTAACGGATTCGAGGTTTTTCATCGTCAGGCTCTCAGCTCCGATCTCTTTTTTAATGATCTCTGAGATTTTGCTGCTTACATTGTTTTCAAAAATAACATATTTTATATTGTGTTCTTTCGCGGTTTTGACGATATTTTCAAGTTCTTTTTGGGAAGGCTCCTCTGTCGGTGAAAGGCCGAGCACGCTCATCTGTTCAATCCCATAGCGTTTTTCCCAGTAGCCGTATGCGGCATGAGACACGAGGATCTCTTTTTTGTCAGCCTTGTCGACAGTTTGTTTAAACTCCTGATCAAGCTGTTCTAAATCTTTTTTTAGAGATTCGTAGTTTTTTGTAAATGTTTTTTGATGATCGGGATCGAGTTGAACAAGCTCATTCTTAATGTTTTCCGCTAATTTTTCAGCAAGTACAGGGTCGAGCCAGACGTGCGGGTCATGATCTCCATGGTCGTGTCCGTCATCGGCATGTTCGTGCTCCTCATCATGTCCATGTTCTTCATGCCCGTGTTCTTCTTCATGTCCATGTTCTTCTTCATGCGTCAGGAGATCAATGCCTTCCCCGGCTTTGACGATTTTCACGTCGCTTCCCTTTAACGTATTGACGGCTTTGTCTGCGAAGCCTTCAACACCGACGCCGGAATAAATAAAGGCATCGGAGTCGGAAATTTCCGCCATTGTTTTTGAGCTTGGCTCATAAGTATGGGCCTCTACGTTAGGAGGGTAAACGCTCTTGACGTTCACATATTCACCGCCGATTTTTTTAGTGAAATCCTCAAGCGGATATATCGTTGTATAAATGTCCAATTTTCCGTTGTCTTCTTTTTGGTCGCCGGAAGCTCCATTGCTTGAGCAGCCTGCGGTTAATCCGGCAGCAAGAATAAATGCAGATGCTAATCCGAATGCTTTTTTCATCGTATTTCTCCTCTCAACATCAAAACTGAAATCGTTCCGATTTAATAAATCCTGTATCATTGTATCGTAATAGTTCCGATTTGAAAAGAGGTAATCTTCGTCAAATCGTGTTGGAAAGTGGAGGTATCCGAAGCAACCTTTCTTATAAAACGTAATTATTACGAATTTCATCGTGGGCAAATGGTGAAAAAAAGAAAAGACATATGTTATATTTAAAATTAAAAAAGTGAAAAGAAAGGAATCGGATCATGAAACTTTTGGATAATATTCTGCAATTTAACCAGCAGTTTGTAGAACGGCAAGACTACAAGAAATATGAAACAAGCAAATTTCCCGATAAAAGAATGGTCATCCTCTCCTGTATGGATACAAGGCTTGTCGAACTTCTGCCGCATGCCATGAACATGCGGAACGGGGATGTGAAGATCGTCAAAAGCGCCGGCGCGCTTGTGGCCCATCCATTTGGAAGCATTATGCGAAGCATTCTTGTCGCCGTCTATGAGCTGAACGCTGATGAAGTATGTGTAATCGGCCATCACGACTGCGGAATGAGCAAGCTGAAAGCTGAGAGCTTTTTGGAAAAAGTGGTGGAACGCGGAATTCCAAAAGAACGGATCGAAACGCTTGAATATTCCGGTGTTGATTTTGAGCAATGGCTGAAAAGCTTTCACTCTGTGGAAGACAGCGTCAGAGACAGTGTGAAAGTCATCCGAAACCATCCGCTGACACCGGCAGATGTTCCTGTGCACGGGCTTGTTATCGATCCGGAAACAGGAAAGCTTGACCTTGTTGTCAACGGCTATGAAGAAGTGAATTAATCCTTTTGCTTTTTATCAGGCACGGGATCAATGCCGCCGGGATGAAAAGGATGGCATTTTAGAATCCGCCTGACGGTAAGCCAGCCTCCTTTAAGCGCTCCATGTTTTTCGATCGCTTCACGGCCGTAGTTGGAGCAGGTCGGATAAAATCGGCAGGAAGGCGGGAGAACAGGCGATATCCATTTCTGATAGAGCCGGATAATCAAGAGGAATAGTGATTTCATGTGTTTCAGCACCTTTTTGTTTTGTCTTTATTATAATATAAGCAAAACACGCACAAAAAGGAAAAGCATTCACCTGAAAACTGACCGGTAAAGTATGATATAATACAAAAAGACCGATGGAAGGGAGAGAGGAATATGCCTTCAGTTGAAAGTTTCGAACTGGATCATGATGCGGTAAAAGCGCCTTATGTCAGACATTGCGGCGTTCACAAAGTTGGGACGGACGGCGTTGTCAACAAGTTTGATATCCGTTTTTGCCAGCCGAACAAACAGGCGATGAAGCCTGATACAATTCATACACTTGAGCATTTGCTCGCATTTACGATCCGCACATATGCTGAAAAATACGATCATTTTGATATTATTGACGTGTCGCCGATGGGATGCCAGACAGGTTATTACCTTGTCGTAAGCGGTGAGCCGAAGGTGGAAGAAATCGTCGATTTGCTTGAGGACACGTTTAAGGAAGCCGTAGAAGTGACTGAGATTCCGGCCGCAAATGAAAAGCAGTGCGGGCAGGCAAAGCTTCATGATCTTGAAGGTGCGAAACGCATGATGCGCTATTGGCTTTCGCAAAACAAAGAAGATTTATTAAAAGTATTTGGCTAAAAACATAAGCAGCCGGCGCCAAGAGTATGGCGCCGGTTTTTCATATTTTGTTCACAAAGAAAATAATGCCATTAATCCCTGAACTTTGCTACACTTGTTTATGTAGTACATAACATGACAAAAAGGGTGATAGGATGCGTTGGGGAAAATGGATTGTTCTCTTGTTTTTAGCAATTGGCCTCACCGCCTGCGGCCAAACGGAAAAGCCTGCGGCATCGGATGAAAATCCCAAAGTGCTGACAGCCAAGCTCTCGGCGCCTGAACAAGTCGCCAAAAATGAAAAGGCTGTCATCAAGGCGACCGTGCTTTACGGGGACGAGCCGGTGGCAGATGCAGATGAGGTGGAATTTGAATCTTGGAAGGCGGGGAGCAAGGAAGAGAGCCAGCTTCAAAAAGCAAAGCATGAAGGAAAAGGAGTCTACAGCATCGAGAAATCGTTTCCGGATGACGGACATTATAAAATCCAAGTCCATGTCACGGCCAAAAATCAGCATACGATGCCCGTAGCCGACATGACAGTCGGCTCGCCTGGGGATGAACATCAGGGAGATGATGAAAAAGAGGAAACCCATCATCATTGATGGGTCTGTTTTTCTTCCTGATTCGGCAGGGGATCGACCTGATGCCTGTAATCGTACGCTTTTGACGTAGTGACAAGCGACACTGCCAGCACGGCGCCTGTAATCAAAACACCTACTATAATCCAGAACAGGATCATATGCAACCTCCGCATGCTTTTTCCAACAGTTTACCATATGGGAGAAAGAAAATCATGAGCAAGAGTAAAAGAAATGTTTCCTGCACAACCTAAACGGGTAAAGAAAAAGTAAACAAAGGAGGACGATCAAGATGTCAGAAAAGTTGAAAACAACGGTTAACAAACAAGTCGCTAACTGGACCGTGCTGTATGTGAAGCTACATAATTATCATTGGTATGTGAAAGGCAAAGATTTCTTTACTTTGCATGAAAAATTTGAAGAGCTTTATACGGAATCTGCACAGTATATCGACGATTTGGCTGAACGCCTGCTCGCCATGCAAGGCTCGCCCGTGGGCACGATGAAGGAGTGCCTTGAGCTGTCATCCATTAAAGAAGCGGACGGCAGCGAGACGGCCGAGCAAATGGTGCAGAACATTTACGATGATTTTTCAACGGTGGCTGACGAGCTGAAAAGCGGAATCGAGCTTGCTGAGGAAGTCAATGATGAAACGACGGGCGATATGTTTTTGGCGATCCACCAATCGATAGAAAAGCACAACTGGATGCTGAAAGCTTATTTAGGATGATACGGAAAGGCCGGGCTGATGCCCGGCTTTTTTTGTGTTATTCGTTCTTTTTACAGCCTCTTTTGAAAATTGTCAAACAATTCATCCAAGCCTTTCAAAGCTTTTTTTCATAGGATAAGCTATGAAAAGTCTTTTTTGAAAGGATGTTGAAGCGCATGTTTAAGGACTTAGGCATAGGCATCTTTTCGCTATCGGTCAGCTTATCGGCCGTCGGATTTTTGTTTGGCGCGATCGAATATTTTTTCTTCATTTTAATCACGTTAATGGGAATTGAATTTGTAAGCAAAAGCTTGAATGAATGTGTGAAAGATCAATTTACAATCAACGGGCTGTTTACAAGGCTGGCGAAAAAGTTAGTCACGATTTTTCTCATATCTGTTGCCCACTTTTTTGACCAGCTGCTGCAAACCGATAATTCGATCCGTGATTTTTCAATCATGTTTTATATTTTATATGAGGCGTTTCAAATCATCAGCACCGCCCATTCATTGGGAATCCCGGTTCCGCAGGTGGTGGTGGATATTCTTGAAATCATTAAGGAAAAACTGCGGGGAAAGCTGTAACATTTTAAAACAACTGGCCATACTAACACGAAAAAGGATGATTGGCTTTGGAAAAGAGGACATACTTTGTTTCGGTTCAAGATGGAATGATTTCGCAAAGCTCTGACGCTTCCCCGTGGGAGTTTGAAATCAAGGCAACAGACGATGACATTATCATTTTGAGAGAGTATTTTGATCAGATGCATTCCGAGGATTGGGTCAACTTTTTCCGATCCCATGTACCTGCTGTCGAGTACCATTATGACAGCTCCAACGACAAACTGGATGAACTGCGGAAGGACATATATTCAATGCTCTATCGGCTCGGCACGGAAGAAACGAAAACATTCATCAGTGAAAACGGTCTGGCGGACATGAATTCTGCTGATTAACCTATAGACGGGAGCCGCCCGGTGTGTCCGCCTTGTACCCTCTCATATCGATTAGCTTTAATTAAAAGGCGGGAACTCGACAAAAAACATACCGAACGAATCAATATATGATATGATGAGTGGAAGAAGCAAGGAAACGGATTTGAGGGATTATGATGTACGAATTTAAAGATTTCTACCGCAATACGGTTCAGCTTTCATTTGAAAAGCATCCCTTTTCACAGAAGCCCAAACATGTATGGGTCATTTGCCGCTATCAAAATCAATGGCTTTTAACAAACCATCAGGACAGGGGCTACGAATTTCCGGGCGGCAAAGTCGAGCCTTTCGAAAACGCCGAAGAAGCGGCTCTGCGGGAAGTGAAAGAAGAAACAGGCGCGGATGTACGAAAGCTGACATATCTCGGACAATATAAAGTTCTCGGCAGAGAAAAAGTGATTGTCAAAAATATTTATTTTGCCGAGATCGAAAAAATTGAAAAACAGGAGACATACTATGAAACGAAAGGCCCTGTTTTGCTAAAGAACCTGCCTGATGACATGGCCAAAAACAGAAAGTATAGTTTTATCATGAAAGATTCCGTCCTGACGATCAGCCTTGAAAAGCTGAAAAAGCAGGGGATGATCTAGGAAAAGGCCCCGCTGTTAAGCGGGGCCTTTTTTCAAGTTCTTCCCTTCATCCATTTCCTTTCCAAGAGCTCCACGCACTGATACATGATCGTTGCAAACACGGCGATGATGAGAAGGCTCAGCATGACAAGGGTGAAATTGAAAACTTGAAAGCCGTAAATGATCATATAGCCGAGTCCTCGGGCTGATACTAAAAATTCCCCGACGATGACACCGACCCAGCTCAGTCCGACGTTTACTTTCAGCGTTGAAATCATCGTCGGAATGGAAGCGGGAAGAATCACTTCTTTGAAAATTTCACTTTTTTTGGCGCCGAACGTTTTCATGACCTTTACATAATTTTCATCGATTTCCTGAAATGAAGTGTAGACAACGATTGTCGTGATAATGACGCTGATGATGGCGCCCATCGCAATGATGCTTGTGAGACTGGGACCGATGGCGACGATGAGGATCGGGCCCAATGCAACCTTTGGCATTGCATTTAAGACGACGAGATAGGGGTCCAATATATTGGAGAGCCTTGGAAACCACCATAAGAGCGCGGCCAGGAAAATTCCGAGCAAGGTGCCGGCAAGAAAGCCGAGAATGGTTTCAAATACCGTGACGCCGATATGTCCAGGCAATGAACCGTCCCCCATTTTTTCAAGGAAAAGCCCCCAGACGGCTGAAGGGGAGCTGAAGATGAGCGGATCGATCCATGCCAGGCGGCTTGCCGTTTCCCACAGTGAGAAAAAGATGATAAATATCGCGATTTGGTAAAAGCGGACCCGTCGTTTTTCCGCCTGCTGCTTTTTTAAAAACTGTTGATGAAGGAAATCAGTGTTGTTCAAGGTGATTGAGCTCCTTCCATATGGCCTGAAAGATGGCCTGAAATTCCGGTTCCTGCCTTGCTTCAAACGGTGTCAGCTTTCGTAAAGATTCGGGAATCGCAAAGGTTTTATGAACCGTACCCGGCTGCTTTGAAAACAGCAGGATCCGATCGCTCATGGCGATCGCCTCTTCAATGTCATGGGTGACAAGGACGGCTGTCTTTTGATAGGTATTCAGCGTGTTGAAAACCAGGTCTTCAAGGTTGAGCTTTGTCTGATAATCAAGGGCTGAAAAGGGTTCATCAAGCAGGAGGATTCCGGGATCGACGGCGAGTGTGCGGGCGAGAGCGGCTCTTTGTCTCATGCCCCCTGAAAGCTCTTTCGGATACTTGTTTTCCACTTGATGAAGTCCGAACTTTTCCAACAGCTCCAAAGCGGCCTGTTTTGTTTCAAGGCTGAGCTTTTTTGAGATGCGCAAGCCGATAAGGACGTTTTCTTCAATCGTTTTCCAGGGGAACAAATAATCCTGCTGAAGCATATAGCCGATCAGCCGGTCTTTTTCATCAGGCTGTTGCCCTTCAAATAAAACACGGCCTTCCGTCGGCGCCACGATGCCGGCGATGATCGAGAGCAGCGTTGTTTTGCCGCATCCGCTCGGACCGAGAAAAGAGACAAACTCGCCTTTTTCAACATTGATGCTGACATTCTCCAGCGCGGTGGTTTTTTCTTGCAAAGAAAAATAAGTATGTGTGACATCCTGAACTTGCAAAAAAGACATGCGGCCACCTCCTATTGATTTTTTGTGACCTTTTCGGCGATCTGTGTATTGACCAGCTCTTGGTGAGATATGTGTTTCGGCAGCTCTCCGGCTTCATCCATAATGGTTTGCAGCTGATTCCATTCCTCTGCATCAAGAACAGGATGGAGTGCGAAAGAATCCTGTTTTTTATATCGTTCGATAGAGGATGCAATGATGGACAGATCTGTGTCTTTAAAATAATCCTGAATGCTGAGCGCGGCTTCCTTTGAGGAATGTGACTTGACCCACTTTTGAGCTTTATAGATCGCCCGGGTGAATTTTTCCGCTGTTTCTTTATTCTTCTTTAAGTAGCTTTCTTTTGCCATGAAAGTCGTGTAGGGAATCCGGCCCGATTCTTTGCCGAAGGAGGCGACAATATGGCCGATGCCTTCTTTTTCAAAAATGGAGGCCTGAGGTTCGAAAAGCTGAACATAATCTCCCGTTCCGGAAGCAAAGCTGTTGGCGATGTTGGCAAAGTCGATCGTTTGGATCAAATGAAGGTCTTTCTTAGGATCGATGCCTTTTTGCTTTAAGGCGTATTCTCCCGCCATCTGCGGCATGCCGCCTTTCCGCTGGCCGAGGAACGTTTTACCTTTCAGCTGATCCCAGCTGAAATCATCCGCCTTTTGCCTGGAGACAAGAAATGTTCCGTCCGTCTGGGTAAGCTGGGCAAAATTAATGACAGGGTCGCTTGCTCCCTGTGCATTCACATAGATGGATGTTTCCGATCCGACAAGCGCGATATCTGCGCCGTTTGACAACAGGGCAGTCATTGTTTTATCTCCGCCCCAGGTCGTTTTCAGCTCGATATCGATGCCTTCTTCTTTAAAAAAGCCTTCGGAGATGGCGATATATAAAGGCGTATAAAAAACGGAACGGGTCACTTCCGCCAGGCGGACTTTTTCTGATTGCTGCCCGCTGCAGGAAGCGAGGATAAAGAGCATCACGGTGAAGGATAATATGGTCAAAAAGAAACGCTTCAAACCGATTTCCCTCCTTTAATTTCGGTTGTTTTCGGCATAAAATAGTTTATGTTAAATGCAAAACAGGTGTGAGGGACAACTGCGGATTAAATAGAGGTGACATGACCAAATGTGGATAGAAAAAAGAAGATTCCCATCACCGAACGGCCAAGTGCGGCTGTTTTCCGTTACATACCTTTCACAAGGACTGAAAGTCAAGGGACTGCTTGCGGAACCTGCAGCGCCCGGACGCTACGACGGTTTTTTGTATTTGCGCGGCGGGATTAAAAATGTCGGTATGGTCAGGCCCGGGCGGATCGTGCAGTTTGCCTCGCAAGGCTTTGTCGTTCTCGCTCCCTATTACAGGGGCAATCAAGGCGGTGAGGGGAACGAGGATTTTGCCGGGGATGACCGGGAAGATGCGTTTGCGGCATTCCGTCTGCTGCAGAAGCATGAGCTTGTGAAAGAACAACGCGTTCATATATTCGGGTTTTCGCGCGGCGGAATTATGGGCATTTTAACAGCCATAGAAATGAAATCAGCCGCCGCTTCTTTTGTTTCCTGGGGCGGTGTGAGCGATATGGTCATGACCTATCGCGAACGTAAGGATTTGCGGAGGATGATGAAGCGGGTCATCGGCGGGACGCCGGAAAAAGCGGCGCAGGCATATGCCTGGCGGACGCCGTTTGACAAGCTCGATCATATTGATGCGCCGATCCTTTTGATTCACGGAGTGAACGATCAAAATGTCTCGATTGAACATGCGCGCCGCCTGGAACAGGAATTGATGAAAAGAAGGAAATCGGTTGAAACCTGGTACTTCAATGCGTTCACCCATTACTTCCCTCCGGGGGAAAACAGAAGGATTGTCAGAGAGCTCTCGCGGTGGATGAAGAGCAGGTGATGGACAAGTTATGATAAACTAAAGTAAAAGATAAAGGAGGGGGCTTTCGCGTGGGAATGCCAGTTGAATTTAATACGATGATTGTGACAAAAGGAAAAGAAACAAGGGTCGAGGAAAACTTGTTTACACTGGAAAAAGAAGGCTATCGGGTGTACCCTCTTCACGTACCGATCGAAGTCAGAAAGACAAAGAAGGGCGACATTACTGGAACGGCGCATGCGGAGCGCCTTGAATGGTCAGAAGGACGCACACATTTAACATATAGACTCGTTTCCTTAAATTCAACGAATTAAAAAAGCCAAGGCGCTGAATGCGTCCTTGGCTTTTCTGCAGTTATGCAGGTACATCTTCTTCATTTCCAAGACCTTTTTTGAAAGTCAGTCTGTGAATGATCATCGTAAGAGCGCCGTCCCCCGTGACATTCGTCGCCGTGCCCAAGCTGTCCTGGGCGAGATAAAGGGCGATCATTAAGGAGACGCTTGTTTCATTAAAGCCGAGCATGGACTGTAAAAGCCCGGCTGCAGCCATGACAGCTCCCCCCGGAGCGCCCGGCGCTGCGACCATTGTGATGCCAAGCATTAAGATGAACGGCATCATCATTGAAAAGGTCGGCGTCTGCCCGTTTAAAATCAAGACGCCCATTGCGCAGCTTGTCAGGGTGATCGTACTGCCTGACAAATGAATATTGGCGAGAAGCGGAACCGCAAAATCGGCCACTTTTTGGCTGGCGCCTGTTTTTCTCACTTGTCTGAGCGTCACCGGAATGGTTGCGGCTGAAGACTGTGTGCCAAGCGCGGTAAAATAAGCAGGCGCCACGATTTTCAACAGTGCGAACGGGTTCCTGCCATTGGCAAGGCCTGCCGTCGTGTATTGAAACAAGAGAATGACGAAGTGCAGCACAATAATCATCACAAACACTTTTGCAAACACGGATAAGATGGTCTGTACCTGGCCGCCGTACGTCATATTTGTGAAAATGCCGAAAATATGAACGGGCAATAAAGGAATAATGATATACGAGATCAGCTTTTCGATAACCGTTTGAAATTCATCAAACGCGTTTTTTAATGTTTTGCCAGGCAGATAGGCGATTCCGATACCCATGATGAAAGCGAAAATCAGCGCGCTCATCACGCTCATGAAAGGCGTCATTTCAATCGTGAAAAATCCGCTTTGCAGCACTTCTTCCGGATTTTTAAATTCCTGCAGCTGATGTCCGGAAATGATGGCGGGCAGCAGGTTTGAGCCGACGAGAAAGGCCAAAAGCCCCGCGATAATGGTTGACGCATAGGCGATACCGGCTGTAAGGCCAAGAATTTTTCCAGCTCCGCGTCCGATTTGTCCAATGCCCGGAATGATAAAAGCAATAATAATAAAAGGAATGGCAAATTTGATAAAGTTTCCGAAAATGTCATTGAACGTTGCGGCGGTTTTGACAAACCAAAGCGGAGCAAAGCTTCCAACGATAACACCAAGAACAATTGCCGTGATAATTCTCGGCAGCAATCCAAATTTCATCGATATGTCCTCCTGAAGTATACAAATGTTTTTATCATATTATCATATGAAAACTTTCTTTTGTTAAAAATGAAAAAAGTCTTTATTTTCAAACAACAGCAGCGCAAGATCTTGCGCTGCTGCTTATTGGTTTTAGATCAGAGGACCTCCGGCTTTTTCGATATCGCCGGTATTAGAAAACTTTTTAAAGTTCTTTTTAAATTCGTTTGCCAAAAGAATTGCTTTTTCTTCGTACGCTTTTTCATCCGCCCAAGTTTTTGCCGGTTCGAGCACCTGATCGGGAACACCCGGAACGTGTATCGGCGTATGCAGACCGAAAATCCGGTCCGTTCTCATGTCTGCATGATCCAGTTCACCCTCAATTGCGGCTTGAACCATTGCTCTCGTATAAGCCAGGCTCATTCTCTCTCCGACGCCGTAGCCTCCGCCGGTCCAGCCTGTGTTGACGAGGAATACGCTGACGCCGTGCTCATCAATTTTGCGTCCCAGCATTTCTGCATAAACATGGGCCGGGAGCGGGAGGAATGGCGAGCCGAAGCAGGTTGAAAAAGTCGCTTCAGGAGAGGTGATGCCGCGTTCTGTTCCGGCAAGCTTGCTCGTATATCCGCTCAAGAAATGATACATCGCCTGTTCTTTCGTCAGTTTGCTGATCGGAGGAAGCACGCCGAACGCATCCGCCGTCAGAAATACAATGGTTTGCGGGTGTGCCGCGATGCTCGGTTTGACAATGTTGTCGATCGCCTCTATCGGGTAAGCGGCTCTAGTATTTTCCGTATAAAAGCTGTCAGAGTAATCCGGTTCCCCGGTTTCAGTGTCAACGACGACATTTTCAAGAACGGAGCCGAAGCGGATCGCTCTATAAATCTGCGGTTCTTTTTCTTCGCTTAAATGGATGCATTTTGCGTAGCATCCGCCCTCAATATTAAATACACCTGTACTTGACCAGCCGTGTTCGTCATCGCCGATCAGCCTCCGCTTCGGATCTGCCGAAAGGGTCGTTTTTCCGGTGCCTGACAAACCGAAGAAGAGAGCGGTTCCCCCTTCCTCGCCGACGTTCGCAGAGCAGTGCATCGGCAGAATGTTTCGTTCCGGCAGAAGAAAATTCATAATCGAAAAAATCGATTTTTTCATTTCTCCGGCATATTCGGTTCCTCCGATTAATATGGTGCGCTTCTCAAATGAGACGATGATAAATGTTTCCGATCTTGTACCGTCAAGGAGCGGATCGGCTTTAAAATGAGGAGCGGAAAGGATCGTAAAAGGCTCTACAGCCGGCTTTTGATGATGATCTTCAGGCCTGATGAACAGCTGTCTCGCGAACAGGTTGTGCCAGGCGAACTCGTTGACGACAGTGATCGGAAGGCGGTATTTTTCATCTGCACCCGCAAATCCTTCAAACACAAACAGTTCGTCGCGCTCCTTTAAATAGCTGACGACTTTTGTGTAAAGCCTTTCAAAAGCGGCCTCTGAAATCGGCTGGTTTACGGCGCCCCAGTCAATCTTTTCCTTAGAGCTTTCCTCCTCAACAATGAATTTGTCTTTTGGAGAACGGCCGGTATATGTACCGGTCGTCGCCCGTACGGCTCCTGATGATGTCAAGACCCCCTCATTGCGGTGAAGGATTTTTTCAACAAGATGCGGAACGGATAAATTGAACTGGACGTTATCACCCGTTAATAATGTTTGCAAGTCAGTCGCCAAATCTACAGAATTCATAAAAAACCTTCCTTTGCGTGTTTTTTAATGTGTATAACATTAATGTAGAAATAGTATAACACATTTACTCTTATAGTCTATACTGTTTTCTGCAATTTCGTTCGGGTTTTTTCTTCAAAGAGTTGTTCCAAATTTATCTCGACCGATATTGACATGACAAGCCATTTTAAGATAAGATATTTCATTGAGCGGATACTCTTATCCCGAGCTGGCGGAGGGACAGGCCCGATGAAGCCCAGCAACCGGTTTCTCTCTATATAAAGGATGTAAAACAGTTCCTGAGAACACTATGGTGCTAACCTGATGCAAGGTGTCGAATACCTTGAGCGATAAGAGTGAAAGGCACGCAATACCAGACCCTTTCCTCAGAGAATAGGAAAAGGTTTTTTTATTGCATAAATCCATATACAAAAACTGCTAAAAAAAATGCCTTCAGGACGAAGGTACTGGGCGTTTTTCACAGGACGTGAAAGGTTTTAGCCGAGTATCAAGCAGGACGAAGGTACTGGGCGTTTTTCACAGGACGTGAAGGGATGCAGCCGGGAAGCCGATCAGGAAAGGCCGCCTGCAAAAGGGGAATATCGGCTCAGGATCTCGTTAAGAATAAGAAATATGGAAATTCTTTCAAAGTGAGAGGTCATGATGCCCCGGTGCGTCATATCATGTAAAAGGGACGGGTTCCGTATCATCATTAAGATCACGGCTGATCTTCATATACAGGAGGAAATATAAACATGAGCAAAAATCGTCGGTTATTTACTTCAGAGTCAGTTACAGAGGGCCATCCGGACAAAATTTGCGATCAGATTTCGGATAGTATATTAGACGAAATTTTAAAGAAAGATCCGAATGCACGCGTCGCATGCGAAACATCTGTAACAACCGGTTTGGTGCTGGTAAGCGGTGAAATTACAACATCCACATACGTGGATATTCCGAAGACAGTACGCGAAACGATTAAAGAGATAGGATACACTCGCGCAAAATACGGCTTTGATGCTGAAACATGCGCAGTATTAACATCTATAGACGAGCAGTCTCCTGATATTGCAATGGGTGTCGATCAGGCGCTTGAAGCGCGTGAAGGTGACATGAGCGACGCAGAAATTGAAGCGATCGGAGCCGGAGACCAAGGCCTGATGTTCGGCTTTGCCTGCAACGAGACAAAGGAACTCATGCCTCTGCCGATTTCCCTTGCTCATAAATTGTCCCGCCGGTTGACGGAAGTTCGGAAAGAGGAAATCCTTCCATACTTGCGTCCGGACGGAAAAACTCAAGTAACCGTTGAATATGATGAGAACAATAAACCGATTCGCATCGATACAATCGTGATTTCTACACAGCATCATCCGGAGATTACGCTTGAGCAGATTCAGCGCAACCTGAAAGAATATGTCATTAATCCGGTTGTGCCAAAAGAACTGATCGATGAAAACACGAAATATTTCATTAATCCAACAGGACGTTTTGTCATCGGCGGTCCGCAGGGAGATGCCGGATTGACCGGCCGGAAAATCATTGTCGACACGTACGGCGGATATGCCCGCCACGGAGGCGGCGCGTTTTCCGGGAAAGACGCGACAAAAGTTGACAGATCTGCCGCTTATGCTGCCAGATATGTAGCGAAAAACATCGTCGCAGCAGGACTTGCCGAGTCATGCGAGGTTCAGCTTGCCTATGCGATCGGCGTCGCTCAGCCGGTATCGATTTCGATTGATACATTCGGTACGGGAAAAGCGAGCGAAGAGACTTTGATTGAAGTGGTTCGCAAAAACTTTGATCTAAGACCTGCCGGCATTATCAAGATGCTTGACCTGCGCCGTCCGATTTATAAACAAACGGCAGCATACGGACATTTTGGACGCCTTGATCTTGATCTGCCTTGGGAGCGCACGGATAAAGCAGATCAGCTTCGCAAAGAGGCGCTAGGAGAATAACAACCGCATAGCCGCTTAATCAAGCGGCTTTCTTTTTCGCGACGGATACGGGACGCTTTTGAAACTTGAAAAACAGGTTTCATATGTTTGTTTTTTTATTGAAAACAATGAGGGCAATATGCTCGTTTTTCAAGTTTTTTGAAACGTTTTTCTTTAAATACATGTCTAATCAAGAAGCAGATCTTACTCTGCATGAAATTTAAAAAAATCGGAGGCAATACTATGTGTGGATTTGTAGGGGTATTCAATCATCGCCCATCATCCGAGACGGCAGGCCAGGAAGAACTGATTAAACAAATGAATGAATTGATTGTACACCGCGGTCCCGACGATGATGGGTACTATCATGATGAGCATGTAGGCTTCGGATTTAGAAGGCTGAGCATCATCGATGTTGAAAACGGAGGACAGCCTCTGTCATATGAAGATGATTCCTACTGGATTATTTTTAACGGAGAAATCTATAACTATATAGAATTGAAAGATGAGCTTCTTTCAAAAGGCTATCAATTTCAGACCGATTCCGATACCGAGGTTTTGCTTGCGACCTACCGCCATTATAAACAGGAGGCTGCATCAAAACTGCGGGGAATGTTCGCCTTTTTAATCTGGGATAAACAAGAACAGCTTTTATACGGAGCACGCGACCCGTTTGGCATTAAGCCGCTTTATTTTACAAAAACGGACGGCCATGTTTATTTTGCATCAGAACGAAAAAGCCTGATGCCTGTCGGTGCTGAGCTGGAATTTAACGAAAAAGGCCTTCAGCAATATACATCTTTCCAATTCGTGCCTGAGCCTGAAACGCTTGACAAAAAGGTGCGAAAAGTGGAACCGGGTCAGCAGTTTACGATTCGTCCCGGAGAAGATCTTCAATTTAAAACATACTGGAAAGTTCAATTTAAGCCGGTGCAGACGGAAGAAGAAAAGCTTGTTCAGGAAGTAAGGGACGCGATTTTTGATTCTGTCAAAGTCCATATGAGAAGCGATGTGCCTGTCGGTTCATTCCTTTCAGGCGGAATTGACTCTTCCTTTATCGTGTCTGTGGCCAAACAGTTTCATCCGAATTTGAAAACATTCTCGGTCGGGTTTGAACATGAAGGCTTCAGCGAAGTGGACGTTGCGAAAGAAACCGCGGACAAGCTCGGCTTGGAAAACTTCAGCGCCGTCATTTCTCCTGAAGAATACATGAACGAGCTTCCTAAAATCGTCTGGCACTTGGATGATCCGCTTGCCGATCCTGCTGCGATTCCTTTGTATTTTGTAGCGAAGGAAGCGAAAAAACAGGTGACGGTCGTCCTTTCCGGAGAAGGGGCGGATGAGCTGTTCGGCGGATATAACATTTACCGCGAACCGCTGTCATTAAAACCGTTTGAACGGATTCCGTCGCCTTTGAAAAAAATGCTTCTCCGCGTTGCCCAAGCGATGCCTGAGGGAATGAAAGGAAAAAGCTTTTTAATGAGAGGATGCACCCCTCTTGAAAAAAGGTATATCGGAAATGCGAAGATTTTTGAAGAAGGTATGAAATCAAAACTTCTTCGCCAGTATGACAGCAACCTCTCTTACTGTGACGTGACAAAGCCGTATTTTGAAGAAAGCAAGTCCTACAGCGAAATCAATAAAATGCAGTATGTTGATATTCACACATGGCTGCGCGGGGACATTTTGCTGAAAGCCGATAAAATGACGATGGCCAATTCCCTGGAGCTCCGCGTTCCATTTTTGGACAAAGTCGTTTTTGAAGCGGCTTCAAAAATTCCGGAAGAGCTGAAAACAAAGAACGGCACGACAAAATACCTGCTTCGAAAAGCGGCGGAAGGCATCGTTCCCGAGCATGTGCTGAACCGCAAAAAGCTCGGCTTCCCTGTGCCGATCCGCCACTGGTTGAAAAACGAAATGCATGACTGGGCCGTGGGCATTATTAAAGAGAGCGAAACAGACGCATATATTCATAAAGACTATGTGCTTCAGCTCCTTGAAGACCACTGCGCCAACAAAGCGGACAACAGCCGTAAAATCTGGACGGTACTTATCTTTATGATCTGGCACAGCATTTTTGTCGAAAAGCGCTATGTCCCGGAAGAATTAAACCATCAGCCGAAAGAAGTCATCATTGTTTAACTGCAAAAAAAGGTTTTCGATTCGTCGAAAACCTTTTTTTTATTATGCTGTTCTGTCTCCAATGGATTTGGCAAGCACGCTTTCACATTCCGCAAGGAGGTTCTCAAAAATAGCCTCCCACGATTGGGCAAGAGCGTAGTTTCTTGCTTCCTGTTCCATTCGTTTTTTCAAAGAAGGGTTCCCGAGGACATGCATAATGGCTTCTGTGAAGGCTTCCGGACATTTTGGCTCTGCAAGAAATCCGTTTTTTCCGTTTTGAATAAAATCTTTCAGGCCGCCGGAGTCTGCGCCGATGACAGGTGTACCGCAGGCGAGCGCTTCAAGAGCGGAATTTCCGAAGGTTTCCGTCGGGGAAGGAAACACAAACAGGTCTGAGCTGGCGTAAATGCGGGAGAGCTCTTCTCCTTCCACATAGCCGGCAAACGTCATGTTGGCCGGTGCCTGCTTTTCAAGCTCCTTCTTTAATGGGCCGTCGCCTGCGATCAGCCAGTGAACATCTTTTCTCAATGAAGGGTGTCTTGCGATCTTAAGCAGCGTTTCCAAGTCCTTTTCAGGGGCAAGCCTGCCGACATAGCTCAGGATGTATGTTTCTTTTATGCCATAGCGCTCGCGGACCTGTTCGGATTTGAAAGACGGATGAAACCGCGAGCAGTCCACACCCCGTCTCCAAATTGAAAGGTTTCTGAACCGTTTCGCTTTTAGCTGCATCAGCGTTTCATTGGAGGGAACGAAGATTTTATGAAAAGATTTATGAAACCAGCGCATATACTTCCACAAGAGATTGGAAAACATTTGCAGATCATAATAAGAAAGGTACTGGTCAAAATCGGTGTGATATGATGCGACAGCGGGGATGTTCCATTTTTTTGCGAGCTTCAGCCCCGCAAGGCCGATGTTGAACGGTGTGGCGATATGAATGAGGTCAGGATTGAACGTGCGAAGTTCAGCTTTGATTTGGACGAGATTTGGAAGGGCCATTCTGCATTCGGGGTATAAGAAGAACGGAAGGCTTGTAAACCGCCGGATATCGCTTGAGAAAGGTGTCTCATGCGTGCTTTCCGGCGCAAATACTTTAAACGGGATTCCTTTGCTGTTAAGGTAGTCCGTATACCTTTTTAACGTTTTGGCACAGCCGTTCACATCCGGTGTAAACGTGTCTGTAAAAATCGCAATTTTCATTGTTTCCCTCCTGATGATGATTTCTTAAACAAAAGACGGGTTACATGAGAAAGGATGACAGAATGCCGACAGAGACGCCAAGCAGCATGCCGGCGAGCACATCTGACGGGTAGTGCAAGCCCAGATAAATTCTCGAAAGACCGACACTGATGGCAAGAGGAATTAATAAAAGTGCAAGTATCGGAAAGAATACGATTATCGGTGTTATAACAGAAAATATGGCTGTCGTGTGTCCGGATGGAAAGGAATGATCCTTCAGCGGATCTTTCAAAACCTGTGCTTGTTTCAGCGTCATATACGGACGTTTTCGCGGGTAGAGCTTTTTGATGAGCACGACCTGCAGATGGCTGATTAACAGCGCAAGTGCGCTCGCGGTTCCGGCTTGACGTATGCTTCCTGATCCGAAAACGATGAGCGACAGGGAAGCGAGAATGGTGCATAAAGCTCCTCCTAAATGGGTTGAGGAACGAAAAAAGCGATTTAATGCTTTTTGTTCGAACAAGCTGTTCATGCCGAGAAAAATCCGGCATTCAAAGTTGTACATGCCAAGCATCAGTTTATTCAGCATCATAACCCCCTTAGATGAATGGTTGCTTCTCATTTATTGTAAAAAACAAATGTTTAGCACATAATAAGAAATTGTAAAGATTGCCGTGGCGAAAAAAAAAAGCCGCAGATCGCGGCCGGAAGGGTTTTTGCTTAATTTATCCCTAAAAAAATGGTAAAGTTGTAGCAAAGCTAATCTTTCTGTTGCAGGGATTTGTAGTATTGTCCTTTTTCAACATACTCGTTGCGAATTCTTTCCATATCCTGCTGATCGCTTTCGGTTAACGGGCGAATGACTTTTGCGGGTCTGCCAAATGCAAGGTGAAACGGCGGAATCTTCTTTCCCGGCGGGACAAGGCTGCCCGCGCCGATAAAGGCGCCTTCCCCGATCTCGGCTTCGTCCAGAATAATCGAACCCATTCCGATAAGGGCATGCTTTCGTATAACGGCGCTGTGCAATGTGACCTGATGGCCGACTGTCACACCATCCTCGATCAAAAGGGGGCGGTTTGGACTTTGATGCAGGCACGAAAGGTCTTGAATATTTACGCCTTTTCCAATCCGGACCGGTGCGACATCGCCGCGGATAACAGCGGAGAACCAGACGCTTGATTGCTCTCCGATGGTGACGTCACCGGTGATGCACGCATTGTCGGCGATAAAGGCCGTTTCATGAATAGCGGGTTCGGTGTTTTGATAAGGGTAGATCATCAGTTTCATCCTTTCTTTCAAGTGTTTTTAAAAACTAGCGTGAGGTGGCCAGCATGTGGTGCATGGAAGCGGAAAGACCTGTTGCCTCGATTGTCATTGTTCACGGTGCTTGTGAGCATTCTGGCCGGTATAAATGGTTATCCGAGATGTGGCGTTCATCCGGATACAATGTCGTCATGGGCGATCTCCCCGGCCAGGGAACATCGACGAGGGATAGAGGACATATACGCACATTTCAAGAATATATTGATGAAGTAGACAAGTGGATAGATCGGGCGAAAGCCTTTCAGGTGCCGGTACTCCTTCTCGGGCACAGTATGGGCGGTCTGATTGCGATCGAGTGGTTTAAACAGCGCCAAAGCGATGTTGCCGGTCTCATTTTATCATCCCCTTGTCTCGGGCTGCAATTGAAGCCGAACAAATTTCTCGATGTGATATCAAAAGGGCTTAATGTTGTGGCTCCTTCCCTCAGATTTGAATCCGGGATAACGCCTGATAAAGCAACGAGAAATAAAGAAGTCATCGAAGTGGATATCAATGATTCATTATATATCACAAAAGTTTCCGTCAGATGGTATCAGGAGATATTAAAAGCGATTCAAAGCGCGATGGAGCCGACCGACGCCTTTCTCAATATCCCTTTGCTTGTCATGCAGGGGGGGACTGACTGGCTCGTCGACAAAAAAATGGTGCTCAAATGGTTTGACCAGCTCGCTTCCCGCAACAAGACATACAGGGAGTGGGAGGGCTTGTATCATGAAATCTTTAATGAGCCTGAACGGGAGGACGTTTTTAAAGCGGCCAAAGCGTTTGCTGAACAACATATCACATAATGGAGGTGCATTCTTTGTCAGTACCGGAACATCCATTTGGATTAATGGCGAAAGTTTACAGAGAGGTTTTTCCGCTCGTCCATCAGGAATTGGACAAATGGCGGGCCAAAGCTGAACATATTCAAAATCCAGAGCTGAAATTGCAGGCGCTGGCCAGCATCAGAGACAAAACCTTTCACTGTGAAGGGGGCGGCATTATGGCGCTTCTTTCAGGCAGACAAATCAGCAAGTCCATTCGGTTTATTACCGCCTATCAAACGATAAGCGACTATCTGGACAATTTATGCGACCGCAGCACCTCTCTTGATCCGGATGACTTTACAATGCTCCATCAGTCGATGAAAGACGCATTGACGGTCGGAGCCGAACTGAAGAACTATTATCGGTTTCGAGAAGACCAGGATGACGGCGGCTATCTGCACGATCTGGTCAAAACGTGCCAGGATGTGCTGATTGAGATTGAAAATTATGATGTCATCAAAGATCATCTCCTCGAACTTTGCAGCTATTACTGTGATCTGCAAGTCCATAAGCACGTGGTTGAGCATGAACGCGTTCCGCGGCTTGAAGCATGGTTTAACAATTATAAATCCGCTTTGCCTGAAATGGAGTGGTACGAGTTTTCGGCATGTGCAGGCTCAACGCTCGGCATCTTTTGCCTAGTCTCTTATTCGGTCCATTCCGATTTTACAAAAGCGATGGCGGGAAAAATACGCGACAGTTATTTTCCATACATACAAGGGCTGCACATCCTTCTCGATTATTTAATTGATCAAGAGGAGGATTTAATCGGCGGGGATTTGAACTTTTGCACATATTATCCGTCACATTCAGAGATGATGGAGAGGCTTGAACATTTCATCCAAATGGCCGATGAGCATCTGCGCGGTATTCCGCATGAAAACTTCCACCGCTTGATCAACAGAGGTCTTTTAGGTGTTTATTTGTCAGATGACAAAGTCGCGGGGCAAAAGGAGATCGGCCGGCTGGCGAAAAGGCTGATCAAAGCGAGCGGCAAAACATCCTTTTTCTTCTATATCAATGGCAGGGCCTATCGTAAAATTCAAAAAATGCCCTGGATTAAAAGCTCCTAGATGCGGCAATATAAAAACAAACAGAAAGCCCAAATCATTGGTTGATTTGAGCTTTTTTTTCAATCGCGATAATAAACGGCGGATCATTTCGCTGATTTAAATATTGATAACAGAGGACGCGGGCCGCATCCTGGTCAATGGAGGCGCAAAAATCAAGGAGATCGCTTTTTTCCCGCTTTCCTTCCGGATGGCCGTGATACACGACCAAAACGATCAGCCCGCCTTCTTGTAAAACCTCTAAAAGCTGTCTGATGCTTGAGATGGTTGATTCGCTTTTCGTTGTGACCGATTTGTCTCCGCCCGGCAGATAGCCGAGATTAAAGACGGCAGCCGCCACCCGGCCAAAAGCCTCGGACGGGAGTGCGGAGATCAACTCATCATGGCTTTTTTGAAACAATGTGACCCTTTTCCCGTATGTTTGACCAAGCCTTTCAGCGGTCTTCTCCAACGCGGATTCCTGGATGTCAAAAGCATAAACATGTCCGCTTTCGCCGACAAGTTCAGCCAGAAAATAAGTATCATGACCGTTTCCCATCGTCGCGTCAATGACGATATCTCCTTCTCCGGCTGCTGATTTCAGCAGCTCTTTTGAGTATGGCAAAATGTTCTTCAGCGTCATGACATCGCTTCCTCTTTCGTTTTGTTAAACCGTTTTCCCTGGTAGCTTCCGCGCTTTTCGAGTTCACCGTTGATGGCGTTCAATACCTCCCACTTGTTGACGCTCCACATCGGTCCGACCATTAATTCAATCGGTCCGTCGCCTGTGATTCTGTGGATGATCATCTCCGGAGGCAGAATTTCCAGCTGGTCGCAGACAAGCTGGACGTATTCATCTTGGGAAAGAAACGTCAATTTGCCTTTTTCATATTGCTTCACCATCGGGGTTCCTTTTAAAAGGTGCAGCAGATGAATTTTAATGCCTTGTACATCAAGGTTTGCCACCGCTTGAGCCGTTTCCATCATCATAGCGTAGTCTTCCTGCGGAAGGCCGTTAATAATATGTGAGCAGACGCGTATTCCGTGTTTTCTCAGTTTGTTGACGCCATCGACATAGCATTGGAAATCATGGGCGCGGTTGATCAAGTCTGCCGTCCGTTCATGAACGGTTTGCAGCCCGAGCTCCACCCAAAGGTATGTCCGTTCATTCAGCTCTGCAAGATATTCGACGACATCATCCGGCAGGCAATCCGGCCGTGTGGCGATCGAAAGGCCGACTACACCGTCGAGGCCAAGCACGGTTTCGTATTTTTCACGAAGAACGTCGACTGGGGCATGCGTGTTCGTAAACGCCTGAAAATAGGCCATATATTTGCCGTCTTTCCATTTTTTGTGCGTTCTGTCCCGTATTTGATGAAATTGGGTGATGAGGTCATCAGCCCGGTTTCCCGCAAAGTCGCCGCTGCCTGCAGCACTGCAAAATGTGCATCCGCCATGTGCGACCGTGCCGTCCCTGTTCGGACAGTCGAACCCGCCGTCAAGGGCTATCTTAAAGACTTTATGTCCGAAATGCTTCCTTAAATGATAATTCCATGTATGGTATCGTTTTTCACTGTTCGTGTATGGAAAAGGGTTGTTCTGATGCAAATCTAAAGAACCTCCTTAGAATAAATGGCACATCCTAAAATTGTAGCAAATAAATACGAATTGAACAAATCCCCATCATTTTCTTTATTGAATAAAGGCTGAAGTGGTCAAACTAATCACGATGGATTTTTCCATTAAGGAGGGGTTTTCTTTGGCAACAAGACAATCCGTCGGAGAACACATCCAAAGAAGCGAAGACGCTTATGAATATGCGTTATCTCAATTTGAAACTGCAAGCAGGCAGGAACATTACAATGAGATAGAATACAGCGAAGCGCAGCAGAAGCTTGAAGATGCCGTAAATGATTTAAATAAGCTTTCATTGTTTTCCAATGAACAGCAAAGGGAAGAGATTTACCGCAAAAGACTTCAGCTGCAAACCCTTCAAAACAATATGATCCTGCAAAGGTCATTCGAAAGGCCCCATTAATTGGGGTCTTTTTTTTGGGAAAAATTGTTGACAAATCTTTTGTGTGTCATTATTGTATTAAGTGTACTACTTATATGAATACACTTAGTTCACTGCCAAGGGGGAATCACAAGAATTTATTTAGATTGACAGCATTTATTCAAATCATTGATGAAATAAAGAAAAAGGGGGAAATCAATCGTGAACTCCAACGAAGTATTGGTTAAGACAAAAGGATTGACAAAACAGTTTGGTGAGCAGGTTTCAGTCGATCACCTTAATTTGGAAATTGAAAGAGGCCAAATATTTGGATTTCTGGGCCCGAACGGCGCGGGCAAAACGACGACGATCAGGATGCTGCTCGGTTTAATGAAGCCGACGGAAGGAGAGGTCCGCCTCTTTGGAAAATCCTTTGCAAAGGATAGGTTAGCTATTTTAAGCAAGGTCGGGGCCCTGGTGGAATCCCCTTCCTACTATGGAAATTTGACAGGGTACGAAAATCTGAAGCTGTCCAGCAAAATTTTAGGCGTATCAGATCAACGCATTCAGGAAGTGCTGGACATTGTCCGCCTTAAGGAAGCGGCCAATAAGCAGGTGAAGCAGTATTCACTCGGAATGAAGCAGCGCTTGGGAATCGGCTTGGCTTTGCTCGGTTCTCCAGAATTGCTGATCCTTGATGAACCGACGAACGGTCTTGATCCGAGCGGGATTCATGAGATTCGTCAGCTGATCAAAAGGATGCCGGAGGATTTTGGCATTACCGTCATTATCTCCAGTCATAACCTGGCGGAAATTGAAATGGTCGCGACCCATGTCGGCATTATTCAGACGGGGAAATTAAAGTTTCACGGAAAATTAGCCAAACTTCAAGATGAGAATAAGCCCGTTTTAGAAATTAAAGTAAATGATCCGAAAAAGGCGAAAGAACTTCTCAGCGAACAACAAATAAAAGCTGACTTAAGACATGATGTGTTATGCATTCCGGATTTTGAAGACGATCCGGCTGATCTTAACAGCCTGCTGGTTCAAAATGGCTTGAAAGTTTCCCATCTGTTTGTGAAAGTGCGGACGCTGGAGGAGATCTTCCTTGAATTAACCGGAGGAAAGGGGGCGCTGTAAGTGTTTTGGACCATAATGAGAGCAGAATTGATGAAGCTGAAACAAAGCCGAATTGCTTTTCCGGTCATCCTGGCTCCTTTGCTGATTGTATTGCTCCAACTCGCCAACTTTTTTGTGCGCTACGATAGCGTCGTCAAACCGGGGGCTGATCCTTGGACGATTTTTATTGCACAGCATTTATCGATGTGGGCATTATTGATTTTGCCTATTCTTGTCGCTATTCTGTCCGGAATGGTCGTTTCAATCGAAAACACAAACAACAGCTGGAAGTATATGTTTTCTCTTCCGTTTAAACGGGGATATTTATATTTTGTCAAAGTGGCGCTTGTTCTCTTTTTTATTATCATCAGCTCGGTGATCTTAGGAATCGGAATGATTGCGAGCGCCATGCTGTTGAATTTATCCGGCGCTGTGCCGGTTGATGATCTGGTCAAAACGATCGGTGCTGCGCTTTTGGGAACATTTGCAGTCCTTGCAGTCCAATTTTGGCTCAGCATCAGATTTAAAAATTCCGGAATTCCTCTTGGTGTAGCCATTTGTGCCACAGTAGCAGCTATCTTTTTCGTCCAGTCTACATTTACACATTGGCTTCCATGGGTTTATCCGTATTTGACACTGCCGATCACCTTGAATGAAGGAACAAATGTGATGTGGTATATCTGTCAGTCCCTGATTGTCGGCATCATTTGCTTATGGGCGGGATGCCGCGAGTTTGTCCGCAGGGATGTATAGAAAGGGGGACATGATAATTATGAAGTTTACGCATGTTATGCAGATGGAGCTGTTAAAACTTAAACGTTCATACGTATGGCTGCTGATGATCATTGCACCTTTGATCATGGTTATCTTCGGTGCTTTCAACTTTGTACGCTATAAAGAAGTCTTTTTGCAGGGGGATGCAGTCCCTTGGGATAAACTGCTCGGACAGGTCGTCGTCTTTTACGCGATGCTGCTGCTTCCTTTATCAATTGCTGTAATGGCTGTTTGGCTCGCACGAATTGAACATTCCGAAAACAATTGGAAACACTTGTTTGTTCTTCCGATTAAATACGTTCATATTTATGTTGCCAAAACAATTGTCCATATTTTATTGGTCGGTATATCGATGCTGTTTTTTTTCGCAGGAATGGTTGTTGCCGGAAAAATTGTTGATATCGGGACGATCCCTTATCATTCGCTGGCAATCAGTGTTTTGTTGTGCTGGATAACGTGTTTGCCGATTTTGGCTGTGCAAATGCTGCTCAGCATTCGATTTCACAGTCTTGGAGTTCCGGTCGGTGTTGGCCTGGCAGCATCGATTGCAGGTATGGTCATTTCAAACAGCTCTTATGGAAAGTATTATCTGTGGTCGCTTCCTTCTTTGACACTCAATCCCGGAACTGGAGGAAATGAGCTTCCCGGGTACTCTTACTTTTTAAGCATTTCGCTTATCTCATTTCTTATTATATTTGTGATCGGGTTTGCCATGTTTAGACGACGTGATGTTCAGTAGCTCTGGAGAAGGATCGTTCAGATCCTTCCAGAGCGATCCTTTCATAAAAGAATCGGCAGCCGCGCGTTCGGTTTAACGATTAAAATTTGATTAGAAGGATTGTGTTAATAGTGGATATTTTAAAGGTGAAAAATCTTTCAAAAGTATACAATGGTAAGGTTCCTTATCAGGCATTGTCCAATATTGGCCTGACGGTTAAGGAAGGTGAATTTGTCGGAATCATGGGTCCTTCCGGAAGCGGAAAAACGACATTTTTAAATGTGATTTCGACTATTGATACGCCTGATTCCGGTGATGTTTTGATCAATGGAGAAAACGTCCGCAACCTCAGCAAAAAGAAATTGGCGCTATTCCGCCGGAGAGAATTGGGATTTGTATTTCAAGACTTTAATCTTTTGAAAACGTTGACTGTCATCGAGAACATTGTGCTGCCCCTCACGCTTGAGGGAACGGATGTGAAAGAAATGGAAGAACGTGCGGTCGCGATCGCGAAAAAACTCGGGATTGGGCATATTTTAAACAAACGCACGTACGAAATATCGGGCGGACAATCGCAAAGAACAGCGATCGCCCGTGCCATTATCCATCAACCGAAATTAATTTTAGCAGATGAGCCCACGGGGAATTTAGACTCTAAATCGGCAAAAGACGTGCTGGAAATTTTAAAAAAGATCAACAGGGAGAACCGCGTGACCATGATGATGGTGACGCATGATCCATTGGCGGCCAGTTATTGCGACCGCATCATTTTTATTAAAGACGGTACGCTGTATAACGAAATTTATAAAGAAGAGGATCAACAAGCGTTTTTTAATCGAATTTTGACGGTTTTATCGGCTATAGGAGGAAATAAAGATGAGCTTTCGCCAACTGGTGTTCAATAATGTGTTGCGCAATAAACGCCTTTATGCCGGCTATTTTCTAAGCAGCGCTTTCTCTGTCATGCTCTTTTTCGTTTATTCGATGCTCGCCTTTCATCCAAATCTCAACTTGGAAAAAAGCGGAACGCTGGGTTCGGGAGCACAGACAGGAATGTATTTTGCCCAGTTTATCATCTATGTATTTACATTTTTTTTTATATTGTATTCAATGGGCATTTTATTAAAAACACGCAAAAAAGAATTTGGAATTATGAGCATGTTTGGCATGACGAATATGCAATTAAAGTTTCTTGTGTTTTTGGAAAACCTGCTGATTGGATTTGCTTCGACCATTTCCGGGATTGCGGCCGGACTTGTTCTCTCGCAGGGAATTTTAGCTCTCGGTTCCAAGCTGCTGGACATTGATTATTCCCTCGGGTTTTATTGGCCTCTCAAGGCCATAGGGGTTACATTTTTTTCGTTCATGGCTCTATTTTTGTTTATTTCTTTTTTCACAGCCGCGATTTTAAAAAACAGTTCCATTATTTCATTGTTGAAAGGAACCGCCAAGCCAAAGCCCGACCCGGCAGTTTCCCCATTTTTGACTGTTTTGGCCGTTGTGCTGCTGATCGGCGGATATACGGCTGCATTGCTTGTAAGGGGAATCATGGTTCTAGCTGCAATGATTCCTGTAACGATAGCTGTGATTATTGCCACTTATTTATTGTTTTCACAACTCAGTGTGTTCCTCATCAAATTATCAAAGAAGAAAAAACAATTTTATTGGAAAAAAACAAATTTGATCACGCTCTCTGATCTGGCTTACCGGTTGAGGGATAATGCCCGGATGTTCTTTATTGTAACGATCGTTTCAACGGTAGCGTGCACCGCAATCGGAACACTTGTTGGATTAAGGTCATTATTGCTGCAAATGGAAGAAGATAAACCCGAGGCTGCCATTCAATATGAATCACCAGCGGGCGGCTCTCATCAGCAAAACGATATTCAAATGATCGAACGTTTACTGAACAAAGAAAAGATACATTATGAAAAAACGATCATGAGTATAAAAAACGAAACCGATGTTAGCACTTCAAATAAGCTGACCATATTAAAGGCTTCCGACTATAATAAAGTGATCGAAAGCCATAAACAATCCATCGATCTTGCCGGAAGCCAAGCCGTTTTTCTTTTCAACAAAGGGATGAGCGCGGCTAAAAAAAGTGAATGGACGCTCGAAGAAAGTCAAAAAAAGATTCATGTCATTCAATCTCAAGCCGTTCCAGCGCCTCTTTTGAAATTCACCGGCTATAACGGGGCCCTGATTGTATCTGATGATCTATACGCGCAGCTGGGAAATGGCGAGAATGAAAGAAAAGTTTATGCATATGATATCGCGGACTGGAAGCAGACTGAAAAGGTTTCAAAGGAGATTCAGCATAAACTGGAAAGTTCCTTAAAGGATGACGCTTATCATTTTCAGGCAAAAGCGCTGTACTTTAACGAAATAAAACAGCAAATGGGGCATGTTTTGTTTGCTGGTCTATTCATTGGGGCCGTGTTTTTTGCTGCTGCGGGGAGCTTTTTATACTTTAGAATATATACTGATTTTGAAAATGACCGGGCTCAGCTGCAGGCAATCGAAAAATTAGGTTTAACCGAACAAGAGATGTCAAACATCATAACGACGCAGCTTATGTTGCTGTTTTTTGTTCCGATTGGCGTGGCGCTGACTCATGGGGCCGTTGCACTTACTGCACTGGAGCATGTTTTTGAAGCGGCAGGTGTTTCACTCATCAAAGAATCAGCATTCGTGCTTGGTGCATTTCTTCTCATTCAATGCATGTATTTCTTGTTTATTCGCTTTCAGTATTTGAAACAATTGAAAAACGCCATTTATCATGATGGCGGCGTATCGAAATAAAAAAAAGATGGACTTCTGATGGGAGTCTATCTTTTTTTATTTTACATTCAGGTTAAAAAAGCGTCAAAAAGTGTAAATATTCCATCTTGTTGTTTTTATATAAGTTTAGTCGGGTTTTAAAAAATTTTTTAAATTCCACTTTATATAAATATAATAAAAAACTTTTTATGAAAAAGGTTGTGCTCTTTTCGGAATATTGAATAAACCGTTTTCTTTCATATGAGTATGCGAAATAGATTCAAATATACCGAAATAACCCCTAATAAATGGGTTTAATTATACTAGAAAATTACTAAATTAAAAGGGTGTTGCAAGTCTTGAATTATTTTGAAAAATCCCTTTGACATCATCCTCTCTTTTCATATAATAGGAAATACAGGTAATAATCCCAATTGAAAGGAGGTGAAAAGATGGAAGAATTGAAGAACACAGTCGTCACTTTGTCTGATGAAGAATTGAAGGAAGCAGCAGGAGCTGCAGGCTGCGGCTGGGCATGCACAATCACTGACGATTGCCCTAACAGCGTGTTTGTTTGCTGCTAAGTACAAACTCGTGTAAACAAGTTCTTCTTTACCAATTTTTTGAGAGAAATGCTCTAAAATTAAAAAGAGGTGAATAAAATGGAAGAATTGAAGAATACGGTTGTTACTCTATCTGATGAAGAATTGAAAGAAGCAGCAGGAGCTGCAGGCTGCGGCTGGGCATGCACAATCACTGACGATTGTCCTAACAGCGTGTTTGTCTGCTGCTAATAAAATATTATACATTCTATATCTATGCCAGCAGCTGCAAAGTATTCAACAGGCAGCATCGTTGAGCATGGATTAAATTGAAGGTTTTCCAAACGCTATATATATTTTATTTTCAACAATGGAAACCTTTTATAGAGGGCAAGGGAGAATTCGTTCACCCTTGTCTTCTATTGTCATTACGGATGATGTAAAAGACAGGGAGGTAAGGCAAATGTCAAATCGCTTGTCTACAGTAGATCAGACAGCAGCATGGAATCGGGGTCTTTATTTGCATGAAAGGGCAATTGAGAATGACGCAGATACTAAGATCGATGAAGAAATAGAACTGGAAAAATGGTGCAAACAGACTGGTTTACCTTTGCGTTTGATGGAACATCGTCTGCAAAATGACGGACTTGATAAGCGTTCTTTCCAATTGCTGCTGGCCGCCAAACATTCTCCGGCCGCCCGCCAAAAGGCCGAGTGGATGGATGAGCTGGATGACATATTTTTTAACGAGCATTTGCCGATCAATTGCAAGGTGGACCTGGAAGATGACGAGTTGAAAAGTCATATGTTCATCAGTTTTGTTAGGCCATTTCTGGATTGGCTGAACACCGGCATAGCCGATACATACCGGATTTGGAAGATAAAATACGGACGGGTATGTGCGGAAGAATCCGTCATCAGGCGGAGCATCCTCAGCGCTGTATGCAAAAACTTATTGGCTCTGGCAGAACGCGTCCTTGTCTATGAATTGAATCTTGCCCGGATGGAAGGACGTCTGAAAGGAGACACCCCGGAAAAGCGTTTTGAATATTTCATTGCTGAATACGCTGAAAAAAAGGAAAGCATTTCTCAATTATTATCTAAATATCCTCTGCTGGCCCGCATCATGGTTGAAACGGCAATGAGGAGAAAGAATGCCATTTGTGAAGGAATTGAACGTTTATTTGCTGATTATGATTCTATTCAGCATTCTTTTTCAGGAGACTTCTCTCATCTAACACACCTTAATACAGGGAGCGGTGATTTGCATCGGAATGGGCGCAGCGTGATGATTTTTGAGTTTGCCTCAGGCAGCCGCCTGGTGTATAAGCCTCGTTCACTTGGCGTCGATCTTCATTTCAATCAGCTGCTATTCTGGCTGAATGAAAAAGGCGCTACTCCATCTTTTCAACCTTTACATACAATGGACTGCACTAGCTACGGCTGGCAGGAATTTGCTGAAGCAAGAGAGTGCGAAACTCTTGAGCAAGTAAGCCATTTTTATCAGCGGCTCGGGGGCTGTATAGCGGTACTACATATGCTGTATGCGACTGACATGCACATGGAAAACATGATCGCTTCAGGAGAATTTCCGCAATTTATCGACTTGGAATCCTTATTCCAAAACATCCAGCCGACGGATGAGGACGAATTTACCGCCTTGCAGAGAACTTCCGAAGAACTGTCACAGTCCGTATTAAGAACCGGCATCTTGCCTGCCTCCTTATTTAAGTCGGGATCATTCCGTTCCATTGAACTGAGCGGAATCGGCGGACATGGCGGACAAAGACTGCCGAGGGGAAAATATAAGTACGAAAATATCAGAACAGACAAAATGCGGCTTGTAAAAGGAAGCGGATTTTCAAAAGGGGCGAAAAATCGGCCGAGCCATAATGGGAACGAGATTTCGCCGGAGGATTATATCGATGATATCGCTGCCGGATTTGAACGAGTTTACTTAATATTTATGCGGCATCGGGAAGAACTGCTTTCTTCAGAGGGGCCTGTCAAGGCTTTTCAACATGATACAGTCCGTTCGATTTTTCGGCATACACAGTCCTATTCTACTATGCTGGAAGCCGGTTTACATCCTGATTATCTTCGAAACGGACTTGACAGAGTTCGGCTATTTGATTACTTATGGCGGATAGTGGACACAAATGATAAATTTTTGGAACTTATACCTTCAGAAACACGGGATTTGCTGCAGGGGGACATCCCTTACTTCTATTCGAAAATTAATTCTTTGTCTGCTTGGGACAGCGACGGCAAGGAGATTCAGAACTTTTATCATATTACGGTATTAGAGCGAGTATTGACTAGGATCAAGATGTTCAGCAGAGAGGACTGTTCCAAACAGATTAGGTATATCCGCACCTCGATGGCCACGATGCTGAAGCGCTGGGACCTTAAGCAATACCGAAACGATTTTTCTAACGTGAAAATTGGACATCAGCATCCGCCTGAGGAATTTGTCAAGCAGGCCATGATGATCGGTGATCGGTTATTGGAAGCAGCTTATTGGGGCGACAAAAAAGAAGATGTCAGCTGGATCGGTATCGGCGCTTCCCTTAATGACCGGTGGCTGTTTACGCCTTTGGATGCCACCTTATATGACGGCGTGCTTGGCGTCGCGTTGTTTTATGCGTATTTGGCGGAAATTTCCGAGGATCGGCGTTATGCAGAAGTAGCTGAAGCCGCGGTAAAATCAGCCGAAGACTTTCTTCACCGGTATAATGGTCTCGGTTCTCTCTCCGCTTTTCACGGGTATGCTTCCATTGCCTATGTGTACAGCCATCTGTGGGCATTATGGAAGGAAGAGAAATATATCCGGAAAGCGGCGGATGCCATCGGAGAGTGTGAAAAGTGGATCGAAAAAGATCAAATGTTTGATCTGATCGGCGGATCGGCGGGAACACTCCTAGTGGCATTGCGTCTTTACCATTTGACAAAGTCAGACAAGCTTCTGCAGGTTGCCGTTCAATGCGGCGAACACCTGCTTGCAAATGCAGCTGAGCAAAAGGCAGGGTGCGGCTGGACATCGCCAGTTGACAAAAGCAGGGCGCTGATCGGCTTGTCTCACGGCACTGCAGGGATCGCTTGGGCATTGGCGGAACTGTACACCGCCACAAAAGATACGCGTTTTCTCGAATGCAGCAAACAGGCCATTTCCTATGAGCGAACAATGTTTATACCTGAAGAGGGAAATTGGGCGGATCTTCGCTACCGGGAAGAACGCAAGAATCTAGGCATTACAAATCCGGTTCAATGGTGCCATGGCGCGGCTGGAATAGCACTGGGACGGCTTATGACAATGCAGCACTGGCGGGACGATAAAATGAAGGAAGAACTTGAAACGGCAATCCAGACGACGCTCCGTGAAGGGTTTGGCGGAAGTCATTGCCAATGTCACGGTGACTTCGGCAATTTGGAAGTTTTGTTATTGGCTTCAGATGTTTTAAAAGATGAAAAGCTGAAGAAAAATGCCATGCAAATCGGAAGTGCAATCGTAGAAGAAGCGATGGATAAGGGATGGTGCTGCGGAATACCTCAAAATGAGGAAACCCCGAGCTTAATGCTGGGGCTGTCAGGGATCGGATACGGCTTATTGCGTCTTGCAGCTCCTGAGAAGGTGCCGCCTGTCGTCGTACTCGGAACTCCATTGAGGAGGGAATGATGAAACGTTTGCGTATACCTTTCATAGAACAGATGGAGCAGTCAGAATGCGGGCTATGCTGTCTTGCCATGGTATTATCCTCCTACAAATGTCAATACACATTGACGGAATTAAGGGATATGTTAGGCGGAGGCCGAGACGGGATCAATTTATTGACGATAAAAAAAATGGCTGAAACATTGGGATTAAAAGCAGAAGGAAAGCGCGTGCAGCCCGAGCATCTTGATAAGCTTGAAACTCCTGCTGTTTTGCATTGGGAGGGCAATCATTTTGTCGTACTGGAGAAAGTAAAGGGCAAAAAAGCTCACATTTTAGACCCTGCTGTCGGGCGTCGAATCCTTCCAATGAAAGATATGGAAAACCATTTGACCGGAATGTGCTTAACGATGAAGCCTTCCGAACATTTGAAACGCCGCAAAGTAAAGGGAATATGGCGCGAATACCTTCGCTTTTTATGGCAAGAGCCTTGGCTTGTAAGCTTTATTATTGCCTGCTCCCTATGGGTGCAAGTATTGGCCATTGCAACTCCGATGTTCGTACAGTTTGTGGTTGATCAGGTGATTACCCCAGGCGAAGAAGCAAATTATATGAACGTACTAGGGATTGCCATCATCTTGCTGGTCGTTATTCAGTTTATCTTTACATTGTTCAGGTCAAGAACCCTTGTATGGCTGCAAACACGGCTTGATTGGAATTTAATGAGCCGGTTCTTTAACCGTTTGCTGCAGCTTCCGTTTCATTTTTTTCAAATGCGGTCCAGCGGCGATTTAATTTTGCGGGCAAACAGCAACATGATTGTCCGGGAAATTTTATCGACCCGCACAGTCACAATGTTTCTTGATGGCGGCCTTGTGTTCCTATTTCTTTTCTATATGTTTAGCAAATCGGCACATTTAACGATGTACGTTCTGGCAATCGGAATTTTACAGGTTGGTTTGCTCATGATCAGCCAGCGTTATACGAAGATGTATGCCCAAGAAGAGATACTGCGCCAAACGCGCGCTTCGAGCTATTTGGCGGAAATATTGAGAGGGATATTGGTCGTGAAGGCTGAAGGTGTAGAGCCCGGTGTATACGGCCATTGGTCCGGTCTGTTTCAAGAGCAGATGAAAGCAGCCCGCAAAAGAGGCTTCTTTACGGCTTACGTAGACAGCATGCTGCAAACGCTGCGCTACGCAGCACCACTTCTTGTCCTGTGGGTTGCAACTCAGGAAGTCATCGCCCAGAAAATGACGCTCGGTTCAATGTTTGCATTCTATACATTGTCAGTAAGCTTCTTAATGCCGCTTACCAATATTGTCACAACTGCAAATCAGATGATTTTCATGGGAACTTATTTCAGGCGCATCATGGACATTCTTGATGCCACACCGGAACAAAATGAAGAGCAGGCGATCAGTCCTCCGCAAATAAAAGGCGATATAGAGCTTCAAAATGTGGGATTTCGGTATCATCAATACAGTCCCCAGGTGATTCATAATGTTTCGGTCAAGATTCAGCCCGGTCAATTTGTGGCCATCGTCGGTTCAACCGGATCGGGTAAAAGCACGTTGGCATCTTTGTTATTGGGACTTTACCAGCCGACACAAGGAAAGATTTTATTTGACGGCCAGGACATCAGCGGACTCCACAAATCTCAGCTGCGACAGCAAATCGGGGTGGTTACGCAGCAAATCCATCTATTCAATCGGTCTGTTTTTCAAAACATTGCCTTCCATAATCAAAACTTGTCGGAAAAAGAAGTGATACGTGCGGCTCAGATGGCGGAAATTCATGAAGACATCATGAATCTTCCAATGAAGTACGAAACACTGCTATCAGAGGAAGGCACGAATATTTCAGGAGGGCAGCGTCAGCGTCTTGCTTTAGCAAGAGCATTGGCGCACAATCCAAGGATTTTGCTGCTGGATGAAGCGAGCAGCTCTTTGGATACGAAAACGGAGCAAAAAATTCATGATAACCTTGATGAATTGGATTGTACGCGAATCGTCATCGCCCATCGTTTAAGCACGGTTGTTCGCGCAGACTTAATTCTTGTTGTTGAAAAGGGGCAAATTGTTGAACAAGGTACGCATTTTGAATTGATGGAACTCAATGGGCATTATGCTAACTTGCAGAAAAGCCAAATCAAGAAAACTGCGGAGGTTATCTCATGAAAAAATATTTAAAGTGGGGTATGTTGATCGTGATGTTGGGGATTGCTGTCCTGGGTATTTGGGTGGTGACCAATCCCAAGGCTGCGATTGAGACATTTGTCGATATGGGCGGATTAAAGGAAGGAGCCGAACTTCCGTTGGTAAAAGGAGAAGAAGTAGATGGCAAACCGGTTTCCTTAACAGAGTATAAGGGTAAGAAATTTGTGGTGATGATCGGCCGGATCGATTGTGAAGTTTGTCAGCAGACATATCCTCTTTTAGAAAAATTAAAGACCGAGTATCCGGATACAAAGCTGATACTGATCGGCCAAGGGGATAAAGGCAAATATGCCGAAGTCAAAAAGGAGCATCAATTTCAATTTCCTATTATGTCGGCGAATGCTCAAATCCGTAAACAACTGAATTTTAAAATTTTCCCTGTGTTTTATTTGGTCAATGAACAAGGTACCATTGAAGAGAGATTGAATGGTTTGGATGAAGACCAGCTAAATGGCATGCTAAGGAAGGCCGGTGAAAATGCTTAATCACATACGTTTGTTGTTGCTGCAGATCATTGCAATTTTAGGGGTGCTTGTTTCTCTCTATCTCTACCTCACGCATTTATCAAGCAGTACTTTTTGTCCGCTGGGGGATTGTGCAGCAGTCAATAACAGCAAATATGCCCAAATCGGCGGAATCCCAATGTCAGTCCTTGGATTTTTTTATTACATGTGCCTATTCGCGGTCTCTATGTTTAGCGGAAGAAAACTTTTTTCTTTGTTGATGAAAGCGATGCTGCTATTCGGTCTGCTATTCTCTATCTATTTAACGTATCTTGAAATTTTTGTTATAAACGCCATTTGTTTTTGGTGTGTGATTTCTTTCATTTTAATTCTTACAGGAAATGCAATCGTGTTTTGGACTAAGAAAAAAGATGGCAAACGGAGCTTTTTCCATGTGTAAACCGTTTGCAGCATGATGATATTCTGACGGACAGTGTCCCTTGAGGGGGGGCGCTGTCTTTTTTTACCCTCAACTTTCCTGATGGTAAAACCATCCTTTATTGTCGTTATTATATAGAAATACTTGCTGAACATTGCGAATTCCGTATTGGATAGTATTTTTAACCTAATTTTTAAACGCGAATTTAAGAAAATATGTTGACAATCTGCAAACATGTCATTAATGTATTAAGTGTATTATGTTTTATAATACACCAATACAGTCTCTTCATCTAAAAGGAGAGTTTCAAAATGAATAAAATAAAATTGATGATGAAACGTTTGATCAGTGATGGAAAATATATGAGTTTGATTGTCTCGGTAGCTATTGCCTGCTCATTCCTGCTTATGTTTACGGTGTTCAGTTTTGCCATCCAGAAAAAGATGGAGCAAGAATTCCTGACGAGCGATTCCATCGAGTATATCCACACACAAATCAAGCCGAAAATAGAGTGATCTCGTAAGAACGGAGCGGCGGACCCGCGAGTTCAGGGATACATAGCGTCTTCAATTCTAGTAGCATCATGTGCTGTAAACAAAAGATCAGCTGCCTTCGAGCGGCTTATAAAGAAATTTGGACTCCTGATGTAAGTTCTTAATAAGGATGGAGCTGGTGTACGATGAAGAAAATTGAAATTGGACAGAAAGAAGGGAGATAGATGATTCAAATCGATCCGAGAAGCTCGACACCGATCTATGAACAGATCATTCAGCAGATGAAAGAGCTTTGTTTAAAAGGGATTATGAAACCAGGAGATAAGCTTCCTTCTGTCCGAGAGCTTGCAACCATTATCATTGCAAATCCAAACACGGTTAGCAAAGCCTACAAAGAGCTTGAACGCGAAGGAATTATCGAAACTTTGCGGGGAAGAGGGACATACATTTCAGAAAATGCGAAAATCACGCTTGATGAAGGGAAGATTACGATGATGAAAGAGCAGTTAAAGCAGCTGATCATCGATGCCCATTATGCAGGAGTTGATATCAAAAAGCTGCAGGAATGGATGGCGGAAATCAGCGAAGAAGTGAAAGGAGGCCAGACGAATGATTGAGGTAAAGAATGTTTCTAAAACGATAGATGGAAAACAAGTGCTCAAGGATATTTCTTTTAAGCTTGAAGAAGGGGAGATTTTCGGACTGCTCGGCAGAAACGGGTCCGGGAAAACGACGCTCCTTCGGCTCATTCAGCAAATCCTGCTTCCTGATCAGGGGGAGATCTTATTTGACGGCATCAAAATTAAAGACCACCCGTTGGTGAAGCGCAATATCGTTTATATGCCGGTCCAGAACCCTTATTTTGAGAAGTATAACTACAAGCAGCTCGTTGCGATTTTACGCAATGTTTATCCCGATTTTGATGTTACATATGCCAATGAATTAATGAACCGTTACGGCATATCCGACTCAAAAAAATACCGGGAGCTGTCAACGGGTATGAAAAAACAGCTGTCACTCATTCTTTCGTTTGCCATCCGCCCGGCCGTCATTTTGCTTGATGAACCGACAGACGGAATTGATGCAGTGACAAGACACGACGTTCTTCAGCTGATGGTCGATGAAGTCGCTGAGAATAATACGGCTATCCTGATCACATCACACAGGCTTGAAGATATCGAGCGGATGTGCAGCCGAATCGGATTTCTCGAAGACAATACATTGTCAAATGTCATGGATCTTGACGATCTGAAAGGCGACTTTATCAAAATTCAGATGGCTTTTGAAGAAGAAGATGTCGATTTGAAAATCAGAGAGAGGGAAATTCCTGTTTTAGATCATGCGGGCGTGTTTTATACAGTCCTCATCCCGAAAGAAGATGACGTAAAAAAGCAGTTTCTTAAAAGTTTGTCTCCTAAGGTGTGGAACGAGCTTCCAGTCAGCCTTGAGGAAGTATTCATCGCGAAGTTTGGAGGGAAGCGAAGATGGTAGACCGAGGGCTGTTTTATAAGGAATGGAAACAGCATCAAGCCGTATTGCTTGTGATTTTCTTGCTTTTCTTTTTAAGCACTCCTATTTCAATCATAAGCGAATATTTTACTTATCAGGGATGTTTGAGTGATCATTTTTATCCTAAAGATTGCCGATTTTATCTAGATTATCAAACCGGCGGTTCACTTCAATTTTTCTGGGCGCCGGCTGTGCTGTTGGCGATAGTCCAAGTGGGGCTTGAGCGAAGCAAAGGGCTGCTGGATTTTACGTTAAGCCTGCCGTATTCACGAGGCCAGGTGTTTAACACGAAATTTTGGATGGGAAGCTCTATTATCGTAGGCGCCCAGCTGCTGGGCTACATGTTGTCAAAGCTTTTGATCATGCTATTAAATCCCGGAAGCGTCGAATTTTTCGATCACTTTATGGTCGGCTCGATGATCATCAGCTTTATGGCGTATGCTCTGGTGATGGCGGCAGGAGCATTAACGGGAAATATATTTGCCCAGTTGTTAACATCTTTTTCCGTAACGATTTTGCCCGTTTTACTTGTGGTGCTCCCTGCTATCAATCTCGGCATCATCATAGGAAGTGATCATTTTTGGGGAAGATATCCAATTGTGGATTCTCCGATTTTTCAGTATTTAATCCCGATTATATACGTAAATCCTTCGTGGGTCATGGATTCGAAATATATTTTACTGATTCCGGCTGCAATGGGAGTTCTATTTTATCTTATCGGGTATGTCAGCTTTATTAAACATCCATGCGAACGAAACGGGAGCTTTTTCTTATGGAAGAAGCTTGATCGGCCGATTCAAATCTTGGTTATTATTCTAGGTGTTCTCGCCTTTGGATATATGGGCTATTCCGCCGGCGATTCCATTATCGGATATCTGCTCGGCATGATCCTGGGCGCTGTCATCGGCTTTTTAATCAGCTATTTTGCCATTTATAAAAAGACAAAATTGTTATAAAGGAGAGGGAAAATGATTGACATTCAGCACATTCACCACTCATTCAAAATCGGAAAAAAAGGCAGAGAAAGCGAAATTAAGGTATTGAAGGATGTCTCGCTCACGGTCCAAAAAGGAGAAATCGCCTGCATCGTTGGGCGAAGCGGTTCGGGAAAATCGACGCTTTTAAACTTAATCTCCGGCTATATTGCGCCGACAAAGGGACAGATCGCGATCGGCGGGACGGATGTAACGGGCTTCAATGAAAAAGAGTGGGCGGAGTTCCGCCTCGCACATTTCGGCTTTATCTTTCAAAGCTTTCAGCTCATTCCGAGTCTGACGACATTTGACAACATTGAGCTGCCCCTTACGTTAAAAGGTGTCCGCCCGGCGGAGCGCAAACAAAGGGTGACCGAAATGCTGCACCGCGTCGGCCTTGAAAATCATGCCGGCCATTATCCGAACGAGCTTTCAGGAGGGCAGCAGCAGCGCGTCAGCATCGCCCGCGCGCTGATCTTAAATCCGTCCATCATTTTGGCGGATGAGCCGACGGGAAGCCTGGACACGGAAACAGAAGAGGAAATCCTTGGATTTATCAAGCAGCTGAATCGGGAGCGGGGCATTACCTTTGTGATCATCACCCATGATGACGAAGTGGCATCGATCGCCGATACGAAATTTCATTTAGCAGACGGTGTGCTGGAGAAGGGAGTGGAGCCTGTTGAAGTTTAAGGATCAGCTGACATTCATCAGAAGAAATATGAAGAAAAACCGTCTCCGCGTGTTTATGACGATCCTTGCGACGACTGTGGCCTGCGCGTTTTTAATCGTGCTTTCCTCCGTCGGATTTGGCCTGCAAAAATCGCTGACCGAGCAGCTGATGAAGGAGCAGGTTGTGACGAAAATCGATATTGTCGGTCAAGAGGGGCAGAGTGACAAGCCCGTACAAAAGAAAGATTTAAATGAGTTTGCAGACCGCGATGATGTGGCGGCCATCATTGAGCGTGCACAAGTGAATGTACCTGTTGAAGCCAAATTAGGCGACAGGACCAATCAGCAAATTCCGTATGTTACGATAACCGATATGGCAGCGGAGCAAAAGGCCAATATTGACCTGGACCGCGGACGGGTTGCGAAATCCCCGAATGAAATTGTTGTCGGCTATCATTTTGGAGAGACATTCTGGACGAAAAAAGAAGCCGAAGAATATGAAAAGCAGATGAGCAGCAATGCGGAAGATATAAAAGAGCCAAAAGGCTATCAACAAGATATTCTCGGCAAAACGATTGAATTAAAGGTCTCGCAAATCGATGAGAAAACAGGGGAAGAAGGCAAAGAAAAAACGTACGATTTTAAAGTTGTCGGAGTGACGAAGAAGCCTTCATATGATTGGGCAAGCGATACGAATGTGTATATCAGCGATGAAATGGCAAAACAATTCAGCGACTTTTTGAAAACGGACAAAGCCGACGGTGTCATTCAAAAAACGCTGTCAGTCTTTGCCGACAGCTTTGAACATGTTGGACAGCTGACAAGCGATTTGGAAGACAAAGGGTTCTACGTTGATTCAGTGACGAAAAAGCTTGACAGTATCAATGTGTTTTTCATGGCTTTTAAAATCGGCCTGATTTTCGTCGGCGTCATTGCCGTACTGATTTCCGCGATCGGCATTTTCAACACGATGACGATGGCGGTCACAGAGCGCACACAGGAAATCGGCATTATGAAGGCGATCGGCGCGAGCCCGAATGTGATACGCAAAATGTTTTTGATGGAAAGCGCCTATATCGGCATCATCGGATCGGTTTTCGGTGTGGTCATTTCTTACGGCGTCAGCTTTTTAGTGAACAAAATGATTCCGCCGCTTCTGACATCCATGACTCAAGGCGGAGGGGAAGAGTTCAACATTACATTTTCTTATATTCCGTTGAGCCTTGTCATCATCGCCACCGCCATCAGCGCAGGCGTCGCGATCCTTTCCGGCCTCAATCCGGCCGTCAAAGCGACTAGAACGAATGTGCTGACGGCATTAAGAAGAGAATTATAGAATGAAAGCCGGCACGCAATGCCGGCTTTTTTAACGTTTAGGCGGCCTGTATCCAGCCGCCTGGGCTTCTTTTTCTGAACAGAACCATTGGACGACGTTTTTCGTGCGGTTGTAGTATGTACTTCCCGGTGTATGGTAAATGTGGTTGACGCTTCCCTTGATTTTGCACTCTTGATTGCTTTGTGCGGTATTTTCCGAAGAACTGTCGTTGTTGTTTGACGGAGGGGCGGCGGAAGCGCTCTTTTCTTTTAGCTCCGGTTTTTCCTCCCCGCTTTTGATTTCAGCTTTTGCGAGTTTTTCAGTCAATGATTTTTTTTCTTTTGTCAGCTTGTCTTTTTCTTTGGCGAGTTTTTCGTTTTCTTTTTTCAGCGCTTTATTCTCTGTTTGAGTGGCTGTTAGCTTTTCTTGTGCTTGTTTGATCTGCTGTTTTAATGTCTTTTGTTCTTTTTGTAAATTTGACTTTTCAGAGGTTAATTCTTTCACTTCCGCCGTCAAATCTTCAGATTTTTTTGCGGCGGAATATGTTTGCTGATCTGTAAATGGCGCAGTGATGAACATCAGAAGAAGCCCGCCGATAAAACAAGGATAGAAGATTTTTCTTGAAAGCCTTTTGTCTTCTTTGGAAAAGAACTTTCGAATAAAGACAAATAGCAAATAGCCGATGGAAAACATAATAGATAAAAATCCAATCCCCATTAAAGATTCCATTTTTCCTCTCCTTTCTGTTTTGATAATCATATTTTAACTTATTATGAAAAAAATGTTTAACTAGATATTTCTGTAACCTGCATAAAATGAATGGCAAAATAGCCGATAGAAAAAAGGAAAGCTGAGACCTGATGAACAATGAGGGATCGGAGCAGCCAAGATGTAGGATGTTTAAAGGAAAGCGGAAAAAACTCTTGCAGAGTGCGGAAGAGTTTTTTTGATTAGGAGGGGATCAAAGTGATCACGATGACGGGTGCGCTGGGATTGGCGGTCATCATGACGCTCTTCGTCTCATGGGCAAACGGGACGGACAGCGGCAGCCGAAAGATTATCAGCGTGGACGAGATCGAACAGTATTTTCATTTTCAACCCCGTAAAAAAGCAACGGCGGCTGTTTTTTCGGAGTCACTAAGTGCAGAAAATCGTTATATCGATTTGTTTCAAAATGGGATTTTGGCAGAACTTCAATCGAAAGAAACAGGCAAAAAGCCCGGCGGAGCGGCTGAAGCGAAAGAGCCGGATCATCCGTTAGCAGGATGCGGTAAACGTCCCGAGGCAAAACAGTTTGTTGACGCATGGAACAAAGAGGGCGGCGGGCCTGAGAAGATGCAATTACATCATGCTCCTGGACCTGAAAAAAGCGCTCATCAGCGGTTTGTAGCGGAAAAACAGAAATGATCCTTTTGCTGAATATTAAAAGCCCCTTTTCAAAGGGGTTTTTTAAATGAGGAAAACAGAATTCTCTTCAATTGAAAAAAACAAGGAGAACGAATAGAATCTAGGAGGAACTAAATTTAGAAAGAAGGAAAAACAATGCCGCGAACATTATGGCTTTTGGTCATCGGGATGTTTATCAATGTAACGGGAGCTTCTTTTTTGTGGCCGCTGAATACGATTTATATTCACCAGCACCTGGGCAAATCTTTAACAGCAGCCGGATTCGTGTTGATGCTCAACTCCGGTGCGAATGTCATCGGCAACTTGTGCGGCGGACTTCTCTTTGATAAAATCGGCGGTTTTAAAACGGTTCTTTTAGGAATTGTGATGACGTTTGCCTGCCTGTCAGGGCTTGTCTTTTTTCACGGCTGGACCGCTTACATTCTTCTGTTGACAGCGGCCGGCTTTGGTTCGGGCATTGTTTTTCCGGCATGTTATGCAATGGCCGGTTCGGTTTGGCCGGAAGGCGGAAGAAAAGCGTTTAACGCAGTGTATGTGGCACAAAACGCGGGGGTTGCCGTAGGTTCGGCCCTCGGAGGGCTTGTCGCCTCTTTTTCTTTCACTTATGTATTTTTTGCGAATGCGCTTCTCTATGCATTGTTTTTCCTGATTGCGTTTTTTGGATTGAAACATATCCGGACGGAAAAGACGGTTCAGTCATCTGTTCTCGATCATGCCGATACGGTCAATGTGAAGCCGCGGTTTGCCGCCCTGATGATCGTATGTACGGGATATCTTCTGGCTTGGATCGCCTATTCCCAGTGGTCCTCAACCATCGCTTCACACACACAGGAGCTTGGTATATCCCTTGGCCAGTACAGCCTGTTATGGACGGTAAACGGAGCGCTGATCGTCCTTGGACAGCCGCTGATCGGCCTCTTTGTGAAACGGGTAGCCGAATCGCTGTTGAAACAGATTGTGATCGGCTTTGTCGTTTTTATGTTTGCTTACGGCATTTTGTTTGCGGCGGAACATTTTCCGGCGTTCCTTGCTGCCATGATCGTGCTGACGATAGGTGAAATGCTTGTGTGGCCGGCGGTTCCGACGATAGCCAACCGCCTCGCCCCGCAGGGAAAAGAAGGGTTTTACCAAGGGTTTGTCAACAGCATGGCCACAGGAGGAAGGATGATCGGGCCTCTTTTTGGCGGCGTGCTGGTTGATGTTTTCAGCATGCAGGCTTTGTTGGCGGTGATGATCGCCATATTAGCGATCGGCATCGGAACGGCATGTTTATACGGAAGGAAAGAAAAGCAGCTGCCAACCCATCACCACAGTAATGACAATGCATAGAAAAAATAGGTAATTGTAATTACTCGAAAATGAATCAAAGGAATCAAGATTATCAACCAAATCTTCACATATAATGGAAGAAACAAGCTTTTTTTCTTCAAAGACAGAACACATTTTCTGTTTGGTAGTATCGAATATCATCGCACAGGGGTCTAGGGGGGCTGCTCGATGGCCTGAAGTCGCTTGACTAAATAAGGGCTTTAGGAAGGTGATGAAGATGCTGCATCAAGTTTTTGTTGCTTGTTTGATTGGAGGGATTATGGGGGTTCTCGGGCATATTAAAAAAAGAGGGCGCCTTGAGAAACCGAGAACAACGAAACGATTCATTTACCTTGGATTTTTTGAAGATATTCTTGTCAGTATGGTTGCTTCTATTTTGCTTGTTTTATCTGCGGAACCCGACTCGGGAATTCAGCTTGTGATTTTATCGATTATTGCAGGCTACGGCGGTGAAGCTGTATTGAGAAGTTTTGACTTTGTCAGAGAACAGCAGGCAAATGTACAGAACTCCGAACGGCAAAACAAATCTCCACATGAATAAGATCCTCACTCTTACCCTTTTTTCAGCACATTCCCATTGTATACAAACCTGCTTGCACTTATGAACAGAATTCTATAAAATACAGATAAGATTACGGTTACGGCAAGAACGGTGAAGAGGAGCAGTAAGAAGCCCATTTTGTTTAGAGAGTTGACGGCTGGTGAAAGTCAATCAAATGCGCTTCTGAACTCGCCTCAGAGTTGCAGCAGTGATAAGCTGCTGCCGCATTTCTGCGTTAAAGATATCAAGTGAGTGTGCAGCCTGCACGCTAACAAGGGTGGTACCGCGGGAAAATCTCTCGTCCCTTTTGGGGATGGGAGAGTTTTTTTGATTTTAGAATAATCTGAATATAAAGCTGTCAGGCCCGTCCATACTTGAAACAACGAAGCCGTACGCACAATAAGGAGGTTTTTCAATTGAGTTTTGATCATCAAAAAATCGAAAAAAAGTGGCAGGACTATTGGCTGAACAACAAAACGTTTGCCACGCTTGAAGATAAATCCAAACCGAAATTTTATGCATTGGACATGTTTCCGTATCCGTCAGGTGCAGGGCTGCACGTCGGCCATCCCGAAGGCTATACAGCAACGGATATCCTGTCCCGCATGAAGCGGATGCAAGGGTATGATGTCCTGCATCCAATGGGCTGGGACGCATTCGGGCTTCCGGCTGAGCAATATGCGCTTGATACAGGAAACGATCCTGCGGTCTTTACAAAGCAGAACATCGACAACTTCCGCCGCCAGATTAGGGCCCTCGGTTTTTCGTACGACTGGGACCGTGAAGTGAATACAACAGATCCGGCCTACTATAAGTGGACACAGTGGATTTTCTTAAAGCTTTATGAAAAAGGACTCGCTTACATAGATGAAGTGCCTGTCAACTGGTGCCCTGCGCTCGGAACGGTTCTGGCCAACGAAGAAGTCATCGACGGAAAAAGCGAACGCGGCGGCCACCCCGTAGAACGCCGTCCGATGAAGCAGTGGATGCTGAAAATTACGGCATACGCCGACCGCCTTCTTGAAGATCTTGAAGAGCTTGACTGGCCGGAAAGCATTAAAGAAATGCAGCGGAATTGGATCGGCCGCTCTGAAGGCGCTCACGTCCATTTTGCCATCGACGGCAGCGATGAAACGTTCACCGTTTTCACAACGCGTCCTGATACACTGTTTGGCGCGACATATGCCGTACTCGCTCCCGAACATGAGCTTGTTCAAAAAATTACGACGAAAGAACAGCAGGATGCAGTCAATGCCTATATTGAAGAGATTCAGTCAAAGAGCGATTTAGAGCGGACAGACCTGGCCAAAACGAAGACAGGCGTCTTCACAGGGGCTTACGCGGTCAATCCGGCAAACGGAGAAAACATTCCGGTCTGGATTGCGGATTATGTTCTGGCTACATACGGAACCGGGGCGGTCATGGCTGTGCCGGCCCATGATGAACGCGATCATGAGTTTGCTGCGGCCTTCGGTCTGCCCGTCAAAGAAGTCGTTAAAGGCGGGAATGTTGAGAAAGATGCCTATACAGGAGATGGCGAACATATCAATTCCGATTTTCTGAACGGTCTTGATAAAGCGGCTGCGATTGCAAAAATGATCGAGTGGCTTGAAGAAAACGGCAAAGGTGAGAAAAAGGTGACATACCGCCTCCGCGATTGGCTGTTCAGCCGTCAGCGCTACTGGGGCGAGCCGATTCCGATCATTCATTGGGAAGACGGCACATCAACACCCGTCCCTGAAGAAGAGCTCCCGCTTATGCTGCCGAAAACGTCTGAAATCAAGCCGAGCGGTACAGGTGAATCCCCGCTTGCCAACATTAAAGAGTGGGTGGAAGTGACAGATCCTGAGACTGGCAAAAAAGGAAGACGGGAAACGAATACAATGCCGCAGTGGGCCGGCAGCTGCTGGTACTTCCTGCGCTATATCGATCCTCATAATCCGAATCAACTCGCCTCGCCGGAAAAATTAAAGGAATGGCTTCCTGTCGATATGTATATCGGAGGCGCCGAGCATGCGGTTCTTCATTTATTGTATGCGCGCTTCTGGCACAAATTCCTTTATGATATCGGTGTCGTCCCGACGAAAGAGCCGTTCCAGCAGCTGTACAACCAAGGCATGATCCTTGGCGAAAACAACGAGAAAATGAGCAAATCTAAAGGCAATGTCGTCAACCCGGATGAAATTGTCGAGACGCACGGCGCGGATACGCTCCGTTTGTACGAAATGTTCATGGGACCGCTCGATGCATCGATCGCCTGGTCAACGACAGGACTTGACGGAGCCCGCCGTTTCCTAGACCGTGTATGGCGTCTGTTTATCGATGACAATGGCGAGCTGAACAGCAAGATCAAAGAAGGCGCCGGTGAAACGCTTGAGCGCGTCTACCATGAAACAGTCATGAAAGTGACAGACCATTTTGAAGGCTTGCGTTTTAATACAGGGATTTCCCAGCTGATGGTTTTTGTCAATGAAGCGTATAAAGCGGACGAGCTTCCGAAGGAATACATGGAAGGCTTTGTGAAGCTGCTTTCTCCTGTAGCGCCGCACCTTGCTGAGGAGCTGTGGAGCCGCCTCGGGCATGAAGGAACGATCACATATGAATCATGGCCTGTCTATGATGAAGCAAAGCTTGTCGATGATGAAATCGAAATCGTCGTTCAGCTGAACGGAAAAGTGAAAGCGAAGTTAAACGTACCGGCTGATGCTGGAAAAGAAGAGCTTGAAGAACTGGCCAAAAACAATGACAAAGTAAAAGAACAGCTGGAAGGAAAAACGATCAGAAAAGTGATCGCTGTTCCCGGAAAGCTAGTGAATATAGTCGCGAATTAACCGGCTTATTAAAGAAAAGGCTTCAGCCCTGGATTTCACAGGGCCGAAGCCTTTTTTCTCGCAATGGTTCTTTTTTTAACCGGCTCCTCTTTAAGGCCAAAGTCTGAGGGTTTTTCATGATTTTAGCCGGTTTCAGCAGCCGGCGTCAGTCGTAACATATGGATAAAGGAGTGTGATCATCATGAAGTTTGCCGATTTTTCCGCTGTGCAGGTCAGAATGGCACGGCCGACAGACCGCATGAGTGCAGTCATCGATTTTTATGAAAAAGGGCTGGGATTAGAAAGGCTTGGCGAATTTTCCGGACATGCCGGTTATGACGGTGTGATGTTCGGCCTGCCGAATGAAAAATACCATCTGGAGTTCACTTCCCATGTCAGCGGAAGCCCCTGCCCCGCACCGACAAAAGACAATTTGCTCGTGTTTTACATGCCTGATTCGCATGAAATCAAGGCCATTTTGCAGAGGCTCGCTGCTATGGGATATCAAGAAGTGCCGCCGGAAAATCCATATTGGAAAGACAAAGGCGTGACAGTCGAAGATCCTGATGGATGGCGAATCGTCCTGATGAATACCGAAGGCATCTAAACTTCTGCCAACTCTTGCGCCCATTCTTTGGCCTGCCTGCGGACAATTTCGAGGAAAGCCGTCATGGCAGGCGACAGCCATTTGTTTTTATGATAAGCCATTTGTGTAGAAAAAAGGGCGTCGCGGACCATTGTGCCCTGAAGCTTCCCTTCGCTGATGTCAGTCCTCGTCGTGATCAATGGCAGGAGAGAGACGCCTAAACCGCACATCACGCATTGTTTTATCGCCTCTACACTCCAAAACTCCATCGTATGATCGGTTATGACGCCTTGTTTTTGCAAGTATTCCTCAAAAAAGTCCCTGTAGCTGCAGCCGTGTTCCGTGTATAAGAACGTTTCATTCGCGGAAAAAGCCAGGTCGTCAAAGGCTGTCTCACCGGATGGATGTCCCTTTGGAAACACGAACACCATCGGCTCTGCGACAAGACTTTCGATCTGAAGGTCATCCTCTTTGCGCTCCTTATCCAATAGAAAAGCGATGTCAATTTTACCCTGTTTCAGCTCATCCCTCAGCTGCCAGCATGTTGAGGACTTTAATGTCACCGTCACCTGCGGATATTGGCTTGTAAATTCATGAAGAATCGCAGGCAATCTGTAAACGGTTAAAGATTCGGAAGCCCCGATGGTTAAGTTTCCCGACGGTTCCTGGTCATTTTCGGGAATGTGCCTCGCTTTTTCATAAAGCTCTATCATTTCCGCCGCATAAGGGAGAAGGTGTTTCCCCGCTTCTGTCAAGAGCATTTTTTTCCCCAACCGGTAGAACAACGGCTTTCTGATTTCCTGTTCGATCGCCTGAATGTGTGATGTCACGGTTGATTGCGCATAGCCCAAATAATCGGCCGCTCTTGTATAGCCTCCGATTTCCACAATGGTTTTGAACGTTTTCAGATGCCGGATTTCCATTTCAACTATCTCCTTTTTTTCTAATATCGAAAAATTCGAATCTTGGAATCGATAATATCTATTTTACTGATTAAACAAACAAGATTACAATCATTTTAAATTGCTTCTTGGAAGGGTTGTGCTCTTTATGAAAGAAAAAAAGCTTGGGTCCGTGTTGCTAAGCGGTTTAATGACAGGGCCTATTTTAGGATCGGGGATTATTTTATTGCCGCCGATGATTCATCAGATAGCGGGGGATTACGCGATTTTTGCGTGGCTGCTGATGATGGGCATCGGCTTTTTATTTGCCTGGGTCTTTGCCAGGTTAAGCGTTGAGCATCCGAATGATGCGGGGGTCGCCTATGCGGCTGAAAAAGCGTTCGGTCCCCGGATCAAAAAGGTTGCTGTCTTTTATTTTATCATGGCTGCCAGCTTCGGACCCGCCGCAGTGTTAATGACGGCAAGCGAATATATTCATTCGCTTGCAGGCGATGTTTCGATCCCCGCCGCAGGATATGGTTTTTTGTTTTTCATCATTTGCATGATTGTCCTGTGCTTTAATCTTTCGTTTGTCGGGATGGTTTCCTTCATCTTTTCCACGGCGGCTGCGCTCGTCTTGTTTGGGAGCAGTGTGGCATCCGTTCCTCATTTCAGGGAGGGGCCGCTCGTGGAAGGGACATTTCAGTTTGCCGATTTTGGCTGGGGGTTGCTTTTGCTGTTTTGGGCGTTGGTCGGCTGGGAAATCGTCGGCAATTACAGCATGGAGGTGAAAGACCGGAAGAAAACCATTCCCCGGGCCGTCATGATCAGCTGTCTCACGGTAACCGTGATTTACCTGGTGACAGCCGCGGCTGTTCAATGGATTGATCCTGAGCGCTTTGAAAGCGGACAGTTGAAGCTTGTGATCATGCTGACACCGCTGTTCGGTTCTTTTGCATTGCCGGTGATTGCAGTCCTGACTGCTGTCCTGTGTATGAGCGCTTATTTTCAGGTTGCGGGCGGAGTTGCCAGGCTTATAGCTTCGCAAGCCGGCGGGTTTTTTGCGTACCGGTCAAAGAGCAATCAGCCGCTTGCAGCTTTAGGATTGATATTCTGCATCCATACGATGGTTTTTGTCTGTTTGTTTTTTCACATTCTGAATGTTGAGGCCCTGGTTGCGATTGCAAACGCCTTTTTCATCTGCCATTCGCTGTGCGGTCTGGCCGCTGCTTATAAGCTGCTATCCGGCCTTGTTTACCAAATGGTTTGCCTTTTTTTAACGGCATGTTTTTTACTGCTTCTCCTTTTTTCATCACCATGGGTATTGTTGTTTATCTTTCTTATGACCGCCTTTTTTGTTTTGAACAAGGCTCGCGTTTTCAGCTGGAAAAAGGTAAAAAGCCCTTTCAAATCGTATTAATGAATCAAGCGATAAAAAGAAAGGAGCACCAATATGCGCAAACACCTTTTCAAATTGCTCGGCGATTTGCCGGAAAAAAGGGACATTCAAGCCAGCACCCTTAGGATTGAAGAAAAGGAATCATTCATGGTTGAAACGCTTTTGCTTGACTTAAACGGGATGGAACCGGTTCCGGCTTATTTTGCAAAGCCGAAGCATGCGAAGGGCCCGCTTCCAGCCGTGCTTTATTGCCATTCCCACGGCGGGCGTTATGAGAGAGGAAAAAAAGAGCTTCTTGAAGGTGCGGAATATTTAGCGTCGCCGCCATATGCCGAGGAGCTCACATCCCTTGGGTTCTCAGCGCTTGCCATCGATCATTGGGCGTTCGGAGACAGGCACGGGAAAACGGAAAGCGAGACGTTTAAAGAAATGCTGTGGACAGGCCGGGTGATGTGGGGAATGATGGTGTACGACAGCCTGAGGGCTCTCGACTATCTAGAAGCCAGGGATGATTCGGACAGCAGCCGGATGGCAACGCTTGGAATGTCAATGGGGGGAGTGATGGCCTGGTGGACGGCGGCATTGGATGAACGGGTCAGCGTATGCGTTGATATGTGCGGCCAAGTCGACAGTGAAACACTGCTCAAAACGCAAAACCTGGACCGCCACAATCTGTATTTTTACGTTCCGGGGCTCGTCAAGCACTTCTCCACTGCCCAAATCGAAAGTCTGATCGCACCAAGGCCGCATCTGAGCCTTGTCGGGACAGCGGACAAACTGACGCCTGTCACAGGAATTGACATCATTGAGGAAAAGCTTTCTTCTGTGTATAAAGAAAAAAACGCGGGCGAACGCTATGAAGTGTTCCGCTCTCATTCCGGCCACATTGAAACGGCTGTGATGAGGCAGAAAGCGCTTGACTTTTTAAAAACGTGGCTCTGAACAGGAGGAATGAAAAAGCTGTGAAAAAGGTGATGATTTTCGGAGGAAACGGAACGGTGGGGCGCATTTTAGCCAAGGGGCTGTCACGGGACGGGTATGAGCTGACGGTCATGGATTTGAAAAAGCCTGAATCGGCAATGTCAGCCCGGTTTGTCCGCGGTGATGCAACAGATTATGAACAGGTGGTAAACAGTATTCCGGCGCGGACAGACGTGCTGATCAACCTTTTGGCTGTAAAGCCGTCCGGCGATCTCCTTGACCGAAATGAATTCGAGAAAATGACCGGCATCTACTTTAAAGCGACGTACAGCATTTTGCGGGCGGCAGCCGAGTGCGGTGTTCCCAAAGTTATTTTTGCCAGCAGCAACCATGTCACAGATGTTTATGAAAAAGACGGGGTGTCTCTTTTAGAGAGGGAGATCCAGACAGATGACTACCCGCAGTCCAAAAGCTTGTACGGACTGTTGAAATTGGCTTCCGAAAACCTCGGTCATTTGTTTGCACATCATTCAGAGGCTCCGCATTCCGTTATCAATTTGCGGATCGGAACAGCGGCTGACAACGAAAAAGAAACGCTTCATAAAAAGCCGAGAACAATCAAAACACTGTTGTCGCACACGGACCTTATCAGTATTTTTAAAGCCGCCATCGAATCCGGGATCACGTATGGTACATATTACGCAGTCAGCGACAATCCACAGAAGCCGTGGTCGATTGACTCAGCTGTCCGCGAGCTGGGCTACACGCCGAAAGTCAACACGTCAGACCTTCTCGGGACCTGACATGTCATTTCTTAAGGTCATAATCCGATTCTCCGTTTTCCCGCCCCTGCTTAAAAAATGATTATAGACGCTCTCACCTCTGTTTGCTACATTTTAGACACGATATCGTAATTTTTTGATAGCGCTTACAAGGAGGGGTGGAATGACGATCAGACATTCTGCAGGTAGCCGTTTGTTTGACATATTGAATTATTCATTTTTAGCGGGATTTGGACTGGTTTGTGTACTGCCGTTTATCCATGTGATAGCCGCTTCTTTTGCGACAGTGGAAGAGGTGATTTCGAAAAAGTTCATTTTAATCCCGACGACTTTTTCACTGGAGGCGTACAAATATATTTTTTCGACCGATATTGTCTACAGAAGCTTAATCATTTCCATTCTTGTGACGGCCGCAGGAACGGCGGTCAGCATGTTTCTTTCCTCACTGATGGCCTACGGATTGTCGAGAAGAGAGCTGGCGGGCAGACGGGTGCTGATGTTTTTAGTCGTCTTTACGATGCTCTTCAGCGGCGGTATGATCCCGACATTTCTCGTCGTCAAAACACTTGGACTCTTGGATTCCTACTGGTCTCTGATTCTCCCGACCGCCATCAATGCCTTTAACCTGATCATTTTAAAAAATTTCTTTCAAAATATCCCGGATAGTTTGGAAGAATCAGCGAAAATGGACGGCTGCAATGATCTGGGGATTTTCTTCCGCATCATTCTGCCGCTGTCCCTGCCGGCGATTGCGACGATTTCACTGTTCTATGCCGTCACCTATTGGAACACGTATATGCAGGCGATTCTGTATTTGAATGATTCGACGAAGTGGCCGATTCAGGTTCTGCTTCGGCAAATCGTGATTGTATCAAGCGGAATGCAGGGAGATATGACGGAAATGGGAGCGGCTTCACCGCCTCCGGAGCAAACGATTAAAATGGCGGTTATCGTCGTTGCGACCATACCGGTGCTGCTCGTATATCCGTTTATTCAAAAGCACTTTGCAAAGGGAGCGTTATTAGGATCTATAAAAGGATGAAAACGGAGGGGACGATATGGGGAAAAAATGGCTGATCCCGATGTTGATGCTGCTGCTTTTGGCGGGGGGATTGCTTGGCTGCTCGAAGGGAGCCGACCAGGCTTCTTCAAAGGATGAGAAGGTGGATCTTGATTCTCCCCTTGATTTGAGCTGGATGGTGATTCTCTATCACCAGCAGCCGCCAAAGGATACGGCGATTAAAAAAATTGAAGAGCTCACCAATACAAAGCTTGATTTAATGTGGGTGCCTGATGCGGTCAAAGAAGACCGCTTGAATTCCGCCCTCGCCGCCGGAAACCTGCCGAAAGTGGTCACCATTCAGGACATCAAAAATTCATCTGTCATGAATGCCTTCAGATCGGGGATGTTTTGGGAAGTCGGCCCTTATTTAAAGGATTATCCGAATCTGAGCAAAATGAACAAGCTCATCAATAAAAATGCATCAATCGATGGAAAGCTTTACGGCATCTACAGAGAGCGCCCGCTATCAAGACAAGGGATCGTCATCCGCAAAGATTGGCTCGACAACCTGGGTCTCGAGATGCCGAAAACATTGGATGATTTATACAAAACGGCCAAAGCGTTTACAGAAAATGATCCAGATCAAGACGGAAAGCAGGATACGATTGGATTTGCCGACAGAAATGATCTGATTTACGGGGCGTTTAAAACATTGGGTTCATATATGGGGATGCCGACAGACTGGAAAGAACAGAACGGCAAGTTTACACCTGCTTTCATGACGACAGCATATATGGACACCATGAAGTATATGAAAAAGTTGTATGACGAAGGGCTGATCAATAAGGATTTTCCGGTAACAAGCAAAACACAGCAGCAGGAGCTGTTTTCTCAAGGGAAAGCCGGCATTTATGTAGGAAACATGGTCGATGCCGTCAATTTAAGAGACCAGTCTGTTGATGACAAGATGGAGCTTGATATCATCAACCGCATCAAAGGACCTGACGGGAAAGAACACGTCTGGGCATCCGGCGGACATAATGGAATCTTCGCCTTTCCGAAAACGAGCGTCAAAACGGAGAAAGAGCTGAAACGGATTTTAGCCTTTTTTGACCGAATTGCAGAAGAGGATGTCTACAGCCTGATGACATACGGCATCGAAGGGGTTCACTACAAAAAAGAAGGGGATCAACATTTCAAACGCATTGAGAAAAACCTGAAAGACTGGCAAGCCGAAATTCAGCCGCTTGTCTCACTTGTCGGCATTGATAAAGCCTATTTGAAAAACACGGGAGATCCGCTTCGTTCAAAATATGAAGAGCTGACAGAAGACAATCAAAAGATCATCGTCTCAAACCCGGCTGAGAGCCTGTACTCCCAAACCGAATCGGAAAGGGGAGATGAACTGCAAAAGATCATCGATGATGCCACATATCAATTCATCCTCGGGAAGATAGATGAAAGCCAATTTGAACAAGCGGTCGAAAAATGGCGCTCAAACGGCGGCGATCAAGTGATAAAGGAGTATGAAGAAGCGTTTCAAAAAGCGGAGAAATAGGAGACAATCCCGGCCCCCGGGATTGTTTTTATGTAATTTTGACTCTATAGGATGGGGCGATTTCGCCTGCTACTGAACAGTCTGTTCTGGTTCTAAAATAACCAATTGATGTTTTTGAGGCATCCTCCTTCTTACTCAATTGGATCTTTGTCTTTTAAATGCTCTAATAATCAGAAATACAGTACCGATAACGGCTAAGATGGAAACTATTAAAGTTCCTAATGGCATTTAATGACCTCCTAACAGGAAGTATCCTTTTCATGTATGATTTTAAATCATTTAACATAAATGCAAACCCATGGCGGCTTATGTCCAGCATAATTGGGGACATCAAAAATAATAACCACCCTTGATGACGGGTGGTTATTATTTATGCCGAATGATTTTTCAATTCGCGGTACTTTCCGGGTGTGATCCCTTCCAGTTTTTTGAATGAACGGATGAAGTTTTGCGGATTTTTATATTTCAGTTTTTCAGAGATTTCTTTGACGGACAAGGTCGTTTCGGTCAGCCAGCTTTTCGCGATATGATGACGATATGATGATAAATATTCGCTGAATGATATCTTCATTTCTTTTCGGAAAATGCTGCTTAAATAATTCGGGTTGTAATGGAGTCTTCCGGCGATGGATTCAAGGGTCAGATCGGTATCGAACTCCTGCTGGATGATATGGACGATTTGCTCTGAGATGTTTTTGTACTGCGATTCTTCTCTGACTGAGAGCGTCTCGATCATTTTTCCGATCATCTGTCTGTTCAGCCAGCTTTCGATCTCTTCCAATGTGGTCAGCTCAAATATATCGTCATACAGCATTTTGTTTCCATCCGATTCGAACAGTTCGATGCCGAGCAGGTGCATATATTCGATTAAGTTGTTCAGCAGTCTCGCAATGGCGACCTGGCATTGATGCGGGTTCGCGTTCTCAGAGCAGATGGCGTCCAGCAAAAGCCGGAGCTTCTCGGCTGCTTTTTCCTCTTCACACGCTTTAATCGCTTCAAACAACTCATTTTGAATCTGTTTGGGAAACTGGGTCAGCAACGCTTTGTTCCGGTCAAGATGCTCAAAGAAAATGACCGCGCGCTTTCCGGATTGCAGCCTGTATGTTAAGGCTTCAAGACCTTCCAGATAAGCATGCTTGGACATGGAAAGGCTTGTAAAAGGCTGGCTGATGCCGATGCTGACATGGAGTCCGAGCTCCTTATGGATTTTTTCCTGAATGGACACGGCGGCCGTTTTTAAATATTGGTGAAATCTGTCGAGTGACTGGCCGCGGTTGATGATGATGGTTGTTTGCGTTTTGTCGATGACGACTGGCGGCAGCCGCTTTTCTTGCGGCACGGCGCGTTCCGCAAGACTGTTGATCGCAAACAGCAGGACATCGAGATCCTTTTTTTCATATGCCGTACCTTTCAGTGTATCAATCTGCAAACTAAAGATGGAGAGATGGCTCCAATCTTCGGGAAATCCGAGCCCTGAGAAGCGCTCTTTGATTTCCTCTTCCGTCAGCTTGCCGAGCAAAAGTCTTGTCAAAAAATACTGCCTCAATTGTGAGACCTGCTGCTTCACCCGTATCGTGAGGTCATGATTTCTATCTTTCATCTCTTTAATATTCCGCTCAATCAATTCGAATTCGCTTTCAGGCCGCTTTTTCCCGGAGTCGGTTCCTGAGGTGAAGCCTGAGACGGATTCATAAAGAACCTTGATTGGCTTGTAGAAATGGCGTGATCCGAACCAGGAAAACAAGCATGAAAGCGCTAACAAAATGGCGCAGATCGTAAAGGTGAACCAGCCGATTGAAGTGGTTTGCTGATAGAGCTCAGGCATGGTCGTGAGAGAAATGTATATCCAGTTGTTATAGTCGGATTTCTGGTATGTAATGTTGTAATTTGTATCATTGATCATTGTATCAAACTGCCCGTTTTTTGTTGACAGCCTGCGGATTTTTTTGAAGTACCCTTCATTTTTGATCGATTGTCCGATCATGGAGGGCTTGGGATGCAGCATAATCCGGCCGTTGTCATCGAGCGCCATCATGCTGCTTGTTTTTGATTTGAGCGGCATTCTTTTCACGAGCGAGCAGGAAGGAATACTTGCGATCGCAAGACCTTTGTTTTCCATGCTGTTCAAAGGAAGCTGTTTGACCAGGTTGATATTGTACGGGCAGTGTTCAGCTGTTCCTTCCTTTGTTGCGACAAGGGCATTGTTTTTTTCAAGCACCCAGCTTGACCGGCTTTTTAGCGAGTTGTAGAGCGAGATCATCAGGGCTTGCCGCCGCTGATCCAAATGGTATAGCCCCGAATTGTTGATATACCACTTTTTTTCTTCACTGATCAAGGTGATATCGCTCAAGTCGGTGTCAAATGTCTGCAGCTTGTTTAATTCTTTATTGATTTGGTTGTACAGCTGAAAGCGTTCTGGCGTGATGCTCAGGCTTAGCGTCTGAATTAAAGGGTAGGAACGGACATAATGGGTGAAGGAATGATCAACCGTTTTTAAAATATGTTCGATATTCAATTGCGCCTGGCCAACGGTTTGGAGCTTTTCGTTTGTGACGTTTTGTTCAATCGTCTCCGCTGATCTTTGATAGGAAAAAAAGCCGACGATGACGACCGGAATGGTGCTGAGAATCAAAAAGAAGGTCACCAGCTTATAGTAAAACTTATATTGTTTCCTTTTCATAAATTCCCCCCCAACCGAGTCTGGAAATGAATTGCTCATATATAATTAATCCGACTTTTGTGTGAATTTGTCAATAATCATTTCCTAATCAACGTTTCATTTTATTAGATCTTAAAGAGTGCAAAGAAAGCAGCGGGCGATGTGATGATATGATTGTAGACTGCATTTTGCGGCCTGATTTAAAGTGGAAGCAAACACCGTGAAGGGAGGCCGTTTATGAAAGCTGCACAAGTTCCGACCGGGAAGGAAAAGGCCCTGATTGTCGGAAAAGAGAGAAAGACGCGTTTTTTTGAGAAAGCCCTTCAGCAAAAATATTTATATTTAATGATCCTTCCGGGATTGATTTACTTTCTTCTTTTCAAGTATGTACCGATGTGGGGAATTGTCATCGCCTTTCAGGATTACCAGCCATTTCTCGGCATAACGGGGAGCGAATGGGTCGGATTTAAGCATTTTGAAAGACTGTTTACAGAACCGACCTTTTTTATGCTGCTGAAGAACACGTTGGTGTTGTTTTTCTTAAACCTTGTCGTATTTTTTCCGATTCCGATTATTTTAGCTCTTTTGCTCAACGAAGTCAGAATCGCACTTTTTAAAAAATTTGTCCAGACGATGATTTATATTCCGCATTTTATGTCCTGGGTCATCGTCGTTTCGCTTTCATTTGTCCTGTTGACGGTAGACGGAGGGCTGATTAATGAGTTGATCGCCTATTTTGGCGGGGAAAAAATCAACTTTTTGCTGAATGAAAACTGGTTCAGGCCGATGTATATTCTTCAGGTCATCTGGAGGGAGGCCGGATGGTCGACGATCATTTATTTGGCGGCGATGACCGCGGTCGATCCGCAGCTTTACGAAGCGGCAAAAATGGATGGGGCCAATCGCCTGCGGAGGATGTGGCATGTTACCCTGCCGGCGATCAGAAGCGTGATTGTCGTACTGCTGATTCTGAAAATCGGCGATACCTTGGAGCTTGGATTTGAGCATGTGTACCTGCTGTTGAATGCTACGAACCGGGAAGTAGCCGAGATCTTTGATACGTATGTGTATACGGCCGGGTTAAAGCAGGGGCAATTCAGCTACAGCACGGCTGTCGGTTTGTTCAAAGCCGCTGTGGGACTCGTGCTGGTCATGTTTGCGAACAGGATGGCCAAGAAGTTTGGAGAAGAAGGAATTTACTGAAAAATTCTTGAATGAAAGGATTTGAGTGAAATGAACCAATCTCTCGCCACAAAATCACCGCTTTTTGTTGCTGAGGAAGCAGCCAAAACAATAATGAAAGCGTATACAGTAGACAGGCTGCCCCCCGCCGGACGCTGGCACTACCATCAAGGCGTGTTTTTGTGCGGTCTTATTCATCTTTGGAATGAAACGGGAAAACAGACGTATTTTAATTATGTAAAAGATTACGTTGATGATCTCGTTGATGAGTACGGAAACTTTTATTTCGCAAGAGATGAGCTGGATGCCATTCAAGCAGGGCTTCTCTTATTTCCTTTGTATGAAGAGACGGGAGATGAACGCTACCTGAAGGCGGCGAAAAAGCTGCGGGGCCTTTTTGAAACGCTCAATCAAACGGCAGAAGGCGGCTTTTGGCACAAAGATAAATACCCTTACCAAATGTGGCTTGACGGTTTGTATATGTGCGGACCATTCGCCCTGAAATTCGCGCGGGCCTTCAATGAGCCGGAGCTTCACGATATGGTCGTCCTCGAAGAAAATTTGATGAGAAAGCATACAAAAGACGCTCGGACAGGATTGTATTACCATGCCTGGGACGAGAAAAGAAAAATGCCGTGGGCCGATCCGGAGTCAGGCTGCTCCCCTGAGTTTTGGGGAAGATCGATCGGCTGGTACGCCCTTGCACTGAGCGATATGATCGAGCTCCTCCCGCAGCATCACGAAAAAAGACGGGAATGGACGGCAACGCTTCAAGAAATGGTGAAAAGCCTCGCCGATTTTCAGGATGAGGAAACAGGGCTCTGGTACCAGGTCGTTGATAAAGGCGGACGGGAGGACAACTGGCTTGAAAGCTCCTGTTCATGCCTGTATATATACGTGATGGCAAAAGGGACGCGGATGGGCTATATCGACCCGTCATATCAAAAAAAGGCGCTAAAGGGATACAGGGGGCTTCTGGCGGAGAAAATCGAGTTCAGCCTTGAGGAAGGCCTGCTGCTAAAAGACATTTGCGTCGGCACATCAGCAGGAACGTATGAGTATTATGTCGGCCGCGACAAAAGCACCAATGATCTGCACGGAGTCGGCGCCTTGATCATGGCGCTTACAGAGCTTGAGAGAAGCAGCCGCTTTGTGGACGGAGGAGAAAGGTGAGAAAGCTTGTTTGGCTATTCATGCCGGCCATCGCTGCCTTTATTCTTTCTGCCTGCGGAAAGGGCGAGGCGGCGGGGACGGATGTTTTTGTCTTTTCCGATGCGCCGGAACAAGTTAAGCAGAACATCGGGAAAGCCGCCGGGAAAGAGGGCTTGCATGTTACGGCTTTCCCGGCTTCACCCGAAAAATTGCTTGTTGAAATCGCAGCGAAAGAAGGAGATCTGTTTATCGTTCCAGAAGACATGTTTGAACCTTTTTACGATCCTGAAGGACTTCAGCCGCTCAAGGCTCGATCAGAAGAGCGGTCGCCATACAGTGCTGCCGGCAAAAACGGCCGGGAGCAGATGTATGCCGCCATCATTAAAAAAGGGGAAAAACGTTTGAACGGCTACACGTTTCAACTGAACACGGATATGGCTGCCTTTATTCCGGTCTATGCAAAGAAAACCTCTGAAGCGGTGAAGCTCATTCAGACGCTTCAAGGTCAATGAACAGAGGGGTGCCAATGAAAAAATATGCGATTTGCGGGCTGAGCGGCCGCGCCATCAATATGTTTATCGAGCCTCTTCTGAAGCAATACCGACGGAAGCACTCGATCGCCGCGCTTTTGGATGATGATCCGCTGCGGGAAGCCGTCTGCAAAAAGAGATTTCCGGAGCTTGGGCCGGTACCTTTTTTTCGCGCTGAACGATTTGAGGCCATGCTTGAGGAGGTCAAACCTGACGCTGTGATTGTTGCGGGCCGCGATGATACACATGCCCGCTATATTTTGGGCGCTTTAAAAAAGAATATCGACGTGATTGCTGAAAAGCCGATGGTGACAACAGCCGGGGATGCAAGAGCTGTATTGGAAGCCGAAAAGGCCAGCAAAGGCAGAGTGACCGTCACGTTCAACTACCGCTATAATCCATTCCACCGCAAAATTAAAGAGATGATTCTTGCAGGAAAGCTCGGCACCATTACATCGGTTGACCTGAACTGGTATATCGACACGTACCATGGAGCGAGCTATTTTAAGCGCTGGAACAGAATGAGAAAGTACTCCGGCGGGCTTTCCGTCCATAAGTCCACACACCACTTCGATCTTGTCAATTGGTGGCTTGATCAAAAACCCCGTGAAGTCTTTTCCTACGGCGGTCTGAACTACTACGGACCGGACGGTGAAATGAACCCTGAAAAAGGGGAGCCGCGTTATTGCGGGACATGTCACGTCAAAAAGAAATGCCGTTACTATATGAGATGGAAAGACGGCGATCCCGAGGATGACCACATCAAAGCGGATGACAATCAGCATCTTTTATACTCCGGCTACCGGCCTGACGCTTGTATATTCGATGAAGAAATCGACATCGAAGACACCTACGCCGCCGTTTTGAAATATGACGGGGGTGCCATATTGAATTATTCGCTGCTTTTTTCCGCTCCGTATGAAGGCTACCGCCTTGTGATCAACGGTACAAAAGGAAGGCTGGAAACGAAAGAATACCATGCTCCAGGAAGAATTCCTTTTGAAGTGGATGAGCAGACGATCGACTATTTTCCGCTGTTCGAGTCGAAAGAAACGATCCGCGTCGTTCAGAAGCCCGGCGGACATGGCGGCGGAGATCCCCTGCTTATGGAGGAGCTGTTTTCAGGAAAAGACCCTTTGAGGGATTACGAGATTCTGGCTGGGGCTGAAGCCGGCGCCTATTCGATCGCAGCCGGGGAAGGATTGTGGCGTTCCATCAAGGAAAAAAGGCCGATCGACATTCGAGAGCTTCTTCAGGTCCAAGCCATACACTGAAAAGGGGGCTAAAAACGTGGAACAGGATGTCTCCATGGGAAGAGTGCTGAGCTTTTGCGAGTGGGTGATGAGATTTTCTTATGCCAATCTGCTGTGGTTTGCGTTTACACTTTTCGGGTTTGGTGTATTCGGATTTATGCCGGCGACCGCCGCTTTATTTGCCGTCACAAGGAAATGGGTGATGGGCCGCTCGGACATTCCGATCTTTCGGACGTTTTGGCAGGCGTACCGCGGGGAATTTTTCCGCGCGAACGCAATCGGCTTCATTCTATTGATCGTTGGAGCGATTATTTATGTTGATCTGGCATTTATTCATCCGGAAAATCTATTTTTGCACATTCTTCGTTTCGTCATTATGGTGTTCGGGTTTTTATACGTCATCATGCTGTTCTATGTGTTTCCGCTTCTGGCCCATTTCGACTGGAAAAAGCGGTTGTATTTAAAATTTTCCCTGCTTCTCGGGATTTCGTACCTGCAATATACCTTGACGATGATCGCGCTTACCGCCTTGCTGTTTGCCGTTTTTGCCTATCTGCCGGGAATCGTTCCATTTTTCAGCGTCAGCCTGCTCGGTTATTCGATCATGTGGCTGGCCTATCAAGTCCTGAAAAAGGCGGAAGCAACGGGTCCGGCGGAGCGGTCTCACTCAGCGGAAGCGTGACACTGCACCTGCGTTTATGAAGCGGGTGTGTTTTTTCATGAAAGGAGGCGGTACACATGAGCAAAGAAAATGATAAACGCTATATTCACTGGATCGATCAGGCTGTTCAAGACAGTCTTAATCAAGACGGCGGTGTTCAATCTCTGCCCGGCTTCGGCAAACCGCTCTCAAAAGAAGCGCTTCAAGGAGACGCGCTTTCCAGCACGCTGAAAAACGCCAAATATCTGCCCGAATGGCTGAAGCTGCAAAAGGAAATAAAGCAAGAAATCGAAAAAGCCAGCAAATCGAATAAACGGGAAGAAGAGATTGAAGACATCAACCGGAAAATCAAAAAATACAATCTTTCCTGTCCAAGCCAGTTCCAAAAGGGCCTTGTGACAGCGCAAAATCTCGAAAGCCAGCTGAAGCACTGGAGCTGACCGATTAGAAAATTAATTGCTAACAACAATCATTTTCTGTAAAATAAAGTTATAAAAAGGAAATAATAGTATGGCCATTTTTTGAAAATAAGAAAGGATGAATCAAGAAGTGGATGCGAAAACGGCGTACGAAAAGGCGGCCGGACTTTTAAACCGATGGTATACCATGATCAAGCGCCATGAAGCGCTCCAAGCTGTATCTTTAAAGTACGAGATTAAGAGGCTGCTTTCGGGAATGGAGAAACAAGGAGATTTACAGCTTTATTTTCATCTGCTCGATTACAGGTTCAAATTGATGACCGAACAGTTTGCCGAATCTGCCGAGCTTTTCAGAGAAATCAAACGACAGAAGGAAACGATTGTGCATGCTGATGATGTTATTCAATACTATTTCTACTTTTTTTTCGGCATGTACGAATTTCATGAGAAAAATTATCTTGAGGCGATCAGCTGCTACAAGAAAGCGGAAAACAAACTATATAAACTGACAGATGAAATCGAAAAAGCGGAATTTCATTATAAAATCGCGGGCGCCTACTATCAGATTAATGATCATTTCCGTTCGATGAACCATGCCGAAAAAGCGCTTTCCATCTTCAGCAAACATGACGATTACATAGATAAAGCGATTGGATGCGACATGATTCTCGGTTCGAACCAGTTTGACCTGTTCCGCATGAAGCAGGGGGAGAAGCACTACCGACGGGCATTGGATCAGGCCGTTTCTCTTCAAAATGAAAGAATTATCGGACTCATCCATCATAATATGGGACTGAAGTATGCGAATCGGAACATGCCTCTTTTGGCGGAGGAGCATTTTCGAAAGGCGCTTGCCGTTGATCTCCATAAGCGGTCCGTTTTTGGCATCAACACCATCTTCGAACTTTCTCATCTCATGTATAAAAACGGCCGCCGCGAAGAAGCGAGCCGGCTCTGCAAAAAGGGCTTTTCCAGGTCTGTCGAAGATGGTGAGGAAGAATATACGGCGAAATTCAGGCTTATTTTTGCCTTGTATGATACCGGAAATCCGCTGGATATCGAATTTTCATTGGAATACCTGGCAGGTAAGAAGCTGTGGGTGGATGTCGCCGAATTGACAAAAGATATTGCCGATTACTATCTGTGCTCGGGTGATGACAAAAAAAGTGATTTGTATCTTGAGAAATCCCGTTGTGCAAGAAATCAAATATGCAAAGTGAAGGAGGGGATCATATGAAAAAGGTCATTTGCTTTTCAGCTGTCATGCTGGTCTGTCTGGTTGGAGCGGGCATGGCAGAGGGAGCCGCCGCGGGCAGCGGATCTTTCCAATCGTTTGGAAAATCGATCTTTCCCGACAACAAGCTGAACCAAAGCACCCTCCGATAGAAATCCGCTCCTGACTTTTGCTATAATATGTTCACGTACATGATAAAGGGAGCTGGAAATATGACAGTAAAAGAAATCACACCTGACAAGCTGCAGGAAAAGCTTTCAAAAGGAGAAACGCTCAACATCATTGATGTCAGGGAAGATGAAGAAGTGGCCGAAGGCATGATCCCGGAAGCCGTTCATATTAAGATGGGTGACATACCGGAAAAGATCGACATCTTTCAAAAAGATCAATCTTATATTTTTGTCTGCCGCTCAGGGAAGCGCAGTGAGAACGTCTGCCTCTACCTGAAGGACAAAGGATTTGACGTGACAAACATGATCGGCGGCATGCTTGAGTGGACCGGCGATACGAAGCCGAAAACAACATAAGGTCTTAGCTTCTTATCTTGGCGGTAAGAAGCTTTTTCATTTTGCAATGCGAACGTCGCCAAGCGCCTCACAGTCTCTTTTTTGATCATAACTTCGGCTGTTCGTGAATACCTTTCATATAGAAAGGAGAGAGCGTATGCTGAAGGTTGCCGTATTTGATGAAGAACACGAAAAAGATTTGCAGCACGAAATCAACGAATTTTTAAAAAAGCTGTCCGAAGACCAGCTGGTCGATATAAAATATGACGTATCTGCCGCATGCGACCCTCAAGGCGAACAGCTTTACTGTTTTTCGGCACTTATTTTATACAGGAAATAACAGACTTTATAATCTATTATTGACAACATTGAAAACGAGATCAACTAGGCGCTGGAAAGTCGTGATCGGATGAGAGATAAAAATATGAATAAAGGGCTGATTTTCAGCCCTTTAGTTAAAAATCATTATTGGATTGCGACACTTCCTGAATGTCCTAAGCTGGGATCTTTCCAAAAAATATTCAAGTTAGGCTTTATATAGCCGCGAAGACTATTTGAAGTATAGTATTGAACACTCCATAGCTGTTTCACTTTTTGACCTCTAAAATAAGGGTTTGCTAAACCAGAATCCATTAAACTACCATAAGAAGGAATTGGATTGCCAGTATACGTATATTTGCCTTCACCTTTTTCATTAAATAAAGCCACATGGGTATTACTGAAATTCATGCCTGCATTGGAATCTAATCCATAACGAATATTGATCGATTCTATTACAGCTGTATCAGGAATGCTGTCAATGTTTCTAAGATCCCAGTACGCTTTTTGAGACCATACATTTTTTCCATAAACACCAACTAGTAGACTTGGAGTGCTTGGTCCAGCACTGTAGTATGTTGCTGCAGAGCTGCTGCTAGGGAAAACAAAAAGAGAAATTGCGGCTGCTAATGAAGCCAAACTGATCATGATTTTTTTCATTTTAAACGCTCCTTTAAACAATTTTAATGAATGTTATGAAATGGCACCTCCTCCAATTTTTTTATCGGCAAATTCTAAGGGAAATTTAGTAAAAAAAAGAAAAATTAATTTAAGTCTTCATGTGTTATTCAAGCAAATGATAAATAAAGAATGTAGTAAACAGTCGAACTTGAGAAGTATAAAAGATGATTTCAGAACAAAAGAAATGAGTAGCATCAGCTTGTACAGAAAACGTGATCTTCTTTATATGCTGGAATGATACTTCATAGGCCATTAAAAACATCCAAAATGATTGTACACACAAGATCTGATACTGCGGTGACGGCGGAAAGCATCGTATAAGTTCCCAAAGCTTCCTGCTCCTGTCGCCAGCGCATTTCAAAGATAAAGAAAAAGCCGGCTTTAGCCGGCTTTTATTGAAGTTATTCAGTTATGCTTTTTTCACCCGAGGGCTTCTCGGTTTTTGAAATTGTTCGGACTTTTTAATCTCTTTCCGTTCTTGGGACAGAGATTTGTAAAGCGATACGATCATGAAGATGATCACGATTGAAAATGGCAGAGCGGCCAGGATCGCGGTGTTTTGCAACGCCGATAGTCCGCCTGAATACAGAAGCGCCGCAGCCATTGCTGACTGGATGATGCCCCATGATATCTTGACCGAATTTTCAGGGTTCAGTGAACCGTAAGTCGTTTGCATTCCGAGAACAAATGTTGCCGAGTCTGCAGAAGTGATAAAGAATACGGCAATTAGCACCAAGGCAACGATAGATGTAATCATAGTCAGCGGGTAGTGGTCAAATGTTCCAAACAGCATCGTGTCTGTAGACAGTTTTGCAATGTTAAAGGTCCCTTTTTGCTGAAGATCCATCGCTGAAACCCCGAAAATTGAAAACCATAGAAACGCCAGCACAGTAGGCGCAAACAAGACGGCAATCAAAAATTCCCTGATTGTGCGCCCCCTTGATACGCGGGCGATGAAAATACCGACAAACGGCGACCAGGAGATCCACCAAGCCCAGTAGAAAATCGTCCATGAATTGATCCATTCACGGCTGTCCGGATCATTAGGCGCAAGGCGGAAGCTCATTTGCACTACGTTGGAGATATACGTTCCAAGCGTGTCCGTAAACGAGTTCATAATCAATACCGTCGGTCCGACGAACAGCATAAAGATCATCAGGATGCCGGCCAGCACTATGTTCGTATTGCTCAAGTACTTGATGCCTTTTCCGATTCCGCTCCATGAGGAAATTAAGAACAGAACGGTGATGATTGCAATGATCGCCAGCTGCACCTGGAAGCTGTTCGGTACTCCGAATAGATAATGGAGTCCGCCGTTGATCTGCGTGGCGCCGATTCCGAGACTTGTCGCTACACCGACGACGGTTGCAAATACAGCGATGCAGTCAATCCCTTTTCCAAGCGGTCCGTTGACTCTGTCGCCGAAGACCGGAAACAGAGTCGCGCTGATCAAGCCAGGCGCATCTTTTCTGAATTTAAAGTACGCGATGCAAAGAGCGACGATCGCATAAATTGCCCATGCATGCAATCCCCAGTGGAAAAATGTATACCTCAGAGAATCTCTGAAGGCCCGGGCTGTTTCTGTTTCACCTGATGGAGAGCTAATGGCATAATGGCTGATCGGTTCAGCCGCGCCATAAAATACGAGACCAATGCCCATACCTGCGCTAAAAAGCATGGCAAACCAAGATAAGCGAGAGAATTCAGGTTTTTCTTCCGGTTTCCCCAGCTTGATCTTTCCGATCGGACTGAAGATCAAAAAGATGCTGAACGCTACAAATAGAGAAACCACCAATAAGTAATACCATCCAAGTGTATTCGTGATATATCCTTGAATCGAACTCGTTAACGCTTGTAGGTTATCCGGAGCAACGATTCCCCATAATACTGCTGCTGATGTGATAACAATCACAATCCAAAAAACGCTTGAGATATTTTTCAAATTCATCCTCACCCTCTAAATCATTTTTCGTCCTTCTTCCCATCCATATGTTTAGTATGAGTTGCACATAAAAATTTCATTCTCTCTCAGGAGGTTTGGCCTAGCTTCTCCTATTACCCCACAATCAGGTGAAACAAAACTCTTTAACCGTAACATACTTTTCAAAAAAGGCACAAGTCTGAATCTTGGCGCGGATGCCTCGCAAATCCTTGTTTGTCAAGGGGTTGAGGTTATTTTATTTTTTTCTTTGAGCGATTGAAAATTCGCCTGCATTCAAGCCGGCCAGCCTTCCGGTGACAAGGGCTGATGTGATATTGTACCCACCTGTATATCCGTGAATATCAAGAATCTCCCCGCAGAAATAGAGACCGTCCATTTTTTTGGAGGCCATTTTTTTAGGATCGACTTCTTTTACGGAAACACCGCCGCCTGTCACAAAGGCTTTATCGAGCGAAAGCGTGCCGTTCACACTGACGGTCAGCTCCTTGCAATCTTTGACGAACGCTCTGAAACGGTCTTTGGAAAGAGATGAAAAGGTTTCAGAAGGATCGATCTGATTGCGTTCGAAAAGAAAGAGCAGATACCTTTCCTGCATCCATGATTTCAGCGCGTTTTTCAGCGTTTTTTTCGTCGCGTCTTTCAGCTCTTTTTGCATCCGTTGAAAAAGCTGCTCTTCGTGAAGCTCAGGGAACAAATCGATCTTCAGTCTGACTGTTTCCTGTTTCTTTAATTCCTTCACGACAAATTGACTGCATCGCAGAATGGCGGGGCCTGAAAGGCCAAAATGCGTAAAAATCATATCCATCCTGTGGGTGATGACAGGCTTTCCTTTTTTGTTCAGCACACTGACGGCGACATTTCTCAATGATAAGCCCTGCAAGGTTTTTTGTTTAATAAAAGGCTCGGCCGATGTGACCGGAACTTCTGTCGGAAAGAGCTCTGTAATCGTGTGGCCCGCTTTTTCAGCCCATGCATAGCCGTCTCCCGTCGACCCGGTATGGGGCACGCTTTTGCCTCCAACCGCCACAACGACTGATGAGGCTGGAATGTTTTCTCCGTTGTTTGTGATGATGCCGCATGCTTTCTGATCCTTATATATGACCGATTTGACACTTTCGTTCGTCCGGATTGTCACATGCAGCTGCTCAAGCCTTTTCAACAGGGCGTCGACAACGCTCTGCGCTTTGTCGGAAACGGGAAACATTCTTCCGTGGTCCTCTTCCTTCAGCTTGACACCGAGGCGCTCGAAAAATGCGATGATGTCTTCATTGTTAAATTCGGAAAAAGCGCTGTATAGGAAGCGTCCGTTTCCGGGAATATGGCGGATGATTTCATCCACGGGAAGACGGTTGGTGACATTGCAGCGTCCGCCTCCTGAAATGGCCAGCTTGCGTCCGAGTTTGTTACCTTTGTCGATCAAGAGAACATCGGCCCCTTGCTCACCGGCCGCGATGGCGGCCATAAGCCCGGAAGGTCCTCCGCCGATGACAATACAATCGAATTGACTCATAAACATATCCTCAACTTTCCTTTGTGTAAAGCCTGTCGGATGCAGAGATGCCTCAGAAAGTGACAAATCATCATCCGCGCTTCATTTTATATTATAACGAAATAACGCCCCCTTTAGAAAACGATGAAGCAAGTTCTGTTAAAATTTAGCCATGTTATTATTACCTAGGTGAAGCACCTGTGTGTTAAAATAGAAAAGTTGAATCTATTGTAGAAAAATGGTGATTGGGAACATGTCAAGCAAACTGTTAAGAGGCACGTTTACATTAACGCTTGGTACCTATATTTCAAGGATCCTTGGAATGATCTATTTGATTCCGTTCGGAGCTATGGTCGGTGCCACGGGCGGTGCCCTGTTCCAGTACGGTTATAATCAATACACGATGTTTTTGAGCATTGCCACGATGGGTTTTCCGGCGGCTGTGTCCAAGTTTGTGTCGAAATATAATTCGATCGGTGATTACGAGACAACGAGAAGGATGCTGCGCGCGGGAATGTCGATGATGCTCGTCACGGGCATTATTGCTTTTTCGATTCTTTACATGTCCGCTCCGTTTTTTGCACAGGTGGCCCTCGGCGGTGCAGAGAACAACGGACTGACGATTGAACATGTCGTTTACGTCATCCGCATGGTCAGTCTGGCTTTACTGGTCGTGCCGATATTAGCACTTGTCAGGGGATTTTTCCAAGGTCATCAGATGATGGGGCCCACAGCCGTTTCACAAGTGGTTGAGCAAATTGCCAGAATCGTCTTTCTTTTAACCGCCACATATTTGGTGATGAAAGTATTGAACGGCGGTCTCGTCGTAGCTGTCGGCTATGCGACTTTCGCCGCTTTGATCGGTGCGTTTGCCGGGCTTTTCACCCTTTATTTTTCCTGGCAGAAACGGAAAGGCGCACTGCTGGCGCTAAAGCCGAATCTCGTTCCGCCATCCAATATTACGTATACGCAGATGTTTAAGGAGCTGTTCTGCTATGCCGCTCCTTACGTGTTTGTCGGGCTGGCGATTCCGCTTTATCAGTATATTGATACGAATACGTTCAATAAGGCGATGATTGAAGCGGGCTATGGCGACATCAGCCAGGACATGCTGGCGATTGTGACGCTGTATGTTCCCAAGTTGGTGATGATCCCGGTATCTCTTGCGACGGCCTTCGGACTGACGCTGATCCCGGCGATGACCGAAAACTTCACCAACAAAAATTTTCCCGCTTTAAACAGACAGATTGATCAGGCGATGCAGATCATTCTTTTCATCGTCCTTCCGGCATCAGTCGGTATGGCGCTCCTTTCAGGACCGGTGTACACGTTCTTTTATGGATCTGATAACCTGCACCCTGAAATGGGACAAAATATCCTATTCTGGTATGCACCCCTGGCCTTGTTATTTTCTCTATTCACTGTCAATGCAGCGATGCTGCAGGGTGTGAACAAGCAGAAATTTGCGGTGGTCAGCCTGTTGATCGGAATCATCATCAAAATCGCGCTCAACGTTTCTTTGATCAAGCTGTTTCAGGGGAACGGTTCGATTTTGGCGACAGCCCTCGGCTATTCAGCATCCTTGCTATACGGTTTCATTATGATCAAACGCCATGCAGGATATTCCTATCGAAAATTGTTTAAAAGGCTTTTGCTGATGATGATTCTGACGGCGGTTATGGGAATTGTTTTATGGGTTGTCCAAGCGTTGCTCGGCTTATTTATTTCCTATGAAGGCGGACCGATTCGTTCCGCCATCGTGATCCTCATCACATCCGCGGCCGGCAGTGCGATCTATCTGTATTTGGCTTATCGGCTGAAACTGCTGGAAAAAATCTTCGGTCAGCGGCTAAATCGCTTTTTCAAAAGAAAAGCCTGATGAGCAGGCTTTTCTTTTGATCTGGAAGGGAGACATGCTGTATGAGATTGGATAAGTTTCTGTCGCACAGCGGCTACGGCTCGAGAAAAGATGTCAAAAAAATGCTGAAAAACGGCGCGGTGGCATTAGACGGCAAAATGGTCAAGGATGCGAAAGCACAGGTTGATCCAGATGCGGATGAAGTGACGGTGTACGGTGAGCCCGTCTTTTATCAGGAGTTCATCTATCTGATGATGAATAAGCCCCAGGGGGTGCTTTCGGCAACGGAGGACAGCCGTCAGCAGACGGTTGTTGATCTGCTCGATCCCGAGCTTTTAAGGTTTGAGCCGTTTCCTGTCGGACGGCTTGACAAAGATACGGAAGGCCTGCTGATTCTTACCAATGACGGGCAGCTGTCGCATCAGCTTTTGTCGCCTAAAAAACACGTGCCGAAAACATATGAAGTGCATGTTGATCAGCCAATGACACCGGAGGCTGCCGCTCAGCTTGAGACAGGAGTTGACATCGGCGAAGGATATATGACTAAGCCTGCCAAAGCGGTGATACAGGATGAAAACAGCTGCCGGCTGCTTTTGACGATCACGGAAGGAAAGTTTCATCAGGTCAAGCGGATGCTGAAGGCCGTCGGCCGCGAAGTGATCTTTTTGAAGCGGCTGAAAATGGGGGATGTCGAGCTCGATCCAAAGCTTCTGCCTGGAGAATACAGGGAGCTGAAAGAATCCGAACTTGAGGCATTAAAAAACAAAAGACACTCTGATCATTCGAGTGTCTGAAAGAATTGGCAGAGCCCGTATTCTATGAAAAGCAGTGGAGCATCAAACGTACTTGACGTTTGGTGCTTTTTGTATGTTTAATGGTTGTCTTATATGATATTTTGCGTTAATGTTCTATTTTTCAGAATATTTCTACGAGGAGATTTTTACTTTTTTTCTTGTTGTTTCCCATTTGCCTCTGCTGGGGCTATGAACTAAATCGTTGTATGCCAACACATTCAGATCACGCTGGATTGTTCTCGGTGTAGTGCCAAATTCATCAACCAGTTCCTGGGTTGTAACGAGTCCTTTTTCTTGAATGAACATGTAGACTGATTTGATCCTGGTTAGCATTCGGTTTGTTGAAGGTTTCAAACAACCACTCCCTATCGTATGATCGAATGGACTTGACTACCACAACTTACGACTCCAAAATGCAGCATGGACGATTTGTGATCACTTTCCCTGAAAATGATCAATAAATATTATACACGATGATCTAGACAAATATCCAGCAAAAAACCCGTTCCAAATTCATGAAAAAAACGAAAAACGCGGGGAAATCCCCATACACCAACGTTCATTTTAATAAAAAAAACAAACTTTTTCCTGATTGATACGTAATAAAAAACAGAGGTGGTGAATTCGGTGAAGCTTTCAGTACATATTGAACAAGCAGGATATGAAGAGGAGAAACCGACGATTGAAAACATTGCATTTACTGTTGGAGCAGGCGAGCTTGTCGGCTTAATCGGTCCGAACGGGGCGGGAAAAAGCACGACGATCAAAACGATTCTCGGTTTAACTAGGCATGTGACCGGCGAGATAAACTGGAATGAAACACCAAAATATGCATACATACCAGAGCAGCCAAGCTTTTATGATGAATTGACCCTTTGGGAGCACATCACAGCTTTAGGGACTTTTTTACAGGAGGACGAGTCTGTTTTTTATCGCAGAGCCAATCGGCTCATGGAGCAATTTTCATTGGAGCATGCCGTTCATGAGTATCCGGGTACATTTTCAAAAGGGATGCAGCAAAAGCTGATGCTCATCCATGCTTTTCTGATGAAGCCCGATTTATATATTATTGACGAACCGTTTATCGGACTTGATCCGATCGCAAACCGGCTTTTTTTGGATATGCTGAAAGAAGAGCAACAGCGGGGAGCGGGGATTCTCCTGTGCACACATGTTCTCGATACCGCGGAAAAAATCTGCGACCGCTTTTTGCTGCTTACAAACGGCAGCTTGGTGATGCAGGGAACGCTTGAAGAGCTCCGAATGAAGACCGGCTTGCCGGAAGGATCGCTGCTCGATTGTTTTTATGAGGCGGTAAAGGGTGGAGCCCTATGAATGGACAATCACTGTTTCGAAGCAGGCTCAAGGCGGATTATCGGTATCAGCTCCGCGTCCTGAACCTGGTGATTGACTGGACGGTTTGGCTGTATATCGTTTTGCCCGGTATCGCGATTTTAGTCTATCAGTATATCAAATGGGTGAATGGCGGAGCTGTGACGCAACATGAATGGCATGCGGGGATGGTTTTACTGATCCCGGCGCTTTTTACGCTGTTTGGATCGGTGCGGACGTTTCTGATGGAAGCGGATCAGCTGTATCTTTTACAGAAAAAAACCGTCATTTTTGAGATGAAAGTATGCGGGTTTGTTTATTGCCTGTTGCTTCAGCTTTGGAAATGGCTGTTGTTAATCGCGGTTTGTGCTCCTGTTTACATCAATAAGTTGCAGATGGATCTGTCAGTTTGTATCGCTGTTTTCTTTTTCTATCTCTGTATCAATCTGTTCATGATTAGTTTAAAACAGCTGCACCTCAAAAGGCCGCCCCGCTTGAAATACCGGCTATTGCATGCGGGAGAGGTGCTGCTCGTTTTGATCTGCGCTTCGTTCGCCGTTCTATCCGCTTCTATGTATGTGCTTATAGGGGTCGCACTGGTGCTGGCTGTGGCGGCGGTGTACAGCATCATGGCTTCGCTTAAGGATCTGTTTCTTTTTTACGATCAAGTTGATGCTGAGACGAAGCACAAGCTGAAGCTGGCTGCATTTTTCTTATCTTTTAACCAGGATGGCACCATCCCCAAGCCCGGGAAAACAATGAGGGCGAAAAAGCCGAGGCTGTTTTTTAGAAAGTCTCAGCCCCTTTTTCAAACGCGAACGGTGCAAAATGGCTGCCGGGAAGTGTTTTTCAAAGTGATGCTGCGCCATCCCGATTATAAAAGACAGCTCATTCGACTGATCAGCATTTTTACGGCGCTGATTCTGTTAGGGCCGGTCTGGCTGAAAGCGATAGCCCTTTTGATTTTTGCCGCCGCTTACCGAAATCTGGTGGCCATCCAGTTTGACAAGGTGATGGAACGCTCTTATTTATTGGGGGCGGATCATGACAGCACCGCTTATCGTGAAGCAAGGCGCAGCTGTATCAATTGGCTGTTTTTCCCGGGGCTCATCTGGTGCTGTGTCAACCTGGCCGTCAGCCTATTGTTCAAAGCTCCGTCTTCTTTTTAAGATGGGATGCATTGTCGTCCAGGAGATATAAAACCCCCGTTTGTAAAAACGGGGGTTCGCAGTTTAATGTCCTTCTAAAAAGAAGAGGTGTATGAAAAATAGAATCGCAAACACTAAGACAAGCGGATGGATGTCACGCCATTTTCCTTTTGCCGCTTTAACAATTGGGTATGAGATAAATCCAAGCGAGATGCCTGTTGCGATGCTGGATGTCAGTGGCATTGCCAAGATGACGAGAAAAGCCGGGAATGCTTCATCAAGCTCTTTCCAGCGGATGTTTGTGACAGCTCCGATCATCATGCTTCCGACAATGATCAATGCCGGGGACGTAATGGCGGCAATGCCTGAGACGGCGCTGACAAGCGGACTGAAAAACAGTGCCGCACCAAAGAGGACGGCGACTGTCAACGATGTAAGCCCCGTTCTTCCGCCTGCGGCAACTCCAGCCGATGACTCGATATAGGCGGTTGTCGGGCTTGTCCCGAACATGGCGCCGATCGTCGTCGCTGTTGAATCGGCAAGCAGCGCTTTTCTCGCGTTCGGCAGCTTGCCTTTTTTCATCAGCCCCGCCTGTTCGGCAACACCGATCATCGTCCCTGTCGTATCAAAAATCGTTACCAAGAGAAAAGAGAAGACAACCGAGTAGAGGCCGTAATGGATGACATCGCCGAAGGCGGCGAAAGGGTTTGTGACAATCAGTTTTTCCGGCAGATGGGGCAGTGACAGAACCCCTTGGGCAAAGCTCAGCTGCCCGGTGAAAAAGGCGATCAGCCCGGTCAACACCATCCCGAAAAACAGGGCTCCGTTTACATTCATGACCATCAGGATGACGGAAAAAGCGAGTCCGATCAATGTTAGGATCACTTCAGGGGAGCGCAAGTCGCCGAGTCCGACTAAATTCGCTTTGTTTGCCGTAATAATACCCGCTCCTCTTAAGCCGACAAACGCGATGAACAGGCCGATTCCCGCTGTAATGCCGTATTTTAAATTGGCCGGGATGGCTTCGATCAGTTGTTTTCTAAGCGGTGTTAGCGATAAGATAATAAAGAGAATACCCGCTGTGAAGACAGCGCTGAATGCCGTCTGATACGAAATCTCGCCATTTGATGAGCCGACGACTGAAACCGCAAAATAGGCGTTGAGCCCCATGCCCGGCGCAATCGCGATCGGAAAGTTTGCGGCCAGCGCCATCCAAAGCGTTCCGACGACTGCGGCAATAATCGTAGCGGTGAACACCTGGTCAAAAGGGACACCTGTGCCTGAGAGAATGCCGGGATTGACGACGACGATATAAACCATCGTAAAAAATGTTGTAAGGCCGGCAAGTATTTCTTTTTTAACAGTGGTTTGGTTTTCTTTTATGTTAAACATCATTTCCTCCAATAACGAACATTGTAACAAAACAATATCTATATTATTCGTTATCAGCTGGTTTTGCAAGTGTTTCAGGTTAATCTTTTAAAAGAAAGGGCGAAAATATGAACTGGGAACAAGAAGTATCAAAAAGAAAGAATGAGATTGTCCGGGATATTCAAAATTTCTTGAAAATCAACAGCGTCCTTGATGAAGCGACGGCAAGCCCTGAAAAGCCGTTCGGAGAAGGAATCCATCAATGCTTGACAACGCTTTTGGAAAAAGGTGAAGAAAACGGCTTCACGGTGAAAAATCTTGATGGGTATGCAGGTCATATTGAATGGGGGGAAGGAGACGACATCATTGGAGTGCTGTGTCATATCGATGTCGTCCCCCCTGGAGACGGATGGACGAGTGACCCGTTTGCCGCCGACATCAGAGATGGACGGATATACGCAAGGGGAGCGCTCGATGACAAAGGACCGACAATGGCCGCGTTTCACGCGCTGAAAATCGTCAAAGAAATGAATCTGCCTTTATCAAAGCGGGTCAGAATCATTATTGGAACGGATGAAGAAAGCGATTGGAGATGTGTGGAACATTATTTTAAACATGAAGACATGCCTTCAGCCGGTTTTGCGCCTGATGCTGATTTTCCGATCATTTATGCTGAAAAAGGACTGATTGATGCGGCTTTGAAAATAAAATGTCCCGCGGCTGATCCAGGAGCTGATCTGGTTCTGAAGTCATTCGGATCAGGCCGCCGCTTAAACATGGTGCCTGATGATGCAGAAGCTGTTCTGGCCGGGCCGATCACAAGCGATTTTGAAGAATCTTTCACCTCTTTCGTCAAGGAAAAACATGCCGATGGACGGCTGCTTAAGGAAGGTGATACGGCAGTTTTAAAGGTGCACGGCAAATCAGCCCACGCGATGGAACCCGATAACGGGGTCAACGCAGGTCTTGTTTTGGCAGAGTTTTTACATACACAGGCGCTTGATGGAGCCGGCCTCCATTTTGTCGAAACGGTCACCAATGCTTTCGCTGGTGACACGAGAGGGAAAAAGATCGGGATTGCCGCAACCGATCAGATCAGCGGAGATTTGACATTAAATGTCGGCCGGCTGTCTTATGCAAATGGCAAAGGCGGCGAGATCGGCATCAATATCCGCTATCCGGTAACAGGGGAGAGCGGCTGTGTGAAAAACGCGCTTGAGAGCATGCCAGGGACGGAGCTTGTCAGCTTTAAAGACAGCAAGCCCCACTATGTGCCAAAAGATCATGAGTTGATTCAAACGCTTCAGCGCGTTTATGAGGAGCAGACAGGAAAGAAAGCGGAATTAATCTCGATCGGCGGTGCGACATACGCCAGGTCCTTACAAGCCGGAGTCGCGTTCGGACCGCTTTTCTCGGGCCGGCCTGACGTCGCCCACCAAAAGGACGAATACATGGAAGTGGATGATCTGTTGCAGTCAGTTTCCCTTTATGCCCAGGCGATATACGAACTGGCAAAATAAATGGATGTTTTCCCGTCCGGCCGCAAAACCGATCGCACAACATCTGACATGAAACGGACATCATTTAGGCCGCTCATTATTGGAGCGGCCTTTTTAAATAAAGGATTGCTGGATTTGGAAATAAGACATATAGTTAAGGTGGAATGAAGCTCTTTAAGAGGGAGAGTTTACATATGAACAAACGGTTTTATTCTTTTTATTTTTTGTTCTTTTTTGGCTATGGGGCGTTTTATCCGCTTTTGTCCGTTTATTTGAAAGATGCCGTCCATTTGTCCGGCGGCCAAATCGGCTTGATCATGTCGATCAGCCCCGTCGTGATGATTTTCATCCAGCCTGTTTGGGGATTGATGAGCGATCTGACGAGGAGACCGACCGCATTGCTGACGACTGCATTATTGTTGACCGCATTGTTCACACTGCTATTTTCGCTGTCCGCATCTTATGAGGTCTTGATCGTGGCGATGATTTTCCTGGCTGCATGTCAGAGCGCTGTCGTTCCGCTTTCAGACAGCATTGCACTCGGCTTTTCTGAAAAGTCCGGGGTCCCCTACGGATCAATCCGGCTGTGGGGGGCGCTCGGTTTTGCGGGAGCCGTTTTCTTTATGGGCAATCTGGCTGAAACCTTTCATCTGGCACTCATTTTTTATACGTATGTTGTTTTTTTAATCTTGTCGGCTTTCTTTTCTGCAAGGCTCCCAAAAGAAAATAAAGCGATGAACATCAGTTTGAGGGCCGGAATCAAAGAACTCTTTAAGCTGAAGAAGTATTTTCTGTTTTTGACGGCAGCTTTTTTTATGATGGGCCCTACTTTAGCCCATAATATTTATTTCGGAATCTATATTCAGGAAATCGGCGGAACGCTCGCGGGAGTGGGGATCGCTTTTTTAATTGCGGCGGGCAGTGAAGCCCCTTTCATGAAAGCAGCAAGCCGTTTGATTCAGCGGTTTGGGATTGAAAAAGTTTTGATGTTTGCCATTCTCATCTCCTCGCTCCGCTGGATATTCTATTATGCTGCGCCTTCGCTGCCGCTCGTATATGCGACATGCATCGTGCAGGGATTTTCCGTCGGCTTGTTCATTCCCGCTGCCCTGCAGTATGTCAGAAAGATTGCGCCGGATCATTTAGGCGCGACGGCGATCAGTTTATATACAGCCGTCGGAAACGGTTTGGGGAACTGGTTTTGCACATTTATGGGCGGGCTCATCTATGAGCGTTCTTCCGCGCTTTATGTTTACTTGTTCTTTGGCATATTATCCACGCTGTCTTTTTTGCTGATCGCAGGCATGTATATCCTGTCGAAGAAAGCTGCCGCCGTACAATCATCGGTTTCCTCCTAATAAAAAAGCTTGATTTCTGATCAGAAATCAAGCTTTCAGTGTGGCGGCAAACCCCTGCCTTCGTTGGCAGTTCTGTGCTGGTGAAAGCCCGCTCCGATTCTCGGCCTTCCTAGACTGCGAGAGTTTTCACTCAAGCTTCAGAAAAAGAAAATAGATCGCTCGATAAGTAGCGTTCTCCGGTGTCGGCTGTCATGCAGACGACAATTTTTCCCGGCGGCAGTTTTTTTGCGGTTTCAACGGCAGCGAAGCAGGCAGCTCCTGAAGAAGGTCCGACGAGAATTCCTTCTTCACGCGCCAATCTGCGCGTCATCTCATAAGCTTCTTCATCCGTAATTTTTAATATTTCGTCATAGACATCCTCATTTAAAATATTCGGAATGAAGCCGGGGCTTGTCCCGACGAGTTTGTGCTTGCCCGGTTTGCCTCCTGACAAAACAGGGGAGCCGGCCGGCTCTGCCACATGAACGGTAATGTCCGGGAACAGCTCTTTCAGGGTTTCACCCGTTCCGGTTATCGTTCCGCCTGTCCCCGCAGTTGCTACAAAAGCCGCAAGCGGTTTGCCGATTTCTTCTATTGCCCGGGCAATTTCCAAAGCTGTTGTTTTTCTGTGCGCATCAGGGTTGGCTTTATTGTCAAACTGCATCGGTATAAAGCTTCCGGGGATCTCTTCTGCAAGCTCCTGCGCTTTTTTGATGCTCCCCGGCATTCTTTCGTCCCCTGGAGTCAGAACGACCTCCGCGCCATAGGCTTTTAAAAGGTTGATCCGTTCTTTCGTCATCGTATCAGGCATAACAAGAATCGCTTTGTAGCCTCTCGCGGCCGCATTCATAGCCAGCCCGATCCCCGTGTTTCCGCTTGTCGGCTCAATGATTGTAGAGCCTGGTTTGAGAAGGCCTCTTTCTTCTGCATCAAGAATCATTTGATAAGCGGCCCGGTCTTTCACACTGCCGCTTGGATTAAAGGATTCAAGCTTTACATAAACTTGCGCCGCGTGTTCAGGCTGCACCCGGTTTAATTTGACGAGCGGCGTATCCCCGATTAATTCCGCGATGTTCTGCACATCTTTCACATTGGGCACCCTTTCTAGAAAACATTCTTTTTCAATATCCTAACATAAGGTATTGAAAAGTGAAAAATGGAGAGGTTATAAGTCCCTTTGTTTTTTGTTAAAATGTAAAGAAGATCAATGGAAGGAAGTCATACATATGCCAGCAAAACCGCATTATTTTATCGGAATCCCTTTTCCGGCTGAGCTTGCAGAGCCGTTACATCAAACGATCAGCGGCCGTCCGGAACTTTCTTTTCATAGATGGGTGCATCCTTTAGATTATCATTTTACCCTCGTCTTTCTCGGACCAGCGGGTAAGGAGCAGCTTTCCGCGCTGGAGAAGAAGCTTGCGCTTATTTCTGATGAAACGCCTCCTTTTGCGCTCTGTTTAAAACAGCTCGGGACCTTTGGAAAACCGTCAGAGCCGAGGATTCTTCATGTAGAACCGGAGCATTCCGCCCCCCTTTTTCAGCTGAGGGAACGCGTCAAGCAAGCCGCGGCTGCTGCCGGTTTTGACATTGAGAAACGGCCTTTCCACCCGCATATGACTGTCGCCAGGAAGTGGAAAGGCTCCGCTCCGTTTAGCGGGTGCCTGGAGCCGCTTGAAGGCGGGATTTCATTCACTGCCCGGCAGTGCACCCTTTTTCAGACTCATTTAGACAGGCTTCCCAAATATGAACATAAAGCCGTTTTTCTGTTCGGCAACGGGGAGCAAATCAGAAAGCAGGATTCGGAGATGAACAGCGATGGCACAGATTGTTAAAATTCAGGATTGCATTTCAAGATATGAGCAAGACCCTTATCACTATATGAATCAGTTTATCCGCTTAAAAAAGCAGCGCTGGCAGTCGCTGAAAGAAATGGCGGAAAAAAAAGAGGAAGGATTTTTCCGCGGTGAAAGTATTCCTTCAGAAAACGATGGCAGCCGAAAAAAGAGAACATTTTCATTAAAAAGAAAAAAAGAATTATCCGATATTAATAATGGAAAAGAAGCCGTTGATCAATGGTTTAACGGTTTGGAAGAGGAAATGGATGGGGATCTGATCGCCAGAATTCCCGCCGGTGAAAAAGAGCTGGCTGCTTTTTTTAAAGAGCGCCTTTATCAATTTCAATTAAAATGGGCGAGCTCGACGATTTCAGACATATCAGGCCTTTCCCGGGAAATAAAAAGCGATAAAATTCTGCAAATTTTGGCGCAGCAGCTGCCGGATTCGTATTTTATTATGTATCATCCGGTTTTGCAGGTCAGCCAGGCGGCGGCTGAGTTGAGCATCATCATCCTGACGCCGCTTGAAATCTATTGTTTGGCATTTCTTGAAGGTGATAAAGAAAGCGCCTTTATCGGTTCCAAAGACCGTTTTTGGAAGGAGAAAACCGTCAGAGGCAAGGAAAGGTCTGTTCTCAATCCGACCACCGAACTTCTCAGAACAGGTTCGATCCTTTCACAGCTCTTAAAAGGATCGGATATCGAACTGCCGGTGCGCAAATTCATCATCAGCAGAACATCATATATCGATTATCCCGAACCTCCCTACGGGATCGAGATTTATGACCGAAGACAATGGAGTGACTGGCTGGCGAAGCAGCAGAAAAACTTTGCCCCGATCAAAAGCCGGCAGCTGAAAGCTGCGAAAATTTTGCTGTCTTACGGAGTGTCGGAATCGAAGCGGAGAAAGGAATGGCTGGATTAATTCCCGTTTTATTTCATATTATGAAGATGGAGAATGGAATCATGAGTGAATGGTATATCATCATCAATCCGAAAGCCGGAAACTCAGCGGCTCTCAGAGTATGGAAATCATTGCAGAAAGAACTCCAAAAAGCAAACATATCGTATCGCTCGTTTTTGACTCAGCATCAGGGACATGCCGAAGTGCTGGCGAGGCAAATATCGACGATACAGGATGACAGACTGAAACGTCTGCTCGTCATCGGCGGCGACGGCACCATTCACGAAGTCTTGAACGGATTGGTCAACCTGGGAGATATTCAGCTGAGCGTCATACCCGCAGGCTCGGCAAATGACTTTAAGCGCGGATTTTCTGTTAAAAAATCGGACGTATTCAAGGGAATGAAACGGGGCGGACACTCGCTGACCCGCACTTATGCGCTCGGCGGTTTCCGGACAAAAGATAGTGTACATGAACTTTACTTTGTCAATCATCTCAGTTTAGGTTTTGACGCCTGTTTTCTCAAGAAAATGTCTGATATGCCGAAATGGACGTTCTTTTTCCGGCTGAATCACCTGATTCAGCCGCTGTTGTTCTTAGCCACCGCTTTTACGTTCAAACCGTTTGTCCTGTCCTATGAAAGCGGTGCTGAACAACGGACGTTTAAAAAAATCTGGTTTGCATCTGTTTCCAATCACCCATACTACGGCGGAGGAATGAAGATTGCGCCAAACGCAAATCCGCGGGAGGAGCAGTTGGATGTGATGATCATTGAAGATCTCCCGGCGCTGAAAAAAGCCGGGCTGTTGTTTGCGATGATGTTTGGCAAACATATCGGAAAAAAAGGGGTCACCTCGTTTAAAACGAAAGACATCTATTTTCATACCAATGAGAGAGTGCTTTTCCAAGCGGACGGAGAATTGATCGGTTCAACACCTGTTTTTGTGAAAACCGGGACGGAATCTCTCCGCTTAAAAGCATAAATCCTCCGGATGAAGGAGAGACTGTGATGCTGAATATCAGCCGCCCTTTTGAAGCTTATCTGGATGAGATGCGCACAATCACCGTATTGGTTTCGGGAAACCGGACTGATTGCTTTGGCCCGCCTTTCCTGCTTGAAGATGAACAGGGAAAGGAGAGCGGACTTTTGATAAAGGAAACGCGAGAACTGAAAGAGCACCGCAAATATGTGCTGGAAAGCGAAGGACCCGTTCCTTTGGGGCGGGTCCATAAAGTCCGCTGCCGAGGAAGCGAATGGACGGATCTGCAGATCGGAGCCGTCATCAGAACGGCGGAATTTGATCAAGCTTTTTTTTACGAAGGCACACTGGGCGCCATTTATTCCAGAGAACGGACCATATTCAGAGTGTGGGCGCCGAGTGCCTCCGCAGCTATGCTTGAACTCCAAAGCCCCGATGGAACGCAAAAAACGGTGCTTCAAATGGTCCGAAAACATAAAGGTGTTTATGAAATCACCGTCGACGGCGATATGAACGGCTGGATGTATATGTATCACATTTATGTCAATCGAGAACGGTTTAGGACGGCCGATCCGTATGCAAAGGCCGTGACGGCCAACGGTGAAAAAGGAGTTGTCCTTGATCCCGACGAGTTAAAAGTCGAAAAGCACGATCCTCAAGCTTTTCAAAGTCCGTGTGATGCCGTTATTTATGAAGCGCATATCCGCGATTTCTCGATTCATGATGAGAGCGGCATGCAGTATAAGGGGAAATATTTAGCGTTAACAGAAGAACATACCGAAACGGCCGGCGGTTTCTCAACAGGGGTATCCTATTTGCAAGAACTCGGGATCACCCATGTCGAATTCCTCCCTTTCAACGACTTTGCCGGGGTTGACGAGCTTGATCCGGGGACATCATATAATTGGGGTTACAATCCCCTCCATTTTAACGTGCCTGAAGGAAGCTATTCCCTTGATCCTCAAGGTCCGAAAAAGCGGATCATCGAGCTCAAAACCGCGATCCAGGCGCTGCACAAAAACGGGCTGAACGTCATCATGGATGCCGTATACAACCATGTTTACAAGAGGGAGGATTCCCCTTTTGAAAGAACGGTTCCGGGGTATTTTTTCCGTCACGATGAATTCGGCTTTCCCGCTGACGGAACGGGTGTGGGAAATGACATCGCCTCAGAGCGGCTGATGGCTAGGAAATTTATACTCGACTCCATCCGCTTCTGGCTGGAAGACTATGATGTCGACGGGATTCGCTTTGATTTAATGGGCATCTTAGACATCGAAACGGTTCGCCGGATCAAACAGCTTGCCGAGCGTGTCAAACCGGGGGTGCTGCTGTTCGGTGAAGGCTGGGATTTGAACACGCCGCTTCCAGACGGACAAAAGGCAGCGCTCCACAATGCGGGGAATATGCCGGGGATCGGCTTTTTCAACGACCGATTCAGGGATGCCGTAAAGGGGAGCACGTTCCACCTTGAAGACCGCGGATTTGCGTTGGGAGATGTCCGGAAGAAAGCGGCGGTTCAGGATGGAATCGCCGGTTCCCCAGGCTTTTTATCGCCGCAACAGTCGATCAATTATGTCGAATCTCATGACAACCATACCTTTTGGGATAAGATGGCTTTCTGTTTGCAGGAAGATCAAAAGACCAAACGGCTCAGACAGCGGCTTTCCATCGCGATCGTCCTTCTGTCGCAAGGTGTCCCGTTTCTTCATAGCGGACAGGAGTTTTGCCGTACAAAGCAGGGGAATCAAAACAGCTACAGAGCAAGCGATCAGATCAATCGGCTCGATTGGAAAAAAAGAGCGGCGCTTCATGGGGATATAGAATATGTGCGAAAATTGATTGCCCTGCGGAAAGCCCATCCTGCTTTTCGCCTCCGAACACACGGAGAGGTCAAGAAACACCTTTCTTTTTTGGAAGAAACGAAAGAGGCGATCGCTTACAGGCTGTATCATATTGGAAAGATTGACGGCTGGAATGAAATCATTGTCGTCCACTGTCCATTTGCGAAACAGGAAGAGCTGAAGCTTCCGGATGAGAAAAGCTATTTGTTATACTGCGATCCTTTTACATTTTTTCAGGAGATGGTCCCGGTCAGCGGATGGCTTCAGCTGAACGGCATCGGTACGTATGTTCTTTACGAACCAAAAGGGATTTTTTAGTTTTGCTTGACGAAGTTTAGCGTATAGCGCTAAAATTTAAAAGACGGCTATTGTTTAGCACAAATGACTCTCAATAGCCGTCTTTTTATTTGAAAACAAAGAGACGATCAATACAGGCGGTTTGTCTCCCTTCAAGGGATGCAGATGCTTTTAAAATCTTTTAATGAAATGATGGGTTGAAAATCGATATGAACTGGTTGGGACAATTACTAGGTAGCGAATGGGAGATTTCCCCCGCAGGAGGAGCTACAGGAGACGCATATTATGCAGAACATAACGGACAACAGCTTTTTTTAAAGCGAAACAGCTCTCCTTTTTTGGCTGTCCTGTCCGCGGAAGGAATTGTTCCTAAGCTCGTTTGGACAAAACGAATGGAAAACGGGGATGTGATTACAGCACAGCACTGGCTCAAAGGCAGAGAGCTGAAACCGAAGGATATGAACAGTCAGGCGGTGGCTGAAATGCTTCGGAAAATCCACAGCTCCAAAGAGCTTTTAGACATGCTGAAAAGGCTTGGAAAACAGCCTTTCCAGCCAATCTCTGTGATCACTCAATTAAAGCAGTTTATCCAGGCCCGGCAATATCCAATTTCGCAGCTGGATCAAGCGCTTTTTTATCTGGAGCATCATCTGGAAGATGTGCAGTCCGGGGAAAAAGTCGTCTGCCACTGCGATGTCAATCATAATAATTGGCTTCTAACAGATCAGGATCAACTTTATTTAATCGATTGGGATGGAGCGATGATTGCGGACCCCGCGATCGATTTGGGGCCGCTTCTTTATCACTATGTTGAAGAGCAGGAATGGGAAAGCTGGCTTGAACGCTACGGCGCCTCTTTAACGGACAATCTTAAGCTAAGAATGGCGTGGTACGTCTTGGCAGAAGCTGCGATGAATACCGTCTGGCAAAAGGCGAAAGGAAATCAGGACGGCTTCAACCAGGGGCTTGAACAGCTGCATTTGCTGTTGCAGCGGCTCGCCAGATCTTCATGAAAGTGAGCCGATTTCTTCCACCCACTGAGTGAGGCGGTCTTGGTGCTCCAGGATGTGGTCGTTGAGCGAATTGGACGATCTTCCTCTCTGGCTGTACAGATAAATATCTTCAAGGACGCCTTTCAGATTGCCGTCCAGATTTGTGTTCGCCATTAAAGACTTGATGATCCGTTCCACCTGTTCGCATTCGGCAACAGTACCGGAGCAATCTGCTTGGTGGTCTGAGAGAATGTCTTTTAATAGATGAATTTGATTTTCTCGATTTAAGCCCATAATATTGGCACATCCCTTCATTCTAAAGGTATATGGTTTAAAATGTTCATAAAGTTTATTTTTATACATGAAGGACCCGAAGGCGATCGTCGGGTTCTTTTTGCTTTGAAAAGAGCTCTTGCGAGGCTCTTGTATTTCATGGTATGTTGTAAGACGATATAACAGATAGAGGTGTAAGTACATGCGAATGCGTCACAAGCCTTGGGCGGATGATTATTTGGCTGAAAACTCTCATATTGTCATCAGCGAACCGTCCCAATATAAAGGGAAATGGCATTCCGTTTTTGGGAATGACAATCCGATCCATATTGAAGTAGGAACCGGGAAAGGGCAGTTTATTTCAGGAATGGCCCGGCAGAACCCGGATGTCAATTATATCGGCATCGAATTATTTAAGAGCGTCATCGTCACCGCGGTAGATAAAGTAAAACAAGCTGAAGCGCCTAATGCAAGGCTGTTGAACATCAATGCCGATATGCTTTCAGATGTTTTTGCGGAAGGAGAAGTCGATCGCGTTTATTTGAACTTTTCTGATCCGTGGCCTAAAAAGCGCCATGAAAAGCGGCGCCTCACCAATCACGCGTTTTTGAAAAAGTATGAGCAGGTCCTCGGCGCAAAGGGAGCGATCCATTTTAAAACGGACAACCGCGGGCTATTTGAATATTCTCTAACAAGCTTCTCTCAATACGGACTCGTTTTGACGTTTGTCAGCCTTGATCTGCACCAGAGCGGCTTTGAAGGAAACGTCATGACCGAATATGAAGAAAAATTTGCCGCCAAAGGCCAGCCGATCTACAGAGTCGAAGCTGAATGGAGAGCATAAAAAAACAGACATTCCGTCTGTTTTTTTTATTTGTTTTTGCTACGATAAGACGTAGGAGGGATGATGATGGAAACTTTGAACATTGGAGATATCAAGCTGACATGGCTTAACGGCGGTGTGACACATATGGACGGGGGAGCCATGTTCGGCGTTGTCCCGAAGCCGCTTTGGTCGAAAAAATATGCCGTGAATGACCAAAATCAGATTGAGCTTAGAACAGATCCGATTCTTGTGGAGAAGGACGGGGACAGGCTGCTGATTGATTCGGGAATCGGCCGCGGAAAACTGACGGACAAACAAAAACGAAACTATGGTGTGACAGAGGAATCGTCAATTGACGAATCATTACAGACGATCGGGCTTTCAACAGCGGATATTGACGCTGTTCTCATGACACATCTTCATTTTGACCATGCCTGCGGATTGACGCGCTATGAGGGAGATGATCTTGTCTCCGTTTTCCCGAATGCTGCAATATATACATCCTCTATAGAATGGGAAGAAATGAAAAATCCGAATATCCGCTCCAAGAATACATATTGGAAAGAAAACTGGGAAGCGGTTCAGCATCAAGTGAAGACCTTTGAACAAAAACTTGAGGTTTTGGAAGGCATCACAATGCACCATACAGGCGGCCACAGCGACGGCCACTCTGTCATCACACTCGAAGATTCGGGGGAAATGGCTCTTCATATGGCGGATATCATGCCGACTCATGCCCACCGGAATCCTTTGTGGGTGCTCGCTTATGATGATTATCCGATGACATCGATCACCGCAAAACAAACATGGCAGAAAAAAGCCGCTGAACAACATGCATGGTACATTTTTTACCATGATGCCATTTACAGAGCTTTAAAATGGGATGAAAACGGCGATATCACGGAATCCGTGAAAAGAGAAAGACGATAAGCTTGCGCTTTTGGTGAATGGTTTGCCCGATTGATAAACATGCTATAGATAATGAACATGTGAAAGGAAGAAGACGGGTGAGCCAGACAAAAGGGAATGAACAAGTCATCGAAACACAATTAAGGGGATTTGAAGTCCTGTCAACCCCCTTCCTTAACAAAGGGGTTGCATTTACCGTCGAAGAAAGGAAAGCGCTGGGGCTGACGGGGCTTCTTCCGCCGAAGGTACTGACGCTTGAAGAGCAAGCGAAGCGGGCGTATCAGCAATTCCGTTCACAGCCTGATGACTTAAGCAAAAACGTCTATTTGACGGCGCTTCATGACCGGAATGAAGTTTTATTTTACAGGCTGCTGAATGATCATATGAAAGAAATGCTGCCGATCGTATATACCCCGACTGTCGGAACGGCGATCCAGCAGTACAGCCATGAATACAGAAAGCCGCGGGGCCTGTTTTTATCTGTCAATGACCCGGAAGGCATGAAAACGGCTTTTAAAAACATGGCGGCCAAAAAGGGGCATATTGAGTTGATTGTTGCAACAGATGCCGAAGGAATTCTCGGCATTGGGGACTGGGGTGTAGGAGGCATCGCCATTTCTATCGGAAAGCTTGCCGTATATACCGCGGCAGCCGGCATTGATCCAAGCAGGGTGCTGCCTGTGGTGATTGATGCCGGGACGAATCAGGAAAAGCTTCTCAATGATCCGCTGTATGTCGGAAACCAGCATTCTAGAATCAGGGGCGAGCGCTATGATTCCTTTATTGAACAGTATGTTCAGACTGCGACCGAGACTTTCCCGGGTGTCTTACTGCACTGGGAGGATTTCGGTACGCAAAACGCCCGCCGGATTTTAAAAACATATCAAGACAAGGTATGCACATTTAATGATGATATCCAAGGAACGGGCGCTGTCACGCTTGCAGCGGTGCTGGCGGCTGTCAAAATATCGAAAATGCCGCTGAAAGACCATAAAATCGTCATATTTGGAGCGGGTACCGCCGGTATCGGCAATGCCGAGCAGATTCGTGCCGCTTTATTGAAGGAAGGGATGTCAGAAGAAGAATCCTACCGCCGTTTTTGGTGTGTGGACCGGAACGGACTGCTGACGGACGACATGGACGATCTGCAGGAACTGCAAAAGCCGTATGCAAGGCCCGCCGAAGAGGTCAAGGGGTTTGAACGAAACGGACCGGGGCAAACGATTGATTTGGCTGAAGTTGTCAAAAAGGTTCAGCCTACAATTTTGATCGGTACTTCGACCGTATCTGGGGCATTCACCGAAGAAATTGTTAAAGAAATGGCGGCTCATGTCAAAAGGCCGGCGATATTTCCGATGTCTAATCCGACACCGCTGTCTGAGGCGAAGCCGATCGACCTGATCAAATGGACGGAAGGCCGGGCGCTTGTAGCCACCGGTAGCCCGTTTGATCCAGTGGAATATGACGGTACAGAATATGTCATCGGCCAGGCGAACAATGCTTTTGTTTTTCCGGGGCTGGGACTTGGCACACTTGTTGCAAAAGCACGGCGGATTACCGACAATATGTTTTACGCAAGCGCTGAAGCGATTGCGAATATGGTTGATACCGGCCGACCCGGTGCCGCGTTGCTTCCGCAGGTCGAGGAATTGCGGACGGTATCGGCAACCGTTGCAGCGGCGGTCATCAAAGCGGCCGTTCAGGACGGTGTGGCAGAAGAAGAGCCGAAAGATGTCATACAGGCTGTGCAGGACGCTATGTGGCATCCTGTCTATCGGCCGATTCGCGCTATATAAAAAGCTGCGGCCTTTTTGCCGCAGCTTTTTATGCCGCCGTGTCAATCACATCAACGATCATTCCTGTTTGAGCGTCAACCATGACTTCATATTGCTCAAGCTCTCCAAAAACGGAACGGGTAATGCCGGTTTTATACACCATGACGGTTTCTCCGTTTACGGTATATGACTCTGGAACGGTATATATCCATGAGCCGTCAATCGGTCCTCTCTGCTTAAATGCAGATTTGACAATGCGGAGCGCCTTTTCTGAAGAAATATAAGGCGTCATCACATATTGTTTGACAACGACGGCTGCGGCGATGCCGATTCCGGCTCCGAGAAGAAAATGGCGCAATTTCATAATTTTTGGCACCTCCAAAGCTTCTTTTTTCCATTATACAGAACATGTCCTTTGATGTTAAGAATGGGCTCTCTTCTGGAAACATACTGCACACTTATGTAAAATGTGAACTAGATACATATGAAATGAGGGAAACTGATGAATCAGGAAACGAAAACGCTTTTTCAGACGCTGACGGAGCTTCCGGGAGCTCCCGGAAATGAACATCTTGTCCGGGCTTTCATGAAAAAAGAGCTCCAAAAATATGCAGACGAGATCATTCAGGACAGACTCGGAAGCGTATTCGGCGTTAAAAACGGCCGGAAAGGCGGCCCGAAAATTATGGTGGCCGGTCATATGGATGAAGTGGGATTCATGGTGACATCGATTACAGACAACGGCATGCTTCGCTTCCAAACACTCGGCGGATGGTGGAGCCAGGTTCTCTTGGCGCAACGGGTCGAAATTCATACGGAAAACGGGCCGATACCAGGTGTGATCGCAAGCACGCCTCCGCACCTTTTAACAGATGAACAGCGAAAACGGCCGATGGACATTAAAAACATGATGATTGATATCGGAGCGGACGACAGGGAAGACGCCGAAAAAATCGGTGTCAGGCCGGGACAGCAAATCGTGCCGATCTGTCCGTTTACCCCGATGGCCAATGAAAAGAAAATATTGGCGAAAGCCTGGGATAATCGTTATGGCTGCGGGTTAAGCATTGAACTGCTGAAAGAGCTGCAAGGCGAAGAACTCCCGAATACGCTCTACTCCGGGGCAACCGTACAGGAAGAAGTCGGAACAAGAGGCGCCCAGACGGCGGCCAATATGATTCAGCCGGATCTGTTTTTCGCGCTGGATGCAAGCCCGGCAAATGATGCAAGCGGCGACAAACATCAATTTGGCCAGCTTGGAAAAGGAGCGTTGCTCAGGATTTTCGACCGGACGATGGTGACGCACAGCGAAATGAGGAATTTTGTCCTTGATACCGCTGAATCCAATGGCATTCCTTATCAATATTTTGTTTCCCCGGGAGGAACAGACGCCGGGCGGGTCCATATTTCAAATGAAGGCATCCCTTCAGCCGTCATCGGCATCTGTTCAAGGTACATCCACACATCAGCATCCATCATCCATGTTGATGACTATCAAGCGGCAAAAGAATTGCTCATCAAGCTGGTGAAGGTGTGCGATGATTCCCTGGTCAGGTCAATCATTGAAAACGACTAAAACCTGTGCAAGATGCACAGGTTTTTCTTTTATTTGCTTTCGAACACGTATGACAGCGATTTGATCGCCTGGTTTACAGTTTCAACGGTGATGTTCGCTTTGTTGGACAGCTCTTTTAATGGATGGTGGAGAGACTCGGGACGAATGATGATCAGCGGTTTTCCCTTTGCGATCGCATAGGACGCATCCATGGCTGTATTCCATTGTTTATATTTTTCTCCGAAAAGCGCGATGACGACATCCGCCTTGTTCATTAAAACTGAGGTTCTAAAGTTGTTTAAATCGGAGGCAGCATCATCTTTAGCGATTGCATCGGCCTGTTTTCCGAGAATTTCTTCGCCGATATTGTCGGAACGGTCATGGTTTTCCATCGGCCCTACAAATGTGATCGGCAGTTTAAGAGATTTCGCCTTTTCCTTTACTTCCTCGCGCCAGTTGCTATGTATTTCTCCGGCAAGATAAACGATGAATTCCATACAACTTCCTCCTGACTTTGATTTTTCATAGGGCAGCGGACCCGGCTAATGGCTGCGGCGCCTTAACGGATATTTTTACCCTTTCATTCACCATGTTAAACGAGGATGGCTTGATAAAGCAAAAAAATTATGCTAATGATATGAAGTAGGCTGTTAGGTAAGGTTGCCTAATCGTCATAAGGGTATGATACATAAAGAAGCGTTCATCTGTTGCGGAAGGTTGCAAAAGTCTGGCTATACAGCCGGTTGTCTGGTATGATCCGAATGGATGATCAGATTATATATTGGAGGCGTTGTAAATTGAAAAAAATCGAGTCTAATGAAGAATTGCAAAAAGCTGTCAATGATGATTTGTCCCTGTTGATGTTTTCGGCGGATTGGTGTCCTGACTGCCGTTTTGTCGAACCGTTTTTGCCGGAGCTTGAGGCGAACTATCCGGAGTTCACATTCTACTATGTCGACCGTGACAAATTTATCGACACATGCGCTGAATGGGACATTTTCGGAATTCCGAGCTTTCTCGTATTCAAAGACGGAAACGAAATCAATCGCTTTGTCAGCAAGGATCGAAAAACGAAAGAGGAAATCGAGCAATTTTTGACGGATTCTCTGAACAAGTAGCAGAAAGGAGAGTTCCTCTATGAAAATGACGTCAAGGAAACTTTCCGATATATTGAAAAAACGCCTGCAAAATGACAGCTGGGCCTTTCATTTTGACAGGGAAAAAGATAGCCTGAGAATCGAGGATAAACACACGAAAAAAGGCATCACCCTTGAGCTTCCGGGCATTATCGCGAAATGGGAGCAGAAAAAAGAAGAAGCCATCGACGAAGTCGTCTATTATACGGAGGAAGCGCTCAATGCCATGAAAGGCCAGTCACAGGAGATGGAAGGCCGGGAAAGCCTGATTTATCCCGTGATCCGCTCGACGTCATTCCCCGATAAGTCCAGCGCCGGCATTCCCTTGATTTTCGATGACCATACAGCCGAGACGAGAATTTATTATGCGCTTGATCTTGGCAAAACGTATCGGCTCATTGATGAGAACATGCTTGAAAAAGAGGGCTGGACGAAGGAAAGAATCAGGGAGACGGCGTCGTTCAACCTCCGCTCGCTTCGCACGGTTGTCAAAGAAGATGTTGTCGCAGGCAACCATTTTTACTTTTTCAGATCAAATGACGGCTACGATGCCAGCCGGGTTTTAAATGAATCGATTCTCTCTGAATATGAAAAAAAAGCGCAGGGTGCTCTTGCGGTGTCAGTCCCTCATCAGGATGTGCTGATCATCGCCGATATCCGCAACAACAGCGGGTATGATATTCTCGGACAAATGTCGATGAGCTTTTTTGCAAACGGCACGGTGCCGATCACAGCGCTCTCTTTTTTATATGAAGAGGGAAAGCTCGAACCGATTTTCATTCTCGCTAAAAACCGCCCTAAAAAGTAATGATTAGAAAGGAATTTTTCAATGAATGTTTTTTTTAACCGCGAAGGAGTAGGCGACACGCTATTGATCGCCCTTCAAGATGTTCCCCGTGAAGATATCGCTTTTGAACGCCACGGAGATGTCGTCAAAATTTTTCACAAAGACACAAAAGAAACGGCAGGCTACAACATTTTTAACGCTTCATCCTATATAAGTCTTGAGGAAAGCGGGTCAATCGCTCTTTCTGAAAGCTTTGTACAGGATGTAAACGAAATATTGATCCGCAACGGTCTGAAAGATGAACTGACGGTTGATCTTTCGCCAAAATTTGTCGTCGGTTATGTCGAGGAAAAAGAGAAACATCCGAACGCCGATAAATTAAGCGTCTGCAAAGTAAACGTCGGCAGCGAGACATTGCAGATCGTCTGCGGTGCCCCGAATGTCGAGGCCGGACAGAAAGTCGTCGTCGCAAAAGTGGGAGCTGTGATGCCAAGCGGTATGATCATCAAAGATGCAGAGCTTCGGGGTGTGGCGTCAAGCGGCATGATCTGCTCGGCAAAAGAACTGAACCTTCCCGATGCACCGAAGGAAAAAGGAATCCTCGTCCTTGATGACAGTCATCAGACAGGGGAAGCCTTCACATTTTAAAACGGCATAAAATGAAACAAACTTTCGAATACATGTAAAAAGAAGCCGCTGGGTAGCCAAACTTAGCGGTTTTTTTATTCGGCGGACGAAACGGATTAGGATGACCTTGTCCTTTTCTGACTGATGAAGCAGTGGTATACTAAAAATCGTCCCCGAAAAATATAAGGGAGTTAGAGAGTGATGATTCATGAGCTGGTTTAATAAAATGTTCAGCCTGTTTTTAGGCGATGATGAAAATAGTGAAAAACAGACGAACCAGACAGAGCAAACCATGTCGGATTCGTCTTTTGAAGAAAATGAAGAAATGCCGCAAATCGCGGATGCAAAAGTTGTTTATGAATACCCAAAGGGAAAATTCCGCTTTCCGGTCATACCTGACCAAAAGTCCCCGCAAAGGGAACAAAACGAAGGGCGCCATACAAGGAACCGCCGCACCGGCAGCCGGCCTTCAGCCTATCAGCCAAAGACCAACCATTCGGCGAAGGGAGCGGAACAAACGGCCAAAAAGCCGTTTAGACCCTCTGTCATACCTTCACCGGTTTATGGCTTTAACGAGCAAAAAAGGGCCAGACCGAATGATTTGGCCAAAAACAATACATACGGCGGTCGAAGGCAAGAAGGTGTAACGCTTTTTAGTGAAGAAATCAAAAATCAGCAGAACTTCGCCGAAAGCAAACCGCCAATGCCAGAGCAGCCGGCCGGAACGGATCCAACGCCTTTTGCAAACGATCCGCAGTTACGCCCGAAAGCAGCTGAAAAAAGCCGGAATTTTTTCGATAAGGAAAGCACGATGGAGCAAGTCAGCATGCAGGAGCCGCATGCACCCATGGAGAAACGTGCAGAAAAAGGCGGTCCAGGGCCGGAACGAACGAAAGAAAAACCTGAGCCTGAGCCGCCAATCAGCGTGCAGGAACCGCCGGCCGGTATGGAACAGCCGGCAGAAAGCGGAGAACCAGAAGGAACGGAAGAACAGTCTGTACCGCAAATCAGTGTCCAAGAGAACCCTGACGGCATGGGAAGAGAACCGCATTCAGAAGGAAACGAAGAAAAATCTGTGCCGCACGATATAGATGAACCGGTCGGCGCGGAAGAAGAAGCCGAAGATATCGCTCTCCCGTTAACAGAAGAAGCCGAAAAGAACCGGAGCTTTTACGAAGATGCGCAATCACCTGCAGAAGATGAATGGCGGGAAGCGTCCGCCGAATCGGCTGGTCCGGCGGAGACAGGTGAAACAGCAATATACGCCGGGGAAGCGGTGTTTTTCGAGGATGAAGTGCAGACCGGCGGGCTAGAAGAATCAGCCGCACCTGAACAAGGCGTAGAGCCCTATGCGGATGAGCAGAATGAACAGACCGCGGCACAAGATCAAGCCCGAGATGTTGATCATGCGGACAGCGAGGCTCAAGATGAGCAGCCAATAGCCGAAAAAGCGGAACATTCTCCAACAGTACCGCACAAACCGGAAGTAAAACACACCTCAAAACCGAGCCAAGGCACCGTGCCGTTTAATGTGATGATGCTTCCGACAGATAAGCAGAAAGAGAAGACACCTTCCGGTTATCAGTTCCCGAACCTGTCTCTGCTTGATGTGCCTCCTGCCCAAAAGCAGGATGACCATGTATGGATAAACGAGCAGCGCGAGCTCTTGGATGTGACGCTTGAAAACTTCAATGTTAAAGCCAATGTCGTACATGTCACACAAGGCCCATCTGTGACGAGGTTTGAAGTGCATCCTGAACCAGGAGTGAAAGTCAATAAAATCACAAATCTTTCGGATGATATTAAGCTCAGCCTGTCAGCGAAAGATATTCGCATCGAAGCGCCGATTCCGGGAAAGAATACAATCGGAATCGAAGTACCCAACTTACATAGCAAAATGGTTTATTTGCGCGAAATGGTTCGCAGCTCGGAATTCAGAACGAATCCGTCCCCTCTGACGGCGGCACTAGGGCTCGACATTTCCGGAAAACCGGTTGTGGCCGATCTGAAAAAAATGCCTCACGGATTGATCGCAGGCGCCACAGGATCAGGGAAAAGCGTCTGTATCAACACGATTTTAGTCAGCCTGCTGTTTAAAGCGGCGCCGACTGATGTCAAGCTTCTGCTCATCGACCCTAAGATGGTTGAGCTTGCGCCGTACAATGAAATTCCGCATCTCGTCAGCCCTGTCATTACAGATGCAAAAGCGGCCACTGCTGCTTTGAAATGGGTTGTTGAAGAAATGGAGCGGCGCTACGAATTATTTGCTCATTCCGGTGTCCGGGAAATCGAGCGCTTCAACGAAAAGGTTCGCGACACGAAAATGGGTGAAAAGCTTCCGTATCTTGTCGTCGTAATTGATGAGCTTGCCGATTTAATGATGGTTGCGCCAAATGAAGTCGAGGAAAGCATCTGCCGGATCGCACAAAAAGCCAGAGCCTGCGGCATCCACCTTTTGATCGCGACACAGCGGCCTTCTGTCGACGTCATCACCGGCTTAATTAAAGCTAATATTCCAACCAGAATCGCGTTTTCCGTTTCCAGCGGCGTCGATTCCAGAACGATTATCGATATGGCTGGAGCGGAAAAGCTGCTTGGAAAAGGGGATATGCTCTTCTTGGAGAACGGGTCCGGAAAACCGGTCCGCCTTCAAGGCAACTTTGTGTCCGACCATGAAATCGACCGGGTCGTCTCACATGTCAGAAAGCAGCAGAAACCGTCCTATTTATTTGAACAGGAAGAATTAATCAGACAGAATCCGGCTGGGTTTGATCAGGACGAACTGTTTCTTGAAGCATGCGAATTTGCCGTGGAACAAAACAGCGCCAGCACCTCAAGCCTGCAGCGGCGTTTCCGCATCGGCTACAACAGAGCCGCCAGATTAATCGATATGATGGAAAGCGAAGGCATGATCTCGGAAGCAAAAGGAAGCAAGCCGAGAGAAGTGCTGATTACAAAGGCAGATCTGGAACAGCTCATAGAAAGTAGTTCACTTTTCAGCTAAACGTGGTATGATAGCTGATGGGCGCTTTTTTAGAGCGCCGCGTATGAAAGCGCCGCTTGCGGCGTTTTAATCGGTTTTTAAGAGCTTTGCTGAAAGGATGAAAAAATCATTCAAGTAACGGGTTTATTCACTCTTAAAAATGCCTGATAATGAATATAGTTCACACTAAGAATAAAAATTGATGCGGCCGGGCTTTAGGTTGCAAATTGAAATAGGCGTCATATACTGGAAAGCAGATAGACGTTTGTTGGAGGTACAATTATGACTGTTTATCATTTTGTCGGAATAAAAGGGACAGGTATGAGTCCGCTTGCCCAAATACTCCATGATAATGGATATACTGTCCAAGGATCGGATATCGAAAAGTATATTTTTACACAAAATGCGTTGGAAGAAAGAAACATTCCTGTTTTTCCATTTGACCCGGAAAACATTAAGCCGGGAATGACCGTTATTGCCGGGAATGCCTTTCCCGACACTCATCCCGAAATCGAAAAAGCGCATGCCGAAGGACTGCCTGTCGTGCGATACCATAAATTTCTCGGTGACTATCTGAAAAAGTTCACGAGCATCGCTGTAACAGGAGCACATGGCAAAACTTCAACGACAGGACTTCTGTCCCATGTGATCCAGAAAGCAAAACCGACATCTTATTTGATCGGAGACGGTACGGGAAAAGGCAGCGAAAACAGCGAGTATTTCGTCCTTGAAGCCTGTGAATACCGGAGGCACTTCCTGAGCTACCAGCCGGATTATGCCATCATGACAAATATCGATTTTGACCACCCTGACTATTTCACCAATATCGATGATGTATTCGACGCGTTCCAAACGATGGCTCTTCAGGTGAACAAGGGAATTATCGCCTGCGGTGACGACGAGTATTTGATGAAGATCCATGCCAACGTTCCGGTCGTCTACTACGGCTTTGCCGAGGAAAACGACTTTCAGGCGAGAAATGTCATCAAAAACACTGAAGGCACAACCTTCGACGTTTTCGTCAGAAATACATTCTATGACACATTCTATATACCGGCATACGGAAACCACAACGTTCTGAACGCTTTGGCTGTCATCGCCCTATGCCATTACGAGCAAGTGGATGTCGACATTATTAAAGAAGGGCTTACAACCTTTGGCGGCGTAAAACGGAGATTTAACGAAAAAATCATCGGAAATCAAGTGCTGATTGACGATTATGCCCATCACCCGACCGAAATCAAGGTGACGATTGAAGCTGCAAGGCAAAAGTATCCGGAACGCGACATTGTCGCCGTATTTCAGCCGCACACTTTTACACGGACACAGTCTTTTCTTGAGGAATTTGCCGAAAGCCTGAAGAAAGCCGATTATGTCTATCTCTGCGACATTTTCGGATCAGCCCGTGAAAATGCAGGCAAGCTGACGATCGGTGACCTTCAGGAAAAAATCGCTCACGCGAAGCTGATTGATGAAAATGACACATCCATTTTAAAAGAGCATGAAAACGGAGTCTTAATTTTTATGGGTGCAGGAGACATTCAGAAATATCTGAGAGCATATGAAAATGTTTTAGCATAAGATAAAAAAGGCAGTGTGAGTCGATCCGCTGCTTTTTTGTACATATCGACGAAGCAATTGTTAAAGGAATTCACCCGGATGTGTAGAAAAAAATATACAAAGGGGTTTACAAGTTGGCCAAATGGGTAAACATCAACTGTAAGCCCGGAAGCTTTAAGGAGGATATGATGATAATTATTCTTTATTTAAGCGCCGCACTTATTGCCATCGCTTTTTTCATTTTAGTAATCTATTTATCAAAAATGCTAAAATCGCTGCAAATGACGCTGAAACATGTCGCTTCAACCTTAGAAGGACTTGAAGGTCAGATGAAGGGCATTACGGCAGAAACTACAGAGCTCCTTCATAAAACAAACCGTCTTGCGGAGGATATTCAGGAAAAATCGTTGAAATTGAATCGTGTTGTTGATGCCGTTCAGGAAGTCGGAACTTCTGTCAGACAGTTTAACAGCTCCATACAGCAGGTGTCTGATTCGGTTGCAACCGCCGCGGAAGAAAACCGTGAAAAAATTTCTCAAGTTGTCAGCTGGAGCAATGCAGCTTTGGAAATTTGGAATAAATGGAAGCGAAAGAAGATGAAGGAGGAATCATAAATGAGTAAAGAAGGAATGAATGCTAAAGATTTTCTCATCGGGACATTTGTAGGAGGCATCATCGGTGCGGCAACGGCCTTATTTCTGGCGCCGAAGTCGGGAAAAGAGCTTCGCGGCGATATCGGTCAGCAGGCCGCTGTTCTTAAAGACAAAACCGAAAGACTGACAAATGAAGCGAGAGAAAAAGGTTCCGAATATGTCAGCCTCGCAAAGGAGAAGACATCTTCGATTTCACAGCTCATGGCGGATCAATCCTCACAGCTTATGGAGAAAGTCAAAGATCTGCGGAGCAAGGGTGCCGATAAAGCGGATGAGATGAAGGAGGAAACTTCATCCGCAATCGAAGAAACAGCAGAGGTCGCTGAAAACGAAATGAAAAGTGAAGCAGAACCAGCGGACACAGTCCAGAAATAAATACGGAAAGGGAGTTCACCATGTCGAAGCAGCTCATTCAAACAGAGGACGAATTTAGACGGCTTGAAGAATCGGACGGCACGTTTGTCTTTTTGAAGCACAGCACAACATGTCCGATCAGCAGGCGCGCCTTCGAGGAATTTAATGCTTTCGCCGAACATCATGAAGACATTCCCGCCTATTATCTGAAGGTGCAGGAAAGCCGTCCGCTCTCAAATTATATTGCTGAACGGTACGGGATTAAGCATGAAAGCCCTCAAGCGATTATTTTTACAGATGGCAAAGTCAAATGGCATGCCTCCCATTCACAAATTACCGAGCCAGCGCTTGAAGCAAACAGCCAATAGGCTTTTTGAAGCCGAATACAACATAATCGTAATCAAAAAGACCGAATCGCATCCAGCGTTTTGGTCTTTTTTACTGGTCTTTTCACCTTTTACCTCTTAGAAATGCCTTTTTACCAAGATGCATAGTGAGTACCGTTGGACTACGATATAATAAAACAAGCGGGAGGTGAAGTGGTGAACAGCGAATTAAAGGATATGCTTCAATCTGTCCTAAAGGAAGAGCTAAACCCAGTCAATCAACGACTAGACAAAATTGATCATTGTCTGAATGAAATGGACCAGCGCTTTGACGGAATGGATCAGCGCCTGAATAAAATAGACAAGCGTTTTGACGGAATGGATCAGCGTCTGGGTGAAATGGACAAGCGTTTTGACGGAATGGATCAGCGTCTGGGTGAAATGGACAAGCGTTTTGACGGAGTAGATCAGCGCCTGGGTGAAATGGACAAGCGTTTTGACGGAGTAGACCAGCGTCTGAATAAAATGGACAAGCGCTTTGATGGAATAGACCAGCGTCTGAATAAAATAGACAAGCGCTTTGACGGAATGGATCAGCGTCTGGGTGAAATGGACAAGCGCTTTGACGGAGTAGACCAGCGTCTGAATAAAATGGACAAGCGCTTTGACGGAGTAGATCAGCGCCTGAATAAAATGGACAAGCGCTTTGACGGAATGGATCAGCGTCTGAATAAAATGGACAAGCGCTTTGACGGAGTAGATCAGCGCTTGAATAAAATGGACAAGCGCTTTGACGGAATGGATCAGCGTCTGAACCGCCTTGAAACAGATGTTAAAGACTTGAAAAAAGGGCAGGAGCTGCTGCAAAAAAATATCATTGAAAGCATCGGGCGCTATACGGACAACATTACTGAATACGTCGATGTTAAGAGCGCCGCTCTCAATCAGCGGGTTTTTGCCGTAGAAACCGAGATACAGCGATTATATAAACAATCAAGTTAAAGAATCATGCATGGATTCTTTTTTTTTTGTAAAATTTTCGATCAAAAACCTACACAACAACGATGAAAGCGCATATAATACTTTATCGCTTAAAAGCGTTTGGGTAATAAAGAATTTTTTCGTGACATTTCAGTAAACATTGTTTATAATTAACCCTAATCAACCTGAATCATTTTTATTCTCATATAGGGTGAAGCCAAAAAGAAAGGATGAATAACATGAGCAACACTGAACTTGATTTGCTGAGGCAGCAGGCGAACGAATTAAACTTGCAGATTTTAAAGCTGATTAACGAGAGGGGCAGGATCGTCCAAGAGATTGGAAAAGCGAAGGAAGCGCAAGGGATTAACCGCTATGATCCAGTCAGGGAAAGAACGATGCTGAACAGCATTATTGAAAATAATGACGGCCCGTTTGAGGATTCTACAATCCAGCATATTTTCAAAGAAATTTTCAAAGCGGGGCTTGAATTACAGGAAGATGATCACAGCAAAGCGCTGCTGGTTTCCCGGAAGAAAAAGCCGGAAAATACGATTGTCGACCTGAAAGGCGAAAAAATCGGTGACGGCGAGCAAAGATTCATCGTCGGTCCTTGTGCAGTTGAAAGCTATGAGCAAGTCGCAGAAGTAGCAGCGGCGGCTAAAAAACAAGGCTTGAAGCTGCTGCGCGGCGGAGCCTTCAAACCGCGTACAAGCCCGTACGATTTCCAAGGCCTCGGTGTTGAAGGCTTGCAGATTTTGAAGCGTGTTGCTGATGAATATGATCTGGCGGTGATCAGTGAAATCGTGAATCCGCAGCATATCGAAGAGGCGCTCGACTACATCGATGTTATTCAGATCGGCGCCCGCAATATGCAAAACTTTGAGCTCTTGAAAGCGGCCGGATCTGTGAAAAAGCCTGTTCTCCTAAAACGCGGACTTGCTGCAACATTGAAGGAATTCATCAATGCAGCGGAGTACATCATGTCTCAAGGAAATGACCAGATCATCCTTTGCGAGCGCGGCATTAGAACGTATGAAACGGCGACGAGAAACACCCTGGACATTTCTGCGGTGCCGATTCTTAAACAGGAAACGCATCTTCCGGTATTCGTTGATGTCACTCATTCAACAGGACGCCGCGATCTCCTGCTCCCTACGGCAAAAGCAGCGCTTGCGATCGGAGCTGACGGCGTAATGGCCGAGGTTCACCCTGATCCTTCAGTCGCACTATCCGACTCCGCTCAGCAAATGGATATTCCGACATTTGAAAAGTGGCTGAACGAATTGAAGCCGCTTGTACAAGTAAAGGCATAAGCCGCTCATTTCATTTAGGACCGCGCACAGCGGTCCTTTTTTATGTGCAAATTGTCGAAAAAATTTCTTATTTTTAATTAAAAAGCTGTTTTTTTCTATTTAAATTAATTATAAAAATAAAGGGAACGTTTTCATATTAGGTAAAACCGTGTATAATTTCAGAAGAGAGCTTATGCTTTGAACAATTATGAAAAATAATGTAAACTGGTGATCTGTTTATTTTACATAAAGTATTACATTTTGACATTTCTCTACATGAAAATGTTTATGCTATAGAATAAGAAAAGTGTACCCAGTTGAAGGAGTGGTAAAAATGAGTAATGTGACAATATATGATGTAGCACGGGAAGCAAATGTAAGTATGGCGACGGTTTCACGGGTTGTCAACGGCAATCCGAATGTGAAGCCGACAACGAGGAAAAAGGTGCTTGAAGCAATCGAGCGCCTCGGATATCGTCCAAATGCCGTCGCAAGAGGACTGGCGAGCAAGAAAACAACGACCGTCGGCGTGATCATCCCCGATATTTCAAGCATCTTTTATTCAGAGCTTGCCCGGGGAATCGAAGATATTGCCACAATGTATAAATACAACATTATTTTAAGCAACTCTGACCAAAATATGGACAAAGAGCTGCACCTGCTCAACACGATGCTTGGAAAGCAAGTCGATGGAATCGTCTTTATGAGCGGGAATGTTACAGAAGAACATGTTGAAGAATTCAAGCGTTCACCGGTGCCGATCGTTCTTGCCGCGTCTGTCGAAGAGAAAGGAGAGACGCCGTCCGTTGCCATCGACTATGAACAGGCCATATATGATGCTGCAAGCATGATGATTGAAAAAGGCCATAAGCGCTTGGCGTTTGTTTCAGGACCGCTCTTGGAGCCGATCAATAAAGCCAAGAAGCTCCAAGGCTTCAAAAGAGCGCTTCAGGATCAAGGGATCGACTTTAAAGAAGAATATCTCGCAGAAGGCGATTATACGTACGATTCCGGTATGGAAGCACTCGAATCGCTGATGAAGCTCGATGAAAAACCGACGGCGATTCTTTCGGCCACCGATGAAATGGCGCTTGGCATTATTCATGCCGCTCAGGACAAAGGTCTTTCCATTCCGGACGATCTTGAGGTCATCGGATTTGACAATACAAGGCTTTCACTAATGGTTCGTCCGCAGCTCACAACAGTCGTGCAGCCGACGTATGACATCGGTGCAGTGGCCATGAGACTTTTGACAAAACTGATGAACAAGGAAGAGGTCGAAGAGCACATTGTCCAGCTTCCGCACCGAATTGAATTAAGACAATCAACTACATCTTAAACATAACAAACCAAGAAAAGAAAGCAAGTATCCGCGGGCTTTTGACACGGATGCCTTGCTTTCTTTTCCATGAGCTGGAGAGAATGAAATATGAAACGATTTGATTATCTGACACCGGTCGGCTTGATTTTAGGCATTTTCATTTTGGTGATCGGCGTTGTCTCGGGAGCGGGTCTTTCCGGTTTTTATTCATTTATCGATTTAACGTCCTTTTTTATCGTGACGGGCGGATTATGTGCAGCTGTATTCATCAGTTTTTCTCCAAAAGACTTAAAAAAAGCCCCATCTGTATTGAAGCAGGTGTTTATTTCGGAAGATGACGATGTGCGGAATCTGGTCAAAACCTTTGTCACTCTTTCCGAACAGGCGCGCAAGCAAGGCATATTATCGCTTGACGCTGATGTGAATGAAATGAAAGATCCGTTTTTAAAAAAGGGCCTTCTCTTGGCTATTGACGGCTGGGATGAGGAGACAATCCGCAATGTGATGAACGCCGAAATCGCAGCGATGGAAGAAAGGCACAGAAAGGGAAGGAGAATCTTTGAAAAAGCGGGGGAGTTTGCACCTGCATGGGGAATGATCGGTACCCTCGTGGGGCTTGTGATGATGCTAAAAAATCTGAACAAACCTGAAACTCTCGGGCCGAACATGGCCATCGCCCTTTTGACGACGCTTTACGGATCGCTTCTGTCCAACATGCTGTTTATTCCGATCGCCGCGAAGCTTGAAGAAAAGACGGAAAATGAAATCTTCAAGAAGCAGGTGATGATAGAAGGCATCATCGGCATTCAATCGGGAAGAAATCCGCGCAACCTTGAAAGCCAGCTTGTCGTTTTCGGCTCCAAGGAAGAGTGGAGAAAAAAGCAGGCGGAAAACACGAAGCAAAAGGGTACGGCTCATGAAGCTTAGGCATGAGAGAAGAAAGCGTGAACCCGGCCGCAAATCGTCAAACTGGATCATCACGTTTTCGGATCTGATTACGCTGATTCTCGTGTTCTTTATTCTGCTGTTTTCGATGTCGCAAATCGATTTAAATAAATTTAAAGCGGCGGTAGGTTCGTTTCAGGAGAGAGCCGATGGAAAGTCCGCCGCGGAGCACACAGTGGAGAGCCATGATCGTCATTCGAAAAAAGCGGCCAAAAGCGAAGATGATATGTTAAAGAAAATCAATGACTATATTGAAAAAAATCAGCTGTCCGGCACGATTACAGCTAAACGTGATGACCGCGGCGTCATTCTTGTCCTTCAGGAAGCGGTGCTCTTTGATTCGGGAAAAGCGGATATCAAAGATAAGGCTTACCCTGTCCTCGATAAAATCGCCATTTTGCTCAAAACGGTGTCCAATCCGATCAGTGTAGAGGGGCATACAGACAGCAGGCCGATTTCCACTTACCGTTTTCCTTCCAACTGGGAGCTTTCTGCAGCCAGAGCGAGCACTGTGATCGGGTACTTCACGGAAAAAGAAAAACTCGATTCTTCCAGGTTTACAGCCGTCGGCTATGCGGATACAAAACCAGTCAGGGACAACCGCACCGAAAGCCATATGAAAGAAAACAGGCGTGTCGAGATCGTAATTGGAAAACTGAACCAAAAGAAATAAAGGCCTTGCCGCAAGCAAGGCTTGTTTTATGTTTTACGCGATCGATAAAAGAAATTCCGGGTCTTTCAGTCGGCTACATCATCCGCCGGGCAGAGCGAATCGGGAAAAGAGCTTTTGCTACGGTTTGCGCGTTTTTTTCTGTAATTTCCGCTTTTCTGGGAATCGGAGGATATAATGCTTCGGGATCACACCATTTTCCAGGGAGCGGGACCGATGCTTGCTTTTCCCATCTTTTCAGCCATTTTTCAGGCAGGTTCCCCTCAGCTTTGATCCCTTTCATTTCAAGCCAAATTCTTGCCCATGCCCTTGGCACGACCCGCCAAATATCATAGCCGCCCCCGCCGACGGCAATCCATCTTCCGCTGCAGTGGGCATGCGCCAATTCATGGGCGAGCTTTGGAATCGCTTCGTAAATCCTCATCGTTGTGCATAAGTGTGTGAGCGGGTCATAGTAATGAGCGTCAGCCCCGTTTTGCGTCAAAATGACATCCGGTTTGAAGAATTCAGCGATTTCAGCCGCAGCCGTTCGGTAGGAGTCCAGAAAAGATTCATCTTCAGTGAACGCATCAAGCGGGATGTTAAAAGCATATCCATAACCTTTCCCATGACCCCGTTCCTGAACCTGGCCCGTTCCTGGGAAAAGATAGCGGCCGGTTTCATGAATCGATACCGTGCAGACCGAAGGGTCATCATAAAACGTGAATTGCACACCGTCTCCGTGATGGGCGTCTGTATCAATGTATAGCACTCTGGCGTGGTATTTTTTCTGTAAGTAGCGAATAACGACTGAGCTGTCGTTGTAAACGCAAAAACCCGATGCTCTCCCTCTGAATCCGTGGTGAAGCCCGCCACCCAGATTAAGGGCGTGTTTGGCTTTTCCCGTCATCACATAGTCGGCGGCTGTCAGTGTTCCTCCGACCAAAAGAGAGGCGGCTTCATGCATGCCGGCAAATACGGGCGTATCTTCTGTTCCAAGACCGTAGTTTTCGCTTTCAGCGGCCGGCAGTTTCCCCGCCCCGGCCAGCTTGACGGCGCTGATGTAATCGCTTGTGTGAACGAGTGCGAGCTCGGATTCCGACGCCATGCGCGGAGGGATGATCTCCCCTTGTTCGAATGCGTCCATGGCGCCCAGAAGATCGTATGTCACATACACTCTGAGCTGGTTGAATGGATGGTCTTGATGAAATTGATAGGTTTGGTAGGAGGGAGAGAAAATAAACACGCTGTCCTTCATAGCTGTTCCCTTTGTTCAGCCGGCCAGAGCACCTGATGCCCTTTTGACTTCACGTCTTTTATGATGGAGGCGGGGTTCATTGTCTGCACGCGAAAAACGAGAATGTTCGAACTTTCTTCATCGCCTGGATATACGAGTACGCTCAAAATCCCGATTTGGCGCTTTTTGAATATCGCGCTGATATCGGCGAGGCTCTGCGCGATATCACGGGTTTTAATTTCGATATGCGACCCTGGATGATGAGCGCCTGTCAGCTGAACAAGTGTATGAAGCAAGTCTGACTTTGTCACGATGCCGACGAGCTTTCCGTTTTTCACGATCGGGAGACAGCCGATATCATGTTCGAAAAACACAGCGGATATCTCCTCGGCGAAATCAAGCGGATGTCCTGTGACCACTTCTTTTGACATGATCAGGTCAACAGGCTTTTGCAGTTCCTCTGCGGAGCTGCCTTGACTAAAGATGCTCGGGGCTGCCGTCTTCACATCCCTGTCGGTGACGATGCCTACGACAGTGCCTCGTTCATTGATGACAGGCAGGTGCTTGATATGGAACATCCGCATCCGCCTGATCGCTTCTTCGATCGTATCTGTTCTGGAAAGCGTCACAACATCCCTTTTCATGATCTTTTCAACAATCATATTCACATCCCCTTTGCTCCCTTAGTACATAAAACGATTATGGAATCTGAGCCTGTCGAACTGCTCGATCGATTCCTGACCGACCTCTTTTCCGATGCGGGCCATTAAACAGTTGGCGGGATGAGAACTGATTTCCGGGTCGTCTGTTGCAAACCAGACAAGCCCTCCGGCATTCATCATCTTCTCCATCATCTTTCTGTATTCCCAAACATCCATATTTGTCCCTTTTAAATCCCAGTGCCAGTAATACTCGGTTGTAATGATAATGTATTTTTCCATCTGCTTATCCATCATGCTGACCTCTAAAAGCGTCTTTCCGACGGAGTGCCCCCTGAACATAGGGATCACCTCGATGGCGCCGAGTTCAATTAAATTTTCCATATTTCCTTCTGACCATCTTTCGAGCGGATCCGGATAAACATAGGTGACATAGCCGACAATGGTGTGATTGAAACGAGCGATGATGATCCTTCCTTCGGGAAGTCCTGCGATTTCGATCAATGCTTCGTGCTGTTTTTCAGATGGGCGAAAGGCTGTAAGCTCGCCATGAAATTGATAGTCTGCAAGCTTTTCGGGACTGATAGGACCTTCTATCAGCAATGCGCCTTTCTCGGTCTGCAATTCTTTGGCATGATAGGTTTTGTGATGCTCCACGTATCCACCGCCTTACATCTTAGTTGAAGTCTTTTATACATAACATACCAAAATATTAAGCGTTTTCATAGGATAGAACAGTATTTTTTAAAAATTGAGAAAATAAAAAATCTATACTATAATATATTTTGATGATCGAACAAAGGGGGATGGACATGGAATTGAAAGCGCTGCCGGAAGAAAAGGGAAATTACAACTTGACTGACTATGATGAAACATATCGGACATTTGACTGGAAGGATGCCGAAAAGCATTTTTCATGGTACAAAACGGGAAAAATCAATGCAGCTTATGAAGCGATCGACCGCCACGCTGAGTCAAATTTGAAAAACAAAGTGGCATTTTACTACAAAGATCCGGTCCGCGAAGAAAAGTACACCTTCAGAGAGATGAAAAATGAAACCAATAAAGCCGGGAATGTCTTAAAGCAGCATGCCAATGTGAGAAAGGGAGACCGTGTGTTTGTTTTTATGCCGAGATCACCCGAGCTTTATTTTATTCTTCTCGGCGCTGTCAAATTGGGAGCGATTGTCGGGCCGTTATTTGAAGCATTTATGGAAGGTGCCGTCAAAGACAGGCTTGCAAACAGCGGAGCGAAGGTCATCGTGACGACGCCGGAATTGCTTGAACGGGTGCCGGCCGATGAACTTCCGGACCTTGAATCAATCATTGTCGTTGGAGAAGGCGTAAAGGAAGAAGGACCTGTCATCGATTATTACGCGAAAGCGGCGGAAGCAGGCACTGATCTTGAGATTGAATGGATGGATCAGGAAGACGGGATGCTGCTTCACTATACATCGGGTTCAACCGGCGCGCCAAAAGGGGTTCTCCACGTCCACAAAGCAATGATTCAACATTATCAAACAGCCAAATGGGTTCTTGATCTGCATGATGATGACATCTATTGGTGCACCGCTGATCCCGGCTGGGTCACCGGAACGGTTTACGGGATCTTCGGTCCGTGGCTGAATGGAGCAACGAATGTCGTCGTAGGCGGCAGATTCAGTCCTGAGGCATGGTACGAAACAATTGAAAAAATGGAAGTGACGGTATGGTACAGCGCGCCAACGGCTTTCCGGATGCTGATGGGTGCAGGCGACGATCTTGTGAACAAATACAATCTGAGTTCACTACGGCATGTTTTAAGCGTAGGGGAGCCGTTAAATCCTGAAGTCATCAGATGGGGGCATAAAGTCTTCGGCAACCGGATTCATGATACATGGTGGATGACTGAAACAGGAGCGCAGCTCATCTGCAATTACCCGTGCATGGAAATTAAACCGGGATCAATGGGCAAGCCGATTCCCGGCGTAGAGGCTGCGATCGTCGACAATCAGGGAAATGAACTGCCTCCTTACAGAATGGGGAATCTCGCCATTAAAAAAGGCTGGCCGTCGATGATGCATTCGATCTGGAACAACCCTGAAAAATACAGCTCCTATTTTATGCCGGGTGATTGGTATGTGTCAGGCGATTCCGCCTACATGGATGAAGACGGATACTTCTGGTTCCAGGGACGGATCGACGATGTCATCATGACATCAGGCGAGCGCGTCGGCCCGTTTGAAGTCGAGAGCAAGCTTGTCGAGCATCAAGCTGTCGCCGAAGCGGGTGTCATCGGCAAACCGGATCCGGTCCGCGGAGAAATTATTAAAGCGTTCATCGCGCTTAGAGAAGGTTATGAACCGTCAGATTCGTTAAAAGAAGAAATCAGGCAGTTCGTGAAACAAGGCTTGGCCGCACATGCCGCGCCAAGGGAAATCGAGTTTAAGGATAAACTGCCGAAAACGAGAAGCGGCAAAATCATGAGGCGTGTCCTGAAAGCCTGGGAATTGAACCTGCCGGCCGGGGATCTTTCCACAATGGAAGACTGATGTCTCATTGACAATGAAAAAATATTATGTTAAAAAAGATTTAGTCGAATATTTAAAAGGTGAAGACTGAGACCAGTAGAACGATCCTTCCCTGTCTTAGAGAGCTGATGGCCGGTGAAAATCAGCACATATGGATGGTTTGAATTACACTCATGAACCGCTTTTGCGAAAAAAGCCTCCCGGGCTTTGTGTAGCAGAAGAACGGAAGCTTTTCCGTTATCAATGAGAGTGAAAAGAGCGCGGTCATGCGTTCTTTTAAGCAGGGTGGTACCGCGATTTTTATCGTCCCTTCGTTTTTGCGAAGGGGCGTTTTATTTTTGGAAAAAAGGAGCTAAATGATGATGACACACTTACTTGATGATTTGTCCTTCAGGGGACTGATTCAGCAGCAAACCGATGAAGCAGGCTTGAGAGAACTGCTGGATTCAGAGAAAATCAGCTTATACTCCGGATTTGATCCGACAGCTGACAGTTTGCATATCGGGCATCTGCTGCCGATTTTAATGCTTCGCCGCTTCCAGCTGGCCGGACATCGTCCGATTGCACTCGTAGGCGGAGCAACGGGTCTGATCGGTGATCCGAGCGGAAAGAAAGCGGAGCGCACGCTGAACAATGAAGAAATCGTCCGCGAATGGTCGCAAAAAATCAAAAATCAGCTTTCGCGTTTCCTTGATTTTGAAGCCGGTGACAACCCGGCGGTGATGGCGAATAACTACGACTGGATCGGGCAAATGAACGTCATTGATTTCCTGCGCGATGTCGGCAAAAACTTCGGCATCAACTACATGCTTGCCAAAGATACGGTAAGCTCCAGAATCGAGACGGGCATATCTTATACTGAATTCAGTTACATGATCCTGCAGTCTCTCGATTTCTTGAATTTGTACAGAAACAAGGAATGCAAGCTGCAGATCGGCGGAAGCGACCAGTGGGGTAATATCACATCAGGCCTCGAGCTCATCCGCAAATCCGAAGAGAATGCAAAAGCTTTCGGATTGACGATTCCGCTTGTGACAAAAGCAGACGGCACGAAGTTCGGAAAAACCGAAGGCGGCGCGATCTGGCTTGATAAAGAGAAAACATCGGCCTACGAGTTCTACCAATTCTGGATCAACACAGATGACAGAGATGTCGTGAAATACTTGAAATACTTCACTTTCTTGTCCAAAGAAGAAATTGAAGATCTCGCTGAAAAAACAGAGACGGCGCCTGAAAAACGCGAAGCGCAAAAGCGCCTCGCCGAAGAAGTAACCGATCTTGTACACGGTCGTGAAGCACTTGAGCAGGCTGTCAACATCTCAAAAGCACTGTTCAGCGGAGATATCAAACAATTGACAGCTGAGGAAGTGAAGGTCGGCTTTAAAGGCGTACCTTCGCTGGAACTCGATCAGACAGCCGAATTGCCGCTTGTCGATGTGCTCGTCCAATCAAAACTTTCGCCTTCAAAACGTCAGGCTCGCGAAGACATTACAAACGGCGCGGTCTACATCAACGGCGAACGCCGTAATGACGTAGGCGCCGTCCTAGGCAGCGAAGACCGCATCGAAGGCCAGTTTACCGTCATTCGCCGCGGGAAAAAGAAATACTTCCTGCTGACTTACAAATAATCCATTGAAACCCTTGCTTAAACGGCAAGGGTTTTTTTATCAAAACGTTTGATGTATGTTCATTCAGGAAATGTCAAAAATAGATATAGAAAGTAAAGCGTTTCCATTCTCTAGTCGGGAGGAATTCAGAATGAACTTGTTTATTGCCGCGAAAGAAAAATTCAAAGAAGATTATCAAAAGCAGCTTGAAGCTGTACGAAAAACACAGGCCGAACAGACAGTGGACGGCTTTAATCAATTGAACGATTCGGAAGAGACGAAGCGTTTAAAATAAAAAAACGGCGAATTCATGCCGGGGGGCACTGTCATCATGAATTCGCCGTTCTAAAGCAGACGGCTTTTAGCAGACATTATAAAGCAACGTATGAGCCCGGGACATTCGAACCCGGAAACGTTCTAATAAAATGGAACCGAAAAAGCAGGGATCATCCCGCTTTTTCTTTTTGTGTTGATTCATTAAAAATGCCGACATTGTGATGTTATTAATCGAAAAAATATGAATGCGAATAATGCCGAGCCCCACCAAATAGATTCATATTCTTCTACGCGCATTCATTTAGATCCAAGAATATCAAAGAGCAGAGCAATATAATCCCGCAAAGAATGGATGCACTATTTACTAATCACAATCGACAACTTATAATTGGCATGCTTGTTCAAGCCGATTAAAAATTGGTCTAAATGTTCATTGGATGGAAATTTGCATTCAAGCAGATAGCAGCCATCCCCGCTGATTTTATAGTTGTTGATGATGTGTTTCTCTTGTGCGTTGATAAATGAAAGATAAGGCTGGTGATGAGTGCTTTTGGTGTAGATATTGATAAACGCGTGGATAAAACACCCTAGTTTCACTTGATTCGCTTTAATGGTATAGCCTTCAATCACCCCGCTATCTTCTAATTTCGCAACTCTGGTTGCGGCAGCTTGCCCTGTCAAATGAACTTTTTCTCCCAATTCCTTCATCGTCATCCGGCTGTTTTTCGAAAGCTCTTCTAATATCCGCAAATCTGTATGATCAAGCATCTAATCAAATCCTTTCTCAAATCCGATCGACCTAAAACATTCCGGCACAAAATAAAATACGTTTTTTCAAACATCAAGTCAAACAGAAAAAAGACTTGATCTTAACTATGTAAATCTCAAGGGATCATAGTATAAACTATCGATAAGACAAAGAAAAGGAATCATAACCATGGATATTCAACAAATTCGCAATGCTACACTAGTCGTCGAATATGCAGGCAAAAAGTTTCTCATAGATCCAATGTTAGCTGGGAAAGGGACTTACCGCCTTTTCCAAATTCGCTAAGGCTGCCGACATCAATGGATCATTTGATTCGGAATCCGGATGCTGTGATTGTAACATATCCGCATTTGGATCATTTTGATGATGCTGTCAAAGAAGTGCTTGTCCAAAATGAAGCGGATGCTGGGGAAGAGAGAAAGACCGGTTTTCTAATGTAGAGGTTTTAACAAAAGATGCGGTTTTTGAGGGAATTCAATTCATCAAATCAAAAGGCGAACGCGGAAGAGGAGAAGATGTTGTATGCAGCAGGAGATACAGTTTGGGATGAAGGGATTCAAGCAGAAATGAATGAACATCAGCCGGGGTATCAGTACATTATTCCTGAAAATGAGGGCACCTACATATGCACACGACAAAAATCGCTGTTATGTCAGTTTTTTAAAGCCGAGCGAAAATACAACAGCGATAGACGTTGAAATGTGTGTCGAAAAAGACGGCAAGATTCACAGTGAAACAGTTCAGAATACTGCTGAACTGGTCACCCATCTGTGCAAGCGTTACGGTTTGTCTACAAATAAGATCGTTCGCCATTACGACGTAACAAACAAAAATTGCCCGGCTCCGTGGGTAAGAGATTCAAGTCAATTATCGGCATTACGCAAAAAATTTGACAGCCTGCTCGGTCAAACGGTATCAGAAAAGAAAGCATCCGCAAGCCAGTCGAGCAAATCCACCGGCACGATCTTGAAAAAAGGATCGTCAGGACCCAAAGTCAAGACCTTGCAAAAACGTCTGATTGCCGCGGGCTTCTCGTTACCTAAATTCGAGGCCAATGGCTCTTATGGTATGAAACTGTGCAGGCTGTCAAATCCCTTCAAAAAAGAGCGGGAATTGCGGCAGATAGCATTTACGGACCAAAGACTAAGGGGAAACTTGAGTCGTTACTGAAATAGAAAAGAAGGCGCCGCAACCGGCGCCTTGAAAACAAAAATTATGTTTGTTTCTTACTTTATTCTAATCTTGAATACGGATTTTCAACGTTTCCTTCTAATTCCTCTATAGTTTCCTCAATAAGCTCTCAAGGTCGTACCCAAATCCGGCTCTAACTCATCATAAACTCCTGCAAATTCCAAACCAGTCTTTCCCATTCGCTTTTTTCAACATCTTCAGGAACGGTGTAAGTAGGTTCTAGCTTGACGATTATATCACAATCTATATAAGCTCAGTACACTGTGTCATTATAAAGAGTATATTTCTTTTCTAGCTTTTCTAACTCCTCTTCACTATACACTTTCTTAGAAACTTTTTGTGCCGCCAATTTTGTTGTTCGATCAGGGTCGGCGAGAGTATTCATTTCAGTGTCTTCTTTGTTTCCGACTTTTTTCAACATAACACCCATCGCTGTTTCTTGATTTCCACTCAGGGTATCCATCTCATCTGGCTTTAAAATTGATCCTTTCTGATTGAAATGGCGAAAAAATACAGACCCTATGATGAGTAAAGCCCTTCCAGCTGTGAGAAGGGCTTACTTTATTTCCACGCCGACGACATTTTAAATTTAATGAGGTTGTTGGTGTTTCCTTTTGAATCCCGACATGAAAAAAACCTTGCGGATCTGATTTATGTAATGAATTTTTCCTTCCATATAAATGATCTCCCCGGTTTCCGCTCCATTTAAAAAGGGAACGGCTCCCAAACTTCCCCCAAACCAATGGGGGAGAGAATACAATATTCCACAAAGCAGAGAGCAAACAAAAAACCCTAGAATCGTTGGTATATCAACGATTCTAGGGTTTTTGCCGATGCTCTTTACAGAGCATTTGTTTTAACGAGAGTAGAACTCAACGATCAACGCTTCGTTAATTTCAGCAGGGAGCTCAGAGCGCTCTGGAAGGCGAGAGAACGTACCCTCAAGTTTTTCAGCGTCAAATGTTACGTATTCAGGAACGAAGTTGTTCACTTCAACCGCTTCTTTGACGATGGAAAGATCTTTTGATTTTTCGCGAAGGCCGATTGTTTGACCAGGTTTTACTTGGTAAGACGGAATATCAACGCGGCTTCCGTCAACAAGAATATGACCGTGGTTTACCAATTGGCGTGCTTGGCGGCGAGTGCGCGCTAAGCCAAGGCGGTATACGATGTTGTCAAGGCGAGATTCAAGAAGAATCATGAAGTTTTCACCGTGTTTACCGGCCATTTTCGCAGCTCTGTCAAAAAGATTGCGGAATTGGCGCTCATTTACACCGTACATATGGCGAAGCTTTTGCTTTTCTTGCAATTGCAAACCATATTCTGATAATTTTTTACGCTGTCCCGGACCGTGCGGACCTGGCGCGTAAGGACGTTTTTCTAATTCTTTACCCGTCCCGCTTAAGGAGATTCCTAAACGGCGGGATATTTTCCAGCTTGGACCTGTATAGCGAGCCATAATGTGACTCCTCCTTTGGTTTTATTTTTGTGAAAATAAAACCCATCTGTTCAATTCAGCCATGTCCATTTTGTTTTCATGTATCCTCGCTCCAGCAGCAAAGAGTTACACGATACACCTTATATATAAGGAACAAAATGAAACACGGAAGCAGAACAAAAAGGCTGCAATATTTCACACAAAGTCGATTATATAATGTCCTAGGGTTAAAGTCAACCACATATGGACAGGCTTAAAATGAATTTAAAACACATACCGGGATATAGTCCTGTTTTTATGATATAATTAGGAAAATAAGATTAGATTTCAATGGATGTTTTTGGGTGATATTAATGAATAGACAAACTGAAGACCTATATCTATCTTTTCATCAGGAGATTCTCCAATTTTTGTTAAAAAAGCCGGCTCTTTCATACAATAACTCTGTCGTTTGGCTGAAAGAGGCAGCAGAGTCATTTTTCTCGCCGATTTCCTTGACTTTGCAAGCCTCTTCTCATAAGCCGGCGAAGCTGAAAGACCGTAACGATTCAATCAGCTGTATCAATGATTATTATACCATTATAACAATAGAAAGAAACAGTAAATATATCGAACTTATAAGTCTAAAGAATCGTAAAATACCGAAAAATCTGGCTGAATCGATTTATATGTTTTTGAAACATTGTACAGAGCTCGAAAAAACACATAGGGATACGCTTCGCAAAACAAGAATTTATAAAGAGACGGAACGGGTTCATGGGCTGATGGATCAAGAAAAAGTTCTCAAAACGATGCTCGAGAGTTTGAGGGGTATTTTTCCTGATTTAACCTACTGCCTTTTTTTATCCTTTGATCAGGATCAATACATCAATCTTCCTGCAAAAGAAATCGATGTTCAAAATGAGACGACTGATCCCTTTGCATTGGAGGCTTATTTGTCAGGGAAGCGGAAGCAGAAGGATGATTCAATCGTTTATATTCCGATTAAAGGAAGACAGGGGACTTACGGTGTTTTGAAAGCATCGGGACCCGATGCTGCCGGAATGGCTGAGGAAATATGCGTCATTTCGAATGCGGCAGGTACAGCCTTTGAAAATTCCCGGCTCTATGAGCAATCCAAAAATATGATTTCGAATTTGGAGCTGATCAACGAAACCTCCCATCAGCTGAACAGGACAAAACAGCTTCCTGATATGATGAAAAACTTGTCCGACAGGCTGATCGGCTCATTCGGGGCTGAGGAAGTCGGCTTTTTTTATCACAATCATTTGGAAGAAGAGAATTTGCTGCCAGGGAGCACAAGCTTTTTTGAAACGGATGCAGCAGATCCTTATATTCGCTATGTTAAAGAAAAAGTATCCGAAGAGAACGGAGTGTTTGTCGGAAACGGCTCTACACTGTTCGGACAGGACGGATATGCTTCATTAATGGGTGTTCCTATGCTTGAAAATAATGAAAACAAAGGGTTTGTCATCGTTTTGAAAAAAAACGCCTGTTCGTTTACTTTTGAGATGTTCAAGCTGTTCCAGACGCTTATCAGGCATTCCACTCTGGCCGTTTCAAATTCAATGCTTCGCGATCGGCTGAAGTATCTTGTTCAGACGGATCGCCTGACAGAGCTATATTCCAGAAGCTTTCTTGATGAAAAGATTCAACACAGCATGAAGGCTGACCAAAGCGGAGTGTTTTTGTTAATCGACATTGATGATTTTAAACAGATCAATGACACCTACGGACACCAGAAAGGCGATGAGATTCTCATCCAAGTGTCCCGGGCGATTCAGCGAAACATTCGCGAGCAGGATGTCGGGGCAAGGTGGGGCGGAGAAGAGCTGGCGATATACCTTCCGAAAGCCGATTTGCATGCTGGGAAAATGCTGGCAGGCCGATTGATTGCGCTTGTCAGGGAGTGCACGAATCCGCAAGTCACGATCTCCTGCGGGATATCCTGTTGGTCAATGAATTGTCCGAAAACCTTGGCGTCTCTTGTAAAACAGGCGGATATTGCCCTGTACGATGCCAAGCGAAACGGTAAAAACAAACTTAGCGTCTACAACGCTTCTTCATGAAAAAAGAGCCGGTTTTACCGGCTCTTTTCGCTTAAGCGTTCTCCAAGTTTTTCGGTGAATTTTTTCAAGTAAAGTTCATCGGTTTCATCGAAACGGTTTTTAATCGGGCTGTCTATATCAAGCACTCCGACCATCTCTCCGTTGATTTCAAGAGGGATCACGATTTCGGATTGTGATGCCGCATCACATGCGATATGTCCCGGGAAGGCGTTGACATCGGCAACGCGTTCGATCCGGGCGTTTGCATAAGCTGTGCCGCAGACCCCTTTTCCAACCGGAATCCGCACACAGGCAGGGAGCCCTTGGAATGGCCCGAGCACAAGCTCACCGTCTTTGGCGAAATAAAAGCCGGCCCAGTTGATGTTTTCCAATGAGTGATACAAGAGTGCGGAGGCGTTCGACACATTCGCTATCAAATCGGTTTCGCCTTCTGTGAGCGCATCGATTTGTTTGAGAAGCAGCTCGTATTTTTTTTCTTTGCCGCCTTCTGTTTTTTCGACATGAAACATTGTATTTCCCTCGCTTTTTCTTTAAAATGCCAATTTTGCGCTTGGCGTGATGCTATTTGTCGAGCACTTTTTACAGGAACAATCCCAGATGAAGTGGAATTGTTTTAAGTAAGAAGGGGTGAAGCAAAATGGGATCAAACTCTTTTTTAACCACAAAGGACAGGATCATCGAATCCGCTATTGCGCTGTTTAACCAAAAGGGGTTTACAGGAACGTCCGTCCGTGAAATTGCAGCAGCAGCGAATGTCAATGTGGCCCACATCTCCTATTATTTTAACGGAAAAGGCGGTTTGATGGAGCATTTAGTATCCCGTTTTTATGAAGGCTATTTAAAAATCCTTGAGAACGGCCATGAGCGTCTTCAGGACCTCAATGCAAAAGACTGCCTTCTTCAATTGGTTTTTGATATTCTATCGTATCAGCATGAACACCGTCAATTAACTCGATTCGTCTACCGTGAAGTGACGATTGATTCGACGCTGATCCGCGAAGTGATGTCGACATATTTGACAAAAGAAAAGTACATTCTCCACCTGATCATCGAAAAAGGAAAACAGGACGGTGAATTCTCCCGTTTTCCGCTTTCTCATTTTATGATTCAGCTGAAGTCCCTTTTGATGATGCCCTATCTGCAGCCTCAGTATATCTCTGAAGTGCTTTATCTGCAGCCTCATGAACCTTATTTTTATCAGGCGTATTATAAAGAGGTGAAAACTTGGATCATCAGCCTCTTGTACAGAGAACAGCAGCACATTGCCGCCATTTAGCCAAAGCGGCGTTCAAAATGTTCGTAACCAAACCCGGCATCCTTAGCTTGATGGGCATCAGACCCATAAACAAGCGGGATGTTTTTTTTCGCCGCTTCCTCGATCATCCACTCTTCCAAATAAATGTCACCGGCATAAGGCTTGCGCAGACCCGCTGTATTAAAATCGAGCTCAAGGCCGCGTTTTGCGGCTTCGTCCAAACAGGAGGAAGCCAGCCTCCGGACAGGTTCAGACATGGAATAAGGGTAGAGCTGAACAAATTTTTTCACCAGCGTTATATGGCCGATTCGTTTTGGCTTATAGGTGCCGAGCGGTGATACAATGGAAGAAAAGATTTCCTGAAAATAGGTTAGGTACACCTGCTCGATGCTCCCATGACAGTCAATCAGGTTTTGGAATGCATCTTCATCATAATCAAGGCAGATGTGTGAGGAGTCCGCCGGCAAAAAATGAACCGAAAGGATGCTGTCGTCAAGGAAAGACCCGTACGTATCAAGAAACGTTTTGATTTCATGCTCAAAGGCGCGGATATAGTCAACTTCCAGGCCGATCAAAATATCGATCTGTCCTGTATACTCTTCCTTCAAGCGCTTGAGGATTCCAAGGTAATCCTCAAGGGCGGACATCGGTATGGCGCTGTCTTGTTTGGGGGTCGGATCGATGAAAGAGGGCGGAAGCGGAGCATGCTCCGTAAAGGAAACGGAATCGAAGCCTTTTTTGCATAATTCTTCTATATAATATCTGAATTGATCGTTTGATCCGTGCGGACAAAAAGGAGAATGAACATGACCGTCTCGTTTCAGCATGATGTCACCCCGTAAAAAAATAGTCAGATGTTGTCACTTTGATGTAAAAAAATTAAAAATTCTGCTCAAAAAATGTTGGTTACATGGTATCATAAGAACAATGAAAACGATAGCTAAACTTTTAGTTTTACATACAATTTCAAATATCATACCCTGACAGAACAAGTTAAACAGCAAGGGGGCTCATTATGGAGTTTGTCATCGGCTTATTGGCGTTATTTTTAATCTTATTCGCTACAGGCTACTTATTCAGGAGAAATATATATAAAGAAATTGACCGTTTGGAAGCGTGGAAAATTGAAATACTGAACCGTTCAATTGTGGAAGAGATGTCAAAAATCAAGCATTTAAAGATGACGGGTCAGACGGAAGAGTTCTTTGAGAGATGGCGCAATGAATGGGATGAAATCGTGACTGCGCACATGCCCAAAGTTGAAGAGCTGCTGTTTGAGGCGGAGGATTGCGCCGACAAGTACCGCTTTCAAAAATCAAAGCAGGTGCTCGCCCACATCGAGAACCTGTTGTCGGCGGCTGAATCCAATATTGAAGAGATTTTAAAGGAAATCGCCAATCTCGTCTCAAGCGAAGAACAAAACCGCAAGGAAATTGAAGAAATTAAAGAGCAGTATACAAAAATACGCAAAAATCTGTTGGCTTACAGCCATCTATACGGAGATCTCTATCCGAAAATAGAGGCGGATCTTGATTCGGTGTGGGAAGGAATTAAACAGTTCGAAGCCGAAACAGACGGCGGGAACTACATAGAAGCAAGAAAAGTGCTGCTTGCGCAGGACCGCTTGCTTGAAGAGCTTCAATCACATATAGACGACGTGCCGAAGCTGCTTGCCGGCTGCAAACAGACGGTGCCGAACGAGCTGGTGAAGCTGAAAGCCGGCTATCAGGAAATGATCGATAAAGGCTACAAGCTCGATCATATTCAAATTGAAAAGGAACTGGAAAACCTTGAAAAAGAACTGAAACGCGCGGAAGATGCGCTTTTGAGCGAGCTGAATTTGGAAGAAGCCGCTGCGACGATGCAGATGATTGAAGAAACGATTCAGACGTTGTACACCCAGCTTGAACAAGAGGTCGAAGCCGGCAGGGTGATCCTCGCTAAAATGCCTGAGCTGGCCGCCGCATTGGAAAAGCTTGAAACCAACAAGCAGGATACAAAAGCAGAGACCGATCTTGTGAAGGAAAGCTATCGGCTTTCAACGGGTGAACTGGAGAAGCAGCAGTCGTATGAAAAGCGTCTTGAACTGATAGAAAAACAATTTGAACAGGTAAAAGAGAGGCTTGATCAGAAGCATGTCGCATACTCCCTCCTGAAGGAAGAGCTTCTGGACATCGAAAAGCAGCTGGAAGCGGCTCAAAAGGAGTATGATGAGTACAGAGACATGCTGCAATTGCTGAGAAAAGAAGAACTCCAGGCGAGAGAGCTCCTTCAGCAGTTGAAGCAGACGATTACACATACCGCAAGGCGCTTGGAAAAAAGCAATGTACCGGGAATTCCGGCATCTATAACAGAAAGAATAGAGCAGTCCCGCTCCGCCGTACAAAAAGTGAATGAGCAGCTGCAAATGCTGCCGCTCAACATGGAGGCGGTCAACGAGCGTTTACAGGGCGCTGAGAGCCTTGTCACAGAAGTGAAACAAGAAACAGATGATTTAGTCGATAAAGTAAGGATGATCGAGCGCATCATTCAGTACGGCAACCGCTTCAGAAGTCAGAACCATGCGCTTTCTGAGCAGTTGAAGGAAGCGGAGAACCGCTTCTACTCCTATGAGTATGATGAAGCTTACGAGTTAGCCGCAAGAGCGGTGGAAAAAGCGTCTCCCGGAGCGGTAGGCCGTTTGGAAGCAGAGGCGCGCGACACTGAATAAAAAGACCGGCACTTCTAGAAAGTGCCGGTCTTTTCGATTTCCCCTCATCAAAACCCCTCCGCATCACACGGAGGGGTTTGTTGTCTGCATCAGCTTACTTTTCTTAAACGGTCGGCCTGTGAAGGGATGAAAAAGGTCGTAATATATCCGATTACAGCACCGATGAGGGCCGGAACAACCCAGCCGACACCGTTAGAGTAGAGCGGAATGTATTGGCCTAAAATGTCATTAAGCGGTCCTAACGGAATTTTAGCAGCGTTTAAACCGTCAATAATACTGAAAATTCCGGTCGGAATTAGGGCGCCGATATACACTTCGCGCCGTTCTTTAAACAGCTTGTCAATAAATGAAAACAATACAACGACGATGGCAAGCGGATAAATCGCCGAAAGAATCGGCACGGAAAACGAAATGATTTCAGTCAGACCGAAATTGGAAATCGCAAGACTGAAAAGAGTGACGATGATCACGACAGTTTTATAGGAAAGCTTTGGAATCAGCTTTGAAAAGTACTCGCCGCAAGAAGAGACAAGTCCTACACTCGTCGTCAGGCAGGCGAACAAAATCGCGATTCCGAGAACGGCATTGCCGAGTGATCCGAATAAATACGCCGAAGCTTTTGACAGGATTTCCCCGCCGTTATCCAGTGATCCCACTGTATCAACACTCGTGGCTCCCAAATAAGCGAGTGAGACATATACCAATCCAAGACCGACGGCAGCCACAACCCCTGCTTTGATGCAGGAAGCGGCAATTGATTTAGGGTTTGTTACACCGCGATCTTTAATCGCATTGATGACAACAATTCCAAAAACGATCGATGCAATGGCATCCATTGTTTTATAGCCTTCCAAAAATCCGACGAACAGCGGTGCGGACTGATAAGCTTCTGTCACAGAACCAATGCTGCCCATCGGCGTCACAAACGCTTTAATGACTAAGATGGCGATGACAGCCAATAATATCGGTGTCAATATTTTGCCGATCCGGTCAACAAGCTTGCTTGGATTTAATGCTAAAAAGTATGTGATACCGAAGAAAATTAAGGTAAAAATAAACAGGTAAAGATTTGATGAATGTTTTCCTAAAAAAGGTTCAACAGCGATAACATACGAAACGTTCCCCGTTCTCGGGATCGCAAACAACGGTCCGATCGTTAAATAGATGCTGACGATTAAAATCGTTCCGAAAACCGGGTGCGCTTTGTCGGCCAATCCTTTTGCGCTCCCGGTCAGAGCGACCGCAATAACCCCAAGCAGCGGCAGCCCGACGCCTGTGAGCAAGAATCCGGTGATGGCCGGCCATACATGTTCTCCCGCAGCCTGACCAAGCTGGGGAGGAAATATCATATTTCCCGCTCCGAAAAAGAGAGCGAAGAGCATGAGCCCGATCGCAGTCGTTTCCTTAGCGGATAGTGAAGTTTTCATTAAAAAGAACCTCCTGGCGATGTTTAAATTTTCTGTCAATTAGTTTTGCGATATAGTATGACAAAAGTCCAAAGACTATTATATTTTAAAAATCAGAGAAGTCAAACACTTTTATTTTTAATTTTCAATTACAAGTTGTTATGATAACATATACAGTCATGAAAAAGAACGTTCAATTTTAAAGGAGAAGGTCATGATTTATCTTGATAACAGTTCGACAACCAAACCTTATCAGGAAATATTACAAATTTATGAACAAGTAAATCAGCGCTTCTTTGGCAATCCTTCGTCATTGCACCGCCATGGTGTTGAAGCAGATCAATTATTGACTGAGGCGAGACAGCAGATCAAATCGGCTCTGTCTCTCAGCCGCTATGATGTCGTATTTGCATCAGGTGCATCAGAAGCCAACAATATGGCGCTCAAAGGAACGGCACTGGCTCATCAGCATAAGGGAAAACATATCATCACTTCTTCCATAGAACACCCTTCAGTCTCAGAATCATTGGAGCAGCTGAAGGAGGCGTTCGATTTTGAGGTCACATATCTCCCTGTTGACGGCCAGGGCTTTGTTTCACCCGAACAGTTGGAAAAAGCGCTTCGCAAAGATACGATTCTTGTCAGCGTTATGCATGTCAATAATGAAACAGGCGCCATTCAGCCGATAGAAGAAATCGGAAGAATCGTTAAAGAAAAGAGCCGTGCATACTTTCATGTTGATTATGTTCAAGGCATCAACAAGGTTCCTCTCGACATCACCCGTTCAGCGATTGACCTTTGCACGATCTCAGGCCATAAATTTCACGGGTTAAAAGGAACCGGCGCCCTTATACTAAAAGAGGAGCTTACGCTTTTTCCGTTAATCTCGGGCGGAGAACAGCAAAACAACCGAAGAGCCGGAACCGAAAACACCGCAGGCGCAGTTTCGCTTGCAAAAGCCGTCAACATGTCTTCAAAGGATTATGACGATTATATAGAAGAAATGAAAGCGGCAAAATCGGACATGATCAGAGAGCTAAAAGAGATAAAAGGTGTGATATTAAATACGCCGGAAACCGGCAGTGCGCCGCATATTATTAATTTCTCCGTTCCCGGAATGAAAGCTGAAGTTCTCTTGCATATGCTTGAAGAACGAGATATTTTTGTATCGACGACATCCGCATGTTCATCAAAACAGCATAAACCAAGCAAGGTGCTGTCAGCCATGGGCAAAGGGGACGAGGCCGCCAAAAGCAGCATCAGAGTCAGCCTGACTTACCGCGATGGCAGAGAAACAGTCGAGCCGTTTATGACGGCCTTAAAAGAAAGTTTACACAAATTAAAAGGAATTATGAGGTAGGGAAACAGATGAAATACGATTACATTTTAATCCGCTTTGGTGAAATCTCAACAAAAGGAAAGAACAGACGGCTTTTTGTCGACCGGCTGAAAAGGAACATGAAAATGGTCCTCCGCGATTTTAAGAACATCCGTTATGAGTCAACCCGTGACAGAATGACCCTGATGTTAAACGGCGAGGATGCGGAGCCCGTCATCGCCCGCTTAAAGCATGTGTTCGGGATTCAGTCCTTCAGCCTCGCCGTCAAATGCGAGACAAACTTGGACAGCATAAAAGAGACGGCTCTCGCCTCTGTTCAACAGCAATACAAGCCTGGGGACACATTTAAAGTATCCACTAAAAGAGCCTATAAGCAGTTTGAATTAAACACGAATGAAATGAATGCCGAAATCGGCGGTCATATTTTGCGAAATACAGACGGCCTGTCCGTTGACGTTCACTCGCCTGATATCCATTTAAGGATCGAGATCAGAGAGGATGCCACTTATTTGACATTCAGGGATGAAAAAGGCGCCGGAGGTCTGCCTGTCGGAAGCGGAGGAAAAGCGATGCTGATGATCTCGGGCGGGATTGACAGCCCTGTTGCCGGCTTCTACGCAATGAAGCGCGGACTTGAAATTGAAGCCGTCCACTTCTTCAGCCCGCCATACACAAGTGAACGGGCCAAGCAAAAAGTCATTGATCTGACCGAGCGTCTCACAGCGTTCGGCGGGGACATCAAGCTTCATATCGTTCCGTTTACAAAAACGCAGGAACTCATTCAAAAACAAATTCCGGAAAACTATTCGATGACTGCGACGCGCAGACTCATGCTGCAGATTGCAGACAAGCTTCGCGAACGGCATAATGCCCTGGCCATCTTTACCGGAGAAAGCCTCGGGCAAGTGGCAAGCCAGACGCTGGAGAGCATGTATGCCATCAATGCCGTTACGAGCACACCGGTTTTGCGGCCGCTGATCGGAATGGATAAAACAGAGATCATCGAAAAAGCGAAAGAAATCGACACGTATGATATCAGCATTCGTCCATATGAAGACTGCTGCACGATCTTTACTCCTACAGCGCCGAAAACACGCCCGAAAAAAGAAAAAATCGAGCACTTTGAAAGCTATACGGATTTTGAACCGCTCATTCAAGAAGCGGTCGAAAAAACGGAAACGATCGTATTAAGCAGCAAAAAAGAAGCGAAAGATAAATTTGCCGACTTTTTTTAAAGCTGTTTAGCGGCACACCGTTTTGTCTGTTTTTATTGCATACAATTACCAATCATTATTTGCATGAAGTCATGTGTTTTTACACAATCTATACTCACAAGGAGGTGAGAACACATGGCTCAACAAAACAGACAAAACAGTTCTAACCAACTATTGGTTCCTGGCGCTGCTCAAGCTATCGACCAAATGAAGTTTGAAATCGCTTCTGAATTCGGCGTTAACCTTGGTGCAGACACTACTTCTCGTGCAAACGGTTCAGTTGGAGGAGAAATCACTAAGCGTTTAGTTTCTTTCGCTCAACAGCAAATGGGTGGACCACAACAATAACCTGAAAATTGAAAAGCAATGGATAATGGGTGGGGTTTTCCCCACTCTTTTTATATTGGCAAAAAAGGAAAATGGTTCAGAATACATAAAGGGTTATGTATAATAGAAAGACGGCAAAAGATGAGAGGTGTATGCGTTGAGAAGAGAAGATTTGATAGCGCCGCTTAAGTACAATGCGGTTGATGAAATTGAAAAGTTTAAGGCTTCTTCAAATAAAACGGCTTTCATTTGGGAAGATGAAGCAGGGCGCAAATTGTCGTGGACCTATCATGATCTGATCGAAAAGGCGGATAAAATCGGCAGCGTTTTAACGGGGAAGGGACTGAAAAAAGGCGACAAGCTGATCGTGATGATGCCGCGCGTTTTGGAAACGTATGCTGTCTACATGGCGATTTTAAAAGCGGGAATGGTGGTCATCCCTTGCTCTGAAATGCTTCGGGGAAAAGACTTGGAATATAGAATCAAACATGCCGGTGTAAAGGGGGCAATTGTCTATTCGTCATTTGCCGATTCTTTCCGGGAAGTCGAGTCTGTCGGTGGGCTGACGGCATTTTCAGTCGGAGAAGGCCAAGAAGGATGGATCGATCTTTCTAAAGAAATGGACCAAGCAAACGGAGCGGAATTTCAAGCTGCGGATACATCCCGGGATGATATTGCATTTATTTCCTATACATCAGGCACGACAGGTCAGCCGAAAGGCGTCGTTCATACACACGGCTGGGCGTATGCCCATTTAAGAACGACGGCTGCCGCATGGCTTGCGATCGAAGAAAACGACCTCGTCTGGGCGACGGCTGGACCCGGATGGCAAAAATGGGTGTGGAGTCCCTTTTTAGCCGTACTGGGAAGCGGTGCGACAGGATTTGTCTATCATGGAAAATTCGATCCGGAAACCTATTTGGAGCTGATGGAGCGCTATCAAATCAATGTGCTGTGCTGCACCCCGACAGAGTACAGGTTTATGGCGAAGGTCAATGATTTGTCAACCTTTGATCTTTCATCCGTACATAGCGCGGTTTCAGCGGGTGAACCTTTAAACAGGGAAGTCATCGACACGTTTAAAAAGCATTTTCATGTGGATGTGCGCGACGGATACGGACAAACGGAGAGCACGCTGCTCGTCGGTGTGCTGAAAGGGATGGAAATCAAGCCTGGAAGCATGGGAAAACCGACTCCCGGAAACATCGTTGACATTGTGAACGTGGACGGGAAAGTCTGCGCCCCGAATGAAACGGGGGATATTGCCGTGCATTTGAGCACACCGGCTTTGTTTAAAGAATATTATCAAGATCCGGAAAGAACGCAACACCAAAGACGAGGGGATTATTTTATCACCGGGGATAAGGGCCGGAAAGATGAAGACGGGTATTTTTGGTTTGAAAGCCGCAGCGATGACATTATTATCAGTTCCGGCTACACGATCGGGCCCTTTGAAGTCGAAGATGCGCTCATCAAACATCCGGAGGTCAATGAATGTGCGGTGGTCGGGAGCCCTGATGACATTAGGGGATCGATCGTCAAAGCGTACGTTGTCTTAAAGGATATGTCCCGTGGGGACGAACGCCTCGCAAAAGAATTGCAAAATCATGTGAAGGCCATGACCGCGCCTTATAAATATCCCCGGGAGATTGAATTCATTGAAGAATTGCCGAAAACGCCTTCAGCGAAGATCAGGCGTTTTGAACTCAGACAACGGGAAATCGCCCGTAAAACGAAAGCTGAATAACCAAACAAGAGGGGGAATATCCTTTGGGGCGTGACTCACTCCGGAACATCGAGAAGGAAATCGCGCTTTTGGTCCGTCTGACAACAGCTTACAGTCCGCGGTTTGGAAATCTGGACCGCTCGGAATATCTGCTGCTGAGTGAGCTTGATAAGCAAAGTCCTCTTGCCATCAACTCGCTGGCGGAAACTTTAATGCTGAACCTTTCGACAGCAAGCCGGCAGGTTTCCGCTTTGGAACGGAAAAAGCTCATCAGGCGTTTTCCCGATCCTAAAAACGGCCGGATCAGCCTTGTCGAAATGACTTCAGAAGGCATTGACACTCTGAACAAAGTGCAAAGAGCCCGCTATCATGTATACACCGAAGTTCTTCAAGACTGGACAAAAGAAGAGCTGAATACGTTGGAAACTCATTTAACCAGGCTGAATCGGGATTTTAAAAAGTGGAGCAAATAATCGGCTAAAGGCTGTTGATCAGAAGATCACCAGCCTTTTTCTTTTTTAAACCTGTTGATTTATTGAAAGAAGGATGTATAATATAACTTGTATTATACAACTTGTATTATGAAATATATAATGAAAGGAGGGGCTCTTATGGGTCCATCCGCTGCGACAATTCAAGGGTCTAAAAAAATGGGCATTCCGAAATATTTTATCATTTCGGTTTTAACGATATTGGCCATTGGCCCGCAATACTTTCTCAATCTTTCCTATACGCTGAGCCAGGTCGTCATTCAAAATGGACTGCATCTGTCACCGGACGATATGCGGATCCCGTCCATTTTGTCAAACCTTGCTTTTGCTCTCGGTGTTCCGCTTGGACGTATATTTTCAAGAAGGTTCGGGATTAGGAACAGCTACTTGACCTTCATCACCTTATTTTTATTTGGTTCACTGATTGACGCGTTTTCAACAGGTTTGCTGTCGCTTATCGCCGGAAGGGTGATACAGGGATTGAGCGCCGGGATGTTATTTTTGACGATTCTCCCTGTCAAATTGATTTCGTTTCCGAACAAGATCCGCAACTTGTTTTTGTTTTTCGTCATCAGCGGATTGTTCGGCGCCTCTGCCATCGGGGCGGTGTTTGGTTCGCTGTCATTGAGCGCGGATGCATGGCGCTGGGTGTTTATATTAAATATTTGTTCGCCTGCCCTTTGTCTGGTGATCGGTTTCTTTTCTTTGCCTAAACAAACAGCAGAAGAGCGGGAGCATCATTCGATTGATAAGACGGGAGTATTGATGCTCTCATTACTCATGATTGTGTTGGCGGTGCCGCTTATCAATTTGCAGAAGACGGGTGTTCACTCTTTTTATGTGTGGCCGTTCTTTTTGGCTGGATTCATCATCTTGGCGTTGTTTATCATCACAGACTTGCGCCCCCCGGATCCGCTTGTGCCGTTTCGTTCGCTGTGGTCTGCAAAAGCCGTTTCCGGGACAGTCATGGCCGTTGTGTCACACATTGCACTCATTGTTTCTCTTGCCGGGATAAACGGATTTTTGGAAAATATTGCAGATGCTTCTTTTGACAATCTCACCCGCTTTTATATGTGTTTTTTCACGGGGATTTTAGCGACAGCCGTGCTCAGCACGCTTTTATATGATCAGGTTGGCGCCGGATTGCTCGGCTGCGTCGGCGCTGTGGAAATGATCATCGTCGGATTGGAATGGAGATCGGTTCAACCGGGTGTTCCGATGGAATCGTTATATCTTCATGCCTTTTTGCTTGGCAGCGGCGTCAGTATGGTATTGGTGTCGGGAGCGCTTGGCACAGCGCTGGCCGGCGATATCCATCAAGCTTCAAAACGGTCGGTTTCGCTTCATTTTATCCGCAATTTCGCCGGCGCCTGGGCTGCGCCGGTGTTCGGCTGGTTTGCTTCAATGAAGAATGCCGTCCACTATGAGATGATCAGGGGCCATGTCAGCGAGACTGATCCTGAAATCCAGCTGGAATTGTCAAAAATGATTCATCATTTTGTCAGCACCGGGCTCTCTCTCGGTGATGCGAAAAACATGGCGGCCTATACGGTTGTTGCGAATGCCAGAAAAGCTTCAGCTCTCGGTGCATATCATGACTTGTTTACCATACTGCTGTGGCTTAGCGTGATCATGCTCGCGGCTTCGATTGGAAAGGCGGCGACCGGAAAGGGAAGATCGCTCGTTCAAAAGCGGCTTCATCTGCCTGAGCCTTCAGCAAATCAACAAAAGGAGATAGGATAAACATGAGTAAAGGACGTTTGGTGATCATCAATATGATCGGTATTATCGCACTTTTAACGCTTATCGCTGTATGCGGGTATTACTATTATCAAAATCAACATTATGTCACGACAGATGAAGCAGAGGTTTCCGCCAACATGACAAAAATAACGGCTCCGGCATCAGGGAAATTAAGCGGCTGGAGTGCAAAAGAAGGTGATCATATTTCAGACGGAGACAAGCTCGGAGAAATATCAGACGGCCAGCAGTCGGTATCCGTCAAGGCTCTATCCGACGGAACACTGGTCAAACATGCAGCCGTCAATCATCAAATCGTAAACGCGGGGGATGTCATCGGCCAAACTGCTCATATGGATGACCTTTATATTACAGCCAATATTAAAGAAACGGAATTGCACGACATCGAAAAGGGCGATAAAGTGGAGATTACAGTTGATGGAGACCCTGATGCAACGTTTGAAGGAAAAGTCGAGGAGATCGGATATGTGACAAATTCGGTATTTTCGATGCTTCCGCAAATCAATACAAGCGGGGACTATACGAAAGTCACCGAAAAAGTCCAAGTGAAGATCTCGATTCAAAATCCGTCCGCCAAAGTGCTGCCCGGCATGAATGCAGAAGTTAAAATTACGCTATAAGTTTCATCAAAAAGAGCAAGACGGGAGTCTTGCTCTTTTTTTAAAAAATTAAAGGAATGTGCGCTTTACTTTTTCCCAGAATGAGTTGTCTTTTAATTTAATCGTTTTGATCACCTTGCCGGAAAGGCTGACCTCGACTTCTTTTACATGCATCGTGCTGAAGGCTTCGTTATCAAGGCCGATGATCGGATAATCATTGCCGTCCTGGACGATTTTTAACGTCAGCTTGCGGTCCGCGCTTAAAATAAACGGAGACCCCAGCGTCCGGTAAGTGTTGTTGTTGAGCGATGCGAGCTCTGTGACTTGTATGCAAGGCAAGAGCGGATCGACAACGGCACCTTCGACAGATTTATTATAGGCGGTGCTGCCCGTAGGAGTAGAGACAATCATACCGTCTCCCCGAAATGTTTCAAAATGAAGATCATCAATAAACACATCCATGACAAACGTTTTGATGATGCTGGAGCGAATGGAGACTTCGTTCAGGCACTGAAAACGGTTGGTTCCGTCGACTGTCACATCAATCAGCGGATATTTTCTGACTTCGATTTGTTCGGAATTTGTCGCTTCAATCATTTTATCGGTGTCATGTATATTAAAATCCGCATATAAATGAGCTTTCCCCTTTTTCGCGATACCCACGTAAAGGCAGTCATCCCTGAAATTCGTTTTTCGCACCGCCTGCAAAAAGGTGCCGTCACCGCCGATGCTTGCGATAATATTGGCATCCTCATGATGATGAACGACGCGAAATCCGTGTTCTCCCGCGAGCTGTTTCAGATTGTTGCACTGTTCGTCGGTTTCTTCGCTTTTTTTGTAAAAGAAATAAATGTTCCGGCGGTCTGTCACAATCATTCTCCCCTTTGTCTGTTGAAGTTTAGATTTTTCTGCCATTTCACATTGTGTTAAAATGACCAGTGACCCTAGTTTACCATGTCCTAAATATTTCTTGTATATGAAGCCATATCATAATGAACTTTTTCTCTTCATATACGTACAAAGACATGCAGCGTTTAAATGTTAAAGGAGGAGAACAAAGGATGAATCCTAAAAGATGGATCGCGCTTGTAATCGCATTGGGGATTTTCGGGTTTTCTGCGGTTATAAGTCTTGTGCTGTCTGTATTTGACAGCTTTGGCGAGGACGGCAAGATGCAGTTTGGACTCAATGACACACAGGAGGAAACGGTGCTTGAACAAGGCAGCTCATCAAGCAAAATCGCCGTGCTTGAAGTGAATGGAACGATCGCCGATAATGGGGGTGCTTCAAGCCTGCTCGGGTCTGATGGGTATAATCACAGAGCATTCTTAAAAACGCTTGAAAAAGCAAAGGATGATTCCGCGGTAAAAGGGATTATTTTGCGCGTCAATTCTCCGGGAGGCGGAGTATACGAAAGCGCTGAGATACATAAGAAGCTTGAAGAAATCAAAAAGGAAACGAAAAAGCCGATCTACGTTTCCATGGGGTCTATGGCTGCATCAGGCGGCTATTATATTTCAACGGCAGCCGATAAAATTTACGCAGCCCCCGATACGCTCACAGGCTCTCTCGGGGTTATTATGGAAAGCCTGAACTACAGCGGACTTGCGGAAAAACTCGGACTAAAAACCGAAACGATTAAAAGCGGAGAATTTAAAGACATCATGTCTCCGACTCGCGACATGACGAAAAAAGAACGGGAAATCATGCAGGGCATGGTCGATGATGCATACGAAGGATTTGTAGATGTCATCGCTGACGGACGCCATATGTCGGAAAGCGATGTGAAGAAAATCGCCGACGGCCGTGTTTACGACGGACGCCAGGCGAAGAAGATCAATCTCGTTGATGAACTCGGCTACTATGAAGATGTGGTGAAAGCGATGAAAAAAGACCATAAAAGCATGGCGGGCGCATCCGTTGTCAGCTATAAAGAATCAACAGGCCTCTCATCGCTTTTATCTATGAGCGCCAACAAAATCTTTAAAAGCGAAGTGGACTTCTTAAACATTAAAGAAGCGATTTCGCAAGCAGGCGCACCGAGAGCGATGTATTTATACGCTAAATAGGAGGGGACCGAAAAATGGATATGACTTATGATGAAAAAGGTCATCATGAATTAACACCGCCCGCTGAAGCTTCTGAGCAACAATCGGCCCCGCTGTTGGAGCATGCCTATGCCGGTTTTTGGATCAGATTTTGGGCTTTTCTGCTCGACGGCATTGTCGTCGGCAGCTTGAACCGCTTAGTGATATCTCCTGTTTTCAGCTTGCTCAATCTACCGAAAGAATCTGGGTTATTTACGTTTTCACTATACTCGGTCACGACGGCTATCGTGTTTTTTGCCTACTTCGCCGTCATGACAAAGTACTTTAGGCAGACATTGGGCAAAATGGTATTCGGACTGAAGGTTGTGTCACTGATTCCGGAAAAGGGGCTGACATGGGATGTTATCCTCTTCAGAGAATTCATCGGCCGCTACATCAACAGCCTGTATATCACGTATATCGTAGTGGCGTTTTCGCCGAAAAAACAAGGTGTCCACGATTTTATAGCCGATACAGCAGTTGTACATGAAAAATTGTATCGGAAAACAAATAAAGCAGATGAAAACCCGGCTATTTAAAGCCGGGTTTTTTGCTGTCTGAAGCCGCCATGTTTATTTTGTCGGATTTCTTCCCATAATGCCTAGTATAAGAGGAAGTGAAATCATGGTATACATATGGATTGCCGGAGCGCTGCTTCTGTTGGCAGCGGTTTTGATCATGAAAATCCGCGTGGCGGTTGAATACCTTCATTCATCTGATGATGACCGCCTGACAGTTAAGATTCGAACGGGATTCGGCCTTCTTCACATCAAAAAGGAAATTCCCCTGATAAAAGTCAATCCGGATGATATGACGATCGATGTGAAAGAACGGACGAAAACAGCCTTAAAAAAAGATCAAAAGAAAAGAAAAGTCGGCCACGGGGAAATGCTGGATCAAATAAGGCAGATGAAACAGCTGGTCGAACAGGTCATCAATCTTCAGCCGATCGTCCGCGGATTTTTGAAGCGAATACATGTGACAAAACTGGAATGGACGTCTGTACTCGGATTTTCCGATGCCGCTTTAACCGGAATAATCACGGGTGCTGCCTGGTCTGTTAAGGCATGGGTGATCGCTGTGCTGGATCTGCTTTTTTGCTTTGATCATCAACCCGATTATGAAGTGATCCCTGCTTTTAACCAGCCGTCCTCCAAAACGCACCTGACATGTATATTCCATTTTCGCCTTGGACATGCTATAACCGCAGCTTTCAGAATCGTTATTCATTGGAAAGGGAAAATGCGCGGCTTGTTTAAGCTGCCTAAACATCTGTCGGGTTCAACAAAGAATGATTCATCAGTATAGGAGGAAATGAATATGGCTGAACACCCAATTCAAGGTTTGATGAAAACCGCAATGGAAAATTTAAAAGAAATGATCGATGTCAATACCATTATCGGAGATCCTGTAGAAACACCTGACGGCAGTGTCATTTTAACCGTCTCCAAAGTCGGCTTCGGGTTTGCAGCGGGAGGAAGCGAGTTCAGCGGCAATAAACCAGCGGAATCAAAAGCAAGCGACGGAGAGCGCGAGCGGAAGGAAGCGAAGCTTCCGTTTGGAGGCGGCAGCGGCGGAGGTGTCTCAATCACACCGATCGCCTTTTTGATTGTCGGCTCATCGGGCGTCAAAATTCTGCATTTGGATGAAAATACGCATGTCGTTGACAAAATTTTGGAAGCGGCCCCGCAAACGATTGAACGGATTCAGCAAATGTTTAAGAAAAACGCCCAGCAAAAACAACAGATGAATCAGCAAAACAACACACCGTTTTAAAGAATAGCAGCCCTTCAAAGTTAACTGCCTGATGCAGTTAACTTTTTTCTGTTCGTTTTTAAACGTAAGTTTTGCAGTTTGGCCTAAACTCTTTTATAGTAGAGTCATACATAAGTGAAGGAGGAATGATGATGGCTTCAATTACATTTAAAGGAAACCCTGTGACACTGGTAGGGTCAGAGGTGCATGTCGGAGACCAGGCTCCAGATTTCACGGTGCTCTCCAACTCGCTAGAAGAAGTGACACTTCAAGATATCAAAGGCAAACCGGCGATTATTTCTGTCATCCCATCTATTGACACAGGGGTATGTGATGCACAGACCCGCCGTTTCAATGAAGAAGCCGCAAGCCTCGGTTCAGTGAAAGTGTATACAATCAGTGCAGATCTTCCGTTTGCACAGGCACGCTGGTGCGGGGCAAACGGTATCGAAAATGTGGAAACATTGTCAGATCACCGCGAGATGTCATTCGGGGAAGCGTTTGGCGTTTATATCAAGGAATTAAGGCTGCTTGCCCGCGCTGTATTTGTTTTAGATGAAAACGGAAAAGTCGTCTATACTGAATATGTCAGTGAAGCGACAAATCATCCGGATTATGAAAAAGCGATTGAAGCTGCCAAATCGCTCGTGAAGTAAAATGAACGTTTAAAGGGCTCCAGGTGATCAACTCCCCGGAGCTCTTTTCATGGACTCTGATTTTTTAATAAGGAGAGACATTATGGAGAACAATCAAGTGGAAACAATATATGAATGGCTTGACGTAGGGGCGAACATCATTGCCGGCGATCGGGACATTCCATACTTAGAGGCTCTGGCAGAGGCTGGCGAGGCGTACTTTTCTGAGGATGCAAACCGCGGATTGTCTGAAGCAGCTGCACAAAAACTGGAGGCTCTTATCGGCAAAGTCCGCTTTTTTGAATGCAGCCATGAATCGATACGCAAAGCGTTCCAGCTGGCCATACTGAAAGGCCAGAAGGAAATTCCCCATCCGAACAGACAGATGACGCCGGATACCATCGGCTTATTTATCGGATATCTTGTCAACAAATTCATGGAGAGCAAAAAAGGGATGACGCTTTTTGATCCGGCAGTCGGCACCGGCAACCTTTTGCTTGCCGTTTTAAACCAGCTTTCTCATGAGGCGGGCAAAGCCTTCGGCTCAGACATTGACGATGTACTGATCAAGCTCGCGTATGTTCAGGCCAACCTTCAGCAAAAAGAAATTGAATTGTTTAACCAGGACAGCTTGCAGCCCATTTTTATGGACCCGGTCGATACGGTTCTCTGCGATCTTCCTGTCGGATACTATCCGGATGATGAAAGCGCTGCGGCATTCCAGCTGAAAGCCGATGAGGGACACTCTTTTTCACATCATCTGTTCATTGAACAAAGCCTGACATACGCAAAGCCGGGCGGATATTTATTTTTCATGATTCCGAACCATTTGTTTGAAAGCAGCCAGAGTGAAAAACTGCGCACCTTTTTAAAGGATCATGCGCATATTAATGCAGTTCTCCAGCTGCCATCATCGATTTTTAAAGATGAGGCGCATGCCAAAAGCATCCTGATCCTGCAAAAGCACGGGGAACAGGCGATCGCGCCGAAACAGGTGCTGCTTGCTCAAATCCCGTCGTTTTCAAATCAAGAAGCGATGCTCAACATGACGGCTAAACTCGACAATTGGATTCGGCAGGAAAAGAACTAAGCAAGTCAGAGATGGTATTCTCTGACTGTTTTTATTTTCAGAAAATAATAATTTCTTGTTGAAAACGCTATCATTCAAGATCTCGACTTGAAAAGGATTGTTCTTTAGTGTTTAAATGAGTAAGGCAGATATTTTTTGAATTTACTAAGAACGATTTTATACATATTTTTTATGATCCGGGTCGAACATAAAGTCACCGGACTATAGGTAAAAAGGAGCGTCATTTTATGTCCAAAATTATCGCAATCAATGCTGGAAGCTCATCACTGAAATTTCAACTGTTCGACATGCCCAGCGAAAAAGTATTAACAAAAGGTTTAGTTGAACGAATTGGGCTGGACAACGGCATCTTCACCATTTCTGTCAACGATGAAAAGAAAAGTGAAACAACTGATATTCCGGATCATTCCGTAGCCGTAAAAATGCTGCTGGATAAACTGACAACATTCGGCATCATCAAGGATTTAAATGAAATCGACGGAATCGGCCACCGCGTCGTTCACGGAGGCGAAAAGTTCAGCGACTCCGTTTTATTGACGGATGAAATGATCCATGAGATCGAAGAGATTTCAGAACTCGCGCCGCTTCATAACCCGGCCAATATCGTCGGAATCAAAGCGTTTAAAGAAGTTCTTCCAAATGTTCCTGCCGTGGCCGTTTTTGATACAGCATTCCATCAAACGATGCCGGAACAATCTTATTTATACAGTCTGCCATATGAATATTATGAAAAATTCGGGATCCGTAAATACGGTTTCCACGGTACATCGCATAAATATGTAACTGAACGTGCGGCAGAGCTCCTCGGCCGTCCGCTTGAAGAACTTCGCCTGATCTCCTGCCACCTCGGAAACGGGGCGAGCATCGCAGCTGTTGAAGGCGGCAAATCAATCGATACATCAATGGGCTTCACTCCGCTTGCGGGTGTGGCGATGGGGACGCGTTCAGGAAACATCGACCCTGCACTCATTCCGTTCATTATGGAAAAAACGGGACAAACAGCTGACGAAGTCCTGAACACGCTCAACAAAAAGAGCGGTCTTTTGGGTGTTTCCGGTTTCTCAAGCGATTTGCGCGACATCGTTGAAGCGGCTAAAGAAGGCAATGAGCGTGCGGAAACAGCGCTCGAAGTGTTCGCAAGCAGAATTCATAAATACATCGGTTCTTATGCAGCAAGAATGAGCGGTGTAGACGCGATCATTTTCACTGCCGGCATCGGCGAAAACAGCGTTGAAGTCAGAGAACGCGTTCTTCACGGACTGGAGTTCATGGGCGTATATTGGGACCCTGCACTGAATAATGTCCGCGGAAAAGAAGCGTTTATCAGCTATCCGCATTCTCCTGTCAAAGTCATCATCATTCCGACGAATGAAGAAGTGATGATTGCAAGAGATGTTGTAAGATTGGCCCAGTAATTTTAAAATGGCAGCCTTCTCTAGAGAGAAGGCTGTTTTTTTATCACCGCTTCCCTTTATAATAAAAAAGGAATGCAAAAAAGGAGGCGTCATCCATGAGTGTTGAGCAGCACAAAAAAGAAGCGCCCGACCGGGTCTTCTGCAAGGTCATTACTGTTAGTGATACGAGATCGGAAGAAACGGATAAAAGCGGGCGGCTGATGAAAGAATTCTTGAAGGAAGCGGGCCATGAAGTGATCTCATATGACATTGTCAAAGACGAAAAAGAAGCCATTCAGGCGGCAGTGTTTGAAGGCTGCCTTGATGACCGCATCGATGCGATTTTGCTGAACGGCGGGACAGGCATAGCAGCAAGGGATGTGACGATCGAATCGATTGTCCCCCTCTTTTCAAAAGAGATTCCGGGTTTCGGGGAAATATTCCGCATGCTCAGCTACACGGAGGATATCGGTGCAAGCGCGATTCTTTCAAGAGCGGCGGCGGGCGTTATCCAAAACAAGGCCGTTTTTGCGACGCCTGGTTCAAGCGGTGCGGTGAAGCTTGCGATGTCAATGCTGATTGTTCCTGAAATCGCCCATGTCATCAGAGAGCTGAGAAAAGACAAGCAGTCAACAAAATCCGATTGATGCAACCAAAACAGGCTGAATATGAACTTCATTCATTAAAAATGAATGAAGTTTTTTTTATAAAAAGGTTGAAAAAACGAGACTTCCTTGTTAAAGTGTATACATATTAAATGTATTTTTATTAGACAAAACTTATTTTTATACAAAAAAGAGCACCTAGATGAGAGGAGTTTTACAAAATGACGCAAAAGAAAAAAGTGGTTTTAGCATACTCGGGAGGGCTTGATACCTCTGTCGCGATCAAATGGCTTCAGGAGCAGGGATATGATGTGGTGGCCTGCTGCCTTGACGTCGGCGAAGGGAAGGACTTGGCATTCATTCAGCAAAAAGCGCTTCAGGTTGGAGCTGTTCATTCTTATGTCATCGATGCAAAAGAAGAATTTGCACAGGATTTCGCTCTGATCGCCCTTCAGGCTCATACGCTGTATGAAGGGAAGTACCCGCTTGTCTCAGCTCTTTCAAGACCGCTGATCGCAAAGAAGCTGGTTGAAGTGGCAGAAAAGGAAAATGCCGTAGCCGTAGCACACGGCTGCACCGGAAAAGGAAATGACCAGGTCCGTTTTGAAGTGTCCATTAAATCGTTGAATCCGGATCTGGAAGTTCTTGCGCCCGTCCGCGAATGGAAGTGGTCCCGCGACGAAGAGATCGCATATGCAGAAAAACACGGTATTCCGATTCCGATCAATCTTGACAGCCCATATTCAATCGACCAGAACCTGTGGGGCAGAAGCAATGAATGCGGCGTTCTTGAAGATCCATGGGCAGCGCCTCCTGAAGGAGCGTATGATTTGACGAAGCCGCTTGAAAAAACCCCTGATTCGCCTGAAGTGATCGAAATTGCTTTTGAACAAGGAATTCCGGTATCAATCGACGGTGTTCCGTATTCCCTGTCAGACTTGATTTTGAAGCTGAATGAACTGGCAGGCGAGCATGGCGTGGGACGTATCGACCATGTGGAGAACCGCCTTGTCGGCATCAAGTCCCGTGAAGTCTATGAATGTCCGGGCGCGATGACTTTGATCAAAGCGCACAAGGAGCTGGAAGATTTGACATTGGTGAAAGAAGTGGCGCACTTTAAGCCATTGATCGAGCAAAAAATGGCGGAAGTGATTTATAACGGACTGTGGTTTTCTCCTTTGAAAGATGCCCTTTTCGCTTTCCTGAAAGAAACGCAGCAGCATGTCACAGGCGTCGTCCGCGTCAAGCTGTTTAAAGGCCATGCCATCGTTGAAGGCCGTCATTCCGAGTACTCTCTCTATGATGAAAAACTGGCGACATATACGAAAGATGATGCTTTTGACCATCATGCGGCAGTCGGTTTTATCGAACTGTGGGGACTTCCGACAAAAGTAAACAGCATCGTCAAAAAAAAGGAGCAGATTAAAGCATGAAAAAGCTTTGGGGAGGCCGGTTCCAAAAAACACCGGAAAAATGGGTCGATGAGTTCGGGGCCTCGATCCACTTTGACAAAGCGCTTGTAAAAGAAGATATCGCCGGGTCTCTCGCGCATGCTTCCATGCTTGAAAAATGCGGCATTTTAACCGAAGCTGAAGCGTCCAAAATAAAAGAAGGTCTGACATCTCTTTTAAATAAAGCGGAAAAAAACGAACTCGATTTTTCGGTTGATTATGAAGACATTCATTTAAATCTTGAAAAAATGCTCATCGATGAAATCGGACCGCTCGGCGGAAAGCTTCACACGGCCAGAAGCCGAAACGACCAGGTTGCGACCGATATGCATCTGTATTTAAAACAGCATACAGAGCATATCATCGAGCTGATTGCCGCCTTTCAAAGTGTGCTTGTCGAGAAGGCGGAGGAACATGTGGAGACGGTTCTTCCCGGCTATACGCATCTGCAACGGGCTCAGCCGATTTCTTTCGCCCATCACCTTTTAGCATACTTTTGGATGCTTGAGCGTGATAAAGAACGCTACAATGACTCGTTAAAACGGATCAATAAATCGCCGCTGGGCTGCGGAGCCCTTGCAGGGACGACATTTCCGATTGACCGTGAATATTCGGCCGAACTGCTCGGCTTTGATTCGATTTATGAAAACAGTCTTGACGGGGTCAGCGACAGGGATTTCATCCTTGAGTTTTTAAGTGCAAGCAGCATTTTGATGATGCATTTGTCGCGATTTTCCGAAGAAATCATCCTTTGGTGCTCACAGGAATTTAAGTTTATCGAACTTGACGACACATATGCGACAGGCAGCAGCATGATGCCGCAGAAAAAAAATCCCGACATGGCTGAGCTCATCCGCGGAAAAACCGGGCGGGTATACGGCGATCTTCTTGGGCTTCTGACGATCATGAAAGGTCTTCCGCTGGCTTACAATAAAGATTTGCAGGAAGATAAGGAAGGCATGTTTGATACGGTTCAAACGGTGGAAGGAAGCCTTGAGATCTTTGCCGGCATGATTCAAACGATGACGGTCAACAAAAGCATGATGAAAAAAGCGACGGAACAGGACTTTTCAAATGCAACAGAGCTTGCCGATTATCTGGCGAAAAAGGGAATGCCGTTCAGAGAAGCGCATGAGGTCGTCGGCAAGCTTGTCTATACTTGTATTGAGAAAGGCATTTTCCTGAAGGGTCTGCCGATGGAAGAATTCAAAAAGGCGAGCGGGCTTTTTGAGGAAGATGTTTACATCGTGCTTGACCCCCATCATGCGGTTGAGAAAAGAATGAGCGAAGGCGGAACCGGATTTAAAAAAGTGGCGGAAGCGATCCAAAAAGCAAAACAATCTTTAAACAATTTTTAACATGACCCGATTTCGATTCATAACTATGCTGATCAAAGGCAAAATAAAGCTGTGAATCGAAAAAGTGGGGTGTAGGAATGAAAAAGGATCAGTTACAATCGGCATATTTGTTTGATGCCGATGGCGAGAAAGAAACCGTCCAGCAAATCTCTGATGCCTATTTCAGCGGATTTGTAGCTCATGATGACGAACAGCCGCTTTTAGATCAAGACAAACAATAAAAAGCCGGCGCAGGCTGAAGCCCGATTGAACAATCGACGGCTTCAGCTTTTTTTAATGGCTGCATTTTTGAAAAATGCCGATGCTCTACATGTGATATCCTCATGGTTTTGTAGTAAAGTATAAGTAGAAAAGAATATCATGCCAATGATGGAGAATTCCGAGAACCAATGCTTGGGGGGAAATGATGTGCGCCATGCGTTAATTACAGCCGGCTCAAAAGGTTTGGGGCGTAAAGTGACCGAAGCGCTCTTGGAGAAAGGGTATTCAGTGACGGTCAATTACAGGCAGGATGAAGAAGCCGTCAGCCGCCTCAAAAGAGAATGGCGGTCATGCCTCGACCGTCTGCAGTTTGTAAAGGGAGATGTCACGAAAAAGGAAGATTTGCTTCACATGGTGAACGCTGCTCTCGAGCGGTTTGGAAAAATCGACCTGCTGATTAATAATGCCGGCCCATACATATTTGAACGGAAAAAGCTGGCGGATTATACTGATGATGAATGGTATAACATGCTTGAAGGCAATCTAAGCGCTGTCTTCCATTTGTTTAAAGCGGTCATTCCAAGCATGAGAAGCCGCAAGTTCGGCCGTATTATCACCTACGGATTTCAGGGAGCAGATCACGCGCCCGGCTGGCTGCACCGCTCCGCTTTTGGAGCGGCGAAAGTCGGACTTGCTTCATTGACGAAAACGATCGCCATCGAGGAAGCGGGCTCGGGCATTACGGCCAACATGGTCTGCCCGGGCAACATCGTCGGGGAGATGAAGGAAGCCTCGATCTCGGAAGCGAGGGCTTCGCTTGACAACGAAACACCGATCGGCAGGTCGGGAACGGGTGAAGACATCGCGAGGATCATCGCATTTCTTTGTGACGAAGATTCAGACTACATTACAGGAACGGTGATTGAGGCGACAGGCGGCTTAAATGTGATAAACCGCCATTCTCTCTAAGCCGTTTTTAAAAAAGATATTAGGGGTGGATATGATGAAAGTGACTTACCATGGCCATTCAGTGATCTCAGTTGAGACGGGAAAGCATAATATCATATTTGATCCGTTTATCACAGGAAACACATTAACAGATTTAAAGCCTGAAAACGTCAAAGCGGATGTGATTCTTCTAACGCACGGCCACAATGACCATGTCGGCGACACAGTGGACATCGCCAAGCGTAACAACGCGCTTGTCGTAGCTCCGAATGAACTGGCGGTTTATCTCGGCTGGAAGGGGCTGAATGTACACCCGATGCATATCGGCGGCTCTCATCAGTTCGATTTTGGGAAAGTGAAATTAACCCAGGCTTTCCATGGCTCAGCTTATACCGAAGAAGACGGCCATAAGCTGGTCTATACGGGAATGCCTGCCGGGATTCTCTTGACTGTTGAAGGGAAGACGATTTTTCATGCAGGGGATACCGGTCTCTTTTCAGATATGAAGCTTATCGGTGAACTGAATCATATTGATCTCGCATTTTTGCCGATCGGCGACAATTTTACGATGGGCCCGGAAGATGCAAAGCTTGCTGCAGAGTGGCTCAGGGCGAAACAAGTCGTTCCCGTCCATTATTCCACATTCCCTGTGATCGAGCAGGATCCGCACGCCTTTGCAGACAGCCTGCCGGGCGGCGTCGGAAAGGTGCTTGAGGTCGGCGGTTCGATCGAATTGAAATAGGCCTGGCCGCACCGGATTTTCTAACGGGATCAATCGCAATAAGCTTTTAAGCGTGGATTCGCAAATGAATTCACGCTTTTATTTTGATTGATAACGAACCCAGTGTTTTATCCATTTCGCTTCAGGTTTTTACGTATGAATATTGTTGTGCGGTGAGAACGAATGTGCAAAAATAGATGTGAACTGGGGGTGTGAAAATTGAAATATACTTGTCCATGTTGTGGTTACAAAACCCTCGATGAAAAACCCCCAGGCACATTTGACATTTGCGCTGTTTGTTTTTGGGAGGATGACGAAGTCCAATACGATGATCCCGATTTTTCCGGCGGTGCCAATATTCCTTCATTAAAGCAAGCGCAAAAAAACTTTCTTGAATTTGGGGCTTGTGAAGAAAGATGTATTGAATTTGTTCGAAAACCAAATAAGGATGATATAAAAGACCCTGATTGGAGATCACTAGAAAAAGATTAAAATCATGATTTTTATGAATCATGGAACCTCAACGGGAAGAGATTTATGGGGTCTTTTGATCTTATATGTCAATCAAAACATGTCGATCATGATAAAATAGAGCGAGAGACGATTAAAGCAGTGTTGGAGGATGATGATGAGGGTATTGAAATACGCGATTTTAGGATTGCTTGATAAAGGCAGCCTCAGCGGCTATGATATGACCAGCCGTTTTAAAGCTGAGCTCGGCCAGTTTTGGTCAGCGAAGCACAGCCAGATTTATCCCGAGCTGAAAAAGCTGACAGATGAGGGGTTTATTGAATTTCAAACCGTGATTCAAGGGGAGAAATTGGAAAAGAAAATGTACTCCATCACACCGGAAGGCAAGCGCGAGCTCCACGAGTGGCTCACAGCCTACAAGCCTGTCCCCGATACGGTGAAAGACGAATTTATGCTAAAGGCATATTTTATCTCTTCGATGGAGCTTGATGAAGCCAGAGGCCTTTTTTCCGACCAGCTTCTGAAACGAAGGAAAAAAGCCGCCTTTTTAAAAGAAAGGCTTCAAGAGCTGAAAGATGAAGCGGATGATCCGGTTTCCTTTCAGTCTCCGCACTTCGGCCATTACTTGGTTTTGACAAGGGCGCTGGAGCGGGAAAATGGTTATTGTTCCTGGCTGGAGAACGCGCTGAAGCTGATGGAGGATGGCGAGCCCCCTGCTTGAATGCCTTGAGCCGGATTGCGGTCAAAACGCCCAAGCATTTATAATAAAATCATATCTAGCAGTCAGAGGATGAAGGTGAAACGAGTGGCAACAAAGCATGAACAGATTTTAAAATATATCGATTCCTTACCCGTCGGCGAAAAAATCTCTGTCAGACGGATTGCCAAAGAGATGAAAGTGAGTGAAGGGACGGCTTACAGAGCGATTAAAGAAGCTGAAAACAAAGGGTATGTCAGCACGATCGAAAGAGTCGGAACGATCAGAATCGAACAGAAGAAAAAAGAAAACATTGAAAAGCTGACCTATGCAGAAGTAGTCAATGTGATTGACGGGCATGTCCTCGGCGGGAAAGCAGGGCTCCATAAAACGCTCAATAAATTCGTCATCGGTGCCATGAAGCTTGATGCGATGATGAGATATACCGGAGCCGGCAACCTTTTGATTGTCGGAAACCGGTTCGATGCGCACCGCCAGGCCTTGGAAGCGGGTGCGGCTGTTTTGGTAACAGGCGGCTTTGACACGGAGCCGGAAATTATTGAGCTCGCTGACAGGCTCGAGCTGCCGGTTATATCGACAAGCTATGACACCTTTACCGTCGCAGCGATGATCAACAGGGCGATCTATGATCAGCTCATCAAAAAAGAAGTCGTGCTTGTTGAAGACATTTTGACCCCGCTCGAAAAAACGGTCTGCTTATCACCGCATGAAAAGTTGGAAAGATGGTATGAAAAAAACTTTGAAACGGGTCACGGCCGCTTCCCGGTCGTTGATGATCAGATGAGAATCCACGGCATTTTGACCTCAAAGGATGTGGCGGGGTATGACCGCTCTGTGCTGATTGAAAAAGTCATGACGAAAAATCCGATTACGGTGGTCGGCAAAACATCTGTTGCTTCCGCGGCGCAGATGATGGTCTGGGAAGGAATTGAAGTGCTTCCTGTTGTCGATGAACGCCAAAAGCTGATCGGCATGATCAGCAGACAGGATGTTTTAAAAGCGTTGCAAATGATTCAAAAACAGCCGCAGGTCGGTGAAAAGCTCGATGACATCATAACGGGCGGTTTCAAGGAATCGGAAAACGACAAGACCAAGCCCACACCTGTATATCAATATGAAGTTACACCGCAAATGACGAATCATTTGGGGACGATTTCCTACGGCGTATTTACGACTATACTGACCGAAGCGGCAAACCGCTTTTTGCGTTCGCGCAAAAAAGGCGACCTTGTCATCGAGAGCATGACGATTTATTTTTTGAAGCCGGTGCAAATGGAGTCTGTCATTGAAATTAAACCGAACATACTTGAAGCCGGAAGGAAATTCGGAAAAATGGATATAGAAGTCTTTCACCAAGGTGCTCTCGTCGGCAAAGCGATGATGATGATTCAGCTGATGGAAAGAAGCTAAGGGACGTGCCGATGTCCCTCTTTTTTTCTCAGGCGTTTTCCCTTTCGTTTTCTTTGGCAAGGAGAGGGACATAGTGCTTATAAGCTTTATATCCGGCCCACATGCTTCCGAGTCCGGTCAACACAAAAATGACGCCGATCACGGCGGTGAGCGCCCCTCTGTATAAAAACAGCTGGTTGATCCCGAAAAACATGATAAAAAGGCCTAAGCTCATACTCGATTTGGCGGAGAAGTATTCCTTTTCAACCGCCCTTTTTGTGCGCACATATTTTACTTTGTAGAACACATACAAAATGGCTGAAACCACAATGAAAAAAACAAAAAACGGCATAATCGACATCCTCCATTGTAAGTTTTACAAACCCATTGTATACATAAACGGGTCCGCTTTCTACAATAAAAAGTCATGACTTTCACTTTCCACCAACAACTTATTATGATTTAATGGTTAAAAACAAGTAAAGAAGGGGCACGGCATGAAAAAAGAATTGATCAGAACCATATCATTATATGACACTATCATCATACATAGACATGTGAGACCTGACCCGGATGCCTACGGATCTCAATGCGGCCTTACGGAAATCCTGAAGGAAACGTATCCGGAAAAAAATATTTTTGCAGTCGGAGCGCCTGAACTATCGCTGTCGTTTTTATATACCCCTGATGAGATTGAAGATTCGGTTTACGAAGATGCACTCGTCATCGTTTGTGATACGGCCAATCAAGCGAGAATTTCCGATCAGCGCTACAAGTTGGGCAGCAAGCTGATCAAAATCGACCATCACCCGAATGAAGATCAGTATGGCGACCTTTTGTGGGTGGATACAAGCGCGAGCTCAACGAGTGAAATGATTTATGAACTGTATTTGACCGGAAAAGAAGAGGCGGGATGGAAGCTTCCCGTGAAAGGAGCAGAACTGATTTACGCCGGCATCGTCGGTGATACCGGCCGCTTTCTCTTTCCGAACACAACGAAAAAGACGTTAAAATACGCCGGCGAGCTGATCGAATATCCGTTTTCTTCACAGGAACTTTTCGATCAATTATATGAGACGAAATTAAATGTTGTGCGTTTGAACGGATACATTTATCAAAATGTCTCGTTATCGGAAAACGGTGTGGCTTCCGTTTTTATTACAAAGGATATTTTGAATCAGTTCAATATCACGCCGTCTGAAGCCTCACAGCTCGTCAGCACGATCGGCAATATTTCCGGTATCAAGGCCTGGGTGTTTTTTGTTGAGGAAAGCGATCAAATCCGCGTAAGGCTTCGATCAAAGGGGCCGATTGTCAATGAAGTGGCCAAAAAATACAACGGCGGAGGCCATCCGCTTGCAGCAGGGGCTTCCATTTATGACTGGAAAGACACCGATTTGGTCATCGCTGATTTGGAGCGTATTTGCACGGAATACAAATAAGAGGGGGGATCCCCTCTTTTTGCAGTATGATTGTATGCGTTTGCAATTTTTGCGTTATTGATACGCCGTCAGATAAGAAAGCCTGGACGGCACGGGCTGCATGCGCTCCGGTTTACTCGGGAATAAACCAGGAACCGAGATCTGTCACATCTTCGTAGACATGAATGTTTTGCGCTTGCAGTTCTTTTTTGATAAGGGACGCGAGACTTTCAGTTTCCGCATAAGCCGAGTAGCCGAGCTTGATCCGGTTGACTTTATCTCTTGCCAGCTGATGGTAACTGTAAATGTACATTCTGCCTTCCTCCCTTTTTTAGCTTTCGTATCGCTTACTGTCAGTTTAAAATAAAATATGGAAAAAAGCGACGAATGTCTTTAAATAGTTAAAAAAAATCCATATTTTCATTCTGAAAAAGATATTTTAATTTCCACAGAAAGCCTCGTATAGATCGTCAATTCTGTCACTTTGGCTTTGTAGGTTTTATCGTTAATCGTATATTCCTTGTTTTCAATCGTGCGCTTTAAAAGCTCTTTTGTCCGGTAAACACTTTCGATATCCTTTGTAATGACATCTGAAATATCATCGCGAATGTGCTCTTCAAAATTCATCATGTCAGGCTGTGACAGCTTGTATTGTTTCCCGTTGATCAGCTTGACGTCCACGCTTTGAATCAACAGTCTTCTTTTATTGTCTTCATTCAGTTTATGGAGATCCTCCCGGTAAATGGTGATCTGGTCATTCAAGTCTTCGATGCGCTCCTTCTGTTCACGAATCATCACGACCTGCTTTTCCTGAAAGGTGCCGTACGTAAACAGAAAAACGAGCCAGCTGACGATGGCTCCGCACATCATTCCGGCAAAAAAACGCTGCCATCCCGGCTTTTTATAGTAAGGAGGAATTCTCATGAGGAGATATGCTCCTGTGTGAGCCAATTGATGATCAAAAACCCTGTCTGCGCTCCTCCCATCGCCGAAAGGATCAGGAGAAGCTGTTTTACGATGTCTCTTGTATTGCCTTCAATGATGCCTCTTTCAAAGCTGTAAACGGCATCGAATGTACCGCCGATGGCGGCGACCAGTGCCCAGATCTTCAGTCGGTTGGCAAGACTTGTAATAATCGACAAAGGCGGCTGCCCCGACAGGTAAGCGCCGATGCCGCCGATCAATGCACCGCCGAGAAGAACGCCGAGCGCAATAAAATAAGAACTGATAAAGTTTGGCAAAAAGGGCTGTTCAGGGTCCATTTCGATCACCTCACCTTTTAACATGATATGGACAAAGCGAGACAAGTATGATCGAAAAGACAAGAAAGAACATTTGTTTCTCATTCACTCACATCTTATAATGAAAAGAGATGGCTCGAAAAAGGAAGGGGTGACAGAATGCCTTTTGTTCACCTGCAAGTACATAGCGGCTACAGCTTGTTAAACAGCGCCGCATCTGTAGAGGATCTCACGGCCAAGGCGAAAGAGCTGGGTTACAGCGCACTGGCCTTGACGGATGATGAGGTCATGTACGGAGCGGTGGAGTTTTACAAAGCGTGCAAAAAACGCGGCATCAAGCCGATTATCGGGCTGACCGCAGCCGTTTTGACAGATGAAAAAGAACAGCTTTCATATCCGCTCGTTCTGTTAGCGAAAACAAATAACGGATACAATAATCTGCTGAAAATCAGCAGTGTTTTACAGTCAAAATCAAAAACAGGCATCAAGGAAAAATGGCTCAAAAGCTATCATGAAGGCATTATCGCGCTGACAACAGGTGAGACAAGCTATGTTGAAACCCTTTTAAAAGAGGGTCTGACAAAAGAGGCCGAAGAGGCCGCGCTCCGCTATCAGTCCATCTTTGGCGAAGGCAGCTTTTATTTGTCATATCAGCCGTACAAAGCAGACCCGTTCCTTTCTGAACGCATTCTTGAGCTGTCGGCAAAAACGGGAATTCCGATCGCCGCCTCTGGAGACGTCAGGTACATCGAGAAAGAGGATGTCACAGCCTATACGTGCTTAAAAGCGATTAAAGCGGGGGAAAAACTCGGAGAAAACCTGGAGGGGAAGAACGATCAGCATCTTGATTTAAAACCGCCAGCTGAAATGCTGGAGATTTATCAGGACCAGCCCGACGCATTGGAGAACACGATCAAGATCGCAAGGCAATGCCGCGTCGATTTGAGCCTCGGCCAGACGCGTCTGCCCAAATATCCGGCGCCGGACGGGAAGAATCCCGACGATTACTTAGCCGAACTTTGCTTTGAAGGGCTTAGGAAGCGGCTTGCCGAACCGCCTTCACAGGAATATGCCGAGCGGCTTGAATATGAGCTTGCCGTTATTCGAGACATGGCCTTCAGCGACTATTTCTTAATCGTTTGGGATTTTATGAAATTTGCGCACGAAAACGGAATTTTTACAGGCCCGGGCCGCGGATCTGCGGCCGGTTCTCTTGTCGCCTATACGCTGTTTATCACAGATGTGGACCCGATCAAACATAAGCTGCTGTTCGAGCGGTTTTTAAATCCCGAGCGGATCAGCATGCCTGATATAGATATCGATTTTCCGGATACGCGAAGGGATGAAGTCATTCAGTACGTCAAAAATAAATACGGCGACATGCATGTTGCCCAGATTATTACATTTGGAACACTGGCCGCCAAAGCGGCGCTAAGAGACGTCGGACGGGTGATGGGCATCAGCCCGAAGGAAGCCGATCAGCTGGCGAAGCTGATTCCTTCCAAGCCGGGAGTCACATTAAAAGAAGCCCTGGAACATTCTTCAGAGCTCGGCAAACGACTCAAAGAATCAAAAAAGCTGCAGGAGATATTTAAAACGGCCCAAAAAATCGAAGGTTTGCCGCGCCATACATCGATTCACGCGGCAGGGGTCGTCTTAAGCGAAGAGCCCCTGACCAATGTAATACCGATACAGGAGGGCCATGACGGCGTATATTTAACACAGTATTCCATGAGCTATCTGGAAGATTTGGGACTTTTGAAAATGGATTTTCTCGGCCTGCGCAACTTGACGCTCATCGAGTCGATCAAGGCGCTGATTGAAAAAAAGGAACGGATCAAGATTGATCTCTCGGATATTTCCTATCGCGATGAGCAAACGTTTCAACTGTTGTCGGCAGGGGATACAACGGGTATTTTTCAGCTCGAATCAGCCGGCATGAGAAATGTCTTAAAAAGGCTGAAGCCGACTAGCCTTGAGGATATTGTCGCCGTCAACGCCCTGTACCGCCCCGGACCGATGGAAAATATTCCGCTGTACATCAAGAGAAAGCACGGCCAATCTCCGGTATTTTACCCGCACGAAGATCTGAAGGACATTTTAAAAGACACGTACGGAGTCATTGTCTATCAGGAGCAGATCATGATGATTGCATCAAAAATGGCGGGCTTCAGACTGGGGGAAGCCGACCTTCTCAGAAGAGCCGTCGGCAAAAAAAACAAGGAAATCCTTGATACAGAGAGAAATCATTTTATTAATGGGTGTTTGAAAAAAGGATATTCCGCTCAATCAGCAAATGAGGTATACGATCTGATTGTGAAATTTGCCAATTACGGTTTTAACCGCAGCCATGCGGTTGCCTACAGCATGATCGGCTATCAGCTCGCCTATTTAAAAGCTCATTTTCCCCTGTATTTTATGTGCGGGCTTTTGACGAGCGCGATCGGCAATGAGGAGAAGCTTGCCCAGTACATCTATGAAGCAAAAGGCAAAGGGTTGAACGTTTTGGGGCCTTCGATCAACAAAAGCGGCTACCCGTTCACTGTTGAAAACGGCGCGCTCCGCTATAGCCTGAGAGCAGTGAAAGGCGTCGGCATTTCCGCGGTGAAAGACATTTACAGAGCGAGAAGGGAAAAGCCATTTTCCGACCTGTTCGATTTCTGCGTCAGGACCTCTGTGAAAAGCGTGAACAGGAAAACGATCGAAGCGTTAATATTCGCCGGGGCAATGGATGAATTCGGCGAAAACCGCGCCACATTGCTGGCTTCGATAGACATCGCATTGGAGCATGCTGAATTATTTGCCGGGGACAATGACCAGCTCGGCTTCTTCCTTGATGAAGGCTTGACCATCAAGCCGAAATATGCAGAAGTGGAAGAAATGCCGCTCGTCGACCTGCTTGCCCGCGAAAAAGAAACGCTCGGCATCTACTTCTCAAACCATCCGCTTTCCGTTCATCGCGAGCGATTGGCTGAGGCGGGGGCGCATCCGATCATTCAGCTTCTCGCCTCAGATCAGAAAAAAGCCGCGCTCGGCGCGCTTTTAACCAAAATGAAAACGATCCGGACAAAAACGGGACAGACGATGGCTTTTCTTGAATTGAGCGATGAAAGCGGGGAAATGGAAGCGGTCGTTTTTCCAGAGCAGTTCAGACAGCTTTCGCCGATATTGGAAGAGGGGGCGCAAGTTTTTGCGGAGGGGCGCATCGAGACAAGAAACGAAAAGCGCCAGCTGATTGTCGCCTCAGTTTCCCTGCTTGAATCGTTGCACACCAAAAGGCAGCCTTCCGTTTATATCAAAGTGGAGGAAAATCAGCATAACCAAGAAATCCTTGAAAAAATCAGCAGCATTTTGCTTGAGCACAAAGGCGGTACACCGGTCTGCATCTACTACGAAAAGAAAAAACAAACGATGAAGCTTCCCGAGGCGTACAGCATAACGGCCGATCACGCCGTGCTTTACAGGCTGAAAAGCGTCGTCGGCGAAAGAAATGTTGTGCTCAGATAGCAGCCGATATGAGCATATTCGATTAAAAAAATGCGGGAATTGTGTTATCATTTTTAAGATTCTATTGCTCGTTTTACAAGAATCTTAGCAGGACCCGAAGCAAAATTTTAGACAGAATTCCCTTGAAGGAGTGTTTGTTAATATGTCATTGAAAGAAAAAGCGCTGCATATGCACAAAGTAAACCAAGGTAAATTAGAATCAAAATCAAAAGTGCAGGTTCGAAATGCGGATGATTTAAGCCTTGCGTATTCTCCCGGTGTAGCGGAGCCATGCAAAGCCATTTATGATGACAACAGCAAAGTATATGATTATACAATGAAGGGAAACATGGTAGCAGTCGTATCAGACGGGACGGCTGTGCTCGGCCTCGGCAATATCGGCCCTGAAGCCGCCCTTCCCGTCATGGAAGGAAAGGCGGTGCTTTTCAAAAGCTTCGCTGGTGTGGACGCTTTCCCGATTTGTTTAAATACATCGGATGTGGATAAAATTGTTGAAACGGTCAAGCTGCTTGAGCCGACATTCGGCGGTGTCAACCTGGAAGATATTGCGGCTCCGAACTGCTTTGTCATTGAAGAACGCCTCAAAAAAGAAACGAAAATTCCGGTGTTCCACGATGATCAGCACGGTACCGCAATCGTTACTGTAGCAGGCCTTGTCAATGCCCTTAAGCTGTCAGGCAAATCGATGTCCTCCGTTAAAGTTGTGGCCAACGGAGCCGGTGCGGCCGGAATCGCCATTATCAAGCTGCTTTATCATTTTGGCGTTCGCGACATCATTATGTGCGATACAAAGGGCGCGATTTATGAAGGGCGTCCGAACGGCATGAACGCTGTAAAAGCCGAGGTTGCCAAGTACACAAATAAAAACCGAATAGAAGGATCGCTTCAAGACGTGATCAAGGATGCGGATGTTTTTATCGGTGTATCTGTAGAAGGAGCCCTGACAAAAGAAATGGTTCAAAGCATGGCGGATCAGCCGATCATTTTCGCCATGGCCAACCCAAATCCGGAAATTATGCCTAGCGAAGCGCATGAAGCCGGAGCAAGCGTCGTCGGCACAGGCCGCTCAGATTTCCCTAACCAGGTGAACAATGTCCTCGCATTCCCGGGCATTTTCCGCGGAGCGCTTGACGTACGCGCAACCCACATCAACGAAGAGATGAAAATCGCCGCTGTTGAAGCGATCGCATCGCTCGTCTCCGACGAAGAACTAAAACCTGAATACGTGATTCCGGCTCCATTTGATCAGAGGGTCGCCCCGGCCGTTGCCAAAGCTGTTGCCAAAGCCGCGATGGAGACAGGGGTGGCGAGGATCGATGTAGATCCTGAAGAAGTCGCTGAAAAAACAAGAAAACTGGCAGTGATCGAAGAAAACTAAAACTTCTCATTTTGATCAGCGCGTGACAGCCCTGTTTCAGGGAGCTGTCACGCGCTGTTTCTCAAATGAACTGCGCGTTTTTTCCTCTTATTGGAGATGCGCCAGGGGAGTCAGACGCTTCCGGGAAATTTTTTTCGGCCTGCTTTTTCAATCTTTTGTATCCGCTCTCAAGGCTGATATATCAAATTGCCGCCCGCTGATCCCGTTCACCTTGATTTCCGCGTTTGCCGATTAAAAATGTCGAATTGAGGATGACACGGTTTGACAAAAAAAGTACAATAGTTTCGGTATAGTGATGTTCTAGTCTATGAGCAGGACAGGCATATATGAAGAACCCTTCAAAAAGGGAGGTAATCTTTTGTTAAAAGATATATTCACTAAAAAGAAAAAGAAATACGCTTCCGTTCCCGCGGAAAAGGCGAAGCAAGATGTGCCGGAAGGGATTATGACCAAATGCCCCAACTGCAAAAAAATCATGCTCACAAAAGAGCTCGATAAAAACTTAAGGGTCTGCATGAACTGCGGCTATCATCTGCAAATGAACGCGAAGCAGCGTATAAAAAGCCTGGTTGACGACCAGACTTTTGAAGAATTTAATCAGGATATGGTCTCGGAAAATCCGCTCGAATTCCCGGGTTATCTGGAGAAGCTTGAAAAAGACAAGGAAAAGACGTCTTTAAACGAGGCTGTCGTAACCGGAAAAGGCATGATCGACGGGCATCCGGCGGTCGTCGCAGTAATGGACTCAAGCTTCAGAATGGGAAGCATGGGATCTGTTGTCGGTGAAAAAATTACGCTGGCGATTGAAAAAGCGAGAGAAGAAAAAATTCCTTTCATCATTTTTACAGCTTCCGGAGGAGCGAGAATGCAGGAAGGCCTTCTCAGTTTGATGCAGATGGCGAAAACAAGCTCCGCACTGAAGCTCTTCAGCGAAGAACAAGGCTTGATCATTTCGGTGATGACACATCCGACGACAGGCGGGGTGTCCGCAAGCTTTGCGTCCCTCGGAGACTACAATCTCGCCGAGCCAGGCGCCCTGATCGGCTTTGCAGGCAGAAGAATTATTGAACAAACGATCCGTGAAGAACTGCCCGAGGATTTTCAGACGGCAGAATTCCTGCTGAAACACGGACAGCTTGACTCCGTCGTTCACAGAGCCGACATGAGAAAAACGCTCGGCAGCATTTTAAGCATGCACCAAACTGGAGGTGATCTCGAGTGGCTGGAGAATTAGAATTTGAAAAGCCGGTAATCGAACTGCGCGATAAGATTGCCGAACTGAAAAAGTTTACACAGAATTCGGATATGGATTTAAGCGCTGAAATTACAAAGCTTGAAGCGCGTCTGGAACGGCTTGAAGAAGATATCTATACAAACCTGAAAGCCTGGGACAGAGTCCAGATTGCAAGGCATCCGAACCGTCCGACAACGCTCGATTATATCGAACATCTCTTTACCGATTTTTTCGAATGCCACGGGGATCGTTATTTCGGTGATGATGAAGCGATTGTCGGCGGCATCGCCAAGTTCAAGGGGCTTCCTGTTACCGTCATCGGCCAACAGCGGGGGAAGGATACAAAAGAGAACATCCGCCGCAATTTCGGGATGCCGCATCCGGAAGGATACCGAAAAGCGCTGAGGCTGATGCATCAAGCTGATAAATTTAACAGGCCGATCATTTGCTTTATCGATACAAAAGGAGCTTATCCGGGAAAAGCGGCTGAAGAAAGAGGGCAAAGCGAGGCCATCGCGAAAAACCTTTTTGAAATGGCAGGACTCTCCGTGCCCGTCATCTCCATCGTCATCGGCGAAGGAGGAAGCGGGGGAGCCCTTGCGCTCGGCGTTGCAAACCGCTTATTCATGCTGGAAAACTCAACTTATTCGGTGATCTCTCCAGAAGGCGCGGCAGCGATTCTCTGGAAGGATTCAGGGCTCGCCAAAAAAGCGGCTGAAACAATGAAAATCACCGCTCCCGATCTGAAAGAATTAGATATTATCGATCATGTTATAAAAGAAGTAAGAGGCGGAGCACACCGCGATGTGAAGAAGCAGGCCGGATATATTGATGAAGTGCTGAAAGATGCGCTCAAGTCCCTGTTGAAACTGGATCAAACGGAGTTAATCCAGCAAAGATATGACAAATATAAATCAATTGGAAAAATCTCGACTGAAAACCAATATGTTGGGGTAAAATAAGTAAACGTGAGGCCTTTTGGCTCACGTTTATTTTTTATGAGAGCGAAGAAAGTGAAAGGATTGTGTCATTTGCCGCGATTTTTCAAAGAGTTTGTTTAAAATTTATTTAAAAACTGTTTGTTTAATTGTATAATGATTAAGGTTTTATAAGGGATTTTCAGAAAAATTACATCCCTTTTTCATTGTTTTTGCGGCAATGTACGTGTTAAGGTAAATTATATAAGTTTTAGAGGTGAAAAAGATGAAGCGTATCGGAGTATTGACGAGCGGCGGGGATTCCCCTGGAATGAACGCGGCTGTTCGCGCGGTTGTCAGGAAAGCGATATACCATAATGTGGAAGTTTACGGAATTTATAATGGTTATTCAGGTTTAATCAACGGCAAAATAGAAAAGCTAGAACTCGGTTCTGTCGGAGATATCATCCACCGCGGCGGAACAAAGCTTTATACAGCAAGATGTCCAGAGTTTAAAACGGTAGAAGGACGGGAAAAAGGCATAGCGAACCTGAAAAAATATGGGATAGAAGGATTAGTTGTCATCGGCGGAGACGGTTCTTATATGGGAGCCAAGAAGCTGACAGAACACGGTTTTCCTTGCGTCGGCGTACCGGGAACGATCGACAACGACATTCCTGGAACAGATTTGACGATCGGCTTTGATACGGCCTTAAACACCGTGATTGACGCCATTGACAAAATCAGGGATACGGCGACATCTCATGAACGTACATATGTGATCGAAGTAATGGGCCGCCATGCCGGAGATATCGCACTATGGTCAGGTCTGGCCGGAGGAGCGGAATCGATTCTGATTCCTGAAGCCGACTACGATATGGAAGAGATCCTCGCCAGACTGCAAAGAGGACATGAGCGCGGCAAAAAACACAGCATCATCATCGTTGCAGAAGGTGTCGGAAGCGGAGTTGAATTCGGCAAACGGATCGAAGAAGCCACAAATCTCGAAACTAGAGTATCCGTTCTTGGACACATTCAGCGCGGGGGATCACCGACGGCCGCTGACCGCGTATTGGCGAGCCGGCTGGGAGCCTTTGCGGTTGAACTGCTTCTTGAAGGAAAAGGCGGACGCTGTGTAGGCATTCAAAATAATAAACTTGTTCATCATGATATCATTGAAATTCTTGATCAGAAACATACCGTTGACCAGAGCATGTACCGCCTGTCTCAAGAACTGTCAATCTAGTGTAAACCCGAGGAGGAAGCAATATGAGAAAGACTAAAATCGTTTGTACAATAGGTCCGGCCAGCGAAAGTGTGGAAAAGCTCACTCAGCTGATGGAAGCCGGAATGAACGTGGCGCGTCTCAACTTTTCCCACGGAGATTTTGAAGAGCACGGCGCAAGGATCAAAAACATCCGCGAAGCGGCCGCCAAGCTCGGAAAAGATGTAGGGATTCTTCTTGATACAAAAGGGCCGGAAATCCGCACGCACACGATGGAAAATGGTGCAATTGAGCTGGAAGCCGGTTCACAGCTGATCGTTTCAATGGAGGAAGTCATTGGGACGACAGAAAAAATTTCTGTTACATATGACGGTTTGATTGATGATGTGTCAGCAGGTTCAACCATTTTACTTGACGACGGCCTGATCGGTCTTGAAGTCATCGAAGTGAACGCAGATAATGGCGAAATTTTGACGAAAGTCATGAACAGCGGAACACTCAAAAATAAAAAAGGCGTCAATGTGCCGGGTGTCAGTGTGAACCTTCCGGGAATTACGGAAAAGGACGCGAAGGATATCGTCTTCGGAATTGAACAAGGCGTCGATTTCATCGCTGCGTCATTTGTGCGCCGCCCGTCAGATGTTCTTGAAATCCGCGAATTGCTTGAAGAGCATCGCGCAACAGACATCCAAATTATCCCGAAAATCGAAAATCAGGAAGGCGTCGATAATATCGACCGCATTCTGGAAGTGTCTGACGGCCTGATGGTTGCCCGCGGCGATTTGGGCGTTGAAATCCCGGCGGAAGAGGTGCCGCTCGTTCAAAAAGAGCTGATCAAAAAATGTAATGCGCTCGGCAAGCCTGTCATCACGGCAACACAGATGCTGGACAGCATGCAGCGCAACCCGCGTCCGACGCGCGCTGAAGCGAGCGATGTCGCAAATGCGATCTTTGACGGCACAGATGCGATCATGCTTTCAGGTGAAACGGCAGCCGGAAATTATCCGGTAGAAGCCGTGCAGACGATGCACAATATTGCATCCCGCTCAGAAGAAGCGCTCAACCATAAAAAAATTCTTTCTGCAAGGAGCAAACAAGTCGGTATGTCGATTACCGATGCAATCGGCCAGTCCGTTGCACACACAGCGATTAATCTCGATGTTTCGGCGATTGTGGCGCCTACAGAAAGCGGCCATACAGCGAGAATGATCTCCAAATATCGCCCGCAGGCGCCGATCGTTGCCGTTACTGTCAATGACTCCGTTTCAAGAAAGCTGTCTCTTGTCTTCGGCGTTTTCGCTACGAGCGGCCAAAATCACAGCTCTACGGATGAGATGCTTGAAAATGCGGTGCAAAAGTCGCTTGATACAGGCCTTGTCCGCCATGGCGATTTGATTGTGATTACAGCCGGTGCTGTCGGTGAAGCCGGTACAACGAACTTGATGAAGGTATATGTTGTCGGTGATGTGGTGGCAAAAGGACAAGGAATCGGCCGTAAATCGGCGATAGGAGAAGTGGTCATTGCCGAAAACGCGAAAGACGCGAGCGAAAAAATGAAAGACGGCGCCGTATTGGTGACAAAATGCACGGACCGCGATATGATCGCATCGATCGAAAAAGCGGGTGCTTTGATCACGGAAGAAGGCGGCTTAACAAGCCATGCGGCTGTTGTAGGCTTAAGCCTCGGCATTCCTGTTATTGTCGGTGTCGAAAATGCCACTTCCATCTTGAAACAAGGTGAAGAAATTACGGTCGACTCAGCCAGAGGAGCAGTTTACAGAGGACGTGCAAGCGTTCTTTAATATCTTGTCATTTTCCGGAAAAGAAGGGGAATCCATTTCCCTTCTTTTTTTGCAAGCTATGAAAACGTGCACAAAAAAAGAGCGGCCGTTCGCTTCTATCTAAGAACACGAGGTGAAAGCAATGAAGTTTTTCTTATTATTTCTCGTCATCTTCCCCGCTAGTGAAATCGGTCTGTTTTTATTGTCGGCTAATTGGATCGGCGTGCTTCCGACCGTTTTGCTGATCATCCTGACGGGCTTTCTCGGTGCAGCTCTCGCAAAAAAACAAGGGATCGAGGTATACCACAAGGTGCAGCGGGATCTTCAATACGGAAAGATGCCCGGAGATGCGATTTTAGACGGGCTCTGTATCTTCATTGGCGGCATGCTGCTTCTTTTGCCCGGGTTTTTATCGGATATCATCGGATTGCTGCTTCTGTTTCCGGCTTCACGCAACCGTCTGAAGCCATTCTTGTCCCGCAAGCTGAAAAGGATGTCTGAAGGCAGGCGGGTGAAAATCATCAAATAGTTTTATTGGTGCGGCAGCCTGCTGTAATGCGGATTGTCGTTTATTTTTGCTCTCCTTTTATAATAAATAGCCATATATCTTTTAAAATCCCCGTCGTAAAGAGCGCTTGAATAAGGACGAGAAGCGCGGGACCCATGATCAGTCCGAGAAACCCAAACAACTTGAACCCGGCAAAAAGGGCGATTAACGTGCTTAAAGGGTGAAGTCCGATCGATTTGCTCAAAATTTTTGGTTCGGCAAGCTGTCTGAAAAGCAGGACCACAACGTACAAAACCCCGAGGCCGATCGCAAGCGGCAGCTGTTTGGTTATCGCTAAATAGACGATCCATGGGACAAACACAGACCCCGCCCCGAGATATGGGAGAAGATCGACAATCGCGATCAAAAAGGCGATGGCGATCGCGTGGTTGACCTTTAATACGAACAGTCCGATCATCACGAGAACCATCGTGATGGTCACGAGTGCAAGCTGAGCCTTTAAAAATCCCGCTAGTGCTTTTTTCAATTCAGCATAGACCGCAGCTGCCCCCGAGACCAGGCGTTCTGGTAAAAATGCCTGCGCTCCTTTTTTCAATTTATGAAGATCTTTGCTGATGAAAAAAGTGGCCAGCAGTGAAAAAATCAGCACGGCTGCCGTATTTGGCAGAAATGCGAAAAAAAGCGGCACCGTTTCAAGAATTTTAGAAAGGAATAAGGCGGTGCTTGAAGCGATTTTACTGCCCAAATGTTCGATCTGCGTGATGATGGATTCCTGCTGGCCGGCTTCGAGCCCGTCAAAATATGCGGCAAGCTGATTGTACAGCGGCATGATTCTGTTTGTGAAAAAATGCTCGACATAAAGAGCTGCCCGATTCAGCTGGGCGGGCAGTATTTTGGCCAAATAAGCAGCACCGGAGGCGATTTCGGCGACGATCAATGTTAAAAAACCGGCCCCCGCTGTCAAAAAAGCGGACAGTACAATGGCGACATTAAGACCCCTCGGAAAGCCCGACCGCTCTTCCAGCCATTCCACAAAAGGATTGATGATGACAGCGAGAATAAGGGCAATCACAAAAGGATAGGTTAACGGGAAAGAGTAGTAGCCGAGCGTTCCGATAGCCGCAGCGAGGATGAGCACAGAGCCCGCCCGAAGTGCAATTGCAAGATGGGATTGATTCACGTCAAAATCCTCCTGATCAGAAAGCGTGTCCTAATTTCATTTTATTCATGAGTCTTGTTATTATGAGAAAGGTCAATAAAAAATGGAGATGAAAGCAGATGTTTACTCAAGCCAATTTATTTTTGCTACTTTTGCTGGCGATCGCTTTAGTCGCGAAAAACCAGTCTTTAATCATTGCCGTATCCGTCCTGCTTTTAATCAAGCTGGTCGGCCTCGACCAAAAGCTGTTTCCCGCCATACAATCCAAGGGAATCAACTGGGGCGTGACGGTGATTACGATCGCCGTTTTAGTGCCGATTGCAACAGGCGAGATCGGATTTAAGCAGCTCGGTGAAGCGGTGAAATCATATTATGCGTGGATCGCCCTCGGCGCCGGCATCCTCGTAGCGCTGATCGCCAAAAACGGCATCACATTGCTTGCGGAAGATCCGCATATTACAACCGCCCTTGTGTTCGGAACGATTTTAGCCGTCGCTTTATTTAAAGGTGTCGCGGTCGGCCCTTTAATCGGCGCCGGCATCGCATATCTTGTCATGCAGGCGGTACAGCATTTCACTCCGTAGGCATACATGGCAAGACAGTCTCGAAAAAATGCACCCCTTTAAAAAAGGGGTTTTTTCGTTTGATAAGAGAATAAAACGTTTCGGAACCGAAAAAATTTCAGCATCGTATTTTTTCAAAAAAACATAATTGAATATAAATAAAGCCTGTAAAACTACTAGAAATCTGTAAAGAAAAGCCGATTGGGGGGGAAAATAAGAAAAAAAAACTATAGTTAAACATTTAACAAATGTCTGAAATTTGTTTATAATATAAATAGGCTTAATCTTCATTAAGCATATCGGAGTATTGAATGGTATATAAAACACCGCGATTGTTTTATTTGAAAAACGATTTTATGTAAGCATTTTCTTTTGAGCCAAAAGGTGGTGTTTACATTCTGCGTTGTTTTTGCTCCAGGGTTTTGGTTTAATTTTAAAAGGGGAAATCTTTAAATAAGGGAGAGATGTATATGACAGCAACACGCGGCCTAGAAGGGGTAGTCGCCACTACATCATCAGTGAGTTCAATTATTGATGACACCCTTACATATGTAGGGTATAACATCGATGATTTGACACAAAAAGCCAGCTTTGAAGAAGTTGTGTATCTGCTTTGGCATTTAAAGCTGCCGAACAGGGAAGAGCTTACCGAGCTAAAAAAACAGCTTTCTGAGAATGCCGGTATCCCCAAAGAAGTAATTGATCATTTCAAATCCTACTCAAATGGAAAAGTCCACCCGATGGCAGCACTGCGCACAGCCGTTTCTTTACTGGGATTGTTCGACGAAGAAGCAGATCAAATGGATTCGGATGCAAATTACAGAAAAGCGGTCCGTCTACAGGCCAAGATGCCTGCGCTTGTCGCCGCATTTTCAAGAATCCGCAAAGGGCTTGAGCCGATCGAGCCAAATCCGGAACTCGGCTTTGCCGCTAATTTTCTCTACATGCTGAATGGAAAAGAACCTTCGCCGATAGAAGTGGAAGCGTTTGACAAAGCTTTGATCCTGCACGCGGATCATGAACTGAACGCATCGACTTTCACGGCCAGAGTATGCGTAGCCACGCTTTCTGACGTCTACTCAGGTATAACAGCGGCAATCGGCGCCTTGAAAGGCCCGCTTCACGGGGGAGCAAACGAAGCTGTTATGAAAATGCTTTCAGAGATTGGTGAAGTGGAAAATGTAGATTCATATATTCAAGCCAAGTTCGAAAAGAAAGAAAAGATTATGGGCTTCGGCCACCGCGTATACCGTCAGGGAGATCCGCGTGCAAAACATTTGAAGGAAATGAGCAGGCGGCTGACGAATTTAACCGGTGAAAGCAAATGGTTTGAGATTTCCGAGCGGACTGAGCAAATCGTCACATCTCAAAAAAAGCTCCCGCCGAACGTAGACTTTTATTCTGCATCGGTTTATCATAGCTTAGGAATCGACCATGATCTTTTCACGCCTATTTTTGCGATCAGCAGGGTATCAGGATGGCTTGCCCATATTCTTGAACAGTATGAAAACAACCGTCTGATTCGCCCGCGCGCAGATTATACAGGCCCTGACATGCAGACATTCATTCCGATTGAAGAAAGAAGCTGACCGATGTAAAGAGGTTTGCCCGCGACTCGTCTGGCCGGCCTCTTACGGTTCTTTCTAAAACATTGAATCTATGAAAAAAACATGCTTGTCCCCCGCACTCACGGGGGAAACAGATGTTTTTCTATATGAATTACATATTATGGGAGGTTTTATTGTGGCACAAGGTGAAAAAATTACAGTCTCTGGCGGAGTATTAAACGTTCCAAACAACCCGATCATCCCGTTTATTGAAGGGGACGGAACCGGTCCTGATATTTGGAGAGCGGCTTCCAGGGTTTTGGAAGCAGCCGTTGAAAAAGCTTATAACGGCGAAAAAGAGATTACCTGGAAAGAAGTTTACGCCGGGGAAAAAGCATACAACAAAACCGGTGAATGGCTTCCAGAGGAAACGCTTGACGCGATCCGCGAATACCTCATCGCGATCAAAGGTCCTTTAACAACTCCTGTAGGCGGCGGAATCCGTTCATTAAACGTCGCTCTCAGACAAGAGCTTGACTTGTTTACATGCCTGCGCCCTGTCCGCTACTTCACTGGCGTACCATCCCCGGTTAAGCGCCCTGAGGATACAGACATGGTCATCTTCCGTGAAAATACCGAAGATATCTACGCCGGCATCGAGTATGCGAAAGGCTCTGAAGAAGTTGAAAAGCTGATTTCTTTCCTGAAAAACGAGCTGGGTGTCAACAAAATCCGCTTCCCTGAAACATCAGGCATCGGCATCAAGCCTGTTTCTGAAGAGGGAACATCAAGGCTTGTCAGAGCGGCGATCGAGTATGCGATTGAACACGGCCGCAAATCTGTCACACTCGTACACAAAGGAAACATCATGAAATTCACTGAAGGAGCCTTCAAAAACTGGGGTTATGAAGTGGCTGAAAAAGAATTCGGCGATAAAGTGTTCACATGGGCCGAATACGACCGCATCGTCGAAAAAGACGGCAAAGACGCGGCTAACAAAGCGCAAAGCGAAGCTGAAGCAGCCGGAAAAATCATCGTTAAAGACAGCATCGCCGACATTTTCCTTCAGCAGATTCTGACGCGTCCGGCCGAGTTTGACGTCGTTGCGACAATGAACCTGAACGGGGACTACATCTCAGACGCCCTTGCAGCACAAGTGGGCGGAATCGGCATCGCACCTGGAGCAAACATCAACTATGAAACAGGACATGCCATCTTTGAGGCGACACACGGAACAGCGCCTAAATATGCCGGACTGGACAAAGTAAACCCGTCTTCGGTCATCCTTTCCGGCGTTCTGCTTCTTGAGCATTTAGGCTGGAATGAAGCTGCCGACCTTATCATTCAATCGATGGAAAAAACCATCGCTTCCAAAGTCGTGACCTACGATTTTGCCCGCCTGATGGACGGCGCGACAGAAGTAAAATGCTCTGAGTTCGGGGATGAGCTCATCAAAAACATGTCTTAAGCGGCAACTGGGTTTCATAACAAAAAAACAACAATTAAAGGGGTAGAAAAAATGGGAAAGAAGCGAAATAAAGTATCTGTCATCGGAGCGGGTTTTACAGGTGCAACAACTGCATTCTTAACGGCTCAAAAAGAATTGGCCGACGTCGTTTTGGTCGACATTCCGCAGCTGGAGAACCCTACGAAAGGGAAAGCGCTCGATATGCTTGAAGCGAGTCCTGTCCAAGGATTTGACGCGGATGTGAAAGGGACGGCGAACTATGAAGACACGGCCGGTTCTGATATTGTCGTCATTACGGCGGGCATCGCAAGAAAGCCTGGAATGAGCCGGGACGACCTCGTGGCTACGAACGAAAAAATCATGAGAAGTGTAACCAGAGAAATTGTCAAATATTCGCCTGACTGTATCATCATCGTGTTGACAAACCCTGTTGATGCGATGACTTACGCCGTATACAAAGAATCGGGCTTTCCGAAAGAGCGGGTCATCGGACAGTCCGGAATTCTGGATACTGCAAGATTCAGAACGTTTGTCGCTCAGGAGCTGAACCTGTCTGTCAAAGACATCACCGGTTTTGTGCTGGGCGGTCATGGCGACGATATGGTACCGCTCGTTCGTTACTCTTATGCAGGCGGTGTTCCGCTTGAAACGCTTCTTCCAAAAGACCGGATCGATGCCATTGTCGAAAGGACGAGAAAAGGCGGGGGAGAAATTGTCAACCTGTTAGGAAACGGAAGCGCCTATTATGCGCCAGCCGCTTCTCTGACTGAGATGGTTGAGGCGATCTTGAAAGACCAGCGCCGCGTGCTGCCGACCATTGCCTTCCTTGAAGGCGAATACGGCTACAGCGGTATTTACCTCGGCGTACCGACGATTATCGGCGGAAACGGTCTTGAAAAGATCATTGAGCTTGATCTGACCGAGTCTGAAAAAAGTCAGCTTGATCAATCCGTACAATCGGTTAAAAACGTGATGAAAGTACTCTCATAAAACAAACAGACAGGCAGGCTTAATAAAAAGCCTGCCTGTTTTTCGGATTACATAATATAGAAAATGAAAATGAAAGACATAAACAGAGGCTGTCAGCATATACCTAATCATAATCATCTGCCCGGACATTTTCGTCTTTGAATGGAATTTGAACCAGTCATCTCACTTTTCACCATTGAACGGCCGGATGTTGGCAGAAAAAAGAGATTTTATTCAAAACAATGAAAAATCAAATTGTCGAACAGAAAGGCTTTCGTTAAAATAAGAGTGAAAACGTTTCGCACATATAAAAATAGAGATAGAGATGTCGGGGAAATATGAAGCCTGGAGGCATGTCATGAGCAAAAAGATATTAGTTGTAGACGATGAGGAATCAATTGTTACGCTTCTTAAATATAACCTTGAAAGGTCAGGCTACCACGTTGTGACGGCCATGGACGGAGAGGCGGGCCTGTTAAAGGCGATAGAAGAGAAGCCTGATCTGATCGTGCTCGATCTGATGCTTCCGAAAATGGACGGAATCGAAGTCTGCAAGGAACTTAGGCAGAAAAAGCTGATGTATCCGATTTTGATGCTGACCGCAAAGGACGATGAATTTGACAAAGTGCTCGGACTTGAGCTGGGCGCAGACGATTATATGACAAAGCCGTTCAGCCCGAGAGAAGTGACGGCTAGGGTCAAAGCGATTTTAAGAAGAACACAGACGATGTCTGTTCAGCCCGAAGAACCTGAAGAAATCGATGCGGGTGAATTGATTATCGGCGACCTAAAAATACTGCCTGAACATTACGAAGTGTATTTTCAAAATGAGCGTCTCGAGCTGACGCCGAAGGAATTTGAGCTCCTTTTGTATCTTGGAAAACATAAAGGAAGGGTGCTGACAAGGGATCTTCTCTTGAACGCTGTCTGGAATTACGACTTTGCCGGAGACACGCGCATCGTCGACGTCCATATCAGCCATCTTCGCGATAAAATCGAAAAAAACACGAAAAAACCGGAATACATTAAAACGATTAGAGGTCTTGGCTACAAAATGGAGGAGCCGAAACTGAATGATTAAATTCCGGACCAGGCTTTTAGCTGCCCTGCTGACGCTGTTGATTCTCGTATTTGCTTCACTCGGTTTTCTGCTTGTTCACTTGTTCCACTCCTCTTACAATGCAAAATTAAGCAGCCACATTGAAAAAGAGGCCGGCTTGCTAGCCTCGCTGACGGATGCCGGAAACCTTAAGTCTTCTGAACAAGGCGCAATTTTAGAGAAAGCAAGCCGTGAACTGGACAGTGATGTATCACTGATTGATACAAAAGGTCAGGTTCTTTTTCATTTTGGAGAGCATGCGGCAAACAAGTCCGTCATCAAACAAGCGGTTGAAACCGATTTGGATGGCGAAGGCGGAGGCTTCAGAATCAGGCCGAGTGATGAGTCTGTGTTCCGCTATGTCCAGCCGCTCAAAGAGGCGGGGGAGCTGCAAGGCTATATTCTGATCAGCTCTCCGGTCGATTCTCTGCAGGATATCAATCAAAAAATTTGGATTCTTCTAGGTGTCAGCCTGGGAACGGCTTTTTTAATCATTGCCGGGCTTGGGGCGAGAATTACGTCCCAATACACGAATCCGATTGAATCCGCGACACAAGTTGCCATTGAGCTTGCGAAAGGAAACTATAAAGCAAGGACGTTCAATGAAGATGAAACGATGCTGAGCCAGTCCATCAATATGCTCGCCCAAAATTTGCAGGACATGACAAGAGCGCAGGAAATGCAGCGGGACCGGCTGCAAACCGTGATTGAAAATATCGATTCAGGCCTGATTTTAATCGATGGCAAAGGCTATATCCATCTTGTAAACCGGGCCTATCAAAAGCAGTTCCATGTAGAAGCCGACCAGCTTCTCTACCACTTCTACCATGAAGTGCTTGAACATGAAGAGATCATCAATCTCATCGAAGAAATCTTTATGACGGAAACAAAGGTCCGCAAGATGTTTAAGCTGCCGATCAAAATCGAGAGAAGATATTTTGAAGTCGACGGTGTTCCGATTATCGGCATCAATGATGAATGGAAAGGCATCGTCCTCGTTTTTCATGATATGACGGAGAGAAAGAAGCTTGAAGAAATGAGGAAGGACTTTGTCGCGAATGTTTCTCATGAGCTGAAAACACCAATTACCTCGATCAAAGGATTCACAGAGACGCTGTTGGACGGAGCCATGAACGAACGGGAAACCCTTTTGCAGTTTCTCTCGATCATTTTAAAAGAAAGCGGCCGCCTGCAAAATCTCATTCAGGATCTATTGGACCTTTCGAAAATCGAACAGCAGAACTTCACCTTAAATATTCAAAAATGTGACATCGGCGAAATTCTCGAAGAGATCGAGATGCTGTTAAAGAATAAAGCGGAGGAAAAAGGGATTGCGCTGACCCTGGAAAAACCGGCAGTGCCTGCCGTTGCTTCCGGAGATCCGCACAGACTAAAGCAGGTTTTTTTGAATTTGGTTAACAATGCGATCACATACACACCGGAAAAAGGCAGTGTGACGATTCATGCGGAAGTGCTGGAAGATGCGGTTCAGGTCAAAGTAAAAGATACGGGGATCGGCATCAAGCGCTCGGAAATCCCGAGGATTTTTGAACGGTTCTACCGGATTGACAAAGACAGAAGCAGGAATTCGGGGGGAACAGGTCTCGGCCTTGCCATCGTCAAGCATTTGATCGAAGCGCATCACGGAGAAATCGATGTCGAAAGCGAGCGGGGAAAAGGCACTGTGTTTACGGTCCGCTTAACACGAGCTGCTGCAAACGGTGAGGAATAAAAGAAACTTTACAAAGGCTTTACAACTTTGATAAACACGTTTAAAACTTGGCTGATAGGATCATTAGTGAACCCCTTCATCCAAGGAGCCATATGGACGGACGCGATCATCAAGCGCGTCCCTTTTTTTGTTTTCTTTCTAAAAAAAGGACTCTGATTTTCCTTTCAAAATGAACTTTGCTAAAATAAAATAAGCAAATATGTGTATGAAGTTGAATGGAAGCTGGAAAATCACGGCTTCTTAGGAGGATCAAGATGACAGAACGAAAAAAATTAGTGTTGGTTGACGGAAACAGCCTGGCATACCGTGCGTTTTTCGCACTGCCTCTTCTCAGCAATGAAAAAGGAATACATACAAATGCCGTGTACGGTTTTACGATGATCCTGATGAAAATGCTTGAAGAAGAAAAGCCGACCCACATGCTGGTCGCTTTTGATGCGGGAAAAACGACGTTCAGGCATAAAACGTTTAAAGAATATAAAGGAGGCCGGCAAAAAACGCCGCCCGAACTTTCCGAGCAAATGCCGTTTATTCAGGAGCTTCTCGATGCCTACCGGGTCTCCAGGTATGAGCTTGAAAATTACGAGGCCGACGATATCATCGGAACGCTGGCTAAATCAGCCGAAACAGACGGCTTTGAGGTCAAGATCTTCTCCGGTGATAAAGATTTGACACAGCTGGCGACGGAAGGAACAACGGTGGCGATCACGAAAAAAGGCATCACAGATGTTGAATATTATACGCCTGAACACGTCCGGGAAAAATACGGGCTCACACCTCCGCAAATCATCGACATGAAAGGACTGATGGGCGACGCCTCAGACAATATTCCCGGCGTTCCCGGCGTCGGTGAAAAAACGGCGATCAAGCTCCTAAAGCAGTTCCATACGGTCGAAAAGCTTTTATCGTCAATCGACGAGGTCAGCGGAAAAAAACTAAAAGAAAAGCTTGAGGAATTTAAAGACCAGGCTTTGATGAGCAAAGAGCTCGCGACGATCACCACTGAAGCTCCCCTTGAGATTACATTGGACGCCCTTGGCTATGAAGGCTTTGACAGGGAAGCCGTCATTAAGCTCTTTAAGGACCTCGGCTTTCATTCGCTGCTTGAAAGGCTCGGGGAAGACACCGCAGAAAAAGAAGAGGAACAGTTCGAGGAGCTCGACGTCAAGATCACAAATGAGATCACTGAGGAATTGTTTGCGTCACCGGCTTCATTCGTTGTCGAACAGCTTGGAGACAATTATCACGAGGCCCCGATACTCGGTTTTTCGATCGTGAATGAAAACGGCGCTTTCTTTATCCCGAAAGAGACGGCCATTGCTTCCGAACGTTTTAAAGAATGGGCTCAGGACGACTCGAAAAAGAAATGGGTATTTGATGTAAAGCGTGCGGCGGTCGCTTTGCGCTGGCAGGGGGTTGAACTGAAAGGCGCGGAATTTGACGTTCTCCTCGCGGCTTACATCATCAATCCTGGCCACTCGTACGATGATGTCGCAAGCGTTGCAAAGACCCATCAGCTGAGCATTGTATCCTCCGATGAAGCGGTCTATGGAAAAGGTGCCAAACAGGCGGTTCCCGCTGAACAGGAACTTGCCGATCATTTGGCCAGAAAAGGAAAGGCGATTTCCCTGCTCCGCGACAAACTGCTTGATGAATTGGAAGAGAACGAACAGCTCGAGCTGTTTGAAGATCTCGAAATGCCGCTGGCCCATATTCTCGGTGAAATGGAATCCATCGGCGTCCAGGTCGATGTGGACAGGCTGAAAAAAATGGGTGAAGAGCTTTCAGGAAAATTAAAAGAGTATGAAAAGAAAATCCATGAGTCGGCTGGAGAGACCTTTAACATCAACTCGCCGAAGCAGCTCGGCGTGATATTGTTCGAAAAACTCGGCCTGCCCGTCATCAAAAAAACAAAAACGGGCTATTCCACATCGGCGGATGTGTTGGAAAAGCTGCGCGACAAACACGTCATTATCGAAGACATCCTGCATTACAGGCAAATCGGCAAGCTGCAGTCCACATATGTTGAAGGGCTTTTAAAAGTCATCCGCAAAGACAGCCATAAGGTGCACACGCGCTTCAATCAGGCTTTAACACAGACCGGGAGGCTGAGCTCGACAGATCCAAACCTGCAAAATATTCCAATCCGTCTTGAAGAAGGCCGGAAGATCCGGCAGGCGTTTGTTCCGTCTCAAAAAGGCTGGCTGATGTTCGCCGCGGATTATTCGCAGATCGAACTGAGGGTCCTCGCACACATCTCGAAGGATAAAAACCTGATCGAAGCTTTTACAAATGACATGGACGTTCACACGAAAACGGCGATGGATGTTTTTCATGTGGCTGAAGAAGAAGTCACATCGGCGATGAGAAGGCAGGCGAAAGCCGTCAATTTCGGCATCGTCTATGGCATCAGCGACTACGGGCTTTCGCAAAACCTGGGCATTACAAGGAAGGAAGCCGCCGCGTTTATCGAACGCTATTTCAACAGCTTCCAGGGAGTCAAGGAATACATGGAAGAAACCGTTCAGGAAGCCAAGCAGAAAGGCTATGTCACAACGCTTTTAAGCAGGAGAAGATACATTCCGGAATTGACGAGCCGGAACTTCAACCTCCGCAGCTTTGCCGAGCGGACGGCGATGAATACGCCGATCCAGGGAAGCGCCGCTGACATTATTAAAAAAGCGATGATCCAAATGGCGAAAAAGCTGAAAGAAAAAGGCCTTCAGGCCAAATTGTTGCTGCAGGTGCATGATGAATTGATCTTTGAAGCGCCTGAAGAAGAGATTAAAGAGCTTGAAAAGCTGGTCCCTGAAGTAATGGAGAGCGCATTGGAGCTCGATGTTCCGTTGAAAGTGGATTGTTCTTCAGGCCCATCATGGTATGACGCAAAATAAAAAAAGGAAGTGATCATGTGCCGGAATTGCCGGAAGTTGAAACGGTCCGGCGCACTCTTGCCGGACTTGTCAAAGGAAAAACAATAGATGCGGTTGATATTAGATGGACGAACATCATTAAACGTCCGGCGGAACCTGAAGAATTCGCCAGACTTCTTGCCGGTCAGACGATTCAGTCGATAGACAGAAGAGGAAAGTTTTTATTGTTTCATCTTGATCACTGCGTCATGGTTTCCCATTTGAGAATGGAAGGGAAGTACGGTCTCCATCAAAACGGAGAGCCCCTTGATAAACATGTGCATGTCATTTTCAAGTTCACGGACGGAACGGAGCTGCGCTATCGGGATGTCAGGAAGTTTGGCACGATGCATTTGTTTAAGCCGGGTGAAGAACAGACAGAGCTGCCGCTCAGGCAGCTCGGCCCGGAGCCGTTCAGCAGCGAATTTACAGCCGGATATTTAAGAGAGCGCTTGATGAAAACAAACCGCTCGGTGAAAACCGCGCTTCTCGACCAGCGGACGGTCGTCGGATTGGGGAATATTTACGTGGATGAAGCGCTGTTCAGAGCGGGAATCCATCCGGAAACACCTGCGAGCAGGCTGACGAAAAAACAGACGGTTCTCCTCCATAAAGAAATCGTCCAGACGTTAAAAGAAGCTGTTGAAGCCGGAGGGAGCACAGTCAGATCCTACATTAATTCACAAGGGGAAATCGGCATGTTCCAGCTCAAGCTGTACGTCTACGGACGAAAAGGTGAACCTTGTAAAACATGCGGATCTGAAATTGAAAAAACGGTCGTTGGAGGAAGAGGTACACATTACTGTGTGAAATGCCAAAAAAAATGACAGTAGCGGATAAAGGCAAATCGAGTCGTATCCTTGTTTAATCCTTTCGGTGCAACCCTTAGGTATTGTTGCTTTTTAGAATGAACAATACACAGATGGTTTTCTTTTCTCATATATATAAGAAGCCTAAAAAATATGCCTAAGGTTAAAAACTTGCACCGCTGCATCAACAGAAAGGAAGACCGGATATGATATTTGCATCTTTCTTGCTTCTGGCATTTGCCGTCAGCCTGGACAGTTTTTCAGTCGGATTAACCTATGGTTTGCGAAAGCTGAAAATTCCTTTTAAAGCGATATTGATCATCGCTTTTTGTTCGGGCGCCGTTATGCTGACTGCTATGATGATCGGATCGCTTTTGGAGAAGTTCCTCCCCGTTGTTGTAACGGAAAGGCTCGGCGCCGTTATTTTAATGGGGATCGGCGCTTGGGTGCTGTACCAATTTTTCAGGCCGGAGAAAGAGCAGGAAGTTGCCATTTCGAAAAAAACCTTGTTGAACCTTGAATTGAAATCCCTGGGAATCGTCATTCATATTTTAAGAACGCCGACAAGCGCCGATATTGATAAATCGGGAATCATTACCGGCATGGAAGCGGTACTGCTCGGCTTCGCTTTATCGATTGACGCCTTTGGCGCAGGGATCGGAGCAGCGGCACTCGGTTTTTCACCGGTTCCGATGAGCATAACCGTAGCCGTGATGAGTTCATTATTTGTCTTTTTTGGCATGAAGTCAGGCCGTTTTTTATCAAAATGGAACTGGATGGATAAACTGACTTTCCTTCCCGGTATATTGCTGATCATGATCGGAATTTGGAAACTGTAAGAAGGGGGTGCTAAGCACGTGACATTGGTCATCGGTTTAACCGGAGGCATCGCCAGCGGAAAAAGCACTGTCGCGCAAATGTTTCAGCAGGCCGGCATCACAGTGGTTGATGCCGATGTCATCGCAAAAGAAGCCGTCGAAAAGGGAATGCCGGCATATTGGAAAATCGTCGAGGCATTTGGCGATGGCATCCTGCTTGAGACAGGCGATATCGATCGGAAAAAACTCGGAGAGCTTGTATTTACGAACGAAGAAAAAAGGGTGCAATTAAACGAGATCGTCCATCCGGAAGTGAGAAAAGCGATGATCAAACAACGCGATGACGCCGTTTCGGCCGGAGAACAATTTGTTGTTCTTGATATTCCGCTTTTATATGAAAGCGGGCTTGAACATTTGACAGACAAAGTGATCGTCGTCTGGGTCCCAAAAGAGCTTCAGCTAAAGCGGCTGATGAAAAGAAACAAGTTCAATGAAAAAGAGGCGCTTAGTCGAATTCAAGCCCAGCTTCCCCTTGATGAAAAAAAGAAAAAGGCCGACGCGGTCATAGATAACAGCGGCAGCCTGAAGGACACGGAAAAACAGCTTCAAGACCTTCTGGAGAGATGGTCAAAATGAGTGCGGGAAAACCGCACTCATTTTTTTGTTCAATATTGCTTGAACTGGCTGAAATTCGCGTAATACAATGCGGAATTTTGCGCACCTGCGTACCGTTCGGCAAAAGCTTTGGCATTACCCGCCTTCATCGTTCGATAGCTGTAATTGGATGAAGGTTTCCAGCTTGTCTCGGGTGATTTCTGCCCCTTTATCGCCGGGTATGACCCGACATCTTTAAACGCACCGTCTCCGTAATCATCCAATATGCCTTTCTCGTTGCCCGTGCCAAAGTAATTGGCTTCAGAATATATTTTGGCCAATGTCGTAATCGTGAAGCCGAGATGGAAATTGTTAATATAATTGTTTTTTACGTGAAAATAACCGTAACGCATCAACCCGGGCGCCCTGACGTAGAGATTCTCGAACCGATTGTGGCTGATCGTCATTCTCGGATATCCATTATAGATACTGTGGTACTGCTTGTCATCTTGAGGCCAGCCGAGAATCAGGCCGTACCTGTGGTCTGTGAACATGCTGTGAGACAGTGTGATGTAATCGGCTTTGGCGCCGACGTATAAGAGCTTGTCGAGATCGTGGCCGTTTGCCGAATAGCTGTGGCCCTGGAATGTAACATGGTCAATCCAGTAGTTTCGCGAATCTGTAATATAAACAGGGATGTCATTGTTTTCGTGAATCGATTGATCATGGGCAATGACCAGGTTTTTGAAAATGACGTTGCCAGACTCCGCTTTTGTTTTAAAGTAAACATTGTTCAGCTTATGTTTTTCAAACGAGCCGACAATCGTTTTATTGGCGCCCACCGTCAATACCGTTTTGGCTGAAGCACCGATATTGCTGGAGACGACAACGGTGCGCGGTGTTGAATCTTCAATATTGGCCTTCAGTTCGCCCAGGTTGTTGACGTAGACGACTTTTCCGAGCAGCCCGCCGGTCGTGCCTGTTTTCTGCCTGCCGCTCGTTTCCTTCGCATAGCCGGCGAAACCTTCGAGCCCATCGCTTGGAAGCTTCCACTTTTGGAGGGAGCTTCCCGTATATTTGCCAAGCTTCACTCCGCTTCCGTCCCGTGTCAGTGCCAGGTTGTTGTTTTCTGCGCTGACGATTTTATACGTCATAAAATCCCCGTTCGCATCTTTGTCAGCCCCAATGATGTTCCACAACTCTTCCTTCCGTGAATTGTCATAGTAAACCACAGCGGGATTGTTGTCTGACAGGGCATAATGGGCGGGAATGATAATTTTGCCGTTATCCATGTTTCTGATTTTGAATTGTTTGCCGTCAGATGTATCAAGCCTCCACCTTTCTTCTTTTTCCCCGCTCGTTTGTTTCGTTGTAAGCGGCGCGTTGTCCTGATTCCCGGCGGGTGTGATGTTTAAGCCTGATGAGCTTTCCAGCCTGATCATCTGTTTCGGATAATCTTCGCTTGCCGCAGACGCGGCCTCTGTCCCTAATAAAAAAGAAATGCCAGCCGCAGCTAAAAAAGAAATGATGAAAGATGCGTTTTTGATCAGTTTCATGTTTGTCCTTCCTTGAAGACACTGCCTTCTGTCGTGTGAAAATTTAGCGCTGTTGGAAATTGTAGCACTTAAGATGTATTTGAAATATATGCTTTAAGGATGATTTTTTTTAGTCTTTTGTTCACTTTTTCACAACGATGCGTAAATTTGCTGTAAAAGGTATAAATGGTATGGCTAATTTAAAATAATGTGTTATACTTATTTTGAATAAAACATGATGTGGAATGACATAAAAAACAAGGGGTGTATGTTTAATGAAGGTGAAAGTTGCCATAAACGGATTCGGCCGCATCGGCAGAATGGTATTTAGAAAAGCGATGCTTGATGAACAGATTGACATTGCGGTGATCAATGCGAGCTATCCTGCGGAAACACTCGCTCATTTAATAAAGTATGACACAAATCACGGACGCTATGAACTGGATGTCAAAGCAGGGGAAGACCATTTGCTGGTCAACGGGAAAAAGGTCATGCTCACCAATCAAAGGGAACCGAAGCTTCTTCCGTGGGCCGATTATGGAATAGACATTGTCGTCGAGGCGACGGGCAAGTTTAATTCGAAGGAAAAAGCGGAAGCTCATCTTGAAGCGGGTGCAAAAAAGGTCATTTTAACGGCTCCCGGTAAAAATGAAGATATTACGATCGTGATGGGTGTGAATGAACACCAATTCGATGCGGAGCGCCACGCAATTATTTCAAATGCATCGTGTACAACAAACTGTCTTGCCCCTGTGGCAAAAGTGCTTGATGATGCATTCGGAATCGAAAACGGGCTTGTCACGACCGTTCACGCATTTACAAACGATCAAAAAAATATTGACAATCCGCACAAAGACTTGAGAAGGGCGCGCGCCTGCGGATCTTCGATCATTCCGACGACGACTGGCGCAGCGAAAGCGTTGTCTCTCGTCATGCCGCATTTAAAAGGAAGAATGCACGGATTGGCTTTGCGTGTTCCTGTTTCAAATGTTTCACTCGTTGACCTTGTCGCCGATGTAAAATGCGATGTATCGGCAGAGGATATCAATGAAGCGTTCCGCACGGCTGCGGCAGGCTCCATGTCCGGCATCATTGATGTATGCGATGAACCTCTCGTGTCAGCGGATTTTAACACAAATCCATATTCCGCCGTCATTGACAGCCTTTCAACAATGGTTCTTGAAAACAGAAAAATGAAAGTGCTTGCATGGTATGACAATGAATGGGGATACTCCTGCAGGGTCGTTGACCTTGTCAGATTTGTCGCTTCAAGAATGAAACATCCATCAGCTGTATAAAATAAAAGCATGGACGGATAAAAAAAAACCCCTTAACCACCAATTGATAAAACCGCCTTGCAAAAAATATTCAAACAAAGTATACTATTTTTCGTGAACTTCTAGTTCGTGAGCGCTTCGGCATTACTTAAAGGGTTAGGACCTCTCCGGACTAACTTTCCCCCGTGGTAATTGACCGGTTCAGTTGCTTGGAAATTCACTTTTTTAATTCTTGTTAAGGGGGGTCCATGCTATGGAAACAATGGGGCGTCACGTCATCTCCGAGCTGTGGGGATGCGATTTTGATAAGCTGAATGACATGGATTTTATTGAGAAAACGTTTGTAAATGCGGCACTCAAATCAGGTGCTGAGGTCCGTGAGGTTGCTTTTCATAAGTTTGCTCCGCAAGGTGTAAGCGGGGTCGTGATCATTTCCGAATCTCACCTGACCATTCACAGTTTTCCTGAACACGGGTATGCCAGCATTGATGTTTATACTTGCGGAGATCTAGATCCGAACGTAGCTGCGGATTATATCGCAGAAGAGTTAAAAGCGGAAACAAGAGAGAACATTGAAATACCGAGAGGCATGGGGCCTGTTCAAATCAAACAGGCTAAAGCCAAAGCACAGGCACTTTAAAGGGAGCTGGATGAAAAAGCGGATACCGCTTGAACATCCGCTCCTTTTTCTTTCCCTTCATGATTTTTTCCTGCATTTTCAGGCTGTTTGATTTTCCCTTGGAAATGGACTGTTTTTTTAATAAAATATAGAGAAGAAAGGCAAAGGGGACAAAGGAAATGAGTGTTCTGCAAAAAATTCAGGGATTTTTTTCAACCCATGCCGAGACATCTGACCGCCATCCCGTCGACGAGCTGAAAAGCCGCTATTACAAAGCGACGGCAAAACAGGCGCTCGAAGCTGTTTTAGACACGCTGGAAGGGCTTGACGGCTGCACCGTGATCTCGGTGTCGGAGGAAAGAGGAGAAGTAAACGCGGAAGCCAAAAAACCGAAAAAGTCTTTTGTGGTCGCGACAGTCGTTTCCGTCCGTCCATTTGAAACAGCGGTCGATTTTAATGTATCGACGGAAACGTTTTTGCCGACCGATTTTGGCTCAAGCCGCGGCATGGTTTCAACGTTTTATAAGGAACTGGACCGAAAGCTGACCAAGGCAAAACCAAACAACTGAATAGGGAGCTGAAAAAATGAAATGTCCAGCATGTCAGCATAATGGGACGAGGGTTTTGGACTCCCGCCCGGTTGACGAAGGCAGATCCATTCGCAGAAGGCGCGAATGCGAATCATGCAATTATCGGTTTACGACATTTGAAAAAGTGGAAGAAATTCCGCTGATCGTCGTCAAAAAAGAAGGAATACGCGAAGAATTCAGCCGGGAGAAAATGCTCCGCGGCCTGATCAAAGCCTGTGAAAAAAGGCCTGTCGCTTTAAAAGAGCTTGAAGATATTTGTTTTGCAATTGAAAAAGAGCTTAGAAATCAAGGCGTCTCTGAAGTGAAAAGCGAAATGATCGGAGAAATGGTGATGGATCGTTTGGCGAAAATCGATGAGGTCGCATATGTCCGCTTTGCTTCAGTATATCGTCAGTTTAAAGATATCAACGTATTTATCGACGAGCTGAAAGATTTAATAAAGAAAGAACGGTAAAGAGCTGTAAATATATCCAGCTCTTTTCTCATGACAAAAACATCGGGAAAAGGTGTAAAATGAGGACAAGAAACAAAGTGGAAGGTTGACATAAAATATGAGTAATTATTGGAAAGATTTGCTTCCTGTCGATCCTTACATGGTCAAAAGCTATGGCATGCTTCAGGATTTAGACCGGCAAATTATCACGCTATTGTATCAGCCTTTAATCGGCTCCTTTTCACTCAGCTTGTTTTTTACGCTTTGGGGAGAGCTGGAACAAAACAGGGTATGGGGAAAAAGCTCGACCCACAGACAGCTGATGGGAGCGATGCAGGCCAATCTGAAGATGATTCACGCCGAAAAGGAAAAGCTTGAAGGAATCGGACTGTTAAAGACATATATGAAAGAAACAGATGAGGAACGTTTATTTATATATGAATTGATCCCGCCTTTAAGGCCGGATGAGTTTTTCCAGGACGGAATGCTGAATGTGTTCCTATACAACCGCGTCGGAAAGACGAGGTATCAGCAGCTGAAAGAATATTTCGTACATGCATCAGTCCCTGAAGATGCCCGTGACATTACCCGTTCGTTCAACGAAGTTTTTGCATCCGTTCAGCCGAATGAGTGGAAGATGTCAGAAGATATGGCCGAGGCGATGAAGCTTGGCGATGAACAGGAATTCATGAAAGAGGGAACAGGCCGGTCTGTCACAGTCACTGAAGATGAATTCGATTTTCAATTGTTTCTGGCCGGTTTATCGGAAACGCTTATACCGAGAAAAGCGCTGACAGATCAGGTAAAGGAAACGATAAAAAAACTGGCCTTTCTATACGGAATCGACCCGCTCGATATGCAGAACGTTGTCATGTCAGCCGTAGATGAGCATGATACCATTACATCGGAAGCGCTCAGAAAAGCGGCGAGCGACTGGTATCAAATCGAAAGAAACGGTTTGCTTCCTGAACTTGTTGACAAAGTGCAGCCTCTCAAGCTCCGTGAACATCCAAATGAACAGCCGTCCAACAATTCGAAGGAAGATCACTTAATCTCTCTGCTTGAACAAGTATCGCCAAGGAAGCTGCTTCAGGATATCGGGGGAGGCGCTGAGCCGTCGAAAGCCGATTTGAAAATCATAGAGGAAATCATGCTTGACCAAAAACTGGAGCCTGGCGTCATCAATGTTTTGATCTACTATGCGATGCTGAAAACCGATATGAAGCTTTCTAAAAACTACATTCAAAAAATCGCTTCCCACTGGGCCAGAAAAAAAGTGCGGACGGTAAGGGAAGCCATGCAGCTCGCCAAAGCAGAAAACCGCCAATATCTTGAGTGGGCGGAAGGCAAGAAAAAGCAGACCTCACGGAACAAAAAAGTCATCAGAGAGGAAAAACTGCCGGATTGGCTCAAGGAAAGCAAAGCTGAGGATTCGTCTGAGCCGATAATGCAGACTGCGGCAAGCATGGAAGATTTTGAACTGGAGAAGCAGAAGCTGCTTGAAGAAGTGAAGAAACTGAGGAAACATTCCGCCCTTTAACATGTGAGGTGAACGAATATGGAGCCGATTAAACGCGCACTCGAAGGTGTGACGAAAAGGCCTGACTTTAAGAAACGCCTGGAAGATATGAAAGAAAAGGTTCTCTCTGACAAAGATGTTCGGCAATTTATCGACCAGCATCAGGCTGTAGTGGATGATCGTATGATCGAGAGAAGCTTAAACAAGCTTTACGAGTATACACAGCAAAGCAAAGCCTGCGGGGACTGCCCAAGTTTAATGGAATGCAAAAACCTGATCCAGGGATACCATCCGAAGCTTGTGCTGAACGGGAAAACGATCGATGTCCAGTATGACACCTGTCCGGAAAAACGAAAAGCTGATGAAAGGGAGAGACAGCGGTCGCTCATCAAAAGCATCTATATTCAGGAGGATCTTCTGGATGCCACATTTGCCGACATTGACGGTGACGACCCGAGCCGGTTGAAGGTGATTCAGCTGGCGACTGAATTCTTTCATGACTACAACGAGACAGGAAAAGGAAAAGGAATTTATGTCCACGGGCAGTTCGGCGTTGGAAAAACCTTTATGCTGGCGGCCATCGCCAATGAACTTGCGGCAAAGGATCACCCGTCCATCCTTGTCTATGTTCCCGAATTTGTCAGGGAGCTGAAAAACGCAATTCACGATCAGTCATTGGAGGAAAAACTCGATATGGTCAAATCGACGCCGGTTCTCATGCTCGATGACATCGGAGCAGAATCGATGTCCAGCTGGGTCAGGGATGAAGTGTTCGGCACGATCCTTCAGCACAGAATGAGCCGGCAGCTGCCGACGTTCTTTTCATCAAATTTTGACCCGGACGAGCTGAAGCATCATTTCACATATTCCCAAAGGGGAGAAAAAGAGGACGTGAAGGCGGCAAGGCTGATGGAAAGGGTGCGGTATTTGGCTACACCCGTCCGGCTGAATGGGAAAAACCGCCGTTAGTGACGACAGGGAGATGAAGAGCATGCAAAAAAAAGGCTTGGGCAAATGGGCGGTGATCACCGCGCTTCTTGCCGCCGGAATATGGTTTAATACAAAGTATTTGAATCTCAGCCCGCGCCATATCAGGGAAGCCGTCTTATCCTTCGGCGTTTTTGCCCCGCTGATCTACATCGGTTTATTAATGATCCGGCCGTTTTTGCTGCTTCCCGCCTCGGTTTTTGCCGTCGGCGGCGGTTTGGCATTCGGTCCGCTGTTCGGATCTTTATATTCGTTTATTGGAGCCGCCGGCGGGGCTTTTTTATCATTCGCCCTCGCTTACAGGCTTGGCGGCGGTATGAAAAAAGCGCCTCTGAAACTTGAAAGTTTTCGGGCTCTTTTGCAAAAGAACGGTTTTTTCTGCATCCTCCTCTTGCGGCTCGCACCGATTCATTTTGATGCGGTCAGCTATGCGGCCGGCGTCTCGAAAGTCAAGCCTCTCGCTTTTTTGGCGGCCACTGCCGCGGGGATCATTCCTGGTACGGTTATTTTAAATGCGCTCGGGTCAAGCCTCTTGTCCGGAGACATCGCCGCGATTGTGATCATCGCCGCCATCTACCTTTTGTTCATTACCGTTCCCTTGTTGTTCAGAAAAAAGGTGCAGGAGCTGTTTGATTGAACACGGAGTCCTTTTTTTAAGTCTATTTTTTTTGTCCCGCCCATATACATGTATCAGATGTTGTTAGGGGGGACAAACATGCTCGAAATTACATTTGAAGATGATTATGATACAGCCGCGTTTTTGCATCTGCTTCGCAATGCGGATCAAAGCCGGCATATCAAGGTTCACAAAGCGCCAGGAAAGATCGGAATTGAAAAAACCCATTCCTCTGTCAGTATCCAGGCTTTTATTCAGCCGATTTTGACGAGGTTTTTTACAGAATGCAAGGAAGATGAATATATGCTTTCGGTCATTGAAGGTGATTATTACTTTTTGGATCGGGATGAGCAGCAGCAAATTCTTCAATTGGCCCACAGCATTATGGAGGGTGAACTGGAGGGGCTGCCTCTCAATCAGGACGATACCCCTCGTGAGCATTACATCATCCAGGAGCTCAAAACGATCTGTCTTGAAGAAAACGTCTTGTCGATCCGCTCCTTTATGACGTTTCGGCTCGGCAAATATTATGAGCGCCTGAGAGGCTATGTCGAAGCGGCGATCGATGAATATAAAATGGAACAGGAATACCAGACGTTTATTCAGTCGCTGAGAGAGTATGTCATGGCGAAGGAGCCGATGATTGAGCGAGTTCATATTGTCCATGATGATTATTTTGTATTGTGGGAGCTAAAATTTGTTTCAGAACGGGAACAAAAAAAATACATAGACAGACGATTCATAAGAGAACACCCGATGTATATTGATTCCCGCCTGCTGGCGCCGCTCGTATCGATAGCTCCGAGGAAAATCGACCTTTATACAGAGAATCGAGAGCATGCTATGGTGCAGACGATTCAAAATATTTTCCAGGAGCGGGTGCGGATTTTATCACTTGATTCCTTTCATCCTGAGGAGAACATTTTTGAAGAGCATTCTTGATTTTGCATGAAAAACGATTTATAATACGGTATAAACTTAAAGATCTATGTGTTGATAAGGACATGAAAAGATGAACACCGGTTTGACAGAGAGGGAGACCAAGGCTGCAAGTCTCTTAAACCAAGGATCATTTTTTTACCGCCTTTGAACATCAGTTGTGAAAGACGAAATGTCAAGTAATGGCTGACGGGACTTCCCGTTACAGAACCTAAAGCCGAAAGCGCCCAAGGGTTTTTTGCGCTTTTCGGGAAAAAGGGTGGAACCACGAATTCCGTTTATCAAATCCTCGTCCCTTTCACAGGGAGACGGGGATTTTTTATTTTGTAAAAAAAAGGAGTGACTAGGATGTCAGATATGGTAAAAATCAAATTTCCTGACGGAGCGGTTAAGGAGTTTCCCAAAGCGACGACGACAGAAGATATCGCGGCATCAATCAGTCCCGGCTTAAAGAAAAAAGCGATTGCCGGAAAATTAAACGACAAAGAAATCGATCTGCGCGCACCGATCCTTGAGGATGGCGCCATCGAAATCATTACGGAAAGCAGCGAAGAAGCGCTTGACATCATGCGCCACAGCACCGCGCATTTAATGGCTCAGGCGATCAAGCGACTGTATAAAAACGTCAAGCTTGGCGTCGGTCCGGTGATCGAAAACGGCTTCTATTATGACGTCGATCTGGAGGAAGCGCTGACTCCGGAAGACCTTCCAAAGATTGAAAAGGAAATGAAAAAAATCGTCGGCGAAAATCTGCCGATCGAAAGAAAAGAAGTCAGCCGCGAAGAAGCGAAAGAGCGGTTTGCCGCAATCGGCGATGACTTGAAACTGGAACTGCTTGACGCGATTCCGGAAGGCGAGACGGTATCGATCTATGAGCAGGGCGAATTCTTCGATCTGTGTCGCGGTGTTCATGTTCCTTCGACTGGAAAAATCAAGGAATTTAAGCTGCTGAGCCTTGCGGGAGCATACTGGCGCGGGGACAGCAACAACAAGATGCTGCAGCGCATCTATGGGACGGCTTTCTTCAAAAAAGCCGAGCTTGAAGAGCATCTCCGGCTGTTGGAAGAAGCGAAAGAGCGCGACCATAGAAAACTGGGCAAAGAATTGAAGCTGTTTGCGATTTCACAAAAGGTCGGACAAGGGCTGCCGCTTTGGCTGCCGAAGGGCGCGACCATCAGACGCGTCATCGAGCGCTATATTGTGGATAAAGAGCTCGCTCTCGGTTATGAGCATGTCTATACGCCTGTGCTTGGCAGCAAAGAGCTTTACGAAACATCAGGACATTGGGATCATTACCAGGACACAATGTTCCCGCCGATTGAAATGGACAATGAAACATTGACGCTTCGTCCGATGAACTGTCCGCACCATATGATGATTTATAAAAATGACATTCACAGCTACCGTGAGCTGCCGATTCGGATCGCAGAGCTCGGGACGATGCACCGCTATGAAATGTCAGGCGCTCTTTCAGGTCTGCAACGCGTCCGCGGGATGACGTTAAATGATGCCCACATTTTCGTCCGCCCTGATCAAATCAAAGACGAATTCATCCGCACGGTCCGCCTGATTCAGGAAGTGTATGAAGACTTCGGTCTTGAACAGTATTCATTCCGCCTGTCTTACCGCGATCCGGAGGATACGGAGAAGTACTATGATGACGATGAAATGTGGAACAAAGCACAATCGATGCTGAAGGAAGCGATGGACGAGATCGGCCATGATTATTACGAAGCTGAAGGCGAGGCGGCGTTCTACGGACCGAAGCTTGATGTGCAGGTCAAAACAGCAATCGGCAAAGAAGAAACACTGTCAACTGTTCAGCTTGACTTCCTGCTACCTGAAAAATTCGATCTGACATATGTCGGAGAAGACGGAAAACCGCACCGTCCGGTCGTCATTCACAGAGGTGTCGTATCGACAATGGAACGCTTTGTCGCCTTCTTGATTGAAGAGCATAAAGGAGCGCTGCCGACATGGCTTGCTCCGGTGCAGTTCCAGGTCATCCCTGTGTCGCCGTCCGCACACCTCGACTATGCAAAAAAAGTGCAGGAACGCCTGCAGCGTGAAGGTTTGCGCGTTGAAGTCGACAGCCGCGACGAAAAAATCGGCTACAAAATCCGTGAGGCGCAGATGCAAAAGATCCCTTACATGCTTGTCGTGGGGGATCAGGAAGTCGAAAATGAAGCGGTCAATGTCCGCAAATACGGTGAGCAAAAATCAGAAACGGTTTCACTTGAGGATTTCGTGAAAAAAGCCGTCGCTGAAGCGAAAAAATAACACATGAAAAAAAGCATGATTCCATTCGGAGTCATGCTTTTTTCGTTTATCTTGACTGCTGTTTTTCGGCGAGGATGTCAAACAGTTCATGTAAATCACTGATTTCATAATCCGGCTTCACATCGGTTTCATTGACTTTGCCTTTGCGGTTGACCCAGACGGTTTGAATTCCCGCTCTTGAAGCGCCGAGAATATCGGTGTTCAAGTTATCTCCGACCATCACTGTTTCATCCTTTGTAATGCCGAGAAGACCGAGGCAGTGTTCGAAAATGCTCGGGTCCGGCTTTCCTTTGCCGAAATCACCGGAAATGACGATTTCATTAAAATAAGGAGCAAGTTCCGGTACACCAGCCAATTTTTCTTTTTGCAGGCTCGGATCGCCGTTTGTCAGTAACAGAAGCTCAACGTTTCCTTTCAGCTCATCCAAAACGGCAAATGTTTCTTCATACACAAAAGGGCTTTTTCGGCGAACTGCCGCAAAATATTCGCCGAGTTCTTCCCCGAAGGCGGGATTGTCGATGCCAAACACCTTTAATCCGTTTGTCCAGGCGTTCTTTCTGTATTCAGGAACGATTTTGTTGAGCTTTTGAAACCCTTCGCTGATCGGTTCGCTGAAGTTCGACCACAGTCCTTCGAACGGGTTGATGCCGATCATCACCGTGTAAGGATATGTTTCATAAGACGTGTAAAGATCGCGCGCAGCCTGGCGGACGGCTGCTTCAAATTCAGCCGCATTGATTCCGTATTTTTCTTCGGCTTTATGACATGTTTTGGAAAATGCAGTACTGACGCTTTTTTCATCCCAGAGCAATGTATCGTCTAAATCAAAAAATACGGCTTTCATGATCTTCTCCTCTGCCTTTAGTTTATAGAATTCTCTCATTTATTTTACAATAGATAAATAGGATGTGAAAGCGGTGATTTTAGGATTGTGATGTAACGCAGTATCAAAGGAAAGCAAGGGGACGCCTCGGTTTGCCGATGGTGATCAAATGGAATGAGCCTATCTTTCTGTCGCTCATCCAATCTTTTATTCGGAAAGAAGAGCAGGCAAAGGCTGTGCAGACCTATCGGGTGCTGTCAATCGCTGCTCAGACGTCCCCCTTTTTTCCGCCAGAGGCTGAATGAGAGAGCTGCCGTCCATCATACATTGGCCGCTCTGGAGCAAATAGAGAGTCCAAGGTTTTTTGGTGACCACCTTCATTCGAGACATAATCTCTTCGTGAAAGAAGGTTCAATGGTTTGGTCAGCCGCACCTATGCAAAAGAGCTGAAAACTGCTTCATTTGCTATGAAGCAGACGGTATTACAGTACTCGTTCCAGTCCAGGCCGGCCCGCTTCAATGACAAAGCTGGCATATGTTGAGGCTGAAGCGCCTGGCCGGGTGATATAAGGAAGAACCTGAAAGTCGGCTTGTATGTGTGACCGGGTCATCGTGCAGCGGACATACCCCCGCTGGGCATTGTACAATTTGACATGGGGATTTCCGAGCCAGATCGGCGCCAGAGAATCCGTCTCCGACCCGTCGGCGTCAGAAGCGATCGATGTTGTGATCAATTCAGTACCGATCGTCTCAGATTGAATATCATTGAAGTCGGCTTTTAAGTCTGCGGCTGCATGTCTGTGAATATCTCCCGTCAATACGACCGGGTTTTTGATGCCGTACGCTTTGTATGCGGAGAAAAGCCTGTCGCGGCAGGCGGGAAATCCGTCCCACTGATCGGTACTGTATTCGACCCCGGGCCCTGTGTCGCGATCGATTTGCGCGACGACGACTTGCTGTGCCAGCAGGTTCCAGATCGCATCTGACTTGCTGAGACCGTCAAAAAGCCACCGCTCTTGGGCGCTTCCAAGGATCGACCTTTTTGGATCAAGCCGCTCTTCTTCATTTGCCGGATAGTTGTCGCGGTGCTGCCGGGTGTCGAGGACATTAAATTCCGCCAGATTTCCGTAGCAGAACTGCCGGTACAACAGCATATCAGGACCGTTCGGAATCGAGGCGGCGCGGATCGGAATGTTTTCATAAAATGCTTGGTAGGCAGAAGCGCGCTGACGGAGAAACGCTTCGGGTGATGTATTGTATTGCGAATGTGGGCCGGCATAATTATTTTCCACTTCATGGTCATCCGGCGTGACGATCCAAGGCGCCAACGCATGGATCATCTGAAGGTCGGGATCTGTTTTGAAGAGGGAATACCGCAGCCGGTATTGGCTTAATGTGACCGTTTTGGCGTTGTGTGCGCTCGACAGTTCGACATCCCGGTAAAGGTTCTTGGCATTGATGGGATATTCGTAAATATAGTCGCCCAGGAAAAAGACAACGTCCGGATGGTCTTTTGCCATATGCCGATAGGCGGTGAAATATCCGTGATACCATGCCTGGCATGAGGCAAGAGAAAACGACATGCCTTTGAGATTTTCAAATGGGGAAGGCGCTGTTTTTGTCCTGCCTGTGCGGCTGATCTCGGGGCCTGCTTTAAATCTGTACCAGTAATATCGACCCGGTTTTAAACCGTGTACTTCAACATGAACTGAGTGGGCAAGCTCAGGGAGTGCGGCTGCTGTTCCTCGTTTGACGATCCGGTGAAAGTGTTCGTCTTCAGCTACCTCCCAGCGAACCGGGACATTCCGGCTCGGCATCCCTCCTAAGCCGTCTTCAGCGAGCGGATCAGGCGCAAGCCTCGTCCATAACACAAATCCGTCCGGGTGGGGGTCCCCTGAGGCAACGCCGAGCTTAAACGGATGATCCGCAAATCTCGGCGCTTCGGCGGCGAGAGAAGCGTCTTCCGGCAGCAAACCGCGCTTGACGGATGAGCTGAATGCCGCAGCAGGAATAAAATGCTGTCTTCCATCATTCATTGACTGCCACTCCTTTATTCATCATGTGGTTCACATTAATCACTATACGATTGATATTGGCTAATTAGCACATATTGGAATTGATTGCCGTGCGAAAAGATCTCACTTTCCGCTATTTTGTATTTCAGCGCCTCTTTTCTGCAGCAGGCCCCGATATCCTGCAAGTGCCGGTAAAATCGTTTTGAATACAATGAAGCCGGCAAGCCAAAAGAAGTGAGCAGAAAAAAACGAACGGGCTTTTCTGGTTACACCTTTGTTCGTCGCTGTGATTCCCGGGATCGCCTTTCCGAGAGCAGGCGGTTTTACATATGAGGATGACAAAAGCGAAGGGGACATCATGAAGTCTTTTTAAAGCCGGCGACAATCGGATTTGCGATTCCGCTGTTCGTCCAGATCGCCGGTTAGAATGAAAAATATGAAAATCACCGTTGCTATTTCAAAACCGGCGTGTTATAATAGCAAATGTTGTGATAAATTTTATATCTTGACTTGCAGGATTTGTTTATGTAAGATGGATAATGAATTGAATATATATCAACAAGCAGAAGCACCCGCTTCTCACCTGATTGACACATTCTTGTAGTTGGCAGGTTAAACGTACATTTCTTATTTTTTATGCAGATGTTCGCAGTGTGGGTGTTTTATGCCCACACTTTTTGTTTGCCTGTGGAAATGCAAAGAAACGGTCAAAATGAGTTGTGAAATCAATTCAAAGATTCTATGGAGGTGGCTCATTATTAGCAAAGATCAATTGGTTAATGAGGGTATCCGTGCGCGTGAAGTCCGTTTGATCGGACAAAATGGCGATCAGCTTGGGATCAAATCCCGCCAGGAAGCACTGGAAATTGCGGGTCGCGCAAATCTTGACCTTGTGTTGGTTGCAGCGAATGCAAAACCGCCTGTATGCCGGATCATGGACTACGGAAAGTACAGATTCGAGCAGCAGAAGAAGGAAAAAGAAGCACGCAAAAATCAAAAAATCATTAACTTAAAAGAAGTTCGGCTGAGCCCTGGTATTGAAGAACACGACTTCAATACAAAGCTTCGCAACGCCATCAAGTTCCTGCAAAAAGGGGACAAAGTGAAAGCATCCATCCGTTTCAAAGGCCGTGCGATCACGCATAAAGAAATCGGACAGCGCGTGCTTGACCGTTTTTCAGAAGCCTGTGCGGAAGTGGCGACTGTTGAAACGAAGCCGAAAATGGACGGCCGCAGCATGTTCCTGGTGCTCGCACCTAAAACTGAAAAGTAATTAAGGAGGAAACATCCATGCCAAAAATGAAAACTCACCGCGGATCTGCGAAACGTTTTAAAAAGACAGGTTCCGGGAAACTGAAACGTTCTCATGCATATACAAGTCACTTGTTCGCAAATAAATCTCAAAAACAAAAACGCAAGCTTCGCAAAAGCGCAGTCGTCAGCGCCGGCGATTTCAAACGCATCAAGCAGCAGCTTGCCAACATTAAGTAATTTCGGAAAAGGTATAATTAGGAGGGAAATCAAATGCCAAGAGTAAAAGGCGGAACTGTTACACGCAAACGTCGTAAAAAGGTTCTCAAATTAGCAAAAGGTTATTTTGGTTCAAAACATACATTATATAAAGTAGCTAACCAGCAGGTTATGAAGTCAGGAAACTACGCTTTCCGCGACCGTCGTCAGAAAAAGCGCGATTTCCGCAAACTTTGGATCACTCGTATCAATGCTGCAGCACGTATGAACGGTCTTTCTTACAGCCGTTTAATGCACGGTCTTAAACTGTCCGGCATTGAAGTGAACCGCAAAATGCTTGCTGACCTTGCTGTAAACGATCTTACTGCATTCAATCAGCTTGCTGATGCTGCTAAAGCGCAACTGAATAAATAATGAAAAAGGCCGGTTTCGGCCTTTTTCTTATGCTTTCAGGGGGGCGTTTCCGCGGCGAATGTCCCGTCTTTCTTAAGAACATGAAGGAGCAGTCAAAAAATGAATACGATTTTGCTGATATACGTAATCCTCATCAACGGATACGGTTTTTTATTGATGAAAAGCGATAAGCAAAGAGCCGTCAAAAACAAATGGAGGGTGTCTGAACGCCGGATCTGGCTGACAGCGGCTGTTTTCGGCTCCCTGGGTGTCTGGGGCGGCATGCTCCTGTTCAGGCATAAGACGAAACACCTTTCCTTCAAGATCGGGGTTCCTCTTTTGCTGATTGCGCACGTTGTTTTGACGGGCTTTTATACTTTTAACTAAACAGGCAGAGAAGCTATTGCTGCTCTGCCTGTTTGTTTCGCCACTTTAGGATGGACGAATCCCAATCGATTTTACAGTCGGGGAAGCGCTGTTTAATCTTTTCTTCCAATTCGCTGAAATCCGCGGCTGTAAATGCGCCGAGCTTTTCTTCAGGGCTTTCGGTCCAGACGAAAACCGCGTGAATAAACAACGGATGGTCTTTGGACGGAATGTGTTTTTCTCCTTCGAAAAGCACGCCTTTAAAGGTTAATCTGAAATTTTTGCGCGTGTTTTTTCGTTCATCAAAAAAGTAAAAATGTTTTTTTGCCTGTGCTGTTTTCAATCTCCGGTCCGGACTTCCTAAAAACTGAACGATCCTGTATACGGCATAAATCAAAAGCGCCAGCAAAGCGAGCCTTATCACGATCACCAACATATTTAAAAAAGCCCTCCCTTTTGAAAGAAAATGAGTATATCTGAATATATACGACCCGATTAACATAAGGTTTCATTTTTTATGAAAAAAGCTAGAGGCAATATTGACCGTATTGAAAAGGCATGTTTTTGTATAATAGTAATGAGGGTTAATAAAGGAGGCAATGTATTGATGGCAAAACTCGATGAAACACTGGCCATGCTAAAGGAATTAACAGATGCAAAAGGAATACCGGCAAATGAAAAAGAACCGAGAAAAGTGATGAGGTCATACATAGAGCCGTTTGCAGACGAGGTAACGACAGACAGACTGGGAAGCCTGATTGCGAAAAAAACCGGACAAGCTGACGGGCCGAAAATCATGATCGCCGGTCATCTTGATGAAGTCGGTTTTATGGTGACACGCATAGATGACAGAGGCTATCTCCGGTTTCAAACGGTAGGTGGCTGGTGGTCCCAGGTCATGCTGGCACAGCGCGTAACGATCGTAACAAAAAAAGGGGACATCACCGGTGTGATCGGTTCAAAACCGCCGCATGTCCTGTCGCCTGACGCGCGCAAAAAACCGGTCGACATCAAAGACATGTTCATCGATATCGGCGCTTCAAGCCGTGAGGAAGCGATGGAATGGGGCGTTCTTCCGGGAGACCAAATTGTGCCTTACTTCGAATTTACGGTCATGAACAATGAGAAAATGCTGCTTGCCAAAGCATGGGACAACCGCATCGGCTGTGCGATTGCCATCGACGTCTTGAAAAATTTGAAAGGAGCCGATCACCCGAATGTGGTCTATGGTGTCGGCACCGTTCAGGAAGAAGTCGGACTGCGCGGCGCAAAAACGGCCGCACACACAATCAAGCCTGATATCGCCTTTGGTGTTGACGTCGGAATCGCCGGGGACACACCGGGAATTACAGAAAAAGAGTCGACTAGTAAAATGGGCGAAGGACCGCAGATCATTTTGTACGATGCCTCAATGGTATCGCATAAAGGGCTTCGCGATTTTGTCACAAAAGTAGCGGACGAAGCCGGGATTCCATATCAATTTGACGCTCTTTCAGGCGGAGGAACCGATTCGGGTTCAATCCACCTGACAGCAAACGGAGTGCCCGCTCTGTCGATTACGATTGCGACCCGCTATATCCACACACATGCGGCTATGCTCCATCGCGATGATTATGAAAATGCGGTGAAATTAATTACCGAAGTCGTCAAAAGGTTAGACAAAGAAACAGTTCAACATATTACATTTGATTGAATGGTGATTAAGCAGACAGTTTTGTAAGCTGTCTGCTTTTTTTAGAATATTTTAGAAAACGCTTACATATATAACAATGTTCCAAAAAATTACAAGGGAGGGGGACCGTTTGTTTTTGTCGTGCAATATGATGGATAGGAGTGTGGTTTAGTGAAGCGCGTTTTGAAAGGAATTTCTTTGACGGCGGCTTTGATGATTGGTTTGATCACGGCTTTTTCAACGCCTCAAGCAGCTTCGGCTGCATTTTGGGATACGAAAGGAGACAACTTTATTCATGACCCTTCCATCATTAAAGAAGGGAATACATGGTACACCTTTGGAACCGGTCTTGGCAGCGGACTGCGCGTCATCAAATCAGCTGACGGAATCACATGGAGCGCAGCGCCGAGCATCTTTCCAACTCCATTGTCATGGTGGAAGATGTACGTACCAAATCACGAAGCGCATCAATGGGCGCCTGATATCAGTTACTATAACGGGCGGTATTGGCTTTACTATTCCGTTTCTTCATTCGGCTCAAACACTTCTGCGATCGGGCTGGCTTCAACAGACCGGATCGCTTCCGGCCAGTGGCGCGATGACGGGCTTGTCATCAGGTCGACTTCTGCAAACAATTATAATGCGATAGATGGAGACTTGGTGGTTGATAAAGACGGGAATCCATGGCTTTCCTTCGGTTCGTTTTGGAGCGGCATCAAGTTGACAAAGCTTGATAAAAATACGATGAAGCCAACGGGGGAGCTGTATTCGATCGCTTCAAGGCCGAATAATGGCGGAGCTGTTGAAGCTCCGAACATTACGTACAAAGACGGCTACTATTATTTATTCGTTTCATTTGACCGTTGCTGCCAGGGGATCGACAGCACGTATAAAATTGCCTACGGCCGTTCGAAAAATATTACGGGGCCTTATTATGACAAGAGCGGCCGAAACATGCTGAACGGCGGGGGGACGATATTGGACGCCGGAAACGAACGCTGGAAAGGACCTGGACATCAGGATGTGCTGAACAACTCCATTATTGTCAGACACGGCTATGACGCTCTTGACAATGGGGTTTCCAAATTGCTGATCAACGATTTGTACTGGGATTCCCAAGGGTGGCCGAGGTATTAATCGTTCTTAGAGCCAAGCGGTATTCTGCTGCTTGGCGTTTTTTGTTTGCGAATTGTCAAAAAAAATTGCCAAACAAACCGGAAATTAAATTGACAGTATGTGGTCTTATTAATATAATAAACTTGTTCGTACAAATATATTTTTTATTATTAATTGTACGTACATATAGAATCATCATCATCGGTACCGAATAGATTGGCCAGATGTTTATGTAAGCGTTTTAATAGTTTACTAATGTTCCACAATACCTTAAATGCAAAGGAGGCAACATCTTGATTCAGTCAAAAACGCATGAATTTTGGTTTGTGACGGGCAGTCAGCATTTATATGGAGAAGAGGCCGTAAGGGAAGTTGAAGATCATTCAAACATCATCTGCAAAGGATTAAATGACGGCCAATTGAAGTTCAACATCAAGTACAAGGCGGTTGCGACCTCGCTTGATGGCATCAGAAAGCTCTTTGAAGAGGCTAACAGGGATGAGACATGCGCCGGCGTCATCACATGGATGCACACATTTTCACCGGCAAAAATGTGGATTCCGGGCCTTTCTGAGCTGAATAAACCGCTCCTTCATTTTCATACACAGTTCAACAGGGACATTCCATGGGACCAAATCGATATGGACTTCATGAATATCAATCAATCTGCCCACGGCGACCGCGAATATGGCTTTATCGGAACAAGACTGGGCATTCCGCGTAAGGTCATTGCCGGCTACTGGGAAGACGAGGATGTGAAACGGTCGATCGATCGCTGGATGAGCGCTGCGGTGGCTTACATTGAAAGCCGTCATATCAAAGTGGCCCGTTTCGGCGACAACATGCGCAATGTTGCTGTGACGGAAGGGGATAAAATCGAAGCACAAATTCAGTTCGGCTGGACTGTTGACGGCTATGGAATCGGCGATCTCGTCCGGGAGATCGACGCGGTATCAGAACAAAGCTTAAGCGAGCTGCTGGCCGAATATGAGGAGCTCTACGACTGGCCGAAAAGAGATGGCGTCCGTGAATCCGTGAAAGAGCAGGCCCGGATTGAGCTTGGATTAAAGCGCTTTCTCGAAGGCGGCGGCTACACCGCCTTTACGACGACCTTTGAAGATCTGTACGGCATGAAGCAGCTGCCGGGTTTGGCTGTCCAAAGGCTCATGGCTGAGGGCTACGGCTTCGGAGGAGAAGGAGATTGGAAAACGGCGGCTCTCGTCCGCATGATGAAAGTGATGGCAGACGGAAAAGAGACATCATTCATGGAAGATTACACTTATCACTTTGAACCGGGCAATGAAATGATTCTTGGCTCGCACATGCTTGAGGTATGTCCTTCAATTGCCGACAGCAAGCCGAGAATTGAAGTCCATCCTCTGTCAATGGGTGGCAAAGATGATCCGGCCCGGCTCGTGTTTGACGGAATCGCGGGTTCCGCTGTTAATGCCTCTCTCGTCGACTTGGGCGGGCGCTTCCGGCTCGTGATTAATGAAGTGGAAGCTCAAAAAGTGGAGCATGATATGCCGAATCTTCCGGTGGCCCGCGTCCTTTGGAAGCCGGAGCCGTCTCTCAGAACGTCTGCGGAGGCCTGGATTTTGGCAGGTGGAGCGCATCATACATGCCTTTCTTATCAGCTGACCGCTGAACAATTGCTCGACTGGGCTGAAATGTCAGGTATTGAAGCAGTTTTGATCAATCGCGGCACAACGATTCCAAACCTGCGGAACGAACTCAAATGGAGTGAAGCTGCACATCGGCTTCGCATGTTTTAAGGGGTGAGCATATGTCATACACAATCGGGGTTGACTTTGGAACGTTATCGGGGAGAGCTGTCTTGGTCGATGTCAGGACCGGTGAGGAGGTTGCGACTGCTGTAAAAGAGTACACGCACGGCGTGATTGACCATGAACTGCCCGGAACAAAACGGAAGCTTCCGAGGGACTGGGCGCTTCAGCACCCGGCGGACTATATTGAAGTGCTGGAAGAAACGATTCCAAGCCTTTTGGCGCAATCGAAAACGGCTCCGGAAGACATCATCGGCATCGGCATCGATTTTACCGCATGCACGATTCTGCCGGTTGATGAAGCCGGGACACCGCTATGCATGAGGGCTGAATACGCCGCAGAACCTCACAGCTATGTGAAGCTTTGGAAGCACCATGCTGCACAGGAGCACGCAAACCGGCTCAATCAAATCGCAGAGGAGAGAAATGAAGATTTTCTGAAAAGATACGGCGGGAAAATTTCTTCTGAATGGCTTGTGCCGAAAGTGATGCAAATCGCAGAAGAAGCGCCTGACATTTATGACGCGGCGGCCGAAATGATGGAAGCGGCCGACTGGATCGTCTTCACCCTTTGCGGAAACAGAAAACGAAACAACTGTACAGCCGGTTATAAAGCGATCTGGAACAATAAGACCGGCTATCCATCCGGCGACTTTTTCGCGGCTTTGCATCCGAAGCTGGAAACAATCGTTCAGGAAAAATTAGCGGAAGACATTTATTCGGTTGGAGAAAAAGCTGGCGGATTGACTGCGGAAATGGCGGCCAAAACAGGTCTTTTACCGGGAACGGCGGTTGCCGTCGCAAATGTCGACGCCCACGTTTCAGTGCCGGCCGTCGGAATCACGGAACCGGGAAAAATGCTGATGATCATGGGGACATCCACTTGCCATGTGCTGCTCGGCGAGGATATCCGGATGGTGCCGGGCATGTGCGGTGTCGTTGAAAACGGCATTCTCCCGGGATATGTCGGCTATGAAGCGGGTCAGTCCTGTGTCGGCGATCATTTTCACTGGATGATTGAGCACTTTGTACCGGAATCCTATATGAAAGAAGCGGAAGCAAAAGGGATCACGATTTTTGAGCTGTTGAGCGAGAAAGCCGACAAGCTGCGCATCGGCGAAAGCGGGCTGCTTGCATTGGACTGGTGGAACGGCAACCGTTCGACACTGGTCGATGCGGACTTGACGGGAATGATGCTGGGGATGACGCTCGCCACAAAGCCGGAAGACATATACCGGGCATTGGTGGAAGCGACCGCCTACGGCACGAGAATTATCATTGAAACGTTCAGACAAAGCGGCGTACCGATCGAAGAGCTGTATGCCGCGGGCGGAATTGCCGAAAAAAATCCGTTCATCATGCAGATCTACGCTGATGTGACAAACATGGAAATCAAAATTTCCGGCTCTCCGCAGGCTCCCGCTTTAGGATCTGCGATATTCGGAGCCCTTGCTGCCGGAAGCGAAAACGGCGGGTATGATCATATCGAAGATGCTGTCAGACATATGGGCAAAATCAAAGAGCATACGTACAAACCGATACCGGAAAACGTCGCATTGTATGATCAGCTATATGAGGAATACAAGGCGCTGTATACGTATTTCGGAAAACAAAACGATGTCATGAAGCGTCTCAAAAAATTAAAAAACATCCAGTCCGTCAGCCCGGCCGTCCGCTAAACGATCATTAAAAGGAGGGGGAAACTTGTGCTGGAAGCGTTAAAAGAACAGGTTTTAAAAGCGAATTTACAGCTTGAGGAGCACCGCCTCGTCACATTTACATGGGGGAATGTGAGCGGCGTCGACCGCGAGAAAGGGCTGGTGGTCATTAAGCCGAGCGGTGTGAAATACAGCGAGTTAAAAGCGGAAGATTTAGTCGTTTTGAACTTGGAAGGCGAGGTCGTAGAAGGCAAACTGAAGCCGTCTTCCGATACACCGACACACCTTTATCTTTACAAACAATTTGCGACGATAGGCGGTATTGTCCATACCCATTCCCCGTGGGCGACGAGCTGGGCGCAATCCGGCAGGGATATTCCGTCATTGGGTACGACACATGCCGACTATTACTACGGTGATATTCCATGTACAAGGGAGATGTACGCCGAGGAAATCTCCGGCCAATACGAATTGAATACGGGAAAGGTGATTGCGGAAACATTTCAGCACCTTGATTATCGCGATGTTCCGGGGGTTCTCGTCAACAACCACGGTCCGTTTTGCTGGGCGGAGGATGCTTTGACAGCCGTCCACAACGCCGTTGTTCTAGAAGAGGTGGCCAAAATGGCCTATCACTCTCTGATGCTGAATCCGTCTCTTCACCCGATCAGCAGTGCTTTACAGGATCGGCATTTTTTCCGGAAGCATGGAGCTGACGCGTATTACGGCCAATAGAGGAGGCAACGGTTCAATGAAGGACCTGATTTCTTATATCAACAATACTTTAGGTTCATGCGAGTGCGGATCTGTTCATCATCCGCTGACAGTCGAAAAAATAGCCATTGGCGGACATGCCGTCGACGAGGAGCTCCCGGAATACGTGAAATCGGCTGGCTTTCAAAAAGCTGCCATCATCTGCGACGAAACGACTGAGCAAATCGCCGGAAAAAGGCTGCTGCATCTTCTGAAGAGCACAGTGAGAACCGTCCCGGTCAAGCTGAAGGCGAATGAAGCCGGCGATGTCACGGCAGATGAAACAACGTTGGTCAGTGCGCTGATCAGCGTGCCGATGGACACGGATGTGCTGATCGCCGCCGGCTCTGGCACGATCCATGACATCGTCAGATTTTGCGCCTGCCAGCGCGGGATTCCGTTTATTTCCGTGCCGACGGCGCCATCGGTTGACGGGTTTACTTCAGCCGGTGCGCCGCTGATTTTGAAGGGGAAGAAGCAGACGATTCAAACGGTTGCGCCGCTTGCATTATTTGCCGACCTTGAGATTTTGCGAAATGCTCCGCAGAAAATGATCGCTGCGGGGTTCGGCGATATGCTCGGCAAAGTGACATCGCTTGCAGACTGGGACATTTCCCGTCTGCTTGCAGATGAGCCCCACTGTCCGGCCGCTTGCGCCGCCACAAAAGAAGCGCTTGAACAGTGTCTGTCCAGTATAGATGAGATTGCGGCAAAAACGCGCGCAGGCATTGAAAAACTGATGGAATCGCTCGTTATTTCCGGCCTTGTCATGCTGGTGCTTGATCATTCAAGACCGGCATCTGGCGGCGAGCATCACCTTTCACATTACCTGGAAATGAAAGCGCTTGAAGATGGGAAGCGGCAGTTGCTTCACGGTGCAAAAGTGGGCTGCGCCGCCATTATGCTGGCCGATGTTTATCGATCCCTTAAAGATCTCACATGGGATGATGAACAAGTCGGGAAAGCCGTTTCCTCTGCTTATCAAAACCTTCCCGCCGGTGACAAAATGGCCGACTGGATGAGGCGAATCGGCGGGCCCGTATCATTTCAAGAACTGGATGTCGATCAGCATCTGCTTAATGAAGCGCTGAAGAACGCCCACCACCTCAGAGATCGGTATACGGGACTCAAAATCATCAATCAATACGGCCTTTTACCTGAGTTGAGGCCATTCCATGAAAGGGGGTAAAACGTGAAAAAGTTCCTTTCATATGTTCTGATGCTGACGCTTTCCGCAAGTTTGCTTTTGACGGGGTGCAGGGCAAGCCCTGCCTCTGAGCAAACACAGGATGCCACCGAGCTGACTTTTTGGACGTTTAATGGGCTCCATGAACAGTTTTACGCAGAAATGGTGAAAGAATGGAACAAGAAATACCCTAAGCGCAAAATTAAGCTGAATACGGTTGTGTATCCATATGGACAAATGCATGACAACCTGTCAATTTCACTGCTGGCGGGGAAAGGCGTCCCAGATCTCGCCGATATTGAACTCGGACGATTCTCCAATTTTTTGAAAGGATCGGATATTCCTCTGACAGATTTAACTTCCTTGGTTGAGAAGGAGCGCGACAAGTTCGTTGAAGCGAGGCTGACCCTCTACAGCAAGGATGAAAAGCTGTATGGACTTGGCACGCATGTCGGAACGACCGTGATGTACTACAACATGGACATTTTAAACAAAGCCGGGGTCGATCCGGACGACATCAAAACCTGGGAGGATTACAGGGAAGCGGGCAAAAAGGTTGTCAAAGCCGTCGGCAAACCGATGACGACGATCGAAACAACCGATCCGAATTCCTTTTTGCCGCTGCTAACCCAGCAAGGTTCAGGATACTTTGATCAAAACGGAAATTTGACATTAAATAATGAAACAAATGTGAGAACACTTGAATTTTTGAAAGAGCTTATCGAAAAAGATAAAATCGCGATCACCACGCCTGGAGGTAACCATCACAGCGAGGAATACTACGGATTTATGAACCAGGGCGGGGCGGCATCCGTCTTAATGCCGATCTGGTATATGGGCAGGTTTTTGGATTATATGCCTGACTTAAAAGGGAAAATCGCGATCAGACCGCTTCCTGCCTTCGAAGAAGGAGGAGACCGGTCGGCTGGCATGGGGGGCACAGCCACCGCCATTCCGAAACAAGCGAAACACGTCGATTTGGCCAAGGACTTTTTAAAGTTCGCGAAAGCATCAAAAGAAGGCAATATCAAACTGTGGACAGTGCTCGGATTCGATCCGCTCAGATGGGATGTGTGGGATTCTAAAGAATTGAAAAAACCGAATCAATACACGAAATATTTTCAAAACGGCAGCGATATTTTTTCGATGCTTCTTGACATTAAAGATGAAATCAACCCGCTTTATTTACACGAGGATTATGCGAAAACTTCCGACTTGGTGAACAAAAATGTATTATATGAAGCGCTGAAAACCGGAAGTAAAACGCCGAAAGAAGCATTGGACAAAGCAGCCGCTGAAGTGAAGGGGCCATAGTCTTTCATTACTGTTAAAGCGAGGCGATAACTTGAAGACTGTTAAAACAGATACAGTGCATTCGTTTCCGCCGGTAGCGAGAAAAAGAAAGATCAGAAATTTGTTATATTCAGCAAAAGCCGCACCCTATATTTTCACAGCACCTTTCGTACTCTCCTTTTGCATATTTTTTCTTTATCCGCTTATCAGCGTCGTCATCATGAGCTTTCAAAGCATTCTCCCCGGCGACATCCGCTTCATCGGGGTGGAGAACTATAAAGCATTAAACAATCCTACTTTCTATACTGCACTTTTTAACACCATGAAATATACCTTTTGGACATTGTTGATTTTAATACCGGTTCCGCTTATCCTTGCCGTCTTTTTGGATTCGAAGCTGGTGAAGTTTAAAAACGTGTTTAAATCCGCATTATTCATCCCGGCTCTCACTTCAACGATTGTGGCGGGCATCATTTTCCGGCTGATTTTCGGGGAAATGGATACATCACTGGCGAATTCGATTTTGACGAAGCTAGGGGCTGCACCGCAAAACTGGCTGAACAATGAGCATACCGGAATGTTTTTAATGGTCATGCTCGCATCGTGGAGATGGATGGGCATCAATGTGCTTTACTTTTTGGCCGGCTTGCAAAACGTGCCCAAAGAGTTGTATGAAGCGGCAGAAATCGACGGCGCCGGCACGTTTAAAAAGTTTTTTCATATCACGCTTCCGTTCCTCAAACCGGTCACCGTCTACGTGCTGACGATCAGCATCATCGGCGGCTTTCGGATGTTTGAAGAAAGCTATGTGCTGTGGCAGAACAACTCGCCTGGCAATATCGGCCTGACGATGGTCGGATACATTTACCAGCAGGGGCTTGCCTACAACAACATGGGCTACGGCGCGGCGCTCGGCATCGTGCTCTTGATCATTATTTTCATCGCCAGCCTTATTTCATTAAAGCTGTCTGGATCATTTAAAAAGGAGGGCTATTAATGCGTCCTGCCAGAGGCTTAAACATCGCAAAAATCGCTTTATTTCTGCTGTTTGCTATTTTGGGCTTTTTGTTTGTGTTCCCGCTTTTATGCCTTGTGCTCGGCTCGCTTAAGCCATCTTCGGAGCTGCTGCGCTTCGGGCTGAATTTAAAGCTGAGTCCTGACATCCTGAGCCTTGACAACTATACTTATTTATTTAACGGTGGAAGCATTTATTTTAAATGGTTTTCGAACAGCCTGATCCTCGTTGTCATTTCAACTGTTTTGACGCTTCTGTTTTCTTCGATGGTCGGCTACGGTCTTGCCGTATACGATTTTAAAGGGAAAAACCTGATGTTTGTGTTTGTGCTCTTGATCATGATGGTGCCGATCGAAATTTTAATGCTGCCTTTATTTAAAATGACGGTTTCTTTGCACATTGTCGACACATATGCCGGTGTGATACTCCCGTTTATCGTGTCGCCTGTCGCCGTATTTTTTTTCAGACAGTATGCGCTCGGTCTGCCGAGAGATTTGCTTGACTCGGCGCGAATGGACGGCTGCACCGAATTCGGCATTTTTTTCCGGATTATGGCGCCGCTTATGAAACCGGCGTTCGGGGCGATGGTCATCCTGCAGTCATTAAACAGCTGGAACAATTTTTTATGGCCGCTGATCGTTTTACGGTCAAAAGAAATGTTTACGCTTCCAATCGGGCTGTCCGCTTTGCTTAGTCCTTATGGAAATAACTACGACATGCTGATCTCGGGGTCGGTGCTGGCGATTTTGCCTGTGATTTTGATATTCCTGTTCTTCCAGAAGTATTTTGTATCAGGGCTGACCGCAGGCGGAATCAAAGGCTGATTCAACATATTTAATTTGAAAGGAATGATTTTTTAATGACGGAAAAAAAGGCGAAAATGACGATTGACAAAGAATTGAAGGTTGCAGAAATTGACAAACGGATATACGGTTCGTTTATCGAGCATCTTGGCAGAGCGGTATATGAAGGAATCTATGAACCGGACCACCCTGAGGCTGATGAATCGGGTTTCCGCAAGGATGTCATCAAACTGGTCAAAGAGCTGAAGGTTCCGTTTATCAGGTACCCCGGCGGCAACTTTGTATCCGGGTATAATTGGGAGGATGGCGTCGGTCCGGTTGAAAACCGGCCGACAAGGCTTGATTTGGCATGGGCGACGACAGAACCGAATCTGATCGGTACGAATGAATTCATGGATTGGGCGAAGCTTGTCGGCGCCGAAGTCAATATGGCCGTCAACCTCGGTACGAGAGGAATTGATGCGGCCCGCAATCTTGTTGAATATTGCAATCACCCGTCAGGTTCTTACTACAGCGATTTGAGAAAATCGCACGGTTATAAAGAGCCGCATAAGATCAAAACTTGGTGCCTCGGCAATGAGATGGACGGTCCGTGGCAAATCGGCCACAAGACAGCCGAAGAATACGGAAGGATTGCCGCTGAAGCAGCAAAAGTCATGAAATGGACGGACCCATCGATCGAGCTTGTCGCCTGCGGCAGCTCCGGAAGCGGCATGGCGACATTCATCGACTGGGAAACAACAGTGCTTGACCATACGTATGAGCATGTTGAGTATATTTCGCTTCATTCGTACTACGGCAATCGCGACAATGACCTGCCGAACTATTTAGCGAGATCGCTTGATATGGATCACTTCATCAAAACGGTTGTCTCTGTCTGTGATTATATGAAGGCGAAAAAACGCAGCAAAAAGACGATTCATCTTTCCTACGATGAATGGAATGTCTGGTATCATTCCAATGAAAAAGACAAAGAAGCCGAGCGCTGGGCGAAAGCGCCGCACCTCCTCGAAGATATCTATAACTTCGAAGATGCGCTGCTTGTCGGCTGCATGCTGATCACGATGCTGAAGCACGCCGACCGCGTCAAAATCGCCTGCCTCGCCCAGCTCGTCAATGTCATCGCGCCGATCATGACAGACAAAGGCGGTGAAGCATGGCGGCAAACGATCTTCTATCCGTTCATGCACGCCTCTGTTTACGGCCGGGGAACCGTATTGCAGACGGCAGTTTCATCACCGAAGTATGACAGTAAAGACTTCACAGATGTTCCGTATTTGGAGTCCGTTTCTGTTTTCAATGAAGAAGCAGAGGAACTAACGGTGTTTGCTGTAAACCGCGCGACAGACGGCGTCCTGGAAATGGAGGCTGATATGAGAAGCTTTGAGGGATACACTGTGACAGAGCATATCGTCCTTGAGCACGAAGACAATAAAGCGACAAATGAGAAAGACAAAAACAATGTCGTCCCTCATTGCGGCGGAGACGCCAAAGTATGTGACGGCAGACTGACAGCTCATCTTCCGAAACTTTCCTGGAATGTAATCAGACTGAAGAAACAATGATTTTAAAAAACCGGCCGCTGTGCCGGTTTTTTTCAGGTGTAAAAAGGTTTACACATTCATGCCGGAGAATAAGATCAACAAGGGGAGGAGGATATATGAAGACGTTTATGTCAGCTGCTCACTGCTTTTTGATGTACGGATTTTTAGCATACCTTTTGCTGTTGTTTATGACGGAAGTGATTGATCGCTCCCCTTTTACCAACTCATTTTTAAAGGGAGGCGCCATCTTTATCGGCATGCTAAGGAAGGAGGGTGATCGTTTTACTGCTTTGTTCATTTGGCCGATTACGAATCACAACAGCTTTGATTGATGCAAATCCCAGGAGGCGGTGAAGCGGATGCTCGATGATTAGAATGGCCTGTATCCTGTTTTCGTCGATCGTTCGTTTTTTCTTCTCAAACAGGCCTTGTTCGATTTCGAGTTCGCCTTTGCTGTTCCTCTTTAATGTGAAATGATAATCATTTACAAATGTTAATAACAATGAAAGTGCAAACGAGAGAAGTACGATGATGACCATCACGACGATGATCCAGTTAGAACCGAACCAGCTTGATAAGTTAGTAAATAAAGCGGATCGATCTGTTTCTTTCGATATATCCAAATATTTCAATAATCCTAGTGATAATAATGAAAGCACAATCCCGAATTTAGGGGAAAGCAGACTGTGTAAAATGAGATCTTTTTTATACAATTGAAACATTGACGCTCCGCCATGCTCGATCGGCTTGCTTTTTGACTCTGCATTTAAAACCGTTCGAATGCGCTGTTCTTCTTCTCTTGAAATACAACTGAGTGTGTTGCTGGATTCATCTCCTCCGGCAAGTTCAATCGTTAAAGTTCGTGTAGAAAATAAATGGTCATATAGACGGACCGTAGAATCAATGGACTGAATGCGGTCCGGCTGCACCCATCTTTTCTTGACTATAAACAAACCATATTCTATATATATCGATTTCTCGCGTATCTGGTAGGTGAATGCCCGCCACCTTAATACACCAATCATGATCAATACCATCATGAGAAAAATAACGAGAAAGACGCCGATGATCAAAGCGGGAATTTGGCTGCCTAACTGTTTATGAATCAATAAAATGAGCAGCGGGTATAACCAAATAAATGATAAAGATTCCTTGCCCGCCTTCATCATAAAATAAAGAATCGAAATGGGATGGAGATGTTTTATTAATTTTTCAGACTTGTTCATCGCTTAACCTCGCATATGTTTCAATATCCTTACGTACGGAATCGGCTGTTTTTTCGGCTAATCCCAAAATTTCGTGGCTGCCGGCTGCCGTGGATAACGTCACTGTATATAAGTTGTACTTTTTTAAAATAGGACCTTGTTTTGCTTCGACATGCTGGACTTTCCCCACAGGAACTAATATTTTTCGCTTGAAAATGATTCCTTTATGGATTTGGATGCTTAAGTCACTTAGACGATATCGCCAAAATTCATATTTCCACTTCGGTAAAAAATAAAGTTCAAACGGTACAGAGACTATAGCGAAACATGTGATGACAGCCAATATCCATTTCGGCCAGCCGAATGTTAAAGTAAAGTAAAGCACTACAAGGATTGTGCATGCATAGACGCATAATGTGATCATACCTTCAAGCTTCCTTACGACAACAATTTTTTCGTCTATTTTCTTAAATTCGTCAGTAATCACGATAGCCCCCCTATAATTTAGGTGTTTTTCTCGTTGCATAATCGAACGTATCTGCAATTTCAGATATCGTGCACTCTATATCTGATATATCATGATTTGCGATTTTGGGTCCCAATGAATCGATGACGCTTCGCACGGTTCTAGCCATAATTTGCGGGGAAAACTCTCTGAAACTCCCTTCTATTTCCTGTCCCCACTTAAAAATTTCAATCAGCGGCTCATATATTGATTCATCTTCATTCTGATAAAACAGATCACCGCTTTCTGTTCGTAAGTTGGAAACCACTTCAATGATTGCGGTCACGTATTTTCGATGTTCATACATGAATCTGAGATTTGATTCAATATACGCGCGGAGTGTGGCCGGAGCACTGTCTAAACCGTCCATGAATTTTTCCATATAAGGTGCTGCAAGTCCATAGGAATGCTCCACAACAGCCTTCATAAGCTGTAATTTATTTGGAAAATGATACGTTACAACCCCTTTGCTGATTCCCCCCTTTTTTGCGATATTGCCGATAGAGGCATTCGCATAACCTTCTTCCACAAGCACTTGAATAGCATCTTCAATAATTTGCAGTCGCCTTTTTTGTGTTTTTGTATTCATGACCTCATTTTAGTACGATCGTGCTAAAGCGTCAATCTAAAACATCCATTTTTAACTGTTATATAAATCGAAGAATGAGGGGAGGTCTTTTTTGAAAAAAGATGATTGCGCTTACAAAAAATATAAGCTATGTTAAAAAGGACAACAAGGAGGGAGGAATTGGATGAATGCCATTACGATTGTGATCGCTTCCATCTGTATATTGGCGATCGCCTACCGTTTGTACGGAACGTTTATGATGGTGAAAGTGCTGAAGGTGGATGACGACAAACCGACTCCTGCCCATCTCCAAAAAGACGGCAAAGATTATGTGCCGACAAACAAATGGGTGTCTTTCGGTCATCATTTTGCAGCGATCGCGGCCGCGGGGCCGCTCGTCGGGCCGATTTTGGCTGCGCAGTTCGGCTATTTGCCGGGGCTGTTGTGGCTGTTGATCGGGGCGGTCATCGGGGGAGCCGTCCACGATATTGTCGTTTTATTCGCGTCGATGCGGAGGAATGGTAAATCGCTTTCAGAAGTCGCTAAAGAAGAACTCGGACCTGTCGCCGGGTTTTGTACGGGCCTGGCGATGCTGTTTATTATTACGATCACGATGGCGGGACTGTCGATGGTTGTCCTCCACGCGCTTGAGCGCAATCCGTGGGGGACGTTCTCGGTCGCGATCACGATACCGATCGCCATGGGTGTCGGTTTATTTTATAAAAAGACAGGAAACCTGAAGCTCGCGTCAACGGTCGGGTTTATTCTGCTGATGGCCGGCGTGTTCATCGGACCGTCAGTCGCCAATACGCCGCTGGGAGAGGCCTTGACGCTTGATATGAAAACGCTCTCCATCGCGCTTCCGGTCTACGCGTTTTTCGCAGCGGCCCTGCCTGTCTGGCTGCTGCTCGCACCGCGCGACTATTTGAGCAGCTTTATGAAAATCGGTGTATTCATTGCTTTGATAGCCGGTGTATTCATCGTGAATCCGGCGATCCCGTTTCCGGCATTCACCGAGTTTACGGGCGGGGGAGGCCCCGTTTCGCCGGGACCAGTGTGGCCGTTTATTTCGATTACGATTGCCTGCGGAGCCATTTCCGGCTTTCACGCCTTTGTCGGTTCCGGCACAACGCCGAAAATGCTCGACAAATGGAGCGATATGAAATTTGTCGGCTTTGGCGCCATGCTTGTCGAATGTCTCGTCGGGATTATGGCGTTGATCGCGGCGACTGCATTGCAGCCAGGCGATTATTTTGCGATCAACAGCGCACCTGAGGTTTTTCGGACGCTTGGCATGGATACCGTCCATCTGCCGGAGCTCAGCCGGGAGATCGGGCTTGATTTGGAAGGAAGAACGGGCGGAGCTGTTACGCTCGCCGTCGGCATGGCTTATATCTTTACAGATATCCCGTTTTTCAGCCATTTGGCCTCATATTTCTTTCAATTTGTGATTATGTTTGAGGCGGTCTTTATCTTAACGGCGATTGATGCCGGAACAAGGGTGGCCCGCTATTTGATTCAAGACTTTTTCGGAGAAGTGTACAAACCGCTCAAAAAAACGGATTGGCTGCCGGGGTCAGTAATAGCAAGCGCTCTTGCCTGCTTCATGTGGGGGTATTTGCTTTATTCCGGGGACATCAGCTCCATTTGGGCGCTGTTTGGCGTATCCAATCAGCTAATGGCATCCGTCGGACTGATCATCGGGGCGACCGTCATTTTAAAAATCGCGGATAAACGAAGATATATGCTGACGTGTCTTATTCCGCTCGCCTATTTGTATGTGACCGTCAATTATGCGGGGTACTGGATGATCAGACACGTTTACTTCAATGCAGAAGCCGGCGGCTACAGCGTGTTGAACGGCATTTTATCGATTGTGATGCTCGTTTTGGGATTGGTGATTATGGCGGCCGCCATTAAAAAGTGGACGGAGATTTGGCGCGATCCTTCCTTAAGGATGGAGCCTTCCATTCCCGGCTGATCAAAATAAACCGGAGGCCTGTTCGGCCGTCCGGTTTATTTCGTCTTCAACCCTTGCTCCAACATTTCAAGCATTTCGGTTTTGTCTGTTTCTGATGCGTTCTGCCAAATGACCTCGAACAATACGCCCAAACCGGGAAGCATTTTCTCTTCACCGCTTTGAATCGCATCGACAATCGTATGTTCAAGCTCATCCTGTGAATTTCCTGATACATTGGCAATCACCGCATGGCGCAAATTCAAATCCATCTTTTTCACTCCATTTCATCTTCTGGTTTTCTATATTCTGCCTCACTATCGGGTTTATTATGTACCATTCATGAGATATAATGTGACTATTCGCGAAACAAAAGGAGCCAAACCGATTTGAAACATATTGAATCAGCCAAAAACCAAAAAGTGAAGGATTGGAAAAAACTTCACACGAAAAAAGAACGAACAAAAACCAATACTTTCTTAATAGAAGGGGAGCATCTTCTTGAAGAAGCGCTGAAAACACCGGGCACTGTCAAGGAAATCATCATTTTAGATGAAGCTGATATGCCGGACGGGCTGGATCCGGATATAGCCTGCTATCTTGTCAGCCGCGACGCGTTTCTTGCCATTTCAGAAACCGAGACTCCCCAGTCTGTCGCCGCAGTCTGCCGAATGCCCGACAGCGGTCCTTTTCAGTATGAAAAACTGCTCCTTGCAGATGCTATCCAAGACCCCGGCAATTTAGGAACGATCATCCGCACGGCCGATGCCGCGGGAATCGATGCCGTGGTTGTCGGCCATGGGACGGTTGATCCTTATAACGCCAAAACGCTCAGATCTGCGCAAGGATCACATTTTCATATTCCGATTATCAAAGCTGAGCTTTCAGGGCTGATGAAAGAGTTGAAGGAAAAACAAATCCCCGTCTATGGAACTGCGCTGCAACATGCCGTTCCATTTAAAGAAGCAGAGCCGTCAGACTCGTTTGCGCTGCTGATCGGAAATGAGGGTTCTGGGGTTGATCCCGAACTGCTCGCACAGACGGACAGAAATCTTTACATTCCCATTTACGGGAAAGCGGAGTCCTTGAATGTGGCAGCCGCCGCAGCGGTGCTGTTATACCATCTCCGCGGATAACCGGTTGCACAAGAAAAAGGAATTCACTATAATGAATTTAATATGTTTAAAAACAGTGACAGAGGACTGTTTTGACCACTCCGCCATCAAGGGAGAAAATGCCTTAGACTGAAAGCATTTTTATGGCCGGTGTCAAAACGCTTCACCTCTTGAGTTGTCACCGGGACCACATCTTTCTTAAAAGGTGTGTAAAGGTGAACCGGATTCAAATCCGTTATGCCAATGAAGTGAGTAACAAAGCTTTTTTTCGCTTTGTTTAAAAAAGGGTGGTACCACGGGCCACAAGTCGTCCCTTTCATGAAGAAAGGGGCTTTTTTTATTGCAGCGAAACAATGTGAGCTACATAAAAGGAGGAATTATTAAGATGCAGGAAGAGCTGAAACGGCTTGAAAAAGAAGCGGTTGAAAAAGTCGCAGCCGCAGGATCATTAAAGGAAGTCAACGATGTCCGCGTTCAATATCTCGGAAAAAAAGGACCGATTACAGAAGTGCTTCGCGGGATGGGAAAGCTGTCTGCTGAAGAAAGACCGAAAATGGGCGCTTTGGCAAACGAAGTGAGGGAGACGATTGCAAGCGCGATCGCTGAAAAAAATGCCCGTCTTGAAGAAGAAGAAGTGGCAAGAAAGCTGAAAGAACAGACGATTGATGTCACGCTTCCGGGAAGTCCGGTCAAAACGGGTGCGCGCCATCCGTTAACGATCGTCATCGAGGATATTGAAGACCTGTTTATCAGCATGGGGTATTCAGTTGAAGAAGGACCGGAAGTGGAAACGGACTACTACAACTTTGAAGCGCTCAACCTTCCGAAGGAGCACCCGGCCCGGGATATGCAGGACAGCTTTTACATCACCGAAGATACGCTGATGAGAACACAGACCTCTCCTGTTCAGACGCGTACGATGGAGAAGCATGAAGGGAAAGGCCCGGTCAAAATCATCTGTCCGGGAAAAGTATACCGCCGCGACAATGATGATGCGACACACTCCCACCAATTTATGCAGATTGAAGGGCTTTGCGTCGATCGCGACATCAGCATGAGCGATTTGAAGGGCACGCTTGAAACCGTAGCGAAGAAAATGTTTGGCGAAGATCGCGAAATCAGACTTCGACCAAGCTTTTTCCCGTTCACAGAACCGTCTGTCGAAGTCGATGTCTCCTGCTTCAAATGCGGAGGAAAAGGCTGCTCAGTCTGTAAGCAGACCGGCTGGATTGAAATCCTCGGCGCGGGAATGGTGCATCCGAACGTGCTTGAAATGGCCGGTTTCGATTCCAAACAATATCAGGGTTTCGCTTTTGGAATGGGTGTTGAGCGGATCGCGATGCTGAAGTACGGAATTGATGATATCCGCCATTTCTATACAAACGATGTCAGATTTTTATCTCAATTTAAACAGGCTTAAAGAGGAGGACGCGTGATGTTTGTTTCATATAAATGGTTGCAAGAATACGTGGATTTAGACGGAATGACGCCGGATATTCTCGCTGAAAAGATCACAAGAAGCGGGATTGAAGTGGAAGGCGTTGAATATAAAGGGGAAGGAATCAAAGGTGTTGTCATCGGGCATGTTCTCGAACGCGAGCAGCATCCGAACGCCGATAAATTAAATAAATGTCTTGTCGATATCGGCGCGGAGGAGCCGGTGCAAATCATCTGCGGAGCCCCGAATGTGGACAGAGGGCAAAAAGTAGCCGTCGCAACGGTCGGCGCGGTTTTGCCGGGCAATTTTAAAATCAAAAAAGCGAAGCTTCGCGGCGAAGCTTCAAACGGCATGATCTGCTCTTTAGAGGAGCTCGGCATTCAAGGAAAGCTTGTACCAAAAGAATATGCGGAAGGTATTTTCGTATTTCCGAGCGATGCCGAGATCGGCACGGATGCGCTCACCAGCCTTGCGCTCGATGATGCGGTGCTGGAGCTGGGACTGACGCCAAACCGCGCCGACGCCATGAATATGCTCGGTGTCGCTTATGAAGTGGCTGCGATTCTCGGCCGCGAAGTCAAGCTCCCTGAGACGGCTTATCAAGCAGGCGCCGAAAAAGCGGCAGACTATATTTCCGTCAAAATTGAAGATCCAGAAGCCAATCCTTTATACGCGGCGAAAATCATTAAAGACGTCAAAATCGGGCCGTCCCCGCTGTGGATGCAGACGAAGCTGATCAACGCCGGAATCAGGCCGCACAACAATGTCGTCGACATTACCAACTTTGTGCTCTTGGAATACGGCCAGCCGCTGCACGCTTTTGATTATGACCGCTTCGGCTCAAAAGAGGTCGTCGTCCGCAAAGCGGAGGAAAATGAAAAAATGGTCACGCTTGATGATGAAGAAAGAACTCTATCAGCCGACCATCTCGTCATTACAAACGGCTCTCTTCCGCAAGCCGTCGCAGGGGTCATGGGGGGAGCGGATTCCGAAGTCCGCGAAGATACGGTGACGATTTTGCTGGAAGCGGCATATTTTAACGGACAGACTGTCCGCAAAGCTTCCAAAGATCTTGGACTGCGCAGTGAATCAAGCGTCCGCTTTGAAAAAGGCATCGATCCAGCTCGTGTTCTCCCTGCCGCAGAACGTGCAGCACACCTGATCAGCCGCTATGCGGGGGGCACCGTTTTAGAGGGCACGGTTCAGGAAAAACACCTTGACGTGAAAGACAGAGTCATCAGCCTGTCCGCTGAAAAAGTCACAAAAGTTCTCGGGATGTCCATCAGTGAAGAGGAAATGGTCCGCATTTTTCAAAGACTCGGGTTTTCCGTTGAAGAAACGGGCGGCGAGCTGATCGTCACCGTCCCTTCAAGAAGAGGCGATATCACGATCGAAGAAGATTTGATTGAAGAGGTTGCAAGATTGTACGGATATGACAACATTCCGTCATCACTGCCTGAACTGACCGGCTTTAGCGGCGGATTGACCCCTTATCAGGAAAAACGGAGAAAAGTCAGACGCTTCCTGGAGGGAGCCGGGCTTTCTCAGGCGATCACTTACTCACTGACAAGCGACAAAAAAGCGACCGCATACGCGCTGGAGAAATCGTTTAAAACGATCCTTTCACTGCCGATGAGTGAGGAAAGAAGCGTCTTGAGGCACAGCCTGCTGCCGAATCTGCTTGATTCGTTATCCTACAACCTGGCAAGACAAACCGATTCAGCAGCATTTTATGAAATCGGTTCGGTTTTCTTAAAAGCCGAAGAACAGACAAAACCGGTCGAAAAAGAACACGTCGCCGGAGCTGTGACAGGTCTGTGGCACAAAAACCTCTGGCAAGGGGAGAAAAAGCCGGTCGATTTCTTTGTTGTAAAAGGCATAGTCGAAGGCTTATTTGACAAGCTCGGCATCAAAGAGGGCGTTGAGTTCGTCCAGTCTGAAAGAAAAGAGCTCCATCCGGGGAGAACGGCCAACATTCTGTACAACGGCTCTTTAATCGGATTCATCGGCCAGCTTCATCCATCGGTTGAAAAAGAGCTTGATCTCCATGAGACTTATGTATTCGAGCTTGATCTCCATGAGCTCTTCGCGGTTGATGTGCCGGAGATTACGTATACGGCCATTCCGAAATACCCGTCCGTCACCCGCGATATCGCGCTGGTCGTAGACAAAGGCATCGCCAGCGGCCAGCTTGAGGATGTCATTCGAAAAGCCGGCGGCGCATTGTTGAAGGAAGTGCACGTCTTTGACGTCTATGAAGGCGAGCACATGGAAGAAGGCAAAAAATCCGTCGCCTTCAGCCTGCAATATTTGAATCCTGAACAGACGCTTACTGAAGAAGAAGTGACGAAAGTTCACGACACAGTGTTGAAAGCGCTGGAGGAAACACATCAGGCTGTGCTGAGAGGATAAAATACGAAAACGGCCGGTCCCTGTTGGGGGCCGGTGTTTTTGAAAGTGCAAAAAGGGCGCCTGCCGCTTCATGCAGGACGCCCTTTTTTTACTTGTACCAAGCTTTATTGTTTTCAATCTGGCTGTTATGCGACGAATCCCAGACATCGACTGTGTATGCGTAATCGTAATTCATGATGCAGCGAATGCCGCTTCCTTGCGCATCATGGTGTAACCCGAAGTTATGGGAGAACTCATGTGTGGCTGCTTTTGCCGTATTAGCCGTTCCCTGATCAAGGTTGACGCTGAAGGCGCTGCCACCCGGTTTGCCGCTGTATACATAAGCGATGCCGCCGGCGTCAAAATGGCTGTTGGCTGTAAATCCGACGACGAATTTATAATTTTTCCCGCTAAAATTGCGCTGAAGGTTTGATAGAATCTGAGAACTGTTGCTGCCGGAGGATGTCCAAGGGGCAACTGCCTCTACGACAAAATCAATGCTGTGATCGCGGTTGAACATCACATCCGCCTGTTCAACAATTTGGACGATCCTCGTCTGCCAGTCGCTGTATTTTGCCCGGTACTGCGCGTCTGCCACCGCCAACACGCTCACCTTTTGGCTGCCTGTGTTCGCCTGTGTCGAAAACTTTCCATTGCCTGTATTCTTTTTGAAGGTTTTCTGTCCGACGACATTTCCTTTTTCATTAAGTATTTTCGTTTTCGTCGTTTTTTCAATCTGAACTTTGCCATGCAAATCTTTAAAGGTTTTCGCTTTAGGTAATGAATCGATATAAGTCCCTTCGGCCGCATGCGTGTGATCGTGTCCGCTGTCTTTCGCGGCTCCCGCCGTTACCCCGGGAATGATGCCGGCGGTAAGTAATAACGATAAAAATAAAGAACGCTTTTTCACTTTGTACCCCTCCTTTATTTTGAACAAATCAGGAATTCTAGGAATTATCTAAAAATTCCTTCAATTCATCCGAAAAGAGGACATAAATCATACGTTCTTTTTGTTGCTCTTTCGATATTCCTGCAAATCACAGTGTTTCGACAAAATATATAGACAAAAAAACCTGCCGTTTGACAGGTCTTTGAACATGGAGAAGTGAAAAGAATTTTGCGCTTTTAGTGGCTGTCACACATAACAAATGCAGAAAGAGAAATTTGAAAAATCAAAAGCTTAAAGCAGATCGCTCCGTCTATGATAAGACGGGAGAGGTTGCTGTCATCCTTTTGGCGACAGCTCTTGGGATTATTTAAAGGCAGTTTTTGAACATCACATTCTGAACTAAACAAGGATGATTAATTCCTATTCAAAATCGTTTATTACGGTGATCTGAATATCTTTAAATCTACATTATTTTGCTAAGCGAGACAAAAGTGTTAAGTTTTTTGGAAACAAGAAAAAACAAAAATACCTAACGGTGACAAGAAATTGGTCAAAAGAGCAGGCACAAGATATTTTAAATAATAAGAGACCTAAATTTGAAGGGAAAACCATGCAAGGACATCACAGTTATAGTACTTCTAAATTCCCTCACTTAAGCGATAATGGAGAAGTGGTATATCCAGTAACAACAAGCGAGCATTTATAGTGATAGCATGGAGGATAGTCTCCCGGGAAAACCGATTAAAGATATTAAAGATTTTTATTTTAGAAGGGAGTTATTATGATGAACTTGATTGATGTGGAAGTGCTCAATGATTCAAATATTACTAAGTACATTTCGTTATTAAGAAAAACATCGTCCAAACCTATTAAGGAACTAAAGCAGGCAATTGAATCTGGAAAACCTGTTATTGAATGTGATTACTATGACACGGGAGAATTAAAATCATTAGTAAACATAATAGAACAGTTACTATCATTGGGAGCCAGCATTAAAATTAATGAAAATAACAGAGAAATAACACTTGAAATGGTAAAGAACTTGATCGAAACTTATGAAGGTATTGCAAAAGATCGAGAAGAAATGGATGAGTTATTATTTGGTGATGATGATTAATGCTTATAGGTGATGAATATAGTGTTCATCTCTTCTACCTTGATTGGCTACTGCCTTTCAAGGTTTTTTGATATTCAAATCCGACAAAAAGGGGATCTTTTTCTATTCCATTTTATCATGCGATAGAGAGAAGGAAAACGACGTGAGTATTTAGTCCAAATGCAGATACTGATCTTTTGTACATTGATGTTGTATACTGATGGGCGGCCGCTGTTTTAATGACCAGAAGACGCACCTTTTCCTTATCAATATAGGCGTCAGCTTCATAAGTGGCACCGTATCCACTCCCTCTCGGTTACTCCCGCCGAACAAAAAAGCACCCCTGCACAACAGGAGTACTTTTCACCGCTAAACCATCCGCTTCGCCTTCTGCGTATTCGCAAAATGCAGCTTTGTAAACTGCCGCAGGGCAGTTTCGCCTTTTTTTCTGATCAGCTTTGCCGCCGCTTCGTCGACGAGCGGTCCGGCGCCTTTCGGAAGCGGGAATCCGGCTTCTTTTGACAGCTTATCCATCTCCATTAAAAATGAATAGCGGGCGATGATTGAAGCCGCGGCGACGGAGAGGTGGATGCCTTCCGCTTTTGTGCTGAAATATGTGCGTTCTTTGATGGCGGTCTTGCCTGCCAAGTGTTTAAAATAGACGGCCGGCTCGGCGAACTGGTCGATCAAAATGGCCTCTGGGCGTATGCCGTCCATTTTTTTGAGCAGATTCGTGATCGCCTGGTTGTGCAGGAGGGCTTTCATTTTTCCCTGGCTCATGCCTTTTTGCTGCATCTCATTGTATTTTTCATTTCTTAAAACGAGCAGGCTGTAGGGGACCGTCTTGATTAAATCGCGTGCGATTTGGATGATCTGCGGGTCCTTTAAATGCTTTGAATCTTTGACGCCCAGCTCTTTTAAAAGAGGAAGCTTTGTTTTATCGGCGTATACGCACGCGACTGTCATCGGACCGAAATAATCGCCTGTTCCGACTTCATCAGAGCCGATCACAGACATGGAGCCGATGCCTTCAGGCGGCTGATAGACGGACGGGGCGCTTTTTTTGGAAGCGGGCTTTTTTTCCGCCGGTGCTTCGGCCGCAGCCGCCCAGCGCTCAGCTTCTTTTTCGGCGTTTTTTCCTTGGAACAAAACCTTTCCTGAGCGATATGCTGTAATGGTGCAGCCTTGGGGTTTGGCCTGGAAAACCGCTCCCTGCACCGATTGGGAGGTCAAATCAGAACGGTAGTGGTCCTGCATTCGTTCAATAACGGGATAGGGAACTTTTAAAACGGAATGTGACACGGTTCAATCTCCTTTTTCAGCTGATAAAACAGGCTTTATCAACATTTTTATAAGTGTATCATAACAGCGGAGGGCTCGTCTTTCCATTCAATCTGTAATCATGTTATGATATAGACTAGGATTCTCGCACAAGTGGAATGGAGGAGAAACGTTGTCTGATGGTCGTAAAACAAAAACAACAGTTGACATCTACGGTCAGCACTTCACAATTGTCGGCGAAGAAACGAAGAGCCATATGAGGCACGTTGCTTCAATTGTGGATGATAAAATGAGAGAAATCAATGAAAAAAATCCGTATCTTGATATAAATAAGCTTGCCGTTCTGACCGCTGTGAACGTGGTTCACGATTACTTGAAGCTGAAGGAAGAGCTTGAAAGATTAAAAGGACAAATTAAAGAAAAGGATTGAACATCACGATGTTAGATATCATCATTATCATTTTGCTTTTGTCCGGTCTGTTTATCGGATTGAAAAGAGGGTTTATCAGGCAGTTTATCCGTCTGATCACGTTTATCGCCGCGATCGCTGTAGCCGGAACCTATTACGGCGATCTTGCGCCGAAGCTCGGCTGGATTCCGTCTCCGGATTTTTCAGGCGGCCAGGCGGCGCTCGCATTTGTGAGCGGGAGTATTGAAGGCGCCTATTACAACATGATCGCGTTTCTGATTCTCTTTTTCCTGACGATCATCCTGCTTAGAATTGCCGCATCATTTCTGGACGCAGTGGCAAGCATTCCGATCATTAAGCAAATCAACCAGATTCTCGGGGCTGTGCTCGGTTTCGCCGAGATTTATTTATTTGTGTTTGTCGTCTTGTTCATCGGTGCGCTGCTGCCGATTGATGCGCTGCAAAGCATGATGTCGAACTCGGTATTGGCCGATTTGATTATTCATAAAACGCCGTATCTGTCAAACATGCTCAACAATCTGATGAATGAGTACGGGTCTTTGTAAAACTTCTCTGCTTTAAGGGAAGTTTTTTTCAGTGAAAGAGTTGTCGAAAGGCGGCTGTTTGTTGTCGGAACAGCCAAAAATTTGTATGATTGAAACAGGATGTATACGGGGAAACAAGAGGTGAAAAAAGTGAACAAAAAAGATGTTATCAGATTGCTTGAAACGATTGCGATATATATGGAACTGAAAGGGGACAACCCGTTTAAAACATCAGCGTTCAGAAAGGCCGCGGCGGCGCTTGAACAGGATGACCGCAGCCTCTCGGAAATTGATGATATGATGTCTCTTTCCGGCATCGGCAAAGGGACATACGCCGTTATCAAAGAATATATGGACCACGGTGTGTCCGGCACGCTTGAACGGCTGCAAGAAGAGGTTCCGGAAGGGCTTGTGCCGCTGTTGAAGCTTCCCGGCCTTGGCGGTAAAAAGATCGCCAAGCTGTATCAGGAGCTGGGCGTCTGTGATGCGGCTTCCTTAAAAGAAGCCTGCGAACAGCAGAAGGTTCAGGGGCTTGCCGGATTCGGGAAAAAAACGGAAGAAAAAATCCTCCAAGCTTTGGGAGAAGCCGGAAAACGCCCTGAACGGTACCCGATCGCGGTCGCTTTGGCCGTCGCCGATGTGATCGAAGAGCAGCTTAAAGGGCTGCCGGGCCTCGTGAAATTCTCGCGGGCAGGGAGTTTAAGACGGGCTAAGGAAACCGTGAAAGACCTTGACTATATTATGGCTGTCACTGATCCGGCCCTTGTTCGCGACGGGCTTTTGAAGCTTTCCAACATCAAGGAGGTCATTGCCAGCGGAGATACAAAGGTGTCATTGACTTTTTCCTTCGAAAACGAAATCAGCGCCGATTTCCGGCTTGTAACCGAAGAACAGTTTTCAACGACACTCCATCATTTTACAGGATCAAAAGATCATAATATCAAAATGCGCCAGCTCGCCAAAGAAAGAGGCGAAAGGATCAGTGAATACGGCGTCGAAAACGTCGAAACGGGTGATATCCGGACATTTTCAAGCGAAAAAGAGTTTTTCGCCCATTTCGGACTTCCGTTTATTCCGCCGGAGCTGAGGGAGACGGGAAAAGAAGTCGAGGAATACAGCGATGATCTCGGGCTGATTTGTGCGGAAGATATTAAAGGAGACCTCCATATGCACTCGGCGTGGAGCGACGGCGCGTTTTCGATCAGGGAAATGGCTGAAGCCTGCATGGCAAAAGGGTACCGTTATATGGCGATCACCGACCACTCGCAATATTTAAAAGTGGCAGGCGGCTTGACTCCGGAAAGGCTGCGCATGCAGGCGAAAGAAATTGACGAACTGAACAAGGAATTTAGCGATTTTCACATTTTTAAAGGCGTTGAGATGGACATCCTGCCTGACGGGACGCTTGACTATGATGATGAACTGCTGAGCGAGATGGATCTTGTCATCGCATCAATCCATTCGAGCTTTTCACAGCCGCAGCATGTCATCATGAAGCGGCTCGAAAACGCGCTGAAGAATCAGCACGTTGACATTATCGCCCATCCGACGGGCCGGCTGATTGGAAAAAGAGCCGGCTATGAAGTGGATATTGACCAGCTGATCGAGCTGGCGAAAAAAACGAATACAGCGTTGGAGCTGAACGCCAACCCGGCGCGGCTTGATCTGAGAATGGAACATTTGATCAAAGCGAATGCCGCAGGGGTGACACTGGTCATTAATACGGATGCCCACAATACGGCGATGCTTGATGATATGACAACAGGCGTTACGGCAGCGAGAAAAGGATGGACAGGGAAAGCGAACGTCTTGAATGCCCGTTCCTTTGAAGAAGTCCAAGCCTTTTTGTCGCGCCATCGAACTTAAGGAGGTTTAATTGATTTTGCAGCAAAAAGCGCTATCAGCACTTGAATTTCATAAAGTAAAAGAACAGCTAGCAGAGCATGCGGCCTCTTCTTTAGGGAAGGAGATGCTTTTTGAGCTCAAGCCCTCGGTTTCACTGGAAGAAGTCCGTAAGCTGCAGGAAGAAGTCGATGAGGCGGGGACCGTGCTGCGATTAAAAGGCAGCGCCCCGTTCGGCGGCCTGACAGACATTAGAAAAGCGTTGCGGAGAGCTGAAATCGGCAGTCTGTTAAGCCCTGGGGAGTTTACGGAGATTTCGGGGCTTTTATATGCCGCCAAACAGATGAAGCATTTTCTTGAAGGTTTGTTTGAGGACGGCGTGGAGATCCCTTTTCTGCATCAGTATGCGGAACAGCTGATTCCGCTTTCTGAGTTGGAAAAAGACATCAATTCTTGCATCGACGACCACGGAGAAGTGCTTGACCATGCGTCAGAAACACTGCGGGGAATCAGGACGCAGCTGAGGACCCTTGAGTCAAGAATCAGGGACCGGCTGGAAGCGATGCTGCGGTCTTCTTCCGCACAAAAAATGCTCTCGGACACGATTATCACGATTCGAAACGACCGCTTCGTCATTCCCGTGAAACAGGAGTACAGATCAAGCTACGGGGGAATTGTGCATGATCAGTCATCCTCCGGGGCGACCCTGTTTATCGAACCACAGGTGATCGTGGATATGAACAACTCGCTTCGCCAGGCAAAGGTCAAAGAAAAACAGGAGATCGAACGGATTCTGCGGATGCTGACAGAAAAAACGGCAGAGCATACGGACGAGCTTTTTCACGATGTGAACATCCTGCAAACCCTTGACTTTATTTTCGCCAAAGCGAAATACGCAAAAGCGACAAAAGCGGTTAAACCGGCTGTCAATGCCGACGGCTATGTGCGCCTTATCCAAGCCCGCCATCCGCTTTTGCCCCAAGGTGAGGTCGTTCCCAACGATATCGAGCTCGGCGGAGAATACACAGCCATCGTGATCACCGGACCTAACACAGGGGGGAAAACGGTGACGCTGAAAACGCTCGGGCTCTTGACGATTATGGCGCAGTCCGGACTGCATGTGCCGGCCGGGGAAGGCTCGGAAACCGCTGTGTTTGACCAGGTGTTTGCCGATATCGGCGATGAACAGTCGATCGAACAGAGTTTAAGTACATTTTCTTCACATATGGTGAACATTGTCGATATATTGCAGGACATGACGGAAAACAGCCTTGTGCTCTTTGATGAACTCGGGGCCGGAACAGATCCGCAGGAGGGGGCGGCCCTTGCGATCAGCATCCTTGACGAGGTCTGTCAGACGGGCGCCCGCGTGATTGCCACGACTCACTATCCCGAGCTGAAAGCATACGGCTATAACCGCGGCGATGTCATCAATGCGAGCGTAGAGTTTGATATTGAAACATTGTCCCCGACCTATAAACTGCTGCTCGGTGTGCCGGGCCGAAGCAATGCCTTTGAAATTTCGAAGCGCCTCGGTCTGCCTGATCATTTGATCGGCCGTGCCAAATCCGAGATGACGGATGAGCACAATGAAGTCGATACGATGATCGCCTCCCTTGAAGACAGCAAAAAACGCGCCGAAGCAGAGCTTGCCGAAACCGAAGCGATCCGAACGGAGGCCGCGGCCCTGCACCGCGACCTGCAGAAGCAGCTCAGCGAATGGCAGGAGCAAAAAGACAGGCTCTATGAAGAAGCTGAGAAAAAAGCGGCCGAGAAAGTCAAGGAAGCCATGCGGGAAGCAGACGAGATCATCCAGTCGCTGCGCATGATCAAAGAAGACCATAAAGCGTTTAAAGACCATGAATTAATCGAGGCGAAAAAGCGTCTTGAAGAAGCCGTGCCTTCGTTTGAAAAGACGAAAAAGCCGGCGAAGAAAACAACGGATAAGCGCACCTTGAAGCCGGGGGATGAAGTCAAGGTTTTGACCTTTGGCCAAAAAGGGACACTGCTTGAAAAAACGGGTGCAGATGAATGGAATGTGCAAATCGGCATCCTGAAGATGAAAGTGAAGGAAAAGGATCTGGAGTTTGTGAAATCGGCGCCGGAGCCCGAAAAACAAAAATCGATTGCCGCTGTCAAAGGCAAGGATTATCATGTCTCACTTGAGCTCGACCTCAGGGGAGAACGGTATGAAAACGCGCTTCACAGGGTTGAAAAATATTTGGATGATGCGGTGCTGGCCGGATATCCAAGGGTGTCGATCATCCATGGAAAAGGAACAGGCGCTCTGAGAAAAGGCGTTCAGGACCTGTTGAAATCCCACCGCAATGTGAAAAACTCCCGGTTCGGCGAAGCGGGAGAGGGAGGATCAGGAGTCACCATTGTCGAATTAAAATAAAAAAGGGAGTCTGGAAAGCATGAAACAGTTTTGGGAAAACGACCTCGTCGAAATTGCCGCCTATTACAGTGTTTCCGTTCTTTGCCTGGTGATCTTTTTGTCTGTCTTTGAGCTTGTCACCGCATATAAAAATTGGGAACAAATTCAAAAAGGGAACTTGGCTGTGGCGATGGCCACGGGCGGAAAAATTTTAGGCATCGCCAATGTGCTGCAAAAATCGATCAGTCAGCACAATTCTCTGCTGCAAATGATGGGATGGGGATTATTTGGTTTTATGCTGCTGCTCATCGGCTATTTCATTTTTGAATTTTTGACGCCGCGTTTTAAAATCGACAAGGAGATTGAAAATGACAACCGCGCCGTCGGCTTCATCTCATTCGTCATCTCTGTCGGTCTGTCATTTGTCGTAGCCTCCGGAATCTAAAGGGGATCAGCATGGAAAAATTAGCGAAAATCCTGTTTTGCACAGCAGGGATATTTATGATCATCGGCTTTATCTATATTGTGTTTTATATGTAAGAAGAATGCCGCCCGGTACATGGTTTCCGGGCGGCTTTTTTGAAAGTTGAAAAAATCATTACTTTCTGAATATTGTTTTGCTATACTGAAATTGAGACTATATTTGTTAAAGGGGGGCTCCTATGCCGACTGAAAAACCGTGGCTGCTTCATTATCCTGAACAAATTCCTCATGACCTGGAGTTTCATGATCAAACGCTCCAATCCATCCTGCAGCAATCCGCCCAACAGTTTTCTGAAAAAACAGCCATTCACTTTCTCGGAAAGAAGCGATCCTATCGGCAGGTATACGAGGAAGCTTTAAAAATGGCAGACTATTTATGGTCCCTCGGCATGAAAAAAGGAGACAGGGTATCGATCATGCTGCCGAACTGTCCACAGGCGGTTATCGCCTATTACGGGGTGCTTTTCTCAGGAGGCATCATCGTCCAGACAAATCCTCTTTATACAGAAAGGGAGCTTGAACATTTGCTTCAGGACAGCGGAGCGGAAATCATCATCACGCTCGATGTGCTGTATCCGGCGGCACATAAAATGAAAGCGTTAACAAATTTGAAGCATATCATTGCAACAAGCATTAAAGAATATCTGCCTTTTCCTAAAAACCTGCTGTATCCGTTTGTCCAAAAAAAGCAGAACCAGATGACGGTTGAAATCTTCGAAAATGACACGACCCACCTTTTTCGCACAATCATGAAGCGCCCGGCTCCCGACGATCCGCCAGCCATTGATATTGATCCCGCACACGACATTGCCGTCCTTCAGTATACCGGAGGCACCACAGGGACGCCAAAAGGCGTGATGCTCACCCACCGCAATATATTAGCCAATATGGAAATGTGTGCCGCCTGGTTTTACAAATTGAAAAAAGGCGAAGAAAAAGTGCTCGGGATCATTCCGTTTTTCCACGTATACGGAATGACGGCGGTCTTAAACTTCACGATCAAGCAAGGTTATGAAATGGTCCTTTTGCCAAGGTTTGACGCGCGTACGGCGCTGAAGACGATCGATAGAGAAAAGCCGACCATATTTCCGGGCGCACCCACGATTTATATTGCTCTCTTGAACCATCCCGAGATCCATCAATATGATCTTTCATCGATTAAATGCTGTTTAAGCGGATCAGCCGCGCTTCCAGTTGAAGTCAAGCAGCAATTTGAAAAAGTGACGGGAGGAAAGCTTGTTGAAGGATATGGATTATCTGAAACATCCCCGGTCACCCATGCCAATTTTATTTGGGATCTGAATAAAGCGGGAAGCATCGGCTGTCCATGGCCGGGCACGGATGCCGCCATCTATTCGGATGATGCGTCCGGTTTTCTCGAGCCTTATGAGCATGGAGAAATCGTCGTCAAAGGTCCTCAAGTGATGAAAGGCTATTGGAACAATGATGAAGAAACCGCTGCTTCCCTCAGGGATGGATGGTTTTTTACCGGGGACATCGGGTACATGGATAAAGACGGTTTCTTTTATATTGTCGACCGCAAGAAAGATGTGATCATTGCAGGAGGGTTTAACATCTACCCGCGCGAAATCGAAGAGGTGCTCTATGAGCATGAGGCCATTCAGGAAGCCGTTGTCTGCGGCATCCCTGACGAATACAGAGGAGAAACCGTTAAAGCCTTTGTTGTTTTAAAAGATCATGCTACAATAACGGAGAAGGAATTGGACGAATATGCCAGGTCCCGTCTGGCGCCCTATAAAGTTCCGAAAGTGTATGAGTTCAGGGACGAACTCCCGAAAACGGCGGTCGGGAAAATTTTAAGACGAGCGCTGGTCCATGAGGAAAAGGCAAACGTATGAACAGCGGAGTCTGCCGTCGATTTTGGCGGCATGCTTTTATGTAAGGCTCTGAAGAAGGAATTTCATGTTCTGATCTTGACAAAGCCTGCGGATTTATTTACGATTAAATCATGAATGAATCCTCATTCATTAATGTGAAAGGAACGAAGCCAATTGAAACAGAAGAGACCAAAGTATATGCAGATTATTGATGCAGCTGTCATTGTGATTGCAGAAAACGGATACCATCAGGCTCAGGTTTCCAAGATTGCCAAGCAGGCAGGTGTGGCCGACGGCACCATCTATCTTTATTTCAAAAACAAAGAGGACATTCTCATCTCACTGTTTAAAGAGAAAATGGGCCAGTTTATCGAGCAAATGAACGAAGAAATGAAAGCGAAAAATTCGGCGACAGAGAAGCTGTCTTTGTTCATCAAAAAGCACTTTCAACTGCTGAGCAGCGACCGGCACCTGGCGATTGTCACCCAGCTTGAGCTGAGGCAGTCCCATCGCGAGCTGCGGCTGAAAATCAATGAAATATTGAAAGGCTACTTAATGATTTTGGAAGACATCATCACAGAAGGAAAAGAAGCGGGCGAATTCAAAAAATCGCTCGATGTCCGCTTAGCGAAACAGATGATTTTCGGCACAGTGGATGAAACGGTGACAACCTGGGTGATGAATGACCAAAAATACGATCTGCCTCATTTGGCAGACAGCATTCATGAATTGCTGATACATGGCTTCAGCGAAACGAAGAAAGAGGGGGAATAAACATGGCAACATTACAAACATCCATAGACGGACATGTCGCTGTCATTACGATCCAGCATCCGCCGGCCAATGCGCTTTCATCAAAAGTCCTTGAGGATCTTTCGGCTGCTCTTGATGAACTTGCCGAAGATCAACAGGTCAGAAGCGTCATCATTCACGGAGAAGGAAGGTTTTTCTCAGCGGGTGCCGATATTAAGGAATTTACATCATTGATGGATGGATCTGATTCTGCCGGTCTTGCAGATAAGGGTCAGCAAATCTTTGAAAAAGTGGAGTCTTTTCCAAAGCCGATTATTGCCGCCATACATGGAGCTGCCCTCGGAGGCGGGCTTGAACTCGCAATGGCCTGTCACATCCGGATTGCCGAGGAAAATGCCAAGCTCGGCCTTCCAGAGCTGAACCTTGGCATCATTCCGGGATTCGCCGGTACACAGCGCCTTCCGAAATACGTAGGAACAGCGAAAGCCCTTGAGATGATCGGAACATCAGAACCGATTACCGGGAAAGAAGCTTTTGATTACGGCCTTGTCACCATTTTGGCCGCCGATGAAGCTGAAGTGCTAACGAAAGGAAAAGAGCTGGCGCAAAAATTTGCGGAGAAAAGTCCGCAAACCATGGCTTATGTCATCGAGCTTTTGAATACCGGCAAAGTTTACTCTTATGAAGGCAGCCTGAAGCTTGAGGGCAAGTATTTCGGCGAAGTCTTCCAGTCCGAAGATGCGAAGGAAGGGATTCAGGCGTTCCTCGAAAAGCGGAAGCCGCACTTTAAAGGGAAATAACAAGCGTGAAAACAAAGGGGATGAAAAGAGCATGAACATTTATGTCTTAATGAAACGCACGTTTGACACAGAGGAGAAAATTCAGATAGAACAAGGGGAAATCGCAACCGACGGAGCGGAATTCATCATTAATCCGTACGACGAATACGCGATTGAAGAAGCGCTTCAGCTTAAGGAACAGCACGGCGGCGAGATTACGGTTGTCACGGTCGGTGAAGAGGAGTCTGAAAAAGAGCTCAGGACGGCGCTTGCGATGGGGTGTGACAAAGCTGTGCTGATCAATATCGAAGACGATTTGGAAGAAGCCGACCAATATACGGCGTCCCACATCCTCTTTCACTATTTGAAAGAGAAGGAATACGACATCATTCTCGGAGGAAATGTGGCGATTGACGGGGGCTCAGGACAAGTAGCGCCGCGCTTGGCTGAATTGCTTGGAATCCCGTGCCTTACAACGATCACTAAGCTTTCCGTAAGCGGCAGGGATGTTGAGGCAGAACGCGATGTAGAAGGCGATCTTGAGGTGGTGCAAACGACTCTGCCGATCGTTGCCACCGCTCAGCAGGGATTAAATGAGCCCCGCTATCCGTCTCTTCCGGGAATCATGAAGGCGAAGAAAAAGCCGCTTGAAGAATTGGAGCTGGATGATCTCGATGTGGATGAAGACGATGTCGCCAGTAAAACGAAAACAATCGAACGGTTTTTACCGCCGAAGAAAGAAGCCGGGAAGATTCTTGAAGGGGAGCCAAAGCAGCAGGCAGCAGATCTTGTGTCTCTTTTGAGAAGCGAAGCGAAAGTGATTTAAGGGGAGTAGCACGGTCATCAACATACAGGGGGAAATGATATGAGCAAAAAAGTTATCGTATTGGGAGAATGCCGGGACGGCACATTAAGAAACGTCACCTTTGAAGCGATAGCCGCTGGAAAAACGATTGCCGAAGGGGGAGAGGTGATCGGTATCCTGGTCGGTGAAAGCGTTTCAAATCATGCGGATGATATGATCCGCTACGGCGCCGACAAAGTGCTGACAGCCGAGGATCCAATGCTGAAACACTACACATCGGACGGCTTCGCACAAGCGATGATGCCGATTCTGGAAAAAGAAAAACCGGATGCGCTCATCATCGGCCATACATCAATGGGAAAAGATCTGTCTCCAAAGCTTGCGGCCCGTTTGGGAACAGGGTTGATTTCAGATGCCATCGATGTCGAGGTGGCAGGCGGAAACGCCGTGTTTACACGGCCGATCTACTCTGGAAAAGCGTTTGAACGGATCATTTCTGAAGACGAGATGATTTTTGCGACGATCAGGCCGAACAATATCGCACCGCTCGCGAAAGATGACGCGCGCACCGGAGCTGTTGAAAAAGCCGAAGTCAGCATCCAGGACATCAGAACGGTGATCCGCGATGTCGTCAAAAAAACGTCTGAAGGCGTCGACTTGTCAGAAGCGAAAATCATCGTTGCCGGCGGACGCGGTGTGAAAAGCGCAGACGGGTTTAAGCCGCTTCAGGAGCTCGCCGATGTGCTCGGCGGCGCTGTAGGCGCTTCAAGAGGCGCGTGTGATGCGGACTACTGCGACTATTCGCTGCAAATCGGCCAGACCGGAAAGGTCGTCACACCGGACCTTTACATCGCCTGCGGCATTTCGGGAGCGATTCAGCACCTTGCCGGGATGTCAAACAGCAAAATCATCGTCGCCATCAACAAAGATCCTGAAGCCGACATCTTCAAAGTCGCCGATTACGGCATTGTCGGAGACCTGTTTGAGGTCGTTCCGCTTTTGACGGAAGAATTTAAAAAGCTGAGTGTCAGCACTTAAAAAAGCCGGCCTGATCGCCGGCTTTTTTGATCGCACATCTTGACGGCCGGACAAATAAAATGGGATATATGTGCATGTGTAAAACACGGCCTGATGGGGAAACGTATATTCAAGCATTATGTTAGCGTGAACCAAAGGGAGATGCTATACTAAAAAGCATAATTTCACAATTGGAGGAATGAAAGAATGGCTATCGTAAAAGCAACTGATCAAACTTTTTCAACTGAAACAAGCGAAGGCGTAGTCCTTGCCGACTTCTGGGCTCCTTGGTGCGGACCTTGCAAAATGATTGCGCCAGTCCTTGAAGAGCTGGATCAAGAAATGGGAGACAAACTGAAAATCGTCAAAATCGATGTTGACGAAAACCAGGAAACAGCCGGCAAATACGGCGTCATGAGCATCCCGACTTTACTCGTACTAAAAGACGGTGAAGTGGTTGAAACATCTGTCGGATTTAAACCGAAAGAAGCGCTTGAAGAACTGATCAACAAGCATTTGTAAAATATAGAACGAGAAAAGGCGATTCCCAGGGGATCGCTTTTTTCTTAGCAGCTCCTCCAATTGTAGTGAACGTGTGGTCGGTCATGATAAACTATAAGAAGAAAAACGCCGAAATAAGGAAGGATTTTTGATGAACAAAACAATCAAAGAAAAGCTTGCCCTTCTTCCGGATCAGCCGGGCTGCTACTTGATGAAAGACCGGCAGGAGACCGTGATCTATGTCGGGAAAGCGAAAATCTTAAAAAACAGGGTCCGCTCCTATTTCAGCGGCTCCCATGATGCAAAAACACAGCGGCTCGTCAGCGAAATCGAAGACTTTGAATACATCGTCACATCCTCGAACATCGAAGCTCTCATTCTGGAAATGAATTTAATCAAAAAGTACGACCCGAAATACAATGTGATGCTGAAAGACGATAAAAGCTACCCGTTTATCAAAATCACCAATGAGCGCCATCCGAAGCTGATCGTGACGCGGAAAGTCAAAAAAGATAAAGGCCGCTATTTCGGTCCTTATCCAAACGTTCAGGCCGCAAGGGAAACGAAAAAGCTGCTGGACCGTCTCTACCCGCTCAGAAAATGCGCCAAGCTGCCCGACCGCGTCTGTTTGTACTATCATCTCGGGCAATGCCTGGCACCGTGTGTCTATGACGTGTCTGAAGAGACAAACAGGCAGCTCACTGAAGAAATCACACGCTTTTTAAAAGGCGGCTATAACGAAGTCAAGAAAGAGCTTGAAGCCAAAATGCTCGAAGCATCTGAAAACCTCCAGTTTGAACGGGCGAAGGAATACCGCGACCAGATTGCCCACATCGAATCGACGATGGAGAAGCAGAAAATGGCGATGAACGATATGATCGACCGCGACGTATTTGCCTATTCGTATGATAAAGGCTGGATGTGTGTACAGGTCTTTTTTATCAGGCAAGGGAAGCTGATTGAAAGAGACGTCAGCATGTTTCCGCTGTATAGGGAAGCGGATGAAGAATTTTTGACATTCATCGGCCAGTTCTACTCGAAAAACAATCACTTCCTTCCGAAGGAAATTTTAGTGCCCGACAGCGTAGACAGGGACATGATCGAGGAGCTTTTGGACGTGAAAGTTCACCAGCCGAAAAGGGGACAGAAAAAAGACCTCCTGCTTCTCGCCCATAAAAACGCAAAGCTCGCCCTGAAAGAAAAGTTTTTGCTCATCGAACGCGACGAAGAGCGGACGATCGGTGCGATTGAAAAGCTCGGCAAAGCGCTGGGCATCTACACGCCGTATAGAATTGAGGCGTTTGATAATTCGAATATTCAAGGAGCGGATCCGGTTTCGGCCATGATCGTCTTTCTCGACGGAAAACCGCATAAAAAAGAGTACCGGAAATATAAGATTAAGACGGTTGAAGGGCCTGACGACTACGGTTCAATGCGCGAGGTCGTTAAAAGAAGGTATACAAGGGTGCTGAAAGAAAATTTGCCGCTCCCTGATTTGATTTTGATCGACGGGGGAAAAGGACAGGTTTCAGCAGCGGTCGACGTGCTTGAAAATGAGCTTGGCCTTGACATCCCGGTGGCCGGCTTGGTGAAGGACGACAAGCACAGAACATCGAACCTCTTGATCGGTGATCCGCTTGAGATCGTTCAGCTTGAACGGAACAGCCAGGAATTTTACCTGTTGCAGCGGATCCAGGACGAAGTGCACCGGTTTGCGATCAGCTTTCACAGGCAGCTCAGGGGAAAAAGCGCTTTTCAATCGGTGCTGGACGGGATACCGGGTGTCGGCGAGCAGCGGAAAAAGCTGCTGTTAAAACATTTTGGCTCCGTCAGAAAAATGAAGGAAGCGACTGTCGAAGATATCCGCAGTGCCGGAATTCCGCTGAAGACCGCACAGCTGATTATAGAGGCCTTGAAAAAATAACGTTGAATTTTTAAAAAGAATCTGATAGAATTTGTACTAATTTCATAATAAGATCGTGTTATATGGTGAAGATAGAGGTGCGAACTTCAAGAGTAGGCTTTCGGAGAAAGATGGATTTCAAAGAAGGAAGCTGAAAGGGGAGCGTCGCCGAAGCGGGTAAAAATCCATTCGTTTTATCTGCTGGCTTTACATTGAACAAATGTGGGGCTGTCAAGAAAGTCATTTTCTTGGAGAGCTATCTCGTTGTTTTAGATCATCGGCTGTTTTTGTTGATTCAAGCAATGAGGGAATTCTCTCATTGCTTTTTTTGTACGCTAAAACCGTACAAGCCGGAAGATCAAGGCTTTCCTCTTCATACATAAACGTGCACGAACGAAAACAAAAAGGGTGGTATTTGATGGGTCTCATCGTCCAAAAATTTGGCGGAACTTCCGTCGGATCAGTGGAAAAAATTTTGAATGTCGCAAATCGGGTCATCGAAGAAAAAAAGCGGGGGCATAACGTCGTCGTCGTTGTTTCCGCCATGGGAAAATCGACGGATTCCCTCGTCGCACTTGCCAGGGAAATCACAGATCAGCCGAGCCGGCGGGAAATGGATATGCTGCTTTCCACAGGAGAGCAGGTGACGATTTCTTTATTAACAATGGCTTTAGAGGAAAAAGGGTATGATGCGGTTTCATATACAGGCTGGCAGGCCGGCATCGAAACCGAAAATATTCACGGTAACGCAAGGATTACGAACATTGATACAGACAAGCTGAAAGAGCGCCTGAATGAAGGGAAAATCGCCGTTGTCGCCGGATTCCAGGGCACGACAGCGGAAGGCGAAATCACAACGCTCGGCAGAGGCGGATCAGATACGACAGCCGTTGCCCTCGCAGCAGCCCTGAAAGCCGATAAATGCGATATTTACACCGATGTACCGGGGGTTTTCACAACCGATCCCCGCTATGTGAAAACAGCGCGGAAGCTTGCCGGAATCTCCTATGATGAAATGCTTGAGCTTGCCAACCTTGGAGCAGGCGTCCTGCACCCGCGAGCCGTCGAATTTGCAAAGAACTATCAGGTGCCGCTGGAAGTGCGCTCAAGCATGGAAAAAGAAGCAGGCACATTAATCGAGGAGGAATCATCCATGGAGCAGAATTTAATCGTAAGAGGAATTGCATTTGAAGATCAGATCACACGCGTGACTGTATGCGGCCTGGCGAGCGGCCTGACGACGCTGTCAACGATTTTTACAACGCTCGCTAAACAGAACATCAACGTGGACATCATCATTCAATCGGTGACAGCCACAAGCAAAACGTCGATTTCTTTCTCAGTGAAAACGGAAGACCTGTCCAGAACGGTAGAAGTGCTTGAAGAATACAAAGACGCGCTCGACTACGAACAGATCGAGACGGAAAACAGGCTCGCCAAAGTGTCGATCGTCGGCTCCGGCATGATCTCAAACCCGGGCGTAGCCGCGGAAATGTTTGCGGTGCTGGCAGAGAAGAACATCCAGGTCAAAATGGTGAGCACGTCCGAGATCAAAGTCTCCACCGTCATCAGTGACAGCGACATGGTGAAAGCTGTTGAAGCGCTTCATGATGCGTTTGAACTATCGAAAATAAGCGTGGCTGCCAAATAAAAATAATCCTAGAGCTCTCTCTAGGGTTTCTTTTTTTGCCCGAGGGCGGGGTGTGCTACAATTACCATAATAAGGGCGGAGAAAGGAATTACATTATGACTGCATTAATACATACAATAGGTCCAGTGTTCGTGGCAGCTATTGCCAGCATTGTTGTACATGAGCTGGGGCACGTTCTTTTCGGATGCATCGTCAGGCATCATGTACAATGGCTGGCAGTCGGACCGTTCATCATGTTTAAAAATAAGAAAATAACATTTCGATGGAAACACAAATATTTTGGCGGCGCAGTTTTTTTATATGGTAAATCCATTAAAAACAAAAAAACGTATCAAAAAGAAAAGGGGAAATTCGTCGCGGGTCTGCTGGGTGGTCCACTCACAAGCTTTTTGACGGGATGGATCTTTCTGAACTTTATACCTCATCATGAATATGCTTTATATTTTGGCATGTTCTCATATGTAATAGGGACAGTCACATTGTTATTTACGGACGGATTGGCTGTATTGTCGATTTTAACCAATAGCCTGTATGCAAAACTGCATTTTCTGAACGTGGAATTGCTGTCATATAAAACGGAGAAGCAATTTGATTTTTTGCTGAAGGAATTGGAGGAAGAACTGCAGCAAGAGAAGGATGCCTCCATTGGAAAATTGAGCCTGACCTGTCTGCATGCATTGTTTTTTTATTTATATTTTATGCAAGTGAAGTTTGATATGGAGAGCCGCAAAAGGCTCGAGATATTTCAAAATGTCTTGAATGAATTAGAAGCGGAAGGGCTCGGCTCCATTAAAAATAAACAAAAAAGGTCTGTTCTGAACGCAATTGCTTATTTGGAAGAAATCAATTTATTGATAGAAAATAACAAAGAAGAGACAGGGAAGCTGTATTCAAAGCTGATTGCTGGAGATGACGACCGTTTAAACAGGCTGAAGCGCAATTCCATCATCGATCATGATGATAAGGCAAAAGATCTGTATATTAACGAATTAAGCTCTGACATTTTTAAACGCAATACATTGCTTCTCAAAATTGAAGAACAATTTATACAGAAAGCGAGGGAACACATACACAAAAATCAAGATTCTGCATGACGATAACATTGTTGTTGGAAGACTGTGGACATTGTCAACAGCCGATTGAATAAGCGCGCGTTGATTTAGGCTTTATTGAAAAAGGCTGCTGAAAATGCAGCCTTTCGATTATCATGCCGGATCTTTCATATCCCATTTGACTGTCAACACAACTTTTCCGGCTCTTTTTTTTACCTGCTCATACGATTCGGCAATATGCTCATTCAACAGCTGGACCTGCTCGGCGATAAACCCGGCTTCAAGCTGGAAGCAGGGCTCTTTCTGATATTTGAGGCGATTGGAGACCAAAGGGCCTTCCAGTTCAAATTCGAGCTCCTGCTTTTTTGAATGGACGATCGCAAGCGTTCCCCAGCCTGCATCATGAAAAAATCCAGGGATATCCTCCCATGAATCAAGCGGGAATTTGCGGGCCAAGTTTTTGCCGGCCCAATACATCATATCTGCGTACTCTTGTCCCAGCATATCGGGAAGCAGCACTTCCCTGATCAGCTCATATCCATATGCGGAGACTTCCAGATCTTTTAATTGCGCTAAATTTGCTTCATATTTGTTCATTGTCCAATGTCTCCCCTCTTTCCTCCGTTTATTATAGCCCAAACGGGGGGGAAGATGACAGCGGAGAGATGCGTTTGAAAAGAAAAAAATCTGATATATTTATATTTTGATAAAATAAAATTTTCAAAAATATGATTAAATTTTAGAAAATTTCAATTTATGTACGCGTTTTCTTGACGCCTATTTCTCATAGGAGTAAAATGAAATTGTCATAAAAACTTAACAAAGTGCGATATTTGAAACAGGACGGGGGATAGGAGACCATTCATTTTTACGGCACTTTTCAACTAGGGGGTTAAGCAATGGCCGGGAACAGAGAATTTGTGTATCGAAGACTGCATTCTTTGCTTGGCGTTATACCGGTGGGCATTTTTTTGATTCAGCATTTAGTTGTCAACCATTTTGCGGCAAGCGGAGAAGAGGCGTTTAACAATGCCGCTCATTTTATGGAAAACCTGCCGTTTAGGTACGCTTTGGAAATCTTTGTGATTTTCCTTCCGCTGATTTACCATGCCGTTTATGGTGTGTACATAGCGTTTACAGCGAAAAGCAATGCGGGCAGATTCGGATTTTTTAGAAACTGGATGTTCGTTCTGCAGCGTGTCACAGGAATCATTACGTTAATTTTCGTCAGCTGGCATGTCTGGGAAACGCGGATCGCCGCCCAAATGGGGGCTGAAGTAAACTTTGACATGATGGCTGATATTTTGAGCTCCCCGATCATGCTCGGCTTTTACATTGTAGGTGTCCTCTCAACAATCTTCCACTTTTCAAACGGTTTATGGTCGTTTGCGGTTACTTGGGGAATTACCGTTTCTCCGCGTTCGCAGCGAATCGCTACGTTTGTGACAATGGGAGTCTTTGTTGTGCTGTCCTATGTAGGGCTGAGAGCGATTTTGGCATTTGTGTAAAAGAACTAGATTACTAGAGGGAGTGGGGCTGGCATGAGCAATTCAAGCATCATCGTTGTCGGCGGAGGACTTGCGGGTCTGATGGCGACCATTAAAGCTGCGGAAGCAGGAACAAATGTAAAATTATTTTCCATCGTTCCGGTAAAGCGCTCACATTCTGTATGTGCGCAGGGCGGAATCAACGGTGCGGTCAATACGAAAGGTGAAGGCGACTCTCCGTGGGAGCATTTTGACGATACGGTATACGGCGGCGACTTTTTGGCCAACCAGCCGCCGGTCAAAGCAATGTGTGAAGCCGCGCCTTCGATCATCCATCTGCTCGACCGCATGGGCGTCATGTTCAACAGAACGCCGGAAGGGCTGCTCGATTTCCGGCGTTTCGGAGGAACGCAGCACCACAGAACGGCGTATGCTGGTGCAACGACAGGACAGCAGCTTTTGTATGCGCTTGATGAACAGGTTCGCCGCTATGAAGTCGCAGGGCTTGTTTCAAAATATGAAGGCTGGGAGTTCCTTGGAGCGGTGCTTGACGATGACGGCAAGTGCCGAGGGATTGTCGCTCAGAATTTAACGACAATGGAAATCGATTCTTTCCGTTCGGACGCCGTCATCATGGCATCCGGCGGACCGGGCATCATTTTCGGAAAATCGACGAACTCCATGATCAATACGGGATCAGCGGCTTCGGTCGTCTATCAGCAGGGAGCGTATTACGCGAACGGAGAATTCATCCAGATTCACCCGACGGCGATTCCGGGGGACGACAAGCTCAGGCTGATGAGCGAATCGGCGCGCGGTGAAGGAGGACGAGTCTGGACATACAAAGACGGTAAACCTTGGTATTTCCTTGAGGAAAAATATCCGGCATACGGAAACCTCGTCCCGCGCGATATCGCGACACGCGAAATTTTCGATGTCTGCGTCAGACAGAAACTCGGAATCAACGGCGAAAACATGGTTTACCTTGATCTTTCCCATAAAGATCCGAAAGAGCTTGACATTAAGCTTGGCGGCATTATCGAAATCTATGAGAAATTTATGGGCGACGACCCGCGCAAGCTGCCGATGAAAATTTTCCCTGCGGTCCATTACTCAATGGGCGGCTTATGGGTTGACTATGATCAAATGACGAACATTCCAGGGCTGTTTGCCGCGGGAGAGTGCGATTATTCCATGCACGGAGGAAACCGCCTCGGGGCGAACTCGCTCTTGTCCGCCATCTACGGCGGCATGGTGGCTGGTCCAAATGCGGTGAAATACGTACAAGGGCTGGAAGCATCCGCCGAGGATTTATCTTCCTCTATTTACGATGCCTATGTCAAACAAGAGGAAGAAAAATGGGCGGACATCATGAAGATGGACGGCAAAGAAAATGCCTACGTCCTTCACAGAGAGCTTGGCGAGTGGATGACCGACAATGTGACGGTTGTGCGCCACAATGACAAGCTTCTGCAGACGGATGAAAAAATCCAGGAGCTGATGGAGCGCTATCAGAACATCGATATTAATGACACGGCAAAATGGAGCAACCAAGGCGCTGTCTTTACCCGTCAGCTGAAAAACATGCTGCAGCTGGCAAGGGTGATCACGCTCGGTGCATACAACAGGAACGAAAGCCGCGGAGCCCATTACAAACCGGATTTCCCTGAACGAAATGATGAAGAATGGCTGAAAACGACAATGGCGAAACATGCAGGCGATACTGAAGCTCCAAAATTCCATTATGAGGATGTCGATGTTTCATTAATCGCGCCGCGCAAACGGGATTACTCGAAGAAAAAGGTGGCGAAATCATGAGTGAAAATAAGACAATCAAGTTTATCATCACTCGTCAGGATACGGCAGATTCCGACTCTTATCAGGAAGAATTTGAACTTGCTTACCGTCCGAACATGAACGTCATTTCCGCTTTAATGGAAATCAGAAGGAATCCGGTTAATGCAAAAGGGGAAAAAACAACGCCGATTGCATGGGATATGAACTGCCTTGAAGAAGTATGCGGCGCTTGCTCCATGGTCATTAACGGAAAGCCGAGACAATCGTGTACTGCGCTGGTCGATAAGCTTGAACAGCCGATTCGTCTCGAACCGATGAAAACATTCCCCGTTGTCCGCGACCTTCAGGTCGACCGGAGCCGGATGTTCGATTCGTTGAAGAAGGTTAAAGCATGGATTCCGATCGATGGCACATACGATTTGGGTCCTGGACCGAGAATGCCTGAAAAGAAACGGCAGTGGGCTTATGAACTGTCAAAATGCATGACATGCGGCGTTTGCCTTGAAGCTTGTCCAAACGTCAATGACAAAACGAACTTTATCGGACCTGCTCCGCTTTCACAGGTACGCTTATTCAACACTCATCCGACAGGAGCGATGAACAAGTCTGAGCGGCTTGAAGCGATTATGGGAGACGGCGGACTGGCGGAATGCGGAAATTCGCAAAACTGTGTGCAGTCATGTCCGAAAGGAATTCCGCTTACGACATCAATCGCTGCTTTAAACAGGGATACAACCGTGCAGGCGTTTAAAAACTTCTTTGGAAGCGACAACACAGAATAATTGGAAAACGCACCTCTTCAGTTTGAAGAGGTGTTTTCATGATGAAAAGGGGATGGAAAACATTGAAGCTGCCGGAATATATTGAGGAACCGTTTGAGAAATGGTGCCGGTCATTTTCTTTTTTTGATGAAGTGTCCGTCCGCTTTTCGGAAACGGATATGTTCGGTCATATGAACAATGTGACACCGTTTATTTATTTTGAAGAAGCACGCATTTCTTATTTTAAACACCTTCAGACAATGGATCGTCTTGGAGAGAGCCGGACGATTCCCGTTGTCGCCAGCCAGCAATGCGATTATTTTCGGCAGGTGATGCTGCACGAGAATTTAAAGATCGGCGTCAAAACGGCAGCTGTCGGCAATGCCTCGCTTACGCTTCACTACTTGGCGATTAATGACGCCGGTGAGCCGTGTTTCACCGGAAAGGCTGTCATGGTGCAGATTGCAAAAGATACAGGGAAGCCAGAAAACTGGACAGATGAACAAAAAGTGAAATGGCTTGGGCATTAACTCATTTCCTGAGAAATAATCTGTAAGGAGAACGAGATGAAAAAAGCGGTCATCATCGGCGCCAGCTCCGGAATCGGCAAAGCGCTGGCGGAAAGGCTGTCAGCGGAAGGCGTAATATTAGGACTTGCCGCAAGACGGAAAGAGCGGCTTGTCAAATTGCGGGATGCACTGCCGGGTCATTCGTATATCAAAAAGATAGACGTGGCTGACGGTGAACGTGCGAAGATGCAGTTAAACGATCTGATTTTTGAGATGGGAAGGGTGGATGCGGTTTTCATCTGTTCAGGTGTCGGCTATTTGGAAAGCGAGATGGACCCGCAAAAGGAAAGAGAAACGATTGATGTCAATGTGTCCGGCTTTATTTCCTGTGCAAACGTGTTTGTGGATCATTTCACGGAAAACAGAAGCGGCCATTTGATCGGCATCTCATCTGTTGCCGCTTTGAGAGGCAATGGATCAGCCGTTATCTACAGCGCCTCAAAAGCGTTCGTCTCAAATTATTTGCAAGGCCTTAGACAAAAAATGAACAAGCGCGGATACGCTGACATATATGTGACCGATATTCAGCCCGGCTTTGTGGCAAACAAAACTTGCTAAGGGAGAAAAGCTGTTCTGGGCGGCTTCTCCTGAAAAGGCTGCCGCACAAATCATCGGGGCTGTTCAAAAAAAAGAAATCACATGCATATATTACAAAAAGATGGCGGCTGATCGCCTGGATCATGAAATGCTTACCTTAAACACTTCCAGTGGAGCCAGAGGCGGGTGACCCTGTACGCCTGCCAATCGTTTTCGCCAAAAAAATAGGTGCAGAAGCGGCCCCTTTTCTCCTTCAGAAACGTCACCGACCTTGCGTTTGCTTCATATGATATCACGACTATATCGAAACCCATTCGTTTCAGATCAGCTCTCACCTTAGCAAGGAGGGTTACAATACTTGAAGGAGAAAGAGTTTCAATCAAAGCCGCTGCTAACAAAAAGAGAAAGAGAAGTGTTCGAATTGCTCGTTCAAGACAAGACAACAAAGGAAATCGCAAGCGAGCTCTTTATAAGTGAAAAGACTGTTCGTAATCACATATCCAATGCAATGCAAAAATTGGGTGTGAAAGGCCGTTCGCAAGCTGTTGTTGAACTTCTTCGAATGGGTGAGCTAGAGCTCTAAATTGAGCCGGTATTCCTTCTTGAATAAGAAGGGAACCGGTTATTTGTTTTGCCCGCGCAAGTTGTATATTCATGTTGAAGCCTTGCAATTTCTGTAGAAAAGAAGGAAAATAGACTCGAGTGTTTTGCAAACAAAACAACGAGTTGAGCGAGGTAGAGGACATGAATTCAAAAGCTTCTTTGAATCACATTGCAGATATTGAGAAATCTCTCCGCCATATCGCGGGCATCATTAAGCAAAAAGGAAGAGAAATTCTTACCCAATATACGATTACACCTCCCCAGTTTGTCGGTCTGCAGTGGCTGTATGAATACGGGGACATGACGATCGGCGAATTATCCCAAAAAATGTATCTGGCGTGCAGCACCACGACAGATTTAATTGACCGAATGGAGAAAAACAACCTTGTTGAACGGGTGAAAGACCCGTCAGACAGGCGTGTTGTCCGGATTCGTCTTTTATCGGAAGGAGAACGGATCATCCAGGAGGTTATTCAAAAAAGACAGGATTATCTTGAAAACATGTTAGAAGCGTTTTCGGAAGAGGAGACAGCCGATTTCGAAAAATTATTAATCAAACTTCAGCAGGAAATGAACAGAAAATGAGGCGATTTTGTTGGATCAACCGATAGGAGTCATTGATTCGGGAGTTGGCGGTTTGACCGTTGCGAAAGAAATCATGAGACAGCTGCCAAAAGAAAACATCATTTATCTCGGAGATACAAAGAGATGTCCATACGGACCGCGGGACAGAAAAGAAGTCCTGTCATATACATGGGAAATGACAAACTACTTGTTATCCCGCCACCACATTAAAATGCTCGTCATCGCCTGCAATACAGCAACGGCGATTGCTTTGGAGGAAATCAGCCGGGAGGTCGCGATTCCCGTCATCGGTGTGGTGCAGCCGGGCGCCAGAACCGCCATTAAAGTGACGGAAAATCAGCGGATCGGTGTCATCGGAACGGAAAATACGATCAAAAGCGGAGCATACGAAGAAGCGCTGCTTTCATTGAACAGCGATCTGACGGTGGAAAATTTGGCCTGTCCCATGTTCGTACCGTTTGTGGAAAGCGGTCAATTTTTGGATGAAACGGCCGATGAGATTGTGAAATCTTCCCTTTATCCGCTCCGGGATTCCTCCATTGATACGCTGATTCTCGGATGTACGCATTATCCGATTTTAAAAGAGCCGATTCAGCGCTATATGGGGGAGCGGGTCAGCATCATTTCGTCCGGGGATGAGACGGCGAGAGAGGTCAGCACGATTTTGTCCTACAACGGACTGTTAAACCAAAACCCGCTGCCGCCAGAACATCAATTTTTAACAACCGGAGAACGCGACCGCTTTAAAAAAATCGCCAACGATTGGTTTGGATATGAAGTGAAAAATGTTGAAAGTATCTCGCTTAATGAAACAAGCATACTGAAATAAAGCTGCCGCAAACGGCAGCTTTTTTGCATCTTCTCCCTAAAGCAGACCTGTTCTGAAAAAGAAGAGGTTTTTCTTTTTTAAAGCAAGCTTTCATACATGAAAACGAATTTTTAAAAAACGGTCTAATTCACAAATGGGCTCGTATACATAATAGTACAAACTGCCTTAGGAGGGAAAAGTATGCTGAAAAAAGGAATGAAAGGAATCGCGGTCACAGTCACAGCTTCCGCGCTGCTTCTTTCCGGGTGCGGATTATTTCAGTCAGATCAGGCCTCAGAGGAAATAGATCCGCCGCAGGATATCACATATGTAAAAGAGGAGAAGAATCAAGACCAAACGGATAAGATGGAAGACAAGAAAGAGGACAAAGAAGACAAAACGACCGGTGATCATAAAGCTGCAGAAAATAGTGATACAGTCATGAGAGAGCTTTATCTGATAGATAAAAACGGTTATGTGACAGCCCAGACGCTGCCGCTTCCAAAAAAGGAGGGAACGGCCAAACAATCGCTCGAATACCTTGTTGAAGGAGGCCCGGTCTCAAACATACTGCCGAATGGATTCAGAGCCGTGCTTCCGGCGGACACAGCCGTCAATGTCGATATTAAAGAAGACGGGACAGCGATCGCCGATTTCTCGAATGAATTTAAAAACTATAAGGCCGAAGATGAACAAAAAATCGTTCAGGCGATCACATGGACACTGACCCAGTTCAACTCGATTGATAAAGTGAAAATCCGCATGAACGGCCATGATTTAAAAGAAATGCCTGTCAACGGCACACCGCTTTCAGAAGAGCTCAGCCGTAAAGACGGTATTAACATCGAGACAGCCGGAGTGACCGATATAACGGCGACAGAACCTGTGACCGTTTATTATTTGGCGGAGTCGGATGAAGGTGAGTATTATGTACCGGTGACAAAGCGCACATCAGGCACAGAAAGCGATCCGGTGACGGCGGCGATTAAAGAATTGACGGAGGGCCCAAGCCTCAAAAGCGGGCTGCTGTCGGATTTCCAAGGAAACGTAAAACTTGAAAGCAAGCCGAAAATTGAAGACGGTCATGTCACCCTCGACTTTAATGAAGCCATTTACGGCAGTGCAGACGGCGAAAAGAAAGTGATTTCAGACGAGGTTTTAAACAGCATCGTTTTGACATTGACCGAACTTCCGGATATTAAGAGCGTTTCCGTCACGGTAAATGGCAAAGCCGAGCTTGTGAATGAAAAAGGCGAAAAGCTTTCCAAGCCTGTCACAAGGCCGAGCCGGGTGAACACAGGTAGTTTTTAACCGCAGGTTTTTGATATACTATATAAAAAGAGGTGAGCGTATAAAGCTGCCTCTTTCTTTATTCAGCTTTTCAAATACATGTGTGTAAAGCGGAATGATTGGGAATGTTTATGTACATATAATCGGAGGTAAAACATGAGATACGATGGAAGAGAGAACAATGAACTGAGACCCATGTCGATGGAGCTTGACTTTATCACGCATCCCGAAGGATCGGTCCTGATCACAGTCGGCGATACAAAGGTCATATGCAACGCTTCTGTAGAAGACCGCGTCCCGCCCTTTTTAAGAGGGGAAGGAAAAGGCTGGGTGACGGCGGAATACAGCATGCTGCCCCGTGCGACGAATCAAAGGACGATCAGGGAATCGTCAAAAGGAAAAGTGTCCGGCCGGACGATGGAGATCCAAAGGCTGATCGGACGAGCCCTGCGTGCAGTCATTGATTTGGAGAAGCTGGGTGAGCGGACCATCTGGATCGACTGTGATGTCATTCAGGCGGACGGCGGCACAAGGACGGCATCGATCACCGGAGCCTTTACGGCGATGGCCTTGGCCGTCGGACGGCTTGTAGAAGACGGCTCAATCAAAGAGATGCCGATCACGGATTTTCTGGCCGCCACATCTGTAGGAATTGATCAGGAACACGGACTCATTCTGGATTTGAACTATCAGGAAGATTCAAGTGCAGAGGTCGATATGAATGTCGTCATGACAGGCGACGGCCGCTTTGTCGAACTGCAGGGAACAGGGGAGGAAGCGACGTTTTCCAGAAACGAACTGGACGGGCTTTTGGAGCTTGCCGAAAAAGGAATCAAAGAACTCATCGACAAACAAAAAGAAGTGCTCGGAGATATTGCGGCGTCCATTCAACAATAACTTGAGAAAGGCTTGATATGAATGAAGGAAGTCATCATTGCCACAAAAAACGAAGGGAAAGTCAGGGAATTCAAAGAGATGCTCGAACCGAGAGGCTACGATGTCAAATCATTATTGGATATCGGCTATACGGACGAAATCGAAGAGACCGGACAAACATTTGAAGAAAACGCCATCATTAAAGCGGAAACCATCTCTAAAGAGACCGGCAAAATGATCATTGCGGATGATTCAGGTCTTTCAGTCGATTTTCTCGGCGGGAGTCCGGGCGTTTATTCCGCGCGTTATGCCGGTGAAGAGAAAAACGACCTCGCCAATTTAAAAAAGGTTTTGAATGAGCTTGAAGGAGTGGAAAAGGAAGACCGTTCGGCAAGGTTCAGGTGTGCGCTTGCCCTATGTGTTCCCGGAGAGGAAACGAAAACGGTTGAAGGCTCAGTGGAAGGATACATTACCGAAGAGCCCCGCGGCACCAACGGCTTTGGCTACGATCCGATTTTTCTCGTCAAGGATAAAGATCAAACGATGGCCGAGCTTTCAAGCGAAGAAAAAAATAAAATCAGCCACAGGGCGGATGCGCTGAAAAAGCTGACCGCTTTATTGGATGAGGGGGAGCCGGAATGAAGGTGTTGATTGTCAGCGACAGCCACGGCCTTGAAAATGAGCTGCAAACGATCGCAGAACGGCATGAGAATGATGTGGATCTCAGCATTCACTGCGGAGATTCCGAGCTGGATTCTTCCCACCCGGCCCTTGCCTCTTACTTGACGGTAAAAGGGAACTGCGATTTCTACGGGGATTTTAAAGATGAAATCGTCGTCCCGATCGGCTCACACAAGCTCTTTTTCACACACGGACACTTGTATGGCATTAAAGAGTCGCTGTTAAACGTTTACTATAGAGCCGCCGAGCTCGGCGCCGATATCATCTGCTTCGGTCATTCCCATATCGCGGGAAGTGAGCTGATGGACGGCAAACTCTTGATCAACCCCGGCAGCATCCGCCTTCCGCGGGTGCGGAAAGACAAAACTTATGCTATACTAAGCATTGACAAAGACGATGTGTCCGTCCGTTTTTACGATACAAACGGACGGGAAATTGAAAGCTTGGCAAACCATGTCCAACTTCAGACGCCATCATGAGGAAGAATTTTTTTCTTCCTCGTGATGAAAAAAATTCTAAAAAGTTGTTGACTTTCTGGTACAATGCGAATATAATAAATCTTGTCGCTGATAGTTCAATATGTCCCAGTAGCTCAGCTGGATAGAGCAACGGCCTTCTAAGCCGTCGGTCGGGAGTTCGAATCTCTCCTGGGACGTCATCATAAGAAAGCCTCAAACCTTGATATACAAGAGTTTGAGGCTTTTGTTTTGCAAAAAAACAACATCCTAAAAATTCCCTTTCATTTTTTCGGCAAGATTGACAAAGATAAAGGATGTGATCAACTTTAAGGAGGATGTTGTATGACTAAACAACAGCAAAATCAGCAGCAGCAAAAGCAAAAACAACAACAACAAAAACAAAAGCATGAACAGCTGCTTGGGGCCAATATCACGGATGCCGAATTCGCCCAAGAATTCGGGAACATTCAGCAGCAGCTTGCCCAGCTGGAACAAACCGTTTCTCAAATGGGTTCACAGCAGCAAGGTCAAAGCGGCCAGCAGAGCTCTCAATTAAGTCAGGGAATCAATCAATTAAAGCAGCAAATCCAGCAATTCAGCTCTCAATCTCAGCAGCAAATGCAGCAAACAGATCAGCAGATTCAACAAAGCATTCAGCAGGCTGTCCAACAGCTAAATCAAGCCCTCCAAGGCATCCAGACAAATCAGGCGATGAACCAAATGAGCCAAGCGCTGCAACAGGCGCAGCAGTCCTTTAACCAGCAAGGGCAACAAGGACAGCAGGGACAGCAAGGCCAACAAGGTCAGCAAAACCAGCAGCAGCAAAACCAAAATCAAAATTTCCAACAACCGCTTCAATAATATTGAAAAAGAGCCGTGCAGAACGGCTCTTTTTGATTATTATTCCTCGTTTTGATCATCTTCGTCATGAGTTGGGTGTGCACCCGGATACTGCCTTGGCAGCCCTTGGTGCAGATTTCTGAATTCATATGTGAAATTGCTGTAATATTGCTGACCTTCCCGCCATGGCGTTTCTTTGTTTTCAACAGGCTCGTTTTTGCCCGCCGCGGCTCCATAGGCCCCTTCGGGAAATTCCTCGGCTGCAAGGAATTCTCGCTGCGTCTCAACATTTGACAAATCTTCGTATTTCTTATCCATCACAACACCCCGTTTTTAATCATAGTGTTGCCCTGAAATACGGGGAGCTATGTGTTTTATTTTATATGCTGAAATCATCATTTTTTTGCGGGGTAAAACCGGGATGCATATTCATCTGTCAATCAACGAAAAATGGCGTCAGACCGGAGAAAACAACCATACAGACTGCAGAAAAAATGAAACATGCGGCCGGCATTTTCACGGTTATAGTCCGTTCCGCCCCTGATTGAAGGTGAGTGCCGCCAAGGCTTAGTACCCGCTTATTTTCGCTTTCTGGTAAACATCTCATAAAAGCAACGGTTTCATCTGTTTTCCAGATTGAAGAAACGCCTTTCTCAGATGTAAAATTTACCATGATAGAAAATCTTCCAATGTACGATAGACATTGATTGAGAAAAGGGGCTGAAGAAAGGTGCATGTACTTGAAAAAGCTGAACAAACCAATGTGCAAGCGGCAAAAGATTATGTGACAAGAGCCTATGAAACCGTCCGACAGCGAAATGGTCATGAAAGCGAATTTCTTCAAGCGGTAAAAGAAATATTTGATTCGCTCGTCCCTGTGCTCGCGAGGCATCCGAAGTATATAGAGCAGCGTATTTTGGAACGGATCGCAGAGCCGGAGCGAATGATTGTATTCAGGGTTCCGTGGGTGGATGACCAGGGTATTGTCCGGGTGAACCGCGGATTCCGTGTTCAATTCAATAGTGCCATCGGTCCGTACAAAGGAGGGATCCGATTTCACCCGTCGGTAAACGCCAGCATCATCAAATTTTTAGGCTTTGAGCAGATTTTTAAAAATTCGCTGACAGGACTTCCGATCGGCGGTGGTAAAGGCGGGGCAGATTTTGATCCGAAGGGCAAGTCAGACCGAGAGATCATGAGCTTTACACAAAGCTTCATGAATGAACTGTACAAATATATCGGCCCTGACACGGACATCCCGGCTGGGGATATTGGCGTCGGGGCGAGAGAAGTGGGCTGGATGTTCGGACAGTATAAAAAAATCCGCAGCCGTTATGATGCCGGTGTATTGACAGGAAAAAGCCTTGAGTACGGGGGAAGTTTGATACGTAAAGAAGCGACAGGCTACGGGCTTGTCTATTTCGTAGAAGACATGCTGAAAGACCAAGGGATGAGCTTTAAAGGCAGCACCGCCGTCGTCTCGGGATCTGGGAATGTGGCGATCTATGCCATGGAAAAAGCGGCTGCATTCGGCGCCAAAGTTGTAGCCTGCAGCGATTCTGACGGGTATGTATATGATCAAAACGGCATCCATCTCGATACGGTCAAACGGCTTAAAGAAAGCGAGAACAAAAGACTCAGCGAATATGTAAAAGCTCATCCTGAAGCACGCTATGTTCCGGGGTGCTCAGGTGTCTGGTCCGTTCCGTGCGATATCGCGCTTCCTTGTGCAACGCAAAATGAGATTGATGAACAAGCAGCTGAAACATTGATCATGAATGGTGTTAAAGCCATCGGTGAAGGGGCGAACATGCCTTGTGATCAAGATGCTGTCCGGCGGTTTTTAGATGCGGGCATTTTATTCGCTCCCGCCAAAGCGGCAAATGCCGGCGGTGTTGCCGTTTCTGCGCTGGAGATGGCGCAAAACAGCGCGCGATTGCGCTGGACGGCAGAAGAAACGGATGCCAGACTGCACGCCATCATGACGGACATTTACCGAAGCAGTAAAAAGTGCGCTTCTGCATATGGCAGAGCCGGGAATCTGATCGACGGCTGCAATATCGCGGGGTTTATCAAAGTAGCAGATGCGATGATCGCTCAAGGTGTTGTTTAAAGAGGGGAAGCCTGCTGCTCCCCTCCTTACATTCTGTAACCGCCGAACGATCCGGTGAATCCGTGTGCTCCCATGAATGGAACGCCGGTATGACCAATTCCGAAATCCCCGAGGATGGGTCCGGTCAACACGTTGCCGAACGGATAGAACACAGTTTGGCCCGCATGCATGGAAGGGTTATACACGTATGTCTGGGAAAATCCAAAATACCCGGGATATGGATACTGGCGGGTATCCCAGCTTGGAATCCGAATATACGGATTGTATGAAATGAAGGTTGTCATCATATTCCCCCGTTTATATTGATTTCTCTAACATTTTATGACAATTTACAAAAATGGAGTTTGTACTTCTTGATTGATAAAAAATCTCACCGATTAAACAGGTCGGTGTTTATTTTTTGTGTCATAAAATATAACAAAATCGTAGGAAACGTTGTTCGAATTGTGTATTGTGTATAGATTAAAGAAAAAAGTTAAAATTGTTTTTTATTTTTACGTTTCCTTTTATATCAATAATGTAAGCGTATACAAGCAGATTGATTAATCTAAATTGTCTAATAATTTTAAAAAATACGGTTGACACTGCCTGTAAAGGGGCGTAATATGAGTTCAAACAAAAGAACAAATCAATTGAAAACATTTCATCTTTCCCGAGGAAGACGGCGGGAAATCGGGTTCCCGCATCATCATTTTTTACTCGTTTAAAGCGTTCATTTACAACAGAAAGGTGTGCAAGAGGGCATGGGGGACCAGAAAGACCAGTGGATCTTCCTAAACGACAAACTCGTTAAAAAAGAAGACGCTAAAATATCGGTCTATGATCACGGATTTTTATACGGGGACGGTGTGTTTGAAGGGATCAGGGTATACGACGGAAACATCTTCAGAATGAAGGAACATATGGACCGGCTCTATGATTCGGCAAAATCGATTTTGCTGGAAATCCCTTTTCAGCAGGAAGAACTAACACAGCACGTTCTCAAAACGGTTGAAAAAAACGGGCTTAAAGATGCTTACATTCGCCTGGTTGTATCAAGAGGGGCGGGCGATCTCGGACTCGATCCGAACAATTGCTCAAAACCGAGTGTCATTATTATTGTCGAACCATTGGCAATATTCCCGAAACATTTATATGAAACTGGGATTGATATCATCACGGTTCCGACGAGAAGAAACCGGCCCGATGTCTTAAGCCCGAAAGTGAAATCCCTAAACTATTTAAATAATATTCTTGTCCGAATCGAGGCGCAGATGGCGGGTGTCAGCGAAGCGCTCATGCTCAATGACCAAGGCTATGTGGCCGAAGGTTCCGCGGATAATGTATTCATTTATAAAAACGGAAAACTGTTAACACCGCCGGGCTATATCGGAGCGCTGGAAGGGATTACGCGCAATGCCATCATAGAAATTGCCGAAGAGCTTGGCTATGAAGTGAAAGAAGAGCCGTTTACCCGCCATGATGTTTATACGGCGGACGAAGTGTTCTTAACCGGAACCGCCGCCGAAGTGATCGCGGTTGTCAAGGTGGACGGCAGACAGATTGGAGACGGCAAGCCGGGAGTGCATACAAACCGGATGCTTGAAAAGTTCCGCGAGCGCGTCGTGCGCGAAGGGGAAAAAGTAAACATCAAAGATCAAAGTTTAAGTGTCAGCTGAATAGGATAAGCGTAGAAGAGGATAAGTAGCAGTGGAAACGCCATCTGCAGAGAGCCGGGAGTGCTGGGAACCGGTGATGGCATCCGCCGTGAACTCCCCTCTGAGCGTCAGCCTGAACGATTTTCTCGATTTAGTAGGGCCGGCCGGGTGAACACATGAAGGTTCACTCGTTATTAAACCGGATAAGCGATTATCCATAAGGCGGCTGTAAAAAGCCGTGAACAAGGGTGGTACCGCGGAAAGAAAAGCCTTTTCGCCCCTTTGGCCTGCGAGGTGAGCAGCGTCAATTGTGGGCGGGAAGGCTTTTTTAGCTGTAAAAGCAGTTTGGAAACGAATGCTTTACAGCATACATTGCAAAATGACAAAACAATTGTGAACGAACAGTGATGATCATCACTTGATAAGGAGGAAGAAAAATGGGGACGAATGTACAGTTGGATGCAGAAAATGCCCAATGTACACAAACAATGGCAGGGGCGTCAATGCTGATTGAGGCTTTAAAACAGGAAAATGTTGAAGTAATCTACGGTTATCCGGGCGGGGCGGTTCTGCCGATTTACGACAAGCTGTACGGGTCAGGCATGTTTCATGTGCTGACGCGCCATGAACAGGGCGCCATTCACGCAGCTGAAGGATATGCGAGAATTTCCGGAAAACCCGGCGTCGTCGTCGCCACGTCAGGCCCAGGCGCGACCAACCTTGTGACAGGTCTTGCCGACGCGATGATCGATTCATTGCCATTGGTTGTGTTTACGGGGCAGGTGGCGACATCGGTCATCGGCTCTGATGCCTTTCAGGAAGCGGATGTGATCGGAATTACGATGCCGATTACAAAGCACAGCTATCAGGTGCGGAATGCCGAAGACCTGCCGAGGATCATCAAAGAAGCGTTTCACATTGCGACAACCGGGAGACCGGGTCCCGTTTTAATCGACATTCCGAAAGATATCGCTGTCGTCGAAGGTGAATTCAGCTATGACCATGACATTCATCTTCCGGGCTATCAGCCGACGAAAGAACCGAATTACTTGCAGATCAGAAAGCTTGTTGAAGCGGTCAGCGGAGCGAAAAAACCGGTCATTCTGGCGGGTGCGGGTGTTTTGCACGGAAAAGCGTCAGAAGAATTAAAAAATTATGTCGAACAGCAGCAGATTCCGGTCGCCCATACGCTTTTGGGTCTGGGAGGCTTCCCGGCCGATCACCCGCTCTTTCTCGGAATGGCGGGGATGCACGGCACATATGCCGCCAACATGGCGCTGTACGAATGCGACCTGCTGATCAGCATCGGCGCCCGGTTTGACGACAGGGTGACAGGGAATTTGAAGCATTTCGCCAAGTTTGCAAAAGTCGCCCACATTGACATTGATCCGGCTGAAATCGGTAAAAACGTTGAGACACATATCCCTGTCGTCGGAGACAGCAAGCTTGTGCTCAGAGAGCTGATCAAGCAAAACGGCAAGCCGAGCGCTTCTGATGAATGGAAACAGCAGCTTGCGGACTGGAAAAACGAATATCCGCTCTGGTATGAAGAGAATGAGGAAGAAGGCTTTAAACCTCAGAAGCTGATCGAATACATTCACCGCTTTACAAAAGGTGAAGCGATTGTGACAACGGATGTAGGGCAGCATCAAATGTGGGCCGCACAATTTTATCCGTTCCAAAAAGCTGACAGATGGGTCACTTCAGGAGGGCTCGGAACCATGGGATTTGGACTTCCAGCGGCCATCGGCGCTCAGCTCGCTGATCAAGATGCAACGGTTGTCTCCATTCTCGGTGACGGAGGATTTCAAATGACGCTTCAGGAGCTCGCCGTCATCCATGATCTGAATCTTCCGATTAAAGTCGTTGTCCTGAACAACCGCTGTCTCGGAATGGTCCGGCAATGGCAGGAAATCTTTTATGATGAACGCTATTCGCACTCAAAATTCACGTCACAGCCGGACTTCATCAAACTGTCTGAAGCTTACGGCATCAAAGGTGTGCGGATTACATCTGATGAAGAAGCGGAAGAAAAGCTCGAAGCCGCTTTGACATCGAAAGAGCCGATGGTCATCGATGTTCAGGTAGCACAGGCGGAAAAAGTTTTTCCAATGGTTGCGCCAGGAAAAGGGCTGCATGAAATGGTGGGGGTGAAACCTTGAAAAGAATCATCACGCTGACGGTTTTGAATCAGACCGGCGTCTTAAACAGAATCACGGGTTTGTTTACAAAACGGCATTACAACATTGAAAGCATTACGGTGGGCCACACTGAAACACAGGGCATCTCCAGGATCACATTTGTCGTCCATGTGGCAGATGAAAAAGAAACGGAGCAGCTGACAAAACAATTAAATAAGCAAATTGATGTGTTGAAAGTCACAGATATTACGAATCAATCAATCGTCCAAAGGGAACTGGCGTTAATCAGAGTCGTTTCGCCTCCTTCCAGCAGGGCGGAAATAAACGGTGTGATCGAGCCGTTTCGAGCCTCTGTCGTCGATGTCGCAAAAGACAGCGTCGTCGTTCAGGTGACAGGCGAATCAAGCAAAATTGAAGCCTTAATCGAATTGTTGAAACCATACGGGATTAAAGAGGTCGCCAGAACAGGCACCACGGCATTTGCAAGGGGAACACAGCAAAAGCCGGCCTCTATTAAAACAATATCTATTGTATAAAACATAAAAGGGAGAGATTGAAATGGTAAAAGTTTATTATAACGGTGATATCAAAGAAAACGTATTGGCAGGCAAAAAAGTGGCGGTTATCGGATACGGTTCACAAGGCCATGCTCACGCATTGAATTTGAAAGAAAGCGGAGTGGAAGTTATTGTCGGCGTCAGAAAAGGAAAATCCTTTACAAAAGCAGAAGAAGACGGCCATCAAGTATACACGGTCAGAGAAGCTGCGGCACAGGCGGACATCATCATGGTGCTGCTTCCTGATGAACAGCAGCAAAAGGTATATGAAGCTGAAATTAAAGACGAACTCCAAGCTGGCAATTCACTTGTTTTCGCACACGGCTTCAACGTTCATTTCCATCAGATCGTTCCACCGGCGGATGTAGACGTATTCCTTGTCGCTCCTAAAGGACCGGGACATCTTGTCAGAAGAACATTTGAACAGGGTGCCGGCGTTCCTGCACTGTTTGCGATCTATCAGGATGTCACAGGTGAAGCGAAAGATAAAGCACTGGCCTATGCAAAAGCGATCGGCGGTGCGAGAGCCGGCGTTCTGGAAACGACATTTAAAGAAGAAACAGAAACAGATCTTTTCGGAGAACAGGCGGTTCTGTGCGGCGGACTGACTTCCCTTGTCAAAGCCGGCTTTGAAACGCTGACAGAAGCGGGATACCAGCCTGAGCTCGCATACTTCGAGTGTCTGCATGAGCTGAAGCTGATCGTCGACCTGATGTATGAAGAAGGCTTGGCCGGCATGAGATACTCCATTTCCGACACGGCTCAATGGGGAGACTTCGTATCAGGACCGCGCGTTGTTGATGAAAACGTCAAAGCGTCGATGAAAGAAGTATTGAAAGACATCCAAAACGGAACGTTCGCGAAAGAATGGATCGTGGAAAACCAAGTCAACCGTCCTCGCTTCAACGCGATTAATGCAAGCGAAAACGAGCATGAAATTGAAGTGGTCGGCAGAAAGCTTCGCGAAATGATGCCGTTTGTCAAACAGGGCAAGAAGAAGGAAGCGGTGGTAGCCGGTGCGAAAAATTAATTTTTTTGACACAACACTCCGTGACGGTGAACAGTCGCCGGGCGTTAATTTAAATACGCAGGAGAAGCTGGCGATTGCCCAGCAGCTCGAAAAACTCGGGGTTAACATTATGGAAGCGGGCTTTCCCGCTTCATCCCCCGGGGATTTCAACGCTGTCAAAGAAATCGCCGGGACGATTAAAAACTGCTCTGTCACAGGGCTTGCACGCTCTGTGAAAGGCGATATCGATTCGGCGTGGGAAGCGCTGAAAGACGGAGCCGAGCCAAGGCTGCATTTGTTTATCGCCACTTCCGACATCCATTTAAAATACAAGCTGAAAAAAACGCGTGAACAGGTTCTTGAGCAGGCGGTCGCAATGGTGAAATACGCGAAGGAGCGATTCCCGGTCGTCCAGTGGTCTGCCGAAGATGCATGTCGGACCGACCTGCCGTTTTTAGCCGAGATCGTCAGTGAAGTGATCGCCGCCGGTGCAGATGTCATCAATCTTCCGGATACAGTGGGATATTTAACTCCTGCCGAATACGGAAACATCTTCCGCTATATTAAAGAAAATGCCGCAAACGCCGACAAAGTTCAGCTTTCAGCCCATTGCCACGATGATTTGGGCATGGCTGTCGCCAACTCTTTGGCTGCGATTGAAAACGGCGCGGACCAGGTGGAATCGGTCATTAACGGCATCGGCGAAAGGGCCGGGAACGCGGCTCTTGAAGAAATCGCTGTCGCATTGCATATCCGCAAAGATTTCTATCAGGCGGAATCAACGATTCAATTGAATGAAATTAAACGGACAAGTGATTTAGTGAGCAAGCTGACCGGAATGGCCGTACCCCGCAATAAAGCGGTCGTCGGCGACAATGCTTTCGCCCATGAATCAGGTATTCACCAGGACGGCTTCTTAAAAGAAAAAACCACATATGAAATCATTTCTCCAGAGCTTGTCGGCGTCAAAACGGATGCGCTGGTGCTCGGAAAACATTCAGGGCGCCACGCCTTTAAAGATAAGCTGCAAACCTTGGGCTTCCAGTTTGGGGAAGAGGAAGTGAATAAGTTCTTCAAAATCTTTAAAGAGCTGACCGGGAAGAAAAAAGAATTTACAGATGAAGATCTGATTTCCCTTATTCTCGAAGAAAAAGCGACAGACCGCAAAATCGGCTATGATTTTATTTCTCTTCAGGTGCACTACGGGACCTCGCAAGTTCCGACGGCTACTGTTTCTCTGAAGGAACAGGAAACCGACCGGATCATTCAGGAAGCAGCGACGGGAGCGGGAAGCGTTGAAGCGGTTTACAACACGCTGAAACGCTGCATGAACAAAGAAGTCCAGCTTCTCGACTACCGGATTCAATCCAACCGCAAAGGGCAGGATGCCTTCGCACAGGTTTATGTCAGGGTGATCATTGACGGAAAAGAATCAGGCGGACGCGGAGTCGCCCAGGATGTCCTTGAAGCTTCTGCAAAAGCGTATTTGAACGCGGTCAACCGTTATCTTGTATTCCAATCGAATGCGATAGGTTTGGCAAAACAAGCAGCTGTAGGATCATGACAGTTAAGAAGGAAGGAGTTTGTTTAATTTGAAAAAACGAATCGCACTTTTGCCAGGTGACGGAATTGGTCCCGAAGTATTGGAAGCGGCTGTTGATGTGCTGAAAAGCGTTGCTGAACATTATCAGCATGAGTTCGAATTTGAATACGGTCTGATCGGCGGCGCGGCAATTGATGAGGCGGGTGTGCCGCTACCTGAAGAAACTGTCGCTGTCTGCAAAGCTGCGGACGCCATTTTGCTCGGCGCGGTTGGCGGGCCGAAATGGGATCAAAATCCTTCTGAACTGAGACCTGAAAAAGGGCTGCTTGGGATTCGCAAACAGCTCGACCTATTCGCCAATCTGCGGCCTGTTAAGGTGTTCGAGAGCTTGGCTGAAGCATCCCCTTTAAAAAGCGAACATATTGAAGGCGTTGATTTTGTCATCGTTCGCGAACTGACGGGCGGCTTATATTTCGGAAAGCCGAGCATGCAGTATGAGAATCAGGACGGTGAACGGGAAGCCGTCGACACGCTGCTGTATCAAAAATCAGAAATCGAAAGGGTTGTCAGGGAAGCTTTTCGAATGGCCAAAGGGCGCAAAGGGAAAGTCACATCTGTCGATAAAGCAAACGTCCTTGAATCCAGCAAACTTTGGCGGAAAACAGCGGAAGAAGTCGCCCAAGGCTTTCCGGATGTCAAGCTTGAGCATATGCTTGTCGACAATGCCGCAATGCAGCTCATCTACAATCCCGGACAATTTGACATCGTTGTCACAGAGAACATGTTCGGCGATATTTTAAGTGATGAAGCTTCCATGCTGACCGGATCGCTCGGCATGCTTCCGTCAGCGAGTCTGTCAAGTTCTGGTCTTCATTTATATGAGCCTGTGCACGGTTCAGCTCCTGACATCGCGGGGCAAAACATCGCCAATCCGCTTGCTGCGATTTTGTCTGCTGCGATGATGCTCCGGACGTCATTCGGTCTTGAAGCGGAAGCAACAGCCGTTGAACACGCGGTCGATCAGGTGCTCCGCTCAGGAAAAAGAACGAAGGATCTCGCAAGAGGGTCTGAGCATTGCACGACAACGTCGATCACGGAGGAAGTAAAAGCCGCATTGGCGGATGACAATGCCATTTCAAACATCATGACCGCTTACGTTTAAGGAAAATGGATATTGGTAGAGGGAGGAAACAAGATGATGCCTCGAACGATCATCGAAAAAATTTGGGATCAGCACGTCATTAAAAAAGGAGAAGGAAAGCCTGACCTTTTATATATCGACCTGCATTTGATACACGAGGTCACTTCGCCTCAGGCCTTTGAAGGCTTACGACAGAAAAATAGAAAAGTCAGAAGGCCCGAAAATACGTTCGCTACGATGGACCACAACATTCCGACTGTGAACCGGTTTGAGATTAAAGATGAAGTCGCAAAGCGGCAGGTCAGCGCACTTGAACGGAACTGCGAAGAGTTCGGGATCCGCTTAGCCGACCTGTCAAGCGTTGATCAGGGGATCGTTCATGTCATCGGTCCGGAGCTTGGATTAACACTGCCTGGCAAAACGATCGTCTGCGGAGACAGTCATACATCGACACACGGGGCATTCGGTGCACTCGCATTCGGGATCGGAACGAGCGAGGTTGAACATGTTCTGTCAACACAGACACTCTGGCAGAAAAAACCTAAAACGCTGGAAATCCGCGTGGACGGCAAGCTGCAAAAAGGTGTGACCGCCAAGGACGTCATTCTTGCCATCATCGGAAAATACGGAGTCAAATTCGGCGCGGGCTATGTGATTGAATATACCGGCGAAGTATTCCGAAACATGTCGATGGACGAACGGATGACCGTCTGCAACATGTCGATCGAAGCGGGGGCAAGGGCAGGGCTGATCGCACCTGATGAAACGACTTTTGAATATGTAAAATCGAAAAAATACGCACCAAAAGGCGAGGAATTTGAAAAGGCTGTCGCAGAATGGAAAAGTTTGAGAACCGATCCCGGCGCTCAATACGACCGCTCAATTGTAATGGACGGAAATGACATTTCACCGATGGTGACATGGGGAATCAATCCGGGGATGGTCCTCCCGGTTGATGCAGCGATTCCGGGACCTGAGGCATTCGCACAGGAAGACGATCAAAAAGAAGCGCTGCGCGCCTATGAATATATGGGTCTTGAACCTCATAAAAAAATTGAAGACATTACAATTGAACACGTCTTTATCGGCTCATGCACGAACTCGCGCATGACAGATCTCCGCCAGGCGGCCGAAATGATCAAAGGACAGAAAGTCGCAGAAGGCGTGAGAGCGATCGTCGTTCCGGGTTCGCAAAGCGTCAAAATCGAGGCGGAACAAGAAGGCCTTCACGAGATTTTTATCGAAGCGGGCTTTGAATGGAGAGAATCCGGATGCAGCATGTGCTTGAGCATGAACAACGATGTTGTACCTGAGGGTGAGCGCTGCGCTTCCACTTCCAACCGCAATTTTGAAGGAAGACAGGGCAAAGGAGCGAGAACCCATCTCGTCAGTCCGGCAATGGCGGCGATGGCCGCAATCCACGGCCGCTTTGTAGATGTCAGAAAACATTATCAAGAGACAACAGCTGTGTAAAGGAGTGAAACGAAAGTGGAGCCTTTAAAGACGCATATCGGAATAGCGGCGGTATTAAACAGAATTAATGTAGATACAGACCAGATCATTCCGAAGCAATTTTTAAAACGGATTGAAAGAACCGGGTACGGCCGCTTTGCATTCTTTGATTGGAGATACCTGGAAAGCGGTGAGCCAAACCCTGAATTTGAACTCAATCAGCCCGAATATAAGGGAGCATCGATTCTCATCGCCGGTGAAAACTTCGGCTGCGGTTCATCACGGGAGCATGCGCCATGGGCGCTTGGTGACTATGGATTTAAAATCATCATCGCGCCGTCATTCGCCGATATTTTTCATCAAAACTGTTTTAAAAACGGAATGCTGCCGATCCGCCTTCCTTATGAGACGTGGAAAGGGCTTGCCGAACAGTACGAAAACCAGTCTTTGAACATGACCGTCGATCTTGAAAAACAGACGATTACAGATCACAGAGGAAAGCAGATCACCTTTGAAGTCGATCCGCATTGGCGGGAGATGCTGCTGAACGGGCATGATGAAATTTCATTAACATTGCTCCTCGAAGAAGAAATCGAACAATTTGAGAAGCAAAGAAGCTCCTGGCTTCAAGCATAAAAAAGCTGTCCGATCCTTTTCGGAGGCTTTTTTTGCTAAAGGGGCAAAACACATTGTCATCGGTTCTTTCTTGTTTTTAGCGGGCCGGGTTGATACACTTGTAAAAAATAAGTGCCTGAAAGGAACTTAAGCATGAAGCATGACAAGAAAAACTCAAAAGTCATCCCGTTCCCCAACGTAAAGGAGCGTTTGGTGCATAAAGGGATGTCCGCGCTTAAAGAAAAAGATTATCACGAGGCGCTGCGGCTGTTTTCAGAAGCGAAGCACTACGATGATGAGGAGTCGGACATTTATCTCGGAATGGCCATCTGCCTTTTGGAGATAGGCGAACTTGAGGAAGCGAAGAACATCTGTGAAAAAATGCTGAAGGAAGGCCACGGACACTATTTTACGGTTTTACAGGTCTACCTGACGATTTTAATCCAGCTCAGGCAGTATGAAAAAGTAAAAGAGACGATCGAAGCTGTTCTCGAAGAAAACAAGCTGCCGCCGGAAAGCGCCGAACAGTTTTATAAATTGCTCGATTTCAGCCGCAAGATGACGGAAGATCCCGGCCAGGAGGATGTCATGGAAGACCTGCCGGAGACAAAAGAACTCGACCAGGAGACGATTTTGTCCGACACCGGCGAGCAGTTAAAGCTGATTCACGGGCTCAAAGACCGCAATCTGACGAACTACATCGGCTTATTGAAAACGATTCTGCAAAACCCGAACGGGCATCCCGTCGTGAAAACGATGATTTTGCAGCTGCTCGCAGAATCAGACCATGAAAAACCGACGCTTGTCGCAAAGTTTGGCGAATCGATGACAATCAACCCGAAGGAAACGGTAAAACCGGAAGACATGACGATTCTCAAAGCTGTACTGAATGTGCTGGACGACACGCTCGGGAATGAAAATCCCTCGCTTTACCAGGCGGTGGAAGAGCTGTGGCGCAGGCATATTTATGTGCTGTATCCGTTTCAGCCGAAATACGCAAACCGCGAACTTTGGGCTGCCGCGCTTCATAAAGTCGGATATGAAATGCATGGCATCGACATCGATAAAGCGGAGCTTCATATGCTTTATGAATTCAATGACAGTCAGCTGGAAGAAGCCTGCGCGATGATCAAAGATATAGAAGAAATTTCTTATTTGTAATTGTTGAAAGCAGCAGGCATTGTGTTATAATATAGTGGTTGCATTTGTGAAAAACGGAGCTGATCCGTTTGCCGCTAAAGATTCATTATTTATCTTTGTATACATAATGATGGCTGACATTAGAGCGAAGCTTTTGATGGACGTAGCCGTTTGCTTGTTTTAAAATGGAAAACCGACACAACCTGAATAGATTTTGGAGGGAAACAAATGTCAGTAAAATGGGAAAAACAAGAAGGAAACGAAGGCGTTTTAACGGTTGAGGTAGATGCCGATACCTTTAATAAAGCCCTTGATGATGCATTTAAAAAAGTTGTGAAGCAAGTATCCATTCCTGGATTCCGTAAAGGGAAAGTGCCGCGCGGTTTGTTCGAACAGCGCTTCGGTGTTGAAGCTCTTTATCAGGACGCATTGGACATCCTGCTTCCTGTCGAATATCCAAAAGCGATCGAAGAAGCGGGCATTGAGCCTGTAGATCGTCCGGAAATCGATGTCGAAAAAATCGAAAAAGGCGAAAGCCTGATCTTCACTGCGAAGGTAACGGTTAAGCCTGAAGTGAAGCTCGGCGAATACAAAGGGCTTGGCGTTGAAAAAGACGATACGGCCGTAACGGATGAAGACGTTCAAAACGAACTCAAATCCCTTCAAGAGCGCCAGGCTGAACTGGTCGTGAAAGAAGACGGAAAAGTGGAAGAGGGAGACACCGTTGTTCTTGATTTCGAAGGATTCGTTGACGGTGAAGCATTCGAAGGCGGAAAAGCGGAGAACTATTCCCTTGAAGTCGGCTCAGGCTCATTCATTCCGGGCTTTGAAGACCAGCTTGTAGGCCTTGAAGCAGGTGCTGAAAAAGACGTTGAAGTGACATTCCCTGAGGAATACCACGCTGAAGAATTAGCGGGCAAACCTGCTGTATTCAAAGTGAAAATCCATGAAATCAAAACGAAAGAGCTTCCAGAGCTTGATGACGATTTCGCGAAAGATGTCGACGAAGAAGTCGAAACGCTTGCCGAGCTGACTGAAAAGACGAAAAAACGTCTTGAAGAAGCAAAGGAAAACGAAGCGGAAGCTAAACTTCGCGAAGAGCTTGTAACAAAAGCTGCTGAAAATGCCGAAGCCGATATTCCTCAAGCGATGATCGACACAGAGCTTGACCGCATGATGAAAGAATTCGAACAGCGTCTGCAAATGCAGGGCATGAATCTTGAGCTTTACTTCCAATTCTCAGGCCAAGATGAAAACGCGCTGAAAGAGCAAATGAAAGAAGATGCCGAAAAGCGCGTAAAATCAAACTTGACGCTGGAAGCCATCGCCAAAGCTGAAAATCTTGAAGTGACGGATGAAGAAGTCGAAGAAGAGCTTTCAAAAATGGCTGAAGCTTACAATATGCCTGTTGAAAATATCAAACAAGCAATCGGTTCTACAGATGGAATGAAAGAGGATTTGAAAGTTCGCAAAGCGATTGATTTTCTTGTAGAAAACCGTTAATATGTTTCATAATCATAATAATAAAACAGGGCGCGAATGTTTCGTGCCTTGTTTTATACAATTTTGACTTATCAGCTTTTCTTTGGGAAAGGATAATGTCAAGCGGATGAACATACATATTGAATATGCCGGATAGGCAAACACAACGTTATCGCCTTTTCGGAAAGTGTGGTAAAATGCAATACATAATGGAACGAATGTTACAGCGTATGTTTCTTTCAGGCGAAGAAACGGAATGACAAGGATATAAGGGGTGAAAGAATGTTTAAATTCAACGAGGAAAAAGGACAATTGAAATGCTCGTTTTGCGGTAAAACTCAAGATCAGGTACGCAAGCTTGTCGCCGGACCAGGCGTGTATATATGTGATGAGTGCATCGAACTTTGCACTGAAATTGTAGAAGAGGAACTCGGTTCAGAAGAAGAAGTGGAGTTTAAAGACGTTCCGAAGCCGAAGGAAATCCGCGAAATTCTTGATGAATATGTCATCGGCCAGGATCAGGCGAAAAAATCCCTTGCCGTGGCCGTCTACAATCACTACAAAAGGATCAACTCCAACAGCAAAGTCGACGATGTCGAGCTGTCCAAGAGCAATATTTCCATGATCGGTCCGACCGGAAGCGGGAAAACGCTTCTTGCGCAAACGCTGGCCCGCATCTTAAATGTGCCGTTTGCCATTGCGGATGCCACATCTCTTACAGAAGCAGGCTATGTCGGTGAAGACGTGGAAAACATTTTGCTGAAGCTCATCCAGGCTGCTGACTACGATGTTGAAAAAGCCGAAAAAGGCATTATTTACATCGATGAAATTGATAAAGTAGCGAGAAAATCCGAGAACCCTTCCATCACACGCGATGTGTCGGGTGAAGGTGTTCAGCAGGCGCTGCTTAAAATTCTTGAAGGTACGGTTGCAAGCGTTCCGCCTCAAGGTGGAAGAAAGCACCCTCATCAAGAGTTTATTCAAATTGACACAACCAACATCCTGTTCATTTGCGGAGGGGCCTTTGACGGTATTGAGCAAATCATCAAGCGCCGCCTCGGACAAAAGGTGATCGGTTTCGGTTCTGATAACAAGCATGACAATCTTGAAAGAGAAGCGCTGCTCTCAAAAGTGCTTCCTGAAGACCTGCTTCGCTTCGGTCTGATTCCGGAATTCATCGGACGTCTGCCGATCATCGCCAGCCTTGAGCCGCTGGATGAAAAAGCGTTGGTCGATATTTTGACAAAACCGAAAAACGCACTCGTGAAGCAATATTCGAAAATGCTTGAATTGGATAATGTGGAGCTTGTGTTTGAAGATGAAGCTCTCACGGAGATCGCCAAAAAAGCAATCGAACGCAAAACAGGTGCGCGCGGACTTCGTTCCATTATCGAAGGAATCATGCTCGATGTGATGTTTGACCTGCCGTCACGCGAAGACATCGAAAAATGCGTGATTACAGGCAAAACCGTCACTGACGGCGAACCGCCGCGTCTGATTATGAAAGACGGCACTGTCGTCAACAAAGATAAAAAGACATCTGCTTAAGATGAAACCCCTTGATTTCAGGGGGTTTTTTCTTTTGCAAAATTATCCCGTCCTTACGTTTATTCCCTCCCTGTTCAGGAAATACTAACTGACATACTTAAGATACGAAACCATTTCAGGAGGGACCATCAGTTGAGCTGGACGAGCATTGCACTTTTTGTACAACTATTTTTCGGAATCATCATCGGTTTATATTTTTGGAATTTGCTTAAAAACCAAAGAACGCAAAAGGTTACAATAGACAGAGAGTCCAAAAAAGAGATGGAACAGCTCCGGAAAATGAGATCGATCCATTTGTCAGAACCTTTGTCAGAAAAGGTAAGGCCTGCAACCTTTAAAGATATTGTCGGCCAGGAGGACGGGATTAAAGCGCTGAAAGCCGCGCTTTGCGGGCCGAATCCGCAGCATGTGATCATCTACGGCCCTCCCGGAGTGGGAAAGACGGCTGCCGCTCGGCTTGTGTTGGAGGAAGCGAAAAAAAATAAGCGCTCCCCTTTTCAGGAACATTCCGTCTTTGTCGAGCTTGATGCGACAACGGCCCGTTTTGACGAACGGGGGATTGCCGATCCGTTAATCGGCTCGGTCCATGATCCGATTTACCAGGGAGCCGGGGCGATGGGACAGGCGGGTATTCCGCAGCCGAAGCAGGGCGCCGTCACACACGCCCATGGCGGTGTTTTATTTATCGATGAAATCGGCGAGCTTCACCCGATTCAAATGAATAAAATGCTGAAGGTCCTTGAGGATCGAAAAGTATTTTTGGAAAGTGCTTATTACAGTGAAGAAAACACGCAAATTCCAAAACATATTCACGACATCTTTCAAAACGGACTGCCCGCTGATTTCAGGCTGATCGGTGCAACAACGAGAATGCCTGAGGAAATCCCGCCCGCGATTCGTTCGCGTTGCTTGGAAGTGTTTTTCCGGGACCTGGAAAAACACGAATTGAAAACAGTCGCAAAAAAAGCAGCTGAAAAAATCCAAAAACAAGTCGCAAATGAGGGGCTGGACCTGTTGACGCGCTATGCACGTAATGGCCGTGAAGTCGTCAATATGATGCAGATCGCCGCCGGAATGGCTTTAACGGAAGAACGCAGCGATGTGACCCTTGAGGATATCGAATGGGTGATCCATTCAAGCCAGCTGACACCAAAATACGAACAAAAAATCGCTCAAAAACCACAAGTCGGTATTGTCAACGGTCTTGCCGTCCACGGTCCAAACAGCGGCTCGCTTCTGGAAATTGAAGTGACCGTCAATCCGGCGGCTGATAAAGGGACGATTAATATTACGGGCATAGCCGAGGAAGAGAATATCGGCAATCAGTCAAAATCGATCCGCCGCAAAAGCATGGCGAAAGGGTCTGTTGAAAATGTCATGACCGTCCTTAAAACAATGGGAGTGAAAGCTTCCGACTATGACATTCACATCAATTTTCCGGGCGGAATTCCGGTGGACGGGCCGTCGGCTGGGATTGCGATGGCGGTCGGCATTTTTTCAGCCATCCATAAAATCCCGATTGACCATACGATTGCCATGACGGGCGAAATCAGCCTGCACGGCCGGGTAAAGCCGATCGGCGGTGTGATTCCGAAAATAAAAGCCGCCAAACATGCGGGCGCTAAAACCGTCATCATTCCGCATGAGAATGTGCAGTCGATCTTAAATCGGATTGAAGGCGTTCATATCATACCGGTCAAAACCTTGCAGGAAGTCCTTGATCTCGCTTTAGTGGACCCGCCGACGGAAATGCCGGAAGGAGCTCAAATCAAAAAAGAATCCGTATAATCCTCATCATCAGATGGGGATTTTTTTAACGGCGTCAGAGGCGTTTTCAAAAGCCTTTCGGAAGCGGCAAGTTTTCTTTCCAAAGGTCATCTTTTCCTTTTTCAGAAGTGAAAGAAAGGGTATACTACAGTAGACCCTTTTATTTCGGGCTTACAATTGTACAGGGATAAAAAAAGTATATTATAATGGTTCATACTAAAGCTACGGAGGTGTCAGTCAAAATGGCAGATGAAACGAAACGAAACATCCCGCTCCTCCCTTTAAGAGGTTTACTTGTCTATCCGACGATGGTTCTGCACCTTGATGTAGGGCGTGAAAAGTCGGTTGAGGCGCTTGAACAGTCTATGATGAATGATCATATGATCTTTTTGGCCACACAACGGGACATATCCATAGACGAACCGAGTGAAGAAGAGATCTTTACGTTCGGAACCTATACGAAAATCAAGCAGATGCTCAAGCTGCCGAACGGAACGATCCGCGTGCTCGTTGAAGGCATTCAGCGCGCCCGCATCCTCGAGTATCATGAAATGGATGACTATACATCTGTAAAAATCGAGCGAATCGAAGAAGAAACCGAAAAAGACGTGGAAGACGAAGCGCTTATGCGTACGCTGCTTGACCACTTCGATCAATACATAAAGATTTCTAAAAAAATATCGGCTGAAACATTTGCGGCAGTGACAGATATCGAAGAGCCCGGACGAATGGCGGATATCGTCGCCTCCCATCTTCCGCTTAAGTTAAAAGACAAGCAGGAAGTGCTGGAAACCATCGATGTGAAAGCCAGATTAAATAAAGTGATCGACCTGATTCACAATGAAAAAGAAGTCCTTGAGATTGAGAAGAAAATCGGGCAGCGTGTGAAGCGTTCAATGGAAAGAACGCAAAAGGAGTACTACCTGCGCGAGCAGATGAAAGCCATACAAAAAGAGCTCGGCGACAAGGAAGGAAAAACCGGCGAAGTCCAAAAGCTGACTGAAAAAATCGAGCAGGCCGGGATGCCCGACAATGTAAAGGAGACGGCATTTAAAGAGCTGAACCGGTACGAAAAAATCCCGTCAAGCTCCGCTGAAAGCTCGGTGATCCGCAATTATATCGAATGGCTCGTTTCCCTCCCGTGGAATGAGGCGACAGAAGACAGGCTCGATATTAAACTGGCCGGCAAAATACTCGATGAAGAGCATCACGGCCTTGAAAAAGTGAAGGAACGGGTTCTCGAATATTTAGCCGTGCAAAAGTTGACCCGTTCTTTGAAAGGGCCGATTTTGTGCTTGGCCGGACCGCCGGGAGTCGGGAAAACGTCGCTGGCCAAATCGATCGCCAAATCGCTCGGCCGAAAATTCGTCCGCATTTCGCTGGGCGGCGTCAGAGATGAATCGGAGATCCGCGGTCACCGCCGCACATATGTGGGTGCGATGCCGGGCCGGATCATTCAAGGAATGAAAAAAGCCGGCAAGAACAACCCTGTATTTCTTTTGGACGAGATCGACAAAATGGCTTCTGACTTCAGGGGAGATCCGGCGTCAGCGATGCTGGAAGTGCTCGATCCTGAGCAAAACCATACATTCAGCGATCATTATATTGAAGAAACATTTGACTTATCAAAAGTATTGTTTATCGCAACGGCGAACAATTTAGCGACGATCCCCGGCCCGCTGAGGGACAGGATGGAGATTATCACGATTGCGGGCTATACGGAGGTCGAGAAGGTTGAAATTGTAAAGGACCATCTGCTTCCAAAACAGCTGAAGGAGCACGGATTGAAGAAAACCAATCTGCAAATCCGCGACAACGCTGTCCGTGATGTTATTCGCTATTATACGAGGGAAGCCGGTGTGCGGAGTCTTGAACGCCAGATCGCATCGATATGCAGAAAAGCGGCAAAGCTGATCGTCTCAGGCGAAAGAAAAAGGATCACGGTCACGGAAAACAACCTTGAAGACTACCTTGGAAAACGGATGTTCAGATACGGACAGGCTGAGCTCGATGATCAAATCGGCGTTGTCACGGGCCTTGCGTACACGGCGGTCGGCGGAGATACGCTGTCAATCGAAGTGTCGCTGTCCCCTGGGAAAGGCAAGCTGATCTTAACCGGAAAGCTCGGCGATGTCATGAGAGAATCCGCACAGGCTGCCTTCAGCTATGTACGTTCAAAAGCGGAAGAATTAAACATCAGCCCGGATTTTCATGAAAAACAAGACATCCACATTCACGTGCCGGAGGGCGCAGTTCCAAAAGACGGCCCATCCGCAGGCATCACGATGGCGACCGCTCTCGTATCCGCGCTGACGGATCGTCCGGTTTCCCGCAGCGTCGGTATGACAGGGGAAATCACGCTGAGAGGCCGGGTGCTGCCGATCGGAGGTCTCAAGGAAAAGACGCTGGCGGCGCATCGTGCCGGCCTGACAACGATTATTATGCCGAAAGATAACGAAAAAGACATAGAGGATATTCCAAAAAGCGTGCGGGAAGGCTTGACATTCATACCCGTCGCCCATCTGGATGAAGTCCTCAAGCATGCATTAGTAGGAGAAGAGAAATGAAAGTAACAAAATCAGAAATCGTCATCAGTGCGGTGAAACCCGAGCAGTACCCTGAAGGGGGGCTGCCGGAAATCGCCCTTGCCGGAAGGTCGAATGTCGGAAAATCGTCATTCATCAATACGATGATCAACCGGAAAAACTTAGCGAGGACGTCTTCTAAGCCCGGAAAAACACAGACATTGAACTTTTATATTATTAATGACGTCCTCCATTTTGTCGATGTCCCGGGCTATGGATTTGCAAAAGTGTCAAAAACAGAGCGTGAAGCATGGGGCCGGATGATCGAGACGTATTTGACATCACGCGAAGAGCTGAAAGCGGTCGTCCAAATCGTCGACCTCAGGCACGCTCCTTCTCAAGATGATGTCATGATGTACGACTTTTTAAAGCATTACGGAATCCCTGTGATCGTGATCGCGACAAAAGCGGATAAAATCCCGAAAGGAAAATGGGAAAAGCATGCCAAAGTCGTCAGACAGACCTTGAATATTGAACAGGGAGACCAGCTGATTTTGTTTTCTTCGGAAACGAAAAAGGGCAAACAGGAAGCGTGGTCTGCCATTGAACACATGATCAACAGCTGAAAAAAAGCACTTGCCGTCAGAGCAAGTGCTTTTTTGGAATAAATTACTTTCTTTTCAAGAATAATAAGAAGAGGCCGATGAGTATGAAAGCGGCCGGCCAATACGTTTCCACATACGCCGTCTCGATTTTCAGCGAACGGAGCCAGCTGATAATCTGCTGAAAGAAATAGAGGTATAAAGCGACGGCGATCATCAAGAGACTCTCATATTGGTATTCCTTCGTCCGCATTGATTTAACGAGAAGGGCCGCTCCGACAATCAGCACGATCACCGCAAAATCATCCGCATGTCCAAACAGCTCCTGTTTAAAGGTAAAATAAACGCTGATGGCGGTCACCAGCAGGCCGGCAAAGAAGTGGGCGGAATCGGCTTCTTTTTGGCCCTGATATAAAAAGGCCAGACCGATCAATCCCGACAGGACAGACCATTCAGCTTGTCCTTCAAACAGGTTGATCTGTCCCGTTCGCAAAAAGGCGTAAATGGATACGGCGAGCAGCAGCAATGGAAGCAAAACAGATTTCTTTTTCAACGTTATCACCTTCTTGATGTTGTAAATAGAACTAGGAAAGCAATTTCTACTATATCACATCAATTTTTTAAAATCTGTTCACATTTTGTGAAGAGAAAATAGTGAATATATGTTATAATCGTTTTGAATAATAAATTCTATATTATAATGATTCTAATTTAGATAGATGTTGGGGGTGCAAGCAGGAATATGCATATACTTGTCGTGGGATTGGATTACAAATCAGCCCCTGTTGATATACGCGAAAAGCTGACCTTTCAGCCGAGTGAGCTGGGGCAGGCCATGTCGCAGTTAAAAGAAGAAAAAAGCATACTGGAAAACATTATCGTGTCGACATGCAACCGGACAGAGCTGTATGCAGTCGTAGATCAGCTGCACACCGGACGTTACTATATGAAAATGTTTTTGGCGAACTGGTTTGGACTGGCGAAAGAAGAAGTTTCCCCTTACTTAAAGTTTTATGAAAACGACGGGGCCGTTGAACACCTGTTCAGGGTAGCCTGCGGTTTGGATTCGATGGTTATCGGCGAAACGCAGATTTTGGGCCAAGTTCGTTCAAGTTTCAAGCTGGCTCAGGAAGAGAAAACGATTGGCACCGTTTTCAATTATTTGTTTAAGCAGGCCGTCACCGTCGCCAAACGCTGCCATTCTGAAACAGATATCGCTTCCAATGCCGTATCTGTCAGCTATGCCGCTGTTGAGCTCGCCAAAAAAATCTTCGGTGATCTTTCCGATAAGCATGTGCTTATTCTCGGCGCCGGCAAAATGGGGGAGCTTGCGGTGCAAAACCTTCACGGCCAAGGAATCGGACAGGTTACGGTCATCAATCGAACCTTTTCAAAGGCAAAAGAGCTTGCCGGCCGTTTTTCAGGTGAAGCGAAAAGCTTGAATGAGCTGCAGTGCGCTTTAATGGAAGCCGATATACTCATCAGCTCAACTGGGGCAAACGGGTATGTCGTGACAAAGGACATGATCGAACAAGTCAACAAGCTTCGCAAAGGTTGTCCGCTTTTTATGGTGGATATTGCCGTTCCGCGTGATCTTGACCCGGCACTGAGCGAAGCGGAAGGCGTCTTTTTGTATGACATCGACGATCTCGAAGGCATCGTAGAGGAAAACTTGAAGGAGCGTCAGGCTGTTGCTGAGGAAGTGGAGCTGATCATCGAGTCTGAAATCGTCGCCTTCAAGGAGTGGCTGAATACGCTCGGCGTCGTTCCGGTTATCTCGGCTCTGAGGGAAAAAGCTTTGACGATCCAGTCGGAAACGATGCAGAGCATCGAACGAAAACTTCCTCATTTGAGCACGAGGGAGAAAAAGCTTTTAAACAAGCATACGAAAAGCATTATCAATCAGCTTTTGCGCGATCCGATTTTAAAGGTGAAGGAATTGGCGTCAGAACCGGCTGCCGAAGAAAAGCTCGCTTTGTTTATGCAAATCTTTGATATCGAAGAAGCGGCTTTTCCGGCTGCACAGGAACAAGATGAGCGTCAGCCTGCTGCTGTTTTTAAAAGGCTGCAGGGGATCACTTCCATCGCGAGTGAGTGACGGTTATGACGGACACATTGCTGGCAAGGCTTAATGAAGTGACAATCGTGTTTTATACGCTCAGTGTTCTCTTTTATTTTATAGATTTTCTACAACACAACCGGAAGGCAGGGAAAATGGCCTTCTGGTTGCTTTCTATTGTCTGGATTCTTCAGACGTTCTACCTTTTTTATTTCATGCGGTATACGGATGCATTTCCTGTTTTGAACAATGTCCAGGGTCTGTATTTCTACGCGTGGGTGCTTGTCACGTTGTCGCTTGTGCTGACAAAGCTTTTGAAGGTGGATTTTCTTGTCTTTTTTACAAATGTGATCGGATTTTCAATGGTGGCGATTCATACGTTTACACCGACTGCTCAGCAATCGGCGGAGCTTTCAGGGAGGCTTGTATCAGAGCTTTTGATCATCCATATTACAATGGCGATACTCTCGTACGGAGCGTTTTCTCTGTCTTTCGTCTTTTCGGTGCTTTACCTGTTCCAGTACCGTTTGTTGAAACGGAAAAAATGGGGGAAATGGCTCCTCAGAATTGAAGACTTGTCAAAGCTTGATCATATGGCATACATTCTCAACATTATCGGGGTTCCGATGCTGCTTTTGAGCCTGATACTGGGGATAATATGGTCCTATGTGTCACTTGAAACGCTCTACTGGACGGATCCGAAGGTGCTCGGTTCAATCGTGCTGCTTTTTTTATATGGATACTATTTATTTATCAGGATTGTCAAAGAGCTGCAGGGACGGATTGCGGCGATGTGGAATACCGCGTCTTTTCTTGTTCTCTTGATCAATTTCTTTTTGCTCGGCAGTTTTTCGCAATTTCATTGGTTTAGTTGAAAACGGGCTGGCCGTAGTGAAGTGGGAGGAAAAAACATGAGAAACATCATCGTAGGCTCAAGAAGAAGCAAATTGGCGATGACCCAGACAAAATGGGTGATCAGCAAACTGAAGGAATTCAATCCCGAAATGACGTTTGACATAAAGGAAATGGTGACCAAAGGCGATCGTATATTGGATGTCACCTTGTCAAAGGTTGGCGGGAAAGGGCTTTTCGTCAAAGAAATCGAGCAGGCGATGCTCGCTGGGGAAATCGACATGGCGGTTCACAGCATGAAGGACATGCCGTCCGCACTTCCTGAAGGGCTCATGATCGGCTGTGTTCCGAAGCGGGAAGATGTCCGGGATGCGCTGATTTCCAAAGGACATCAAAAGCTCGCGGATCTAAAACAAGGAGCGGCGGTAGGAACGAGCAGCCTGCGGAGAAGCGCGCAGCTCTTGCAAATCCGCCCGGACCTTGAGATCAAGTGGATCAGGGGTAATATCGATACAAGGCTGAAAAAGCTGGAAACGGAAGATTACGACGCGATTGTTTTGGCGGCGGCAGGCCTGTCAAGGATGGGGTGGCAGGACGATGTCGTTAGCGAATTTCTTGATCCGGAAAGCTGTCTCCCCGCCGTTGGACAAGGCGCTTTGGCGATTGAATGCAGAGCGTCCGACAAGGAGCTGCTGTCTCTGTTTTCCAAGCTGAATGACCGCTATACCGAACGGACCGTTATGGCTGAGCGCAGCTTCCTTCATGCGATGGAAGGCGGATGTCAGGTTCCGATTGCAGGCTTTGCGATGATGGATGAAGAAGATGTCATCGAACTGACCGGACTTGTCGCCTCTCCCGACGGCAAAACGGTCTACAGAGAAAAAGCGAGGGGAACGGATCCTGAGGCTGTCGGCCGGGAATGTGCGCTGGCCATGTCTAAAAAAGGCGCAAAGGCGTTAATTGACCGCGTCAAACAGGAGCTTGATGAACATGAAGGATGATCATCTTCCTTTAAAAGGGAAAAAGGTGCTCATCACCCGCAATAAAACGCAGGCCCGCTCTTTTGCAAAAAAAGTGGAGGAATTGGGGGGAGAAGCGGTTTTAACTTCATTGATTTCATTCCGCCCCGCCCTGCCAAGAGAGCAGGCGTCTCTCTTTCAAGCGGGCCTTGAAGCCGCTGACTGGCTGGTCTTTACAAGCGTAAACGGGGCCAAATTCTTTTTTTCATACTTGGAAGATCACGGAATCAACCTGCCGGAGGCACCGCGGGTAAAAGTGGCCGCCGTCGGCGAAAAGACCGCCCGGTATTTGCGGGACAGGCGCCTTGACATCGACCTCATACCGGATCTTTATGTGGCTGAACAGCTGGCGGAAGCTTTAAAACAACAGCTGAACCGGGGTGAAAAAGTCGCGGTGATAAAAGGCAATCTCTCCCGCGATGTGATCAAAAAAACCCTTTCTCCCCTCGGGATTGACGTTTCGGAATGGACGCTGTACGAAACCGTCCCTGACCGGCGGGGAATTCGTGATCTGAAAGGCGTGGCAAAACGCGAAGCATTTGATTTTGTGACGTTTACGAGTTCCTCGACGGTACATACATTTATGAGCATTCTGAAAGAGGAAAGCAAGGATTGGGCCGAACGGGGCCATACCGTGTTTATCAGCATCGGCCCTTTGACGAAGAAGGCGCTTGCGGAATACGGAATCCCTTCCTTGATGTCTGAAGTATACACAATTGACGGAATGCTGGAAGCGATGTGCAGCATTTCAAGAAAAGGAGAATGACAAATGGAAGCATCATTTCACAGACACCGCCGTCTGCGGACGACGGCAGGCATGCGAAAATTAGTAAGAGAAACCGAATTGGGGGCCGCAGACTTCATCTACCCGATTTTTGTGACGGAGGAACAGAACGCGAAACACGAAGTGCCGTCCATGCCGGGAGTATATCAGCTGTCTTTAGACAACCTCAAAGAAGAGATGGAGGAAGTCGTTCGTCTCGGCATTCAATCGGTGATTGTTTTCGGTGTGCCTGTGCACAAAGATGATGTCGGAAGTGGAGCATATCATGACCACGGCATTGTCCAAAAAGCGATTTCAAAAATTAAAGAAGACTTTCCTGAGCTGGTCGTCATCGCTGACACATGTCTTTGCGAATATACGGACCACGGCCACTGCGGCCTTGTTGAAAACGGGGAAATTTTAAATGACGAATCGCTCGTCCTTCTGGCGAAAACAGCGGTCAGCCAAGCTCGCGCTGGCGCGGACATTATCGCTCCGTCAAATATGATGGACGGATTTGTTGCCGCGATCAGGGAAGCGCTTGATCAGGAAGGATTTACAAATGTGCCGATTATGTCGTACGCTGTTAAATATGCGAGCGCTTTTTACGGACCGTTTCGCGATGCGGCCGGCAGCAGTCCGCAGTTTGGAGACCGGAAGACATATCAGATGGATTATGCCAACCGCCGTGAAGCCCTTAGGGAGGCGCAGTCTGACGTGGAAGAAGGCGCCGACTTCCTGATCGTCAAACCGACGCTTTCCTATCTCGATATTGTCCGCGAGGTGAAAAATGAATTCAATCTGCCTGTCGTCGGATACAATGTCAGCGGGGAATACGCCATGGTTAAAGCGGCTGCCCAAAACGGCTGGATTGACGAAAAAGCGCTTGTTCTGGAAATGCTGACAAGCATGAAACGGGCCGGCGCGGATCTCATCATTACGTACTTCGCAAAAGATGCGGCCAAATGGCTGGCAGAATAAGATTATGAACTGGGGGTTTTAGAGGATGCGCAGCTATGAAAAGTCTAATGCGGCTTTCAAAGAGGCGAAACGAGTCATGCCGGGCGGAGTGAACAGTCCGGTTCGCGCCTTTAAATCAGTAAATATGGACCCGATTTTTATGGAGCGGGGAAAAGGCTCAAAAATATATGATATTGACGGAAACGAATATATCGATTACGTCTTATCATGGGGTCCGCTTATTTTAGGGCACAGCAATGAGAAAGTCGTCAGCGGCATACAAAAGACCGCTCTGAATGGGACGAGCTTCGGCGCGCCGACAAAGGTTGAAACAGAGCTTGCCGAGCTTGTCATCGAGCGCGTTCCTTCCATAGAGGTCGTGCGCATGGTGAGCTCGGGTACCGAAGCGACGATGAGCGCCTTAAGGCTTGCGAGAGGATATACAGGCCGGAATAAAATTGTGAAATTTGAAGGCTGCTACCATGGACACGGCGATTCGCTGCTGATTAAAGCAGGCTCAGGGGTCGCCACACTGGGTCTCCCGGACAGCCCCGGGGTTCCCGAGAGCATCGCCAAAAATACGATTACTGTTCCCTACAATGATCTCGACAGCATGAAGCTTGTCTTTCAGGAATACGGAGATGACATAGCCGGCGTCATCGTAGAGCCTGTAGCCGGAAATATGGGAGTTGTTCCGCCGCTGACAGGATTCCTTGAAGGGCTTCGCGAGCTGACGGAAACGCATGGCGCACTGTTGATCTTCGATGAAGTCATGACAGGCTTTAGAGTGGATTACAACTGCGCACAAGGATACTTCGGTGTGACGCCTGATTTGACATGCCTCGGAAAAGTGATCGGCGGCGGTCTTCCTGTCGGCGCTTACGGAGGAAAAGCCGAGATCATGGAGAAAATCGCTCCGAGCGGACCGATTTATCAAGCCGGTACCTTGTCAGGCAATCCGCTGGCGATGACGGCGGGGCTCGAAACATTGAAGCAGCTGACGCCTGATTCCTACAAGGAGTTCTCCCGCAAAGCCGACCGATTGGAAAAAGGCATCTCTGAAGCCGCTGAAAAACACGGCATTCCTCATACATTCAACCGTGCGGGATCGATGATCGGCTTCTTCTTTACGAACGAACCTGTCATCAATTATGAGACGGCCAAACAGTCTGATCTTGATCTGTTTGCCGAGTATTATAAAGGCATGGCTGATGAGGGCGTGTTCCTGCCGCCGTCACAGTTTGAAGGATTGTTTCTGTCAACCGCGCATTCTGATGAAGATATTGAACAGACGATTTCGGCCGCTGAAAGGGTATTCGCGAGAATCGGCCGATCCAAATAAAAGCAGAGAGGCTGCCGGCATGTCCGGCGGCTTTTTTTGTGCGCCCCCATGTTTTCTGTTCATATTCTCCCGGTTCTTTTCATACATCTTTACTGACATCTAATTTTAAAAATTAGGTGAAGGGAGGATATCAGTTTGCCGCAAAACAATCGTTTGCAATTTTCTGTAGAAGAGTCGATCTGTTTTCAAAAGGGACAGGAAGTATCGGAATTATTATCAATTTCATTGGATCCGGATATTTCCGTTCAGGAAGTGAATGATTATGTATCCATACGCGGGTCATTAGAGCTGACAGGCGAATACAACATAGATCAAACCCGGGAGTATGCTGAGCTGCCTGCGACAAGCCGATTTGTGGAAGATGTGAAGCTAAAAGGGGATAGCAGCGCGGAGCTGACGCATTGTTTCCCTGTGGATATCACCATCCCCAAAAACAAAGTCAGCCACTTAAATGACGTGTTTGTTTTTATCGACGCTTTCGATTATCAATTGACAGATGCCCGTATGCTGACGATACAGGCGGACTTGGCGATTGAAGGACTGCTGGACGTGGCGGGGGACGCCGACGAGACTGAGGAAGCGGATGTGCCGGTTTTTGAAGATGCACAACAAGCTGAAGAGTCGTTTGAGCCCGTTTACAGGGACCAAGGGGAGGAAGAGGAACTGAATGAAATCCCGCTTCATCTTGACACCCCGTACGATGAGCAGGCCGTGAATCAGCGGAACGAAGAGACGGATGATGAAAACGTGCCGATTTATCAGTCGTTTCTTAGCGATGACGAACATGAAGCAAAACCGTTTTTCACTGCGTCACTGTCGGCGGCGGAAAGGGCGAAGCGTGAATGGGAAGGACAAAAAGAGCCGGCTGACAGCCTAGAAGATGCAGAGGCCCAAAAGGAATCTGCCAAAAGCGCTGAAGAGGCTGAACCTGAACTTGAAAGAGAAGAAAGTGAAGAACAAAAAGAAGAGGAACCGGTTTACAGAACTTATCAAAACCATGAAGAATCAAATGAAACTCCGTTTTTCGGCGACCCGCCTCTTTTGGAGGACGAAGATGAAGAAAGAGAGCCGGATTCTTTTGACATTGAAGTGACGCAGGAATCCTCTGAAGAGGAGGAAGCCGCCCACTCGATTGAGATTCCGGAATACTCGTTTCACGAGCAGACAGAACCTGAAGAGGAAGCGAGAGATGAAGCCGATATACACGAAGCATCCGCCAAAGAAAATGACAATGCGCTTTATTTGACAAAGCTGTTTACAAAAGAGGGAGAGGAGGAGTTTTCGCGAATGAGGATGTGCATCGTTCAGCAAAATGATACCATCGATCTTCTGTGCGAACGTTACGACATTAATGTTCAGCAGCTCATACGGATGAATTCCCTTTCCCTTGACGAAGAGTTAAAAGAAGGACAGATCCTTTATATTCCTGATTATCATAACAGCCATGCCTAACGTATGAGCAAAAATGTGGTGAGCGAAAATGGAAGACATCCAGGCTCTCTTAAATGAATACGGTCTAGCCGCCGAATATATCGAACCTGTCAGCCCGAAAGTATGGAAGGTTTACACCGCCCACGGTGTATTCGCGTTAAAGAAGCTGGAGCCTACAAGGAATAACCGCTTCACTGAACAGATGATACTGCTGGAGGAAAAAGGCTACAGACAGTTTGTTCCTGTCTACCGAAACCGCGGAGGGGAATTTTTAACCGGAGCGGGTCAAGAAGTTTGCTATTTAATGCCCTGGCTCACGCTGGAAAGAGGGGAAGAGCGGGATCAAAAGCATGAACATCTGTTTCAGGAAATTGCCCTCATCCATCAGAAAACGGAAAAAGAACTCAGGATGAGGCGGGAAGATATCGTCGGCCACTATGATCGGACAAAACGAAAATGGGAGATAGAGAAACAAAAATACGAAGAGATTGTCAGCCGGGCTGAGAAAGAATGGTATATGTCCCCTTTTCAGCTTCAGGCGGCCATGTATTACAGAGAGACGATTTCCGCCGTTGATTTTGCGCTAGACCGCCTTGATGAATGGCATGAAGCGATCAAAGAAAAAGAGTCTTCCAGAATCGTCTTGAACCACGGGCAATTGTCGGTCCATCATTTTCTGTACAACGATATGGGAACGGGCTATTTTACAAACTTTGAGAAAGCGGGATATGCCCCGCCTGCGAATGATCTGATCTTATTTTTCACAAGAATGTTCAAGTCCAATCCTGCATCATGTACGGAATGTGTGAACTGGTATTATACGTACCACGGTGTTTATCCTCTGCGCGAGGAGGAAGTGAGTTTATTCTTAAGTTATATGGCATATCCGGGGGCGATGTTTAAGACACTCAGCCGCTATCAGACAGAGAAGAAGCTGGAGGAAAAAGAAGCTTGCACGAAACTCTTGAAGGCGTATTGGCAGATGAAAAATGCAGAACCGCTTGTGATGAACATTCATAAAACAGAAGAAAACCGAAAACTGCAGGAAGAAACAGAGTCCCCATCATCATGATGCGGACTTTTTTTACTTAAATCCAGTCAAGGTGAAAGGCGCAGGCAAGGAGTATCAGAATGCCTAAAAGGAGAACATCAAACGTTGTTGGGAAGATGATGGTTCGAATGCCGTGAAAGATCGTAATCGGGAGGGCGACCTGGACTGCGACAAGCTTGATTTGTTTCAGCCAGGGCTGGAGTGAATATGTGTTGAATTTTTTTCGCATATTTTGCCTCCTCTCCTTGTCGTTACAGCATCATATGAGAAAAAAAAGCCTGTGTGCATGGCCCAATCTGGTATAGAACAAGATAAAAGCGGAAAAGATGATTGACGAAATGAAAAAAGATTTAGTAATATAAGAACAAGAAAAAGTACGTGCTGAAAAATCAATGATCCACCCGCTTTGAATGGGAAGAGTACAAAAACAGACGCTTACAGAGAGGGATGTCGGTTCGCTGAAAGGCTCCCAGCCAGTCTTTTTTGGAAGGTCGCCCAGGAGCGCAATTTCTCGAACATAAAAAGTAGAGAAATTCGGGAAAGTCCCGTTATCCCATTTAAGTGCATGAATGCGTATTTGCATTCATGAAAAAAGGTGGTACCGCGAGAGAGTTCTCTTCGTCCTTTTGATAGGATAAAGAGGACTCTTTTTTATTGATCAGCCGTTTATACTGCTGGAGGTTTGAATATGGATAAACAAGAACTGACGATGCCGACAAAATATGATCCGGCCTCAATTGAAAAAGACAGATATGAATATTGGGTGAACGGCAAGTTTTTTGAAGCCGAAAATGATCCGGAAAAAGAGCCGTACACCGTCGTCATCCCGCCGCCGAATGTCACGGGAAAGCTGCACTTGGGCCATGCCTGGGATTCGACGCTTCAGGATATTGTAACAAGAATGAAACGGATGCAAGGATATGACGTGCTCTGGCTGCCGGGTATGGATCATGCCGGAATCGCGACACAGGCAAAGGTTGAAGCGAAGCTCCGTGAAGAAGGCATATCGCGCTATGATCTGGGCCGCGAAAAATTTCTTGAAGAAACATGGAATTGGAAAGAGGAATACGCCGATTTCATTCGCAGCCAATGGGCAAAACTCGGCCTTGGCCTCGACTATTCAAGAGAGCGGTTTACCCTTGATGAAGGGCTGTCAAAAGCGGTTCGCGAAGTCTTTGTCAAGCTCTATGAAAAAGGCCTGATTTACCGCGGAGAATATATCATCAACTGGGACCCTGCAACAAAAACGGCTCTGTCTGATATCGAAGTCATTTATAAAGATGTTCAGGGTGCGTTTTACCATATGCGCTACCCGCTGAAAGACGGTTCAGGCGCCATCGAGATCGCCACAACCCGTCCGGAAACAATGCTCGGAGACACGGCGGTCGCCGTTCACCCGGAAGATGAACGGTACAAACATTTAATCGGCAAAACGGTCATCCTGCCGATCACCGGAAGAGAAATTCCGATTGTCGGAGATGACTACGTCGATATGGAATTTGGTTCAGGGGCTGTTAAAATCACACCCGCCCATGATCCGAACGATTTTGAAATTGGAAACCGCCACAACCTCGAGCGGATTCTCGTCATGAATGAAGACGGAACGATGAATGACAACGCCCTTCAGTATAAAGGTATGGACCGTTTTGAATGCCGCAAACAGATCGTCAAAGATCTTCAGAAAGAGGGTGTGCTGTTCAAAATTGAAGAGCATACACATTCGGTCGGCCACAGCGAACGAAGCGGAGCAGTCGTTGAGCCGTACTTGTCAACGCAGTGGTTCGTGCAAATGCAGCCGCTTGCCGATGCAGCCATCGAATTGCAAAAAAGCGAAGGAAAAGTCAACTTCGTCCCTGACCGTTTTGAAAAAACGTATCTTCACTGGATGGAAAATATCCGTGACTGGTGCATCTCCCGCCAGCTGTGGTGGGGACATCGGATTCCGGCCTGGTACCATAAAGAAACGGGCGAAATCTATGTCGGTGTTAAAGCGCCGGAGGATGCCGAAAACTGGGAGCAGGACAACGATGTTCTTGACACCTGGTTCAGTTCGGCGCTGTGGCCGTTTTCAACAATGGGCTGGCCTGATATCGACGCTGAAGATTTCAAACGCTACTATCCGACAAACGTCCTTGTAACCGGCTATGACATTATTTTCTTCTGGGTATCCAGAATGATTTTTCAAGGGGTCGAGTTCACCGGGGAACGGCCGTTTAAAGACGTCTTGATCCACGGGCTTATCCGCGATGACCAGGGCCGGAAAATGAGCAAATCGCTCGGAAACGGCGTTGATCCGATGGATGTGATCGATAAGTACGGAGCGGATTCCCTGCGTTACTTCCTTGCGACAGGAAGCTCACCGGGGCAGGATTTGCGCTTCAGCTTTGAAAAAGTTGAATCAACATGGAACTTTGCGAATAAAATTTGGAATGCGTCAAGGTTTGCGCTGATGAACATGGACGGCATGACATATGAAGAACTCGACTTGACCGGGGACAAATCGGTTGCCGACAAGTGGATTTTAACAAGACTAAATGAAACGATTGAAACGGTGACGCATCTCGCCGATAAATATGAGTTCGGTGAAGTCGGCCGCCACCTGTACAACTTTATTTGGGACGATTTCTGTGATTGGTACATTGAAATGGCCAAACTTCCGCTTTATGGCGATGATGAAGCGGCGAAAAAGACGACGCGCTCCGTATTGGCGTATGTACTCGATCAAACGATGCGCCTCCTGCATCCGTTTATGCCGTTTCTGACGGAAGAGATTTGGCAGCATCTTCCTCATGAAGGGGAATCGATCACAGTCGCCAAGTGGCCTGAAGTCGTCAAAGAATATACCGACACTGAAGCTGAAGCGGATATGAAGCTTCTTGTCGAAGTGATCCGCGCCGTTCGGAACATCCGCAGTGAAGTGAATACACCGCTCAGCAAGCAAATCGAGCTGTATATTAAAACGAGCACACCGGAAATCGCCGCCCGTCTCGATGAAAACCGCTCGTACGTGGAACGTTTCACAAACCCGAGCCTGCTTCAAATCGGAACGGATATCAAAACGATTGATAAAGCGATGACCGCCGTCGTTTCAGGTGCCGAGCTGATTTTGCCGCTCGAGGGTCTGATCAACATTGACGAAGAAATCAGCCGCCTTCAAAAAGAGTTTGATAAACTGACCAAAGAAGTGGAACGGGTTCAGAAAAAATTAAACAATGACGGCTTTATGAAAAAAGCGCCTGAACACGTCATTGAAGAAGAACGGGCAAAAGAAGCCGATTATACGGCGAAACGGGAAGCTGTCGAAAAGCGGATCGCTGAATTGAAAAACTAAAAAGGAAAAAGAGAAGGTGTTTTCCGGGCCCCAAGGGCGGCTGGAAAACACCTTCATCATTGAAGGGAGGGAATACGCATGTTCAAAACATTTTCTGAAGCACTCAGCTGGATTAACGGACGGCTCAAATTTGGCGTGAAACCGGGATTGCAACGGATGGAATGGCTTCTCAATGAGCTCGATCATCCCGAGAAAAAGCTCAAGGCCATTCATGTCGCCGGCACAAACGGAAAAGGCTCGACCGTCGCTTACATCCGCTCGGTGTTAAATGAAGCCGGATATTCGGCGGGCACATTCACTTCTCCGTACATCATCACCTTTAATGAACGGATCAGTGTGGACGGCATCCCGATCTCAGACGAAGAATGGACAGCGCTGTTTAATGAAGTATATCCCCTCGTTCTTGAGCTTGAAAAAACCGATTTGGGGGCGGCGACCGAATTTGAAATCATTACTGCCTGTGCATTTTTATATTTTGCAAAGTACAGGAAGACCGATTTTGTCATTTTTGAAGCCGGTCTAGGGGGCCGCCTGGATTCGACGAATGTCGTTGAGCCGTTAGTGACAGTCATTACCTCAATCGGTCATGACCATACGGCGATTTTAGGAGAAACGCTTGAAGAAATCGCCCGAGAAAAAGCGGGCATCATTAAACACGGTGTTCCTGTTTTGACGGCCGTTCACCAGCCTGAAGCGGCCGAGGTCATAAAGCGGAGAGCAATGGTAAAGGAAGCTCTTTATCTATCCCTTCATGAGCATTGTGAACGATATGATGAACGTTCATTGCCGGATGGCGAACTGTTTTCGCTGATCACACCTCAAAAGCGCTACGAACAAGTGGAAACAGGCCTGATCGGCACCCATCAGCGGCAAAACGCAGCCTTGGCGATTCTTGCAGCTGAATGGCTGACAGCTGTACAACAGGCGAACATCAGCCGGCAGGCGCTCTATAGCGGAATCAAAAAAGCCGCATGGGCCGGCCGGTTTGAAAAAGTGCTGGACAAGCCGCTTACATTTATAGACGGGGCACATAACAAAGAAGGGGTAAGCCGGCTGAGTGAAACGGTTCTTGGCCGCTTTGGAGAGCGGAACATACACGTTTGCTTCAGCGCCTTAAAGGACAAGCCTTATCAAGACATGATCCGCATCATAGAGGCGTTTGCTTCATCCATTCATTTTGCGTCCTTCGACTTCCCGAGAGCGGAATCTGCTCAAAAGCTGTTTGAACAAAGCCGTGCCGGGCATAAAACATATGATGAATCAATCGGCTCTGTTTTGGATTTTATACATGAAAAAACGGCCGATGAAAAAGCGGTCGTTGTCATCACAGGTTCGCTTTATTTTATTTCCGAGGTCAGGTCTTTATTAAATGAACATAAAATGCGTTTTTAGCCTATGGCTGAGGACGCATTTTATTGTTTTAGGAAAAGCGATACCTCACCTTGTCTGCTAAAATAACAGCTCCCGGTCTTTTTGCCGGGTAAATAACTTGTGAGGCTGATGCTGATGTTTTTGGCTTATCTTTTTTTATCAGGCTTAGTGCTCGGCTCTTTTTTTAATGTAGCCGGCCGCCGCATCCCCGGCAAAATATCGCTGATCTTCCCCCGCTCCTCATGTCCTGTCTGCCGCCGCAAACTGACCTCCCTTGAGCTTATTCCGGTTTTGTCATACCTGTTTCTGCGCGGAAAATGCAAGGGCTGTAAAAGCCCTGTTTCCATCCTTTATCCCGCTGTTGAACTGTTGACTGCATTGCTGTTTGTCTTGGCGGGGCTCCGTTTTAAAAGCCCGGGAGAGCTGCTGCTCATGCTCGCCCTTTTTTCCTTGCTTTTGATCGTGTTGGTTTCAGATATCGCGTATATGGTGATTCCAGATGCCATCCTTTGTTTTTTTCTGCCTTTTTTCGTCATTGGCAGAATGCTGGTTCCGCTTGAGCCCTGGTATTCCGGCTTGCCAGGAGCGGCCGCCGGTCTCCTGTTGCCGCTTATTGTCAAGCTGTTCGCGAAGGATGGGATCGGCGGGGGAGATGTGAAATTGTTCGCCGTTATTGGCTTTGTCCTTGGCGCAAGGCTGATTTTTCCCGTTTTTTTTATCTCCGCAGCGGCAGGAACATTGCTGGGCTTCGCCGGAATGATCGCCGGAAAGGTCAAAGGAAGCGAGCCGATACCTTTTGCACCTGCCATTTTAATCGGAACAGTGATTGTCTGCTTCTATGGAGAACCGTTGATTGATTCATATATTGAACTGTTGCACATATGAGAAAATTGACGAAACCTTTTTGAACGAGACGACAAAAGTCTTGTTCTTTTTTTTTCGGGCTGTGGTAAAGTGTGGACAATAAGAGGGACAGCCTTCAGGAGACCTCCTCCTTCCTTTTGGCTTCCCTCTCTGACACGTCCTAGAAAATGGCGGGGGTTCCGCCTTAAAGATCATGATAAACATAGAAAGAAAGCGAGGGAAGGATATGAAAAAACGGAAAAGCAAAAAACATTCGACCGGACAACCGCATAAAGCAGATCCCCTTAAAGTGATGATCAACGGCAAAGAAGAGACAATCTACGGAAATGAAAAAGAATGTTCAAAAAATCTTGAGCAAAAAAAACTAACCTTTTCGAATTGGGAGGAAAAACGCAAGGCGGAACAGGAAATATCGGCTTCAAAAGAAGACGGGAAGACCGGGCAAGACGAATTTACATGGGTTCCTCCCGATGAAGAAGAAAACGTGTTGAAAGACGATCCGAAAGTGGTTACACCTTATAAAAAGAAAAACGAAAACAAAAAAAGCCATCCAAAAACAAAAAAGTCACTTGCATATCCCGTCAAGCGCTTCGCAGTCACGATTATATTTGCCGTTTTGCTCGGGACAGGCCTCGGGGTGTTCGCCTTGAATCTTGCGGCCAACAAAGAAGATGTGCCGGCATCAGGCAGCCTTGGGTCAGATGCGGAAGACAGCCAGACGGTTAAAGCGGGCGATGACAGTCAGCAGAACGGAGGAGAAAAAGCTGCGGGAGAAGAGTTTAACAGCTTTGCTGTCCAGGCGGGCAAGTTTTCTTCTAAAGAAGGGGCGGAAACGCTGACTTCCCAATTAACAGACAAAGGCTATGCCGCCGTTTCCCTGTCGAAAGAAGACGGGTTTTACGTCATCGCCGGCATAACCGGGGAAAAGCAGATGACAACTGAACTGGGCCAAATATTAATCGATCATGACTTTGAAGCATGGGGCGGCAAGGAGCTTCCGGTTTCATTGGCTTCAGGGCTAGCCCCGGTTTTTGAAGAAGCGGCTGAGCTGTCCGCCAAAGCGATTCTCGGTGCTGAGGTTACATCCAAAAATGTCGCTGACCTAAAAGCGAAAATAGACGGTATACAACCCAAAGAAGACGCGGAAAAGACAAAAGAGGCCATCCTTCAAGCCGCAGACCTGCTGGAGAATCCGACGGCAGCGAACGGCTGGAAAAGCCAGCAGCTGCTCTTGGGCCAAATCAAGTAAACAATGTGAAAAACCAGCCTGTGCGGCTGGTTTTTTTATTTTTGCCGCTTTTTGTCATCAAAAAGTTATTTTTCTGAAATTGTGGCTCTCGCGTTCTTTTGGTAGGATAAAACAGGCAGGTATCTTTTTTTCTGATGCAAAAACCCATGAAAGGATGGCTTCTATGACACGACAGCTGATTTTAGCTTCACAATCACCCCGCAGAAAGGAACTCCTCGATCTTCTTCAAATTCCGTACGACATTGTTGTAAGCAATGCAGAAGAAAAATTAAGTCGAAACTTTTCGCCTGCAGAAAACGTCAAATGGTTGGCGGAACAAAAAGTGCGTACAGTATCCGAACAGCATCCCGATGCTGTTGTGCTTGGCGCAGACACGATTGTGTGTTTTGACGGTGTTTGTTTGGGCAAGCCCAAGGACTCAGACGACGCGGAAAGGATGCTTAACATGCTTTCCGGACAAACCCATTCAGTGCTGACAGGTGTCTGCATCAAGTCAAACAGCAGATGTGAAACATTTTTTGAAGAAACAGAGGTTGTTTTTTGGCCCCTTGAAGAAAAGGAGATCAGCGCTTATATCGCAACAAGGGAACCGTTTGACAAAGCGGGTTCTTACGGGATTCAGGGAAAAGGCGCGCTCTTTGTCAAGGAGATCAAGGGTGACTATTATTCAGTTGTGGGCCTGCCGATTTTAAAAACGATGCGAATGCTGAAAACATTCGGGTTTCATTCCTTTTGATGAACCGAACGAGAAGGGGAGTCACAGGGAGGGTTTATCATAAACGAACTGTCATTGAAACTAAGGGATTTTCCGGAGGATGAAAGGCCGCGGGAACGGCTCCTTTCAATAGGGGCCGAAAGCTTGGCAAACAACGAACTGCTGGCGATCCTGCTCAGGACGGGGACAAAAAAAGAATCGGTCCTGCAGCTTTCAAACCGGCTGCTTCAGACGTTTGACGGTCTGCGTTTATTAAAAGAAGCGTCCGTTGAAGAGCTTTCCAGCATTTCCGGGATCGGTCGTGCAAAAGCCGTTCACATTTTGGCGGCGCTTGAGCTTGGCCGGCGCATACACAAATTGGTTTATGAAGAGCGGCATGTGATCCGCTTTCCGGAAGACGCCGCCAATTTTTTAATGGAAGACATGCGCTTCCTTCAGCAGGAACACTTCGTCTGTGTATAGTTGATATAAACCCTAATAAAAAGAGACATTAAGAATGTGGGGATTTTGATCTTTTTTCGTGAATTCAATCTTTTCAATAAAGGATTGAACAAATTCCCTTTTTTCTTCAGTATTCAGATAAGCCCAGTTAATTTTAAATTCATTTACCAATTTTTTAGCCTTTTTGATATCGATAGGTAAAGGGGTTGCTCGTTGAATTTCAGAGAGTCTTTTTGTGAAATTTTCATGGGCCTTTCTAGTTTCGGACATCCTTGCAGTAAATTCTTCATCCGTCATCAAGTCTGACGCCCAAGCCTTTTGGAATTTTTCTCTCTGCCTTTCAATTTTAACTATAGCGTTTTGAATTTCTGTTGTTTCATTTTTTTCTTCTTTAACTACTGGCTCCAGATCAAACTTCACATTTTTCATAAAAAGAAGTAGTGCTTTCTCAAGTTTTTTCTCACTTACTGAAATGCTTGGTCTTTCATTTAAAGCGCATGATTGACAGCGATAATGGAGCGACTCTACATTTTTCTGATCTTTTTTACGGAAATAGACACTTCGCTCACATCCAAGCCGGTTTCCGCATTGAGGGCATACTAATTTCATTTGAAAAATATGAGCAGACTCTATCTGTCTTTTTCTAAAATTTTGCCGAGAATATAATATATTTTGAAGTTCCTCAAATTCTTCTTTTGTCAAATACCCTTCATGGCTTGTTTCATTAAGCTCATCTTTCCAACGTAAAGCACCATATAAAGCGGGGTTGTGTAAAATAGATAATATTGTTGCGATGTGCCACTTGTAACCTCTTATAGGCAAATATGATTGATCAAGATATTTAGCTATTTGTCTTATGGACCATCCTTTTTTAACTTTGTCAATCATATCCATTAGGATATAGCCTTGTTTTTTGTCCTTTACTAATGTTTCATCCTGTTTTTTAAATCCAAAAGGAGCTGGGGCGCTATACTGTCCTTGTCTAGCTTTTTCCACTTGACCCATCGTAACCCTCTCGCCCAGGTTTTCACGTTCCCATTGGGCCATTGCAGCAACAAGTGTTATAAACAAACGACCGGTCGCCGAGCCAGTGTCATAAACTTCTGTAGCTGATCTAAAGATACAATTATTCTTATCAAAAAGATCAAGGAGTTTATAAAGGTCTTTTACAGAGCGAGTCAATCTATCAAGGCGATAAACAAGAACAACATTAATTAAACCTTGTTGGATATGATCTAACATTAATTTCAAGTAAGGCCGATTCGTGTCTTTGGCTGATTTCCCCTCGTCTACATAAAACTTATAGTCTTGCCAATCTTGTGATATGCAGTATGCCTTCAGTTTTTCTCGTTGAGCTGAAATAGAAAATCCTTCTCTTGCTTGTTCTTCTGTGCTTACCCTAATATAGATTCCTACAGTCATAAAAACCACCTCTCCAGAAACATACGTTCGGTTTCGAGCTTAAAAAATTTTTCTTTTCATGATCACATTTTCAACACCCCCTTTATTGGACAGTTTTTTCAAACTGCATAGCTCGGGAGGCACTCCATGAATACGAGCTATATCGTATATAGAGTAATTCATGTTCCGATATTCATGGAGTGAATTGTCTGGTATAAGTAATTCGACTGCGAAGATATTTGCCTCTGCTTCAATTTTATTAGTCGAAAAAAGCGTTTTTTCACGCATAAAGGGTGTATTTGCTTTAGGATGTAATACCCCATGGCCTACCTCGTGCGCGCAAACAAAATTCATTTGAATTTCGTTCATATTTGAGTTAAGAAAAATGTATTTGTTTCTACGATCATAAAAATAAAAACCCATTATCTCTTTATGTAAATTTCGATGAATAACCTGTATTTTTAGCATCTCTGCAAGTTCGTAAGGGTTATTTGAGCCATACTTACATACAAGTTCATTTACTTTTCTTTTAATCCACACAGTGATTGCCCCCCTAAAAAGGTTTCTATGTTTAGTCATCGTCACTATTTCTATGTTTTTTAGGGATGTATTTTTTGTTAATTCGTTGGGTTTGTCGGACGGCATATTCCATAGCCTCTAAAAGGGATTCAATAGCTTCATCGGACATCGGCTCGCCTGAAAAACTTAGTCCCTCTGCATTTTTTAAATCTTTCTTTATTTGCTCCATCCGTTTTGCAATGTCTTTCTCATCTTTCTCCGATGTTCGATATTCTTCTGGAGATTCAGAAACAAGGCGTTGATTATCTTCTAAAAGATTTGATACAGGGATGTTTAAAGCCTTAGCAATTGAGCTTAGGGTTTCAACACTTGGGTTATATCTATCACGTTCAACGTCTGCAACATATGACCTTGACATGTTTGCTTTTTCAGCTAATTGGGCTTGTGTATATCCTTTTTGTTTTCTCCAATACTTTAATCTTTGGCCTACTGACAAAGTAAAAGCCTCCTTCCTGTGTCGGTTATACCGACGTTTATATATAAATTATAGACTGGAAATGACGGGGATACAAGTTGTTTAATGACGGAAATACAAGTAATATGGAGTAAAATTGAGTGAAATGACGTTAATACAAGTATCTTTCTTGAAATTCCTTCAAAATGCTTAGTTTTAAAGGAATTTGGATTTTTACAAAATGACGTGAATACAATACAATCTAATTATCAACAAAGGAGGTGAGTAAATGTTTGATCGAAAACTTTTAGGGGCTTTGATTAAAAACCAAAGATGCAAGAAGAAATTAACACAGCTTGAATTGGCTGAACAAACGGGCTTATCAAGAAGTTATATTTCGGACATTGAAAATGGGAGATATATTCCCGGCGCTTCAACTCTTACATCATTAGCTATTTGTATTGATCTTGATTTAAATTTGTTGAAAATGACGGAAATACAAGACAAAAGAACAGCAGGGGTCGGTTAGATGAAACCTTTATCAGAATCAACAAAAAGAAGAATGGCTGAATTTTTTATGCGTACAAGCATTCCAAGAATCCTAGCCAAGGAGCAACAAGAAAAGGCAATGGAAAAAGAAACCTTAAAAACAAAAGGTGCTTGAAAGGAGGTGATAAGCATGACAGCTTTGAAAGCTCTTGAGCTTGCCTGTTTTTTCGCTCAATTCAAAAGCAAGCTACTTGCTAAAGGAAAAGTTAAGGCGGCTATGTTTGCTGATAAAAAAATCAAACAGTATTGCTTTCAGTATGTAACTCTACTTAGTCAGGGAGATAGCCAAACAATTAAAGAAATGGAGGATATTCAAGCATGAACCTAAATCATTTTCTAAAAGCTGATCGCGAAAAAGCGGAAAGGCTGTTCATTTCAACGCGAGATCTTATTTCGGAATTGCCTGCCGCGATCGAGGAACATGATTTTGAAGGATGTGTAGAAATTTCGGCGACAATCATTTCAAATTGCAAGGACCTTCAACGGATGGAACATCCAGAACAAGTCGTCCAGCTCCGTGAAATAGTGTCCAATCTCGCAAGCAGAGGGATTAATGTTTCAACTGTGAGGAGAGTGTATCAATGAATATCGAGCACCCAATGATCACTGAGATTAACCGTTACGGTTATCCTTTGGAATATTTGAAGGACGAAAATGATGCAGAAAGAGAGGGTGAAAATGGATCAAAAACAGATTGACTCAGTATTGCAACTTGTTGAAAGTGCATTAAAAAATGGTGGGCGAATTGGCATTGACTATCACTGTAAAAATGAAGAGGCAGCTCTTCAAAAAGTGCAGGATGCAACTGAAAAATTGAACACAAGAATTGATCAGCGTTTCTATGATAATTGCTTTTGGTACGTAACTGAAATTAGCAGTAAACTTCAAGTTGTTGCATTTTATCCGTCAGCTTATGAACAAAAAAGCCGCCTCGGCAAAGGCGACTAAAAACAAAACTCACAACATCATTTTAAATGGAGTCTATTACAAAATCAATAACAGGAGGGCCATATATATGAATCCTTTACAGGCATTCGAATTAAACGAAATTTCAAATAATAGCCTGCAGCAGGAGAGCCGTCCACAGTTTGAGATCACGGACATGAATAGTCTAAATTGGGCGTTTCGGAAAATAGCTGCTTTAAAGACACAGGAAAAAGAAATCAAGGCCCTGGCGGCAACGGAAAGGCAGCGCATCGATGAATGGGAAACCCAGGAGCTAAAACCTGTCGCGGACAATCTGGAGTTCTTTGAAAACCTAGTCAGCGTTTATCACTCAAAGCAGCTCGAGCAGGATCCGAAAGCAAAAACACTTTCCACACCTTACGGCAAGTCAAAAAGCCGCGCAATTAAAGAGCAACCTAAACCAGCCGATAAGGACCAGCTTCTCAAGCATGTCAAAGAAGCTGAACTCACTGAATTTATCAAAGAAGATGTCAAATGGGGCGACTTTAAAAAATCTCTGTCCATCAAAGAGGTGGACGGCAAAAAGGTTGTCGTTGATGAAAATGGACAAGCTGTTCCGGGGGTAGAAATAGAACCTGCCTCCACAAGCTTCAAAGTGGAGGTGTGATAGATGTTTCAAGTTACAAACGCACAGCGTGAAAAAGAAAAGGCAATTGTCGGCTTTATCGGGCCGAGTGGATCCGGAAAGACTGCCGGCGCCCTGCTAGTTGCTTACGGAATGATGCGGGAAGCATACCCGGAGGCAAGCGACGAGGAAATTTGGTCAAAGATAGGCGTCGTTGATACTGAACACCGCCGAGCCAAACTATATGCAAACTTGCAATTTGATGATGTAAGGATCGGAAGCTTTAAGCACATCGATTTTATCCCGCCTTACACAACAGAACGGTATCAAATGGCTCTTGAAGCAATTAAGGCTGCTGGTGCCGAAGTTGTCATTATTGACTCGCTTTCCCACAATTGGGCGGGGGAAGGCGGCATCGTTGAAAAACATGGGGAAATGCAGGGTAACTCATTTCAAAACTGGGGTAAACTTGCGCCCGAAACTACGAAATTAATAAAAACGTTAACGCAAAATGACGTCCACATTCTGGCGACGCTTCGGACCAAAACTGAGTACGTTGTTGAGCCGAACAGTGAGGGGAAAATGGCGCCGCGTAAGGTCGGGACCAAGCCTGTGCAAAAAGACGAAATGGAGTATGAATTCATGCTCAATTTCAATATTGGTATTGATCATTTGGCGGAAACTTCCAAAGATAATACCCGCATGTTTGAAGGCTCTTCTTTTAAACTCAATCCAGAAGTCGGCCGCAAGCTTTACCAATGGCTTGAGCTCGGTATTGACGTGAAAGCAGAGGAAGAAGCCGAACGGATTCGATTGATTGATGAAATTAAAACAATCGTCGCCGGCAACGAAACAGCCGCCCAGATGATTGAAGAATTTCAGATCAAAGCAAATAAAAAACTTGATCAATGGACTATTAAGTTGGCATCTGCCGCACTTGATAGATTACAAGCTTTAAAGACTAAGGAGGAAAAATAATGTTTACAGTAGACCACAGCAAAGGTGAAGCTTTTGAACCGATTAAACCAGGAGAATACGAAGCGACAGTTATCAACTTTGAAGCCAAAACGGCTGCATCCGGAAATGAGCGCCTTGTCGTAGATTATGAAATTCGTTCTGATGTTGAACAGCCATGCCAGGGCCAGAAAATTCTATACGACAATTTCACCGTTACGGAAAATGCAATGTGGAGATTTCACCAAGCATCAAAGGCCGCGGGTTTTCCAAACGGAATGCAATTTAAGGATCATATCGAATGGGCCAAGGCGTTTCTGAATAAACCGGTTCGCCTGCTTGTCGGGGAAAGAGAGCATAACGGCAAGAAATATCCGGAAGTAAAAGCGTTTAAGCCGTCAGAAGCGCCAGCACCGGAAACCGAACCAATTAATATCAGTGACGATGATGTACCGTTTTGATCATAAAAAACACATTTGAGGGAGTGTATAGCTCCCTCGTTTTTAAAGGGGAGTTATCACATGTACGAATTTAAGAATATACCGCAAGAGCTAAAAAACGCCCCTCAGTGGATTTTATGGCGTTCCGAAGAACGTGACGGTAAGAAAACAAAAGTGCCCTACCAGATTGATGGCAGCATGGCTCAATCCAGTAATAAAAGAACCTGGTCGACGTTCCCGACCGTTTTGAAATTTTATAACGATCGAGATTATGACGGGATCGGCTTCATGTTTTCAAAAGATGATCCGTTCATCGGCATAGACATAGATCATTGTGTGGAGGATGGTGTCTTGTCCCCGTTCGCTGAGAAAATTGTTCAGGCGATTGGCAGCTACACCGAATATTCACCCAGCGGCAAGGGCGTCCACATTATCACAAAAGGTAAGATCCCATTGCGGGGGCCGGGCACAGGTAGGAAAAATCCTGAACTTGGGCTGGAAGTATACCGCCACGGCCGTTATTTCACCTTTACCGGCAATAGTCTCGGGATCGGGCCCGTCGAAGAACGAACGGACGAGCTCAAAGAGCTGTTCGAAAAATACTTGAAGGACAAAAAAGAAGAACAGCAACCATCCAGCCCGCCCGCTGCTGCATCCCGTGATATGAGCAATCTCTCCAATAAGGAGATATGGGAAAGGATGTTCAACAGCAAGAACGGGAAGAGCATTCAGGATTTGTTTAACGGTCATCTGATAAATGATGATCACTCGGCCACAGATATGGCTTTATGTAATCACCTGGCATTCTGGACGGATAAGGATCCCGCAAAAATGGATTCAATGTTTCGTGAATCGGGTTTGTACCGGGAGAAATGGGATCGGCAGCATTCATCCGACGGCGCTACATATGGAGAAATGACCATTGCTGCGGCCGTTTATTCTACCCATACAACAATTTCTGATTTGATGGAAGAGCAGCAAGAACAGCCGTATGAAGTGTACATTTCCCATCCGGAAAATTCAAAGGTTGAGGATACCGAAGAGATCATTGACACCCCGCCGGTGTTTCATTTGACGGAGCTCGGCAACGCGGAACGAATTGTCTACTACCACGGGAAAAATATTCGATACTGTAACGAGCTCGACTGGCTGATCTGGAACGGCAAGCGATGGGAAGAAGACAGCAAACGAAAAATTGAAGCCATCACCGCGAAAACATTACGGGCATTATACGGCGAGGCCAAGGCCACAGAAGACAAATTCCGAAAAAAGCAGCTGAACGATTGGGCGAAAAAATGCGAGCGCCGCAACATACGGATGAACACAATTTTAGATGTCCGGCCAATGGTTTCAGTGAGGAAGCAGGAACTGGATTCCCACAAATATCTTTTTAATTGCGATAACGGTGTGATCGATCTAAAAACAGGAGAACTTCTGCCGCATGATCGGGATCTGCTTTTCACGAAAATATCTCCTATCGCTTATCAAACTGATGCCGACTGCCCGAACTGGAAAACTTTCTTGGAAAGTATTTTTATAGATGACCAGGGCACGCCAAACTATGAAATTATTGATTTCATGCAAAAGGCAATTGGCTATTCACTGACCGGGGATACCACGGAACAAGTCATGTTCTTTCTATTTGGGAACGGTCGTAATGGTAAATCAACTTTTATCAATACCGTTCAGCACTTGTTTGGGGACTATGGCCGTCAGACCAACAGCGACACCTTCATAAAGAAGAAAAATGACAGCGCCATAAACAATGATATTGCCCGGCTGGACGGCGCCCGGTTTGTGTCGGCCGTCGAGAGTGAAGAGGGGCAGCAGCTGTCTGAATCGTTGGTGAAGCAGATCACCGGCGGCGAAAAGATGTCTGCTCGTTTCCTGCGACAGGAATATTTTGAGTTTACACCGGAATTTAAAGTCTTCTTTACCACAAACCATAAACCGATCGTTAAAGGCAGCGATGAGGGTATTTGGCGCCGGATCCGGTTGATTCCGTTTACTGTCACGATCCCAAAAGAAAAAGTAGACAAGAAACTGCCGCAGAAACTGGCTGCGGAAATGCCTGGGATCCTTCGCTGGGCTGTTGAGGGCTGTTTGAAGTGGCAGAAGGAAGGCCTGGGAGAACCGGAAGCAATCAAGAAGGCAACAGAAGGCTATCGGGAGGATATGGACATTCTCGGTCCGTTCATGCAGGAAAGATGTGTTCAACATCCATCTGCAAAAATCGAGGCAAAGGAACTGTATAAGGATTATAAAAACTGGTGCTTTGAAAACGATGAAATAGAATTAAAAAACCGTGCATTCTATCGGCAAATTGAAATTAGAGGATTCAAAAAAGAAAATGGGGCAAAAAATAAAGTTTTTTTCTATGGTATTGGATTAAATAAATTTCAAGGTTATTTAAATTTCGATTCAGGGGTTAACGAAAATCAAAAAAGGGTTAATGAAGCAAAGTCAAAAAATGATGAAAAAAAGGGAACACAGATTAATAGAAAAAGACTATAAACCCTTTTATATCAAGGTTTTCTAAAGTTAATACTTTGTCAAACTTTTTTAAGGGTTAATGAGGGTTAATTATTCTGTCTGTTCCATCTACTGAAAAAATAAATAAAAATAAATATATATATATTACTTATAGAGCTTTATTGTCCAGACCGTTAACCTCATTAACCCATTTTGCTCTATCCCTTGGGGCTGTAAGGATGAAGGTGATTTTCGTTATTAACCCTTTTATTAACCCGTAATAAAAAGAGGTGAGAAATTTGAATAATGAAGTCGTGAGATCAAAGTTAACAGAAATAAAAAAACTAAAGAAGATCATAGCAGAATATGAGAATAAGAGTAGAAAACGCAATACACAAGATATAAGAAGTGTTCAAGTTTTCATTAACTCTAATTATGAAAAATCATTCTATAATGACACTGAAAAATTTGTTGATTTATATAACGAATATAAAGAATGGTGTAAGGAAAATGAGGATATGTACAGATTCAGTGTTATCAGCTTTGAATATTATCTTCATGATTTAGGCTTTGACATACGAAAAGTTAGTCGTTCCAGCAATAAATTCGTTTTTGGAATTCGAAAAAAAGGTGATTCAATTGCACCCAAAACAAATTTGTGATGACCTTGCCTTTTTGGGTTCACCTTTAGTCCTGGACGGGGATGACCTTTATATTGAGAATCCGGAGAATGTATATCCGGAGCTCGAGGAATTTGTCCAGTCATATAAAAAATGGCTTATCCAGTATTTAAAAGGTGGATACTCTGTGCAGGATCATAAAGTCAAACAGACCATTGATAAAATCATCAATTACTTTATGGGCATAGATCAAGAAATGAATCCAAAAATAGACGACTGGTTCAATCATGATTGGGATGCGGCAATCAAAGTTGCGAGATTGCTCGTTCTATTTTGGGAGAACGGCTGGAGAGATC
>NZ_JBIYSN010000005.1:0-346277 GCF_046464135.1 Bacillus sp. z60-11 | reverse complement strand
ATATTTTTGATGAAATTGTCCTTCAAGCCATCAATCACGAAATGGTTGGCGGGCGTGTCCTTTTTACCGATTCAACCCATCTCAAAGCCAACGCCAACAAGCATAAATATACGAGGAAAACGATTGAACAGGATACACAAAACTATATAAAGGACTTGGATGAAGCCGTGCAAGAAGATCGGGAGGCGCACGGAAAAAAGTCTTTAAAAGCCAAAGAGGAGGTGAAAGCTAAAAAAGAAATTCGCCACAGTGCCACCGATCCCGAAAGCGGCTATCTTTACCGTGAAAATAAACCTGAAGGTTTTTTCTATTTGGATCATCGAACAACGGATATGAAATACAATATCATCACCGATGCCTATGTAACACCTGGCAATGTCCATGATTCTGCACCTTATCTTGATCGTTTAGATCACCAAATCGGACGATTTGGTTTTCAAGTTGAAGCCGTCGCTCTGGATTCCGGCTATTTAACAACACCAATCTGTAAAGGGCTTTCCGACCGCCATATTTTTGGCGTCATTGCCCACAGACGCTTTCATCCTAAAAAAGGTTTGTTTCCTAAATGGAAGTTTCAATACGACAATGAAAAAGATCAGTACATTTGTCCAAACGGACAAACACTTTTTTACTCCACAACCGATCGAAAAGGCTACAGGTTTTATAAATCAAATCCTGAAAAATGCGCTTCATGTCCTCTGCTTGAGAGCTGTACACGATCTAAAAACCATCAGAAGGTCGTTTCAAGACACATATGGGAGGATCATAAAGAAAAGGTCAGGGAAAATCGTTTGACTGCCTCAGGAAAAACCCTCTACAAAAAAAGAAAAGAAAAAATAGAGCGAAGCTTTGCAGATTCAAAACAGCTGCATGGGCTTCGCTACTGCCGGTTGAGGGGAAAACGGAATGTGACGGAACAAGTTCTCCTCACAGCTACCTGCCAGAATATGAAGAAGATTGCCACACACCTAGCGAAGCTAGGCTAGGAGTGTGGGAGGCCTTTTTCTGTTTCTTTGTAAGAAGAAAAACATATCAAAACCTATTTAAAACAAAAAGCTTGTAGAAAAACATGGGTTTCTCTACAAGCTGAAAAACAGCTGTCTTCGCAAGACAGCTGTTTTTTAAGTTAACCCGTAATCGCCGAAGCGTTCAGTGTGAATAATTCTTCAAGCTCATCTTCAGAAAGCTCGGTGATCCAGTTTTCGCTTTGAATGATCTGATCATTCAATGATTGCTTGGATTCGAGCATCCGGTCGATTTTTTCTTCAATCGTACCGGTGGTAATGAGCTTATGGACGTGTACAAAGCGTTGTTGCCCGATTCGGTATGCCCGGTCTGTGGCCTGGTTTTCAACCGCCGGATTCCACCATCTGTCATAGTGGACGACATGGTTGGCGGCCGTCAGATTCAGTCCTGTTCCTCCCGCTTTTAAGGACAAGATCAGGATAGGGAACTCCTTATTTTGAAACTGTTCCACCATCTTGTCCCGTTCAGGTTTTGACAGGCTTCCGTTTAGAAACTTGACCGGTTCGCCCAACGATGTTTCAAGCTGGCGCTTCATCATGTCGCCCATTCCGATGTACTGGGTGAAAATCAGGCAGCTTTCATCGCTTTCACGGACGGTTTTCGCCAATTCGAGCAGTTTTTCCAGTTTGACGGATCTGCCGTGAAGAAGTTCCGATCCGAATTCCTTTAAGTAAAGGGCCGGGTGGTCGCAGATCTGTTTCAGCTTGCCGAGCATGCTGAGGATCAAAGCTTTCCGCTGCATGCCGGCAAGGTTTGTCATATGTTCGAACGTATCTTTGACGAGCTGCTCGTAAAGGGAAGCCTGCTCGGCGGAAAGCGGCACGAATTCTTTTTCCTCCTGTTTTTCCGGCAGGTTGAGCGCGACCTCCTGATCCCGTTTTGTCCTCCGCAATAAAAACGGCTTAATCAGCTGCTGGAGCTGCTCGATCCGCTTTTCATCACGATCTTTTTCAATCGGCAGGACGAAGCGCTTGTGAAAGCTGCCAAGACTTCCGAGGTAGCCTTTATTCATAAAATCGTAAATCGACCAAAGCTCTGTCAGACGATTTTCCATCGGTGTTCCGCTCAGCGCGATATGGTGAAGGCCGTTCAGCTTTCTGATCGAGCGGGATTGCTTCGTATGCGCGTTTTTAATGTTTTGCGCCTCGTCAAGGCAGATGCAGTTCCACGTCACAGAAGCGAGTTCGTCAAAATCGGACTGTGCAAGGCCGTAAGATGTCAAAATAATGTCCTGATCTTTGCAAAACTCGAGAAACGCTTCACCTTTCGGGCGTTTTGGCCCGTAGTGGAGCGCGGCCGACAAGCCGGGGGCGAACGTCTCAAGCTCGCGCTGCCAGTTGCCGAGGACGGAAGTCGGCGCGATAATCAGAGACGGCGCTTTTTGCCCCTGTTCTTTTAAATAGGCGAAATAAGCGATCATTTGAATGGTTTTTCCGAGTCCCATATCATCGGCGAGGCAGGCGCCAAAGCCGCAGTTTCTGAGAAAAATCAGCCAGTTTACGCCATCCTCCTGATAGGCTCGGAGCTTGCCTTGAAAGGTTTTGCCGATGGGATAGGCGGGAAGCTCGTCTCTGTGGCTCAGCTTTCTGATCATATTTTTGAGCTGATAGGACAGTTCGAAACGAACCTCGCTGAAAGCGGATGCGTCGAACAGGCCGTCTTCATCCGGCATGTCGTTTTTGTCCGTCAGTTCGCGCGCCAGAATATCTGACATATGAAGTCCTTCAGTTTCCGCCCGCTCCATCAGCTTTTTCATTTGTTTGATAAAATTCGGATCGATTTTAATCCATTGGCCGCGGATATTGACGAGCCGCCTTTTATTGGCGACAAGCTGATGAAATTCCTCCTCCGTCAGTTCAATTCCATTTGTCGCAAATCGCCAGTTGAAGTCCATGAGCGCGTTCATCCCGACAAAAGATTCTCCGCGGGGAGCCTGCGACACCTTCGCCTTCAGCATCATATTGCTGTCTTTAACAATTTGCCACCACGACGGGAGGAGGATTTCGATCCCCATATTGACGAGTGTTTCACTTGCCTCTGATAAGAAGATCCAAGCTTCTTCTTCTGACAAAAGCGTTGTACCCGATTCGATTGAAAGCCACGGCACGATTTGGCGGAACCGGTCCTGCTCACGGGCGATTTTGTCCGCGTAGGTTTTCCATGATTTTTTCAGGCTGTTCAAACCGTCAAAAAAGCGAATATCGCCGCTTTTTTTATCGCGCAGAAACAATTCGATTTTCCAATCGTCGCCGTCAAACTCAGGTTCGTTTAAACGGAGCCCGACGGTGAACGGCGCGGGATTTTCACGCCAGCCGATCGTTTCAAGAAAGTCTTCTTCATCAAGAAAATGCCCCTGGAATGTGGTGACCGCCGGGGAATGCGCCACGATCTCTTCCCATTTCGCTTTCAGCTCGTCATGATAGTCGATGTAATCTTCCACAGCGCGGGAAAACCATTCCGCCGTATAGCCCTCCAGCAGCCCTTCCTGGTCCTTAAAGCGTATAACACCTTGCTTCCATGCTTCATAGTCGGGGAGGAAATCTTGATCTTCGATGAATTCATAAATGGTTGAAGCGGTTTTCATTAAAGGCTCCGTTTCCTCGGTCAGGATGATCTCGCTAAAGGAATTAAACGAGTTTTTCCCGAGAAATTCGGCCGCCATCCAGGGAGACAGAACAACGGCCGGTGTTTCCAAACCGGCATCTTCAAGGAAGGTGCCGTAAAAGGATGATTCATGCCACTGGAATAAATGCCGTTCCATCTCACTTCGTGAGAGCTGCTGCTGCTGCTGATCATAACAAGATAAAATGAATGTGCAGTCTTCAGACTGTTCGACATGGATTACGATTTCTTTAAGACTCGCCATCAATTAACTTTCCTTTCTTTAGCTCCTCCTGAAATGCCCGCAGCCTTTTATAGCGGGATGAAAGCTGTACCATAAACCGGTCCCAGACAGCCTGTTTTTTCAACTTCTTATAAAACGTGCGCAATTTTTTTAAATATTTGACGGCATCTTTATAAGCGGAGCGGTTTTTCTGCTCAATCAGCTCGACAATTTCCCTGTGATAGGAAGGGATCAGCGCTTCAGGCGCTGCCGCCGCGATATCCTTTAAGGCATTTTGTCCGATTTCTGAAATGGAAAAACCGACGAGGCTGTGGATCTCCATCCATTCCATAAACCGCTGTTTGCCATAAAGAAATTGGCTGTACTCTGTAAATGTATATGGAAGACATTTTCGGCAATACCTTTCAAACACATGCTCGTCCTTTGTATGATGGCTGTAATCTCCGAGAAACAGGAAAAATTCGCTTAAGACATCTCGTATTTCCCGGTACGGTTTGTCGAGTCTGCAAAAGCCTTCCACAAGGTTTTCCAGCTGTTCATACCATTTTTTTAGACGCTTCCAGTCTTTTTTTGCCGTCATGATTCCGAGCCATTGAAATGTAAACGGAAGGATTTCAGGAGAAAACGCGGCCGATTTTTCAAAAATGGCATCATCGTTTTTCAGCAGAAACTCAAGATGAAGCCGGCCGAATTGAACTTCGGGAGACGCCTTCAGTCCGCTTAAGATGTTCAGCTCTTCTTTCAGCCATTTCGGGCGTGAAAGGAGTGCGCTCCATACCTCTCCGAAAATCCGCAGTCTTTCGTATTGGAAAATGTCCCGTTTCAGAAGCAGTTCCCGCAGGACGGCGGGCGTCTTTTCCAAAAACGGGTCTAGGGAAAAGGACAGCGCATATGTCTTCAGTTCATCGATCGCGCTGTAGATCGTATCCATCAGCTGTTCGATGTAAGGGTTGAGCGAATAAAAATCTTTCTCCGGGTCGATCCGGCCTTTTTCAATTAATGTATGCATGGCCAGCCATGTCGCAAGGGCCGCATGGATCTGGTACATTTTTTTCAGTTCCGCCTCAGCCGGTGTCCGCTTTTTTAAACTTGAAAAATAGCCGTAATACAGGTATTGCATCGTCTGCTGGTTTTTCGGCGTATACTCCTCCCAACGCCTGAATTCGCTTTTGAAAAAGCTGATCCAGCTGTGCAGCGAATCTTTCCCAGACTTATGATGCATTTGCCCAACCAGCATGTCCTGGCGCTCGCGCCGTTTCTCTTCTTTCCAAAATTCCGTGAAAGTGCCCAATCGTTCATATTGTGCATATATATATAAGTAAACGGCAAGCACATGGCGGCAGATGTTTTGGGCAGGGCATGTACAGGTGCTTTTTTTGATATCGGATAGGTCGATTTCAACCTTAACCGGGACAACATCCTGAACGTAAGCGGAGACTGTATGCCCGTTCAGCGGCTTGACTCTGTAAACGGAATCTTGTCTGTATAAGATCAGCGCTTTTTTCATCAGCTGAATGTTCTCAGCAGTGCACGGCAGTACATGCTTAAACTGTTCAGCCGCTTCCATTACAACTGTCTTTGGGATCATACTTTGAAGCATGTCCATCGCTCCTAACCGAATGACTTTTAAAAAGTTTCCAATCTCTCTATTATAGCTTAATCCGTCAATCCAAAAAAGATTTTCCGGGGAAATGGACATAAAAACGAATCGGTGTCGAATAATGTAATAGACTATGGCAAATTGAATCCTTACATCATATAATTTGAAGTATGATCCGAAATATTTTTAATTCATGGAAGCTGAGAGGAAAAGGATATGGATGACAAGGAATTGAATCAGGAAGAATTTTTGAAAATTCTTATGCATGCTTATGATATTGGCGAGAAGTCGAAAGATATTACGACGAAAGAACTTCTTGAAGATTTAATTCTTCATATCAAAAATGGATATACAACGTAAAAAGTGCGATAGACTTGGTCTCTCGCACTTTTTCGTTCAGCAAAAAGCGCGCAGGTCCTGCAAAAGTCGATCTATAACACCATATAAAGACGAAAGATTCCCGCTATCTCCCGCTATTTGTCAAGAAGTTTCTTCCCTGAAACCGAACCATTATATGTATAATTAAGGTAGTTGTACAATTTGCTGAAAATTACAACAAATCCGCAAATCGTGGGGGGCTTCTATGGAAGATAAAATCGGTTTTAAAGACGTGTTCCTCGTGTTGAAAAAAAGGTTTGTTCTCATCACCGTGATGACCATAACGGCAGCTTTGTCCAGCGCCGCCGTCAACTTTTTTTTCCTTACACCGGTTTATCAGGCATCTGCTCAAATCCTCATCAACGGCCGTCAAACCTCTAATTTCGCCGACATTCAGACCAATCTCGAACTCATCAACACCTATAACGCCATTATGGAAAGCCCGATCATACTCAATCAAGTCAAAAAAGACCTCAGCCTGCGGGAAACGGCTGAAGAGCTGAAGAAAAAAATAACGGTTGTCAGTGAAAACGAGTCGCAGATTGTCAGTATATCCGCCACTGACAAGGATTATTCCAAGGCGGTGAATCTCGCCAATACCGTTGTTTCCGTTTTTAAGAGAGACATTCAAAATATCATGGGCGAAAAAACCGAAGTCAATATTGTGGCAAAAGCCATGCCGGACGCTTCACCGGTTCCGATCAGTCCGAATAAAACGTTTAATATCGCCGGATTTACAGCATTCGGTCTGCTGTTTGGAGCGGGGCTCGCGTTTCTTTTTGAACTTTTGAAAAACACCGTCAAAAACGAAGAGGACATTGAAAAGGAGCTGGAGCTGTCCGTCTTAGGAAACATTTTGTATATGAAGTCGAAAAAAGGCCAGGCTGTAAATCCGCATATCTTCAGCGGGAAGGATCAGACGTTTTAAATGCCTGACAGGAGGTTCGATTATGATCGATATTCATTGCCACATTCTTGCGGATGTCGATGACGGTGCAATGAGCATAAATGACAGTTTGGGAATGGCGAAAAAAGCCGTTGCTCAAGGGATACATACCATTATCGCAACCCCTCATCAAAACCGTCGATACAGGAATCAAAAAGAGAAAATCCTTGCCGGCGTCTCAGCATTAAGAGCCAGAATAGAGCAGGAACATATCCCGCTAAACATCACACAAGGACAGGAAATCCGTTTATACGGGGAATTGAAGGATGACCTCCGCCGCGGCAGACTGCTCAGCCTCTCTGATACGAAGTATGTGCTGATCGAGCTGCCTTATCATCATGTGCCGCGCTATGCGGAAAAACTGCTGTTTGATCTTCAATTAAACGGATATATTCCGGTTATTGCCCACCCTGAGAGAAACATAGAAGTAATGGAAAACCCCGGTGTATTGTACCGCCTTGTTAAAAATGGCGCATGTGTCCAGCTTACATGTTCAAGTCTCGCCGGACGCTTCGGCAGAAACGTTAAATGGCTGTCCCGCCGCTTGATCGAAGCAAATCTCGCCCATTTCATCGCCTCAGACGCCCACAATCTCACGACACGCTCCTTCTTATTTGATGCCGTAGAAAACGAATATGGCCGCGACTTCTTGAGTATGTTTATAGAAAATGCCGGGCTTCTTTTACAAAACCGGGTGATTCCAAAAGAGCCGCCGCTTCCCATCAGAAAGAAAAGGCTGTTGGGCCTGCTCTGAAAAATCCCGGGATGCTCCGTTTAAGCCGGCATTTTACTCAGTCAGAGGAGGAGCAGCATGCATATTTCGATTGTTGGCACAGGCTATGTCGGTCTTGTGACAGGCGTCTGTTTAGCGGAAATCGGCCATCATGTCACATGCATTGATATTGACGAAAAAAAGATCGCTTCCTTAAGAAATGGAGTGTCGCCAATCTATGAGCCGGGGCTTGAAGAGATGATTGACAAAAATATGGCCCGCGCCAGGCTGGCATTTGAAACAAGCTTTGAAAAAGGACTGTCAAAGGCCGAGGTGATATTCATTGCGGTCGGCACCCCGCAAAAGGAAAACGGCCAGTCCGACCTCCGCTACATTGAAGCCGCGGCGGAAATGATCGGCCGCCATGTGAAGCGCGATTGCCTTGTGGTGACGAAAAGCACGGTACCCGTCGGAACAAGCGAGTTGATTTCGGCGATCATCAAGCGGCATTTAAGGGAAGGGGTTCGCCTCACGATGGCGTCCAATCCCGAATTTTTGCGGGAAGGGTCTGCCGTCTATGATGCGTTCCACGGCGACAGAATTGTGATCGGCGCGGAGGACGAACAAACGGCTGACCTGCTTGAACAGATTTTTAAGCCATTGCGCACTCCTGTTTTTAAAACGGATATCAGAAGCGCAGAAATGATCAAGTATGCCTCCAATGCATTTCTTGCTACAAAAATCAGTTTTATTAATGAAATATCGAATATTTGTGAGAAGCTCGGAGCTGATATTGAAGCCGTCGCCTATGGAATGGGACGGGATAAAAGGATCGGCCATCAGTTTTTAAAAGCCGGCATCGGATACGGAGGCTCGTGTTTTCCGAAGGATACAAACGCGCTCGTCCAGATTGCCGGCCATGTCGAGCATGATTTTGAGCTTTTGAAATCGGTCATTAAAGTGAATAATGTGCAGCAAACCCTTTTACTTGAAAAAGCCGTCAGGCGTTTCGGCGAATTAAAGGGCAAAAGGGTTGCCCTGCTGGGCCTTTCCTTTAAACCGAATACAGACGATATGAGGGAGGCGCCTTCCATCATCATCGCCGAAAAGCTGGTTGAAATGGGCGCATCGGTTAAAGCGTTTGACCCAGTTGCGGTAAAACACGCAAAACAGATGCTGCCCGGCTCTGTGCGATATGCGGAGACGATTGAAGACGCGGTTAAAGGAGCGGACGCGGTGATGATTTTGACAGACTGGGAGATCATTAAATCCTTCCCTTTAGCTTCTTATAAAACGCTGATGGATGAACCGGTTATTTTTGACGGACGAAATTGCTATCCGCTATGGGAAGCGGCTGAAGCGGGCGTTGAATACCATTCGATCGGCAGGCGGCAGGTTGTCCCCATCCATATTTAGCAGCCTTTTGCTCAAAACAACGGTATGACAAGACCGCCGTAAGCGAATGCCGCAACAATGAGAAATGCGGGGTGGATGCGGAATTTCGTCAATGCCGCCCATGATAGCAATGCAATCACCAGCGATTGGATCCAACCGATCGATTGAACTGCGTTCCCGCCGATTTCCCATGTCAACAAAAGCATCATCACGGCAATGACCGGCTGAACGGACAATGTCATGCCTTTGATAACAGGCGACTGGCGAAAGCGGCGGATCAATTTCAGCAGCAAAATGAGCGCAATCGCCGAGGGCAAAACAGTGGCGGCGAGAGCGATGATGACGCCCGGCCATCCGAGTACACTGTAGCCGACGTATGCGGCAATTTTCGTGGCGATCGGCCCGGGCAAAGCGTTCGCGAGCGCAAGCATGTTTGAAAATTCGTCTTTTGACAGCCAATGAAAGTGCTGAACGACTTCTTCGAAATTGAGAGGAATTGAAGCCGGACCGCCGCCGTAGCCGAGCAGGTTTGCGATGAAAAAGGCCCAAAACAAATAAAAGAAGATCATGAGGCGGACACCCCTTTATCCTTTTTCTCCGGCAGTTTGCGTTTCAGTTTAAAGTGAAATGCGCCGTAAGCCAAAAAGATGATCACGATCACCCCGGGGTGTATCGCAAACACTTGAAGCCCCAAAAACGCAAGAATGAAGAAAAGGATGCCTGCTGCCGCTCCAAAGCCTTTCAATGCTTTTTGTCCAAATTCATATGCCATGATCCCAAGCATGACGGCGATCACAGGGGTGACCGCGCCGATCATGCCGCTGACGATTGTTGAATGGCTGAGCACGTTGACGGCCGCAAGCAAAGCGGCCATTGCGATGCAGGTCGGCAAAATATGGGCTGTTGTAGCGACGACGGCGCCCGGGACGCCTTTTACTTTATGTCCCAAATATGCCGACATTTTCGTGGCGATCGGTCCCGGCAGCGCATTGGCGATCGCCAAAATTTCTCCGAATTCATCATCATCTATCCATTTAAATTTCGTGACGGCTTCATGCCTGATCAGCGGAATAACGGAAGGCCCCCCTCCAAAGCCCAATATGCCCGTTCTCACCATGGCGACGATCAGCTCGCGGTAAGGGTGTTTCATAAGCATGTCTCCTCCTGTATTAAAGCTTCATACCCATGCGGCTTTTATAACGTTTGATCAGCATCTGGCAGTCAACGCTGACAACCCCCTGCAAAGGATAGAGCCGCTTTGTCAAAAATTCCTCCATCTCCTGATCATTGGCAAAGATTCCGTGCATATGGAGTTTGCTTGGGCCCGTCATATGATAGAGGCTTGTAACGGCGGATTCTTTTTCCAATGCGACGGCTACCGTCTCCAAGTATTGGGGCTCGACTTCGACATTAAAAAAGACGGATACATGAATGCCCACCTTTACCGGATTAATCACGGCTGTGAATTTTTCAATGATTCCCTCCTCCATCAGGTTATTGATTCGCGTCTGGACAGCGACCCTTGATAAGCCGACGCGCTTTCCTAAATCCGTATAGGAGATTCTCCCTTCTTCATGCAGGATCGATAGGATTTTCTTATCTGTTTCATCAAGGGTTAAATTTGGCATATGGTAATTGATACTCATCATCGGCACCTTCCTTGGATTTTTCTAGGTTGTTAAAAACGCAATGTGTTAATATTGATATGAAACGTTTTGTAAATTGTATCATAATTTTGATTGCGATATGAATAGTTTTTCTTGTTTTCTTCATCTTAATGAAAATGAATGGGAGCTTTTCTGTCGCAGAAGTAGCGTTCGGGAAGCCGAGCCGCTATACTTCAAAACACGAACAGGGATATAAAAGAAAGGAAGGGCGTATGGAGAAATTAAAAATCGGTACAAAACAAATGGTTGTCAGTCCTCATTATCTTGCTTCTCTGGCTGGGCACAGCATGCTGGAGAAAGGAGGGAATGCATTTGACGCGGCGGTGGCGGTCAGCGCCTGTCTTGCCGTTGTCTATCCGCATATGACCGGGCTTGGCGGAGATTCATTTTGGCTGATGTATCATCAAAAAAGCGGAGCTGTAAAGGGGTACAATGGAAGCGGAAGGTCAGGAAGGCTTGCCATTCGTGAGAGATACGCAGGCGAGGCTGCAATTCCGGCCAGAGGGGTGCGGAGTGCGATAACCGTTCCGGGGATGGCCGACAGCTGGTGCGAAATAGTGGCGGCCTTCGGGCGCCTTTCCCTCAAAGATGTTCTCGAACCGGCGGTTATGTATGCTGAACAAGGATTTCCCGTCTCGCGCGATCAATGTGAAAACACTGAAAAAAACGCTCACTGGATGTGTGAGATACCGGTGACATCAGACATATACCTGCCCGGGGGAAAACCGCCTTCCCCTGGTGAGCGTTTCGTGCAAAAAGAACTTGCCGCATCATTAACGATTCTTGCAGAAAAAGGGAGACATGCTTTTTATCAAGGGGAGATCGCTCAAGTCTTAGCCGCTTATCTGCAAAACAACGGAGGTCTTTTGACCCTTGAAGACTTCGCCCGCCATAAAGGGGAATGGGTGGACCCCATTTCTACTACATACAGACAATATGACATCTATCAAATGCCTCCCAATTCCCAAGGTTTCACAGGCCTCATGACGCTAAACATCCTGGAAAACTATGATTTTACCAATATCAAACACGGTTCTTTTGAATATTATCATCTGTTGATCGAAGCATTAAAACGAAGCTTTGCCGACCGCAATCAAGTATTAACTGACCCGGATTTTTCGCCGGTGCCGCTTGACCGTTTGCTTGACAAAGCATATGCCCGCAAGCTGGCAGCGGATATAGGGGCGCAGGCGATGCCTTTGGAAAGCCCGCCGGCCGGAAGTGATACAGCATATGCTGCTGTCATGGATGGAGAAGGGAATGCCGTGTCTTTTATTCAAAGTCTGTATTTTGAATTTGGCTCAGGTGTGACAGCTGGAGATACGGGAATCATCCTGCAGAACAGAGGGTCGTTTTTTTCCCTTGATCCAGGACATGTCAATACGCTGGAGCCGGACAAAAGATCGTTTCATACATTGATGCCGGCGATGGCGTGCAAGGACGGCAAACCGAAAATCCTCTACGGAACACAGGGTGGTGAAGGGCAGCCTCAGACGCAGACGGCTCTATTGACGAGAATGATAGATTACGGGATGGATCCGCAGACAGCCGTCAATGAGCCGAGATGGGTGTGGGGCAGAACATGGGGGGATCAGGTTGAGGGTTTGAGAATTGAAAACAGAGTCGCGCCCGAGGTGATTCAAAAGCTGAGAGAGAACGGACACCGGGTGACGGCAGTCAATGATTATGACGGGATCGTGGGACATGCGGCGGTTATTCAAATGGATGATCACGGTTTCCTTCGGGGTGGAACAGACCCGAGAAGCGATGGTGCCGCCATCGGTGTTTGAACACAAGGCTGTTTTTCGAGACAACCCCCTTTGGCGAGGGTGTTGTCTCGTTTTCTGCCAGTCTATTGATTGTTTTGCTCGTTTGACACATCGATAAAATGCTTCAAAGCGGGATTTCGGTTGTCTTTTCTATGTGCGGTTATCCATTCTGCGTGAAGCGGCATGTCTTCGATTTCTTTGTAGATCACATCGAGATTAAAGAGCCGTTTGGCCGCCGCCGGCACGACCGCAACTCCCATTCCAGCCGATACGAGGCCGATCACCATCTGGTATTCGGTGGCTTCCTGGGCGATGTTTGGGATAAATCCGGCTTTTTCACACAAAAAGTTGAACTCTGTATACAAAGAGGGCCACGATTCTTTAGCGATGACAATCAGCGCTTCATCTTCAAGGTCTTTCAATTGAACCCGGGCTTTTTCGGTCAGCGGATGATATTTCGGAAGCGCGAGAACGCAGCGGCTTTTCTTCAATGTGTTTGTTTTCAGTTCATCGTTTCCCAGCGGGGGGTGCAGTACACCGATGTCAATATGCCCGTTTAATAAAGCTTTGATTTGATTGGGGGTTGAAAGCTCCCTCAGCTCAATTTTAACGGAAGGAAACTGGTTACGGTATTCCCTGATGATCGGTGGCATGATCTCAAACGTTGCAGAACCGACAAAGCCGATCACGAGTCTGCCAAGCTCCCCCCGCGCCGTACGCTGGGCCATGTCGACCGCCTGGTCAATCTGGGAGAGGCCTTCGGTGATTTGCTTTAAAAAAACACTGCCTGCTGCCGTCAGTTTGACGGCTCTTTTTGATCTCTTCAGCAAGGTTACGCCAATCTCACTTTCAAGCTGTTTTATTTGCTGGCTGAGCGGAGGCTGTGTCATTTGCAGCCGAAGAGCTGCTTTTCCGAAATGCAGCTCTTCGGCTACAACCATAAAATAACGAAGGTGGCGCAGCTCCATCATTCACTCATTCCTTTCTGAATGCGATTTCAGTCGTTTTACATATTAATTGTAAGACAAAGAAGTATTGGAAAACAATTTCCACAAGATGTATATTTAATAATACAATAAATTTATTAAAAATTCATTGTAAATGAATGAAAATGGAGGAGTGAGGGCTTTGAATAATCTAGCCGCTAAAAATGAAACTCTTACTGTAAGAGGAGCAGAGCTTGTGGTGGACAGTCTCATTCAGCAAGGTGTCACTCATGTTTTCGGTATTCCGGGAGCAAAAATCGATGCGGTTTATGACGTGTTGAAAGACAAGGGGCCTGAATTGATCGTTTGCCGTCACGAGCAGAATGCAGCATTTATGGCGGCGGCAGTCGGACGATTGACTGGAAAGCCCGGTGTTTGCCTGGTGACTTCAGGTCCGGGAGCGTCTAATTTAGCTACCGGTCTTGTAACAGCCAATACAGAAGGAGATCCGGTTGTTGCCCTGGCGGGTGCTGTAAAAAGAGCGGATCGTCTCAAGAAAACGCATCAATCGATGGATAACGCGGCGTTGTTTCAGCCGATTACAAAATACAGCGCAGAAGTAGAGGATTCTAATAATATTCCTGAAGCCATGACCAATGCGTTCAGAGCGGCGGCTTCTGGACAGGCCGGCGCAGCCTTTCTCAGCCTTCCGCAGGACGTGACGTCCGGCCCGGCAACCGCCAAACCGGTGGGAACCTTGCCGGCGCCGAAGTTGGGCGCGGCTCCGGATGAACTGATCAGCGCGGCCATCGCCAAACTTCATAATGCGAACCTTCCCGTCGTGCTTGTCGGCATGAAAGGAGGAAGACCTGAAGCGGCAGAAGCGGTCCGCCGTCTGCTTAGAAAAGTGAAGCTTCCGTTCGTTGAAACATATCAGGCGGCAGGAACGCTTTCCCACGATCTCGAAGACCAATACTTCGGCCGCATCGGATTATTCCGCAATCAGCCCGGTGATATGTTATTGGAAAAAGCGGATGTCGTCCTGACGATCGGCTATGATCCGATTGAATATGATCCGGTCTTTTGGAATGGAAAAGGTGAGCGCAGCATTATTCACCTTGATGAAATTCAAGCTGATATCGATCATGACTACCAGCCTGAAATTGAGCTTATCGGTGACATCGCAGAGACTTTAAACCATATTGAGCATGACTCTCTGCCTGTTTCAATCGACAAACCGCTCGCGCCTGTTCTTCAATACTTAAAGAAAGCATTGGCGGAACAAAGCGAACCGCCTAAAGAGAAAAAAGCGGATCTTGTTCATCCGCTGCAAATCATTCAAGATTTGCGCCAATTGCTGAGCGATGATTTGACGGTGACCTGTGACATCGGTTCCCATGCCATTTGGATGTCGAGATATTTCCGTTCCTACCGTCCGCTTGGCCTCTTGATTTCAAACGGTATGCAAACGCTCGGTGTTGCTCTGCCTTGGGCGATTGCGGCAACCCTTGTCAATCCGGGGCAAAAAGTCGTATCTGTTTCAGGAGACGGCGGCTTCTTGTTCTCAGCGATGGAATTGGAGACAGCGGTCAGATTGAAAGCGCCGATTGTCCACCTCGTCTGGAATGACAGCACATACGACATGGTGGCGTTCCAGCAGGAAATGAAATACAACCGGACGTCAGGAGTCGACTTTGGCAATATCGATATCGTAAAATATGCTGAAAGCTTTGGAGCAAAAGGATTGAGAGTCAATTCTCCTGATGAGCTGCAGGATGTGCTTAAAGAAGGTCTTGATGCAGAGGGACCTGTCGTTATTGATATCCCGGTTGATTACAGTGATAACGTGCATTTGGCAGACCAGCGTTTTCCAAAAGCATTTGAGGAACAATTCAATAAACAAACCTCTAAGCAATCTTGATCACACCATGTCCAATCACAACGAAAAAATCAAGGGAGTGAAAAGAGGAGCATGAAAAGTATAAGCAAGCAGAAAGTCATTTCATCGATCGATAAAAATCTTGACCAAGTCTATCAGGTCTCGACGATGGTTTCCCTATTGGACGGTATTTACGACGGGGATTTTTACATGTCGGAGATTAAGGAGCACGGAGACTTCGGGATCGGTACGTTTAATCAGCTTGACGGAGAACTGATCGGGTTTGACGGTGAGTTTTACCGACTCCGTTCAGATGGAAAGGCCTATCCCATTGAAGAAACGGACTGTTCTCCTTTTTGTTCGCTAACGTTCTTCCGTCCGGACATTTACCATGAGATCAATCAACGAATGACGCTTGAACAGTTTGAAAAAGAGATGAAAAAGGTCATGCCGAGCGAAAATCTGTTTTATGCGATTCGCATGGACGGTGTCTTTAAAAAAGTGAAAACGAGAACGGTGGAATTACAGGAAAAACCGTACGTCCCGATGGTCGAAGCGGTTAAATCCCAGCCGATCTTCGATTTTGACGACATTAAAGGCACAATCGTCGGCTTTTGGACGCCTGGGTTTGCTCACGGTATCGCCGTATCAGGCTTTCACCTTCATTTTATTGATGAAGAACGCAATGGCGGCGGGCATGTATTTGATTATGAAATCGAAAAATGTACGGTTCAGATTTCGCAAAAACTGAACATGAACCTCAGATTACCGAATACGAAGGATTTCTTTAAAGCGGATTTAGCAAGCCACGATCTTGTGGCAGGCATTGAAGCGACAGAAGGAAATCCGGAACAATGAAGAAAAGCCCTCTTTCAAAAAGAGGGCTTTTTCAGCCATTATCGCTTCTTTCCTAAAATTAAAATCCCTTTAAGGCAGAAAGACAGAGGACGGCCGTTTTCGTCCAGGACAATTTGAAATTTATCGCGGCATGCCTGCGATGATCCGGTCAAATGGGCGGCAATGTCCGGCCTTTTTTCCTCAGGCACGGCTCCCCGGTCAATCCAGCTGTCGTATTCAATGGGGATATTCCACTTTCCCTGTTCCATATAATCCAGCCCGTGTTCTTCAAACCATTTGTTCCATTCGGCAAGCGAATATTCGCGGACGTGCGACGGATCTCTCATCTGATTGAGCCGGTTGATAAACTTGTCGAGGGCCTTATTTTCAGGCGCGTGATGGTCCACGAGGATAAAGCTTCCGCCCGGCTTCAGAACGCGGGCGATTTCGGTCATCGCCCGGCGGATGTCAGGAAAATGGTGGGCCGCAAAACGGCATGTGACGATATCAAAGGAAGCGTCGGGAAAATCGAGGTTTTCTGCATCCCCTTGAAGAAATGTCACATTGCGGGCATTTTTTTCTTTGGCAAAAAGAGCGGCGGTCTTCACCATTTCTTCTGTGACATCGATCCCTGTGCACTGTTTGACAAACGGTGAAAAGGCAATCGCCGTATGGCCCGCACCAGTCCCGACATCAAGCAAGGTTTCATTTCCTTGCAGAACGGTGCTGTCGATCATTACATCAAGATCCTTTCCTGCTGAAAATATCGGTTCATCGCGATACTGGTCAGGGTTTTTTGAAAATTGCTGCTGAGCGCTCGTTTTCATGAACATCATCCTCCCATATGGTTATGGATTCATGGTATCGAAGTGACATATATAAGTCTAAGATATAAAATATATGAAAACGATAGTCTGAAACTATGGAGGACTTAAGGAACATGGAGATGAGACTTTTTGAATATACCGTTGAAATCTATCAGCAAGGCAGTTTTACGAAAGCTGCTGACAGCCTTCATATCGCTCAGCCATCGCTGAGCCAGCAAATCAAAAAACTGGAGTTCGAGCTTGGCTTTCCCCTCTTTTACCGGAAAAGGGGGGGCGTGTCTCCGACTCCCCAAGGAAAACGGTTTATTCAAAGGGCACAGGAGATGCTCAGGGCGAGAGATGAACTGCTGCGCGAAATGCGGGATCAGCGGCTGGAAATGGGGACAGAGCTGTCGATCGGGATGCCGGCTGTTACGGGAGCCTATCTGCTGCCCCCGCTGTTAAAAGCGTTTTTGGACAAACATCCGAATGTACATGTCCAGCTGATCGAAGAATCGCCAGCAGTGTTGGAGGAAATGACGGAAAATGGTGAAATTGATTTGTCAATTTTGCCGCTGCCGATTGAAAATGAACGGCTGGCAACCGTGCCAATCTTGACAGAGCCGCTTTTTCTGGCCGTCCCGTTTGAAAAGCAGAGCTGGATGACGGAGCCATTGCAGACGTTTATTTATTCCGTCCGAAACGAAGCGGAAAAAACGGCCGTTCCATTAAAGGCGGCTGAAGCTGTTCCGTTTATTTTATTAAAAGAAGGGTACGGGTTCAGAAGGACTGTGCTTGATCTCTGTGCAGAAGCCGGGTTTAAGCCGCGGGTGACTTTCAAAACAAGCAGCATTGAAACCGCACAGTCCCTTGTTGAACATGGAATGGGTGTCACCGTGGTGCCCCGGATGGTGATGAGGGAAACATCCGGCAAAATGATCTATGCCCCTTTAGATACGGGATCGTCCCGAACCCTTGTGTTTGCCTATTCGGAAAACTGTTATGTAAGCCGTGCTGCTAAAGCGTTTATGGAGGCAGCGAAAAAAATGAACCGGACCTCCTTTTGATTGAGGTCCGGTTCATCCGCTTATTTTTTGGCTTCCAGCTTCAGCGGGGCCGGGATCGTTTGCTCGACCTTTTTCCCGTTTAAAATATCCTTGGCGGCCTGAACTGCGAGCTTGCCGATCAATTCCGGCTGCTGGGCGATCGTGGCTGCCATATCTCCCGCTTTCACCGCTTTGACCGCATCTTCATTTCCGTCAAAACCGACGACAAGGATGTCCTTGCCAGAGCTTCTGATCGCTTCGATCGCACCGAGCGCCATCTCATCGTTATGAGCGAAGACGGCTTGAATATCCGGGTGTCCTTGAAGGAGGTTTTCCATGACGTTCAGCCCTTTTGTCCGGTCAAAGTTGGCCGTTTGCTTGGCGATGACATCGAGTTTTTGATCCGCCGTTTTGTGAAAACCGGAGCCGCGCTCCCTTGTCGCCGAAGCGCCGGGAACACCCTCCAGCTCAGCGACTTTGGCGCCTTTTCCAAGCTGTTTCACGATGTAATCGGCTGCCATTTGTCCGCCTTTTACATTATCTGAAGCGACAAGCGTTTCCACTTTTCCTTTATCAGCTGAGCGGTCAAGGGTGATGACCGGGATGCCGAGCGAATTGGCGGATTGGACGGCCGTGGAAATCGCCGAGGAATCCGTCGGATTGATCAAAAGAGCATCCACACCTTGCTGGAGAAGGTCTTCTACATCATTGATCTGTTTAGCTGAATCGTCCTGTGCATCAACGACGATCACTTCGATTCCCCGTTTTTTCGCTTCATTGACAACACCGTTTTTTAAGGAAACGAAAAACGGATTTTTCAGAGTGGAGACGGATAAACCGATTTTGATATCAGATCCATTGTCTTTTTTTGGTTTGGCCCATTCCGGCGGCTCCAACGAACAGGCTGACAAAAACAGAAGCATGAATGCCGTAAGCAGCGTCAGTATGTTTTTCATCAATAATAGCCCTCCTTATGCGGATTTCTTGCGGTCAAGCAAGACTGCGATCAAAATGACGATACCTTTGACGACCATTTGGAAAAACGAGGAGACGCCGATCAGGTTCAAACCGTTATTTAATGTTCCGATGATGAGCACACCGATCAGTGTGCCGACGATCCGTCCTCTTCCTCCGGCAAGGCTTGTTCCGCCCAAAACGACGGCGGCGATGGCGTCAAGCTCATAAGAGGTGCCCGCCGTCGGCTGGGCAGAATTCAAGCGCGACGTCAAAATGGCTCCCGCCAATGCGGATAAAAGGCCGGAAAGACCATAGATCATCACTTTGATCCGCGGCACTTTAATTCCAGAAATCAGCGCCGCTTTTTCGTTACCGCCGATCGCGTATGTGCGGCGTCCGAACGGTGTTTGATGAAGAATCGCCCAAAGGATGACAAAAGCTGCCGCCATGGTGACGGCGGGGACGGGAATGCCCAACAGGTAGCCGCGGCCGAAAAGCTGAAAGCCGTAGCTGGTGCCGAGCCCTGTAATCGGGTTTCCATCCGTATAGACCATCGTCAGTCCGCGGAAAATCGTCATTGTCGCAAGCGTTGCGATAAATGGAGCCATCTTGCCTTTTGTGATCAAAAGCCCGTTTACCATCCCCAGCACAGCCCCGATCAGACAGCCGATGATAATGGCGAAAATAGGGTCGATGCCGCCGACGATCATCCCGGCGATTAAAGCGCTTGATAATGCGAGAATCGCGCCGACGGAAAGGTCGATACCTCCCGTCAGAATGACAAAGGTCATGCCAAACGCGATCAGCGCATTGATCGCGACCTGACGCAGCAGGTTTAAAATATTTAACGGCTCTAAAAAGCTCGGATTTAATACCGAAACGATGACAACGAGAATGATCAGCCCGAGAAGCGGGCCGAGTTTTTGTAAAACAGAGTCGATATTAAGGCTTTTTTCAATATGTTTAGCCGGTTGCTGATTCATGTTACCGCCCTCCTGTAGCGAGTGTCATAATCCGTTCTTGTGTCGCGTCTTTTCTTGACAATTCTCCGCTGAGCGTTCCTTCATGGATGACAAGGACCCGGTCGCTCATCCCGAGGATCTCGGGGAGTTCTGATGAGACCATTATGATCGCGACGCCGCGGTCTGTCAGCTCATTCATCAGCTCGTAAATTTCCCTTTTGGCTCCGACATCGACGCCGCGCGTCGGTTCATCCATAATCAGAACTTTAGGGCCGATGCCGATCCATTTGGCAATGACCACTTTCTGCTGGTTTCCCCCAGAAAGGCTGCGCGCATCGGTTTCGCGCGAAGCGGTTTTGATCGTCAGCCGTTTGATCAACAAGTCGACGAATTCCTGCTCGCTTTTTTGATCGATCCATCCTTTCGGAGAAAAGCTGGCGAGGTTTGGCAGTGCAATGTTGTCCCTGATCGACGCATCGAGCACAAGGCCTTCGTCTTTCCGGTTTTCAGTGATAAAGCCGATCCCTCGTTGAACGGCGTCGCTCGGCTTTTTGACAGCCGTTTTTTTGCCGTTAATCAAAATCTCTCCTGAATCAAGCGGATCGAGTCCGAAAATGGCTCTCATCATCTCCGTGCGCCCCGCTCCCATCAGGCCGGATATCCCGACGATCTCACCGGCATGGATGGTGAAGCTGATATTGTGGAAGATTCCTTTTTTTGAAGCATTCTTGACTTCGAGCACGGCTGCACCCGGGTTTGGATTCCTTGCGGGATAGCGTTCCGTCAGCTCCCGGCCGACCATTTTTTTCACAACTTCATGAAAGTCGGTGTCTGGAATTCTTTTTGTATCGACCGTTTTTCCGTCGCGCATAACTGTAATCCGGTCGCAAATCGTAAAAATCTCCTCCATGCGGTGGGAAATATAGACGATGGACACGCCATTTTTCTTCAATGCTGCAATGACTTCGAACAGCTTCTTGATTTCTCGCTCTGTCAAAGCCGCTGTCGGTTCATCCATGATGATCACCTTGGCGTCTGTCATCAGCGCTTTGGCGATTTCAATCATTTGCTGCTGGCCGACGGAACAGTGGCCGGCTTCTTGATCGAGAGAGATGGAGACGCCCAGTTTATCAAGTTGGGATTTTGCTAGCGCTTTCATTTTTTTGTTATTTAAAAATCCGAGTGTTAAAGACAGCTCCCGGCCGATAAATAAATTCTCCAAGACGGTCATTTCCGGCCAAATGTTCAGCTCTTGGTGGATGAAGGCGATGCCGTTTTGTTCAGCATCCTTCGGATCGGAAAAATACGTTTCCTTCCCGTCGATCTTGATCATTCCGCTGTCCAGCTTGTGAAGGCCGGTCAATAGATTCATCAAGGTTGATTTTCCCGCTCCGTTTTCTCCCATTAAGGCATGGATTTCACCTTCCTGAAGTTCGAAGGAAACACCGGACAAAACCTGGTTTTGTCCAAATGCCTTATAAATGTCTTTCATTTCAATATGCATAGGCTACCCCTTCTTTCCAGATGTGAGGATATGAACATCTAAAAGATCACTCCCGCGTGCAGGATGCAGTTGGCATAAGGTGTCGCTTCACCTGTGCGAATCACGGCTTTCGCCTTTTCCGCTGCTTTTTTCAATGCTTCGTGGGGAACATGTTCGATCGGCTGTTCAGAGAAAAACGTTTTTAAAAATTCGGCTTGTTCCGGATTGGCGGTTTCAATTTCTTTGGCAGCGGTGACTTTTTCCACAACCATTTCGCTGGCAATGAGCCGCGTCACCTCCTGAAAGCCGGGAGTCCCCAGCTCGAGAGCAAGGTCTATCTTTGGGACGCCGGAAGGGACGGGCAAACCGGCGTCCGCGATGACGATGGTATCGGTATGCCCGATGTCGGCCAGCACTTTGGCGATATGGCTGTTTAAGATGCCGTGTTTTTTCATGACAGTTCACGCTCCACTTCTTCTCTGAACGGCATCCCGCCTTGAGCGCCGAATTTTAATACGGATAAAGAAGCGGCCCGGTTTGCAAAGCGTAAGGCGGTTTCAATATCTTTCCCTTCGGACAGGGCGACAGCAAATCCCGCATTAAAGGTATCTCCCGCTCCAGTGGTGTCAATCGCTTCCACCGGAAATGAAGGGACGAGCTTTTCTTCATTTCCATTATGGTAGCGGACTCCGTTTTTGCCCTCTGTAATGAACAGTTTTCCGGGGTGGCGCTTCAGCGCATCCTCTTGGGAAAGTCCCTGAAACAACATGGCCGCTTCATGTTCATTCGGTGTCAGATAGGACGCGTTTTCAATGGTTTCCTGACGGAGTGGTCTGGCGGGAGCGGGATTGAGCAGCAGGGGAGTGCCGAGCGTTTTGCAGAGCCCGCTTACATAATCAACCGTTTCCTCGGGAATTTCCTGTTGAATGAGGACGATGTCCGCCTTTTTGATGGCGGTGAGCGCCTTTTGAACGTATTCCGGTGTAACCTGATCATTTGCGCCTTTGACGACGATGATGCTGTTATCTCCCTCTGCCAGAACGATATGTGCGGTACCGCTTTCCATATCTGTAACCGGTTCCACATAGTCTGTCAAAACCCCGTTCGCTTCAAGGTTTGCGAGGATGGCTTGACCGTAATGATCATCCCCGACACGGCCGATCATATAGACTTCCGCTCCCAGTCTCGCGGCTGCGGCAGCCTGGTTGGCGCCTTTTCCGCCGGGAACGGTTTGAAAGGAATCGCCAAGCACCGTCTCGCCGGCTTTCGGCCGTTTTTGCGATGTGACGACTAAATCCATTGAAGAGCTGCCAATTACACATATTTTACTCATTGTCATCCGCCTTTCTAGTCGTTTGTCTTTCGATAAAAGCGACCGGCATTTTAACAGCCGGCTGTTCAATATATTCATGCTTCAAGATTCTAAGCAGCAGTTTTGCCGCTTCTTTTCCCATTTGATATGCAGGCTGCCTGATTGTTGATAAGGAAGGAAAAAGCAATTCGCTTTGCGGAATATCATCAAATCCGATGATCTGCAACTCGTCGGGCACTTTGATCTTCCGCTTCAACGTCTCATGCAAAACCGCGGTTGCCACAATATCATTGCTGGCAATGATGCCGTCTGTCTCCGGATAGGCGGAAAATAACTCAGCCGCCCGTTTTTGCGCTTCCTGAAAAGAAAATGTTTCGGTTTTCATGACATGAAAATCAACATCGGCTCCGCTTAAGATGTCAAGCGCGCCGTTGAACCGGTCTGTTGCGGTCTGCAAGTGGCCGGGCCCTTTGATTAAGGTAATGCGTGATGAATGTCGTTTGATGATCTCCGAAGCTGCGATCCGTCCGCCTTCCTTGCTGTCCGCAAACACGGCGGGCGCATGTTCCCCGGTTCGGTCGAGAAAGACAATCGGCATCGGCAAATCTTTGTAATTTGATGCTTCAGGGTAATTTGTTGCAGAGATGACGCCGACGACATGATTTTGCTGAAATGTCTGGAGATAATCGAGTTCTTTTTCAAGATTTTCATCACTGTTTCCGAATATCAGCCTGAAGCCGTGTCTGTGAATTTCGTCTTCAACTCCCCGGGCCAGCTGAGGGAAGAATGGGTTTGTGATGTCGGGCAAAAGCAGCCCGATTAATCTTGATTCCCTTTTATAGAGAGATCTGGCCACTTCATTCGGGCGGTAATTCAGCTCTTCCATCACCTTCATCACGCGTGACCTGGTCTCCTCATGGACGTATCCCGTCTCATTCAACACGCGGGAAACCGTAGCGACAGATACTTTTGCCGCAAGTGCAACGTCTTTAATCGTAGCCAACGGGACGTTCTCCTTCCTTGTGTAACCGTTTACATAAAGATTATCATGAACTTCATGAAATCACAATCAAAAAAATCATCCCATGGATTAGAAACGAATCGGGATGTTCAGGCAAGCCTGCCCCCCTGAGGCGCTTCTAATAGAAAAAAGTCCCGCACATCTGTTGATTTATTATAAATTTGTCGGATTCAGTAACAATAAGAATAGTAAGAAAAATTAAAAATGTTAAAGTTTGATGAATTCTCGTTGAAAAAAATTAATGGCTGTTTAAATCCTAGGATTATAACCTATAAACGAAAAAAAGAAGCTGAATCGAACGGCTTAAAAATTGTTTGGATTTACTAATGAATCCCGCTTGATGGTGAAGCGGATTTTCAAGTTTTGCAATGTAGTCTGGAGGTCATGGGACTCCATGATTTTTCACAGCGGCAATTGATGACTTTTTGACCCGTTGCAAAACGGTGAATAAAGCGTGAATCCGGCGGTTTTTCCGTAATTACGGCGAAGTACGGAACATAAAGGGCTGACCCGAAACCCATCTTTTAGCCTTTCATAAATAATAGGGAGAAAAGTATAGAATCGAATTTTTCGATTTTTGAAAGCGTATTCTTAAAAATGATGCAGAAAATTTGTAGGATATAAGGACTCCGGATTTCCATAATTATCAATCGATGGATAGGAAATAGTATCGGAAGTGAGGTGAGCTTTGTCACGGAAAATTTCGTCGTCTTCTGTTACATAATGCCGATTGTGATTTCATAGTGAACCTATATACTGATGAATGAATTTACATATCAGATTCCAAGAAGGAGATGTAGACAAACAATGTGGGTAATGCTATTAGCCTGTGTGATCGTTGTTGGGATCGGCATTTATGAAAAAAGGCGCCACCAGCAAAACATCGACGCCCTGCCAGTCCGAGTGAACATCAACGGGATACGCGGAAAGTCCACGGTGACCAGATTAACAACAGGAATATTAATCGAGGCTGGCTACAAAACAGTAGGAAAAACAACCGGGACTGATGCAAGGATGATTTATTGGGACACACCGGAAGAAAAGCCGATTAAGAGAAAGCCGCAAGGACCGAACATCGGCGAGCAGAAGGAAGTCATGAAAGAGACGGTCGAAAGAGGGGCCAATGCGATCGTCAGTGAATGTATGGCCGTTAATCCTGATTATCAAATCATCTTTCAGGAAGAATTGCTTCAGGCTAATATCGGCGTGATCGTGAACGTGCTGGAGGATCACATGGATGTGATGGGACCGACTTTGGATGAAATTGCAGAAGCTTTCACAGCAACCATTCCTTACAACGGACATTTGGTTATTACTGATAGTGAGTATACCGATTTCTTTAAGCAAATTGCAAAAGAAAGGAACACAAAAGTCATCGTCGCAGACAATTCTAAAATAACAGATGACTATCTCAGGCAGTTTGAATACATGGTATTCCCTGATAATGCGTCCCTTGCACTCGGGGTTGCTCAAGCGTTGGGAATTGACGAAGAAACCGCCTTTAAAGGCATGCTGAATGCGCCGCCTGATCCGGGAGCGATGAGGATTCTGCCGCTGATGAACGCCAAAAACCCGGGACATTTCGTCAACGGTTTTGCAGCGAATGACGCATCTTCCACTTTAAACATATGGAAGCGCGTAAAAGAAATAGGCTACCCTACAGATCAGCCGATCGTCATTATGAACTGCCGCGCTGACAGGGTGGACAGAACACAGCAATTTGCCGAAGATGTCCTTCCCTTTATTGAAGCAAGTGAACTTGTGCTGATTGGAGAAACGACAGAGCCGATCGTCAAAGCATATGAAGCAGGCAAAATTCCTGCGGACAAGCTGTTTGATTTTGAGCACAAAACGACGGAAGAAATCATGTTCATGCTGAAAAACAAGCTGGAGGGCCGCGTCATTTACGGCGTCGGAAATATTCACGGAGCAGCGGAACCTCTTATCGAAAAAATACAAGAATACAAGATTAAGCAGCTCGTTAGCTAGGAGGAAGAAAACACAATGTTTGGATCAGATTTATATATCGCCCTCATTTTAGGAGTTTTACTCAGTTTGATTTTTGCAGAAAAAACAGGAATTGTACCGGCCGGACTTGTCGTACCTGGTTATTTGGGACTCGTGTTCAATCAGCCGATCTTCATGCTGCTGGTTCTTTTCGTCAGCCTGCTGACATACGTCATTGTGAAATTCGGACTTTCAAAAATCATGATTCTATACGGACGCAGAAAATTCGCAGCGATGCTGATAACGGGAATTCTCCTGAAAATCGGATTCGACTTCATATACCCGATGATGCCGTTTGAAATTGCCGAATTCAGAGGAATCGGGATCATCGTTCCGGGGCTGATCGCAAATACCATCCAAAGACAAGGATTAACGATTACGCTGGGAAGCACGCTTTTATTAAGCGGAGCAACATTCGCCATTATGTATGCTTACTATCTAATCTAAAGTTAGGTGTGTCAAAAAGATGAAAAAACAACTGAACTTTCAGGAAAAGCTGCTAAAGCTGACAAAGCAGGAGAAGAAGAAAACCAATAAACACGTGCTTATTGTATTGCCCGCGATCATCTGTCTCATGTTTGTCTTTACTTGGGTCGGAAGCGCCAAAACTCCTTCAAAAATGGCCAAAAAAGAAGATGCCAAGCTGACAGCTACTTTTGTCGGCGATATCATGATGGGCAGAAACGTAGAGAAAGTCACAAATTTGTATGGACCGGAAAGTGTTTTTAAAAATGTAAAGCCTTACTTTAATGTGTCAGATTTTCTAACAGGAAACTTCGAAAACCCTGTCACAAATAAAAAAGACTACCAGCAGGCAGAGAAAAATATTCATCTGCAAACAAAGCAAGAATCTGTTGAAACATTGAAGAAGATGAATTTCAGCGTGCTGAATTTCGCCAACAACCATGCGATGGACTACGGACAAGACGGTTTGAATGACACGCTGAATAAGTTTTCACAAGAAAATCTCGATATAGTGGGAGCCGGCAGCAACTTGAGCGATGCCAAAAAGCACGTTTCATACAAGGATGTGAACGGTGTAAAAATCGCAACGCTCGGTTTTACAGACGTCTACACGAAGAACTTTACAGCCAAAAAGGACAGGGGAGGAGTGCTGCCGCTGAGCCCGAAAATCTTTATTCCGATGATAGCGGAAGCATCCAAAAAAGCGGATCTTGTCGTGGTTCACGTTCACTGGGGACAGGAATATGACAATGAACCGAACGACAGGCAGAAGGATTTGGCGAAAGCCATCGCTGACGCCGGAGCCGATATTATTTTAGGTGCTCATCCTCACGTTCTTGAGCCGATCGAAGTATATAAGGACACCGTTATTTTCTACAGTCTTGGAAACTTCGTCTTTGATCAGGGCTGGTCAAGAACACGCGACAGCGCGCTTGTTCAGTATCACTTAATGAACGACGGCAGAGGCCGATTTGAAGTAACGCCTCTCAACATTCGCGAAGCAACGCCGACACCTTTGGGCAAAAACGACTTCTTACAGCGAGAAGCGATTTTCCGCCAGTTGACAAAAGGCTCAAACCTGAATTGGAAAGAAGAAGACGGAAAACTGACTTTTGAAGTCGATCATAAAAACAAACTAAAAAACAATGAAAACGGAGTGACGAAAAAATGAGATTTATCAGAGCGGTCTGGCCGTTTGTAGGATTGGTTCTCATCATATCGTTCATGTCGGCTTTTAAATACTCCGATGAACTGTCAACCGATGAAAAAGCCAAAATATCAACTGAGATTCAGAAAGTGAAGCAGCAGGAAAACACGGCCGGCGGCCGGCAATAAACCGAGAAAAGAGAGCGCGGAGGGCGCTCTCTTTTTTGTTTACTGATCAATTCCTATGAACATTTTGCCAGATTGGTCTATTGAAATCGCGATGTGCGACAAATTCCTTAACCATTCAAGGCAGAAAGGTTTAGAGAAATTCAGGAGGATTTATGTACGGTTTTGGGGTTGGTTAAAGATAGCGTTTATTGTATTCTTTTTAAGGGATTGAAGAAATTGCGGCAAATGCCGGGATTGCAAGAGATGAAAGCAGATCGGGATGGAATGAAACCTCATGATTACCGCCTTCTATGAATTTATCCCTTCGTAAACTTTCCGTTATGTTGGATTGCCCTGCGTTTCTTCTCGTCATTCGCTCGATATTGTTGTAAAATCCGCCCTTTAGATATCTCAGGTCACTGCCGATGAAAGAGGAAAGAAGAGGAGGAACAGATCAATTGAAGAAAAAACTGGCAATGTTTTTGCTACTTGGAGCCACATTGTTTTGGAGCGTGTCGTTTTTGACCGGTGACAAGATCGCGCAGGCCGATACGATCGGCGAATCTATCGCTGAGACGGCTAAAAAGTTTGCAGGCACGAAATACAGCTATGGCGGAGAAAGCCCGCAAGACGGCTTTGACTCGTCCGGTTTTATCCAGTATGTCTTTGAAGCGCTTGATATTTCACTGCCCAGAACAGTTGAAGAACAATCGAACATAGGGACAAGCGTCAGCAGGAACAGCCTTGAAAAAGGAGATCTCGTCTTTTTTAAAAACGCTGCTCTTGAATCGGACGGGCCGACACATGTCGCGATTTACTTAGGGGATGATCAAATCATTCACAGCACGAAATCGAGCGGGGTTGCCATTACAAAGCTGGAAGGCAGCAAATACTGGAGTTCAGGCTATTACAAGGCGAAAAGAATCACGAAAGAACCGGCCGTCTCCAAAGACCCGGTCGTTCAAAAAGCGCTTGACTACATCGGGGTTCCGTATGTGTTTGGCAGCGCCTCACCTGATGTTGGCTTTGATTGTTCAGGATTGACGCAATATGTTTTTCGCGAGACGCTCGGGGTTTATTTGCCGAGATCGGCAGAACAGCAATGGGCGGTCGGCCGAAAGGTGAAGCTTGAGGATATACAGCCCGGAGATGTTGTTTTCTTCAGCAACACCTATAAGCCGGGAATTTCCCATAACGGCATTTATGCCGGAGGCGGCAGGTTTATTCATGCGAGCCGTTCAAATAAAGTGACGATTTCCTATTTATCAGCTTCATATTGGCAAAAGAAATTTACGGGCATCCGCCGCTTTGACAGTTTGTCTCTTGCAGATAACCAGATTGTGACTGAAGCCATCAAATATATCGGTGAAGTCGGCTACCAAAAAGGCGGAACGACGCCTAAGGACGGATTTGATACGTCAGGCTTCATTCAATATATATATAAAACGGCCGCCGGAGTCGAGCTTCCGCGTTACGCCGATAAACAGTACGAAGCAGGCGAGAAAATCGCAAAGGATGAATTGGAGCCTGGGGATTTAGTCTTCTTTCAAGGGACGAGCGTCCTTATTCCTTCCATTTACATCGGAAATGGACAAGTCGTCCTTGTCACATTGTCTTCAGGTGTGACGACAACGGATCTGGAGACGAGCGAATATTGGAAAGATAAGTATGTCGGAAGCGTCAGAATCCGATAAGGGAAAAAACCGCTTCAGGCGGTTTTTTCTTTTTATTCGTATTCATTCTCGAGGAGCTTGTTGATAAAATAGGCTACACCGTTTTCATCATTGCTCTTTGTGATAAATGTGCTGATATGTTTTAATTCATCGATCGCATTCTCCATCGCAATTCGGTGTCCGGCTTCTGCAAACATCGACAAATCGTTCGGACTGTCGCCGATGGCGTAGATGTCTTCTTTCTTAATTCCATAATGGGCGGCAAGCTTTCTTAAAGCGCGCCCTTTTCCCGATTCAGCGGGCAGAATTTCAATGATGTGCCTTCCGGAAGACGTGAGCCCCAGTTTGGCGAAGGCGGAAAGATCTTCTTTCGCTTTTTTTAGTTTCTCCATATCAAATGAAAAGCACAGCAGCTTATAGATATTTTCGCTTCCGTCAAACACTCTGCGAATATCGGGAACCGGTTTAATGCCGAATTGCTTGAACTGAGTCAGCGCACCCTGCCAAAGCGTCTCCCGGTCTTCATCCGGATTGGCGCTCGTTACGATATCAAGCTCGGCTTTCAGCTTCTCTTCGCCGTCAAAAGGAGATAACAGCGCATCATCCGTATACACTTCAAAATAAATATGGTGGTCTGTTAAGTATTCAGCCGCTTTTTTCCCGGCCTCCCGATCCATTAAGGTCCGGCTTAACGGCTTATAATTAAAATCGTGGACCGTTCCCCCGTTGGCGGCGATAATCGGAATGTCCAAATCATTCAGAAGCTCCTTTACGTCAAAGGTTGCTCTTCCTGTACAAATTGTCACAATGCAGTCGGAGATGAGCGCTTTTTTGATAGCGGCCCGATTTTCTGCAGAAATTTTGCTTTCCGTATTTAAAAGGGTTCCATCTAAATCGATCGCAATTAATCTCATTATGTAAATATAACCTCCTATAAGAGCAGTTTACCGTTTTTTGAAGACGAAAAACAACTCTCTCTGCAGTATGGTCTCATTTATGTAAAAGGCTAAACCTAAATTTAAATTTTTTCAATAGTAAATATAGAACAGAAAAAAGGATGATCCGCGATCATCCTTTATCAAATCAATAGTCCAGCTGCTGTTTTAATTCTTGTTTGATTTCCGCAAGATTTTCTTGATCAAGCTGGAAATAGTAAACGTTCCCCGGTTTATAATCGCTGCCTTTCAGCTGCAGGGTATCGACAGATTCGAGTGATGTGACGAACGGAATCAGTCCGATCAGGTCGTTCAGCGACAGGTTCATCGACACGTTTTTCCCGATCGTATCCAGAATGTCGTCGTATGCAGGAATTGATGTCAGCGATTTGGATTTATTGATGACCGCTTTGATCACTTCCATCTGCCGCTGTCCGCGCATTAAATCAGTGTCGGCTTTTCTCGTTCTGACGTATGCCAGGGCTTCTTCGCCGTTTAGCGTCTGTTCGCCCGTTGTTAAATGAACCTTCCCTTTTGTATCTTTTGTAATTTGTTTCACGATATATTCCTTTTTAATGTTAACCGGAACACCGCCCAGCTCATCGACGACTTCTTCAAAAGCGGAAAAGTTTCCATCAATAACATAATCGACAGGGATGTCGAGCAAACCTTCGACGGTCTCTACGCTGAGATCCCTTCCGCCAAGCGAATGGGCATGGGTGATTTTATCAAAGCCATGGCCGGGGATATTCACATATGAATCCCTTGGAATGCTCAAAAGCTTGACCGATTTGTCTTCTCGATTGAACGTAGCCAGGATCATTGCGTCGCTTCGTTCCTTATCCATGCTTTGTCCCGGACGGGCATCAATTCCCATCATCAGGATCGAAAAGTTGTCTTTTTCAGGATTGAACTCTTTGATCCGTTTGACGGATTGTTTTCCTCGGGAAAGGCTGACCTGCGCATCATTTGAAGCACTGGCAATTTTATAGTAGGCGTAGCCGCCTGCGGCCGCTGTCGCCGTTAAAAGTAAAACAATGAAAAACAATGAGTATTTGACCCATTTTCTTAACCTTTTTTTCTTCGTTCGTTGCGATCGTAGCATCTGACAAACTCCTCTTTCGATTTATTAAAAAACGCACCATTATTACTAAAGTTAGTGAAATTTCTGATATAAAAGTTAATTGATTCCTAGTCTTGCATTGTACTAGATTATTTGCATTTTGACCAGGGGAAGTCATTGGAAACTGCTTGGCTGTTGGTTTTTGGCCGTCCTTAATATGACGATGCCCGGGCCCTAAATGTTTCATTTATTTTAGTTTCCTTTTAATGGTACAGGGAGCCTGATGTTTAAGGAATCCGAGATAAGGTAAAAGATTCATAAAAAGCTTGAGCTGTTAAAGGAGGATCATTGATGAAAAAACAGAAGGCGAATGCCTGGCTTTATTTTTTTGGAGCCTTGGGCGGACTGCTTTACGGATATGATACGGGCGTGATATCCGGGGCGATCCTCTATATCAAAGATGAGTTTGACCTGAATGCCTTTACAGAAGGACTCGTGGTCAGCTCCATTTTAATCGGTGCGATTTTCGGCTCGGGGTTATCGGGAAAGCTGGCCGACCGCTTCGGCAGACGTAAGGTGATGATGTCCGCCGCGGTGCTGTTTTGCATTGGCGGGTTTGGTACGGCACTTGCGCCCGACACGGAATATATGGTGGCTTTCAGAATCGTTCTGGGCCTTGCAGTGGGCTGTTCGACGACGATTATTCCTTTATATCTGTCAGAACTGGCGCCTAAGGAATCCCGCGGGGCTCTTTCATCATTGAATCAGCTGATGATCACGACGGGTATTCTGCTTTCCTACCTTATTAATTATGCTTTCAGCGGGTCAGGGGCCTGGCGCTGGATGCTTGGGCTGGCGCTTGTACCGTCTATCAGTCTTTTGATCGGCATTTTTTTCATGCCGGAAAGTCCGCGCTGGCTTTTGTCAAAAGACAAAGAGAAAAAAGCGAAAGCGGTTTTGAGCAGAATGAAGAGGGGAAACGTGCTTGAAGAGATCAAAGGAATGAAAGAAGCGGAAAGACAGGAGCAGGGAGGTTTGAAAGAACTGCTGGAGCCGTGGGTGCGTCCGTCGTTGATCGCCGGCCTGGGACTCGCTTTTCTTCAGCAGTTTATCGGGACAAACACGATGATATACTACGCTCCGAAAACGTTTGCGAATGTCGGATTTGAAAAGTCGGCGGCTATTTTAGGGACCGTCGGGATCGGGACGGTGAATGTGCTCATGACATTAGCAGCGATGCGCTTGATCGACCGGGTAGGCCGCAAACCGCTTTTATTATTCGGAAATGCGGGAATGGTCATCAGTCTGATCGTGCTGTCTGTGATCCATATCTTTTTGGGAAATACCGTTGCTGCGGCATGGACGACGGTCGTTTGTTTAGGTGTGTTCATAGCGGTGTTTGCAGTCAGCTGGGGGCCGGTTGTCTGGGTGATGCTGCCCGAGCTGTTTCCCCTTCATGTCAGAGGAGCCGGAACCGGAGTATCGACGCTTTTGCTCCATACAGGAAATTTAATTGTGACCTTGAGCTTTCCGGTGCTTCTCGATCTGATTGGCATCAGCTATTTATTCCTTTGCTATGCGGCAATAGGGATTATGGCGTTTTTGTTCGTCTTCTTTAAAGTAACTGAAACAAAAGGGAAAAGCCTTGAAGAAATTGAGCTGGATTTAAAAAGAAAACACAAAAACAACCGGAATACAGAAGCGCGGACAGCCGGGCCATAAGGGGAGGGGAATCCCCTTTATGCCCTTACATCACATGCTACTTCGACTCGTCATTTCTTCCCTCATCCTCGGGCGGAATCTCATCATGTCGGGGCAGATGGCCTGATCTAATCCCTCTGAATACAATAAAGAAAACGGCAAAAACAAATAAGCCCCCGACCAATATTTGCAGCAGCATTAAAACACCTCCGTTTCTTTTATTTATGTCTGTCAGTCTCCGATGATTCAGTTTTTTATATGAACTAATGAAACGTTTGTTTAAAAAAGATGAATCAAGTTTTCAGCCTTGTCCACACTATCAATAACCTGTAAAAAATGGGAGTGTGGACGATTGAAGGCTGTAACGTTTCAAGGGCCTAAGCATATTGAAGTCAGTCAAGTGGAGGACGCTAAAATTGAAAAGAAAGACGATGTCGTCGTCCGAATTACCTCTACCGCGATTTGCGGCTCTGATTTGCATCTCTACCAAGGGAATTTTCCGCTTCCGAAAGGCTTTCAGCTTGGACATGAACCGATGGGAATCGTAGAGGAAACAGGGCCTGAGGTGACAAAGGTGAAAAAAGGCGACAGGGTTGTCATTCCGTTTACCGTCGCCTGCGGACATTGCTATTATTGTGAAAACAAGCTGGAAAGCCAGTGCGACAATTCCAATCCGCATTATGATTCAGGCGGATATTTCGGCTATTCGGAGAAATTCGGCAATCATCCGGGCGGCCAGGCGGAATATTTGAAAGTGCCGTTTGGCAATTTTACGCCGTTTGTCATCCCGGAATCATGCGAGCTTGAGGACGAATCATTGTTATTTTTGTCAGATGTCCTGCCTACCGCCTACTGGAGTGTCCTTCATGCGGGCGTCAAAAAAGGGGACACCGTCATTGTGCTCGGCTGCGGTCCGGTCGGATTAATGGCGCAGAAGTTTGCCTGGATGGAGGGCGCCAAACGGGTCATTGCCGTTGACTATTTGGATTACCGTTTAAAACAGGCAAAAGCTTTAAACCGTGTCGAGGTGTTTGATTTCACAGAATATCCCGACATGGGAGAGCATTTGAAGGAAATCACAAAAGGCGGCGCCGATGTCGTCATTGACTGCGTCGGAATGGACGGGAAAAAATCGCCGCTTGAATACCTTGAACAAAAACTAAAGCTGCAGGGCGGGACGCTGGGGCCGATTCAGATATCGACAAAGGCGGTTCGGAAATGCGGAACGGTGCAGATCACCGGTGTATATGGAAGCAACTACAACATGTTTCCCCTGGGGGCGTTTTTCACCAGGAATATCACGCTGAAAATGGGGCAGGCGCCGGTTATTCATTTAATGCCGGAGATTTTCAAAAAAATTGAAGGCGAAGAATTCGATCCGAAAGAAATCATTACACATCAGCTTCCGCTTGGAGAAGCCGGACGGGCGTATCATCTGTTCAACGACCATGAGGATGACTGTATCAAAGTCATTTTGAAGCCGTAGAGAAAGGCGAGAGCAGCAAGAAAGGCCGCCGGACAACATGCCGGCAGCCTCGGAACATTCATCTTGCGAGCCATCCGCCATCAACAGCTAAAACATGGCCGTTCATATAATCTGAAGCCGGGGACGAAAGGAACAATGCCGCACCGGCAATATCAGCCGGCTCCCCCCAGCGCTCCGCCGGGATCCGTTTTAAAATTTCGGCGTTCCGCTTTTCATCGTCGCGGATTTGCTTTGTATTGTTGGTTTTAATATAGCCTGGCGCAATCGCATTGACTTGTACATTGAAAGCGGCCCATTCATTGGCGAACGATTTGGTGAGTCCGGCCACTGCGTGCTTGCTCGCCGTATAAGCCGGTACGAGAATGCCTCCTTGAAACGAAAGGAGCGAAGCGATGTTGATGATTTTTCCTTGCCTGTGTTCGATCATCTGCCGGCCGACGGCCTGTGAGAGCAGAAACAGGCTGTTCAAATTGACATTGATGACCGTTTCCCAGTTGTCCCGGGAAAACTCAGCCGCTTTCTCCCTGCGGATCGTTCCGGCGTTGTTTACGAGAATATCGATTTGATGACGGGCAAGGACTTCTTTTGTAAAAGATTCAACTTCATCAAGGCTGCTCATGTCGAGCTGATATGATGTAAACGTCCTGCCGGCTTCTTCAATGAGCCGTTTTGTTTCTTCAAGCCCGCTCGCATGGGCTGTGCCGATCACATCGGCTCCCGCTTTTGCGAGCGCTGCGGCGATGCTTTGGCCGATGCCTGTAGCGGGTCCTGTGACAAGCGCCGTTTTGCCTTCAAGGGAAAAATACGATTCAAGATATCCCATCTTCTATCACGTCCTTACCGTATGACATTCATCGGGACAGCGTCCATGTCCTTAAATGTGTAGTTTTCACCGGCCATCGCCCAAATAAAGCAGTAGTTGGATGTGCCTGAACCCGAGTGGACAGACCATGCCGGAGAAATGACGGCCTGTTCATTTCCGACGACAAGGTGCCGGGTTTCCGTCGGTTCGCCCATGAAGTGGAACACTTTTTCCGATTCATCAAGATCAAGGTAAAGGTAAACTTCCATCCGCCGGTCATGCACATGGGCCGGCATCGTATTCCATGTATTATGAGGCTCAAGAAACGTAATCCCCATCATCAGCTGACAGCTCTGGATGCCGTCAGCATGAATCACTTTATACAGATTGCGGACATTCGATGAGGCCTCCTCCCCCAAGTGGTCGTACGGGAGCTCAGCAAGCGAAGCTTTTTGTACAGGATAATTTTTGTGCGCGGTCGCGGAAACGAAATAAAACTTTGCCGTTCCTTCATCCAAGCTTGAAAAGGAAACGTCTTGATTTCCCAAGCCGATATACAGAAAATCCTTATGCCCCATCACATGTTCCTCGCCGCCGATCTTAACCGCGCCGGGCATTCCGACGTTCACAATGCCGATTTCACGGCGCTCAAGGAAATAGTCCGTTTTTAAGAAATCGCCCGCATCAAGCTGTATCGATTCATTGACCGGAACAGCACCGCCAATCACGACCCTGTCTTCATGTGAATAAACCATTTTCAGCTGATTTTCGGCAAACAATGATTCTATTAAAAAATGCTCGCGAAGCTCTGCGGTTGTGAATCGTTTCGCTTGTTCAGGATGAACAGAATAACGATTTTCCATACATTCTCCTCCTAGGATTGGACGTTTTGACTTGAATGAAGCATCAAAGTTTTTGGTAACGGTTTCAAACATGAATTTTAAAGTAAATAATGGAAACCGTCAACCGGATTTTTCGTTTTTTCTTAGGATTGTCAATCTGATTCTTAAAAACTTAAAAATCCCTCTTCCAAAATTTTTATGATGTGATATGCTGATGATATAAAGTTTTTGAAATCGGTTTCAAATTTAAGGCGTATAGGAGTACTTGAATGAAGGATAAACAAACAGGAAAAGTAACCATCAACGAAGTAGCCGCATATGCAGGCGTTTCAAAATCAACGGTTTCCCGGTACATCAATGGGAAGCTCGATGCCATTTCACCGCAAAAGGTGAAGAGCATCAAAAAAGCGATCGCGGAGCTGAACTACCGTCCCAGCCAAATGGCCCAGGGCTTAAAGGTGAAAAAAAGCAAGCTCATCGGCTTTTTAGTGGCCGATATCACCAACCCGTTTTCAGTCGCCACCTTAAGGGGAGTAGAAGAGGTTTGTGATCAGTACGGATACAGCATTATGGTCTGCAACACCGACAACAGTCCTGAAAAAGAAAGAGAAATGCTGCACAAGCTGAATGCGCATTACATTGAAGGGCTGATCATCAATACAACCGGCCGGAACAACGACGTACTGTTGGATCTGATCGATCAGGACGTATCGATTGTGCTCGTTGACCGGAAAGTGCCAGGTCTGAAGATTGATGCAGTCACAACAAATAACCGCGAAATCACCGGTCAAATCGTCAACATGATGTATGATAAAGGCTACGCTCATGTCGGTTTGTTTACAGAACCGATGAAAGGCATCAGTCCGAGGGAAGAGCGGGTATCAGCCTACACTGAAATTGCGCTTGCACGCGATGCCGGGCGCACTCCTTTTGTCCATGAAGTGGAGGCCAAAGACAAAAAAGCTCTGATGGAATCGGTGAAAAGCTTTTTGGCGGTCAGCGAGGGGGAGAAAAAAGCGATCCTCGGAAACAACGGCCTTCTGATGCTGAAAATCATCAGCTGTCTGTATGAGCTCGGTGTATCGATTCCAGAAGACGTCGGAATTGCAGGGTTTGATGATACGGAATGGTATAAATTAATCGGTCCGGGCATCACGACCATCGCCCAGCCGTCTCATGAGATGGGCAAGGTCGCAATGGAGCGCATCATTAAACGGCTTGAAGGAGACGAAAGCGCCCCGCAAACAATTCAGCTTGAAGCGGAATTGGTTCTAAGACATTCATTATAGCGTTTGACAGAAAACACTCCCTCACGGAGAGAGTGTTTTTTGAACACCATGTTTGAAACCGGTACCATTTTGAAAGGGGGAAGATGAGAATGGCGTTAGACGTCATGACCTTCGGCGAATCGATGGCGATGTTTTATGCAAATGAAACAGGTGAGCTCCACGAGGTTTCTTCTTTTTCCAAAGCGCTCGCCGGAGCCGAAACAAACGTTGCCGTCGGGCTGGCCCGCTTAGGCTTTCGGGTAGGCTGGGTTAGCAAGGTTGGCGCTGATTCGCTCGGGACCTTCATTTTAAATGAATTGAAAAAGGAACATGTCGATATTTCAGCAGTCAAACGCACAGCAGGAAAACAGACGGGAATATTGCTTAAGTCAAAGGTTGAAAGCGGTGATCCTGATGTGACTTACTACCGGAAAGGGTCGGCCGCAAGCACAATGGGCATCGAAGATTACCCATCCGGTTACTTCAAACAGGCGAACCATCTGCACATGACAGGGATACCGCCTGCCTTATCAAATAAGATGAAAGCATTTTCTCATCACGCTGTTCAGCAAATGAAAAAGGAGGGAAAAACGATTTCGTTCGATCCGAACCTTCGTTTTCAGCTTTGGCCCGATCAGGAGACAATGGTGCATACGATCAACGAATTCGCATCACAGGCGGACTGGTTTTTTCCCGGAATCAATGAAGGCAAGCTGCTGACAGGCTTTCATACCCCTGAGAAAATCGCGGCGTTTTATTTGGAGCAGGGAGTCAAGCTGATCGTCGTCAAGCTAGGAAAGGAAGGCGCCTATTACCGGACGGCGGAAGAAGAGGGCTATGTGTCCGGATATCCCGTTGAAGTGGTCGACACCGTTGGAGCGGGGGATGGTTTTGCCGTCGGAATGATCAGCGGACTGCTGGACCGGCTGCCATTGGAAGAGGCAGTGCAGAGGGCAAATGCCATCGGAGCGCTCGCGGTTATGGCGCCGGGTGATATGGATGGCCTTCCGTCAAGAGAACGGCTTAAAAGTTTTATGGCGGCTATGAGAAACAATCAAAAAATAGGGGGGTAACCATAATGGGAATGTCCATGATGGAAAAAGTGCAGGAACATCTGGCAGAAGCCGGGCTGATCGCCGTCGTCCGGGCAAAAGACATGAAAGCGGCTGAAGACAAGATTCATCGCCTGATCGAGAAGGGAATTACCGCGATTGAAATCACATATACCACACCGGGAGCGTCCGAACTGATCGAAACATTTGCAAAAAAAGACGGCCTCTTAATCGGGGCGGGAACGGTCACAGAGAGCGGACAGGCGCGGGAAGCCGCCGCCCGGGGGGCTCAGTTTATCGTCAGTCCCGGTTTTTCCAGTGAACTGGCTGATGAAATGGCTTCCATGCATCCATTTTTTATTCCGGGGGTTTTGACGCCGAGCGAAATAATGGAAGCGGTATCAAAGGGGTTCCGCACATTGAAATTGTTCCCCGGCGGGACATCAGGGATTCCCTATATGAAAAATCTAGCCGGGCCTTTTCCAAACATCCGCTTTATTCCAACCGGGGGTATCCATCCGGGCGATGTAGAAAAGTGGCTTGATGCCGGAGCATTGGCTGTAGGGGTGGGAAGCCAGCTCGAAAAAGCCTCTGCAGAGGATCTCGAGCGCATTTTTCACAGAGGCATCAAACATCAATAAGGCATTTCTAAAGATCAATAGCTTTGTGTTTTCATTAACCTGAGAATAGGAGATTAAATGATGAAAATTAAAGCAACGATTGAACGTGTGCCGGGTGGTATGATGATCATTCCGCTGTTTCTGGGCGCAACGCTGAATACGTTTGCCCCTGGAACGGCAGAGTTTTTCGGCGGATTTACGGGCGCCCTGATTACCGGAACACTGCCGATTTTAGGCGTGTTTATCTTTTGTGTGGGAGCGACCATCGACTTTCGCTCTTCAGGCTATATCGCCAGAAAAGGATTGACGCTTTTGATCGGCAAAGTTGGTTTTGCCGCTGTATTGGGGTTGATCGCTTCGCAATTTATCCCTGATGAAGGGATAAAATCGGGCTTTTTTGCGGGGCTCTCCGTTTTAGCCATTGTAGCGGTCATGAATGAAACAAACGGCGGACTGTATTTGGCTTTAATGAATCATTTGGGACGAAAGGAAGACGCCGGTGCTTTTGCTTTTATCAGCACGGAGTCAGGCCCGTTTATGACGATGGTTACGTTTGGTGTGACAGGACTCGCGGCATTCCCATGGGAGACGCTCGCTGCGACGGTCATCCCGTTTTTACTCGGCTGTATACTGGGAAACCTTGACACAGAGCTGCGCGATTTATTCGGCAAAGTCGTCCCGGCGATTATTCCGTTTTTTGCATTTTCCTTAGGAAACACGCTCGATTTTAAAATGCTGATCAAATCGGGCCTGTTGGGGATTTTTGTAGGAGTGGCGGTCGTCATATTATCCGGAAGCTCACTTTATCTCTTGGACAGATTCATTGCGAGGGGAGATGGTGTGGCAGGAGTCGCGGCATCATCGACCGCCGGGGCGGCCGTAGCCGTTCCATACGCCCTTGCTGATGCAAATCCGATGTTTGCACCCGTAGCGGAATCCGCCACGGCGATCATTGCCACAAGCGTGATTGTCACCTCGCTCTTGACGCCGCTCGCGACAGTTTGGATCGAAAAAAGGACAAAGCAGAGGAAGCCTCCAAAACAAATAACGATTGACTATAAATGATTCAGGCAAAAAGCGCCGCGGATAGAGAAGATCCGCGGCGCTTTTTGTTAACGTGTTGAATGAACGTCACCAAATTGTTGAAATTCACCAATGAAATCCGTGCTAATATCAATATATAGTGTTTGTTTGAAAAGCTAACACAATATATGGTTTTAATAGGAGAGATCAGGATGACAACAGGCAGTAAAGAACAAGGATTATCACAATTGACAGAAACGTTTCACGACATCGTAGGGTATGGAAACCATGATATTATGCAGGAAAATGCCAATGTGGACGGCCGGTCCCCGATGGGGCAAATGAGCCGGTTTGCATCCGAGAGCTCCAGACATTATGCGCTCCATTACTTAATGTCGCCGGAAGTGAAGAAGGCGGTCGATGACAATTTTTTATATCCGCATGATTTGGATTTTATGGCAAGCGGAACGACGACCTGCTGCCAAATTCCTTTAGGAAAGCTGCTGAAAGACGGATTTAACACAGGCCACGGATCCTTAAGAGAACCGAAAGACATTATGAGCGCGCTATCGCTTGCATCCATCATCTTTCAATCGAATCAAAACATGCAGCATGGGGGCCAATCGTTTCCGATGTTTGATTATGACTTGGCGCCCTATGTCCGCAAAACGTTTGAAAAGCATATGAAGAGAATCAAAGAATATCCGACTTCATGGTCTGAAGAGGAAAGCGCCGAAAGGGCGTGGATAGAGACGGATCGGACAACCTATCAAGCTTGCGAAGCATTTATACATAACGCCAACAGCATGCACTCCAGAGGCGGAGGGCAGGTTCCGTTCGTCTCCATTAATTATGGAACGGACACCTCAAAGGAAGGACGCATCCTCATCAAGAACATTCTCAAGGCGACAAAAGCCGGTTTGGGCAAAGGGGAGACGCCGATTTTTCCGATTCAAATTTTCAAAATGAAAGAAGGAATCAACGTCCGCCCGACAGATACGAACTATGATTTATATCAGCTGGCTTTAGAAACGAGCGCTGAAAGGCTGTTTCCCAACTTCAGCTTCATTGATTCTCCCGTAAACAAGCCTTTTTATGACGGGACACCGGAAAGCGAAATCGCTTATATGGGCTGCAGAACCCGCGTCATGTCGAATATCAATGGGAAAGAAAACAGCATCAGCAGAGGAAATTTGTCATTTACATCGGTCAACATCGTCAAAATTGCCCTGCTTAGTGAAAGTATTGACCAATTTTTCACTTCTTTAAATCATTACATCGATCTAACCATTCAGCAATTGCTGGAACGTTACGCCTTTCAATGCAAAAAAAGGGCAAAAGACTTCAAATTTCTTTATTCGCAAGGCATTTGGCATGAAAGTGAGAAGCTTGGCCCAGATGACACACTTGAAGACGTCCTGAAGCACGGAACGTTGAGCATCGGTTTTATCGGACTTGCCGAAGCCTTGACGGCATTGATTGGCAAACACCACGGAGAGAGCGATGAAGCATTTGAACTGGGAAAAAGAATCGTTCAATTTATGAGGGATAAAGCAGACGAAGCCACTGAGCAGCACAAGCTGAACTTTTCCTTGATCGCGACACCTGCGGAAGGACTTTCAGGGAAATTCGTGAAAAAAGACAGCGCTCAATTCGGCTCTATCCGCAATGTAACAGACCGGATTTATTATACGAACTCATTTCACATCCCTGTTCACTATAAGCTGACAGCAATCGAAAAGATCCGGAAGGAAGCGCCTTTCCATCTGCTGTGCAACGGCGGGCACATCAGTTATATCGAATTGGACGGAGATCCGAAAAAGAATATTAAAGCGATGGATACGATTGTCAATGCGATGCGCAAAGAAGGCATGGGATACGCATCGATCAATCATCCCGTCGATCATTGCAAAGCCTGCGGCTTTACCGGGATTATCGATAATGAATGTCCGCAGTGCAAAAACCGTGATGAAGCATTCATCGAACGGATCAGAAGAATTACCGGATATTTGGTCGGGGATATGTCAAAATGGAATTCCGCGAAAAGACAAGAAGAAAAGGACAGAGTGAAGCACCTATGAAAGTGATGAATATTATCCATGACAGCATCGTAGACGGAGAAGGACTGAGGACAGTCGTCTTTTTGGCCGGCTGTCCGCATATGTGTGAAGGCTGCCATAATAAACAGAGCTGGAATATCAATAACGGATTTGATATGAGCGTTGACGAAGTGTTTGCAGAAATTATGAAAAACCCTCTCACAAACGTGACGTATTCAGGAGGGGAACCGCTTTTGCATGCAAGCGAGCTGATCGAGCTCTCGAAGAAAATCAAAGAGCATTCTGATAAAGATATATGGCTGTACAGCGGATACACGTATGAGCAGATTTTAAGCAATGAAAAGCACAGCGCGCTGTTAGCCTGCTGTGATGTATTGGTCGATGGTCCGTTTGAGATTAATAAAAGAGATTTGACACTGCTTTACAGGGGAAGCTCCAATCAAAAGATTATCGAATTAACATGAACAGAGGCCTGACAGGCTTCTGTTTTTCATTGACTTCTATTGAGATAACGTCATAATTGAATATGAAAAGGTTATCCTTAAAAAGGACTGCCAACGATAAAAGAAAGCGTTTTATTTACATAGCCCTGCATGGAAAAGGATATGGATAACAAAGGGGGTAACGGCTTCATGACGCAATCACCGATTTTTTTGCAGCCTGAATTCAAGGAAAGAATATGGGGAGGAACAGCCTTGAGAGAACGATTTGGCTATGACATCCCTTCTGATTTGACAGGTGAATGCTGGGCGATTTCCGCTCATCCAAATGGGCCGAATCTCGTGGCTTCAGGACAGTATAAAGGAAAAACGCTCGCAGAGCTTTGGAATGAGCATCGCGAACTGTTTGGCGGCATAGAAGGCGACCGCTTTCCGCTTCTAACAAAAATTCTCGACGCGAACAAGGATCTTTCCGTTCAGGTTCACCCTGACGACTACTATGCGGGAGAACATGAAAACGGTGAACTTGGAAAGACGGAATGCTGGTATATCATCGACTGCAAAGAGGGGGCGGAAATCGTCTACGGCCACACGGCAAGAACGCGGACAGAGCTTGTCACGATGATCAACAGCGGGGATTGGGATAATCTTTTAAGGCGAATTAAAATCAAACCGGGCGATTTTTATTACGTTCCAAGCGGTACGATACACGCTCTTTGTGAAGGCACGCTTGTCCTTGAAACCCAGCAAAGCTCTGATACGACATACCGGGTGTACGATTATGACCGGACTGACCAAAATGGAGAAAAGCGCGAGCTTCACCTTGGACAGGCGATCAATGTCACAACCGTGCCACATGTTGACGGATACGCTGACGAATCAACAGAAACAAGAAAAGGCATCACCATTAAAACATTTGTTGAAGCGGAGTATTTTTCAGTATACAAATGGGATGTCGATGGACTCGCCGAGCTGACTCAGGATCACCCTTTCCTTCTGTGCAGTGTCATAGAAGGGGAAGCCAAGCTCATTCAGGGCGGTGAAACGTATTTGATCGGCAAAGGAACAAACTTTATCCTGCCTGCGGGAATCCATGACTTTACAATAGAAGGAACATGCGAACTCATTGTATCGCACATATAAAAAAGCTTACCGGTCTCAAAAAAAGGCCGGTAAGCTTTTTTATTGTGAAAAAACATCTCCACAGTGCCGATAAAAAGAGAAAGCAAGATCAAGAACCTAGGAAGCTCGAAAGGGCGAGGGGAGAAGAGAATGTGAACAAGACTATCAAAAAAGCCGTCTGTTTCACTGCGATGATGTTATGCATACATGCGGCAGTTCCGGCAATTCCCGCTTTTGCAGCATACACGGACACTTCCGTCTACAAAATTGAAACAACAAAAGAGTTTAATAGTGAAAACGAAGCTGTAAAAGCAGTTGAACAACTGAAAAAAGACACGGGATGGAAAGCCGAGTATCAACCATCAGGAAAAAACGGTACAACATACGTCTTGATGACAGGCGGGATTGAAGGGGAGAGCAGAGCCAAAAATCTGCTTGAGCAGCTTCAAAAAGAAACGGCCTTGAAAGCATCCTATGGTACGATCGGTCAGAAAGAACCTTTAGCAAAAGCGGTGTCAAAGGAATTTGCCGGTGAAGCAAAAGCCAAGGAATGGGCTCTCCAATTTGAAAAAGAAACCGGCCTGAAGGCAGCTTACACAATCGCTGGAAAACGAGAGGCTTACGTTAAGGTGACCACAGAGGGAATTGAGGGGGAGAAGCAAACAAAAGCCATCCTCAGCCGTTTTGAAAAAGAGACCGGCCTAAAGGCGTCATACGCTCCATACGGAACCGGAAAAAATACAGTAAAGCTTTATTCGGGTGAAATCGCAGACGGAAACAAAGCGAAAAGCCTGCTTTTGCAATTTGAAAAAGAAACCGCCCTTAAAGGCTCTATAGAAACGATAAGAAAACAGCAGCCCCGGTATAAAATTGTCACCGGTGTGATACAAGGTGAATCAAACGCGAAAAATCTGCTGAGGCAGTTTGAAAACAAGCTTAAGATGAAAGGCAAATATGAAGCCGCTGGGAAGCCCGGGCAGCTATATCATATCAAATCGGGATATTTTAATGACGAAAAGAGCGCGAAAAATGCCGCCAGCCAAATGAAAAAGAATACAGGCGTGGCCTCTGCCGCAAAAAAGGTGAAAGGGACGCGCTTCTGGATGATCAGCACGAAAAATGTGGACAGTCAAAATCTCAAAAAAATAGATGTCTTTTTCAAAAAGAAAACATGGCGCTATACCGCCTCTAAGGCGGGAAAAAAGCAAACATCTTTCCGGATCGTTTCCAGCGCGGTTTCAGAACAAAGGAAAGCGAACGATGGCATTCTGTTCTTTAAGAACAAAAACATTCAAGCAACGGCTCAACATGCAGGAAACACGACCGAGGTCCGCTACAGGATCGCATCAAAAGAAACCGCCGAACAAGGACAAATCAATAAAGGATTGAATGTCTTTAAGAAAAACGGTGCAGCCGGTAAAGCAGCAGCGACAGGGAAAAAAAATCACAGTCATTATCAGCTGACAACGGCATCTATTTATGAACAGGACAAGGTGAAAAAAGCGCTCCGTTTCTTTGAAGAGCTCGGCCTTCATGCAGCAACCGAAAAGACAGGTCAATATGACAGCCGGTATACGCTAAGTTCAGAGGCTGTGCTGAGCACGGACAAATTAAAGCAAGCGCTCGAATTTTTCAGCAAGCGAAATATACCAGGTAAAATCGTAAAAACCGGTGAATACGGCTACAGACAGTACCGGATTACAGCAAGCCGGATCACAAGCAAGACAGATCTTGACCGGGGGCTGAATGTCTTTAAGAAAAACGGTGTCAGTGCGACATATCAAACGAAGACGACCAGCCTTTTTCACATCTTGATCAATGAACAATTTACAGGAAAAATCCGCGCAGAGGCTGCAGCCAATCGGATCAAAACAAGTTACGGATGGCCGGTGACGATCATCAAAATCAAAAATGGCCCGCAAATCACCACGAACGATTACGGGATCACGCTAAGCCAAATGGTAGACAAGCAGATGAAAGTCAGTCCGCAAACGGATGCGCCTGCATATGTATCATTAAGCTATATCAATACTGCCAACCAAACCGTAACCGCGGATCTGTTGAATGTCAGGTCAAGTCCGCGCGTCGTTAGCGGAAATATCATCGGACAGCTGCAGAAAGGGAATAAAGTCAGCATCATCTCCCAAGAAAACGGCTGGGCTAAAATCAGAATGAACTGGCGCAATGCGAGCAGAGAAGAAGTCGAGAAATATGTCAATCCGGAAAATTTCACAAAGGACAGCTCGGCGTACTTTCAATTTTTAAAACTTTCGCAAACAGCCGGATTGAATGCTGCCGAAGTCAATAGAAAAATTCTTTATCATAAAGGAATTTTGACAGGCAAAGGACAGGCGTTCATCGATGCCGCGAGAAGATACAGCATCAATGAACTGTACCTCATTTCGCACTCCCTCCTTGAGACGGGCAACGGAACTTCCGAGTTGGCCAAAGGAACGATGTTCAACGGCAAAAAGGTTTACAATATGTACGGAGTCGGTGCCTATGACAGCAATCCGCTCTACTATGGCGCCAAATACGCCTATGAACAGGGCTGGTTCACACCGGAGGCCGCGATCATGGGCGGAGCTAAATTCATCGGTGAAAAATACATTCACCACCCGACTTACAAACAGGACACACTCTATAAGATGAGATGGTCGCCGAATGCCCTTCATCAGTACGCGACAGATGTCGGCTGGGCTTACAAGCAGGTGGGGAGAATGTACGGCCTTTATGTATTGCTTGAAGACTATACTTTGTATTATGATGTATCGGTTTATCGTTAGGGAGCAGGGACCTGCTTCCTATTTGTGTAGGTTTTTTTACACAACAAATTCCCTGATAAAGGAAAGGAGAATTGTGTCGAAATTCGCGAACTGCTGTTGCATTTGTCGTTTTGTAAATATTATAATCTTAGATAGACTTACAGAATTATATGAATCTGTTTCATTTGGTGATTCGCTTGCATATTTTACATTTTCAGGTGATGATGGGATTTGATTCATACGCAGCATCATTTTTAAAATTTTTGTGGAAGTGCGGGGAGTTTATTTGAAAATTTTAATGATCACACAAAATTTTTATCCTGAAATCGGCAGTGCAGGTAACCGGATGAAAACCATTTTCCTTATGCTGAAGCAAAAAGGTTATCATGTAGATGTTTTGACCACAGAGCCGACGTATCCTTCCAGAGACATTTATTCTCAAGAAGATTTTTGGAACGAGCGGGAAATCGATGTAGACCGAAAAAGAGTTACTCGATTGTCAGTTCAGAATAAAAAATATTCTTCAAACTTCTTTAGCCGCCTGTTCTATTATCTTGAGATCATGTTGAAAATGTTTTTTTACGTGAAGAAGGATAAAAATAAATATGATATTGTGTTTGTTACTTCTCCGCCTATTTTTGTAGCATTTGTCGGTTTAATCGCTAAAAATCGTTACAATGCGAAACTGCTGTTGGATGTCAGAGATTTATGGCCGGAATCACTGAAAGGTGTTGGCGTATTTAATCGTTCTTATATCATTTGGTTATTTGAAAAAATGGAATCTGCTTTATACAAAAAAGCGGACCATATCATTATCAACAGTGAGGGATTTATAAACCATTTTAAAAATAAATCCGAGGGTTTAACAAAAAAGCTGATATTCCTGCCGAATGCTGCCAGAAAAAAAGAGACGATACTGAAGAAAAGAGACGGCGACTCAATGTTTAATGTCGTTTATGCAGGCAACATTGGACTGGCTCAAGATGTCACAATTTTAATGCAGCTTGCAAAAAAGCTGAGTGAACATAATATTTCTCTAAACGTTATTGGCTATGGAGTGCAAAAACAGACTTTTACAGATTTTGTCCAGCGCCATAACCTTAAAAACGTTAAGCTTATAAAGCCGATGGGAAGACAAGATTGTTTAAACCGGATGTCGCGCTGTGATGTGGGAATTGCAACACTGAATAATTCCAAGGTCTTTGAAACTGTACTCCCGGGTAAAATTATTGACTACTTAACATGCAAACTTCCTGTTGTCGCTTCATTGTCTGGATATTCCAAACAGCTGATTGAAAATGAAAAAATCGGCTTTGTGACAAGCCGTCAATCAGTTGATGAAATGGTAAGCTATATTTTAAAGCTTTACAATGATCCGGAACTATTAGAAGAGATGCAGTCTAATTGCAGAGAATTTATCGAAAAAAAATTCTTGTGGGAAAACAATATTAACAAATTAACGAATTTGTTAGATCAAATTGCTAAAGGTTGATTATGATGAGAACAAAAGTTTGTATGTTTGTTTGGAACCATTTTACAAATGATGCAAGGGTGATGAGGGAATGTACAGCACTGTCCGAAGATACCTATGATGTTGATTTGATTTGTATCCACGATCCAAAAGATCCTAATCTTAAAACTTTTGAAGAATACAATCAACATTTTAGGGTGCATCGCGTCAAGAGATATCCGGTAAGCCTTCAGTTTTTTCAAATGATCATGAAGAAGTTAAGGCAGAATAAATTTTTGCTGCTGCTGTCTGCTCTCTTATGGCTGTTTTTAGTATATATGATGCCGATTCCTGTCATCATCTGTACTCTTTTTGCTTTAACCGTTCTCAAAACGAAACTGAAGACAGCAATTGTCAGAGGAAGCATCATTTTAAGAATGATTTTAAAAGGGGCGAAGCGGAAGTATGACATCTACCATTCAAATGATTTAAACACACTTCCGCAAGGTTATATATGTTCAAATTTCCGCTTGAAGAAAAAAAAGCTGATTTATGATTCTCATGAAGTACAAACAAGCAGAACGGGTTACGACAGCAGCTTTTATGGAAAAATGGAAGCTTTTTTGATTAAAAAAATTGATGCAATGATTGTCGAAAACCATACGAGAGCAAAGTATAATGAGGATCTTTACAGTTTTTATCCGGATGTAGTGCACAACTACCCATTTAAACAAATAGAAGAAAACAGTGAAAAAATCGATCTCCACAGCCTATTGAACCTTCCGGAAAAGGAAAAAATCCTTTTGTATCAAGGGGGTATACAAACGGGAAGGGGACTTGAAAATCTCGTTAAAGCGGCTCCGAAATTTATCGAAGGAACACTAGTGTTTATTGGAGATGGCCGTATAAAGCCCGATTTGGAAAAAATGGTTGATGAAATGGGAATCGAAGACAGAGTTAGATTTTTGCCAAAGGTTCCGCTGTCTGACCTCCCTAAATATACGCGCAATGCATATTTAGGTTTTCAAGTATTAAATAATGTGTGCTTTAATCACTATTCAGCTTCTTCGAACAAATTGTTCGAATACATGATGGCCGGGGTTCCGGTGGTTGCTTGTGATTTTCCCGAGATCAAAAAGGTAGTGCAAAAAGAAAAAACGGGAATTATTGTAGACTCTCATGATCCTAGTTCCATAGCCGAGGGTGTGAATCATCTCCTTGCAAATCCAATGCTTAGAAGTGAATTGAGTAGGAACTGTGAAAAAGCAAGTGAAATATATAATTGGATGAAGGAAAAAGAGAGGTTTATAGTGATTTACGAAACAATGAGAGGGAGAAAAGCATGAAAAAAACATCCCAAGGTACGGAAGAAACCTCAAATGAATTTGTAATAGAAGATCTTAGATCTAAATTGGATTTTGTGTTAAATGAATTGGAAAAGCAATTTAAACTAAGAGAAAATGAATTACTTGAATTAAAAAAACTAGAAGAAAAGTACTCAAAACTAGAAAAAAGATATTATTCCTTGAGGAATTCTTTTTTAGGGAGATTAACAATAAAGTACTGGACGTTCAGAAGAAAGTTAACTAAAAAAAAGTAAGATGTTAGTGAGGAGTATTTTATGATTAATAAAACCCAGGAGAAACTCAATTCCTTATATCAACAGAGAGCATTTATTGAGAGTTTCATTTCTGCTTCTTCAGCTGAAGAGAGTGTAGGAAGCTGGTATATACCAAGCAATCGAAATGTACTAGTTGATGAAAGTTATAAGATACACAAAAGTGATTTAGGGGTAAGTTACATTTCTTTTGATGAAAAAAATAGAGATTTCTCGCTAGGACCGGAGATAAATTCTTTAAATTTGGCTGATAGTACATCTTATAATATTTCTTTTGAAGGGAATAAAAGTGAAGGAATCAAGGCCGATTTTTATATTTTAGTCTATAATAACCAAAAAGAAAAAGTTAGAACAGAGTCTTTGTTACTAAATGAGTCGAAAACTATTAAGTTTAATAATGAAGAAAAATTTATGAGGTTTGCTATCCGACTCAAAGGAAGAGGATTTTTAGATATAACAAAATTGGCTATCAATGATATTCTCCTTTGGAACAATGTAAAGCAAACAAAGCTTAAATATATTGATAATACTCAGTGGTGTATACCTAATTTACCGAATATCAAATATGACAAGCTTAGTAAAGAACTAAATTTCCAATTGAAAAATAACCACCATATTTATCTTTCCTATAAAGAGCTCAACGAAAATTTTGATATTAAGCCCAAATTTCCAGTTGCATTTGATAAGGAATCTTTTTTCGTTTCATTTAGAGGTGAAAAAGATAGAACATTAGATGTTCAACTCTCTATTATTTTCTATGACAATCAATCGAAAATAAATGTGAAGAAAGTTGCTTTTAACCAAAATAAAAAAATAAATGTTCCAAAGGGATCTGTCTGGGCCAGGCTGGCCATTAGAGTCGCTGGTTCTGGCAAATTGAATTTTGAAAAAATCGCAATAGACGGTAAAGAATTCTGGAATCCCTATTTGTTTGAACAAAAACCAGTTAACAATGAAGTTTTTGATTATAATGCAAAAATCAATATGAATATGTTTAGAAGCAAAGTAGATAATTTGGTCACGTATAATCAAGAAAAAGATGTAATCACCTCTTTCCTAATTGGAGAACAGTATAAACATTTTTATCTTAAAGAAATACCGTTTGTAGAAAATGGAAGCAGTTTTCCGGTAAAGCAGAATCATGTTTACGAATTCTTTTTAGGTGCTTCAATGAAAGGCGAATTAAGGTTGGACCTTTTTGTTGAAGGATATGATGATTATGACAGAATTGAAATCCACCAAATAAAAGTAAACCAAGCAACTAAGATTGAGTTTAATGATAATACCAAAATAATCAGGTTGTTTTTCCGGCTGAGGGGCAAAGGATACTTAAACAATCTCTCCCTCGGTATAAATGAGAGAGAAGTAGAGTATACCAAACGCCTCAAAGTAGATCTTGATCCGAAAGATTGGTTTTATAGTAAAAAAAGTTTAAATCTAATAAAAGAAGATAACAAATTAATTGGGGAGATCACGAAACAAACTAATCAAAAACAATATTTATCTTATAGAGAAAAGAATAATAAGTTTAGTATTCCTCCGAAAAATAATTTAATTGATATAAAAAGTGAATATAAATATGAATTCGATTTCCGTGCTTCAATGGGTGAAGGAATCGAACTGATTCCAATGATTGTAGGATATGCAAATGACGAAAAAATACAGGTTTATCAGCTCAAAGTTAACGATGTTACAATCTATAAACCGCAAAAAAATGTAAATAAAATAAGAATTACAATGCGAGTTGGAGGGTCTGGACAATTTTGTATTGAAGAGTTCGAGATTAGGGAATGTTCATCTGTAAGTGATCATACAACTCCAGAATGGAATACTAAAAGAGAAGTTGAACAAATGGGTTTATTGCCTTCGAAAAAGATAAACGAGTTGAAAATGGCTGTTATTTTTGATGAATTTACAAGAGCCTCATTTTCGGAAGAATGTGATTTAATTCAATTTACACCTGACAATTGGCTTGAAGTTTTAACAAGAGATATTCCCGATATGCTTATGGTTGAATCAGCATGGAATGGCAATAATGGATCTTGGTTTAAACGTGTCGGTGATTATGGTGAAGAACAAAATAAGGCTCTATTTGATCTTATTAAGTGGTGTAATGCAAAAAATATACCAACTGTCTTTTGGAATAAAGAAGATCCTGTTCACTATAATCGGTTTATTAATATCGCCAAAAAATTCGATTATATATTTACCACAGATGAAGATATGGTGCCTTTTTATAAAAAAGAGGTAGGACATGAAAATGTTTATTCGCTTCCGTTTGCTGCTCAGCCGAAGATTCACAACCCTATTAAAATCCAAAATGAGCGAATAAACAAAGCCTGCTTTGCTGGCTCATATTATCGACTGCATAAAGAAAGATCTGAAGATATGGATCGAATACTAGATATTGCAAAGAAATATGGTTTAGATATTTATGATAGAAACTATGAAAAAACATCAGCCGGTTTAATGCCTAATCATTGTTTCCCTGAAAAATATAGTGAAAATATCAAAGGTACTCTAAAATATTATGAAATTGATAAGGCATATAAAGGCTATAAGGTAATGATTAATGTCAACACTGTGAAAAATTCTCCTACGATGTTCTCTCGAAGAGTTTTCGAAGGTTTAGCTTGCGGGACGCCTGTTATCAGTACCTATGCAAAGGGAGTTAAAAACCTATTAGGGGATCTCGTGTACATTTCTGAAGATGAACAGGATATCAATAATGCGTTTCAATTCCTTTTGAATTCCGAGGAAAATTACCGTAAGAAGGCAATGAGGGGGATTCGTGAGGTATTAAAGTACCACACTTACACACACAGGTTAAATAAAATTATTGATAAAATAGGCTTGAACTTTAGAAGTGAATTACCGAGAGTAACAGTTTTAGGATTTGCAAGTTCAAAGGAAGAATTTTTGAAGTTGCTAAAAAAGTTTGAGAAGCAGACTTACCAGAACAAAGAATTATGTATCTTGGTAGATTTATTTCCAGGATACCTTGAGCTGTTTAATAAATATAACAACAAAAATGTTAAAACCTTTATAAAAAGCTACTTTCATAACTATCAAAATATAAAAGAGTGGCTTGATACCTCATACTGTGCATACTTCTCATCAAATGATTATTATGGAGAGAATTATCTTTTGGATTTAATGTTATGCACAACCTTTACTGATAGTGAAGTCATAGGTAAAAGAAGTCAATTTGCTTTTGTTGATAATAAGCTTGTTGAAAATAACCCTAATTCTGAATATGAATATGTCTATAATTTAAAAATTGCAAGTTCGGTGTTTAAATTGGATGTATTCGCAAAACAAAACTTAAATGATTTATTGTCAGATATGGAAAAAGGAATGGATTTTTCAATTTACTATAAGCAAGGCAGCAGATTATTTAGTAATGATAAATTTAATTATGTTGAAAACGGCGATTCAATTACGGCTGTGGAGCAACTTAAACAAATTGAGATTTGAGGTTTGTCTTAAATGAGAGTGAATAAAAAGAAATTAGTAATTGCAGGCCACGACTTAAAATTTGCTGAAGATATTATCTCGATTTTAGAAAAGAGTGATAACTTCTCCATTAAAATTGATAAATGGAAAGGTCACAATGTTCATGATGAAGAATACAGCCGGGAATGTCTTAAATGGGCAGATATCATTTTTTGCGAATGGGGTCTTGGGAATGCAGTATGGTATTCAAATCATAAGTTGCCACAACAAAAATTGATCGTGCGGATGCATGCCCAAGAACTAAAAACAGTTTATCCTAGGCAGTTCAGAATCGAGAATATAAATAAGATAGTTGCTATCTCTCCCTATATATATGAAGAATTTTATAGAGTGTTTAAATTCCCTAGAGAAAAAATGTTGATGATTTACAATTCGATAGATACAAAAGTTTTGAATAAGACAAAAAAAGATTCTGACTTTAATCTTGGGTTTATCGGGATGTGTCCAAAGTTAAAACGGCTTGACCTTGCCATTGATATATTTGAAAAGTTATGGACATTAGATAATAGATACAAATTGTATATCAAAGGAAAACATCCTCAAGAATATCCTTGGCTTTGGAATAATGAAACCGAAAGGGATTTTTATGAGACCGTATTTAAGAGGATTAGGGAAGCTGAGTGGAGAGATTCGGTAATCTTTGATGGCTTTGGAAACGATGTCCCCGAATGGTTGCAAAAAATAAATTTTGTTTTATCAACGAGTGATTCGGAAAGCTTTCATTTAGCTCCTGGTGAGGGGATGGCTTCAGGCGCGTTTCCTGTTATTTTAAATTGGGATGGAAGTAATACGATTTATTCATCAGAATATATTCATCAAAATGTTGATGAGTGTGTAAAAAAGATTATTGAGATTAATTCAATAAGTGACAAAAATGCCATGAGAGAAAAATTAGTAAAATATACAGAGGAATATTTTGATGTTAAAAAAATTGCAGCACAGTGGATTAATGTGATAGAAAATCTTTATTCCGAAGGAGAGGGTTGAATGTGGTCTTTTTATATAGGCCGGACCGGATGACAGAAACACAGCTTCAAGCATTAGTAAAAGCATTACCTGGTAGCAGGAATAAAGATCCTATAGACGCAGCAAATTTAATATTGAGAAGAAACGCTTTTAAGATACCTCCTTTTGGAATAACAACCTATAAAGAAAAGATTGACTGGAAAGGCGATCAATCAAGAAGTTATCTCAGGCTCATACATGCCAATAGCTTTTTAGGTTGTCTATTGGAAGCTTATATTTTTAAAAATGATGATATTTATTTATATAAAGCATTCGATTTGATTGAAGACTGGATAGAAAATAATGATTATATTGATACAGCCAATACAATGGGATGGCATGATGAAACGACAGCGCTAAGATTGCAGTATTGGTTGAAGTTTTATATTTATGCTAAAAATAAAATGAATCAAGACAGGGTAGAACGATTAAAAAATAAAATGTGGGAAACCGCAGAACTGTTAAGTGACGATTCTTTTCATTCAACCAATACAAACCATGGGATGTTTCAAGATATTTCACTATTACAATTTGCTTCATTTTTTATGTTTGAAGACGATGAAAAATGTAGAGAGTTTATTGAGGTATCAATTGAAAGGCTGAAAAATTATTTCGAATATATTTTTACAGCAGAAGGGGTTCATAAAGAACATTCGCCAGCGTACCATCTATTGGTTGTTTCTCAAATAAAAAAATTAATGGACTGGATGAAAGAGTTTAATAGCAATGCTTTCGAAAGTTTTTATGCTTTATATCTTAAAGCAGAGAAGTATGCTACACACGTCATTCGGCCGGACGGATTTCTACCTCCTATTTGTGATACTGAACCAAAAAAAGTTTTAGAAACAAGTTATAATCATCTTTTTGATACCGATGAATTTCTTTATTCTGTTACTAATGGAGAAAAAGGAACACCGCCGGCAGATAATGATATTGTGTTTAAAGAGGCAGGTTATGCAATATTCAGAGATGATTGGAACAAAAAAGAAAAGGCAACATATTGCTTTTTTTCAGCAGCATACCACGTCGATTATCACAAACATAGTGATGACTTAAATCTTTATATTTATTCAAATGGAGAGATCATAACCGAAGCCGGTCCAAATGGTTATAACTATAAAGATCCATACACTAGATATGCTTTTTCTTCATACGCTCATAACACTTTATTAGTTAATGGGAAGGGCTTGCCTCGAACTGATGGAAAATATGATGATGTTTATATTGAGAATTATTATATTGGACAAGATGAAAGTGAAGCTACCGGTGTTAATAAACGTTTTGACGGAGTAGTTCATAAAAGAAACGTAAAGTTTAATAAGCAAAATCAAAATATAATTGTTCAGGACACGATTTCTTCCGATACTAAAAATGAATACCAACTTTTATGGCATGTGGCCAGAGATATTGAAGTGAAAAAAAGAGATCATATTGTAGAGTTTTTTAGGGGCAATCAAAAAGTAATGGAACTCGAATTATCTACAAAAGCTTCTCCAATCATCAATATTAGAAAGGGTCAAACTGCACCAACATATAGCGGATGGATTTTTCCCGAGATGGAGAACAAGCTACCTTCTACTACTCTGGAAGTCAATTTAACTGGAAGCAGTGTTGATTGCCGGACTGAATTTCGTTTTTCCTCTTTTAAAATACCAGTATTAAATGAATCTTTACGTCTTGAAAAAGACTACTCAAGTACAAGAGATTTAAAGTATTTATTTGAGGAAGCAACTGAAGAGAGTTATAAAAATCATTTGACTATCGTCTTCTCAGCTATGGGGAAAGATTATAACTATATGTTTAATTACAAAAAGACTTTAAGCAGTCTAAAAACAAACAAGTTATTTATATTGGATGATTTCGGCATACAAGGTTCATATTATATTGGGAAAGATAGAGACTTTTCTATAGAAACATCTGTTATGTCTCTGATAAATTATTTCACCTCCAAATATGAAATTTTACAAAAGAACATAACAGCTGTCGGATCATCTAAAGGCGGTTTCTCTGCACTTTATTTTGGAATAAAATATCACTTTGGTAACGTAATAGCCGGCGGACCACAATCAAAGCTTGGACAATTCCTTATCCATCAAGCGCCGCATAAACATGTCGCTGAGTACATTGCCAGCGGATTTACCGAGGGTGATTGTTATTACCTTGACCAAATACTTTACAACATTTTAAATCAACCTGTAGATAATAGCCCAAATATAAAATTATTAGTTGGGAAAAAAGATCATCATTTATCCGATCATGTCATGCCGCTGTATAACACTTTGAAAAATAAAGGATATAAAACTCAGCTGGATATTAAAGAAAATATGGATCATACGGGGTTAAAGAGATATTTTCCTCGTTATCTACAGCATCATTTAAAATTAATATTGGGTATTCAATCTGATTATAATATTCATTTAGATATAGATGACTTTTATATTAAATCTGTTCATACTGAAAGAAGGGATGATAGTATTATAGTCTCTACAAAGGCTTATGGAGAAGATCTATACTATGCTTTTTACCTTTATAAAGAAGGAATTTTGGAAGAAAAGATACCTTACAGTCGAAGTAATCAAGCTATTTTTAATATAAAAGAAAAAGCCTCATATCAAGTCAGAGCTTATGTGAAAAACAAAACGGATAAACGTGTTGCTCTTAACAGCGATCCAATTAAAATTAATTAGAGAGGGTTTTAAATATGAAAATTTGCACTATTGGTTTAGGTTATATAGGTCTCCCTACTTCAATAATGTTTGCTAAACACAACAATGAGGTCATTGGAGTAGATGTAAAACCAGAAGTTATTGACTCACTTAACGCTGGTTTGATCCATATAGAAGAACCAGGCCTTCAGGAGGCTCTAAATGAGGTAGTAGAGAAAAAGTTATTTAGGGCCGCTTTAAAACCCGAGAAAGCTGATGCTTTTATTATTTCAGTACCTACCCCAAATAGTGATGATGAGCATAAATCGTGTGATTTAACTTATGTTTTGAGTGCAGTACAAAACGTTCTTCCTTATTTAGAAAAAGGCAATGTTTTAATTGTCGAATCTACAATCGCTCCTCGAAGCATGGATGACCATGTAAAACCAATAGTTGAAAATGCAGGCTTTGAAGTAGGAAAAGATATATTTCTAGCTCACTGTCCGGAACGAGTTTTGCCGGGGAAAATTCTTCATGAACTTATTTTTAACAACCGTATTGTTGGTGGTATTACGAATGCTTGTGCAGAAGCGGGTGCTAACGTATATAAGACTTTCGTAAAGGGAGAAATCATAAAAACAGATGCTAAAACGGCCGAAATGTCAAAACTCATGGAAAATACATTTCGAGATGTCAACATAGCTTTAGCAAATGAACTTGCGAAGGTTTGTAATGAGCTTGATATTAATGCTCTCGAAGTCATCAACATGGCAAATAAACACCCTCGTGTAAATTTACACACACCTGGTCCTGGGGTAGGCGGGCATTGTTTAGCTGTCGATCCATATTTTATTATAGCTAAAGCTCCTCAGACTGCAAAGTTAATTGATATTTCTCGTTCTATTAATACCTCAATGCCATATTACATTGTTGAAAATGTAAATAAATTAATGGAGAAAAATAATGGAAAAGTCATTTCTATTTTTGGTTTGACATATAAAGGGAATGTTGATGATATAAGAGAAAGTCCTGCTATGGAAATTTTGAACATATTAATACAGCAGAAAAAGTATGAGATTAGGGCATATGATCCTCATGTCAATCAGGATTTCGTATATAAAAACATTCAAGATGTTGCAGAAAACTCCGATTTAATTTTAATTTTGTCTGATCATAACGAATTTAAGGAATTAGACTGGAGTAGTTTATCCGGAATGTCAACTAAACAGGTTCTGGATACTAAAAATATTGTAAAAAACCGTTCAAGTGAGTTTGATTATATTAATCTTGGAAATTTATACAATGCTATTAAAAAAGAGAATGTATTTGTATAAGGAAACCCCTGTGATTATCATGATAAATAATGAAGAACAACAATGATTGATTACAGACCTTTTTTGTTAAAATAATTCTGTTTTTTCGATGAAAAGCTGGCGTTTCGGACTTTTCCACGTCCAATTCACCAGCTTTTTTAAAGCGAACACAAGCATAGCCTGCATGGACAAGTTTTACTTCCCCCGCAGGCCATGCTTATGTTTTAAATCCGCAAAGCGTGCTCGATCGTTTCTTTACGTTTGCCCATAGGCTTGTTTATTTTTCTCCCAAATGATCTTGCCAGAGATGCGAATAGATTTTTTGATGATTTTGGCTTTCCATACATTGATTCAGCAATGGGAGGTGTTCACATCGTTTTGCAATTTGAAGCATAAACCCGATAGCTATCCCGGTTGGTTGTGCGATATGTCAGAACGTAATCTTTTGCGTGTTTGGACAAGCTGGTAAACCCCAATCTAGATTCCACTCACATTTTAACAGAGAAGCTTGTCGATCAAAGCCACTTTTTATGACTTTGTCGAATAATTTTTCAAACAACTAGATTTCGTTTTAAAAAAATTCAGCTTTACAATCCTACTAATTGTCCGATATATTTAAAGAGTTCTTTTTAAAGGGTGAATGGAAGGAGGTATAAATTGAAACGGATAGCATCCATATTAACTTTGACTTCTCTTTTTATACTCTCAGTTGCATATCCTAATTTCGCACGGGCTTATACCGACTATTCAACTTATAATTTAGAAACGCAAAATCATTTTTTAGGAAGTAAAGAGGCACAATCCGCTGTTGAAAAAATAAAAAATGATTTTGGATGGAATGCCACTGCGAAAAAAGGCGCATCGTATGAAAATTACCAAATTTTATCTGGCGGCTTTTCTAGTGAAGAAAGAGTGAAATCTGCTCTACAGGATTTTAAGAAGAATACAGGAGTTGCAGCTTCTTATCAACCAATGGGCAGTGCTGTAGATTATCAGCGTATTGTAACAAGCGCATTTACTGGAGAAGACAGAATTAAAAACGTTTTAGAGATGTATCAACAAGAAACCGGCCAAAAAGCGAGTTATAAACCGGAGGGAACAGCGAAAAGCTACCAGCGTATTATAACGAGTGCATTTACCGGAGAAGACAGAGTAAAAAGCGTTTTAGAGATGTATCAACAAGAAACCGGCCAGAAAGCGAGTTATAAACCGGAGGGAACAGCGAAAAGCTACCAGCGTATTGTAACGAGCGCATTTACCGGAGAAGACAGAGCAAAAAACGTTTTAGAGATGTATCAACAAGAAACCGGCCAGAAAGCGAGTTATGAACCGGATGGACCAGCAAAAAGCTACCAGCGTATTGTAACGAGCGCGTTTACCGGAGAAGACAGAGTAAAAAACGTTTTAGAGATGTATCAACAAGAAACCGGCCAGAAAGCAAGTTATGAACCGGATGGACCAGCAAAAAGCTACCAGCGTATTGTAACGAGCGCATTTACCGGAGAAGACAGAGTAAAAAATGTTTTAAAAGATTTCAAAGAAAAAACTGGATTGGAAGCTAGCTATGAATTAGTTGGTGAAAAAGAAGATTCGAAGTATAGAATTGTAACACAATCGATATTAGATGAATCAAAACTAAACACTGGATTGAAGTATTTTCATGAAAACAACTGGGGGGCAACAGCCCAAAAAACCGGTGAAACAGGGTATGAAAAATTTAGGATTGTAACCAATCCAACATTAGATGATTCAGAGATTAAAGCAGGCTTAAAATTCTTCACAGATCACGGCTGGGGAGCATCGGCTCAAAAAACCGGTGAAACAGGGTATGAAAAATTTAGAATTGTAACCAACCCAACATTAGATGATTCAGAGATTAAAGCAGGCTTAAAATTCTTCACAGATCGCGGCTGGGGAGCATCGGCTCAAAAAACCGGTGAAACTGGATATGAAAAATTCAGTATTGTGACCAACCCAACATTAGATGATTCAGAGATCAAAGCAGGCTTAAAATTCTTCACAGATCACGGCTGGGGAGCATCAGCTCAAAAAACCGGTGAAACTGGATATGAAAAATTCAGTATTGTGACCAACCCAACATTAGATGATTCAGAGATTAAAGCAGGCTTGAAATTTTTCACAGATCACGGCTGGGGAGCATCAGCTAAAAAAACCGGTGAAACTGGATATGAAAAATTCAGTATTGTAACCAACCCAACATTAGATGATTCAGAGATTAAAGCAGGCTTAAAATTCTTCACAGATCATGGCTGGGGGGCGACAGCCCAAAAAACCGGTGAACAAGGCTATAACAGGTATCAAATTGTAACAGCATCTAATTTATCAATCAATGAATACAAAAAAGCCCGTGATTTCTTTATACAAAAAAAATGGTCATTTACTTATACAAAAACAAATGATTACTATTATAAAATTATAATAGGAGAATTTACGGGTTATGATAATGCCTCCTCTTCAGCTTCGAAAATAAGGAGCAAATATGGATGGGATGTTAGCATTAATAAAGTTTTAAACGGCCCGCAAATCATGTATACCGATTACGGCCTCACCCTCAGTGAAATGCTGCAAAAGCAAATGAGTGTGAACCCGCAGACCGACTCTCCGGGTTATGTATCGCTTTCTTATATCAATACGGCCAACAGTACAGTAACAGCAGACTACCTAAATGTAAGATCTTCGCCGAAAGTAGCAAGCAACAACATTGTAGGGCTGCTTGAAAAAGGCGACAAAGTCAGCATCGTCGGCACTGAAGGAAACTGGGCGAAAATCAACATGGGCTGGAGAAACGCTAGCGAAGATGAGACCGTCTATTATATTAATCCGAACAACTTTTCAATGGACAGCAAGTATTACTTCCAGTTCTTGAAATTGTCTCAATATGCAGGTCTATCAGCCAGTGAAATCAATAGCAAGATTTTAAAAGGCAAAGGAATTCTTGAAGGAAAAGGAGCAGCATTTGTAGAGGCATCTAAAAAATACAACATTAATGAATTGTATTTGATCTCTCATGCTCTTTTGGAAACCGGAAATGGAACTTCAGAATTAGCCAACGGTGTCAAATACAACGGTACAACGGTTTACAATATGTATGGCTATGGTGCATATGATTCCTGTGCGGTATCATGCGGCTCCAAAACAGCCTATGAGCAGGGGTGGGATACACCTGAAAAGGCGATCATCGGCGGAGCCGAACTGATCGGCAAAAACTATATCCACCGAAGCGGATTTCAGCAGGATACTCTGTTTAAAATGAGATGGGCTCCAACGGCGAGTCACCAATATGCAACAGATATCGGCTGGGCTTATAAACAGGTAAATCGGATGTACAGCTTGTACACGCTGCTGGACAACTATACGTTGTATTATGATATTCCTAAATATAAATAGGCAAAAAGATCAGACGCTTAAATGCGTCTGATCTTTATTTCTAATTAAAAAAGCCATTGTGGATGATGAACCATCACAATGGCTTTTTTCTTTATTTTTCATTTCTTATCATTAAAGTATGTTTTTCGTTATCCACTACAAACAGCTGCTTTTTTGTTTTGAAGAAGTATCGTTTATGATCGTTGTCAAACACAGCTTTCTTCTCAGGTAGAGATATTGTGGCCGGCTCGACAGCTTCAATGTCATGGAATATGATTGCTGCTGCTTGTTGCTTTTCAATGATATAGTCGACCTTTTCATAATCAAGACGAAGGCCCGTTCTTCCGTCATCATATTTGGCTTGTTTGATCCCTTGCAACGTCTGTTCTAGTGTCTGCTCACTTTCCCCTAAAAAGGAAAGGAAGTATTGGTAGGAAGACTTTGCTTTCTCGGAAAAGTAAGGCGAAAAAGCATTTGCAGTCAATGAAACAGTTTCCAGGTCTTTAGCTAAGGAAAGGCTGTTTTTTTTCACGAAATAATTCTTTCCGTTAAAATGAATTTGCGCAACTTTGGCATTTTGTGATGAAAGCGTAACTTCAGTTCCAAATGGCAAAGAAGCGGTCTTTTTTTGTTTTAAACTTTGATCACTGTATGTCGTAAGCTGCGCTGACTTGACATATGCCGGCTGATTGACCTTTGTTAAATCTTCTGTATTTGATTCAGCTTGGCGCTCCTCCGTTTTTTTAGCATCGTTTCCCGGAATAGCCCCGAAGGATGCGATTGTTCGCAGAGGAGTGCTCACAAACATCGTTGCGGCTATCGCTATCAGTAAAATTGACAGAAAAGCGACTTGAACTGTATTGGCTATCGTTTGCGATTTATTATTATGTTGTAAATAACGGCTTGTTCGTTCTTCTGTCTGTTCTTTTTTTCGCAGTTCAATCTGTTCCTGTTGGTATTTTTTCTTTTCTTTTTTGGATAGCTTATTGAACCAGTCAATAAATTCTTTATATTCTTTGACAACCTTTTTGGTTTCATCAAACATGCGCATTTCACCGTAATGCATCCAGGCAACACGGTCACACATTTTTTCAATTTGACCAATCGAGTGGCTGACAAAAAAAATGGTTTTTCCACGCTTTTTAAATTCATCAATCCGGTCCACGCATTTTTGATAGAAGGTCTTGTCACCGACCGACAGTGCTTCATCAATAATTAAAATATCCGGATCAATGTGGGCTGATATCGCAAAGCCAAGACGGGATTTCATCCCGCTTGAATAGCTTTTGACCGGCTGATTGATGAAATCACCTATATCAGCAAACTCGACGATTTGATCATAAAGCTCATCAATCTCCTTGTTGGTCAGTCCCATCATCAAGCATTTCAGTCTGATATTATCCTTCCCGCTCAGCTGGTTGTTCAGCCCCGCCGAGATTGCAATAAGGGAAGGCTGGCCATTCATTTCGATTTCCCCACTTGTCGGAGGAATGACCTTTGCCAGCAAGTTCGACATCGTCGATTTGCCGGAACCGTTGATTCCAACAAATCCGATGGTCTCTCCTTCATATACATCAAAGGATACGTTGCGTACGGCAAAGAAGCCCTTGTCATTTCTGTTTGGTAAGAACAGACCTTTTATCTTATCAGACTGTTTCTCATATAGATGATACTGTTTTGAAACATTTCGAAACGAAACTTTTAGTTTCATCGTATAATCTCCTTACTATATTAAAGAAAGTCAACAAACTTATCCCGGAATTTCATATGCAGGATTGAACCCAATGTCAATAATAGCAATGTAAAGACCCAGAAATACAAGGTATATTTCACATCCTGAAAAAACCAATGTCCATTTAAAAAGCTGTTTCTAAAGCCATCTATTATATAAAACAGCGGATTTAATTTAATAATCGCCAATACATGCGGTCTGTTGGCCAGACTGTGTGCCACATCCCAAAAAATCGGGAGCAGGAAAAACAACAGCCTTGTCCCGGCTTGTAGCAAAAATTGATAATCCCTAACTAAAACACTGATCGTCGAATTAAACAGGCTGAATGAAAACATAAACGCAATCATACAGAACAAGTAATAAAAATATTGCAGCCAATGCAGCGTTGGAAAATGTCCACTCCCTATAAGTATTAAAACATAGATCAACGTCATTCCAAAGTAGCTGAATAAATTGGAAGCAATAACGACAGCTGGCAATGAGCTGACCGGAAAATTCATTTTTGATACTAAATTGATTCTTCGAAAAACACTGCTTGATCCGTCAAGAATTGTCGGGCTGATAAAGAACCAGGGAATGATACCGGCAAGCATCCAGATGATGAACGGATAGTGGTCGATATCTGCTCTAGTGCCCTTAATGCCAGTTCCAAAAACAAACCAATAGGCTAAAATCTGGATTAACGGATTTAGAAACTGCCAAACGACCCCTAAATAATTCATTTGATACTTTGACTTTGTTTCATAAACCGCAAGCCGCATAATGAGCGGAAGCGAAGAAAATACTTCTTTCAGAACTTTTACCATAGCATTCATTCTAATCTTCCTTAGAGTTAAAGTTTTAGGTCTTTATTTTCAGAACGTTATTTTTAAAGTACCGCACTATATTGTATCAGATTTCGCCTTATTTTTCACTTTTAATCCGCTTTGTACATATTAACAGAGCTTCTTTTGTTTAACTGTTCAAGCAAGCCTATGAATAGACGCTACACTAAAAAGCCAATGCAACCAATAAAGGTGTACATTGGCTTCCTTTTTAAGATCATTCAAAGACTGTTTTCACAACTTTTTCAGACGATTTTCCCGTCTCCAGATAGCAGAACTTCTCATAGAAAGGATCGAAAATATCCGGCAGCCTGTAATCCGGCGCTTCTGTTTCCCTGATTTTCTCGATCACTTCATCGGTCGTTTTCACCAAAGGACCGGGCGCTTCCTTTTCAAAATCAAAGTAGAAGCCGCGCAGCTTGTCGCGGTATGTTTCAATATCGGGAACGAAGAAAATCATCGGCCGCTTCAGATTTGCGAAATCAAAGAAAACGGAAGAATAGTCTGTAATGAGTAAATCGGACACCATATAGAGCTCGCGGATGTCTTCATATGACGAAAAATCGTACGCAAACCCTTTGTAAGGCTCAAGGTCAAAGTTTTCCGCCACCAAATAGTGCATTCTTAAGACGATCACATAGTCGTCGCCGATTTCCTCTCTCAGCCTGTCAAGATCCAGGTCAAGGTCAAACTTGTATTTCCCTTTTTTATAAAACTGATCATCCCGCCATGTCGGTGCATAAATGATCACCTTTTTATCGGACGGCAGCTGCATTTTCTCTTTTAATGCCCTGACCGTTTCCGGATTGTTGTCCGTATGGAGAAAGTCGTTTCTCGGATATCCGGATTCGATCATCGTTTTGTTAAATTGGAATGCACGGGCAAAGATCTCGGTTGAATATGCGTTCGGCGAAATCAGGTAATCCCATTTTGATGCTTCCGCCGTAAAATTCTTTTTGTATTTTTCCGTGTTTGTGCCTGGCATATGCACCTCTTCCATGTCGACGGCAAGCCGCTTCAAAGGCGTACCGTGCCATGTTTGAAGATATGTCGTGTGCCCGGGCTTTGGAATCCATAAAGGCAGGCGGCTGTTGACGACCCAGTACTCGGCTCTGGCCATGGCAAAGAGCCATTTGAAAGTAAACCTTTTAATATAAGGGATGTTTTTTTCTTCAAAGATATCCGTATAATCCGGGTTTACGCTCCAATACAATTTATATTCTGGATTGTTTTTCTTCATATATTCATATATTGCCCGCGGATTACAGCTGTACTGCTTTCCGGCGAAGCTTTCAAAGATGACGGTCTTCTTTTTGACAGGCAGTTTTCCCGCCAATCCGAAGGTGAAATAATATGCCTTTTTCACAGCTCTGCCGATTTTTTTCTTTAATCTGTTTTTTCTTCTGCGGACAAAGGAAACGGCTCTGTTTTTGTTTCCGACTACAAAATAAACGGCTCTTGTCTTCAGTGTGTAATCATTCATTCTTAAGCGCATTTTTCTTTTTTTCTTTTGCGGGTAGACATGAAAACGCGCAAGACCCTTTTCCGTTTCAAGAATCGAAAACTGGTTTGTTTGCGGATTCGCTTTGTTTTTCAGCAGCAGAGCTTTGCTTCGTTTGACAACTTCCTCCCCGGTTTCAGGGTCCTTGCCGATAAATTCGATATGAAATTGGAACGTAGCCGGCATGACATTTTTTTTATAAAAGTTTTTGAGATCTATTTGGACTTTAAATCCGGCAGATTCCTCGTCTTCCAGAGGGAATTCAAATTCTCTTTTCTCCTCGGCTTCGTTGATTTCTTTTAAAACAAGACGTCTATTCTTAACAGAAACCTTTCCATGCTCATTCAGCAAAAATGCATATCCTTTAAGGAATAGGCTGCCTTCTGGGTTTAGGTTCATATCGCTCACTTCAGCCACTGCTTTTTTTGGCAGAACTTTCAAAGAGAAATTCCCTTTTTTTGTCGTATAGGGGAGGAAGAATACACGTTTTTGTTCATCCCATTTCCAAGATAGTTCAATCGGCTGAAAGTTTGTCTTCATTCTTTTTTTCAGAACGTTGTCATCATTGTTCCGGCCTGTGACGTAGAAATCGAGACAGCCTTTGTCATTGACGTGTTTTGAAAGATCTTTTAAGTGAAGGGCTGAATGGTATCTACCTGTTTCAAGCCCATCTATTTTTTTACACGGAACTGACAGCTCTTCCTTTGTTTTACGGTTTACTGCCAGAAGGCTGATTTCTTCTGCGGAAATTGAATGTTGCAAAGAGAAATCGAGGTGAAGCTGCCAACCCTCAATTTTTAGATTCATTAAATCGCATGTTATTGGAACTTCGTTAACCATAAAATAAGTCTACTCCTCTTTTTTACTCAGATATTCAATGAAGAAGTCTCTCGATTATTATACACAAGATGAATGATATCATCATCCTGCCCTCTACAGCTGGCAGTAACGCCGCACTTTTTGAAGAAACTTCAGTCTTTCCCGTTCAGCGTCCATGAATAATTACCCTTTACAGTCGTGTAAGGTACGATTTCATACTCTTTGGCTGAAAAAGGAGAAGCCATCTCTGTTTGATCAACAGATAACCTTTTTAATACTTTAATATGATTTGCATTACTGATTTCTAAATAAAAATCTAATGTCCTGGTTTTATTTGCTCTTATTTTTTCAACATGAATCCCTTTATCGAAAGAGATATTGAACCGTTTTCCCGATTCGTCGGGAGCGGCAGAAACAACCAGCGCTTTGTTTTTTCTGTCGAGCCCTATCAGCTGCAAATGATAGTTTTCATCAATCTGCATTGGACAATGCAGCTCAAGCGTCAACACGGATTCACGGGTTTGATTCTCTCTTATCGTGAATGGAAGTTTGCTGGAGAACGCGTTTGATAAGCTTTGTTTTTCCTCTCTGATCTTGATCATGTCATGAAGTGCAACAGACCAGTTTCGCATATAATTGTGTGTCGAATATTTCTCGGCCATTTCAAAAGCGCGTTTGGAAAACTCCTCATGAAGCTTTTCGTCTTTCATCAGCAGTACGATTTTTTCGGCCAATTGCTCAATATTATACTGCTCGACAACAAAGCCGTTTTTATTGTCTTTCACAAGGCTTCTGGCCCCGTAATCATAGTCGTAAGTCACAACAGGGCAGCCATTGCTGAGAGCCTCCATATTTGAAAGCCCGAACCCTTCAAAGTGAGAGGTGGAAATAGTAAGCCAAGCCTTTTGAAATTCTGCATCAGGATTTTGAGTATAACCTTTTAGAAAGACATTGTTTTGGAGGCTGGATTTTTCAATTTCAGCCTTTATCAAATGTTCCTCTTCGCCTGATCCGAAAATTTCCAATTGGGCTTCGGGAATCTCGTTCACTACAAGCCTGAAGGCTTTAATGGCGTGAGTAAGATTTTTCATCGGCGCCAACCTCGATATAATAACAGCTTTGTTCTTTTTGCTTGGCACGTTCAACACTTGTTTATCCAGCGGTTTGGCTATCGTGTGCGGAGTGAAAAAGAAAATCTTCTGTTTTCCTGAAATCAGTTCAAAATCCTCCATCTGCTCCTCGGTAATGAAGAAAACAGCATCTAAATTCGGCATTTGACTGAATACTTCTTTGTAACGGCCTTTGATCTGATATTTATTTTCACCGTAATGTTTATTGTGAATGATTGCAGCATAATAGGAAGCCGGCGCTTTTTTGACTCTAAAGATATGCTTGTCCTGCGGCCTGCTGTCAACAAGAAACAACTTCGGCTTGTCTGATTCGGCCTGAAGGACTTCAATCCAATGCCTTCTTAAATCAGATTCGTCAGAAAAATGGAGTGCTCCCATTTCTGAATACCAGTTCATATGAGTGAACTGAACATCTTTCTTTTCTGGATTATATTCATAGTGTTTTTCCAAGTAGATCATGTTGTTTTCATTGACAAATTCTTGACGGGACAAACAGCCTGTTTTTGTATCGAAATAAGCGATCATGATCAGCGTTCCGTTTTTGCTGTATTCTTCTCTTTTATAGCACTTTTTTTCACTGTTAAAGTAATCGACAAAACAGACGGACCTTCCATCTTCGTAAAAAGTGATCTCAAGGTTGTTTATTTTTCCGCTGAACAACGTACCGAATTTCTGAAGAATTCGATTTCTCCGAATTTGCTTTTTAATTTCCTGCAAACTTATTCTTTCAGAATAGAAGCGCCCATTAGCATTTTTGCTGAGGAAATCATCAAACATATTCAATACTCGCGTGAATTTCCGGTCAATTTTTTGATTTTCAAACAATTGATTTTTTTTATTTGAAAATTCTTTGTCAAAACGGAATGTTAAGAAAGTTGTAGGTGTATGACATTCCTCGCCAAATAATTTAGAGCGGAGCAGCAGTGATTTTGTCAATCCTCCGTAATTATCAGGCAGGCCTCCTGAAATAAAATAATACGTCATATTCGGAACGGCTGTTTCCTTATTGTTCAAATTAATAAAATTATTCTCGCCCAAATTTTTTCTTCCTTTCAACTATAAGCTGGCATTCATCCGATTACTTGCATTCACTTCACAAATCCATGAAGCATCAAAAAGTACTTCTTAAAACTTGTAAGAAGTACTTTTTGAAAAAATTATATAGCATAGCTTGTTGTAGCAAAAGACCAGAAATTATAGGTTGGCGATTTCTTCTTTAATCTTTGTAGTTGAAATTCCTTCTGTTCTTGGCAGATAGACGACTTCGCAATGTTCCTTTAGGAAGTCAAATTTTCCTTCCCAATCATCCCCCATGACAAAAACATCAATATCATGGTCGATTACATCCTGTACTTTTTGATCCCAGCTCTTTTCGGGAATCACTTCGTCAACGTAGCGAATGGTTTCCAGGATTAATTTGCGATGCTCATAGCTGTGATAAGCTTTCTTCTGTTTTTGAAGGTTGAATTCATCTGTGGATATCGCTACGACAAGATAATCGCCCAGCTGTTTGGCGCGTTCCAATAATTTGATATGGCCCCAGTGCAATAAATCAAACGTTCCATATGTGATGACTTTCTTCATGTTAAACGTACTCTCCTTCCTCATCTATAACGTACTAAAACCACTATAATGAACTTTCACATGTATTTAAGATCCAAAAAACGTATGTGCTTTCCACTAAAAAAAGACAATTTTTCCGCATGTCTTCACTGATCACTTATTATAGCACATCGTCTATCAAACGTTAAGCATTGTAAACGATAAATGAAATTCCAAATTTTATTTAAAAATAATCCGCGAAATGGCGCTTATTCTTTATGAAGCGTAAAAAATCTTAAATGGATGTAAAGTTATTGTTAAGCTTTTATGAATCATCTATGTTAAAATATACGTTAGATCATTCGCGTTTTTGGGGCTGATCACTTACCTGTGACATTTAACGTTTGTTTACACATATAATTGCATTTTTCTGTTGGAAGGAGGAGATGAAGTTGCAAACGGCACAGATACACAACTTGTCCTATGTTAATAACGATTTAGCCGGCTTTATGAACCATCTTGAACATTCATACATTAATCGGCGCATCGGCGCCTATATCGCTACTGTTAACCCGGAAATCGGATACGCAGCGATTAAAGACAAAAGTTATTCCGATGTATTGTCATCCGCTGACTTTATTTTGCCTGACGGCATCGGAGTCGTGATGATGTCAAAGCTTACGAAGAGCAGGTTAAAGTCGAGAATCGCAGGGTATGATGTTTTTGTCAATCTTTTGAAGATGGCCAACCAAAAACATAAAAGGGTCTTTTTGTACGGTGCAAAAAAAGAGGTGAACAAAGCCGTGGTGGAGCGTATCTCATCTGAATACCCCGATATCAAACTAGTTGGATATTCAGACGGTTTTGCAAAGGATAAAGAAGCGGTGGCTCAACGGATTGCGAAGGCAAAACCGGACATGGTTTTTGTAGCTTTAGGTTACCCGCATCAGGAAAGATTTATTTATCAATATCGTCATCTGTTTCCGCAGGCCATTGCAATCGGCCTGGGCGGCAGCTTTGATGTTTTCAGCGGTTCTGTCAAACGGGCTCCGAACTGGCTGATTCGACTGAACCTGGAGTGGCTGTATAGATTGGCAACAAACCCGTCAAGATGGAAAAGGATGATGAATATCCCGAAATATGCTTTTTCCGTTTTGAAAGAAGAAAGGGTTCAAAAGCAGGGCTACTATCCTGAACGGGTTAAAGAGCAGTCAAAACAAATTGATGCATAATATCATGATGAATTTTTTGAAGAGATTGGGTTGAAGGATGAATATACGTTCTTTACTAGTTGTACTATATTCGGCAGGGCTTTCGGTAACCGGCTTTATTTTAAGGTGGATCAAGCCGCGAAAAAGGGTCGTCTTTCTCGTTTCATTCCAGGATAATGCGAGGGCGCTGCTGAAGGAATATGAAAGGAAAACAAACCGACCTTTTGAAGTCTGTGTATTGTATACTCGACACGCCGCTTCCCTTGCAAAGGAATTTCCGGCCGTTAAATCAAAATGGCTAAGTGAAACAAATCCTTTTCATATCATACAGGCTGTTTATCATATGTTCAGGAGCGAATGTGTTATCACTGATAATTATTTTTTGATAACGAGCGTACTGAACAATCGTCCGCAGACGAAATGTATCCAGGTTTGGCATGCCAATGGCGCACTCAAAAAATTCGGACTTGAGGACGTTGCGAATAAACATAGAACGGCGGCGGATATCAAAAGGTTTAAAAAGGTATATCGTTCCTTTGATTATATTGCGGTCGGTTCAGACAAGATGGCAGAGATTTTCAAACGTTCATTCGGCGCAAAAGAAGAAAAGTTTTTGCGGACGGGAGTTCCGCTGACTGATCAGTATTTTGATTCGGAGCCAAAGGCTTCATTTGTGCAAACTAAAAAAGTCATTCTCTACGCTCCGACCTACAGGGATTATGACATGGCAAGCCTCAATCTTCCGTTTACAAAAGAACAGCTTTTAAAAGATTTAAACGGAGAATATGAGCTGTGGGTAAAATTGCATCCGGCCGTGCGTAAAAGGATCGAACTGGATGAGAGTGATGGCTGTTTTAAAGATGTTTCAGAGCATCCTTTACAAGATCTTTTATACGCTTGTGATGTACTGGTTTCAGATTATTCTTCGGTCCCTTTTGAATTCGCATTATTAAATAAGCCGATGCTGTTCTATACGTATGATATGGCTCAATATGACGAAAATCGCGGACTAATCGATGACTTTGAAAGGGTAATACCCGGAAAGGCATGTTTTAAACGTGATGAACTGCTTGAAGAGTTGAAACAGATCGGCGAACAAAATGAAAATATTCAACATTTTGCAGCGGAGTGGAACTCATATTCAAAAGGGGATTCCAGCCGAAAGCTTCTTGATTTTGTTCATCAATTGCTGATGCAATCAGAGACTGAGAAAAGTGTCAGGCGCAAGCAAGAAAAAGGATAACAACTGATTATTATACAAAAAAACTGGCATTTAAATGCCAGTTTTTCTTTGTTTAAATCTCTTCCTTATTTAAAAGGTTTTCTATAAAAGGAACAAGCTGTGTTTTTAATTCTGGGTCCTGCATGGCAAATTCAAGTGTTGTTTGAATAAACCCAAGCTTTTCACCGACATCATAGCGCTTACCTTCAAAATCGTAAGCGAATACACGCTGAATTTCATTCAGCTTTTGAATCGCGTCTGTCAATTGAATTTCCCCGCCCGCTCCAATTTCTTGTTTTTCCAGATACATAAAGATTTCAGGCGTAAAGATGTAACGGCCGAGAATAGCCAAATTAGAAGGAGCTGTTCCAGGCTTTGGTTTTTCGACAAAGTTCTTTACTTGATATCTCCGGCCTTCTTTTGTAAGCGGATCAATGATTCCGTAACGGTGTGTTTCATCTTCCGGCACCTGCTGAACACCGATGATAGAAGAAAGGGTTTTATCATATTCATCCATCAGCTGACGAAGCCCTGGTGTCTCAGCCTGAACGATATCATCCCCAAGTAAAACGGCAAAAGGCTCATTACCGATAAAATTCCGCGCACACCAGACTGCATGTCCGAGTCCTTTTGGCTCTTTCTGTCTAATGTAATGGATATCAGCCATATTCGATGCTTTTTGGACTTTTTCAAGCAACTCGTTTTTCCCTTTTTCTTCAAGATTGCGTTCAAGTTCCGGAGCGTGGTCAAAGTGGTCTTCGATGGCACGCTTTCCTTTACCTGTGACAATGATTATATCTTCGATGCCTGATTCAATGGCCTCCTCAATTATGTACTGGATGGTCGGCTTGTCGACAATCGGAAGCATTTCTTTCGGCATTGCTTTAGTAGCCGGCAAAAAGCGAGTGCCAAGACCAGCTGCTGGAATTATGGCTTTTCTTACTTTTTTCATTAGTAAAGCACCTTCCTTAAAGTGTATGTGGTCGATATCTTAAACTTTACCACAATTCAAGTTTTTTCACACGTATTAACAAAACAAATAAATTATTCAGTTTTAGGAGAAAATAATGATATATGAAATCAAATAATGTTATTATAAAATACAAGCTACAGATTGGGGAAAGGAAAGGTAAAAGCTAAAATGGACAAACTAAAGGTCATGACTATATTTGGCACTAGACCCGAAGCGATTAAAATGGCTCCTCTCGTACTGGAATTAAGAAAACACCCGGAAATTACATCATATGTGACAGTGACTGCTCAGCATAGGCAAATGCTTGATCAGGTGCTCGAAGCATTTCATATTCGGCCTGATTTTGATTTGAATATTATGAAGGAACGGCAGACTTTGGCTGAAATTACGTCAAATGCTCTAACAAAACTAGATCAGCTCTTCCAAGAGATTAAACCTGATCTTGTTCTTGTACACGGTGATACAACGACAACTTTTGCGGGAAGTTTGGCTGCTTATTATCACAGGATTTCAGTCGGTCATGTTGAAGCAGGCTTAAGGACGGGTAACAAATACTCTCCATTTCCCGAAGAAATGAACCGTCAGTTGACTGGGTCGATAGCAGATTTTCACTTTGCGCCAACAAAGCAAGCGGAAGACAATTTGTTAAGGGAAAATAAAAAAGTAGAATCAATTTTCGTTACTGGGAACACAGCTATCGATGCCTTGAACACAACGGTTCGGGAGAAATACTCACACCCGCTTCTCGATAAGATGGATAATAACCGGATGATACTTTTAACTGCACATCGCCGCGAAAATTTAGGGGAACCGATGGAAAATATGTTTCGTGCGATCCGGAGAATCACAGAAGAATTTCCAGATGTCCAAGTAGTGTATCCTGTACATTTGAATCCTGTTGTTAGACAAGCTGCAAATCTGTATTTTAGTGGATTGGACAGAGTGCATCTAATTGAGCCGCTTGAAGTAATCGATTTTCATAATTTTGCTTCTAGAGCTTATTTCATTTTGACTGACTCCGGAGGTGTGCAAGAAGAAGCACCTTCCCTCGGGAAACCGGTTCTTGTGTTAAGAGATACGACAGAGAGACCGGAAGGCGTTAAAGCAGGGACATTAAAACTAGCTGGGACGGATGAAGAAAATGTATATAAGCTGACTAAGCAGCTGTTAGAAGATGATGAAGAGTATCATAGAATGTCCCAAGCTTCAAACCCATATGGCGATGGGAATGCATCAAAACGCATTGTCGAAGAAATACTCTATCGTTTTGGCTATCGGACTGACAAGCCACTGCCTTTTAAGGAAATTTAAAAACTAGCTCCGCATTTGCGGAGCTAGTTTCGTTAATTTTCAAGTGCCAAACTTTCTTTCAATTCTTTAGAAATGGCTGCACGATCGTTCTCGTCCACTTGATAGTAATAGATTCCGTTGATTTTTGTGCCCTGACCTTTCAGCTGATGTTGAACGACATTGTTTCGGGCTGATTTGTAGTTTGACTGAATATCCCACATATCATCAAAAGTAAGGTTGGTCTTGACATTATCTTCAATTACATTGAACATATCGCTGAATTTCGTAACGGATGAGATGTTTGCTCCTTTTTTGATGATGCCTTCGATGACTTGCCGCTGCCGCTCTTGTCTTCCGAAATCCCCCTTTGGATCCTGTTTTCTCATCCTTGTGTATGCAAGTGCTTCTTTACCGTCCAGGGTAATTTCCCCTTTATTGAAGGTATATCCGTCATAGCTGAAGGCGAACGTGCTGTTCACTGTAATGCCGCCGAGTGTATCAACAATATCCCTGAAGCTTTCCATATTGACTTTTACAAAGTAATCGACAGGTACATCCAAAAAGTTTTCAACCGTATCAACGGTCATTTGCGTTCCACCGAAGGCATAGGAGTGGTTGATTTTGTCCGTCGTTCCTTTGCCGATGATTTCGGTGTATGTGTCACGAGGAATGCTCACCATTTCCGTTTTATTCGTCTTAGGGTTCACCGTCATGTAAATGAGGGAGTCGGCTCGTCCTTTATCGCCTTTTCTTTCATCTACTCCCATGATTAATACAGCAATTGGATCCTTGCTGTTCACGTCAACCTGTTTGTCTCTTTTGTCGGACTTTCCGAGATCTTCATGTATGCTCGCGATGGTTGAAGCAGCTTTATTCCAGAGGTAGTATGCATACCCGCCGGTACCTAAAACGAATAAGCCTATAATTGTCAAAATAATGAAAAAGACTTTTCTTTTCTTTTTTCTTTTTTCAGCTCTCATAGATTCCTCACCTTATTTTTTACTCTTACTTGATTATAGATTTTAAAATTCATAGAAACAACATCTTTTTTTTGTCACATTACAACTTGACGAAATAGAACTTAAGAATGTTTCAAAATTCTTTTGTTTTCTTTAAAATTAAAAATGTTTGTCGATAAAAAACAAGAGGTGATGAAAATGAAACAATTAGCCGCATTGATGTTTTTCTTAGTCTTATTGGCAGGCTGCGGAACTGCTGAACAATCAACACAAGGAAGTCAGACAAACGACATTCAGACTGAAGAAGGAACATTTGTGGGATTGGCTGATTCTCATACAATCGAAGTTAAAGTTAATAACGAACCTGTCAGCTTAATCATTGTCGATGATTACAAAGGAGATATTAACCAATTAAAAGACGGGGAAAAAGTGAAAGTCAATTATCAAAAAAATGAAGAAGGCCAGCTCGAATTGAAAAAAATTGAGAGTATCAAATAAAACTTTCAAAATTTTTGCTTGTATTTTTCAAAAGGGCGGATGTGGCAATGACACCCGCCCCCAAAATACATAATAAATGGAACCAGCTGAGATGACTAGGGGGCATGCAAGGCCCGGGCACAAATGAAAGTTTTTAGAGGAAGGCACCACTAAAGCCGTTTGCAATGTGTTGATCAAGCGGACGATACGCCCGGTAAATGCAGAGTGATGTGCGAGTCAGCATATCATATCAATTTGGATATTTCGATCTATATATTTAGAGCCTAGTAGAATTAAAATATTATAGAAAAGATGGAGTGGTCACTTTGCACAGATTTTTTAAAGTCCTCCCGATTTGCTTGTTAGGACTTGTTTTATTTATCCCTTCTGCACTTGCAGATAACACAGCAAACAGGATTGCCGGAAAAAGCCGCTATGACACAGCTGTACAAGCATCCAAAAAAGGCTGGTCAAGCGCAAGCACGGCTGTGATTGTAGGCGGAGGAGCTTATGCGGATGCCATTTCGGCAGCGCCTTTCGCTTATCAGAAAAACGCACCGCTTTTGTTTACAAACTCAAAAAAACTGTCAGCTGAAACGAAATCCCGTTTAAAAGAGTTGAATACAAAAACTGTTTATATAGTAGGAGGAACTCCTGCAGTATCAAACACAGTAGCCAATCAAATCAAAAGCCTTGGAATCACCGTGAAAAGAATTGCCGGAAAAAACCGTTATGATACAGCGGCAAAAGTGGCGAAATCTATGCCAAACACCTCAAAAGCGATCATAGCGAACGGATTCTTATATGCAGATCCAATCGCCGTCATTCCGTACGCCGCTAAAAATGGTTATCCGATCTTGTTTACCAACGAAAAAACGTTAAACAGCTATACATCCGGGGCAATCAAAAGCAAAGGCATTAAACAAACAATTGTCATAGGAAGCACGGGAAGCATAAACAGCACATTATATCGCAAACTTCCTTCTCCTACCCGAATCAGCGGAAAAAACCGCTATGACCTTTCTGTAAATATCGCAAAAAAATTCAGTTTAAGCACGAGCAACACTTATGTCAGCAATGGATTTAAATATGCCGATTCTATCAGCGGGGCGGCCCTGGCTGCAAAACAAAATAAAGCGATCATTCTGACGAACGGAGACAATTTATCAAAGGAACCAAGGGCATTCAGCGGCGACAAAAACATCAAATACTTTTCCATAATGGGCGGAACACCTTCAGTCAGCTCCAAAGTGGCCAACCAGCTTAAAAATCCCGCCGTCGGTAAAACGATTTTCATCGATCCGGGACACGGAGATCAGGATCCGGGTGCGGTCGGCAACGGTTTAAAGGAGAAAGATGTTAACCTTGATATCGCCAAAAGATTGAACAGCAAGCTGTATAGCGCCGGTGCACTTCCTGTCATGTCAAGATCAAACGATACGTTTTACTCGTTGGAAGAACGGGTGAAAAAGGGCGCTAACGCAAAAGCTGATCTGTTCATCAGCATTCATGCCAATTCATATACGTCTTCATCACATGGCACTGAAACGTATTATGACAAAACCTATCAAAGCGCCAACAGCAAGCGGCTTGCAGAATTAGTTCAACCGAGGGTCGTCAGCGCGTTCGGAACAAGAGACAGAGGCGTGAAAACAGCAGGGTTCTATGTGATTAAGTACTCGAAAATGCCGAGTGTTTTACTAGAAACCGCCTTTATCACGAATTCGTCTGACGCAAGCAAATTAAAAAGCGGGACGCTAAAGGATAAAGCAGCAAAAGGAATCAATGATGCTGTTTCAGCATACTATAGATAGAAGGAGGGCTTCCTGAGCCCTTTATGTGAAAAAAGGAGCCGAACTTCGGCTTCTTTTTTTATATATAGAAATATAGTATGATTATTCCATTAATTCAACAAAAAGGAGCGGAGGCGGTCGATGGTTAAAGAAAATTAAACAAATTTATCAAAAAATCACACAATTAATATTCTTTAACAAGCCCTTTACAATGGGTTTACGTTCATATGCTACACTGACGCAGAGATCACAAAGAACCAAACCAATCGTGAGGTGTATGTCAGTGAGTATGGACAAAAGCTTAAGAATGTATAATGAATACTCAAGCCAGCAGATCTATTCTTGTGCTCTATCTGAAAAAGCAGTACGGTATTTGAATATAAAACGGGCAATGGATATCGTCCTATCACTCATCGGTCTCGCCATTACACTGCCGGTGATCCTGCTATTCTGTATTTTGATTTCTATAGAAACTCCCGGCTCGCCTTTTTACCGCCAGGAACGCGTCGGAAAAGACGGCAAGCATTTTAAGCTGATCAAATTGCGCTCGATGAGAATCGATGCCGAAAAATCCGGGGCCAAATGGGCCCAGAAGGATGATCCGCGGGTCACAGCGGTCGGGGCGTTTATTAGAAGAACAAGGATTGACGAACTGCCGCAGCTGATCAATGTGCTGGCCGGAGACATGAGCCTTGTCGGACCAAGGCCGGAACGGCCGATGTTTACCGCTCAGTTCCACCATGAGATTCCGGGATTTAAAAACCGCTTAATTGTAAAGCCTGGGTTAACGGGGCTGGCACAAGTCAATGGCGGATATGACATCAGTCCGAGGGAAAAGCTTGTGCATGATCTGTATTATATTCGAAATTTGACATTTCTTCTCGATTTGAAGGTCATGGTCAAAACGATTAAAGTAGTATTGACTGGTGAGGGAGCCAGATAATACAAGGAAGTTAGGAATATGCTATGTCAACCATTACAAAACAAATCTTAAGCGGTGCAAAATGGACAAGCCTGTCCACTTTGATTGTCACGGCTGTCCAGATTGTACAGTTTGCACTGCTTGGCAATATAATGACGATCACCGAATTCGGGCTCGTCGGGATGCTGACAACGGTCACGGTTTTTACGCAAATTGTGCTTGATATGGGATTCGGGGCCGCTTTAATTCAAAAGGAAGACATCAGTGAACGCCAATTGTCGACTTTGTATTGGCTCAATATCATAACGGGCTTCCTTTTGTTTATCGGCCTTTTTTTCTTAAGTCCGGTGATTGCTGATTTTTATCAGCGGGACGAACTTGTGCTGCTCATCCGGATTTTGGCGGTGATGTTCTTAATCGCGCCGGTCGGACAACAGCATCAATATTTGCTACAGAAGGATTTGAAATTCAATGTGCTGAGCAAAATTGAAGCCGGTGCCGCGATAGCGTCGTTTGTGCTCCTGCTCGTCCTTATGGTTCTGACGGACCCGATTATCGCCTATGCTTTGTCACAAGTTTTTCTCAATTCCTTTAAAGGGATCCTATTTTTTGCTGTATATTTAAAAAAATGGCGTCCTTCATTTGTTTTTGCGGTACGGGAAGTCAGCGGTTTTTTCTCGTTTGGCGCTTTCCAGCTTGCTTCACGCCTTGTCAACAGGCTCGGCGCCAACATTGATATGATTTTGATCGGCCGTTTTCTCGGCGCTGAAGCTTTGGGAATCTATAACCTGGCCTACCAGATTATCACGATTCCCGTGTTGAAAATCAATCCGATTATTACAAAGGTTGCATTTCCTGTCTTCTCAAAAAATCAGCGGGACAACGGAACTCTGCGCGAAGGCTTTTTAAATATGACAAAGCTTCTCGCACTTGTTTCCTTCCCGCTGCTGATCGGGCTGACCACCGTTTCCGATCTGTTTATCGAGGTCGTCTTCGGAGAAAAATGGCTGCAGGCCGTCCCTGTGCTTAACATTCTGGCGATTGTCGGCTTGCTCAGGGTGCTGATGAATCCGAACGGATCGGTTTTATTGGCGAAGGGGAGAGCGGATCTTGCCTTTTATTGGGACAGCGGGATTATGCTCCTTTACGGACTGTCTCTATATGCTGCGGTGCTGACGAATGACTTGGTGCTGACCGCCTGGACGTATGCTGCGATTAGTCTGATCAATTTCTTGATCGGCAGATGGCTGCTCAAATATGTGATCCAGCTTAAGTTTGGCGAATACTTCAAGACGATCGGCAAACCGTTGGCGCTGACGGCCTTAATGGCAGCCCTGGCTCTGGGCTTGAGCGCGGGAACCAGACACCTTTTGCCCGGAGCCATGCTTCAGCTGTCGGTTTCCGTCGTCATCAGCGGAATTGTATACAGCCTGCTGGTCGGCAAGTTTTATCAAGGGGCGGTAAGAGCCCAGTTTCAAAGCAGAAAGGGCGTTTAATGTTGAAGGTACTTTGGATTACCAGTGTTTATCCCAGCGGTCAAAAACCGGGGGAAGGCGTTTTTCATGAGACACAGGTACAGGCGCTGCGGATGCTCGGAATCGATGTCACCGTCATTTGTCCTTTGCCTGTGAATCCCGGGCCTCTCAGGCTTTTGAAAAAAAAATACCGGCGCATCCGTTCATCTCCGGAATATGAAGAAAGAAAGGGAATTCCGGTCTACAGGCCGCCATACACTGCGCTGCCCGGCCAGCTGAAATGGGCCCAGCCGCACCGCCGGATAGCCGAAGCCGTTTTGCGGATAATCGGCAAGCACCGGCTGGCCCCCGACATGATCCATGCCCATTTCGCGATGCCGTCGGGAGGCGCCGCCGCCGTCGTCTCAGAAAGGCTCAACATCCCTTATGCGCTGACGCTGCACGGGAGCGACGTCAATGTTTACCCGCATTACAGCAAAGGGGCCTTCAAAGCATTTGAAAGAGCCGTTCGTTCGGCTTCCGATGTATTGGCGGTCAGCGATATGCTGAAAGACAAAACAAAAGAGATGACAGGTGTCGAAAGCGCTGTGCTTCCGATCGGGGTCAGTCTTGACCGGTTTCAAAAGCCCTCCGCTTCAAAAGCCGAACTGAGGGAGAAATACGGCTTGCCGAAAGATAAAAAGCTGCTGACCTTCGTCGGCCGTTTGGTCAAGGGAAAGGGAGTGGCTGAGCTGGCAGAGGCCGTTCGGCAGCTTGATGACAGCTATGCGGCGGTGTTTGTCGGCGACGGGCCGGAAAAAGAGCGGATCCGGCAAAAAGCCGGCGGCCAGGCGATATTGACGGGGCAGGTGGCCAATCAGCAAATATCCGAATACCTTGCCGCATCAGACCTGTTTGTCCTTCCTTCCTATTCGGAAGGGATGCCGACCGTTGTCATTGAAGCGCTGGCTCTGAAAGTGCCGGTTGTCTGCACAGCGGTCGGCGGTGTCCCGGCTTTGTTCGGAAAGCATCGCCATCTCCTTGTGAAGCCGGGTTCCGTCTCCGAATTGAAAGCCGCGGTCACCGATTATGTCGAAGGCGGCAAATGGCGGGCGGATATCGCTGACGAGCTCTATCAGAAGGTGTATGAACATTATGATGCAAACCAAAACGCAAAAGCGCTGAAAGAGAGATATGAAAGGATCGTGCGCGATCTAAAAAAAGGCGCGGAAGTACCCGGCGGACCGGGGTGAAATGTCAAAAGGACCTGTTTAAAGCCGCAGGTTTAGGTCCAAGATGAAATCTAGAGAGACTTGATTTTTATAAACAGAGATAAAAATCATCGCCTAAAAAAAGCTATTGGATTGAAGGGTTAGCTTAAAGAAGGGAATGATGATATTGAAAAGGATCGCTGTCATTGGAACAGGATATGTTGGGCTGGTATCTGGAACTTGTTTTGCCGAGGTGGGAAATTCGGTTGTCTGCTGTGATATAGATGCTGAAAAAATCAGAGGGCTATCAGCCGGTATCATGCCAATCTACGAAAACGGACTGCAAGAACTAGTTGAGCAAAACGTAAATGAAAACCGTTTGTTCTTTTCAACGGACATTCCCAAGGCGATAAAACAATCAGACATTATCTATATAGCTGTCGGGACGCCGATGTCAGAAAGCGGAGAAGCTGACCTGACGTATGTAAAATCCGTCGCCGAAACGATCGGAAGCCATTTGAACGGCTATAAAATCATTGTGAACAAGAGCACTGTTCCGGTTGGAACAGGAAAGCTCGTTCAATCGATTATCGAGAAGGCCTCAGGAGGCAAATACCCGTTTGATGTCGTCTCGAATCCCGAGTTTCTTCGCGAAGGAACGGCCATTTTTGACACGATGAATATGGAAAGAGCGGTGATCGGCGCCACGAGCGAAAAAGCTGCGGCGATCATTGAAGAGCTTCATGAACCGTTTCAAACGACGGTTGTGAAAACAAACCTTGAAAGTGCAGAAATGATTAAATACGCGGCCAACGCGTTTTTAGCCACGAAGATTTCGTTCATTAATGATATTGCGAACATTTGCGAAAGAGTCGGCGCCGATGTCGCAAAGGTTTCCGAAGGTGTCGGACTCGACAGCAGAATCGGCGGGAAATTTTTAAAAGCCGGGATCGGCTTTGGGGGCTCTTGCTTTCCGAAGGATACGATGGCGCTTTTGCATATCGCCAAGTCTGTCGGCTACCCGTTTAAAATGATCGAAGCCGTGATTGAGACGAATCAAAAACAGCGGGCCCACATTGTCGGAAAGCTGCTTGACGTGTTTGGCGATCTGAACGGCATGACAGTTTCGGTTCTCGGATTGGCGTTCAAACCGAATACAAATGATATGCGGTCAGCGCCTGCACTGGATGTCATTCCGATGCTGCGAAGTCTCGGCGCTGAGGTCAAAGCATACGACCCGATCGCGGTTCCGGAAGCGGAGCGCCTGCTCGGCGATCAAGCCGTTTACAGCAATGATTTGTTCGAGACGGTAAAAGATACGGATGCGTGCCTAATTTTAACAGATTGGCCGCAGGTGAAGCATATGGATATAAAGAAGCTAAAATCATATTTAAACCGGCCGGTCCTGATTGACGGACGCAATTTGTTCCAGCTCGAGGATATGAAAAGGGAAGGCTTTATCTATCATTCAATCGGCCGCCCTCATGTACAGGGAGAGAAGATTTTAACAAAAGTATAAACGCGGGGTGTTATCAACATGGAAAAAGTACTAGTGACAGGCGGATGCGGATTTATCGGCTCACATATAGCGGAACAGCTTCTGAAAGAAAACTATCAAGTATCGATTCTCGATAATTTATCAACGGGTCACCGCTCGAATATCGAAGGACTTCCGATCGACTTTCACCACGAGGATATTACAAACCCGGAAGTCATAGAAGTGATCAAAAGCATTAATCCCGATTATATTATTCATTTAGCGGCACAGGTGAGCGTGGGGGAGTCTGTCAAAGATTTTTTGAACGATGAAAATATCAATATTAGAGGCTCGCTTCACGTCATCAAGGCAGCGAGCGAATGCGGTGCAAGAAAAATCATCTTCGCGTCTTCCGCCGCCGTTTACGGAAATCCGGATTATTTGCCTGTCGACACCCGTCACAACACAAACCCGGGATCGCCTTACGGTTTGACAAAGCTTACGGTAGAAAACTATTTGAAGCTGGCCTATGACCTTTACGGAATCGAGTTCTGTGTGCTGCGGTACAGCAACGTGTACGGACCGCGCCAAGATGCGAAAGGAGAGGGCGGAGTCGTCTCGATTTTCTCCGACCTGTTAACAAGCGGAACAGCTCCGGTTATCTTTGGAGATGGTGAACAGTCCCGCGACTTCATCTATGTCGGCGATGTGGCCAGCGCCAATGTCAAAGCGCTCAAAGCTCAATCAAACGTTTGTTTAAATGTGTCAAACGGCTTTTCCATTACGGTCAATGAGCTGTTTGCCGAGATGAAAAAGGCGACGAAATCAACGCTTTCTCCGATCTATCAGGATGAAAGACCTGGAGATATCCGCCACAGCACACTGAGCAATGAAGAAACAAAACAAATCTTGAACTGGGAACCGAAAATGCCGCTCAGTGAAGGACTGGAAAAGACCATTTCCTTTTATAAAAAAGAGATGAATACTTAAAAACAACTGGCTGCTGGCTCATGCCGGCAGCCCTTTTCCAGAAAACACGCGGAAGGAGGGGGAATCGATGAGTCTGAAACGTTCCGCGGCCAATGTTCTGGTTTGGCTCGCCGCTTTGGCCGCAGGCTTAGCATTAACGAATTTATTGGCTCAAACAAGCACAAAGAAAATATTGTTTGTCTTTCTGTTTTTGATCGCGCTGGCTGTATTTGCAGTGCTCAGACCATATTTGTCAACCGAACAGATCATGATGCCCATCTTGTATCTATTGATCTCGGCAACGTTTGCCAACAATGCGTTTTTTACGATCAAGCTCGGATTTTTCAGTCTGTTCCCATACCGGATTCTCTTGATCCTGGCAGGCTTCTGGTTTGTCATGGACATCTTGAAAGGCAGGGGCCATCTGGAAAAATGGAAACAGGTTCATGTGAAAGGGATTCTCTCGTTTTTTGCTTTTTGGTTCTGCTATGGAATGATTTCGCTGCTTTGGGTCAAGTCTGTTACAGATGGCGTGAAATATTTATCACTGCTGGCGATGGGGATGTTTTTTGTCTTTTTGATCGTCCTGTACTTTCAAAAACTGGACCGGCTGCTCGCTTTTTATTACATATGGATGACGCTGACGATTTTCTTGATGGTCATCGGATTCTACAACCATTTTACATTGCACCATCTGCCGAGCTCTACGCTGTTCAACGGACCGCATTATAAGCAGCACTACCCGACATCGGTTTTTTTCAATCAGAATGACTTTGCGACGTTCCTGTCGATCAGCTTTTTCTTTTATCTGGCTTTTTTTAAAAACATCAAAAACAGCTACTTGAAGACGGCGGGACTGATCCTCGCGTTTTGTTCGGTGTATTTGATTTTCCTGACCGGTTCAAGAGCCAGTATTTTAGGCGTCATCGCCGGTCTTGCGCTGTACGTGTTTATTTTGCTGCCCCGGATCTTAAAAAAGTGGGCGCTTATCATCGCTGCCGCAGGATTCATCGCTTTTGCCGCGCTCTTTGCCGGCAAAATTACGGATAAGTTCTATGAATATTTCTTGGCCCCGCAGGCCTCGCACGATTTCAGCGAGCCGCTGCCGTCCAATGTCGCCAGGGCGAACCTTTTGAAAAACGCCGGACATTATGTGCTTGATACATACGGATTTGGCGTGGGCGCAGGCAATGTGCCGTATTATTTAGAGCATCACGCCCTCTTTGATACCGACCAGGTTGTGGAAGTGCATAACTGGCTCGTTGAGATTATGGCTAATTTCGGGGTGCTGATGATGCTCGGCTATTTCACGATGTATCTGTATGTCATGTTGGTGCTTTACCGTTTTTATAAAAAAGGACTTTCAAGCCGCTATAAGCTTCTGATAGAAGGGCTGCTCGCCGCTCTTGTCAGCTTTCTTGTCTCAAGCATCAGCCCGAGCTCCGTCTCGAATCTGTATTTCCACTGGGTGTTTCTCGCGTTGGTTCTCGCGGCGGTCAATACCTTTAGAATACATGGAACGAGTGAAACCGAACGTTTTAGATGATGTCCGAAATAGAATTTAAAAGCAGGGAGAAATTGATGTGAATGATTTAATCAAACGTATTGCAGGCAGAATCAAAAAATTTTTTGTGCTGATCATCGCGCTTCCACTAGTTCTTGGGCTGTTCGGCTATTTCATGCCGAAAGGAGAGGCGGCTCCGTCCGATTACACGGCCACTGTAACGATCTCGACAGGGAACTACGGAGAAGCGAAGTACAACAATGCAAAAGATGTTCCGCTCCTTTTGAAAAACGAACCGTTTTTAAAAGAGATTTTCCCCGAGATGGAAGAGGAAGATCTGGCGGAGCTGAAAGATGAACTGGCGATTGAAATCAGAACGGATTCGCTTTTCAACTTAAGCTATACAGGGCCTGATAAAGAAGAAACATTAAGCATATTGGAAAAGATCAAAAATGCTTATATGGAAGCCGACAAAGCCCTCTTTTCAAAAAGAGAGGAAGTCATCGAAAAGAACATCAAAGCGCTTGAAGGTGAAACGGTCAGCGCTGACTCCAAGGTCGATAAGCAACGATTTTTGTATGAGCTGGAAACGAGCAAGCTTGATTTGAAGCATGCCGAGGAAATCGAGCCTTTAACCGTTTTGGACAACGAGTCCGCCGGCTTGTCGCCGAAAAAAAGAGCGGTGCTCGGCGTGTTGATCGGTTTGGCGCTGTCGTTTTTGATTATTGTTGTGCCTGAAGTGTTTAGAGAACGCTAAAATTTTGATTGGGGATGTGGATCAGGATCATGTCGAGTCAAAAACCTTTAATCTCTGTGATTACGCCTTCCTATAATGCGGAGGCATTTATCGAGAAGACCATTCAGTCAGTCCTCCATCAGAGCTTTTCCGATTGGGAAATGATCATCGCCGATGATTGCTCAACAGACGGAACGAGGGACATTTTAAAGCGTTATGAAGAAAAAGACGGGCGGATCCACGCCATTTATTTAGAGGAAAACAAGGGAGCGGCGGCGGCGCGGAACGCCGCCCTCAACAAAGCGGAAGGGCGCTATGTCGCTTTTTTGGACAGCGATGATGTTTGGAAAAAAGAGAAGCTGGAAAAACAGTTTGCTTTTATGCAGAAGCATCAACACGCCTTTACATTTACGGCGTACGAGCTGATCAGCCAAAACGGCGAGCCGCTTCATAAAACGATCGCCGCGCCCGGAAGTCTCGCCTATGACGACGTTTTAAAAAATACGATTATCGGCTGCCTGACGGTCATGCTTGACAGGGAGCAGACGGGCGACATTCAGATGCCGAACATTCGCACACGGCAAGATTTAGCGACTTGGCTGTCTATTTTAAAACGGGGATTTAAAGCGTACGGATTAAACGAGCCATTGGCTGAATACCGGATTGTCGACACGTCGATTTCCAGAAACAAGTGGAAGGCGGCGCAAAAAACGTGGTATGTGTACAGGGAAATTGAGCGCCTCCATTTGATGAAGGCGACATGGTGCTTTGTCCACTATGCGAAAAATGCGGTCATGAAAAGATTATAACGGCATCGCCGGAAAAAGGTGATAGAAAGTGAAAACAGATCAAGTCAGACATGTTGTAGTGGCGACCGGCCAGTGGGGGCAGGATCAGCTGAGATACCGAAGGCACCGCCTTGCGGAATTTTTGGCTGAACAAAAGGAGACAAAGGAAGTCATCTGGGTATGTCCCGCAGAAGAAGTTTTTTCAGAGACATTTACAGAGCTTAACAACGGCATCAAGCAATTTGCGGTCAAGGATTTTTTAAAGAAAAAAGTGTTCAGATTTGCGCGCTATAAAGATGTTTTCTATCAAAAAAAGCTCGCACCTCTTTTACAGTATTTGACGACAGAAGGCCGCGGAGAAAAAGTGTATTTATGGTACACATTCCCCGGCTTTCCGCTACTCGCGTCGTTATATCAGTGGGATCAGGTCATTTATGATTGCAGCGACCATTGGGCGGCGCCGATCAGCGGAAAACAAAACATTGCCGCTGCGTTCAGGCGAAAGGTGATTGTTGAAGCTGAAAGCAGAATTCTCAATGCCGCTGACACGATTTTTTGTACGTCCGAATATTTGCGCCAAAATGTCCAGAACCGGCTGAAGGGAGAGAAAAAGCCGGTTTTTAAGATCGAAAACGGCGTCGAATACGATCTGTTTGCGCGAAATGAGCAAAAGGCGGATGTATTGAACGGCAGAGAAGGCACCGTGCTCGGTTTTATCGGCGGAATTAAGCCGAAGCTCGACTTCAGGCTCGTCAAAGAAACCGCCAGAGCGAAACGGGAATGGACGTTTTTATTTGTCGGTCCTGACGGAACAAACGGCGACCCGGAGTTTCAAGAGCTCCTGCAGGAGGAGAATGTCATCTGGACGGGGCCGGCGGCGCCCGCGGAAGTCCCTGCTTATATGAATGTGATTGATATCGGGATCATGCCTTACAAGCCGTCTCCCTATAATAATGCGGTGTTTCCTTTAAAACTGTTTGAATTTTTGGCGGCCGGGAAGCCTGTCGTCGGCTTAAACCTGCCTTCAACAGAAAAGGTGCAGAAAGAACACATTTACCGTCATATCGCAGGGAGCGATATGCGTGCGTTTACGAAAGCCTGTGAAGAACTGGAGATGTCGCACGATGACCCTTCCCTGACCGAGCTTCGCAAAAAGACGGCCAAGGAGAAAGATTGGCATCAGTTATTTTTCGAAATGACCGGAAAACTAAACCTGAACCAGCATGCATAGGCCGCGGCAGAATTTAATTTATCATGTTTCTTTTAGATTGAGCTTGTTATAATAAATAATGAAATTGTATAATGAAAAGGTATGACCTATTCTTAACTCGAACCAGACTTCATTAAAAAGGAGACTTCTTTATGTCTTATGAACGCACAATACTTGCGTTTTTTGTCTCTCTGATAACCGTTTTAATCATCACTCCGCTAGTGAAACGAATAGCACTCAAATCCGGTGTCATCGATCAGCCGGATCATCGAAAAATACATGATAAAATTATGCCGCGTATGGGCGGTTTAGCCATTTTTATAGGAGTATTGACCGGATCGATGGCCGGCGGTGTTTATGAAAACAGAATAACGGCGATCACGCTCGGCGCTTTTATGATCGTCACGTTAGGGATTATAGATGACAAATACAATTTAAACGCGAAAGTCAAATTCACCGTCCAACTACTGGTGGCTTGCCTGATCGTCAGCACCGGTTTGAAAATGGAGTTTTTGTCGATCCCGTTTTGGGATATCCGCTTTGATCTAGGGTGGCTCGCCTATCCTTTAACGATTTTATGGATCGTAGGCATTACAAACGCCATCAATCTCATCGACGGATTGGACGGACTCGCAGCCGGCATATCGGTGATCGGCCTTTCGACAATTGCCATCATGGCTTTTTCCGCCGACAAAATCTTAATTTTCTCTTTATCATTGGTTGTCATCGGCAGCACGCTCGGCTTTCTCTTCTATAATTTCCACCCCGCGAAAATATTTATGGGAGACACGGGCTCGCTGTTTCTCGGCTATGTGATCTCCGTCTTGTCGCTTTTGGGTCTGTACAAAAGCGTGACGCTTTTCAGCGTCGTCATCCCGATCATCATCCTCGGGGTGCCGATCTTTGACACGACCTTTGCGATTATTCGGCGCATTTTAAACAAGCAGCCGATTTCCGCACCTGACAAATCACATATCCATCACAGGCTGATGGCCTTCGGACTGTCACACAGAAAAGCGGTGATCGTCATCTACTTAATCGGCATCGTCTTCAGCCTCAGCGCTATTCTCTTAAAGACAGCGACGCTCTGGATGTCGATCTTCATCATCTTCGGCCTGATCCTCTTCATGCAGATCATCGCCGAAGTGACCGGACTCGTCAATGAGCAGTACAAGCCGTTCACGAAGTTTTACAGGCGCATGGTGAAAAGGAATTGACAAAAAACCTTGATTTCAAAAGAAGAAATCAAGGTTTTTTAATGGTTATTTAGACGAATATTCGTTTACTTCAAAGGTCAAGATATTGTTGAAAATCACATAATCCTTCCGGCTGGAAAACGGCCCTTTGTTATTGTCATGCTTATCAATCGCATATTTCGACGACCCGCTCCCGGCGTCTTTTTGATCATACCAGCTGATAAAGTCATTTACCTCATCCATCGACAGGTCAAATTCCTTCTCAAGACCATTCGTCATGGTGATGACGAGCAACGCGCGGTCACCTGATGACTGATCCGGAGTTGGTTCCGGGGTGGTGGGAGTTTCCGGTGTTTCGGTGTCTGGTGTTGAATCTTCTGGGGTGTACATTTCGACTGTTTTTAATGCAAGGTCTCCATTAGATATTCTGCCCCCAATGATATAGATATCATTTCCAACTGTAGCAGCAGTAGCTAAACATCTTGCGCTGTTTAAGGATTTGAACTCTTCAATCGAATCATTAGAAGGATCATAGACTTGTGTTGTTGCAGTTGCTTTATCTCCAGGAATTACTCCACCCATAATATATATTTTCCCATTTAGAGTGGTTACTGATGTAAAAGTTAATTCACTAATCAAATTTTGTTTTTTTGTCCAAGAGTCTGTTTCAGGGTTATATTCATAAAGAGTTTTAAACATTTTTTCCTTGGTGTAAGCACCATTCATTCCACCGACTGCATAAATTTTTCCATTTAGAGAAGCGGTGTTGGTACCGATAGCACGAACAGGCATATTATTTTTTTTTGTCCACTTTTTTGTGTTTATATCATAACTATAATTTTTACCGTCTAATATTACGTATATTTTTTTATCAATAACTTCCGCAGAAGTATAATTCCCCGACTCAGGTAAATCAGGAGCATTTTCCCAAGAATCGGTAGCAGGATCATATACCTCTACGGTATTAAAGAAATGAAAACCATCCTTTTGTCCTCCGATGACATAAATTTTCCCGTCAACAACGGCAGCAGCTGCTGCGTATCTTGCAGTAGGCATATCAGCCTTTTGAGTCCACGTATTCTTTCTAGGATCATAAACAAAAGTTTCTTTTTTATTGGGTACATTACCACCGAAAATATAAATTTTCCCATTATAAACAGCGGTAGCAGCTTTATAACGAGCTTCAGGCAAATCCGCCTTCGCCACCCAACCATTCGTCTCCTCACCAGCATCCTCCGCCGATGCGGGAATATACCCCGTCACATAGCTGAGCAGCACAATGACGCATACTAAAAAAAAGTTTCTTTTCAAACATATCTCTCCTTATCCATAATTTCAGCATTCTTTTATATCGGCTGACCGGCGCTTTTTTTAATAGAATCGGATTGTGATGAGCGGTATAGCAGCGCACATAAAAAAACACCTCTTGATAAATCTCTCATCAAGAGGTGTGTCTTTTATCAGTTTGAATATTAATACGACACAGACGCATCTGCAGAACTATCCGTCCCGTCGGGAGTTGTGTCTGAGCTGTCAGTCGATGATTCGCTTGCATCAGCGGTTGCATTCGGATAGAGGTGTTGGGTCAGTTCACTTTGAACGTTCGCCAGGTTTTGGTCATCCGGTTCAAAATAGTACACGCCGGCAAGCGTCAGGTCTTGTCCGGTAATGCTTAACGTTTCAATATCATTGCCTTCAAATCCGCTGTAGATTTGCTGGAGGGCGAGCGCTTGCGTGATTCTGAAGTTTGTTTGAATATTTTTGCTTGCTTTTTGGGCGATCGTATCGATTTTCGCCAGGTTTTGCGGCTTGGAAATCTGATCGAGCGCCGCTTTGAGGATTTGCTTCTGCCTGTCGTTTCTGCCGAAGTCTCCCCGTTTATCCTGCTTTCTCATCCTGGCGTAGGCCAGCGCTTCTTCACCGTTTAAATGCATGTTGCCTTTTTTGAAGTAGATTCTTTTCGATTTGGACACATCGCTTTTTTCGTCAAAGTCAAACGGCACGTCAACATCGATGCCGCCGATTTCGTCGATGACCTCTTTGAAGCCGTCAAAATCGACCGTCGCATAATAGTCGATCGGAATGCCGAGAAAATCCTCGACCGTCTCGATCGTTTCTTCTTTGCCGCCTTTCGCATAGGCCGCGTTAATTTTCGTTTTTGTACCGGATGTGTCACTGGCCAGCTGGACTCTCGTATCCCTAGGAATACTGAGCATTTTCATCGTTTTTTGCTTAGGATCAAGCGTGACGACAATCAGGGAGTCCGACCGTCCGTGGTCTCCGTCTGTCGCATAGTCTTCAATCCCCATGAAAAGAATGGAAAAAGGCTTTTTCTTAATATCGACGACTTCATCGCGAAGCTTTGACTTTTCTCCCCGTTCCAGTTGTTCGTAAGTGTCGTCTGCGGCAGAGATCGTGTTGAAAATCTTGTAAATGCCCACTCCGCCGATTACAAGAAGTGCGAGCAGAATCAGGACCATCATCCGTTTAAACAGCTTTCTTTTTTTACTCTTTTTTTTCCGCACTCTCACTTTTATACGCTCAGCCATATATTAATCTCCTTTAATTATTAAAAGCTTCTTCCAGATAGACCTGAATGCCTTCTCTATTCTCACTCTTGCCATTTGTTAATTCCGTTATCCATTCAGTAAAGGCCTGTTTTTCGTTTTCCTTTACATATGTTTCAAACTCAACGTCATCGGCATAGTGAACGTCTTTTATTTTATACGGCGACTCGCGAAGCTCGTTTTCCAGCTTCCCGATCCACGTGTAGCCGACAGTGGTGTGCATCACCCGCATCAATGTGCGTTCGACAACCCCGACATGGTTCAGCCCTTCTGATACGGATTTTCCGTAAGCCCGTATCAAACCCCCGGCGCCCAGTTTAATGCCGCCGAAATAGCGCGTAACGACCGCGCATGTATCTTTTAAATTGCGTTTTTTTAATACTTCAAGCATCGGAACTCCTGCTGTTCCGCTCGGTTCCCCATCATCGTTTGCTTTTTGAATCTGATCGTTTTCACCGATGACATATGCGGAACAATTATGAGTCGCATTCCAATGCTGTTTTTTTATATCATGAATAAAATTTTGCGCTTCTTCCTCAGTACTGACACGGGTTAGATGACAAATGAACCGGGATTTTTCGATCACGATTTCATGCGTCCCTTCTCCGGAAACAGTAAGATAGCTTTGCAGCATCCCCGTTTACCTCCTGACAATCCGTGCTGATGTTCTTAAATAACGAACAGACTTAGAATTTTGACGCGTATTTTGTTATGATTAAATAGATATGGATGAGAGACCATAAATAAACCAAAAAAAACAGAATACGCATTCTTTCATTATAATTCGACACGAATTTCAGTTCAATGAAAATTATGATAAAACTACATGACAATGCTGTTACGGAGGGAAAATGGGTGAGTGTTTCCAAAATGGACTCCAAAGTCTTAGATTCAATCATTATGAAGATGTTAAAAACGGTTGACGGGAGCAAGGACGAAGTCTTTCAAATCGGCGAGCAGTCCCGTCAGCAATACGAAGGCTTAGTGGAAGAGCTGAAGCAGATTAAACAGCAAGTCAACGAAGTCATCGATCTCGGAGACAGGCTTGAGGTGCATGCGCGCCATGCCCGAAACCGCTTGTCAGAGGTCAGCCGCAACTTTCATAAATTTAGCGAAGAAGAAATTCGCGAGGCTTATGAAAAAGCGCACAAGCTGCAAGTCGAGCTGACAATGATCCAGCAGCGGGAAAAGCAGCTGAGAGAAAAGCGCGATGATTTGGAACGGAGGCTGTTGGGCCTTCAGGAAATCATCGAGCGCTCTGAAGGGCTTGTCAGCCAAATTACTGTCGTCTTGAACTATTTAAATCAAGATCTGCGCCAGGTGGGCGTCCTTCTGGAGGATGCGCAGGCCAAACAGGATTTCGGACTGCGGATCATTGAAGCGCAGGAGGAAGAAAGAAAAAGAGTCTCCCGGGAAATACACGACGGACCGGCGCAAATGCTCGCCAACGTCTTAATGAGATCGGAATTGATCGAGCGCATTTTCAGGGATAAAGGAACGGATGAAGGCTTCCAGGAAATCAAAAACCTCCGTCAAAACGTCCGCAATGCCCTTTATGAAGTGAGACGGATTATTTATGATTTAAGGCCGATGGCTTTAGATGATTTAGGATTGATTCCGACGCTCAGAAAATACTTGAATACAATCGAAGATTATCATGGAAAAGCGAAAATTCATTTCCAATGCATCGGAGAATCTGAAGACAGGCGAATTGCGCCGCGATTTGAGGTGGCACTGTTCCGCCTTGCCCAGGAAGCGGTCACAAATGCCTTAAAACACTCCGAATCAACAGAGATCCATGTTAAAGTAGAAATAACAAAAGATTTTGTGACACTGATCATTAAAGACAATGGAACAGGCTTTGATATAAAAGAAGTGAAAGGCAACAAAAACAAATCTTTTGGTCTTCTTGGCATGAAAGAGAGAGTCGATTTGCTCGAAGGTTCGATGACAATAGATTCGAAAATAGGTCTCGGGACATTTATTTTGATCAAAGTTCCGCTTTCTTTGTAAAGGTAACTGTAAAATAGAGACAAAAGACATATTGACCATAAAAGCGGTGTATAGAACAATGAGAATGGGGAGGCGTAGCTTGTGACTAAAGTAAATATTGTAATTATTGACGATCATCAGTTATTCCGTGAAGGTGTAAAACGGATTTTGGACTTCGAACCTACCTTTGAGGTAGTAGCCGAAGGAGACGACGGTGATGAAGCAGCTCGCATTGTCGAGCACTATCATCCTGATGTTGTGATCATGGATATCAACATGCCGAATGTAAACGGAGTGGAAGCGACAAAACAGCTGGTCGATCTTTACCCGGAATCAAAGGTTATTATTTTATCCATTCACGACGATGAAAACTATGTAACACACGCATTAAAAACAGGAGCACGCGGCTATCTTCTGAAAGAAATGGATGCCGACACACTGATTGAAGCCGTAAAAGTAGTGGCTGAAGGCGGATCTTACCTTCACCCTAAGGTTACGCACAATCTTGTCAACGAATTCCGGCGTTTGGCAACAAGCGGGGTATCAGCGCATGCCCAGCATGAAGTGTATCCGGAAATTCGCAGACCGCTTCACATTTTGACGAGAAGGGAATGCGAGGTTTTACAGATGCTCGCAGACGGAAAAAGCAACCGCGGCATCGGTGAATCATTATTTATCAGCGAAAAGACGGTTAAAAACCATGTCAGCAACATCCTGCAGAAAATGAATGTAAACGACAGAACTCAAGCTGTCGTCGTGGCCATTAAAAACGGCTGGGTAGAAATGAGATAATAGTGGACTTGCCATCAGGCAGGTCTTTTCTTTTTCTTGAAAATCAAATTTTATAATGAAAAACGACTGCTTTTCTTTTAAAATAGATAAGAGTATCTTTCATAAGGAAGGTTTATTTCATGAAAACAGCAGTAGTAACAGACAGTACAGCTTATATCCCCAAAGAACTGCGGGATCGCTATGATATTCATATGATACCGCTCAATGTTATTTTTGGCGAGGCTTCATACAGGGAAGAGATTGATATGAGCTGGAAGGATTATTATAAAGAAGTAAAAGCCCATCAAAATCTCCCGACGACTTCACAGCCGGCATACGGAGAAATGATCTCTCTCTATGAGAAGCTTGCTGCGTCGTATGATGCGGTCATCAGCATCCATCTCTCCAGCGGAATCAGCGGAACGTTTAACAGCGCTGTATCCGCGGGCGGAATGCTTGATGATATTAAAGTGTATCCGTTCGATTCGGAAATCAGCTGCATGGCGCAGGGCTTTTATGCGATCGAAGCGGCTGAGATGGCGGAAAAAGGGGCGGCTCCCGAAGACATCCTCAGCCATTTGGAGCACATGAAAATCTCGATGAGGGCTTATTTCATGGTCGACGATCTTTCCCATCTGCAAAGGGGAGGGCGGCTCAGCGGCGCTCAGGCGTTTGTCGGAAGCCTTTTAAAAGTAAAGCCGATTCTCCATTTTGAAAATAAGTTGATCGTGCCTTTTGAAAAGATCCGGACGAGAAAAAAAGCGTTAAACCGTTTGTATGAGCTTTTCGGCGAGGATGCCGGAAAAGGCAAACCGCTCAGAGCGGTCGTGATTCACGCCAACCGCGAAGAGGAAGCCGATCAAATCATTGCAAAGCTGTCACAGCAATATCCTCATGTCGAATTTTATAAAAGCTACTTCGGCCCTGTAATCGGCACACACCTTGGTGAAGGGGCAATGGGCATTGCCTGGTATATAGTATAATGCTAATCTCCGTTTTTAGAAAAACGGGGATTTTTGCATTTTGAGCCGTTTTCAGACCGCTGTTTTTCGATTTTCCCGATTTTACAAGAAAACGGGAATGATAGATACTGAATGCGTGATTGGAGGTGGTCTGAATCGAACATGAGGCATCCGCATATACCGGCAACCTGCAGGCTCTTCTGGAGGCGCGCCAGCTTCTGAAAAGCGAGCTTCCCTTTCCGGACAGCGCCGTAGAATGGCATATACAAAACGGACTCATCAAGGCTGAAACACCGATTCAAAAAACGGCAAAGGGCTTGATCTGCATGAGGTGCGGCCAGCGCGATCCGTCACGTTTTGCGCAATATCCTTGTTTAATATGCCAAAAAGACTGTGTATACTGCCGTTTCTGCGTAATGATGGGAAGGGTGAGCGAATGCACGCCGCTTTTGACATGGACAGGCGGCGGTTCTTCGGCATGGCCGCCGGTCAGCATGACCTGGAAAGGTGTTCTTTCGGCCGGACAGGAAAAAGCGGCGCGAATGATTGTCGATGCCATCCGCCAAAAAGAGCAGCTTTTAGTCTGGGCGGTTTGCGGTTCAGGCAAAACAGAAATACTTTTTCAAGGAATTGAGTTTGCGCTAAACAAAGGTTTAAGGGTATGCATCGCCACGCCGAGAACGGATGTAGTGCTGGAGCTCGCCCCGCGGCTGCAGACCGCATTTAAAGGATTGGACATCGCCGTATTATATGGCGGAAGTCCGGACAGAGGGAAGCTTGCACCGCTTGTCATCTCAACAACCCATCAGCTTCTCCGCTATAAAAAAGCATTTGATGTGATCATCATCGATGAAGTCGACGCTTTTCCATTTTCTCTTGACCAAACACTGCAATATGCTGTTCAAAAAGCGCAAAAACCGCAAAGCGCCCGCATCTATTTAACCGCCACCCCATCGGAAGAAATGAAACGAAGCGCTGAAAATGGCAAGCTCCGCACTGTGCAGATACCCTCCAGATATCACCGCAAGCCATTGCCTGAGCCTGTTATGAGGTGGTGCGGGAACTGGAAGAGAGGACTCGACAAGGGAAAACTGCCGCCCGTAATAATGCAATGGCTTTTCAAGCATAAAGAGCTGCAGCAGCCGGTTTTTTTATTTGTTCCCTCGATTCCAATTCTCAAATCAGTGTCATTCCTATTAAAAAAAGCGCAATTCCAAGTCGAGAGCGTTTATGCAGACGACCCCGGCAGAAATGAGAAAGTCGGGCTGTTCAGAGAAGAAAAGCTTGATGTACTGGTGACGACAACCATTTTGGAAAGGGGAGTGACGGTCAGAAAAGTCCAGGTCGGGGTGCTCGGTGCGGAGTCGGCCGTCTTTAGCGAAAGCGCGCTTGTCCAAATCGCCGGCAGAGCCGGCAGACACCCGCAGTTTCCTTGGGGAGACGTCTGTTTTTTTCACTTTGGCAAAACAAAGAGCATGAATGCGGCCTGCCGCCATATTCGCGATATGAATAAATTGGCTAAAAAGGAAATATTGGTTGACTAGTCCGATATTCATGGTACAGTATACTCATGATATGAAAATTGAGGAGCGGTGCCGGAATGTTAGTCAATGCAAAAGAAGCTGTTTTGGAAGAATTGTTTGATCAGTATATCGACCAGCTGCATATGGATTGCATGTGCGAAAGGTGCAAAGAAGATGTTCTCGCCCTTGCTTTAAACGCGGTCAAGCCAAAATATGTCACAGATGCGTCAAAGCTAACTTACATCAAAGCAGAGCTAGTTGATAAACAAAAAAATACGTCCATGCTTGTCACCTTGGCTGAAGCCGCAAGAAAGGTGAATGAAAATCCGTATTGCGAAAATCAACAGAAAGGAAGAGGATGAGCTGAATTGTTTAATCTGTGAAGCGCCTCTTTCACATTCTCTTTCATGGCGTGTCTTGTTCTTTTTGCGAACGGAAGAAAAGATATGTCGGGAATGTAAAGAGAGCTTTAACAAGATCGAAGGAACCGTATGCCGCAAATGCGGCAGGCCGCAGGACAGTGAAAGGCTCTGCCGGGATTGTTTAAAATGGGAAGCCGATCCGAAAACACGCTCACTTCTCAAGCAAAACCGCTCCGTTTATCTGTACAACTCTTTTATGAAAGACGCGCTCGCCCGCTTTAAGTTCAGAGGCGATGCCGAACTTGTCTTCGCTTTTGCCCCATCATTTATCCGCGCCTTTCAAACATACTGCCGCCATTCTCATCCCATACTCGTGCCGATTCCTTTAAGCGAGGAACGCAAAATCGAGAGAGGCTTTAATCAGGCGGAGCTGCTTGCTTCCTTATTAAAAAGACCCGTCATCCATCCATTGATCAGAACGGAAAATGAAAAACAATCCAAGAAAAGCAGAGCGGAGCGCCTTAAAGAAAAAAACGTCTTTCAAACGGACAAAGGATCTGTAAAGGGTCTCCATGTCATGCTGATTGACGATTTGTATACGACCGGCGCAACTCTCCACCATGCAGCCCGGTGCCTGAAGGTTGACGGAGGAGCCGATTTGGTATCATCTTACACATTAATTCGAAGCTAAATCATTTCTTTTCCCTGCCGATATATAAATTAGAATTTAAGGATAGGGGTCAAAGTTTATGAATCAATTGGCGAATTGTCCAAGATGTAATGCATTGTTTATGAAAAGCAGCTTTCAAACCGTTTGCCATTCATGTCTCAAAGAAGAAGAACGTTCATTTGAAAAGGTATATAAATTTCTGAAGAAGCAGGAAAACCGCCAGTCTACGATGATTCAAATCGTGGAAAAAACCGGGGTTGAGGAAGAGCTGATTCTGAAATTTATCAGGCAGAAACGCATCCATATTTCCAATTTCCCGAACCTTGGCTATCCATGTGAAAGATGCGGCACCTTGATTCGTGAAGGCCGTTATTGCAAGCCTTGTGATGAAGACCTGGCTTCGCAAATGAGTCAATTGGATCAGTTGGAACAGCTTGAAAAACAGAAAACGAATAGTTCCAAAGGCACATACTATACCATTCAGCCCAAAAATGATTGATTCCCTAAACTACCTTGCAGCTCAGACGATAAAATGAGTATGATCATAGACAAACTATGACGGAAAGTGAGAGGAATCCCATGAAAATCAATCAATACGGAACACAATCTGTTCATTCTTATCATAAATCTTTTGAAAAACAAACGCCATCTGCACAGGCGGCAGCCAAGCAGGAAGATAAAGTCGAAATTTCTGCAAAAGCAAAGGAGCTCCAGCAAGGTCCTGCTTTAATGAAGGAACGCCAGGAGAAAATTGCCCAGCTGAAGGCAGCCGTGGAAAATGGGACATACAAGGTAGACGGCAAAGGCATCGCTGAAAAAATGGTTCATTTTTATAAGGAAAAATAAGAAGGGAGGAAGACGTTTAGTGAAACGGGTGATTGAAGAGCTGGAGCGCTTGTGCGTTTTGCATGAGCATCTTTTGACGCTGTCCGAACAAAAAACGGAGGCGCTGAAGACAAATGAGATTAAAGAGCTTTCAGAAATCGTGACGAAACAACAAAAGTATGTGCAGGCAATTGAACAAACGGAGCAATCCCGCATTGAAGCGACGAAAGGCTGCCTCGGAAGCACGGATGCCACCATCAGCGCATGTATCAGCGCAGCTGAAGGAGATGAAAAAAGGACGCTTGAACAGTTATTCGCCAAGCTCTCCAAGCTTCTCATCCGTTTAAAGGATGTGAACGACTTGAATAAGCAGCTGACGTTTCAGTCGCTTCAATTCATCTCGCTCACCTTTGACTTGCTTATGCCGAAAGAAGGCGGTTCGAACTATGGAAAAGATCAGCAGCCAAATCAATTAGGCAGCGGGACAAAACGGCTTTCTTTATTCGATTCAAAAGCGTAAAACGGAGGGGAAAAGATGACAAATCCAACTTTTTTAGGGCTGGAAATCGCCAAAAGAGGGTTGTCTGCACAGCAGTCCGCTTTAAGCGTCACATCAAACAACATCTCAAACGCCAATACCGAGGGCTATACAAGACAGCGCGCCACATTTAAATCGACAACACCTTACCCGACGGTATCAATGAATTCCATCGGTCTTGCCGGACAGATGGGGACAGGCGTCGAGGTCGGCACGGTAGAACGGGTCAGAGACAGCTTTCTCGACTATCAATACCGGACGCAGAACACGAATGTCGGATACTACAATGCGAAGGCCGATGCCTATGAACAAATGGAAGGCATTATGAATGAGATGAATGGGACAGGCTTGAACAGTGTTCTTAATTCCTTTTGGAATTCGATTCAGGAATTGACGAACAATGCACACGAACCAAGCGCACGTTCGGTTGTCGCCCAAAAAGGAAAGGCGGTAGCCGAGACGTTTAACCATTTGTATGAATCGTTGACAACCGTTCAAACCAATTTGGGGGATCAGATTGAACAAGATGTTTTGTCAATTAATTCCGTCCTTTCACAGCTGAACAGTGTGAACGACCAAATTGCACAGGTCGAGCCGAACGGCTATTTGCCGAATGATTTGTACGATAAGCGGGATATGCTGCTTGATCAGCTGTCTTCAATGGTCAATATCAAAGTCAGCTACAGTAAATCGGGAGGCAATCCACAAGCTGGGGCCCAAGGAATTGCTTCCGTTGAAATTCTTGACAGCAATGGTCAGTCTCTCGGGAAAATTCTTGACGGGCCAAATTTCACAACTGCGAATGTGAAAGTCAACTATGACAATGACACGAACCTTGTGACAAGCGTTTCAATCGGCGGCACGGACATCGGCATCGATTCATTTACCAGCAAAGGTTCGCTTCTGGGCTTAATCGAATCTTACGGCCACATGTCCAGTGGCGAAGAGAAGGGTGTATATCCTGAAATGCTTGCCGACCTTGATGAGATGGCCCTCGCATTCGCAAAGGAATTCAATACAGTCCATCAAAACGGATATACTTATTCCGGTGATCCTGGCGGCGCGTTCTTTGAATTCACCGGCGGAGAGGCCGAACCTGCCAAAGGAGCCGCTGCTAAAATCAAAGTGGCCGATGATATCATGGATTCCAAGGGAGAAAATATCGCCGCATCTCTGAACGGTGAGACGAGCGATAACTCAAATGCGACAAATCTGGCGGAGGTCTTTACGAAAAAGTTTCAGATCGGTGAGAAAACAACGACGGTTTTAGACTATTACGCCGGTATGATCGGAGAAATGGGTGTGCAAGGACAAGAAGTCAACAGGCTTCTTGCGAATTCGGAGACGCAGCTCAATTCAGCCGAATTAAACCGGCAGTCGGTGAGTGCTGTTTCACTCGACGAAGAAATGACGAACATGGTCCAATTTCAGCATGCTTATAATGCAGCGGCGCGAATGATCACGCTGCAGGATGAAATCCTCGATAAGATTATTAACGGCATGGGTGTCGTAGGAAGGTAGGTAAAGAGCGATGCGGGTAACCCAAGGCATGATCGCAAAAAATTCTTTGCGCTACATCAGCTCCAGCTACGGAAAGCTGGATAAGCTGCAAACACAGATTTCAACAGGGAAAAAAATCACGAAGGCGTCGGACGATCCGATCGTCGCGATGAAAAGCCTGAAATACAATACACAGCTGTCTCAGGTTGAGCAATACAAAAGCAATGTTTCCCAAGCATTCACATGGCTTGAAAACACGGAAACGAACATAACTGAAGGTATTGACATCATGGGGCAAATCAGGGACAAGATTGTCAATGCGAAAAATGATACAAATGGTGACACAGAGTTAAAGGCCATCGGAGTCGAAATCGGCCAATTAAAGGAACAGCTGATTCAAGTCGCCAATACACAGGTCAATGGCCGCTACCTATTCAATGGAACGAACTCGGATGTCGCTCCAATCGTAAAAAATGCGGACGGCACTTATACGTATAATTTTGAAAGCTATACAAGTTCTTCAGATGTGAACATTAATGTCTCTCCAAATGCAACATTAAATGTGAACTCAAACCCGAACTCGGCTTTCGGCGGAAAATCAGACAGCGGGCAAAATGTCTTTGAAATGCTGTCGTCTCTTGAAGATGCGTTGAATTCGAATTCCTTGGATGATATGGACGCTGTCATAGCAGATATTGACAAATTTACCGGTCAAATGAGCGCGGAACGGTCTGATGTAGGAGCGCGCTATAATCGGCTTGAATTGATCGAAACAAGGCTGGGCGTACAAGAAGAGACTTCAACAAAAGTGTTGTCAGACAATGAAGATGTTGAACTTGAAGAAGTCATCACAGACTTTATTACACAGCAAAGCGTGCACAGAGCGGCGCTGTCCGTAAACGCGAAAATTGTTCAGCCGACATTAGTTGACTTCTTAAAATAAAAGCGACTCTTTTGGAGTTGCTTTTTTTCGGCAAAAGGAGGTAGCTAGCATGCAAATACCAAGGTTGATCATGCAAAATACACCGGGACGAATCGGGTTGACGACGACACCGCCGGACATAAAAATCGAACAGCCGCAAGCCGATGTGAAAATCGAGCAGCCGCCGGCGGAATTAAAGATATCAACCACGCCTTCAAAGCTTACGATTGACCAGACGAAAGCCTGGGAAGACTTAGACAGGAAGCATATTTTCAAAAGAATTGAAGAGGCCGCCCAGCAAGGCCATCAAGATTGGCTTGACGGACTCGCGAGAACCGCTGAAGAAGGGGACGAACTGATGAGGATCGAAAATGAAGGCGATCCGATCGCCGATCAGGCGAGAAGAAACACCGAGCCTGAACCGATTCAGATCGGTGTCCATTTCACACCGGAGTTCTCAAGAGTGAAAATCGATTATACACCATCAAAAGTTGATATTCATGCGGTGCCGCACAAACCGGTCATTGAAGCGAAGCCTAATCAACCGGTGATTGAATATACACCCGGCAATGTAAAGGTTGACATGCTTCAATATCCGGAGTTAAAAATAGATGTGGAGTATCCGCAGCAAAAGTAATCAGCAAAGGATCGTGAACGATGATCATTAAAACGAAATACCACGGTGAAATGCCTATTAATGAAGAGCAAATTTTGGTGATGGAAAACGGGATTCCCGGCTTTGTCGATGAGAAAACATTTGTCATCCTGCCGCTTTCCGAAGATTCCCCGTTTCTTGTCCTCCAATCGACGGCAACTGAAGAACTCGCGTTTATCGTCGCCAGCCCGTTCATCTTTTTTAAAGAATACGGGTTTGACCTTGACGATGCCACGGCTGAGCTTCTTGAAATTGAGAAGGTCGATGATGTCGAAGTGATGGTCATTTTGACGATTGAAGATCCATTTGAAAAAACGACAGCCAATCTGCGTGCGCCGATTATTGTCAATCGCACCAATAAGCGCGCGAAGCAAGTCATTTTGCACGACACCTCTTATACGACAAAGCACTTGATAGGAGGATCCCCATGTTAGTCTTAACGCGCAAACTGAATGAAGCGATCCAGATCGGCGCCGATATTGAAGTGAAGATCGTTGCCGTTGAGGGAGACCAGGTCAAAATCGGCATCAGCGCTCCCAAGCATATCGATATTCACCGCAAGGAAGTCTATTTGTCGATTCAGGAAGAAAACAGCCGGGCCGCTTCCATCTCCAACGACTTTCTCGCTCTCTTGTCCTCACAAAAAAAGTGAGGATTTTTTTCATTTTTAAGCTAAACAAACTATCCTCCACTCCGATATAAAGGATGTAGCAGGACAAGGGTGAACGCGATACCCGGAAACTGCCGCAACGATGCACATGGACGTGCTCGACACCCATTTCAAGGAGGAAAACAAAATGAGAATCAACCACAACATCGCGGCGCTGAACACGCACCGCCAACTGACTGCTGGTTCAAACGCTGCCAGCAAAAACATGGAGAAACTATCTTCTGGTCTTCGCATCAACCGCGCTGGTGACGACGCTGCCGGACTTGCGATTTCCGAAAAAATGCGCGCGCAAATCCGCGGCTTGGACATGGCTTCAAGAAACGCCCAAGACGGCATTTCTCTTATCCAAACAGCTGAAGGTGCATTGAACGAAACACACAGCATCCTTCAACGCATGAACGAGCTTGCAACACAAGCGGTCAACGACACAAACACGGACACTGACCGTGCCGAGCTGCAAAAGGAAATGGATCAGCTTGCATCTGAAGTCAAAAGAATTTCAACTGACACCGAGTTCAACACGAAAAACCTGATTGACGGATCAGCAAAAGACCTGACATTCCAAATCGGTGCCAACCAAGGACAAACAATCAGCCTGTCTATCAACAAAATGGATGCTGAAACTTTGAAAGTTGGAACGGATTTCAAAGTTTCACAAACAACGAATCCAGGAGATACTATTACAAGCACTGATGGCACTGTCACTGGAACTTGGAGTAACACTGTAGTTGGTACTGTCACAACTGCTGCTGATGGAACAAGCTCAATGGCTTATACTGATGTAGATGGTACTACTGCGGTTACTGCTACATTTGATGCGAACGGAGCAGATGGTGCGGGTTACTATGACGGTACTAATCTTGTATATGCAGCAGATAAAGCACTTTCTAATAACGCCAAAGTAGATGTTAAAAAATCAGGCTACTATGATGCTTCTGGGGAATTAGTTTACCAGGCAGATAAAGCATTTAAGAATGGAGAGGTAGTAACAAAAGGTATCGACATCTCTTCTAAAGATGCTGCATCAACAGCTTTAACTACAATTAAAACTGCAGTTGACACTGTATCTGCTGAGCGTGCGAAACTTGGTGCGGTGCAAAACCGTCTTGAGCACACAATCAACAACCTTGATACATCTTCTGAAAACTTGACGGCTGCTGAGTCTCGTATCCGTGACGTAGACATGGCGAAAGAAATGATGTCTTACACGAAAAACAACATCCTGACTCAAGCTTCTCAAGCAATGCTTGCGCAAGCGAACCAACAGCCTCAAGGCGTACTTCAATTATTACGTTAATCGGACTAAAAAAGACTCTGGCGACAGCCGGGGTCTTTTGCTTGTCAGCCCTGGTTTTTCGATAAAACCTTGGCTGACAAGCTTTTTTTGTATGAATGTATTTTCATAAATTATCCATATTTATTGGAAGGTAAATGGAAGAAACGTGTTTAATTGATATATTGAAGACATAAAAAGGGGGAGTTAAATGATGAATGTTAAAAAAGCTTGTGTTTCCATGCTTTCGGTTTCCGCGCTCGCTTTATCAATGAGCGGACCCGCTTTTGCCGCTGAGCAGCCGCAGCCTCAAGCAGCGGCCGTAAAATCAGCCGTTTTGAAACCGGCAAGCATTGAAACCGTCGGGGCATGGAACAAGTCCATTTCAACGACAGGCGGAGAAGTGACGTTGGACACGGTGTACTGCAAATACGATACGATCCTGACGATCAGCGGCTTTCAGGAAGCGCAAGGCACTTCCGCCAGAGTCAGATACCAGCTCAGGGAGAAAATCAGCAGCTATGAAGTCGGCCCCGTCATCAGCTATGTCGATGTCACAAATGTGAACGGTTATTATTCAAGAGCATTCGCCACGAGCGTTTTATCGACTGATAAGACATACGTGATTCAAGCTGTCAACAATACATCTGCTCCAGTTACATTGAGAGGAAACGCTATCCTCTACTATGAATAAGAGACATCCGGACAGATCTTGTTTCTGTCCGGATTTTTCATGATAAGCCTCGAAAACAGAACCTCCGCAAAACGGCGGCCTCCAAAATCCGCAGCCATTCCTTTAGCAAATCCATGATACAATGAAAAAATCAGCTTCATTTTAAAATCGATTTTTCAAGTGAAACCAAACAAGTTTTTTTCCAATAAATATTGAACTTGACTAAACCTAACCGATATAAACGATAGATCAAAGCATGGGGGATGAAATAGATGTCAATTGAGAGCGTCCATTCGATTTCCGACCGGATTATGAATGCTTATCAGTTAAAGGCGGCGAATCCTGTTGAGGAACAGGAGCGAGGGAATTCAGCTGAGTACGAAGTTTCTTTTCCGGAACTGCAGAAGACGGTTGAGGGAGCAAATCGCCTGCTGGAACCAACACAAATTCACCTTCAGTTTGAACTTCATGAAAAATTAAATGAATATTTTGTTAAAGTAGTAGATAATAAAACGAACGAAGTCATCCGGGAAATTCCGCCTAAAAAATGGCTCGATTTCTACGCGGCGATGGCTGAGTTTATGGGCTTGATTGTTGATAAATCTTTATAATAAAGGAGAGAATGCGTGATGGTAACAAGAATTACCGGGCTTGCCAGCGGAATGGATATAGATTCTATGGTTGAAAATTTGATGAGGGCGGAGCGAACGCCTCTGGACAAGCTCAATCAGAAGAAACAGCGCTTAGAATGGCAGCGCGACAGCTACCGCGACATCAACAAGAAACTTGAAGAGTTCTCTAAATATGTCTTTGATAATATGATCCTATCTACAAACTACAATAAAAAAACGGTTTCAAGTTCAGATACATCAAAAGTGACGGCCAAGGCGGTCAATGCAGAAAACAATGTCACAACACAAATTAAGGTGGGAAACCTTGCGACCGCGTCTACATATAAGTCGACAGGTACGATTAATTACACCGCAGGTTCAGCCCGAACGCTGACTTTTAACGTTACGAAACCGGGAGAGACGAAATCCAGCCCGGTCAGCATCAAAATATCCAGCTCGGATACCCTCGACCAGGTCGTATCTAAAATCAACAGCTCTGGGCTTGGCGTAACTGCGATGAAAGAAAATATTAAAAATGCAGCCGGTGATTATGTCGAAACGATCGCTTTAACGTCCAATGCGACAGGCGCCGGCGGGGTGATTCAGGCGGCTGATTCTGCGACGGCAAGCTTTATGTCGGATCAGCTCGGTTTCACGCTCGATGCCTCCAACAACCTGACAGCCAGCACAGAAGGCGTTGACGCCGTCATCACCTTCAACGGCCTTGAGATGAAAAAGTCATCAAATACCTTTAATGTCAATGGTGTAGAGTACACGCTCACCGGTGTGACGGGAATCGCCGACACAGACACACCAGTGACCATTTCAACCGCCACCGATGTAGACGGGATTTATGACAGCATCAAAGAATTTGTCGACAAATACAATGAACTGGTCGACGAAATCAATTCAAAGCTGAACGAAAACAAGTACAGAGACTATCAGCCTTTGACTGACGAGCAAAAGAAGGCAATGTCAGAGGATGAAATCAAACTGTGGGAAGAAAAGGCGAAAAGCGGATTGCTTCGCAACGACTCCATTTTGTCAGGCAGCACCAACGCGATGCGGGCTAAGATGTACGAAAGCGTATCTGTCAATGGACAGACCCTGCAGCTGGCCGAATTCGGCATTACGACAACAAGCATCTATTCTTTGCGCGGGCATTTGGAAATCGATGAAGATAAACTGAAGGAAAAAATCGCTGAAGACCCTCAGGCTGTCGTCAATTTATTTAAAGCGGACGGCGTGACATCAGGGGAAAAAGGGATTGCCAGACGACTCCGGGAAACCTTGGAGGACACGGTTAACCAAATCGAGAAAAAAGCCGGAAATTCCGGTTTGGCATCTTCTCAATATATTTTGGGCAAAAGTCTGTCATCTGTCGAAAACAGCATCTCCGATATGGAAAACCGTTTAAAAGATATCGAAAACCGTTACTATAACAAGTTCACCGCGTTGGAGACGGCGATTCAAAAAATGAATTCTCAATCTGAATACATCAGCCAGATGTTTAGCGCATCATAATATGGAGGATCAAAACAATGGCGATTAACAACCCTTACGCAGCTTACCAGCAAAATTCAGTAAACACCGCTTCCCCCGGGGAGTTAACGCTCATGCTGTATAACGGCTGCCTGAAATTTATTAAAAAAGCTCAGCAGGGAATTGAGCAGGGCGACATGGAAATGAAAAATGAAAACCTGGTAAAGGCGCAAAATATCATCCGGGAATTGAACATCACCCTTGACAGAAGCATCGAAATAGGCGAATCGATGGCGGCCATGTACGAATACATTTACCGACGCCTGGTGGATGCCAATATTCATAATGATCTCGACATCCTGCGCGAAGCCGAGGGGTATGTCATTGAGTTTCGCGATACGTGGAAAGAGGTCATGCAAATCGAACGGCAGGGCCGGCACGGATCAGGCGGGCAGGCATGATGAGCAGAACAGAGCTCATATACAGCGAAACGAAAAACATGCTGTCAGAGATCAAGGGTGCCCCGGAAACTGATGAGCTGCTTCAGACCATTGAAGACTTTCTGGCGAAGCGGGAGGACTTGCTCAAAGAGATCAAGCTTCCCCTTTCTACTGAAGAAAAACACCAGATGGCTCAAGTGATGGAATGGGATCCATTGATTGTTGATGAGCTGAAAAGGCTGCAGCAGGCCGTCAAACAAGAGCTGATCCAAGTGAAGAAGAAGCGCACCCTGCACAATACGTATATGAACCCATACAACAATATCACGATCGACGGCCGCTATTATGACAAGCGCAAATAGGTGAGACATTTGACAAGCACCGAGGATTATATGCTTTTAACAACGTATTATCAGCTTTTGTTTACGATTGAAGAAGGGTTTTGCTATTTGATCGAGGCGAATCAAAACTTGGAGAAGACGGAAGGGGAGCGGATTTTTAACGATTTGATCTATGCTTTTTTTCAATTGGATTCATCGCACACGGTTCTGCTTTCAATAGTGGAGACAAGCTGTGTCAAATCGTCCATTCGTTTCTTTGACAGGGTCTTCCGCGAGTTTGACCGTCTGATTTATCACAATTATCCTTCCGCTGAGTTTCACCACGATTTGATCAACCGTTTTTTACCGCTTTACCGAAAATGGATGAATGCGATTCATCAATGCATGAGACCGTATGTGATCCATTGATGGCCATACGCCCGGCAGCATGTCGGGTGTATGGCCGTTTTGTTTAGAAAGGGAGGGGCTTTGTCCGAGTTTCGAAAGTAACGTTCTGATTTCTTCCGTTCCTGCATATATCTAGGATTCCAAAAGGGAATTTACATCGGTGACATCTTGAAGGACAAAATTCGTCAAAATTCACGGATTTTTCACATAATTTTTACGTTTATGCAGGATTTCAGAAGGGAAAAGGAGAAATGTATTTACATATCCTTAATATAAAGGAGGCGTTCTTTTGATGGAGTACAACGTCAGAGGAGAAAACATTGAGGTAACGGCAGCGTTAAGAGAACACGTCGAGAAGAAAATTGGAAAGCTGGAGCGTTATTTTGAAAATAACGTCGATGCGATTGTCCAGGTCAACTTGAAATTTTACAATGATCAGGAATCAAAGGTTGAAGTGACAATTCCAATGACAGACCTCTCTCTCCGTGCGGAAGTTCATCACGAAGATATGTACACAGCAGTAGATCTAGCAGTAAACAAACTGGAACGTCAAATTCGCAAGCATAAAACAAAAGTGAATCGCAAATTTCGCGAAAAGGGTTCTCCGAAATATGTATTTGCGGAAGGGAACGGCATCGGCACCGCTCTCCATGAGGAAGCAACAGATGATGAACAGCCGCAGGTTGTCCGTCAAAAGCGTTTTAACTTAAAACCGATGGATAATGAAGAAGCGATTTTACAAATGAATATGCTTGGACACAGCTTCTATGTCTTCACGAACGCCGAAACCAATCTGACCAATGTGGTTTATCGAAGAAACGACGGAAAGTACGGTTTGATCGAACCGAATGAATAAAGAATGAGCAGCACCCCTCTCGGTTGCCCCGCAGAGGGGATTTTTCCGTTGATCTGCGGTAAATTGTTTGGAAATGACAAAAGGTGTGATATGATAATTGATATATATAAATCACTGTTTAAACAAGGAAAATTACAGAGGAGCGTTATTCTATGCTTGGAATTTTAAATAAAGTGTTTGATCCGACAAAACGCACGCTCAGCCGTTATGAAAAGAAGGCGAATGAGATTGATGCGCTCAAAGCGGAGATGGAAAAGCTTTCTGATGAAGCGCTGAAACATAAAACGATCGAGTTTAAAGAACGGCTTGAGAAAGGCGAATCGGTTGATAACCTTTTAACAGAAGCGTTTGCCGTCGTCAGGGAAGCCTCCCGGCGCGTCACCGGCATGTTTCCGTTTAAAGTTCAGCTGATGGGGGGGATTGCCCTTCATGAAGGAAATATCGCCGAAATGAAAACGGGGGAAGGTAAAACATTGACTTCCACGATGCCCGTTTATTTAAACGCGCTTTCCGGAAAAGGCGTCCACGTCGTGACGGTCAACGAATACCTGGCAAGCCGCGACGCCGAAGAGATGGGGCAAATCTTTCAATTTCTCGGACTGACGGTCGGTTTGAACTTGAACAGTCTGTCAAAAGACGAGAAACGCGAGGCTTATGGCGCCGATATTACGTATTCGACCAACAATGAGCTCGGCTTTGACTACTTGCGGGACAACATGGTTCTTTATAAAGAGCAGATGGTTCAGCGTCCGCTTCATTTCGCGGTCATCGATGAAGTCGATTCGATCTTGATTGATGAGGCGAGAACACCGCTGATTATTTCCGGACAAGCGGCCAAATCGACGAAGCTTTATGTGCAGGCCAACGCGTTTGTGCGGACATTAAAAGCTGAACAGGACTACACATACGATATTAAAACAAAAGCTGTTCAGCTGACGGAAGAAGGCATGACAAAGGCGGAAAAAGCGTTTGGCATCGAAAACCTGTTCGATGTCCGCCATGTGGCATTAAACCACCATATCGCCCAGGCGTTAAAAGCGCATGCGGCGATGCATAAAGATGTTGACTATGTCGTGGAAGAAGGACAGGTTATCATCGTCGATTCCTTTACAGGTCGTCTGATGAAGGGCCGCCGCTACAGCGACGGACTCCACCAGGCGATTGAAGCGAAGGAAGGGCTGGAAATTCAAAATGAAAGCATGACGCTTGCGACGATCACCTTCCAAAACTACTTCCGGATGTATGAAAAGCTGGCCGGTATGACGGGTACGGCGAAGACGGAAGAAGAGGAATTCCGCAACATCTACAACATGCAGGTTGTGACGATTCCGACGAACAAGCCGATTGCCCGGGATGACCGTCCTGATTTGATTTACCGAACGATGGAAGGCAAATTTAAAGCGGTCGCCGAGGATGTCGCCCAGCGCTATATGGTCGGACAGCCGGTTCTTGTCGGCACCGTTGCGGTCGAAACGTCTGAATTGATTTCCAAGCTTCTGAAAAACAAGGGAATCCCGCATCAGGTGTTGAACGCGAAAAACCATGAACGCGAAGCGCAGATCATTGAAGACGCCGGCCAAAAAGGCGCGGTGACGATCGCGACGAACATGGCGGGACGCGGAACGGACATCAAGCTTGGCGAAGGTGTCAAAGAGCTTGGAGGGCTTGCGGTTATCGGGACCGAGCGCCATGAATCGCGCCGGATTGACAACCAGCTCCGCGGACGCTCAGGACGTCAGGGAGACCCCGGGATCACGCAATTTTATCTGTCAATGGAAGATGAATTGATGAAGCGGTTCGGAGCCGAGCGGACGATGGCGATGCTCGATCGTTTCGGGATGGATGATTCGACACCAATCCAAAGCAAGATGGTGTCAAGAGCGGTCGAATCCTCACAAAAACGTGTCGAAGGAAACAACTTTGACGCCCGTAAGCAGCTTCTGCAATATGACGATGTCCTCCGCCAGCAGCGCGAGGTCATCTACAAGCAGCGCTTTGAGGTGATTGATTCCGACAACCTCCGCTCCATCGTCGAAGACATGATCAAATCTTCACTGGAACGGACCGTCGCTTCGTTCACTCCGAGAGAGGAGCTGCCTGAAGAGTGGAATCTCGACGGGCTCGTCGAACTGATCAATGCGAACTTCCTTGATGATGGGCTGCTTGAAAAGAGCGACATTTTCGGAAAAGAGCCTGAGGAAATCACAGAGCTTGTGTTTGACAGGATCAAAACGAAATACAATGAAAAAGAAGAGAGATACGGCGCAGAACAAATGCGCGAATTTGAAAAAGTGATCGTTCTTCGCGAAGTGGATACGAAATGGATGGATCATATTGACGCGATGGATCAGCTCCGTCAAGGCATTCATCTGCGGGCATACGCCCAGACAAATCCGCTCCGTGAATATCAGATGGAAGGCTTCGCCATGTTTGAAAACATGGTCGCCGCCATCGAGGATGACGTTTCAAAATTCGTCATGAAGGCTGAAATTGAAAACAACCTTGAGCGCGAAGAGGTTGTTCAAGGACAGACGACAGCCCATCAGCCGCAAGAAGGCGATGAGGCCAAACAGGCGAAGAAAAAACCGGTCCGCAAAGCGGTCGATATCGGCCGAAACGACCCGTGTTACTGCGGAAGCGGAAAAAAATATAAAAACTGCTGCGGAAGAACAGAATAAAAAGAGGTGTGCGCCTCTTTTTATTTTGCTCCGGCTTGAATACATGATGAGGTGAAGAACATGGAATTAGTTGAAATCAGACAGGAACTTGAAAATATGGCTACTCGATTAGCGGACTTTAGGGGGTCTCTTTGACCTCGAAGCAAAGGAAGCGAGAATTAAAGAATTAGAAGAGCAGATGGCTGACCCTGACTTTTGGGGTGATCAGCAAAAAGCGCAGACGATCATCAATGAAGCGAATGGCCTAAAAGACTATGTCAACACATACAAAGATTTAAGCGAGTCGCATGAAGATCTGCAAATGACGCACGATCTTTTAAAAGAAGACCCGGACCCTGATCTTCAGGCTGAACTCGTAGACGAGCTGAAAAGCTTGACAAAGCGGTTCAATGAATTTGAGCTGCAGCTATTGTTAAGTGAGCCGTATGATAAAAACAATGCGATCCTTGAGCTTCATCCGGGCGCCGGCGGAACCGAATCCCAGGATTGGGGCTCCATGCTTCTCAGAATGTATACGAGATGGGCTGAGCGCCGCGGATTTAAAGTGGAGACACTTGATTACCTCCCCGGCGATGAAGCGGGAATCAAGTCCGTCACACTTTTGATCAAAGGACATAATGCATACGGTTATTTAAAAGCGGAAAAAGGCGTGCACAGGCTCGTCAGGATTTCTCCGTTTGACTCCTCAGGCCGCAGGCATACGTCGTTCGTTTCCTGTGATGTCATGCCTGAATTCAATGAAGAAATTGATATCGAGATCCGCACGGAAGATATTAAAGTCGATACGTACCGGGCGAGCGGAGCGGGCGGACAGCACGTCAATACGACGGACTCGGCCGTCCGTATCACCCACTTGCCGACAGGGGTCATCGTCACATGCCAAACAGAACGTTCGCAAATTAAAAACCGCGAGCGCGCGATGAAAATGCTCAAATCAAAGCTGTATCAGCGCAGAATTGAGGAGCAGCAGGCACAGCTCGATGAAATTCGCGGCGAACAAAAGGAAATCGGCTGGGGAAGCCAGATCCGTTCATATGTTTTCCATCCGTATTCTCTTGTCAAAGATCATCGCACCAATACGGAAATGGGGAACGTGCAGGCTGTCATGGACGGTGACATCGATTCGTTCATTGATGCATACTTGCGTTCAAAGCTGTCCTAAATGAATGAGACACATCCATATCGGATGTGTCTTTTTTTGATGCGGCTAAACCTGTCAGCGTTTGTCCATGATAAGTCGTAAGAGCGGGACAACCTTTGCTCCTCTGCCGCTTTATCCGATTAACACGTTATCCGGCTGTTATTTACTTACAATAGGCGAAATGCTATACTCTCGATTGGTAAAGAAATGTGCGGGGGATGACATACATGACATTTGACAAGAAAAGATATCACGTTTGGCAGGCGATGCGCGATTACGGCTACATTCTTTTAGGGTCGGCGATTGTCGCTGTCACATTTAACATGTTTTTGCTGCCGAACCGGATTGCAGCCGGCGGGGTCAGCGGAATCAGTACGATACTGCAATCATTCGGTTTTGAAGCGGCCTATGTCCAATGGGCTTTTAATATTCCTTTATTTGTCGCCGGCGTCTTGATCCTTGGCGGGAAGTTCGGAGTAAAGACGCTTGTTGGATCTGTGTTTCTCCCGCTTGTTGTCTATCTGACGAGGAATATCGCGCCTGCGACGGAAAATGCGCTGTTGGCAGCCATTTTTGGCGGCGTCGGGATCGGAGCGGGAATCGGAATGGTTTTCCTTGGGAGAGGCTCGACAGGCGGGACTGCGCTTGCGGCTCAAATCATTCATAAGTACACAGGGCTGTCCCAGGGGAAGTGCCTGGCACTGATAGATGGAACGATCGTGCTGTCGGCGATGTTCGTTTTTAATATTGAGCAAGGGCTTTATGCCATGCTTGGCGTTTACATATCGAGCAAAACGATCGATGTCATTCAGCTCGGTTTGAATCGCTCAAAAATGGCGATGATTATTACAAACCGGGAAGAAGAAGTACGACAAGCGGTTTTGAAGAAGATCGACAGAGGCATTACAAAAATCTCGGCTGTCGGGGGCTATACGGATGATGAACGTCCCATCCTGATGTGTGTTGTCGGCCAAACGGAGTTCACAAAGCTGAAACAACTGGTGAAGCACATTGATGAGTCTGCATTTGTCATTGCTATGGACGCTTCTGAGGTGCTCGGAGAGGGTTTCAAACGCGCGTGATCGAAGGTATAATAGGATTGATTTGTAAAAGGAGCTGACCTCAAAATGAAAATGAAGCTGTTTACTCTGTTTATGGCTGTTTCCTTTGTGCTCGCCGCCTGCGGAGGCAACAATGAAAGCAAAGAAAAAAATACAGGCGGGCAAGCGACTGCATCTGACGGGGAAGAAATTTACCAACAAAACTGCACAGGCTGCCACGGCAAGGATCTGGCCGGCGGCTCTGCGCCGAGCTTGAAAGAAGTCGGCGGCAAATATGATGAAAAAGAAATTAAAGACATCGTTGTCAATGGCCGCGGCAATATGCCGGGAAACCTTGTCAAAGAAGATGAAGCAGAAGAGATTGCAAAATGGCTTTCCGAGAAAAAATAGGAAGCGTCCCAGGGGGAACCTTTTTCACACGGGAGTGAAAAAGGTTCTTTTTGTGTTGAATGATTCTTTTTACCTAATGAAAAAGTGGGTAAAACAGGTTATTTCGTCTTGGAAAAGGCCTAAAGTACACATTTTCTGGGGGAATTTACGTTTTTCCTATAACTAATGTCGTTATTGAAACAAAACTGTAATATCATTTTGTCTAATCTTGACGTATAATGGGTGTTGTTGAAAAAGAGAGCAACACAGCTTGCGGACTGCAAGCGGATTGATAAAGGACATAAAACGACATACGGTTTCGAAGAGTATGACCGTATAAACATAAAAGATTAGGTGATTACATGATCGAAATGACAGATGTGTATAAGACTTATTCCAACGGGGTTTCAGCGCTGAACGGAATAAGCATCTCAATATATCCCGGGGAGTTTGTTTATGTTGTCGGGCCCAGCGGAGCCGGAAAGTCAACCTTTATTAAAATGATCTACCGCGAGGAAAAGCCTTCCAAAGGGAAGATTGTCATCAACAAGAAAAATTTGGCCCAAGTAAAAGAAAAAGATATTCCATATGTCAGAAGAAAAATCGGCGTCGTCTTCCAGGACTTTAAACTGCTGCCGAAGCTGACGGTGTTTGAAAATGTCGCATTTGCTTTGGAAGTCATCGGGGAGCGACCTGAGGTCATCAGGAAAAAAGTGCTTGAAGTCCTTGATCTCGTACAGCTGAAGCATAAGGCAAGGCAATTTCCCGACCAGCTTTCAGGCGGTGAGCAGCAAAGGGTATCGATCGCAAGGTCAATCGTCAACAGCCCTGATGTGGTCATAGCGGATGAGCCGACGGGAAACCTTGACCCGGAGACATCTTGGGAAATCATGCGGACGCTTGAAGAAATTAACAACCGCGGAACAACAGTCGTTATGGCGACTCATAATAAAGAAATCGTCAACACCATGAAGAAACGTGTCATCGCAATCGAAGACGGAGTCATTGTGCGTGATGAATCTAGAGGGGAGTATGGTTCTTATGATTAGAACTCTCGGACGGCATTTGCGCGAGAGTCTGAAATCTCTCGGGAGAAACACGTGGATGACCTTCGCATCCATCAGTGCTGTAACCGTAACACTCATCTTGGTCGGGGTATTTTTGGTGATCATGTTCAACCTATTGCATATGACATCAAACGTCGAAAAACAAGTAGAAGTCAAAGTTTTAATCGACTTAACAGCCAATGAAGATAAAAGAGCTCAGCTTGAAAAAGATATTAAAGACATTCCAGAAGTCAGCAGTGTTAAATACTCTTCAAAAGATGAGGAGCTTAAAAACTTAAGAGACAGTTTTGGGGAAGACGGGGACGTCTTTGCAATGTTTGAGCAGGAAAATCCGTTGAACGATGCGTTCATCGTCAAAACGTCCAATCCTCAGGATACGCCAAAAGCGGCCAAAAAAATTGAGAAGCTCGGCAGCGTTTATAAGGTGAACTACGGGAAAGAGCAAGTTGACCGTCTGTTTAAAATCAGCAATGTTACCAAAGCCATCGGAATTGGATTAGTTGTCGGTCTCTTGTTTACAGCAATGTTCCTAATCTCTAACACCATTAAAATTACGATTTTTGCAAGACGGAAAGAAATCGAGATTATGAAGCTTGTAGGCGCGACAAACTGGTTTATCCGCTGGCCTTTCTTTATCGAAGGTCTGCTGCTCGGTGTATGCGGCTCCATCATTCCAATCGCGATCCTGGTCGGAATGTATGATCAAGCTATTCAATGGATTGCTCCAAAAGTGCAAGGAACTTTTATTGAGTTATTGCCATACAATCCGTTCGTGTTCCAGGTTTCCGCCATTTTGATGCTGATCGGCGGCATTATTGGCGTATGGGGAAGCTTGATGTCGATTCGAAAATTCTTGAAAGTTTAAACCGGCGCTTACCGCCGGTTCTGTCATGTTTAAAGCAGGGATGCCTGTCAAGCGCAGGGCTCCCTTGATTCTTAAGGGCAAGGAGGTACCAAGGTTGAAAAGAAAGCTTATGACATTGGGATTGACTGCCGCAGTCGGAATGTCGGCGATTTTAATCCCGATCAAAAGCAACCATGCTTTAGCTTACGAAGACTTGGAGAAAAAGAAGAGCGACGTTCAGAGCAAGCAGTCGGAAAACCAGTCAAAACTTGAAAAAAAGAAGCGGGAACTTTCCGAGCTAGAGTCAAAGGAAGCAAGCTTGAAGAGCGATATCGAGAAGATTGACGGCAAAATGACCGACACGAATGAAAAGCTTGAAAAGAAAAAAGAAGAAATCGAGCAAACGAAGAAGCAGATCGACGAACTGAAACAGCAGATTCAAAAGCTGAAAAAGAAGATAGAGAAGCGTGACCGCATATTGAAAGAGCGGGTCCGATCCATGCAGGAAAACGGCGGTAACGTTCAATACATAGATGTTCTTCTCGGCTCGGATTCGTTTGCGGATTTCATCAGCCGTGCCAGCGCAGTATCGACCATTGTGACGGCGGACAAGGATTTAATGGAAGAGCAGAAAAAGGACCTTCAGCTCGTGGAGAAAAAAGAAGCAAAGCTGAATAAAAACCTGGAAAGCCTTGAAAAAGCGCTTAAAGATTTGGAAAAATTAAAAAAGACACTGGATGAGCAGCAAAAAGAAAAAACAAAAGTGATGGCGAAAGTGAAACAGGATCAAGACCATGTACACGATGAGCTTGGCTCACTTGAAAATGAAGCCGACGTTTTAAAGCGCCAGAATGAGGCGATAAAAGCGGAAGAAGAACTGCGCAAAAAGCAGGAAGCTGAAGAGCGCCGAAAGGCACAAAGCGGAAATTCAAAAGCTTCCGATGCAAAACCGTCCGCTCCAAGCAGCTCAGGCTTTATCCGCCCTGCTTCAGGGAGGCTGTCTTCAGGCTTTGGGCATCGTTCGGGCGGAAACCATTTTGGTATAGATATTGCCAAGCGAGGCTCAGGTGTACCGATTCATGCAGCGGCTGCGGGGACCGTGTATAATGCGCACTACTCGTCAAGCTATGGAAATGTTGTGTTCATCACCCATAACATCAATGGGCAAACGTATCAAACGGTTTATGCCCACATGTCTTCACTCAAAGTACGGACAGGCCAGCGCGTCAGTCAGGGACAAGTGATTGGCACGATGGGGAACACAGGGCACTCTTTTGGTCAGCACCTCCATTTCGAGATTCATAAAGGCCTGTGGAACAACGCAAAATCAAACGCCGTTGACCCGGCGAATTATATACCGCTATAATATCAAACCGGTTCGGTCCATGTAGACCGAACCGGTTTTTTGTCATTTTAGCGATCTCCGTGGCACCACCTTTTTTCAGGAGATTTTGCTATGGACTCATCAAACCAAAAAAGTAGAATAAACTCCAAAGCACTTCATGGTATACTAAATTAATCTGAAAAAAGAAGATCTGTTTGAACAGGAGTTTACATGATGACACATTTTACAATAAATGAAGAGATGATAAACAGCGAGTCGCTCCCGCCATTTACGCTTACGATCGAGGATACTTATGCCGCGGCAGTATATAGTGATACGGAGATACAGGCCGAACTCGTAAAGGTCCTCGAGAACAATGGCAAATTGACCGTTTTTGATCAACAGGAAGGTTTGTATCAGCGTCTGACGGTGGAGGGGAATATCGCTTTTTTCCATAAATGGTTCGGTTGTGAAACGCCACTGCCGGAAATTCTTGTACTGTTTGAACTGCAAAACTGTGCCAAAAAATCGCTGCATAAATGTTCGGAATCTGACATTCGCCGTGTCTATTTTGCGAAGTATTTCATGAGCGGTGTTCACCCGATGATCTTCCGCGAGCCGATCCATGGCACTGATGTCAGAACAATAAATACTTTTATGAACATGCTGCAAAAGTTGAGGGATCGGCACATACCTGTCATGATCTTATTATCCAATATGGAACACGCACTGCTGCTTGGGGATATAGCATACAAACTTCAGAAAAATGGTTTACAAAAAATCGAAATCATCGAAGGAGAAGAAAGGGCAACGGAAGCTAAAAACAGTGGAACAGCGACGACTACAAATTTTTTCAAGGTCCCGGCGAAAGTCGATGACAAGATGATATTATTTGATCCCTTGGAGATTGACTACATCGAAAGTCAGGATGGCAAAGCGATGATCGTTGTTCATGATGAATCATATGCGATGGATTCCACACTGGCAGAAATCGAGAAAAAATTAGCGGTTTATGGATTTTATCGATGTCATCGTTCGTATATCGTCAATTTACAAAAAGTCCGTGAAATCATTACATGGTCTAAAAATACATATTCACTGCGAATCGATAACAAATCCCAGTCGACGATTCCGTTGTCGCGAACGAAAATACAAGACATTCAGGAAAAATTCAGTCTGAAATAGGTACCGTTCACCCCATACAAACAGCATTTGCACGTATTTTAGTACAGTTTACCTTCGGGATGGTACATTCCATTCTCATATCACTGCATCAACTGGTTATATCCGTTACGATGAGAGCCGATCATCGAAGGGGGTTTTCAGTTGGAAAATGCAATAAAAGTAACAGGAATGCAGAAATCGTTTGGACGACACACAGCTATTAAAGATGTCAGTTTTCATGTGAAAAAGGGTGAAATTTTTGGATTGCTTGGACCAAGCGGATCAGGCAAAACAACAACGATTAAAATCTTAACCGGAGAACTTGGACAATCGGCGGGTAAAGTAACGGTGCTCGGGATGGATTCATCCCGAATTGGAACAGCTGATTTTAAATCCAAGGTCGGGATCCTATCTGATAACAGTTCACTATATGAGCGACTGACGATCTATGATAATCTGAAATTATTTTGTAAATTGTACCATGCTCCGCTAAGTCAAATCGATGTGATGTTGCGTGAGGTTAACCTGCACGATCAGCGAACGAAAACGGTCTCGAAGTTGTCAAAAGGGATGAAACAGCGTGTACTTTTGGCTAAAGCACTCATTCATACACCTGAACTGGTATTTCTGGATGAACCAACATCTGCATTGGACCCGGGAAATATGGCGCACATTCACCGTGGACTAAAGAAGCTGAATGAAGCGGGAACAACCATTTTTCTGACAACGCACAATATGGAGGAAGCGAATGAATTGTGTGACCGTGTTGCATTTTTGCATAAAGGTGAAATAGTGGAAATGGATCGTCCAGATGTACTCCGTTACAAGTACTCGACGCACGCATTTCATGTTGAAACATTTGATGGAGAACGGATCGTCATCAAAAATAAACCGGAAAATGCGGATCAGATTAAGGAATTGGTGATACACAATCGAGTGAAATCAATGCATACCGACAATCCGACGCTCGGCCAAATCTTTTTGAAAGTGACTGGGGAGGAGCTGATATAATGAATATTCAACGTATAAGTGCCATCTTTGAAAAAGATATAAAAGACTTTATGAAAAATATGATGCTATTGATGATGCCGTTGATCCCAATTATATTATCGCTTTTATATGAGCGGATGAGCGCTGGCAAAGAGCTCCCTATTTATGTCATATATATCATTGTTGGGGCAACGTATTCAGCGGTTACTTCAAGCGGCATGATGACCATGATGGCAGAGGAAAATGAAAAGAAGACATTACGCGGTCTGATTCAGTCACCAGCGTCGTTTCTCGATATTATTGTCGGCAAAAGTCTTGTGATCGGATTGATGACTTTTATTTCCCTTGTTGTATCACTACTAATCGTTGGTTTTGACCCGTTTCTTCATTTCAGAGCGCTTCTTGGGTTGATCTTATTGTTCTTATACTTTTTATTGCTTGGCATTGGCATTGGCCTATTTTCCAAGTCAATCGCTGCAACGTCTGCATACATCATGCCAGTGATGTTTCTGTTCGGATTTACATCGATGATTGAATTTCTTGGTTTGGATAAAGACAGTATCATCATCAAAGTTGCAGATACTTTTCCAATCATGCAAGCAATTGAGATACACGATACCAACTCCTGGCTGCCACTCGGTATTATAGCTGTTTGGGTTTTAGGCGCAGCCCTGTTTATGTATGTTTGTTTTAAGAAGACGATGACAGACGATTAATAGGGCTTTTTAAAAAGGCTGGGGAACTCCCGCCAACGAAGTGAGACTTGAAAAAGCGTACCTTTTCCAGCTTCATGCAGCTGCATTTCGATAAGAGTGCAGCTGTTTTTTATATTGCTTTCGCCTGGTATTACTTCACCATCCAAGGCTGCGAGATAATGTACATCCAGTGAAAGCCAACAAGGCTATTGTTACAATGAAAATAAAACAACCCTCATCTTTACGTTCATAAAATCAGCTTGTCAGAAAATATCTCCAGGTATAGAATGAAAGTGATATCAGTCGACTGTCGACAATTTAAAAAAAGCGAGGAGATTGGCCGATGAAAGTATTCAACATTGCCAGCATACCTGGAGACGGTGTGGGAAAAGAAGTCGTACCTGCAGCACAGCGTGTTTTGAAAGCGGTTTCTGATGTTCACGGAGGAATCTCATTTCAGTTTACAGAATTTCCATACAGCTGTGAGTATTATTTGGAGCACGGGGAAATGATGCCTGAAGACGGGTTGGAGCGGCTGAAGGACTTTGACAGCATATTTTTGGGAGCTGTCGGCAACAGCAAGCTTGTGCCGGACCATGTTTCATTATGGGGGCTGCTCATTAAAATACGCCGTGAATTCGAACAAGTCATCAATATTAGACCGGCGAAGTTTTTACAAGGGATCAAATCACCTTTAGCCAACCCGAAAGATTTTGATCTGCTTGTCGTCCGCGAAAACAGCGAAGGCGAATACAGCACGGTCGGCGGAAGAATCTACAGAGATGAAGAAGAAATCGCCATCCAAAACGCCGTTTTTTCAAGAAGAGGAGCGGAAAGGGCGATGCGCTTTGCGTTTGAGATGGCAGCCAAACGTAAACAACATGTCACGAGTGCGACAAAGTCAAACGGAATCATTCATTCGATGCCTTTCTGGGATGAAGTCTTTAAACAGACCGCCAAGGATTATCCGGATATCGCAACCGACTCACAGCACATTGACGCGCTGGCGGCGTTTTTTGTCACGAAGCCTGAGAAGTTTGACGTTATCGTTGCCAGCAACCTGTTCGGCGACATTTTAACCGATATCGGGGCGGCGATCATAGGTAGTGTAGGTATCGCGCCTGCGGCCAATATCAATGTAAACGGCAAATATCCGTCCATGTTTGAACCGGTGCACGGCTCAGCGCCCGATATTATCGGAAAAGGGATCGCCAATCCAATCGGACAAATCTGGACGGCGAAAATGATGCTCGACCATTTTGGGGAAGAGGAGCTTGGAAGCAAACTGCTGGATGTCATTGAAGATGTGCTGAAAAGCGGCTTTTTAACCCCTGATATTGGCGGAGCGTATACGACGGAAGAAGTGACAGATGAAGTGATCAAACGTCTCAAATATGCATAGGTAACAATGAAAAACTGCCGGTGTCATCCGGCGGTTTTTTTAAACCCTTCATTACATGAAAACAGCAATGTTGGCACATACTACATCAAGCAAACATAGTGCAGCGAGAAGAGGAGGTATAGGATGAACCAGAAAATTGCACGTCTCATCATGGCCGTCTGCCTGCTGTATGGTCTTTTATCAGGTGCTGCCCCAGCCCTTGCGGAGGGCAAAGATGAAGCCATGCAGAAGATTGAAAAAGCGTACGATCTGATCTCAAACGAATATGTAGAGCAGGTAGATAAAGAAAAGCTGTTGGAAGGCGCCATTCAAGGCATGCTTTCAACATTAAACGACCCATATTCCGTTTATATGGATAAACAGACTGCAAAACGATTTTCCGATTCTCTTGATTCCTCCTTTGAAGGAATCGGTGCGGAAATTGGCATGGAAGACCGAAAGATCATCATCGTTTCCCCATTTAAAAGGTCTCCGGCAGAAAAGGCCGGATTAAAACCGAATGATGAAATTTTGAGCATTGACGGAGAATCGATGGCGGGAATGGATTTGAATGATGCCGTACTTAAGATCAGGGGAAAAAAGGGTTCTACGGTTACGCTGAAGGTTCACCGCCCCGGTATGAGAGATCAGCTGACATTTAAGATCAAACGCGACGAAATCCCGCTTGAGACCGTTTTTGCATCCATTAAGAAAGTACAGAACAAGCCGGTCGGTTACATCGCGATTTCTTCTTTTTCCGAACATACAGCCAAGGATTTTGCGGCAGAACTGAAAAGGCTTGAGAAAAAGGGAATAAAAGGTCTTGTGTTGGATGTGAGGGGGAATCCCGGAGGATATTTGCAAAGTGTTGAAGAAATTTTAAAACATTTTGTGACAAAAGATCATCCGTATATTCAAATTGCCGAAAGAAACGGAAATAAAAAGCAATACTTCTCCAAACTTAAAGAGAAAAAGCCATATCCTGTAAGTGTGATCACGGATAAAGGGAGCGCTTCCGCTTCGGAAATTCTTGCCGGTGCATTAAAAGAAGCGGAGGGTTATCAGGTCGTCGGCGACCCTTCTTTTGGGAAAGGCACTGTGCAGCAGGCTGTTCCGATGGGGGATGGAAGCAATATCAAGCTGACCTTGTATAAATGGCTGACACCAAAAGGAAACTGGATCCATAAGAAAGGAATCCAGCCGACCGTTCCCGTAGCACAGCCTGCTTATTTCTCAGTGGGACCTGTACAGCTGAAAGAGCCGCTCAAGCTCGATATGAACAGCCGTGAAATCAAGCGCGCCCAGCTGCTTTTAAAAGGTCTTGGCTTTGATCCGGGCCGGTATGACGGATACTTCCATGAAGGCACTAAAAAAGCGGTGCTGGCCTTTCAGGCACAAAATAAGATGAAAAAGAATGGGGTCATTGACCAAAAAACGGCAAATACAATGAATCTTCGGATCGAGGAAAAAAAGATGGATGATCAAAACGATCTGCAGCTTCAGGCAGCGTTGAAAGTGCTATTTGACAAAAAGTGAGGATAACGGAATATCCTCACTTTTCTTATATTCGGAAAGTAAATTCTCAACCTTTTTACCTAAAATTTTTGTTTTTTCATAAAAAAAACATTCATAATGAATAGAAATGACCCGATAACATAAGTATATGGGAGACTTTATAAGGATGTAAAGATGCAGTAAAAATGTAACTTTTGCAAGTTGTATAGCAAAGGAAAAGTTTTTAAAATAGAAACAGACCTTTCATAAATTATAATGCGTGCATTTTTTTTGCGAAGAATGTTAGCGCTGTTTGCGTTCTTCGTCTCTGGTTGGTGGAGTCGTCTGACGCTTGCGCTTTTCTTATATATAAATCATAAATGGGGGTACACGATTGAAAAGGGCAAGTATTGTGAGAGAGAAAAAATACTATGAATTAGTGGAGCAGTTAAAAGTTCGATCACAAGACGTTACATTTTCCGCTACAAAGGCAGTGGGGCTGCTGATGCTGTTCAGCAGATACCTCGTGAACTACACTTCCGTTGAGAGTGTGGAAGACATTAATGAGGAATGTGCGGAGCTTTATTTCAACTATTTGATGGACAACCATAAGCGCCTTGGCATCAATTTAACAGATATCAAACGGTCCATGCAGCTGATTGGAGATATTTTGGATGTTGAGGTCAATCATTATTTAAAGGATTTTTCGCTCTCCAATGTGACGCTTTGGATGAGCCAAGAAAAATAAACCTCGCGTTTACCATACCCAAGGATTTTATTATTTGTTAGAATAATAATAAAATGCACCAGCTTGCCTGAAGGTGCTGGCATTTCTCGTCACGAATGCGCGTTTAAAAGCGCCCGGCGTCTTGCAAGTGACGAATCGAGGCACTGCTCAGGCGTCTCCGTCTGAGTGTCCGTCCTCTGTTGTTCCTTTGCTAAAGGATGCCAAGACAAGCTGGATTTCTCCATAAAATATCCAACGTGAAAAGGCCGTCGCATGTGCGGCGGCACCTGCATGCTTGGTTTGAGGCGGTGAACGTTTCCTTGTCAGTTGAAGAAAGCTTGATTGAACTTTTAAAAGGAGCCGGATGGTTTTTTGTGCACCCGCTCTTCTATTTTATGATGGTCATGAGCTTGGCTTACGGCTATGCCCGGATCAAACGTGAAAGAAAAACATTTCATACGCGCATTGAAGATATTTATGATGAACTTCAGTTTACATATTCAAAAGGGATTTTGGCGGGCATCCTTCTGTCCATTGTTACCTTTGGACTTGGGCTGTCCCTCCCGTTCGGAATGCTGATCATCATTGCGGCAGTGACCGCAATTTGTGCTTTAACGTTCAGGCAGAGCATGCTGTCTTCGGCTTACACGCTCGGCTTGAGCATATTAGCCGGCATTTCGCTCGAGTACGTCAATCCGGACGCGATTGATCAGGTGATCCCGCAGCTATCCTTCGCAAATTGGCCGGCAGCCGCCGTCCTGCTCGGTCTTCTTCTGTTTACTGAAGGGATGCTGGCTTACAAAACGGCCCATGTCAGGACGTCCCCGTCAATTGTGATGAGCAGGAGGGGGCTGCCGATCGGACAGCAGGTCGCGGGCCGCGTTTGGCTCCTGCCTTTGTTCATTTTGATTCCCGGGCAGGCGATCGAATCGTCCGTCCCATGGTGGCCTGTTCTGTCCGTTCACGACGGCGCCTTTCAATTATTGTGGATCCCGTATTTTGTCGGTTTCGGGCAGCGGGTTCAAGGGTCGCTTCCGATTGTCAGCATCAAAATTACAGCAAGGCGCATCAGTGTTCTCGGTATCATCACATTGCTGATTGCAGCAGGAAGTATATGGTGGACGCCGCTTGCCGCCGCAGCAGCCGTCACCGCTGTGGCCGGCAGAGCCTTTCTGACTTGGAAGCAGCGGATGAACGATAATTCCGCACCTTTCTACTTTTCTAAAAGAGATCGCGGGCTGATGGTGCTCGGGATCATTCCCAACACCCCGGCTGCCGGCCTCGGCCTTCAGATCGGCGAAATTATTACGAAAGTGAACGGCATCGAAGTCAAAAATGAAGCGGATTTTTATGAAGCACTCCAAAAAAACCGCGCCTTCTTCAAGCTTGAAGTGGTCGGCTTGAACAACGAGGTCCGCTTTGAGCAGAGGGCTTCATATGAAGGAGAGCATCATGAGCTCGGGATTTTGTTTGTGAAAGATGAAGCTCCGGCCCTTGCCGAAACGGCTGCGGCTAAGGAAACGCACTAATTCCGGTTTCCCAAAAAAGCGTCTGGTTCAGGCGCTTTTTCTCTTATTGTAAAAGAAACGCGAACCGTTTTTATTGTGTTTTTTCTAACGTTCCGATATTGTGATGAATAGATCTGGTTGAAGGAGTAGGTTGAATGAAAAAGGCTTTTCTCTCGGGTATAATCGTATGTTTTGCTGCTGCACTGATTTCGGCGGTTGCCGGCGATTGGACCTTTATCTACAAAATTTCCGGAACAGCCGGTCTTGGCTCAATGATTCTGTCAGCCTTGCTTTCGTTCGTGAGCGGAGATCGTTTTGGTGGAAGAGACGGGAACGGAAAGATGACGAATGGACTCGCCGTTTTTGCGCTGCCGAATCTATTGGCGGCCGGAATCTCATTATTTTTCGCCTTTTAGAAGAGCCGCTTTCGAATAATGCGGCTTTCATTTGGGTAACATAAAAAAGTGAGTGCCCGCGTTTGTCCGTTTCTTTGTTCTTTAATATAATCGAATAAGATCAACAAACGTGAGGAGGGTTTTTGTGTTTACAAAAGCCGTTTTTGCACTAATTTTTCCTTTTTTCCTTGTCTTGTTTTTTACAAGGGTGACCTATAATCATTATGTCGGAATCGCGCTTACGGCTGCGCTGTTATTCGCTTCCTATTTAAAGGGTTATACGGAAACCTTTTTTATCGTAGGACTTGATATCGTCTCGCTTGTGGCCGGTGCTCTTTATGCGGCCAAAAAGGCCGGCGAAAAGAAGGAAGACTCATAGAAACCGCCGTGAATTTGCTGTGAAGCCCTGCTTTTGATGAGAAAAAGGAGGGATTTTTTGATGGGGCGAAAAAACGGTTTGTGGAAAAACACAAAAACCGAACTTTAGTTCGTATTTTTTGTTTGGATGTGTTAAAATAATAAAACAGGAAGATTTCGTAAAGAAACGGAGGCTTTTTTGTGAAAGACCGCTTTGAATTAGTCTCGAATTATCAGCCCCAGGGTGATCAGCCGAAAGCGATTGAACAGCTTGTTGCAGGCATTCGGGAAGGCAAAAAGCATCAAACGCTCCTGGGGGCGACCGGTACAGGCAAGACGTTTACGATGTCAAACGTGATTAAAGAGGTCAATAAACCGACGCTTGTCATCGCCCACAACAAAACGCTTGCCGGTCAGCTGTACAGCGAGTTTAAGGAGTTTTTCCCGAACAACGCAGTCGAATATTTTGTGAGCTATTACGACTACTATCAGCCGGAGGCCTATGTGCCTCAGACCGATACGTTTATTGAAAAAGACGCCAGCATTAATGATGAGATAGATAAATTGAGGCACTCAGCCACATCCGCTCTTTTTGAACGCAAAGATGTCATCATCGTGGCGAGTGTCTCTTGTATTTACGGTTTGGGTTCGCCGGAGGAATATAGAGAGCTCGTGCTTTCGCTCAGAACGGAGATGGAAATTGAGCGCAATGAGCTTCTCAGAAAGCTCGTTGACATTCAGTATGCCCGGAATGACATCGATTTTCAGCGCGGGACATTCAGGGTGCGCGGCGATGTCGTCGAAATCTTTCCGGCTTCAAGGGATGAGCACTGCATCCGCATCGAGTTTTTCGGAGACGAAATCGAACGGATCAGGGAAGTCGATGCCTTGACAGGCGAAATTTTAGGGGAGCGGGACCATGTTGCCATCTTTCCGGCTTCCCACTTCGTCACCCGTGAAGAAAAGATGAAGAAAGCGATCGTGAACATTGAATCGGAGCTGGAAGAACGCCTTAAAGTTCTGCATGATGAAGGAAAGCTGCTTGAAGCGCAGCGCCTTGAGCAGCGGACGAGATACGATCTGGAAATGATGCGTGAAATGGGCTTTTGCTCAGGGATCGAAAACTATTCCAGACATTTGACGCTGCGTCCGGCAGGGTCCACTCCGTATACACTGCTCGATTATTTTCCCGATGACTTTTTGATGGTCATCGATGAGTCTCATGTCACGATTCCGCAGGTGAGAGGAATGTACAACGGAGACCAGGCCAGAAAGCAGGTCCTCGTCGACCACGGCTTCCGGCTTCCATCGGCTTTAGACAACAGGCCGCTGAGGTTTGAAGAGTTTGAAAAGCACATTCACAACATAGTGTATGTTTCTGCGACGCCTGGTCCGTATGAACTGGAACATTCTCCTGAAATGGTTGAACAGATCATCCGTCCGACCGGACTGCTCGATCCGATTATCGAAGTAAGGCCGATCGAAGGGCAGATCGATGACCTGATCGGCGAAATCAGGCAGCGCATCGACCGGAATGAACGCGTCCTCGTCACGACGCTGACGAAGAAAATGTCAGAGGATTTGACCGACTACCTGAAGGAAATCGGCATAAAGGTGACCTATCTGCATTCCGAGATTAAAACGCTGGAACGGATCGAAATCATCCGCGACCTGCGCCTCGGCAAGCATGACGTTCTCGTCGGCATCAACCTGCTGAGGGAGGGGCTTGACATCCCTGAAGTTTCGCTTGTGGCGATATTGGATGCGGATAAAGAAGGCTTCCTCCGCTCTGAGCGTTCCTTGATTCAAACGATTGGCCGGGCGGCGAGAAATGCCGAGGGCCGGGTCATCATGTACGCGGATAACATCACGGGCTCCATGGAAATCGCGATCAATGAAACGAAGCGGCGCAGGCAGCAGCAGGAAGCATACAACAAGGAACACGGCATTACACCGAAAACGATCAACAAGAAGATCCGCGACGTCATCCGCGCGACACATGTGGCTGAAGAACAGGAAGAATACAAAGCAAAAGAGGAACCGAAGCTTTCAAAACTGACGAAGAAAGAGCGCGAAAAAGTGATCGCCCAGATGGAGCACGATATGAAGGAAGCGGCAAAAGCGCTTGATTTCGAACGGGCCGCCGAGCTTCGGGACCTACTTCTAGAGTTAAAATCGGAAGGATGAATAGAGTATGGCAATGGAACGAATTGAGGTGAAAGGAGCAAGGGCTCATAACCTGAAAAACATCGATGTCTCGATTCCTCGGGATAAGCTTGTCGTGCTGACAGGCCTTTCGGGTTCAGGGAAATCGTCCCTTGCGTTTGACACGATTTATGCGGAGGGGCAAAGGCGTTATGTCGAGTCTCTATCCGCGTATGCCCGCCAGTTTTTAGGGCAGATGGACAAACCTGATGTGGATGCGATCGAAGGTCTTTCACCAGCGATCAGCATCGATCAGAAAACGACGAGCCGCAACCCCCGTTCGACGGTCGGAACGGTCACGGAAATTTATGACTACCTCCGCTTGCTGTTTGCGAGAGTCGGGAAGCCGGTTTGCCCTGTTCACGGCATTGAAATTACGTCGCAGACGATCGAACAGATGACGGACCGGATTCTGGAATATCCTGAACGCACGAAGATTCAAGTGCTTGCTCCGGTCGTGTCAGGGCGGAAAGGCACTCATGTGAAAATCCTCGAACAAATTAGAAAACAGGGTTATGTGAGAGTCCGAATCGACGGCGAAATGAACGACCTTTCCGAGGATATTGAACTTGAGAAAAATAAAAAGCATTCGATCGAAGTCGTTGTTGACCGCATCGTCATTAAAGAAGGCGTGACAGCCCGCCTCACAGATTCGCTTGAAACCGCGCTCCGCCTTGGCGAAGGACGGGTGATCATCGATGTAATCGGCGAAGAGGAGCTGCTTTTCAGCGAGCATCATGCCTGTCCGCACTGTGGCTTCTCGATCGGAGAGCTCGAGCCGCGAATGTTTTCTTTCAACAGTCCGTTCGGCGCCTGTCCAAGTTGCGACGGTCTCGGTTCTAAATTGGAAGTCGATGTCGACCTTGTGATTCCAAATGATGAGCTGTCGCTTAAACAGCATGCGATCGCACCATGGGAACCGCAGAGCTCCCAATATTATCCGAAGCTTTTGGAGGCGGTTTGCAGCCATTATGGAATCGATATGGATGTGCCGGTGAAGGAACTGCCGAAACACCAGCTTGAGAAAATCCTCTATGGAAGCGGCGGGGAGCAGATCTATTTTAGATATGAAAATGACTTTGGTCAGGTTCGTGAAAGTTATATCGAATTTGAAGGCGTTATTCGAAATATCGAAAGACGTTATAAAGAAACGAGCTCAGACTACATCCGCGAACAGATGGAAAAATACATGGCCAACCAGCCGTGCCCTTCCTGTAAAGGATACCGGCTGAAAAAGGAAGCATTGGCCGTTTTGGTAAACGGCCTTCATATCGGAAAAATAACCGAGATGTCGGTGACAAACGCCCTTCAATTTTTCCGTGAGCTAAAGCTTTCAGAGAAAGATATGAAGATTGCCAATCTGATTTTGCGGGAGATTGAAGAACGGCTCGGGTTTTTAAACAATGTCGGCCTTGATTATTTGACGCTGAGCCGCGCCGCCGGTACCCTGTCAGGCGGGGAAGCTCAGAGGATCCGTCTCGCGACGCAAATCGGTTCAAGGCTGACCGGCGTCCTCTACATCCTTGATGAGCCGTCGATCGGCCTTCACCAGCGCGACAATGACCGGCTGATTGATACGCTGAAAAACATGCGTGATATCGGCAATACCTTGATCGTCGTTGAGCATGACGAGGATACGATGCTTGCCGCCGATTATTTAATTGATATCGGACCGGGAGCGGGCATTCACGGAGGAGAAGTGATTTCCTCAGGGAAGCCGGAAGAAGTGATGAATGATGAAAAATCACTGACAGGGCAATATCTTTCAGGGAAAAAGTTTATCCCGCTTCCCGCTGAGAGAAGAAAACCAGACGGACGCTTTATCGAAATCAAAGGTGCTAAAGAAAACAACCTGAAAAATGTTTCCGTCAAATTTCCGCTCGGCGTGTTTGCCGCGGTCACAGGCGTTTCCGGATCAGGGAAAAGTACGCTTGTCAATGAAATTCTGCACAAGACACTTGCGCAGAAGCTCCATCGGGCTAAGTCAAAGCCGGGAGAACATAAAGAAATGAAAGGGATTGAGCATCTCGAAAAGGTCATCGATATCGATCAGTCTCCGATCGGCCGGACACCGAGGTCGAATCCGGCCACATACACCGGGGTGTTCGATGATATCCGTGATGTGTTTGCTCAGACGAACGAGGCCAAAGTCAGGGGTTATAAGAAAGGCCGCTTCAGTTTCAATGTGAAAGGCGGCCGCTGTGAGGCGTGCAAGGGCGACGGGATCATCAAAATCGAAATGCATTTTCTCCCGGATGTATATGTGCCTTGCGAAGTCTGTCATGGCAAGAGGTATAACCGGGAGACGCTTCAGGTCACGTACAAAGGGAAAAATATTTCCGATGTGCTTGAAATGACTGTCGAAAAAGCGGTGCAGTTTTTTGAAAACATACCGAAGATCAAACGCAAGCTGCAGACCCTGTATGATGTAGGGCTCGGCTATATTACACTGGGACAGCCTGCAACAACGCTTTCCGGCGGTGAAGCGCAGCGTGTCAAACTGGCGTCTGAGTTGCACCGGCGTTCAACAGGACGATCCCTTTACATTTTGGACGAGCCGACGACAGGCCTCCATGTCGATGACATCGCAAGGCTTTTGACCGTTCTTCAGCGCCTCGTTGATAATGGGGACACCGTGCTTGTTATTGAGCATAACCTCGATATTATTAAAGCGGCTGATTATTTGATTGATTTGGGACCGGAAGGCGGAGACGGCGGAGGGAAAATTATCGCTGCCGGAACGCCTGAAGAAGTGATGAAGGCGGAAGGTTCATATACGGGACGCTATTTGAAGCCGATCATCGAACGCGACAAAAAAAGAATGAAGGAACGGCTTCAGGAGAAGGAAGCTGTCAAACCTTGATAAATGGGCTGCCGGCATCGAGCCGGCAGCTTTTTCGATTGCTCTTTTTTGTATAGCTGTTATAAGGTAAAACAAGGACGTGCACATACAAGACGTTCGGTTAATGGGATCATATAGAAGTGATAAACGCCGCAGACATTATTCCTGATCATGCCTGTCGACCTGTTTAGTCAATTCAATCAGGCTGTTGATGATGTGTGTACTGCTGCTGCTCAGCAAAACCTTTAAATAACGGATTTCACTGGAAAGCGGAGGAGCGGAGTTGATTGCTTCCAGTCGGTTGATGATTTCCTGGTTCATTCTTTTTTGTTCCTGAATCAGTTCCAGAAGCTTTGGGGTGAGTGATGCGGACTCTTCCGATTTCTGTTTCATTGCGCCTCCTCCTTTTCACACTAGCTTTTCCACATATTTTAAAGGGTTATAAAAAAAGAATCTATTCATAAAATCTAAAAAAATCAATTCGCGAAGATTGACGCATGCCTATCGAATGAAAATGAAACCAAAAGGCCATGATACTCGTAAACTTGAGTATAAGGTCATTGTACATTGGACTCAAGGGAGCGCGGACTTACATTGACAAGCTGGTATAGGAGAGTGGTATGAATGACTAGAAGTAATGCGTTGATTTCGGCAATTTGTTATTTTAGCGTTTTTTTTGCCCCGCTTATTTTGCCTATTGCTGCGTATTTTATAACAGATGACCGAGAAACGAAAAAACATGCGCTGCGGTCGCTGGTATCACATATTATTCCGTTTATAAGCGTCGTCATATTGGCAGCAGGCGCAATCAGCGGTACGATTATTTTTAATGATAACGGTTTTCTGGCGCTTTTTTCTGTTTTTGGGGCCTTCATTTTTTTCGGGGTCATCAGTTTGATTATTGTCATCTGGAACGTCGTCCAAGGGATTAAAATGCTGACACAAGCATAATTGACGGAGAACGGGGGAGCTTTTGATGAAAAATGAAAAAGAACGGATTTTAAAGCTTGTTGAAACGGGAAAACTGTCGGCGAAAGAGGCGCTGATTTTGGTTGAAAAACTAGAAGATGACTACAGGCAGACTGAAAGCAAGGTGACGGCCTTATCTGAGGATGTCCTTGATTCAGACCACTTTTACAGCGAAAAAAAGCGGGAGCCGAAGCCATCGATCGGATCAAAACTGTTTGAGTGGATCGATACCGCTGTGAAAAAGGTAAAAGAGGTTGACTTGGACTTGAACTTTGGGCAATCATATGATGTCCAACATATTTTTCAATTCAAAGATACCGATTTTTCCACTCTTGATATTCAGTTGGCAAACGGCAGCGTCAACCTCATGCCATGGGACGATGGCGACATTCGCGTCGAGTGCCAGGCGAAGGTGTACCGCGTCGATAACCAAGAGGAAGCAAGGCAGGCTTTTCTTCAGCATATAGATTGCGGTACGGAAGGCGATAAATTTATGATCCGTACCGAGAAAAAAACGATGAAGACCAATCTCACCGTTTATATTCCAAACAAGGAATACGGCAAAATCCGCTTTAAGCTGTTTAATGGCCCTGTCAGGGGGGAACATTTAAGCGTAAAAGAGCTCTCAGCCAAAACGACAAACGGTGTGCTGTCTTTTTCCGCTCTGACCGCCGAAAAGGCAGCGCTTGAAACGGCGAATGGACAGATCAAACTTGCTGATCATGACTGCGGAGAGATTGAAGCGGAAACGATCAATGGCTTGATTGATATAAAAGGGTCATGCGAGTCTCTGGATTTGCAGAGCTTTAACGGCAATATTGCTGCAACTGTCAAAAATCCGCATTGCCGTTCGGCATATGTGAAAACGACGACGGGCTCTATCGAGTTGAACGTCCCGCGCGATTGTGCGGTAACCGCTGAGCTGAAAAGCAATTTGGGCTCCCTGTCAAACGATCTTAGAGATGCGGAAATTCTCAAAGAAAAAAATGAGACCATCCAAAAAGAAATGCATGTCAAAGCGAATCAGAACCATGATCACAGCATGACAGTGTTTTTGGAAACAAAGACAGGATCGATCCATTTAAACCATACACAGGAGTGATACGATGAAAAGGCTATTTCGATCCGAAACAGACAGAAAAATTGCAGGGGTCGTGGGAGGGCTGGCAGAATATTTAAATATAGATGCGTCTTTATTGCGCATTATCACCGTTTTATTATTTATATTTTCGACGGGAATTCCCGTGGTGCTGATTTATATCGTCTGGGTGTTTCTCGTTCCGAATGAAGGAGACGTCAAATCGTGATGAGATGGATCATAAACGTTCTTGTCAACGCCTTGTTATTAATCGTTATTGCTGGTTATTTTGATTCGGTTCATGTCAGAAGCATCGGTGCAGCCATTACGGCAAGTCTCATTTTGTCGATTTTGAATATGTTTGTGAAGCCGGTGCTGATCATCCTGACATTGCCTGTCACCGTTGTGACGCTTGGCTTGTTCTTATTTGTAATCAATGCACTCACGCTCTATATGACGGCAGCCATTATGGGTGACAGTTTTGATCTTGACGGCTTTGGGACAGCTATTTTTGCATCGATTGTCCTGTCGGTTTTCCATCTGCTCATCCAAAAAGCGATCATCGAGCCGATGACGAGAAAATAAAAAGGAGTCTGATTCCATCAGGCTTCTTTTTTTGTCTTTCAACATATTTCATAAAATGGGCCAAACAAGGCAAAATACGAAAGGGAGGTAGACGATGAAAATGAACAGAACCCGCCAAACCCTTTTGTTGCTTGCTGCAGCATGTTTTTTATTGCTGCCGTTTCCAATCGGTCATGCTGCCGGAAAACTGGATGAAGAAAAAAGCTCCCCTGTTATCAAACATGTGCCAACAGAACAAGTCCGCAAAGGGGACGACTTGTATTTTCGCGCCAAAACGTCTGCCGATACGGTGATTCTTCATTACAAACAGCATGACGAATTGCCGTTTCGGGTAATTCCGATGGAAATAGAGCCCGGTAAAATGAACAGCTATATTGCGAAATTGGGAAGCGAGAACATATCTTCCGACAGGATTTTTTATTACATTGAAGCGCAGTCTGGCGATTTGTCCGCCAAGACCGATTTGTATACGATCGACATTGAAGGAATGAAGGTCGATGTCCAAAAGCTGCCTGAGCTTTTCATCACGGAAATGGTTGTTAATTCAACAAATGCCGGAGGAAAAGACGGTTACGAATTTATCGAGGTTTATAATAATACGAATAAGCCGGTTCATATGAACAGCTACAATATCAAATACCGCAATCCCGAAAAAGGAAAGGAATCAGAACTGCTCTGGCCGTTTGCACAAGCCGATATCACGGTGCCGTCGGGACAGACGCATGTATTCTGGATTAAAAACGAAACGAACAGCCGCTTGACGGCCGCTGATTTTAACAGGCACTACGGTGTCGATCTGCAGGAAGGAAAAACGCTTTCGGTGCTGAAAGGAGGCGGAATGGCTAACAACGCTGTCAGGGAATTGGTCATCAGCACCAAAAGCGGTGAAGACATCGCTGTCGCCCGTTATCATCGTGAACGAAACGAGACAGTCGCCGTCAAAAACAAAGCGATCCTTTATCGATATCCGCTCGATGGAACAAAACAGATGATGAAAATGTCCAGCGGTGAAGAAAAGCCTTCTCCAGGTACGCTTTTACAGGAGCAAACACCGTCGGAAACAGTCGCTGTTATGCCTGACAAAGAACAGCCGCATATTCAGGATATGACGGATCATCATGCGGCAAAGCCCGGGGAAACGATTCAGCTGTTAGCCGATATCAGCGACAATCAGCAAGTCAAAAATGTGCAATTTTTTTACCGGATGAGTGCAGATGAGCCATTTAGCAAAGTCAGTGTTGAAAAAAGCAGAAATGACGGGCTTTACCGCCATAATCTTTATTTTGCAGAGCTCATCGGCAAAGAAAAAGTGGAGTATTATATCAAAGCTAGCGACGGATCAAACACAGCGGCGACTGAGAAAAAGACAATCGCACTTGAACAGAGCTTTTTGAAGGGACTTCGCCTGAATGTGCATAACGGCGGAACCGTTTCAGGACATACGCTGCTGAAAGCGACATCTGAAAGACCGCCGTCAGAAACGAAAATCCGGATTGACGGAAAGGAGCAAAAAGCGGGATATAGGGCGCTGGAAAAGAAAGCGTATTTTGCTTTTGACGTCAATAAAACGAACCTATATTTCAAAAATGCGGTCACCATCGGCAAACGGGTGCAAAAAATATTTGACGACTCGCGCCGCCGATATGCGACCATTACCGTTCCGGTTTCGCCTGAAGAATTTACGAAAGGAAAGCCCTTTGCCGTAAAGGTGCGTTCCGGGACAAAATCAACCCCGTTTGAACAAACTTCCGCGGAAAACCGGGATGATTTTGTATTGAAAAACCCGCGGCTCATTTTGGCCGACGGAACTGTCATCCATGATGAGCGCTATGATGACGAAAAAAAAGAGCTTCCCGTCGGAGACAACCCGGATGCGAAAGAATGGTATGAATTCCGATTCACTCTGCCGGAAAGGTGCTTTACATCGCTTGCCGTCCAGTGGAACACAAAGGTGTGGAAAGAAGGGAGCCACACAATTGAAGCGGAGAACGGGGAAGAACGGGTTATACACCAGGTGACGGTTGATCACACAGGCCCTGAAATCAAAGCTTCTGTGAAAGACGGCAAAACGTATAAAGGCGCATTTACACTTGATGCAGCCGTTACTGATAGATGGAGCGGAGTCCGCAAAGTCAAAGCTTTTCTAGACGGAAAAAAAATCGCTTTGCCTTACACCGCTTCTTCTGCAGATCTGGACAGCGGCAAGCACGTTTTGACAGTTAAAGCAGCCGACAGTGCCGGAAATACGTCAGTTTTAAAAAGGAATTTTCACATCAAAAAAGAACAGCCGGACAAGCCTGAGCAAGCAAAAAACGCCGCAGGGAGCACACATGCAAAATTGGCCGTCCGGGTGAAAGACCCGACAAAGGATAAAATGCGCGTCTCTTTTTATCGAGGGTATCAATATACAGCCGCAGACGAAAAGCATGTCAAAGTGTCGGCGAATCAAAGCGATACAGAGCCGCCGCAAGGGTTGGCGGCAAACGGCGGAAAGGTGCTTACAAAAGATGAGCGCGCTAACATGTCCTCGCCTGACGGAAAAGGCTTTGAAACAGTCTCAAACACTCGTTTTCCGTATCACCGCTTCGATGTGAAGGTCGATGAAAATGTCCGAAAACGCGACAATGTTGAAGTCGTGTGGCGCGGAAGCTCTCTTCCCGGCAGAAAAGTGTCGATGTTCGCCTGGAACTACAAAAAAAAGCAATGGGATACGCTCGCTTTCCATATCGCCAAAAATAACAGGCTGTTTACGCTGAAAGGAAGTGTAAAGGCTGCCGACTATGTCCGCGATTCCCGCGCTGCTGTCATCATCCAGGATCAAATACAGCTGTCGGAAGACGACTATACACTGATTTGGATGTCCGATACCCAATACTACTCGGAAAGCTATCCGCAAATTTTTGAAAAACAAGTAAAATGGATCGCCGAACAGAAGGACAAGCTGAACATTAAGTATGTTTTTCACACGGGAGACCTTGTTGATGAAGCGGATCAGCCGATTCAATGGGAGCGCGCCGACCGCTTTATGAAAGTGCTCGATGATCACAAGGTGCCGTACGGGGTATTGGCGGGAAACCATGATGTCGGCCATAAAGACAACTCTTTTCAAACATACGGGAAATATTTTGGCGCAAAACGGTTTCAAAACAAACCTTTCTACGGAGGCTCATATGCCAATAACAAAGGCCATTATGACCTGATTTCCTCAGGCGGTAATGACTATATTATGCTGTCGATGGGCTGGGGAATCGGAGCGAAAGAATTGCAGTGGATGAATGATGTGCTGAAGCGCTATCCCGACCGTAAAGCGATTTTGGCATTCCACGAATATCTGCTTGTTTCAGGAGGCAGAAGTCCGATCGGCGAGCGAATATTTGAACAGATCGTCAAACCGAATCAAAATGTCATCGCTGTTTTATGCGGACATTACCACAGTTCAACATTAAAAGTCGACAAGCTGGATGACGATGGAGATGGAAAGCCGGATCGAAAGGTTTTTCAAATGCTTGCCGATTATCAGGGCGGACCTGAAGGCGGCCAGGGCTATTTAAGGATCTTTCATGTCGATCCGAAGCATGATGCGATTCATGTCAAAACCTATTCGCCATATCTTGACGACTATAACTTTTATGATCCGCATCAATTCGGACCAAAGGATGAATTCAGTATAAAAACAGATCTCAAACCGCGCAAGAAAAAAGTGAAAACCGATTATTTTGAAATGAATGTTTTTTCAAATCAGCAGATTGGCAAAGCCAAAAAGGTGAAAAGCGGGAAAACAGCTTCTGTGACATGGGAGGATTTGAAGCCGAATACGGATTACTATTGGTATGCCGAAGCCAGGGATCAATACGGCGGGAAAAGCCGTTCTAACATATGGAAATTGACGACGGCGGCAGATGATATGAAAGCATTTTTCACTAACAACGGTGATGAAGCCTTATCCCTGCACCGAAAAATGACCGGAAGCGCTGAGTTCGGCGGCGGACGGCCTCCAGGTCCTTCGGTGCGTATTTTGCGGCAGGAGGAGCTCCCGTCTTTGCTCAACACCATAAAAAGTTCTGTTGCATCCTTTTTGCTGATATTGATGTTGGTGCAAAGCCAGTCAAAACACTTGTTTTCCTGAGGGGGAGACAAGTGTTTTTTAGTTTGAGAAGTGTTGGCTTTGACTGGTCGGAGATGATGTCTTTCTTCTGTGAATCGACAATACCGTGATGGCGGCAAGCACGGCCGCCGATATGAGCGCGGCTGTTAAATAAAGGTTTCCGAAGCCGTTGCCGATGCTGTCATGGATCGCTTCAGCAATAATCCCTTTCACTTTCGGATCAGGAATTTGTGAAAGGGCATCTTTGAACTGAAGTTCACCTGCTGCACCGTTTGAAAATCCGTGTGAGGGAATGCCGGCATCCTCTAATTTGCTTGTGACGCGGCTATCGATATTTTCATAACCGGCTGTAATAAACCCGGCGTAAAGAGCCGGAGCCAAAGTCAGCCCCATCTGTCTGACGAGCGACAACGTCCCGAGGGCGGTACCGTAATTTTGTTTTGCCGCCTCTGACACGAGCATATTTAATGGCGCCCCTAACAGAAAACCAAAACCGGCGCCTGCGATCACACTGGCGAAGATAAACTCCCATTTCTCAGTCACCCAGACGGACAACAATAAAAATCCGATGAAAGAAATCGTTCCTGACAGCAATGTCGCCTTGACCGGCCCTTTTCGGTCAGCCATGATTCCGCCAAGTCCGGCTCCCGCTCCTGAAGCGAGCGCAAGCGGCGTCATCCAGTATCCCGCTTTTTCGGGTGCGACATGCAAATATTGTTCCGCATAGGCGGGAATAAAAATCACGGCCGCTAAAAGACCTCCTGATAAAAAACCGATCAAAAGCGTCCACTGGAACACTTTATTTTTCAGCAAGGTATAGGCGAGTATCGGATCACCGCCTTTTGATTCCACACGTTTTTCATAGAAAAACAACCCGGTAAACAGGGTGGCGCCGATGATCAAAAAAAGGTAGACGCGCGGATCGGCGAGGCCGGCGAGTATATCTTGGCCATCGAGGTTTGTGATGCCGTACATCACAGATAAAATCGCCAGGGATAATATCACTGTTCCGGCGGTATCGAGCGGTTTTGCTTTTGCCGCCTTTGTTTCGATCATAAACGGAAAGCTTAGCGCGATCAGTCCCGCAGCAATCGGCAGGTTGATCAAAAACAGCCAATGCCAGCTTCCGGTAAGGTCCAAAATAAAGCTGCCGATATTTGGCCCGAGGACCGCTGCGATTCCATTCATCGCCCCTAACAGCCCGAGTGCCGTTCCTTGTTTTTCCTTTGGCAATGTCGCAAGGATGTGGGAGCTTCCGATGATAAAGATTCCCCCTCCGCCGAGCGATTGAATCAGCCGGGCAAGCAAAAACATCGGGAAATTCAGGCTTAAGGCAACGAGAAGAGAGCCTGTGCCGAACAGCAGCACCTCAATGATAAATAGCTTTTTTCGTCCGTAGCGGTCGGATAATTTCCCCACAATCGGCACGCTGACAGCTAAGCCGAGAGTATAAAGCGTGATCCCCCAGGCTCCCCATGATGGTGATACATCAAAAGAATGATTGATTGTCGTAAGAGCTGCGGAAATGATGCCGTTGTCTAAAGCAGCCATAAACACCCCGATCGTAAACAGAAAAATGGCCCGTTTTTGGTTTGTATCATGTTTCGTCAAAGCTTTGGACACGGTGTTTTCCCCCCTTGTTAATTAATTTTAAGTGAATAATTCACTTAAAATGAACTAATTTTATCATCTTAGAAAAAAATGGTTTTGTCAAAGGTGATTTTTCAACAAAAAAAGCTGCACCGCGCCGGGTGCAGCTTGTCCCTAATCTTCCTGATTGGCTTTAAGCGCTTTTTCAAGAATGGTAAGGCCTTCGTTCACTTTGTTTTTCTCCTGCTCATTCATCATTTGGAGCGCTTTTTTTAGCTTTTCGTGCCCTTTTTGATATAAGCTTCGGAAAATATCTTTCGCTTCCTCTGTTAATTCGACGACGATCGCACGCCGATCTTGCGCGGAATGCGTTCTTTTAATAAAGTTTGCCTGTTCAAGACGGCTGAGCAGCCCGGTCATATTTGACAGGGAGGCGCCCATTTTTTCGGCAATTTCAGAGACTTTCAAGTTTCCATGATTGTTGAGCAGCATCAACACTTTCATTTGCGGCATACTGATATCGAGCTTCATCCATTCGGATACGTCTCCGAGTCCCGCGGCTGTCAGCACTTTCATATAAAGGACCCATGTTTCTTTTTCCTCCGGGGAGAGGATGTCCTCATTCAGCACGGTTGTATCGTGAATGTTGTATTCCACGGTCTCTTCACTTCCTTTAAACATTCCTCTTTTCATACTACTGATTTTCCGGCCTGAAAGAAAGCCCGGAAAACGATGTTTCTAAAGGCGGCGGCAGCGCCTTCTGCAAAAATTGTTTTAGGTTTATTTTGAAAGTGATAGAATAAAGCTGTATGTCAAGTTCTTCACCTTTAGAAAAGGAGGGTGCAATCATCATGCCGAAAGTTCGAACAAAAGATGTAATGGATAAATTTAAACTTGAGCTCATCAGCGGAGAAGAAGGGATCAACCGTCCGATCACGATGAGTGATTTATCAAGACCGGGCCTTGAAATGGCGGGTTATTTTACATATTATCCAAAAGAGAGGGTCCAGCTTCTTGGAAAAACGGAAATCACCTTTTTCGAGAAGCTTCCCGAGGAAGACAAAAAACAGCGGATGCTTTCTTTATGCACGGAAATTACACCGGCGATCATTCTGTCGCGCGATTTGCCGATCCCGCCTGAATTGATTGAAGCGTCGGAAGAAAACGGTGTGCCTGTTCTGCGTTCCCCGCTCAAGACGACGCGTCTGACCAGCCGCCTGACGAATTATCTTGAAAGCCAGCTTGCTCCGACGACTGCGATCCATGGCGTGCTTGTCGATGTCTACGGTGTCGGGGTGCTGATCATTGGAAAAAGCGGCGTCGGAAAAAGTGAAACGGCGCTGGAGCTTGTCAAAAGGGGCCACCGTCTTGTCGCAGACGACTGTGTTGAGATCAGGCAGGAAGATCAGGATACATTGATCGGAAGCGCCCCTGAATTAATCGAGCACCTTCTTGAAATCAGAGGTCTCGGCATCATCAATGTCATGACGTTGTTCGGCGCCGGTGCCGTCAGAAGTTTTAAACGGATTACACTTGTGATGAGCCTTGAGCTTTGGGAGCAGGGAAAACAATACGACCGTTTAGGCCTTGAAGAGGAAACAATGAAAATCATTGATACTGACATTCCAAAGCTGACCATTCCGGTCCGTCCGGGAAGAAACCTTGCCGTCATTATCGAAGTGGCCGCCATGAACTTCAGGCTGAAGCGTATGGGTCTGAACGCGGCGGAGCAATTCACTCATAAACTGGCGGATGTCATTGAAGATGGTGAGCTTGAAGAATAGGAGATGACAATATGAATGAAACGATTGAACCTTTGAATCCGATTGCCTTCCACCTTGGGCCGATCGCCGTACATTGGTACGGTATCATCATCGGTCTCGGCGCTTTGCTGGGATTGTGGCTTGCGGTCAGAGAAGGCGAACGGAGGGGGCTGCATAAAGACACGTTTGTCGATCTGGTGCTTTTTGCAATCCCGATTGCGATTTTGTGCGCAAGGGCGTACTATGTCATTTTTGAATGGGGCTACTACAGCGAACACCCCGACCAGATCATTCAGATTTGGAACGGCGGTCTTGCGATCCATGGCGGTCTTATCGGAGCCGTCCTGACCGGACTTATCTTTGCAAAGGTAAAAGGCCTGTCATTTTGGAAGCTTGCTGATATCGCGGCTCCCAGCATTCTTTTGGGCCAGGCCATCGGCCGCTGGGGAAACTTTATGAATCAGGAAGCGCACGGAGGCTCCGTATCAAGAGCGTTCTTAGAAAATCTCCACCTGCCTGATTTTATCATCAACCAAATGTATATTAACGGGCAATATTATCAGCCGACGTTTTTGTATGAGTCATTATGGAGCTTCACGGGTGTTGTGATTCTGCTTCTTTTAAGAAAAGCGAATTTAAAGAGGGGCGAACTGTTTTTAATCTATGTCATTTGGTATTCTATCGGCCGCTACTATATTGAAGGCCTTCGGACGGACAGCCTGATGCTGACGGAAGCGCTGCGCATGGCGCAGGTTATTTCAATCGTGCTGATTATCATCGCGGCCGCGCTGATTCTATTCAGACGCTTGAAAGGCGGAGAGATTAAACGATACCAGGAGATGTAGATTGTCATTAAAGGGGAGACAGCAATGAAGGGAACGTTGAAAGCCGGACTGGAAGCCGGTCTGAAAACGACGTGGACACTCGGCAAGGTGATCTTTCCGGTGACACTGATTGTCGGCCTGCTTCAGCATACACCGGTCATGGACTGGCTGATCAAGATGATCACTCCGGCTATGGGAATTTTCGGTCTTTCGGGAGAAGCGGCGATACCGCTTGTGCTGGGCAACATGCTCAACCTGTATGCGGGGATCGCCGGGATTTTGACGCTTGATTTAACGGTTAAAGAGGTCTTTATATTGGCGATCATGCTGTCGTTTTGCCACAACCTGATCATCGAATCGACAGTCGCTTCAAGGGTCGGCATCAAAATATGGGTCATTTTACTCGTCCGCATCGGTCTCGCTGCCTTCGCCGCTGTTATCATCAATCTTGTTTGGCACGGCGGGCAGGACGCGGCTGAATACGGCCTCGTTTCAGCGCAGAGCACAGCTCCGTCCGGCTGGCTTGACATCGCGCTTGAGGGCGTCACAAAAGCGGGGCTGGGGATCCTTCAGCTTGCCGCCATTGTGATACCGTTGATGATCATCATTCAATATATGCGGGATCTCGGCTGGCTAAACACTTTTTCAAAGTGGTTTGCACCGGTGACGAGAATGCTCGGGATGAAAGAAAACACATCGATGACAATGGTCGCCGGGCTGACGATCGGACTGGCGTATGGTGCCGGTGTCATGATCAAAGCCGTTGAGGAAGACGGCGTCAGCAAACGCGATGTCACGCTTGCCTTTATTTTTCTTGTCGCCTGCCATGCTGTTGTCGAAGACACATTGGTATTTATTCCGCTCGGCATACCTGCCTTGCCGTTGCTAATGATCAGGCTTGTGACAGCGGTGCTGCTGACAATCGCCGTATCGCGTTTGTGGAAAAAACCGGGATATTCCGTTCGGAGAAAGGAGGCTTTCTATGAAAATTAATACGGTTTTATTTGATTTGGATGGAACGCTTATCAATACAAATGAGCTGATAATCGCGTCGTTTTTGCATACGCTTGATCATTATGCACCCGGCCGGTATCAGCGGGAGGATGTGCTAAGTTTCATCGGCCCGTCATTGTATGAAACCTTCAGCAGCATACATCCGGATCAAACAGATGAGATGATCAGGATGTACCGCGAATTCAATCATCAAATGCATGATGAGCTTGTCACAGAGTATGAGACGGTATACGAGACGCTTGAGCGTCTGAGAGCTGAAGGATACAAGCTCGGAATTGTTACAACCAAGCTGCGGGATACCGTCAACATGGGGCTAAAGCTTACCGGTCTGGATGCTTTTTTTGAGACGGTAGTGACCCTTGATGACGTAGAGCGGCCAAAACCGGACCCGGAGCCGGTGCTGCTCGCGCTTTCAAAGCTTGACAGCCGTCCCGCGGAAGCGATCATGATCGGTGATAATTACCACGATATATTAGCGGGGAAACATGCGGGAACAAAAACCGCGGGTGTCGCGTGGACGGTAAAAGGAGAGGAAAGCCTTGCCAAGCACCACCCCGATTATATGCTCAGCAAAATGAGCGACCTCCTTCAAATCCTTGGAGTGGAAACAACTTGAGAAAAACGAAACGCTATCCGGTGTCAGGCGCCAATTCGTTATGGCACGTCTATCAGACGGTTCCGTTTTTCAAAGTGGTCAAAAATTTCATCGTCATACAAGCGGCGCGCTATACGCCTTTTTTAGGGGTCAAAAATTGGCTGTACCGGACCTTTTTGCGAATGGAGATCGGTGAAAAAAGCTCATTTGCCCTGATGGTCATGCTTGATGTGATGTTTCCCGAAAAAATTTCCGTCGGACGAAACACCGTGATCGGCTACAATACGACCATTTTAGCCCATGAATATTTAATCAAAGAGTATCGGCTCGGCGAGGTTAAAATCGGCGATGAAGTGATGATCGGAGCGAATGCGACGATCCTTCCCGGTGTTGAAATCGGCGACGGCGCAGTCATCTCCGCCGGTACGCTCGTCCACAAAGATGTTCCGCCCGGAGCGTTTGTCGGCGGCAATCCAATGCGGCTTATCTATACAAAAGAAGAAATGGAAAAACGTTTGAAAACCCCTGCTGAATGACGGCAGGGGTTTTCAAGCTTGTAATGTCTGAAAAAAGACATCTTCCTCCTAAAAATCCGGCTCCTGTTTCATGTTAAAATGAGGAAAAAGAAAAGGAGAAACTTGATAATGAAAAAGAAATTGTGGGTATGTCTCGCTTTTTCAACTGTTTTGGTGTTTCTGACGTATGTGAAAGCGGATGCTGCGGAGAGGATGATTGTCGGCTATACGACTGGCGACAGCGCTTCATATCAATCGCTGGCCGCATATCATGACTATATCAATTCGATCGCCACCGATACATTCGCTTTTGATGCCAAGGGAAATCTCATAGGAGAAGCGCCTGAAAACCAGCTCTCCTTTGCAGAAAAGCACCAAATCAAGACATGGGCTGTGATCTCCAATTATAACGAAGCGATTCAAGATTTTGACGGGGATTTAGCTTCCGCGGTTATGACAAACGAAACAAACAGAAAACGCTTTACGGATCGGCTTGTGAGCCTGGCTAAAGGGCATGGCTATGATGGCATCAACATCGATTTTGAAGCTGTTTTTCCGGAAGAGCGATCCGGATACACGAAATTTATCCAATACATCTCTGATATTTTAAAAAGGGAAGGAATCCAAACGATGGTTTCCGTGCCGGCCAAAAGCGCCGATGACCCGGAGGATGATTGGAGCTGGCCTTATGATTACGGGAAAATCGGAGCCGCCGCCGACTTTGTACAAGTGATGACATATGATGAACACGGCAGCTGGAGCGAGCCGGGATCTGTCTGCAGCATGGGCTGGATCAAAAGCTCACTCGAATTTGCAGTCGAAGAAATCAGCTCGGATAAAGTGATCATGGGGATTCCATCGTACGGATATGATTGGGATTTAACAGATCAAGGCAACAACACATTGAAACAATGGAATGAAATTCGGACGCTCAAAAATGAGACGGGGGCCAAACCGAAGTATGACAGCGGAACAGCATCCATGACGTTTTCTTATGTCGATCAGAAGCGTCATCAGCATGTCGTTTGGTATGAAAATGAAAACACGGTAGAAATGAAAAGCCGCCTCACAAACGATGATCATCTAGCCGGGGTCTCGGTATATTCATTAGGTTATGAATCCGAGTCCTTCTGGCAGGCTGTTCAAAAAGGAACAGAATAACACAACCTAAAAACAAGCTTGCCGGTGACTCGGCAGGCTTGTTTTTCCGTTAGGAAGCAATCACAATCGCCTGGCTGCCCATTTGCTTCCATGATTTTTCAAAATTGCTTTTATCTGTTTTCCGGTTTTTATAGCCATATGGATCGTTCAGATAAACATAGTTTTCATCATAGCCTGTAACCGCCACACTGTGTACACTGTAAGTCACATCGACTTTGCCGCTTGGCGTCTCCCAAGTCTCCATATCATTCACCTTGTTGAAATGAACGGTTGTAATCACCCAAACCGGTCTCCCTTTATTCAGCTGTTCGTAAATATCTTCAGGGCTGTTTCCTGTCAGGTCGATGACTTTGTCTCCTGCATAAGATGAGGCTAAATCATAAATCGGCCCATGGTAGACGCTGAGACCGGGGCCGTTTTCCATATCGCCGACAAAGCCGTCATTTGGATTTCCTTTCAAGCCGTTTTCATATTGCAGCGGCACCCTTTTGATTTTTTCAGCCAATTCATTCTTTGTCACATCATATCCGCTGTAGTTTAAAATCATCGCCAGGCTGGCAACTTCACAGCCGTTGTAAAGCTTTGGCGAATCCATTTGTTTGATCAGGGGAACGTCCAGGGGAGCCCGGCTCGTTTCCTTCGTTTTAATGCCTACAGTTGTTTGGAAATTTTTGATGCCCTCAGCCAGCGGGCTCAGCGCATCTCTAGAAAACAGGATCAGAACGGCGGTCATGACTGCTGTAAGGAATAAAATAAGAAAAAACGTTTTTAAAATTTTCATATCGATCTCCTGTTCATACAATGCTGATTAACCGTAAATAAGTAGTCCTTTTTTATTATATCATCAAGCTGTTCATGAAATAAAAGAAAGAATTGCCCAGCCCCATGGCCCATTTGAATATCATCTGTTGCTTTTGATTCTTTTATCTGTTAGCATATTATCATATTAGCGAACTAAAGGATTCGGAATATTCCTTCTAGCGTATATGGGGGTGCAAGTGTATATGTTTATGTTCGAAAAACCGTACGGCATGAGAGACACTTTGCCTGAACTTTATGAAACAAAGAAAAAGGTGCGTTCATCTTTGACAGAGGTTATGGTTTTGTGGGGATATCAGTTTGTAGAGACGCCTACGCTGGAGTTTTATGATACCGTCGGTGTTCAATCGGCGATATTAGACCAGCAGCTTTTTAAGCTCCTGGATCAGGAGGGGAAAACCCTTGTTTTAAGGCCTGACATGACCACACCGATTGCAAGGGTGGCGGCGTCCAAGCTCCATAAAGAAAACCATCCGCTCCGAGTCGGATATGCGGCGAACGTTTTCCGGGCTCAGGAACGCGAAGGCGGCCGCCCCGCTGAATTCGAACAGGTAGGGGTCGAACTGATCGGCGATGGATCGACAAGCGCTGATGCCGAAGTGATCGCACTCGTGATTTTCTCGCTGAAAAAGGCGGGGCTGTCCTCTTTTAAAATCTCGATCGGTCATGTCGGCATTGCCGATGCTTTGTTTATGGAGGTATTGGGCAATGAAGAAAGGGCGCAAGTGCTGAGAAGGTATTTATATGAAAAGAACTATGTCGGTTATCGTGAGCATGTGAAGTCGCTGAATTTATCATCCATCGATAAAAGCAGACTGCTTGAGCTGCTGAAGCTTAGGGGCGGTATTGAAACGTGCGGCAAAGCAGAGCAGCTCGTCGATTCCGAAAAAGGAAAAAATGCGATCACAGAACTTGAGACGCTTTGGGAAACGCTCGGTGACTACGGATGTACGAATGATATCAAACTCGATTTCAGCATGGTCAGCCATATGAGCTATTACACGGGCATTTTATTTGAAGTTTATGCCGAAAACGTCGGCTTTCCAATCGGAAACGGCGGCCGCTATGATCAGCTTCTCGGTCATTTCGGCTCTCCGGCCGCGGCCACCGGCTTTGGAATCAGGATCGACAGGCTTCTGGAAGCTTTGAACCCAGACGAGGAGCAGGAAGACATGGATGTCGTGATTTTCAGCACAGAACAGCGGGCGGAAGCGATCAAATTTGCCGAAGAAGAGCGGCTGAAAGGCAAAAAAGTCGTTGTGCAGGATTTAGCGGGAATCGAAAATATCGACCGGATGACCAAATCTTTTCAAAATGTAACCTATTTTATCGGGGCCAGAAAGGAAGAACAGCATGGATAAGGAATTGACGATTGCGATGCCGAAAGGACGGATTTTTGAAGAAGCCGCCGGATTGCTGCGGCAAGCCGGCTATCAGCTTCCGGAAGAATTCGATGATTCAAGAAAGCTGATTCTTGATGTCCCTGAAGAAAACCTTCGCTTTATTCTCGCCAAGCCGATGGATGTGGCGACATATGTTGAGCATGGAGTGGCTGATGTCGGAATCGCCGGCAAAGATGTCATGCTTGAAGAAGAGCGTGATGTGTATGAGGTGCTTGATTTGAAAATCAGCAAATGCCACCTTGCTGTGGCCGGCCTGCCTCTGGCGGCGGCCGGCGGAGTTGCACCGCGGGTCGCGACGAAATATCCAAACGTCGCATCAAGCTATTTCAGGGAACAGGGAGAGCAGGTGGAAATCATCAAGCTCAACGGCTCGATTGAGCTCGCTCCGCTCATCGGCCTTGCCGACAGGATCGTTGACATTGTGTCGACGGGGCAGACTTTGCGGGAAAATGGTCTTGTAGAAACAGAAAAGATTTGTGAGATCACGTCCCGGTTGATCGTAAACCCTGTCAGCTACCGAATGAAGGATGAAGTGATCGATGAAATGGCTTCACGGCTGTCTCTCATTGTGGAAGGGGAAAAGACAAAATGAAGATTATATCCATCAGCGGAAACGCGGCTGTTTCATTAAAACGTTCCATCAGCTCCGGGACGGAAGAACAGAGAAAAGCGGTCTGTGCGATCATTGAAGAAGTGAAGAAAAATGGAGACGCGGCTCTTTCTGCTTATACCCGGCAGTTCGACGGAGTCGATATTGCCGATTTCCGCGTTTCTGCACAGGAGATTGAAGAAGCATACGGCAAGCTGAAACAAAGTGATCTCACCACCTTAAAAGCGGCGATCTTCAATATCAAAGAGTACCATGAACGCCAGCTGTCATCTTCGTGGTTTTATCACCGGAAGGACGGGACGATGCTCGGCCAAAAGATCACGCCGCTGGATTCAGCCGGTGTTTATGTACCAGGCGGGACCGCCGCTTATCCATCATCTGTCATGATGAATGTGATCCCTGCACTTGTCGCGGGCGTCGAGCGGATCGTCCTCGTCTCCCCGCCAGGAAAAGACGGCAAATTGTCTCCCGGTGTTTTGGTTGCGGCGGCCGAGCTCGGCATAGCAGAAATGTGCAAAATCGGTGGTGCACAGGCGATCGCGGCATTGGCATACGGAACGGAAACGATTCTGCCCGTTGATAAGATTACGGGGCCGGGGAATATTTATGTCGCTTTGGCAAAGCGGGAAGTATTCGGCCAGGTTGATATTGACATGATTGCAGGGCCAAGCGAAATCGCGGTGCTTGCCGATCAGACGGCAGACCCGCGGGAGGTGGCCGCTGATCTTCTGTCACAGGCTGAACATGACACAATGGCTTCAAGCATTCTTGTCACCGACTCCCGTCTGCTTGCCGAAGCGGTTCAACAAGAGATCGAGCAGCAGCTTGAGCGTCTGCCGCGAAAAGAGATTGCCCGTCAGTCGATTGAGGACTACGGCCGCATTTATGTTGCAGATACGCTTGATGATGCGGTCTCTGCGGTGAACGAGCTTGCTCCTGAACACTTGGAGATTTTAACGGCTCACCCTGAGGCGCTGCTAGGGAAGATCAGACACGCAGGCGCCATTTTCCTGGGGCGCTACAGTTCCGAACCTGTCGGTGATTATTTTGCGGGCCCGAACCATGTGCTGCCGACAAACGGAACGGCCAAATTTTCAAGCCCGCTCAATGTCACAGACTTTCAAAAGCGATCCAGCATCATTTCATACAGCAAGGAAGCGTTTGCGGAAAACGCTGAAAAAATCGCAGCCTTCGCCAGATTGGAAGGGCTTGAAGCCCATGCCAGAGCAATCGAATTCAGAAACCGGGAGGAAGACCGATGAGAAAAGCCGAACGGGCAAGAAAAACGAATGAGACAGACATTAAATTGTCCTTTAACATCGATGGAGAAGGAAAAGCAGACATTCAAACAGATGTCCCCTTTATGACGCATATGCTTGATTTATTTACAAAACACGGACAATTTGATTTTTCTGTTGATGCAAAAGGCGATGTGGAAATCGATGATCACCATACAACAGAAGACATCGGCATATGCCTGGGGCAGGCGCTTTTGGAAGCGCTCGGCGATAAAAAAGGCATCAAGCGCTACGGTTCAAGTTTAGTGCCGATGGATGAAGCGCTCGCCCAAGTCGCTGTCGATTTAAGCAACAGGCCGCATCTTGAATTCAGGGCCGAGTTTCCGAGCCAGAAGGTAGGAACATTTGATACGGAGCTTGTCCACGAATTTTTATGGAAGCTGGCTCTCGAAGCAAGGATGAACCTTCATGTGATCGTTCATTATGGCACAAATACACACCACATCATCGAAGCAATTTTTAAAGCGCTGGGACGCGCGCTTGATGAAGCGACAATGATTGATCCACGTGTCAAAGGAATTCCATCAACGAAAGGAATGCTGTAAATGATCGGTGTCATTGACTATGGAATGGGCAATTTGTACAGCGTTTCTAAAGCGCTTGAGCGGATTGATGCCCCTTATTTTGTATCGGAGTCGCCAGGCGAGCTTCAGAAAGCTGACAGCTACATCCTTCCCGGTGTCGGCGCTTTCCGGGATGCGATGGAGATTTTGCATAAAACAGACCTGATCCCCTTTATTCGGGACGCTGTCAGTGAAGGAAAGCTTCTTCTCGGCATCTGCCTAGGGATGCAGCTTTTGTTCGCCGAAAGCGAGGAGCAGGGAACAACAGAAGGTCTCGGACTGTTAAAAGGGAAAGCCATCAAGCTGAAGGGGAGCGATCAAGCCGGAAACCGCCTGAAAGTCCCGCACATGGGCTGGAACCGCCTGACGGTTCATCGCGATTCACCGCTTTTGCAGGAAACTGAGGAAGGGTACGCGTATTTTGTCCATTCCTACTATATCAGCGGTATGGATGAAGAAGCATTGCTGGCCAGTGCGGATTACGGTGTTCGCATTCCCGCCGTCGTAGGTTTAGGCAATGTGTACGGCGCCCAATTTCATCCGGAAAAAAGCAGTACGGTCGGAATGTCGATTTTAACACGGTTCCAACAGCTGACAGAAGAACAGAAGGTGAAAAAATGAGCGGATTTACATTATATCCTGCCATCGATATGAGAAATGGAAAATGTGTAAGGCTTGTACAGGGAGACTATGCAAAAGAAACGGTATACGGCGATTCCCCGCTGGAAATGGCGTCTCTTTTTGCCGGCGAAGGCGCCGATTGGATTCATCTTGTTGATTTGGACGGCGCCAGGGAAGGGAAAAAAGTAAATGACAGCCATGTGGTAAGGATCGCCAATGAGCTGAATGTCGATGTACAGGTCGGCGGCGGCATCAGAACCGAAAAAGATGTCTATGAATATTTGTCACAAGGCGTAGAAAGGGTTATTTTAGGAAGCTCAGCCGTTTCAAACCCGGATTTTGTCAAAAGGATGCTGAATACATATCGGCATCACATCGCCATCGGACTTGATGCAAGAGACGGGTTTGTCTCGACGGAAGGCTGGCTTGAAACATCGGCCGTGAAAGCGGAAGAGCTTGGCCGTGAGCTTGCAGGAGAAGGTGCGGAGGTTTTTATCTTTACCGATATTGCAACGGACGGTATGCTGTCCGGGCCGAATATCGACAGCACGGTTCAGCTTGCAAAAGCAACCGGCAAGCAGGTGATTGCCTCCGGAGGCGTCAGCTCCCTCGCCGACCTTGAAGCATTGGCGATCCGCAGCGCAGACGGCGTCAGCGGCGCCATTGTCGGAAAAGCTCTTTATACAAACAAATTCACCGTGTCTGCAGCGCTTGAAAGGGTGGGAAGCAAGTGATCACAAAGCGAATTATTCCATGTCTGGATGTGAAGGACGGCCGGGTTGTCAAGGGCATTCAGTTTCTTGAACTGAAAGATGCCGGTGATCCGGTCGAACTTGCTGAGATATATGACAAAGAAGGCGCTGATGAACTCGTTTTTCTCGATATTTCCGCTTCTCATGAAGGGAGAAAAACGATGGTTGACGTTGTGGAAAGAGTGGCGGCAAAGCTCGCCATTCCGTTTACTGTCGGCGGGGGCATCAATCATCTTGAGGATATGAAAACAATTTTGCGGGCGGGAGCGGACAAAGTGTCCGTCAACACAGCGGCTGTTCTCCGCCCTGAACTGATCGCAGAAGGTGCGGCATTCTTCGGCTCGCAATGCATTGTCGTCGCCATTGATGCGAAATATGATCAAGACGCGGGCCAATATTTTGTATACACCCATGGCGGCCGAAAAAAAACCGATCTTGAAGCTGCATCATGGGCGAAGGAAGCCGTTCGGCGGGGCGCCGGTGAAATCCTGTTGACAAGCATGGATTCAGACGGGGAGAAAACCGGCTTTGACCACAGGCTGACAAAGCTTGTATCAGAAGCGGTTCCGGTCCCGGTCATTGCATCGGGAGGCGCGGGAAGCGCCGCGCATATGCACGCGGTATTTGAAGAGGGCCAAGCAGACGCCGCTCTGGCCGCTTCAATTTTTCATTATAAAGAAACATCTGTCAAAGAAGTGAAAGCTTATTTAAAAGAGCGCGGGGTGAATATCAGATGATAACGGCAGAAGAATTGAATTTTAATGAAGCTGGTTTAATCCCGGCGATCGTCCAGGATGCAGCAAGCAAAGAAGTGCTGACCCTGGCTTATATGAACAAAGAATCGTTCCAAAAAACACTGGATACAAAGGAAACATGGTTTTACAGCCGCTCACGCGGAGAGCTGTGGCACAAAGGAGCCACATCGGGCAATATCCAGCGTGTCAAGGATATCCGCCTGGACTGTGATCAGGATGCGCTTGTCGTGCTTGTTGAACCGGCAGGTCCGGCCTGCCATAAAGGAACGTACAGCTGTTTTACTTCATTGGACGGACACAAGACAGCCGGAGGAGACCGTTTCGCGATCATAAACGAACTTGAATCAGTGATTGCCGAGCGTCAGGCTGAAATGCCTGAAGGAGCTTACACGACATATTTGTTTCGGGAAGGCGTAGATAAGATTTTGAAAAAAGTCGGCGAAGAAGCTGCGGAAGTTATAATCGCTGCAAAAAACCGGAATCATGAAGAATTGAAATGGGAAGCGGCGGATCTCCTCTATCATCTGCTTGTCCTTTTAAGGGAACAGTCACTCCCGCTTGATGAAGTGTTAGACGTATTGAAAAAACGTCATGAAGGAAACGAATGATTTGACCAAAAGGGGCTTGTACCCCTTTTGTCCGTTTTTCACCCGATGTTCAGGCTCATCACCAGCTGCTCTCCGATAGGGCCCATTTTTCTTTCTCCGGTGTCTTTAAAGCCTGCTTTCCCATACAGACGCTGTGCCGCAGTGTTTTTATGATTGACGGCTAAAACGATTTCATCACATTGGCTGAATTCCCTGCCGGTGAATTCCGGAAGTTTGAGCATCCCCATTGTGCCGAAGCCTTTACCTTGCTGTTTATAATCGATTGATAAAGCTGTCAGCAGCATTGCCTTACGGTTTTTCGTATAATCTTTCACCCTGTCGCTTGTGTGTAGAATAAAGAATCCCACGGGTGTCCCTTCATTTAAAATCACGATTGGATGCTGTCCGTCTGCCGGGCTTAATACATCTTTAGGAAAAGCGGTAAATCGGCTTTGTTCTTCCGGAAGCTCGAACGCAAGCAATACGGGCAGATGTTCCTCGGAAAAATGCACAAGTTCCAGCTTGTTGTCCAAATCATGTCCCCCCTTTTTTATTATCATATAACGGGAACGTATATTCGTCATCTATAGAATTTCAATATTCTGAGGCAAAAAACTCTTTTTTACGGAATGATTCGCTGGAAAATAATGATGAAAAATAACGGCTTAACATCCGATATAAAGCGTGTGCGGAGCAGATGACAGCTGCATGCATCAGGGAGAAAAAAGTCAAAATCCGCTGGTAAAAGTGGAAATTGGAGAGAATTTTCTCGAAACTTGTTTTTGACCTGTTAAGCCTGCTGGAAACTATGTTATACTACTCACGGTATACAGTTTGAATTGGAGGGTATCTGTGGGAAAGTACACTTCTGAACACCAAAAAAACACGACGATTGTCCAGCTGTTTCAAGACGGACAATATTTATATCATAAAGGGCTGAAAGCGTACAGAGAACGAAATTTATCCCGCGCGAGCAAGCTCATTCAGAGAGCGATTTTTCTTGAGCCCGACAACACGGGCATGCTGAGTCAGCTTGCCGTCATTTATACAGAAATGGGCTTTTACCAGCAGTCAAATGAACTTTTAGATTTTATATTGAAAAACATGAATGAAAAAATGACGGAATGCTACTATTTTAAAGCGAACAACTATGCTCATCTCGGCCTTTTCCAGGAAGCTTATAAAGCGGCAGAGACGTATTTGAAAGAAGACCCAAACGGTGAATTCAGCGCGGAAAACGCAGAGCTCCTTGATTTATTGGATATGGGGGAAGAAGGTCAAGGCTTCTCGGAGTATGATCAGGATGATTTGATCCTGAAACAGGATCGGGCGAAGTCGCTGCTTGAGAACGGACAGCTTCAGGAATCCATCGTGATGCTAGAAGAGATTATCGCCGATTATCCGGAATTTTGGTCGGCTTACAACAATTTGGCGCTTGCGTATTTTTATGCGGGCGACGTCCAAAAAGCCAAGGCGACGATTTTTACCGTTTTGGAAAAAAGCCATGGAAACCTGCATGCGCTATGCAATCTGCTTATTTTTTACCATTATGAGCGAAAAGACGACAAGGTTAAAGAGCTTTCTGAACAGCTCTCCAATATTTATCCGATGCTGATTGAACAAAGGTATAAGCTCGGGGCCACACTTTCGCTCGTCGGCAGGCACGATCTCGGTTTTAAATGGCTGAAATCTCTTTACCGTATGGGTTTTGAAGGAGATGAAACCTTTTATTACTGGCTCTCCTGCTCCGCATACTTTACAGGCCGCACCCAGTTTGCCCGCTCCGTATGGAAAAAGATGCAGGAGGAGCACCCTGATGCCGCCCGCATGGAGCCGTGGAAAGAACGGCGGGAAAAAACCCCCGTTCAGCGCACGCTTGAAGAACGCCTTGCCGCATACTATATCAGCGGAAGAAAAGGGGAAAAAGAACAGCTTAAAGCCGTGCTTGATTCAAAAATGGCCAAAACGACGTTTGAAGACCAGTTTATCAGGCTCGTGCTGTACGGTGAAAACGGAGAAGCCGCCGCATCGAAGGAGGCGCTTCTTGCGTACAGGACGGCAAAAGCGATTGAAGAGGCGGACAGATCCGCAATCGAACAGGAAGCGATGTGCTTTTGGATATTCCATGTCATTCAGCAGATCAGGGCTTACGGCCTTCAGCTGAAAAACGCCGGCGGTTTGGCCGCGGCCATCTATTTCATCTGGAAAACAGCGCACCATGAGCGCCTCACCAAAGCTGAAACGGCAAAGCTTTTTCACATCTCGCCGGGAACGCTTTCCAAATATGAACGTACATTAAAAGAGCATCTATAAACAGGTATGAACGGACGTTCAGCCTGTTTTCTTATTGTGTGAGCAAAAAGATAGCGCTTATTCATGATATTTTATAGGATATGGGTAAGGAAGATACAAGAAGGGAATCTTATTTGAAGAGGATTGGACTGCTTGCCGACAAAAGCAGCAAGAAGATTCATGAAGGAGTGAACATTGTGTCAGAAGAAAAGATTTATGACTGCATTATTATAGGAGCGGGTCCTGCAGGAATGACAGCGGCCGTCTATACATCGAGGGCGAACCTGTCAACATTGATGGTTGAAAGAGGGGTTCCCGGCGGACAAATGGCCAATACAGAGGATGTTGAGAACTATCCGGGGTTTGAAAGCATTCTGGGGCCTGAACTTTCAAATAAAATGTTTGAGCACGCGAAAAAATTCGGAGCGGAATACGCATACGGCGATATCAAAGAAGTCGTTGACAACGGAGACACGAAGATCGTCAAAGCCGGTTCCAAAGAATTCAAAGCCCGTGCTGTCATCATCACAGCCGGCGCTGAATACAAGAAGCTCGGCGTTCCGGGCGAAAAAGAGCTCGGCGGCCGCGGCGTTTCCTATTGTGCGGTATGTGACGGCGCATTCTTTAAAAACAAAGAGCTCGTCGTTGTCGGAGGCGGAGATTCTGCTGTAGAAGAAGGCGTCTACTTAACCCGTTTCGCTTCAAAAGTAACGATTGTTCACCGCCGCGATAAACTGAGAGCGCAAAGCATTCTTCAGGCCCGGGCGTTTGACAACGAAAAGATCGACTTCAAGTGGAACAAGACGGTCAAGGAAATCCACGAACAAGACGGAAAAGTCGGCAAAGTGACGCTTGTTGATACCGTCACAGGCGAGGAAGAAGAATTCCGTACGGATGGCGTCTTTATCTACATCGGTATGCTGCCGCTGTCAGAGCCGTTTAAAAACCTCGACATTACAAATGAAGAGGGCTACATTGTAACAAACGAACAGATGGAAACAAAAGTCGATGGCATCTACGCCGCCGGGGACATCCGTGAAAAAACCCTTCGCCAAATCGTTACTGCAACAGGCGATGGAAGCATTGCCGCACAGAGTGTTCAGCATTACATTGAAGAGCTGAATGAAAAAGAAAAGGCTGTAAAATAACGCCATTTAATCGTCATCATGTTTTAACCGCGCTGTAACACCAGTGAAACAAAAATTCGTTATGATTGGTATAGTAATTGACCCCCTTTTATAATGAATTCTTTTGGCACGGATTGTCATAATCCGTGTCCTTTTTTTGACCGGATCACTTTTTACAAATTTTCGCAATTTGTTCATATTTACGCGATGAACAGGCGGATTTTGCTGTAAAATAGAATGCAAGAACGGTTTTCGCAAGCGCTTTCATTTTCTTGTTTATCCCTGTTCTGCAATCTGCCGGTCCGCGTATTCAAAATGGCCGGATTCATCCAGGAAAAGACGTTTTTTACAGTTGGACTGCATGTTCATTGTGACTGGCTCCAGGAAACGGTATAATAGAAAAAAGAATTGAAGGAATTAAAGGATGGGTGACAGACTTGCAAAGAGTGACGAATTGTGTGCTGATTTCCGATGATCAAGTCCTTTTGCTGCAAAAACCGCGCAGAGGCTGGTGGGTGGCTCCCGGCGGGAAAATGGAACGCGGGGAAACGGTAAGGGACGCCGTCATCAGAGAATACCGCGAAGAGACGGGCCTGTATGTGTTAAACCCAAAGCTGAAAGGAATATTCACCTTCATCATAAAAGAAAATGATCAGGTTGTATCAGAATGGATGATGTTCACGTTCGTCGCCGATCATTATACTGGAAAGCATGTGGAGGAGTCTGAGGAAGGCATCATTAAATGGCATCAGACAGAGGACATAGAGAATTTGCCGATGGCGCCCGGCGATGTTCACATACTTGACTTTATGATGAAAGGCAAGGGTCTGCTTCACGGCACCTTTACTTATACACCTGACTTTGAACTGCTGTCCTACCGTCTGGATCCGCAGCGCGACTAAGCTTAAGGGGGGAAAAGCATGAATGCAAACGGAAGCCATGACATTCAGCTTGTGATAATAACCGGTATGTCTGGAGCAGGGAAAACAGTGGCGATTCAAAGTTTTGAAGACCTCGGTTTTTTCTGTGTCGATAATCTGCCGCCGTCCTTGCTCCCGAAGTTTTTGGAGCTGATGAAAGAGTCAAGTTCAAAAATGAGCAAGGTGGCTCTTGTGATGGATTTGCGCGGAAGGGAGTTTTTTGACAGCCTGATTGAGGCGCTTGATGAAATCGGTGAAACGTCTTGGATCACCCCGCGCATTTTATTTTTGGATGCAAAGGATTCGATTCTTGTGTCAAGGTATAAAGAAACAAGGCGGTCACACCCTCTTGCCACGACAGGACTGCCGCTTGAGGGAATCGAAACCGAACGCGAGCTTTTGGAGGAACTGAAAGGCCGATCACAGATTATTTATGACACATCTGATATGAAGCCGAGGGATCTTCGCGAAAAAATCGTCCAGCACTTTGCGACTGACGCGGGACACACCTTTACGGTAAACGTCATGTCATTCGGTTTTAAATACGGAATTCCGATTGACGCCGACCTTGTATTTGATGTGAGGTTTTTGCCGAACCCGTACTACATTGACAGCATGAGGCCGCTGACAGGCAAGGATCACGAAGTGTCTTCCTATGTGATGAAATGGAATGAAACGCAAAAGTTTCTTGAAAAGCTGACTGATCTTTTAAGCTTTATGCTCCCTTCGTACAAGCGCGAAGGAAAAAGCCAGCTCGTGATTGCGATCGGCTGCACAGGCGGTCAGCACCGCTCTGTGACGCTTGCGGAATATCTTTCCGATTATTTTAAAAAGGACTTCTATACTCATGTTACTCACCGGGACATCGAGAAAAAGAGCAGAAAATAGCATGGCTGATCAGAAAAAAATCGCGATATTTGGCGGCGGAACAGGTCTTTCTGTTTTGCTGAGGGGATTAAAGCACCAGCCGGTCGACATTACGGCGATTGTGACGGTCGCTGATGACGGCGGCAGCTCCGGGAGATTGCGGAATGAGCTGTCCATTCCCCCGCCCGGGGATGTCAGGAATGTGCTGGCCGCGCTTTCCGACGTTGAACCTCTCGTTGAAGACCTGTTTCAGCACCGCTTCAACAAAGGCGGCGATTTGCTCGGCCATTCGCTTGGAAACTTGATTTTGGCGGCGATGACGAATATAACCGGTGATTTCTTTCACGCCGTCACCGAAATGAGCAAGGTCTTAAATGTGCGGGGCAGAGTGCTCCCGGCTGCAAATACAAGCGTTGTACTTCATGCGGAAATGGATGACGGAAGAATCATTTCGGGCGAGTCGACCATACCGTCCTACGGCCGGCGGATCAAAAGGGTGTTTCTAACCCCGGAAAAGATCGAGCCTGTTCCGGAAACAATTGAAGTCATACGCGAGGCTGATCTGCTCATACTTGGACCCGGCAGCCTGTACACGAGCATTCTGCCGAACTTGCTCGTCCCGAAAATAGGGGAGGAAATATTAAACGCAGCGGCTAAAAAGGTCTATATTTGCAATGTGATGACACAGCCCGGCGAAACGCTATATTACAGCGCTGCCGACCATGTCAAAGCGCTTAATCAGCATTTGGGAAGTCCGTTTATTGATACGATCCTTGTCAACAGCGAGGAAATTCCCGGGGATATCCGGGAAAGATATGCAAAAGAACAGGCTCAGCCCGTACAGTTCAACATTGACGATCTGACCGAGATGGGGCTTGAAGTCATCAAGGATCAAATTGTCACGTATGAGAATGGCGTCATCCGCCATGATACACATAAAGTCGCTTCGCTTCTTGTTGATTTGTTAAAAGAATAGCAGGCCTTGGAATGGGGGTGTCTAAAAAATGTCATTTGCATCGGAAACGAAAAAAGAACTTACAAACCTTGAAGTAAAGGATTGCTGCGCTAAAGCGGAACTTTCTGCCCTCATTCGGATGAACGGTTCATTGTCTTTTTCAAACCGAAAAGTGGTTCTCGATGTCCAAACCGAGAACGCGGCCATTGCAAGAAGGATTTATACTTTGCTCAAGAAGCAATATGACGTATCCGTCGAGCTGCTGGTGCGAAAGAAAATGAGACTGAAAAAAAACAATGTGTACATCGTGCGCCTAATCGAAAACGCAAAATCAATTCTCGAAGACTTAAAAATTCTCGGAGACAACTTCGTCATCGTCAGAAGCATTTCGGAAGACCTCGTCAAGAAGAGATGCTGCAAGAGGTCTTATATGAGAGGTGCGTTTTTAGCCGGAGGATCTGTCAACAATCCGGAGACATCTTCCTACCATCTCGAAATTTTTTCGATGTACAAAGAGCATAACGATTCATTATGCAGCCTCATGAACCTTTTTCATTTGAACAGCAAAACACTCGAGCGGAAAAAGGGATATATCACTTATCTGAAGGAAGCGGAAAAGATCACAGAATTTTTAAATGTCATCGGCGCACACAATTCTCTGCTTCGCTTTGAAGACGTCCGGATCGTGCGCGATATGAGAAATTCTGTCAACCGTCTCGTCAATTGCGAAACGGCTAATCTAAACAAGACGATCGGCGCTTCGCTCAGACAGGTTGAAAACATTAAATTCATCGATGAAAAAATCGGCCTTGATGCTTTGCCCGAAAAGCTGAGGGAAATTGCACAGCTCCGCATCGATTACCAGGAAGTGACCTTAAAGGAGCTCGGGGAAATGATGACGAGCGGGAAAATCAGCAAATCGGGCATCAATCACCGCCTCAGAAAACTGGATGAAATCGCAGAACAACTGCGTTCAGGACAATCTGTCTCTTTGAAATAATCTGCAGGGAATGGGGGAGATCGTATGGTGCAAAAAAAAGTGGAAATTCTTTTGAAAACAGGCCTGCAAGCCCGGCCGGCGGCACTGTTTGTTCAGGAAGCCAACCGTTTTCAATCAGATATCTTTCTCGAAAAGGGAGAGAAAAAAGTGAATGCGAAAAGCATCATGGGGCTGATGAGCCTTGCTGTCAGTTCGGGGGCGGAAGTCACGCTCATCGCCGACGGAACCGATGAACAGGAAGCCCTTGATACGTTGACCGCATATGTTCAAGAAAAAAGCTGAACCTCTTTCGGGGTTTGGCTTTTTATTCAAAGTGAAAGGGGAATCATGATGACGGCTCTGCTCGATTCGCTCTATAAGAGGATCGGATACCGGTCCAATCAGCCTGTGACATTTGCCGATCTGCCTGAATTTTTATCATTAATGGCCCTTCAGTTTCCTTTTGAAAACAGTGCGGTTTTAAACAAGGAACGGATACCGATGACAAAAGAAGGTTTGGCGGACGCCTTGCTCAACAATCAGCGGGGCGGATTATGCTATGATTTAAACGCTTTTTTATATTATATTCTGAAGGAAATTGGTTTTTCTGTTGAGCTGGTTCAGGGAACGGTCTTCAAAGAAGATACGCAAACATGGACGCTGACAGGAACACATGTCGCCGTTGTCCTGCGGGAAGGCCATGATACTTATCTCCTTGACACGGGCTTCGGCACCAATCTTCCGCTTGCACCTGTCCCGTTTTCAGGAGAAACCGTCACTTCGAAAACGGGGGCTTACCGCGTCAGAAAGACCAAGACGGATAAAGGCGATTATCTTCTTGAAATGAATAAAGGTGAAGGCTGGCAGAAGGGGTATGCCTTTACATTAAAGCCGATCGATGAAAAAGTGCTCGCAAGCGTTCGCGATGTCATTTTTGATGATGAAGGATCACCATTTAATCAAAAGCCGCTCGCATCCAAACTGACGAAGAACGGAAAAGTGATTTTGTCAAAGGATCATTTGACAAAGCATACGGAATACGGGGTGACAAAAGAAAAGGTGAAGGACGGGGAATTTGCAAACATTTTTAAAGATATATTCTTTGATGAATAGCATAGCTTAGCCGGCATGCCGGCACCCGTCAAAAAACTTCTTTCGTTCAGGCGCCTCTCAGGTCATCCACAAGAAGATACGAGAATACAAGTGTTTGTCTTGAGAAGATTCGGTGTGAACAAAAAAGGATCGGGCGATTACCGAAAAACAAATGGGGTTTCTGTTTTTGATCCCGTTTGACGTCGGATCCATGCCGCCTCCCTGCGTATAAAGTGCTCAGCAATATGCTCGGCTCCAATCTGATGTTGAGCGCAGCAGCCGACATCGACGTTTATTTTATCTTCAAGACCGCTTACTATACGGCTCGGAAGGTGTATGAACAGGCCGTTTGACATCATATTATATTTAATAAAGTAAAAATAAAAGCTGGTGAACCATATCGAGCGATTCGCCAGCTTTTGTTTTTTTGTATCTGAGCGATGGTCATCCGTCACTCATTTCCTCACGGCGAGAAGTTTAAGCTCGATGTTGATGTCCACTTTGCACAAAGGTGTGGTGTAGTCTTCGGACGCCGCGGTTTGTTTGACATAACCAGATGCGCTCCCCACATCTTTTTGGTAAAGCGTTCGGCCTTCTTCGCTTTTCCGTTTTTAATGCTCCTTTTCTTTTCGTGCCTCATACACCGGATGATAGTCCACTTGGCGATTTTCGTAATGTACTTGTTCACATCTTGCTATTTAAACGAAACTCGAATACGCATCATTTCTCATCATTCTTCTAACTGGACGCCACGGCGGCGTAATTGGATGTACTCCGATAGCCCGATGTCCATATTAAGGATCATTCAACCTTTTATCGTGTTCCACAATGTTGTTCCATATAACTGTGACCCCAATCTTCTAATGCTTTGAGAATTGGAAATAGACTTTCACCTTGTTTTGTCAAGGAATATTCTACTTTAGGGGGAACAACTGGATATACTTCTCGATGAACGAGTCCGTCTTCTTCCAAATCCCTAAGTTGAGTCGTCAACATTTTCTTTGTGATATTCGGAATGAGTTTTCTAAGTTCTCCAAATCGCTTTGTTCCTTTTAAGCCTAAATGACATAAAATAATCAGCTTCCATTTACCCTCTATAACAGACAATGTTAGTTTCTTCTCAGAATACATGCCGTCATCTTTTTCCTTCATCTGTTCTAAATGTTTTTTTCCCCAGTCATATAACATATCTAGAATGGGCAATAAACTTTTCCCTTGTTCTGTTAAGGAATACTCTACTTTAGGGGGCGCAACGCGATACACTTCCCGATGAATGAGTCCGTTTTTCTCTAATTCTCTCAGCTGATTCGTTAACATTTGTTGTGTGATTTTAGGTGTTAATTGCTTAAGCTCGTAAAAGCGTTTTGTTCCTTTTAAACCTAAATGACATAAAAGAGTCAGTTTCCATTTTCCCTCTAGGATAGACAATGTTAATTCTTTTTCAGGGTATATTCCTTTGATTGTTTTCGTCATCATCCCATCCCTCTCTCTTGCATTAGTCTATTTTAAGATACTATATCAGAAAAAAGTGCCTACTTACATAAATAAGGTTTTGTATCTATTATAGATGATGACAAATTTCTATATGGAAGATTTAGTGATTTGATTTATCTGGATAGGATAAAAATTTGACCAGCAGGAGGAATAATCAATGAAATTACAATTAGCGTTAGATCTTGTCAACATTCCGGAAGCGAAGAAAGTCGTCAAAGAGGTAGAAGAACATATTGATATCGTAGAGATTGGTACACCCATTATTAAAATTGAAGGGCTTAAAGCTGTTCAAGAAATAAAAGAAGCTTTCCCCGGGTTGCAAGTATTGGCAGACTTAAAAACAATGGATGCTGCAGCGTATGAAGTACAGAAGGCTTCCGAAGCAAATGCGGATATCGTGACGATTCTAGGCGTGGCTGAAGATGAATCGATTAAAGGAGCTGTTGAAGAAGCGAAAAAGCAAGGGAAGGAGGTTCTTGTTGATTTGATCGCGGTGAAAGATATCGAAGCGCGGGCAAAAGAGCTAGATACATTCGGCGTCGATTACATTTGTGTACATACGGGCTATGATCTTCAAGCCGTCGGTAAGAACTCATTCGAAGATCTTCAAACTATTAAACGTGTTGTTCAACATGCTAAAACAGCTATCGCCGGCGGAATTAAACTGGAAACATTGCCAGAAGTGATCAAGGCCCAACCGGATTTGGTTATTGTCGGCGGGGGAATCGCTGGGCAGGAAGATAAAAAAGCTGTTGCAGCCAAAATGCAAGACATGATTCAACAAGGTTGATCCGATGAAGACTACTGAATTTTTACAGGAAATCATGAAGGAGCTCAATCATTCAGTAGGTTTAATCGCTGATGAGGAAGCTGAAACATTAGTAGACAAAATTCTTGAATCCAAAAAGATCTTTGTGGCTGGAGCCGGCAGATCAGGATTTATGGCAAAATCCTTTGTGATGCGAATGATGCATATGGGGATCGACGCTTATGTTTTAGGTGAAACGGTGACGCCGAACTTTGAAGAACATGATATTTTAATGATCGGCTCAGGTTCAGGTGAAACGAAGGGGTTGGTTACCATTGCTGAAAAGGCAAAAAGTATTGGCGGAACAATTGCCGCTGTTACATTAGTACCGGAATCAACGATTGGAAAGCTTGCTCATTTCACCATTCAATTACCCGGGGCAGTCAAAGACCGAACCAACAGCGATTATCAAACCATTCAACCGATGGGCTCACTATTTGAGCAAACTCTTTTGCTTTTTTATGATGCGGTTATCTTAAGGTTGATGGAGAAAAAGGGATTAGATACAAATAAAATGTATGGAAAACATGCCAATCTAGAATAATTGCAGGGGTCTGTCCTTTGTACACCATCGGCCATTTCGTTCACAACACGCGCCTTCCCGGAAGGAATGAGGTCGGATGAATCCATACTGCTTAGAAGCAGTATGGAAAACGTAGAAAAAAGCTGCCCAAAAGGTCAATTTCTTATGATCTTTTGGGACAGCTCTTTTTTTATTGAAAGGCCGAAAACGCGTTCCAGTTCTTTTTCGCCTTTAGGCGTGAAGGTGACAGCTCTTGTTTTCGGACGGCGCCTGATCCAATCCATGCGGAAAAATAAGTCCAGCAATGCGGCCCCTAAAGCTCCCGCAATATGGTGCCGTCTTTCGCTCCAATCGAGGCACTTGTGGCAAAAGGAGCGGCGCTTTCTTCGGACTTGGGAAATGTCGATACCCAGTTCTTTGAAGCATGCGGCGCCTTTTTCAGTCACAGCAAAAGCGCTCTCCTCTTCTTGCAAAAATCCCATTTCCACAAGCCGTTCAGCAAGTATGACACCGAGTGTCCCGGCCAAATGATCATAGCATGTCCGCGCTTTTCGGAGCGCTTGATCTTCGGCTGACTGCCTGAGGGAGCGAATCTCGCCGGGGGGTGCAATGTTCAGAAGACCTTCCAACGCTTGGGCAATGTTTGCGTTTTTCAGGCGGTAATAACGATGCCGGCCTTGTTTTTGGCAGAACAGCATATCGGCATCCGCCAGCTTGGAAAGGTGAAAGCTTGCAGTCTGCGGCTTAATACCAGCAAAGCCGGCAAGCTCACTGGCCGTATAGAAGCGGTCATCGAGCAGTGCGGTTAACATGGCTGCCCGCGAAGAATCGCTGACAAGCTTTGCGGTCTCGGCCATTTTCGTCGGATGAGCGTTCATCACGTTTCCTCCTCCTAAAATGTAATCGATACTTCGATGATAATCGAATGAATGATGAATTACAATGAAAGTATGATAGGAGGAGAGAGAGATGAACCAAACAATCAAAGAGATCGAGCCAAGTATTTTATATTACGGGACGCCTGTCATTTTGCTCAGCACGCTGAATGAAGACGGTTCAACAAATATCAGTCCGCTTTCATCTTCCTGGGCGCTCGGGGACTGCATCGTGCTCGGAGCCGGCACCTCAGGAAAGGCCTTTGAAAACATCCAGAGGGAAAGACAGTGTGTCATCAATGTACCTGATCCATCATTATGGAGAAACGTAGAGCAACTCGCTCCTTTAACCGGCAAGCATCCCGTCCCAAAAGACAAAGAACGGCTCGGCTTCACTTTTCACAAACGAAAATTTGCGGCAAGCGGCTTTATGCCGGCTCCTTCCCTGTCGGTCAAGCCTGATAGAATCGCTGAATGTCCGCTTCAAATCGAAGCCGAGGCCGCGAGCATCCGGATTCCTGAACATTCTCCATTCTTCGCAGTCATCGAAACAAAAGTGCTGAAAGTCCATGCACATGAGCGCATTATCAAAGAGGGAAATCACATTGATCCGCAGAAGTGGAGCCCTTTGATTTATAACTTCAGACATTACTTTAGACTCGGCGATGAGCTTGGTAAGACGTTTCGAGCCTGAGCTGCGTATCGCCAGACGGCTATCTCAATTCTTTCACAATGTTCTGCGGCCGTCTTCCTTCAAGGCCGTCAATCATGTTTTTTGCGGCACATTTCAGCATGTTGATATGAGTGATGCGGGTGGATGAGCCGATATGGGGAAGGAGTGTGACATTGGGAAGACTGATGAGCGGATTGTCCCCGGCAATCGGCTCTTTTTCAAATACATCAAGCCCTGCCCCTTTAATCCATCCTTCCTCCAACGCTTTGATTAACGCTTTTTCATCAACGGTTTGGCCGCGGGAGATGTTAATAAAGATGGCCGACTTTTTCATCCGCTTTAATTCGCGTTCTCCAATGAGGTGATATGTTTCCTCTGTAAGCGGTGTGATCAGAACGATGAAATCTGAACGCTCCAGAAGCTGATGAAAATCCGTATACACGGCGCCCGTTTTCTTTTCGGTCTCCGGTTTGCGGCTGCGATTGTAGTAAAGGACCTCCATGTCAAAGCCAAAGGCGGCCCGTTTGGCGACCTGCTCGCCAATGCGTCCCATCCCGATGATACCGAGTGTTTGATGATGAACATCGCTTCCAAACAATGTTTCATCATCCTCGGACTTGGTCCATTTGCCTTGACGGACATAGCGGTCAAGCTCAGCGATTCGGCGAGCTGAAGCCAGAATCAGCCCAAAGGCGAGATCGGCGACGGTATTGTCAAGAATGTATGGTGTATGCGTCCCAATGACAGAATTCTCTTTCATCGCTTCAATATCAAAATTGTCATAGCCGACGGAATTGTTGCTGACGATCTTTAATTTCGGTGCACAGGATAATAATTCACGATCAATTTTTGTTCCGGACGTCAAGAGACCTTCCGCTTCCCCGATTTTTTCAAGCAGCGTGCCCCTGGGAATACGCTCCCGCGACGGCCAAATTTCATATGTGCAAGCTTTGCTGAGAAGCTCTTCAATCTCTTTCGGTATCGGTTTTGTCACGTATACAAACGGCTTCATCTGCATTCTCCCTTTCGAAAAATAAGATCTACTGCCATTATAGAGGAAAAACGGATTTTGCAAAAACACAGGACTATCAGATCATTTGTTTAAGAAACACATATTCATAAATTATTGTTTCAATTTTTTAATTTATTTTAATACATGAATATTACTATAAATCCAAAAGTTTACTTTCCTAATTTGTTTCCAGTTTTGTTTTTATAGGTGAAGAAAAGCGTAGATTTTATTATTTTAGAAAGATATAAAATTTGATTTTTAAAAATTTTCAGTACATTTTTAGTGAATTTTTGGAATCAAATCCAAAGGCAGGATCCATGTGCTATAATGCGTCTGTAACAATATCAAGGTCATATGACTATGAAAAGGAGTGAGAGAAGAATGGCTAATTTATCTTCCATTTTGAAACACAACCAGTCTTTTGTAGAGGAAGAGGGGTACAAGTTTTACGAAACGACAAAATTTCCTGAGAAAAAGCTTGTGATTTTGACATGCATGGATACACGTTTATTGGAGCTGCTCCATCATGCTATGGGGTTGAAAAATGGAGACGCAAAAATTATCAAGAATGCGGGAGCCGTTGTTTCTCATCCTTTTGGAAGCGTGATGCGCAGCATTCTTGTTGCCGTTTATGAACTGAAGGCCGAAGAAGTCTGCGTCATCGGCCATCATGAATGCGGCATGGCCAGTCTAAATGCTTCATCTATTCTCGAAAAGGCTAAACAGCGGGGAGTGGGAGAGGACTGCCTGGAACTATTAGAAAACGCCGGGGTCGATTTGCGGTCGTGGATGACGGGTTTTGCCAGTGTAGAAGACAGTGTCTCACACAGCGTCAATATGGTGCGGAATCATCCGCTGATGCCGCCGGATGTTCCCGTTCATGGGTTGGTGATCGATCCAAGGACCGGCCGTTTGGAAGTTGTAGAAGATGGATATGTTCAGGAAGATGCACCACTCTCAGGTATAGGTAGAACGTGATGGGGAGGATTGGATGAATGCTACGTTTTTCAGGCAGATTTGAAGGATATAACCTGAAACGGTTTCAAAAAGATATTGTTGCAGGGACGGTTGTAGGCGTCGTTGCGATTCCGCTCGGCATGGCTTTTGCGATTGCCTCAGGCGTGAAGCCGGAGCACGGCCTTTACACCGTGATCGTCGCCGGGATTTTAATCTCTCTTCTTGGGGGATCGAAATACCAGATAGGCGGGCCAACAGGCGCGTTTGTGCCGATTTTGTTCGGAATCGTGCTGCAATATGGATTTGAGAATCTGTTAATCGCCGGTTTTATGGCTGGAGCGATATTGGTCATGTTGGGGCTGCTGAAGCTCGGAAAGGTGATCAAATTTATTCCCCGCCCCGTCATTATCGGGTTCACAGCCGGGATAGCAGTGATTATTTTTACCGGGGAAATCGCAAAGTTTTTAGGCTTAAAAGATGTCGAGAAGCATGAAAGCTTCTATATGAATATGAGGGAGATCGTCATTAATCTCGATACCATCGGTTTTTACAGCGTTTTGACAGCTGTTGTATCCCTCTTCTTTGTGCTTTTTACACCGAAGATTTTGCCGAAAGTGCCAGGTGCGCTGGCCGGCCTTTTCATATCGACGGTGATGGCGACCATGCTGTTTCCGGAACAAGTGGTCACCATCGGCTCCGCATACGGAGAGATCCCGCGCAGTTTACCGAGCTTTCAGTTTCCGGAACTGTCATTGGAAAAGATCATCTATTTGCTTCCGCCGGCGTTTGCGATTGCAATGCTTGGAGGAATTGAGTCACTGCTTTCCGCAATGGTGGCCGACAATATGAAAAGGACAAGACATGACAGCAACAAAGAGCTTGTCGGGCAGGGGATTGCGAATATGGCGGCGCCGCTGTTTGGAGGCATTCCAGCGACAGGCGCGATTGCCCGCACGGCGACAAATATTAGGACCGGAGCTGCTTCACCGGTTTCGGGAGTCGTCCATGGCGTGTTTGTTCTCCTTGTTCTCCTCTTGTTTGCGCCATATGCCTCACTGATCCCGCTTGCAAGCATGGCGCCGATTTTAATGGTTGTCGCCTGGAACATGAGCGAGCGGAAAGAGTTCGTTAATATTTTGAAAATTAAAAATTCCGATTCCGTCGTTCTTGTCGTCACCTTTCTTTTAACGGTATGGCAGGACCTTGTATTTGGCGTGGCCGCCGGGATCCTTCTGGCGATTATCATGTTTATCGCGCGGATGAGCCAGTCGTTCCGCATTAAGAGGGATGCGTCAGAATCGATTATTCAAGCGGCTGCCACAGCGGAGGAAAAGAAGTTTCACCGCTCAGTCAGCATCTACACGGTCGAAGGCCCGCTCTTTTTTGGCTCATCAAACTCGTTGGTCGATTCGATTTTGGACAAGAATCCCCCGCCAAAACTGTTAATTTTGATGATGAATAAAGTAGATTATATGGATTCGTCAGCAGAAGGCTGCCTGATGACGATTGTCGATCGCGTTCATCAGCAAAACGGAAGGGTCATGATTGTCGGCCTTCAGCAGCAGCCGCGTGAGCTTCTGCATAAAACAGGCCTGTTTCATAAAATCGGTAAAAAGCATTTTGTCGACCGGCCTGAACAAATCTTTGATGTGACATAATCGTTGAAACCGCCTGTTTCGATAACAGGCGATTTTTTATTGATCGTTTGCTTTGACAAAAGCGCCTTTTTTCATTACAGCAACAGCCGTCTCTTTCATCGAACGCACATTCTCCGAAAGAGCGGAAGCGGGGACTTTACAGCCGTGAGCGACGACTTTTGGGTCGATCCAGCGTACTTTTAATGTTTGATGAACGGTGAAATCGTCCTTGCTGCCTTGTTTGACATGCGCTTGGGCCATACCGAGCTTTTCCATCCTGTCTCTGAAGCGGGCCTCCTGCCTAAGCGTCGCGAGCAGTTCCCTGTCGGTCTTAAAAAAATCGTCACGACTGATCAGTTTTGTCTCCAGCGCCTGCTGCAACAGCCGGCTGAGCGTGTGCAAGGCATATACATTGAGGGGATCCATGAAAAAGCCGGTCACTTCCCGATAATAAAGGCGTGTGAACCATTCGGCATGCTCGACTGAAGTACAGCAGATTTCATTTTCAAATACGGTCATCCCCGTTCGTATAAATTCGGCAATCTCCTCTTTGGCGGCAAAGCCGTAAGCATAAGAATCGCGAAGCGTGTAATCGATCCGGTCTGCACATAACGCCGGAGCGGGCTGTTCGAGCAATGTCCATTTTTTGACGTCACCTAAAATCTCTTCCCAGCTGAATCCGTATGTATGGAGAATGTCCGGTATATCAGAATGCCTGACCCATTTGTCAAACACACGCTCATGATAATCTTCATTTTCCATCTGAAATACATCATCAACGACATGGGAAAATGCCGTATGGGAAACATCGTGAAGCAAGCCGGCGATTTGTTCCTCAAGGCTGCCTCCGAGCTTCCGAATCAATAGCATCACACCGGTGCTGTGTTCAAAGCGGCTGATGTTCCATGAAGGATTGACGAGAAAGCATGCTCCGCCCTGATGGATGCCTTTAAGCCGCCGAAGTGCGTTTGAATCGATTAAATCGATGAGCACAGGTTCCAGATCAGCTTTTCCGTAAAGGCGGTCATCAATCTTCATCCTGCTGGAATCTTTCCGTCAGTTTTTTTTGATGGGCTTCCATCATCTCTTCCAATGTGATGTCGTAAATGCCGGCGAGCATGATCAAGTTTCCCATGACATCGCCCATCTCTTCGACAAGCTCCTGTTTTAATTGAAGCACCGGCTTTTTCGCCTCGTCCGGCCGATCTCTGCCGATTTCATAGGTCCTGACAGCCCTTGCCAGCTCACCTGTTTCCTCCATCAGAAAACCCATGCGGATGAAAGGGCCGTATTCGCTCCATCCCCTTTTTTGATAAAATGCTTTCGTCCATTGTTCCGCATCTGTTAACACTAATAAACACTCCCATTCAAAAAATTCTATTATATTATCGCACATGAAATGAACAATATATAGTACAATGTTAATTGTTTTAATCAGTATATTGAGTTGGAGTGAATGGGATGAAAACGGTATGCGTATATTCAGGGTCAAATATGGGAGCGAATCCGGAATACAGAAGTAAAGCGGCCGAGCTCGGCGCTTACATAGCCCAAAAAGGGATCCGGCTTGTCTACGGAGGATCAAGAATGGGATTAATGGGTGTGATTGCGGATACCGTACTGGAAAATGGCGGGGAAGTGATCGGTGTCATGCCGAAGGGACTTTTTAAAGGGGAAGTTGTCCATCAGCAATTGACAGAGCTGATTGAAGTAGAGGGCATGCATCAGCGCAAAGCAAAAATGAGTGAATTGGCCGATGGCTTCATCGCGATGCCCGGCGGATTCGGTACATTTGAAGAGCTGTTTGAAGTGCTGTGCTGGGCGCAGATCGGCATCCACCAAAAACCGATTGGACTCTACAATGTGAACAATTACTATGAACCGCTGATGCAAATGCTGAAGTACAGCATCCAAGAAGGCTTTTCAAACGAATCACACCTTCAGCTGATCCATGCTTCCGAAAGTCCGGATGAATTGATCGGGAAGATGAATGATTATCATTATCCGGTGTTAGAGAAAAAGTGGAAGGATTTTTAAAGATTCATTACATAAGGAAATGAGGGGGAAGCCGGCAAAATGCTTATAAGAAAAGAGCTGCCATCGGCAGCTCTTTGACTTATTTTTGCGAGTCGACATTGCGTGTCAGCACTTTATCAATCAAGCCGTATTCTTTTGCTTCTTCGGCCGTTTTGAAGTTGTCGCGGTCTGTATCGCGCTCGATCACTTCAAGCGGCTGTCCTGTGCGCTCAGCAAGGATTTTGTTCAGCTTGTCGCGCAATGAAAGAATGCGCTTCGCGGCAATTTCAATTTCAGTCGCCTGACCTTGGGCGCCTCCAAGCGGCTGGTGAATCATCACTTCACTGTTTGGAAGGGCATAGCGTTTCCCTTTCTCACCGGCAGCAAGAAGGAACGCACCCATGGATGCCGCCATTCCCGTACAAATCGTAGAAACCTGCGGCTTGATAAACTGCATGGTGTCATAAATCGCCATACCGGCTGTGATTGAGCCGCCAGGGCTGTTAATGTAGATGCTGATATCTTTTTCAGGATCTTCAGCTTCAAGGAATAAAAGCTGTGATACAATGGAGTTCGCAACATTGTCATCGATTGCCGATCCCAGCATAATGATGCGGTCTTTCAACAGGCGTGAGTAAATGTCATACGCTCTTTCCCCGCGATTCGTCTGTTCAATGACTGTAGGTATTAAATTCATAATGCTCCTCCTTCACCTTAAAAGGTAAGTATGTAGTTTTATCATACATTTTTGGTCAATAAAGGTCAAACAAAAAGCAGTCTTCATCAAAAGACATACTGGGCTTTATTTTTCCCACTTTCAATTAAATTCAAACAATACGGCAAAAATCCTTCATCAAATCGGGATAAAGGCAAACAAATTTAAAGATACTGGCATTGACTTATTTAAGATAAGCCCTTATAATATGTATTGCTGACGTTAAAAAATATGCGCTCGTAGCTCAGCTGGATAGAGCGGTGGTTTCCGGTACCACGTCTGCCGGGGGTTCGAATCCCTCCGAGCGCGTCATATACGTTTTAGCCCCGTCAGATCAACATTTTCCGACGGTCCGTTAAAGCGAAAAGTGTACGAAAAGGGTCCGAATGGACACGAACCGGAGCGAAATGTGACCGGCCAAAATCGGTTGGTTCGTATCATCTAAAACTCTGATTCAGCAAACGCAACCTCGCGGATAAATAAATCCGGGAGGTTTTTTTGTTGTGGCCGTTTTAAAACGTAGGAAAGGTGTCAGGAATCGGCGTGAGACTGACGGAATAGTGAAGAGCTTTCGATCGACAAAGACCGTACATGAAGCGTTAGGTATTGCCTACTCGCTGTACGAAACGGAGAACTATCGGGAGCGAACGATTAATGATTACCGGAATTATTTTGCCGAGTTTATGGAAGTGACCGGCATCATGCCGACGGATAACATAACGGATGTGACCGAAGATCATCTACGTTCTTACATCTCAACGATGTTAAAGAAACGCAATCTATCGCCAGTAACCGTAAATATCCGTTTAGGCGGAATTAAATCAATCTTCAGTCGCTTAACTGAACGTGGGCTAATAAACGAGAGTCCCGCGCAAAGAGTGACGAAGCTGCGCGTCGATTAAACATCGGTAAAAATGCTCACAGACAGCCAGGTTCGACGCTTTTTCAAAATGATCGATAAAACTACGTTCTCAGGCTTCCGTGATTTTGTGGCGTTTTTGCTTTCGCTAAAGTGCGGACTCCGGTCGAATGAGCTTGAAGGGCTTGAGCCGGAAGATCTCGATTTCGACAACCTTGTTATTATGTTGCCGGGCGCCATTAATAAGAACCGAAAAAATAGAATGGTGCCGATGACGGAGTAAGTCGCGGAAGAATTGAAGCAGTTACTTACGGAAATGACGGAGTATTTTGGGACTTTTACGCATGTATTCGTTAATCAGTACGGAGAAAAACTCGCTAAAAATTCTTTGAGGAAAAGGGCTGACAAATACGGGGAAATGGCGGATCTAAAGAAAGAATGCCGGCCAAGTATTCACAGCTTGCGACACACTTTCGCGATCAACTATCTAAGAAATGGCGGCGATATTCGTTCCTTACAAAAAATAATGGGGCATAAGGATCTCGCCTCTACAGAAATTTATCTCGACTGTGTTGACGAAATCGTGATCGAGCAGTATAGAAAAGCGAACAAAAACGATAAGTTGAAGGTTTAAAAATAAAAACACACAAAAAAAAGACGACTACCCGTCGGAAAAAATCCGATAGATAGCACGTCCTCACCTACGTCTATCTTATCGAAAAAAGCGTTCAAGTCAACGCTTATTTGAGTGCACCTAATTTCCAACATGGGTCGGTACGAAACCGAATGTACACGAAAGAATCCGCTAAAATGGCGTCATTCCGTTCTGTGGACGAGCTTAACGACGCCATCCGCACGCATATCTACCGCAATAAATCCGACCTAATGCCTGCCGCTATCGAAGTTCTCAAGGTGTTGTCGCGTCATGCCTGCAAAACGCCAGGCGTCGCGTATTTGAAGCTGCTCAAAATCGTTTCCCAACTCGAAGGTGACGACGATGACTACGTATTTGCCAGCCGCAAAGGCGGAAAAACGATCACCCGCGTTCAGGCTTATCGCATCCTAAACGACACCGCCAAACGAGCCGGCATTTACGACAAGATCGGCGGCATTGGTACGCATACGCTCCGCAAGACATTCGGATACCGCCTGTACGAGAACGGCGTTGATGTCTCGCGCATTATGTCGATACTTAACCACTCAAGCGAGCGCGATACGTTAAAATATATCGGGATTACTGCGGATGAAATAGAGGCGGCATATGAGTCGATCGAGGTATAGCGGCAGGGGCGGCCGCATCCATCAGCAAGACATGCCGGACGGAGGCGACCGTCCGAAACTCAGAGGGTGCGCCACTACACTGCGCAACATATAACATAGCCTGCGAATAGACGGAACGCTTTGTGTATCGGCGTTGCATGACGCATCTATGTCCGATCGACTCACCGTAAAATGAAACGATGTTGCATCGACTACGGCCGACATACACCGATACAGCACGTACAATATGCACGATCTTATACATACCTATCGGTACTAGACGCAATCCTGATCGTTGATTTAATACGGTTTAAAACGTGCATAAAGTAAGTTCGATTCATTGCGATAACGAACGTCCGGTGAATAATGTCATATCAACGTTTCATTCGTTTGATGAATGTAACAAAATTCGTTTCTGTTACATTCGATATACAAAACGATGAATGAAGTATTCAGTCGGATTTTTTTTGGAGACGGCCGATCCCCAGGCAACCCGGACAAAACCGCCTCATCTGCCGTTCGGAACTATGCGCAAAATTTTTAACTCGGAGGGGCGTGACGGTTTAGGACGTCAATATCAACGATTGAATATGAATATAGCGGCCCCTTCGATTCTGCATTTCAAAAGCCCGCTAAATCAGCGTTTCTTAGCGTCTAAATCGTCACGGAGAACGGTTGTGGTTCTGTGCCGCACTAAAAAGACGCCGGGTAGGCGCCCTTTAGATTCATTTTTTATAAACTACTTCACATTCCATAAAAGGATATTCTTCATTAAATTCTTTAAAAATGTTAACCAAGGTTTGTGAATCTGTTGGTAGTTTTTCTTCGATATTGCCCCAACCTTCAAATATTATGGTTTTAGGAAGTTCGACAAGTCCTGTAATAGCATCCCAGAACGCATCCCAATTCATTCCGTAAAAGTCCGGGAACTCAAGTTTTTCTTTTAATGCGTTATGGAGTTCGTTGGAATCTTGAATATTGCTTACATCCAAAGTGATCTTCTCTTTTCTTTCTTCGTGTAATGAATCCATTGACTATCATCCTTTACTTAAAAGTCCCAATATAATGAACTGTTTTATAGTGATCCGTGGTAATATACATTTTACCGTCATTGGAATATAGTAGTCTTGTTCCAGCCTGTTTACTTCTGGACATAGTGTTACTTAAACCAACATCAGCCTCATACCAAACTCTCCCCGGAGCTTTTGGCAACACATTTGCAGTATTTTTAAAGATATCCCCGCCGATTTGTCCGCCTGATACATAATTATTCAGTGCTTTTCCTGGCCGCCAACCGTTTTTCGCGGCTATATTCTTACCAACATAATTTGGAGGCAATTTTCCTGTCTTTTTCAAGCTATCTACTAGTGGATTAGCTAACTCGGTTGCTTTTAAGACCTCTAAAAATTTTGAATGGAGAGCAATGTTGGTTGCACCAGATTTAATCTGATGTTTAGAAATATCCTTGGCTGTATTCGCACTTTTCCCAACCTTAGAAACTTCGTCAACTTTCAAGGGGTTTTCGGTTAAAGCCTGCCTGATTTCACTCGCTTTTCCAAGTTTGCCTATCTTTCCTGGTCCCCATGGCATTTCAAATTTTTTAACTTCAACATCTGATTTTTTAATTATATATTTTTTGAACTTAATTTCTTTTAGTGCATCTGGATTATTTACCGATTTATTGTGTATTTTGTACTTTTTTATTAATTTTTTTAGTCGGTTAGGCGCGGCGGCAAGTGTATCGACATCTGAATCTTTCTGATTTCCCAATTTCTCTAGCATGATTTCCATTGGAGACGGCTCGGCTTTTTCTAGCTCTCCCTTCAGACCGTCGATCGGACCCTTGATGTTTGTATCCTCATCCGGCTTTAAAATCGAGCCTTTTTGATAGCCGGTGATTTCAATTTTAGGCCCTGTGTACATTTTTTCAAGCCATGTAATATATTTTTGCATCGTTTCAAGGTCATTTTCAGCGGTTTTGAGGGCGTTTGTCTGCTCCCTGTCAAAGGTGTGCAGCTTTTCAATCGTCTGATTGATGTCTTTCGTTGCTTTTCGGTTCTGTTCGTGAAAATCGTTATCGTTCAAATCCGGCAGATCGACAATATGGTTGACTTTCGCCATCGTGGCATTTGCTTTGGATACCAAGTGTTTAGTTGTTCGGTCAGCTGCATTTAATCCTTGTTCCAATTCGTGTTCGAGGAAAGCTTGCGAAATAAATCCGTTATGATTCGGTTCAAGCGATTCCAGGTCATTTTTCATTTTTTTCAAAGCTGACTGATATTCTTCAATAAAAGATTCATAGAACCGGAGGAAAGGGGTGTGGCATTCCTCATAAAAAGAACGAATCGCGTCTCCGCCTTTTCCTTTTAAAGCATCTTCAAGGGACGTGATTCCATCCACACCTTTTTTGACTTTGGCCATTTCTTCTGATTGCTTTTTTAATTGTTCCAGCGTTTGGTCAATTGCATGATGCAACGCCTGAACGTCAAGGGTCTTCCCATTCTCCTCTAATACTAATGGTTACAATCAGTATAGAGTTTACCGCTTTACGGAAAGGGATTGGTTAATAAATCCTTTATACTCGTGAAAATGAATCATATTGATCAGGTCAAAAACCCTATTGAGAAACTTATAACCCTTACATTTCTTTTATTGGGATAAAATAGTTGTCGATATATCATTTTTTCTGTAAAATAAGTTTATATGCAGAAAAAGGAAATATAATATTTTGAATATTTAAAACTGATGGAAAGGATGACCGGGGGTTGGAGAAAATAGCCTATGAAAAAATCGGACAGGCAATTAATGAATGGTATAAGATAATCAAACAAAATAATGTACCGAAAGCTACTGAAATGCGGGAAGAGATACAGAAGAATTTACCTCAAATGGAGAAGAACCAGGATGTTTTGCTTTATTTTAATTTGATTGATTCTCGTTTTAAATTAATGACTGAGAGCTTCAATGAATCAGGCAGTCTGTTAAAAGATATAGAAAAACAGGCTTTGGAAGAAGAAACGGATAATATGATCCAATACTATTTTTATTTCTTTTCTGGGATGTATGAGTTTTACAAAAAGAATTTCACAAAGGCAATCAATTTTTACAGAATCGCGGAAAGTAAGCTAATTAAAATTGATGATGAAATAGAGAAAGCGGAATTCCATTACCGATTGGCTGTTGCCTATTATGAAATAAGGCAAAACTTCTTCTCGTTAAACCATGCGGAAAAAGCGCTCGAATCTTTCACTGCACATGATACATATGAAGAAAAAAGAATCAATTGTCAAATGGTTATTGCGGCAAATTACGTTGATTTATACAGGTTTGAGGAAGCAGAAAAGCAATATAACCTGGCAATAAAGACGGCAGCTACTTTCGGTTATAAGTTTTCAGAAAGTTTAGGATGTTTCAATTTGGGAATTTGTCATGAACGCAGAGAAATGTTGTCGGAAGCTAAAATTTATTTTAGAAAAGCGATTGAAATACCTGAGCATCGAGAATCGGTCATCTGTATTCGTTCCATGTACATGCTAAGTAGGGTTCTATATAAAATGGATTTTCTGGAAGATGCGCGTATGTGGTACAAAAAAAGCCTATCGCGAGCAATTGAGGAAAATGATAACGTATATCAAGCGAAACTCAAGATCATATACTGTTTGTATGATCAGCATGATTTGCAGGACTTAGAGAAAGCTATGGAGCAGCTTCAGGACAAAAATTTGTGGTCAGATGTTGCAGATTTGGCTATAAATGTGGCTTACTATTTCAAAAAGCAGGGAGACGCTGAAGTTTCGTCGAAATACTTTGAGAAAGCTTGTCATGCTAAAGATCAAATCCTTAAATTAACGGAGGCGTTGTCATGAAAAAAGCGAAATTTCTTTGTGGAACTTTAATTTTGGGTAGTCTGCTTGTCTTTAGTTTTGCAAATGAGCCAGCGGGGAAAGCAGAGTTTGGAACTTCAGGAACAATGAAAATCGCTGAAAATGCAGTATTTATATAAGATTTATCAGAGATCAGCCCTTCAAAAAAGAAGGGCGTTTTTATTTGAGATTAACTCCGATTTCTTGTTCGTTGTGGAACGATTACGGATCTGCGGACGTTAAAAAAGCGATGAACTATGCGAAGTCAGTCGGCTTTGAATGGGGCGGAGATTGGTCCGGATTCGTTGATAAGCCGCACTTACAATTCAACTATCGCGGGTATGGAAACGGATACTTTTGGCGGCAAGGCGACATCTTCTAAAGCAGCACTGGCTTCTAAGACGAAAAACTATCTTGAAAGATTTAACTGCGGTGCGGTCGAAGGTATTTTCGGAGCTAAAACAGGAAAAGCGGTTCGGTCGTTCCAGAAGGCGGTGGGGCTTGGCGTAGATAGTCTGAACTGTCCTAAAACGAAGGCTACGCTTGAGTCGTACAAGAAACCTTTGAAGGGAAAATATCCGTTTTCTGACGGAATCATCAAAGTAACGAGTCCGCTGACAAAAGGAAAGAAAGTAACGCAGGTTCAAACCGCATTGGCTGCGTGTTACTTCTATCCGGAAAAAGGCGCAAAGAACAACGGAATCGACGGCTATTACGGAAAGAAAACAGCGAACGCAGTCGCTCGGTTCGTGCTTCTTGGGCTTACACTCGTAAACCAGACGCTTACGATGACGGGGCCCAGTCCGCTTCCGGTCGATGAAAACGATGTGCAGCAATTTATTTCGCTTGTGCGTTTACCGGAGTGGCTTCGCTGTGGGTGTATTGGAAAAATAACGACGTTACGAAGAAAGCGATGACTAAGGGCGAATAGAATAGATAGCGGAACAATTTCGGAGAGGACGTTTGAGACGTTTTCTCCGATCATTTTCGTTAAATTTTCCATGAGCAAAAACATGTCATACTTTTGCCACCTAAGGGTGATTAAAAAATTTACGATGGGAAAGCCTAAAAAAGGCAACGTATGGTGCAGAAAAACTTGTTTTCGTTGTGCCAATATTTTATAATCGTAATATACATTGACTATTCGCTGAATGTATATTACGATTACCATCTCAAAAAGGGTGATCGAACATGAGCGAAAGTGGGGATGATAAAATGGGCGTAGCAAAACCAATCAAGCCTATGCGTATTGAATTCGAAAATGAAAAGCAAGCTGAAGCGTTTGAAAAGTGGGCTTACTCTAAAGAAACGTCTATGAGCGAAAGTGCTATCCGTGTTCGGGAGGCGCTAGCAGCTTATAGAAAAATGAAAAAACGATCTAGGTGATTGAAGAGTGGCTCATCTGGTTGAACTGTTTGACGAGGTTCTTTCCCCGGAGCATCGATCAAAAGTAGATAATTTCAAATGCGAATCGGAGAAAGATGTAGAAATCTTTTTAAAAAAGGATTCTTGGGAGTTACAGGAATATAACATGACCCTTACCCGACTGTTCTTCAATAAAGATGGAGACCTCGTTGGGTATTTTACTTTGTTCAATGAATCTGTACCGAAAGTGGGTAGAGATAAATTAAAAAAAGAGAATTGGAGATTGCCTAATTCAGAAAAAAGTTATCCTGCTGTTAGATTACATTATCTCGGTGTAGATGAGAGGTACCAAAGGCAAGGAATAGGATATACGATATTAATATCGGCCATCGATGTTTGTACAAAAATTTCTAAACTATCTGGTTGCGCATTCGTCTCTGTACAGGCTTTGAACAGTGCAGTGGAGTTTTATGAAAAATACCATTTCAAACGGGTTGCAACGGAAAAGAATTATGTTAATATGTTACTTAAATTAGAAGACGCTGAAGAATAATTTACATAACTCAATCAGACGAAGACTGCCGAAACCGATCGACGGTCTTTTTATAATTTGCGAAACGTGAAGGAACGACTAAATAAAGGAAATTTTGGCGGGCGCCTGCGTTTAAGAGATATTCATAATGACTTTAAGCTAATGAAGGCTTGAAAAGGGGTCTAGATTAGTTCAAAAAGCCCTGTCCGAATCAGGTTAGGGCTTTTGTGTTCTTGATATCTCATTTAAATTCCGAGGATCTGTTTTTTCTTCGCAATAAATTCCTCCTCAGTGATTATTCCTTGATCACGAAGGTCAGCAAATTGTTTTAATTCTTCTGCGCTGGATGGTTTTGAGACGAAGTTATTGGTCGAAGGCTCTTCATTTAGATATTTTTCTATTAACTCTTTCGCTTCAACAAAGCCCTTATACTGTTGTTTATTTTTACACATAATTGTATTCTCATCTTTTACGGCGTCAAAAATACTTTTTCCCTTTTGTTCGGAACTTCCGGAGAATGAAAATTGTATGTAGCCGGCAGTAAGTACAGGCTTTTTAAGTTGAATTCCCGAGATACTATTCAGACGGATCTCTTTTTCTCCCTTACCACTTCCTAAAAACCTACTGTACTTGAGTATAACTTTCGTCGGTGTCACAACTACACTCCCATTACTCCCTTTGAATTCCCTCTGCTCCAACCTTTCTCCTCCTTATCCTTACTTTTCTTTTAGTGCAAATAACTCATTCATATCTGTAATATTAAACTCTTTGATAATTTTTTCAAGTCTTTTCATTAAAAAAACAGGTGCCCAAGGACACCCGTTTCCCTAATCGCGAACCGAACGAAAGTGTTTGATTTTCAGATTTTCAAAGACGGCTGTCCCGTTTTCGGCAAAGAGTGTGATGCCTGTATCATTGATGCCTGGGAATGCTAGATTTGAATGTGTCGTTTGGCCGTCATCAATAAATGCTTCGATCGTGTTTTTGTCTACGATAATCGTCAAATGAACTCTTTTTTTGTTCGGGTCAAAGGGGGCTCTGCTTTCAATAAACGTGCGGGTGCTGTCCGGCTGTCCCGTAGCTCCTCTGTTCACATAAGAGTATCCGCTTTCAACAAAAATGCCTGTGTCGATATGACGCTTTCGATCTGCTGATTCCCTGAGCCTCAATCCCACATTTGTGAGATCAGACCATGTGATATCCGTTTCAAGCTGATAAGTGTCGCCTTTGACATGGAGCGTTTTTGAACCGGTCACCTTCATTTTTTCGAACTCATCGGTTGAAACGGTCAGCTCATCCAATTGATCGATCGGCTGAGAGGCGAGAGTATAAGAATCGCCGCCTTTTCGTTTTAGTTGAATTTGGCGAACGATCGAATCGGTGCCGTTAAAACCTTCCCGCCATGTCGGCGTGCGGTTTGAATAATCCCAGTTGTTCATCCATGCCAAAGCATAGCGTTTGCCGTACGGGTCGCTGGCCTTACCGTCCTCAAACGTTACCCCCGCATACCAGTCAAAGCCGTAGTCCAGCCACTGGGGCTCTTCATCGTCTGCAGAGAATTCCGTTCCATTGAAGCTGCCTGTCCAGTATGCATACGTATTCGGTTTTCCGTCAGCTTTGCCATTGGCGCTGGCGCCAAGCACCCATTTGTATGTCCCGTCATCTGCACGCATCTTAAAGAGGTCAGGACATTCTATAATGCCGATATTCCGTGTCTGAAATCCTCCTGTATAGCGCCATTCTTTCAGGTTGGCAGATTCGTAAAAACCGATTTTCTCTCCTTCCGCAAGAACCATGACCCATTTATGATCCTGTTCATCCCAAATCACTTTCGGATCTCTGAAATCTACGGTGCCCGGATTTGGCAAAACCGGTTCATCACTGTAAGGCTTAAATGTTTTTCCTCCGTTTTTGCTGTACCATAAAAATTGCTCTTCTTTTCCGTTATCGGCCGAAGGCTGTGTCATGATGGCGATGACCGTGTCCTCGCCAAATCCCGCCGTGTTTTGTGAGTCGACAACAACCGAGCCGGACCATGGATCACCATTTTTGGTTGTATATTTCGGGATGGCGACACCTTCATCTTTCCAATGCACAAGGTCGTCTGACACCGCATGGCGCCACTCCGTCCCATTGCCGTCCGGATAATCGCGATTATAGAGATAATAGTAATGATATTCTCCATTGAAATAGACAGGCTTCTGTGGGTCGTTTTTCCATTTGTCAGGCGTTGTCAAATGGAATGCCGCCCGATATTCCGGAGTGCCCGAGTGTTCTCCTCTTTTTTCCGAATCCCGGACTGAAGCCATCATCACCATGAAGATTCCTAGACAAACAGTTAAAATGCTGATCCGCTTATATACTGTTTTCTTCAAGCAAATTCCCCGCTTTATTTTCTTAGATGACATACGAAAAGAAAATGCCGATATTCACCGGCATTTTCCTCTGTTGATTTATTCGTTCACTGTTAATTGTCCCTGCGCAAGAATGCTGTTTTTGACAACGGATGTTTTCGATCCTTTGATCTTCAGCAAAAAGCTTGGTGCAAACGTGCTGTGGTGTTCGGTTGAAATACCTCTGTTTGTAATATAGCTCGTGATCACGACATTGTTGCCCTCGGCTTGCGGCACTGCAAAATGTGAGTAAGTAAATGTGATGTCATTGTAATCTTGATCCATGTGCAGCACAAGTCCGGTTTTGTTTAACGGTTTGAACGGTCCAGTTAAAGAATCGGATACATACCCGAGCATGTAGATGTCTTTTTCGCCGATGCCGTCGATGGTCATTTTTGAGCCCCTTGAGTCAGTGAACAGATACCATTTGCCATTCATTTTAAAGAGATTGGCGCGTTCGATTTCATCTGTCACTGTATTGGAAGCGATCAATGGCTTCATGACTTTTTTCAATGTATAATCATCGTTTAATTCAATGATTCCGAGCGCTCCATTTGCTAAAGAAGCATCCTTTTTCTTCGAACCGTTGAGCAGTTTGCTGCTTTCTTCCCTGAAGAAGTTCTTGCTTCCGCCGTAGTAGGTTCTGTTCAAGAGAGAATTTTCCCCTTGATAGCCGGTTTTTGTTCCTGTATTGGCTTCAAAAACGAGATATTTGTGGCCATGGTCTTCAACATAATGCGGATCTCTCATCGTATGGTTGTCGCCGGAACTGTAATTGCCTTCATCAATGAATTGCTGGATGTTTTGATAGACTGTGCCGTTACCGCCGTCAAAAACGGATTTGTAATCCTCGACACCTTCTATTTTCAGTGAATCGCGATCTGGCTGGGAGAAATTAACCTGTGCGGTCGCCAGTGTTTGTTTGCCGTATTGCTTGCCTGAAAAAGAAGTGTAAAACAATCTGACTTTTCCGTCTTTTGTCAGTGTTGCAGAGCCTGACCATTCCTGTGTTTGAAGTTTTAGGTATGGATCGTTGGGATCGAATTTATCGCTGTCCTTAAACACTTTGCCGGAGTTTTTCCAGCTGTTGATTGATTTTTCGCCTTCCTTTTTATAGAACATGTAGATGGATGTGTCATCGACATTATTCGGGTTGCCTGCTAAAGCAAAAACAAGCTGATAGCCATGGTATGTAGCGACTGTCCCGTCGGCGTTTTGCAACGGCCAGCTGTCCCACACGTCTAGATCAAACTGCTTTCCTGAACCGTCATAAGCTTTTGCCGAAGGAATGTTTTGAATCGTGTTTGCATCAAATTGAGGTACTTTAAATTGTTCACTCTTTTGCTGCTCAGGGATTTTCAGCATGTCTTTCCTTGTAATATGGGAAAATCCGTAGCTTTTTTTGTAATCTTTTGTTCCGCTTTCTTTTGCAAAAGCTTGCGGCGCTGCTCCAGCGAGCAATGCTGCTGCAAAGGTTAATGCTGTAGCTTTTTTTGCAATGTTTTTGATGTTCATCGAAATTCCTCCTTTTGATTTTTGATCGTGTGCATATGTCTTAAAAATAAGCTTCGCCCCATCATCACCCCTATTCGCAGGATTGCAACCCTTAAAAGAGCAGAAAAAAGACCTAAAATGTGTAAGGTTATGCACGGCGAAAGATAGACTTTGCCCTCTACACATTTTAGGTCTTGCCTGATGAACAGTAACAATCCCGACGTTATTGAATTACCATCATTCTAATATACTCATGTCTAGGACTCAACTGGTCTAAGTTCCTCTTTTATCATCCATTTTTTTGAAAATGACATCAATTTTAAGTGAAAAGACACCTTTTTTATATGAATCTATAGTCCATATAAGGGGGAAATCGTCAATCGCTGAAATCAATATACATCGGTATAGTTTCCCAAAAGGCGTCTGGAATCACGAGCTTTCGCTGATCATGTCTTGACAGGGTTGTTTGAATATCGGCCTCTTTTCCGGCTTGGACTTTTTGAAGCCATTCCGGATCCATCAGAAGTCCCCGCCCGATTCCGACGAGATCGGCTCCTGTTTCGAGCGCTTGAAGGGCGTCTTCCGGTGTGTGTACTTGCCCGGCTCCGATCAGGGGGATGCGGTCCCCGGCGGCTTCCTTGATCAGTTCCATCCTTGTGCGGGATCTGTCTGCATCACGGCGCGGGAAGGACCGGAAATCAATGAGAGAAACGTGCAGGTAATCCAATGCTTGTTCCCGCAGTACATTGACGAAAGACAACGTTTCATCCATCGTGATTCCAGGTGTTTCCGGCTCTTCGGGCGAAAATTTGTAGCCGATGATAAAGGATGGTTTATGGCAGCTTTCCGCTACGCGTCTGATTTCTTCTATGATCTGAAGCGGAAACCTCATCCGTTTTTCTAAAGTGCCGCCCCAGCTGTCATTGCGCCGGTTGTAATAAGGGGAGAAGAACTGATGGATGAGAAACCCGTTTGCACCGTGAATTTCGACTCCGTCAAACCCGGCTTCGATCGCTCTTCGCGCCGCCTGGCCGAAAGAATGGATAAGGTCTTGAATTTCTTGGTCAGACAGCGCTCTTGGTACAGGTGCATTCGGTTGATTCGGAGCGACAGCGCTGGCGCTGACTGTTCGTTCTATACCTTTGGCTCCGGAATGGAACAGCTGCAGGATTGCTTTTGCTCCGTGTTTCTTTAAAGTGGCTGCAAGCCGGGTTAATCCTGGGATTTGCTCATCGTTCTCAGCTCCGGGGATGCCGGGAAATCCGGTTCCGGGCTGTACGGTTGTCGCAGATGTGATGACCATCCCGACTTCTATTGCCCGCGCGGCATAATAGACCAGTTCGTCATCAGAAATGAATCCTCCCGGCAATGAGGATGAATGCCCCATTGGCGGCATGATGATCCTGTTTTTCAATTGGATTCCGTTTTTAAAAGTAAACGGGGTGAATAAGGAAGCGTATTGTTTTTTCATGTTTTTTTCTCCTTTTTGATATAACAATAGCAACCACCGGGAGGCTCCACAAGAACGCAATTTTTTTATATATGCTTTATAAAAATAAACCGTAAGATCGTTCTCTTGAATGCTCTGGCGTCCATATGGTAGGATCAAGTCAAAATTGGCGAATGAGGCAATGGAGGAATTGCTATGTATTCAGCTGTCGACCATAAAAAATGCTCTTCTTTAATTCAGGATGTATTGAAAATTTTCTCTGGCAAATGGTCATTTTTGGTTCTCGCCGAACTCATTCAGGGCAAGCGGCGATTCAACGAGCTCAGAAGGAACTTGGGAAACGTCAACACGAAAGGATTAACTGACACATTAAGACATCTTGAAGAAAGCGGTATGATTTCCCGGAAGGTGTTCCCAACGGTTCCTATTACTGTTGAATATGCATTAACAGAAAAAGGTAAAGCGTTCCACAGCATCTTTAAAGAGATGGCCGCGTGGGGGGAAAAGTGGATGGATGAACGTGAACGATAGCCGAAAAAATAACGAAACCCGACTTTTCAGAGTCGGGTTTTTTTCGATCTAAAATGATTTCAAAAGATGATCTCTGTATGTTTTCGCGCTTTCGGCGAGCTCGCTTTCACCGGTTGAACCGGCTCCGTAAAACACGTACGGCGGAAGATAGGTTGCGCTGATAAAATTGCTTGTCGCCTGAAAAGGGCGTAACAGTTCGCTGATGGAGTAGTGGTTCGAACCTCCTGCCTGATAGGCTTCTTCAGGAGCCCCCGCGGAAATTGCGACCATGAATTCCTTGCCGCGAAGCGCAGTCCCGTTTGTTCCATAAGCCCAGCCGTAAAGCAGGACATGATCCAGCCATTTTTTTAATAACGGTGGTGAACTGTACCAATAAAGAGGAAATTGAAATACGATCCGGTCGTGTTCTTCACAGAGACGTTGTTCTTTTTCCACGTCGATCATCTCGTCTGGATATTCCTTGTACATATCGCGGAAAGTAACAACCGGTTCGTCTTGCAGCCCTTTCGCCAAGGCTTTGTTCACAATCGACTGTTCCATATCCGGATGAAACGCCATCACTAATACTTTCATCTATTCATCACCTGCTTTCCATTTTCTTCATTCTAATAGATTCACCGCAGTCGGCACAACAAAAAAGCATCGCCCTCTGTCAAAGGAATCGTCAGGTGACAAAGGTCACTTTATATCCGGCATTTGGCGCATTGAGCCGAAAGGGAGGAGCCTCTTGATCCGAGTTTCTTCCTTTATATATGAACATGAGCAAAAAGTCTTTAAGCACTGAGTGGTTAAAGACCGCCATCTGAGTAAATAAGACAAACATGTGAAAACGGAGCTAAAGACGTATGTCATTCGGTTGATGGGAACATTATATAAATATGACAATTCGGAATTTTTAGCAGATTTGATTTGGATTGACTGATTGCTGCGCCAACTAAAGCATCTGTATGAAGGGTTTAAAGTCAAAAGCTCTTAAAAATGAATGAGTGCTGTAAACTAATGGTTTCTTGTCCTCATGAGGAAATTCTCAATCTCCTGAACGGTCAGTCCCATTTCTTTCGCTTCAAGCATAAGGGCTCTCCATTCGTCAATGTTGGCCTGTGTCAGCTCCCTGTTTCGGTAAAGGTGCCGCTCTTTCTTTTTTTGTTTGAGGCGGTGTGTAAATTGAAACAGTTCCTCCTGATTCATACCAGCTTGTACGGCCTGCACCAAATGGGTTCTCCACTCATCTTCATGCTCAGCCCGCCGGTAAAGGATGACTTCGGTATCGAACAGCTCCTTTAAATCAACTTTCAGCGCCCGGGAGATTTTTTTAAGAAATTCAACGGACGGGTTTCTGTGAACTCCGCGTTCAATTTTGCTTAAATACGATTTTGATACACCTGCTATATCCGCAAGCTGGTTGATGGAGTAGCCTTTTCTCTTACGGTACATTCGGATGACTTTCCCGATCATGCTCTTTCCTCCCCTTCCCCTAGCCATTCAGTTTAAAACGCTTACTTGTTCATTATAAGAAATTATTTGTTCTTTATAAAATTCAAAAATTTAAGATATCGACAGGAAACAAAAGAAAACGAACGAATTTGTTCTCTAAAAAGAACTATATAGCTAAATTCAGCATTTTTCAATTCAAATTTTTTCTTTTATAATCCAATCATTAACAAACGGCATTCCTGAGGAGGCAGTCAAGCATGAAGGAAAACATTAATTTTAGAGAACTGATTGCGATTATACGAAAAAGAACCGTTCTCATTCTTTTTTTGACAATATGTTCAACATTGACTTGCGGCATCTTTCAGTACTTTGTGCTGACCCCTGTCTATCAGGCATCAACGCAGATTTTAGTCAATGAGAAAAAGGGAAGTGCCACTTTCAGCGATATTCAAATCAACCTGCAATACACGAGAACGTTTCAGGCGCTGCTGAAAAACCCGGTGATTCTCGAACAAGTTAAAAAAGAGCTTGATTTGCCGTATTCAGCGGCCAGCTTAAGCGAGAAAATTACAACGAGCACTGAAAGCGAGTCGGAGATTATCAATATTAGCGTTCAAGATGAAAGCCAGAAAAGGGCGGCCGGAATCGCGAACACTTTAACGGCCGTTCTCAAAAAAGAGATCAAAAACATCATGAACACCGACCGTGTCACTGTGCTGTCAAAGGCTGAAGTCGTCGATTCTCCGAGTCCTGTCAGGCCGAATTACAAATTGAATATGCTGCTGGCGTTCGGTGCCGCTTTGATGACCGGAATCGCCTTGGCATTCTTCCTTGATTTTATCGACGACACGGTAGCGCGCCCGTCTCAAGTGGAAAAAGAGGCCGGGTTCATCTATTTGGGAAGCATTGAACAAATGAAACACAAAAAAAGCCGGTTCCGCGGAGATCACGATTCGAACATCCGCGTGAAAACGGGAAGGAGTGAGCCGCTTGGCTATTAGAAAAAAACGCTCTCGCAAATATCAGTCGGCACTTGTTGCCCTGCATCAGCCGAATGCCCCGATTGTCGAACAGTACCGGACGATCCGAACGAATATTGAGTTTTCTTCTTTTGAAAAGCCGTTCAAATCATTGCTCATCACTTCCGGCCTTCCAGGAGAAGGAAAGTCGTTTTCCGCCTCAAACTTGGCGGTTGTGTTTTCACAGCAGGAGAAAAAAGTTCTTTTGATTGATGCGGATTTAAGAAAGCCGACGATTCATAAGATCTTTGAGCTTAACAACCAGTCGGGGATGACGAATATTCTGATGAAAAAAACGTGTCTTGAACATGTCGTTCAAGAAAGCCAGGCGGAAAATCTCCATGTGCTGACAAGCGGTCCGATTCCGCCGAATCCGTCAGAGCTTCTCTCGTCCCAGGCTATGGAAGAGCTGCTTACAGAAGCGTACAGCCGATATGATCTGGTCATCTTTGACTCACCTCCGCTTTTGCCGGTGGCTGACGCGCAAATTTTGGCGAATCAAGTGGATGGCAGCGTTCTTGTCATCCTGAGCGGAAAAACAAAGCTCGATAACGCAATTAAGTCGCGGGATGCGCTTCATTCTTCAAAAAGCGAGCTGCTTGGCGCCGTCTTAAACGGACGGAAAGTGAAAAAAGCCCGTCAATATAATTACGCAACAATGTAATACATGGAAAGCGGCGCTGCCGCTTTCAGGCGATGTCTCCTTGCCTTTATCAATGGAGGCACTCGGCCCTGTTGTGGGCAGTTTTTTGAAGCTGCCTTAGATGCAAGTCGTCGCTGGCGGGGCGTGAGGACGGGTTAAATGCCCATTTTTATTGTATGTACTTTCTTATTTTAGATCCTAAAAATCGCCCGTATCTTTTTAGCTTATGGGATTTTACCTTAAAAAGATCCCATAAGCTAGAAAGATACATTAGGAGGTAGGAAATTGACATATCGGAGAAGGCTTTCCATTATTACCGCACTCGATTCGTACTTGGTTTTGCTGTCTATTTTCATCGGGTATCAGCTGATTTTGCCATCATATGATTTGTATCCTTCGGAAATGCTGCTGATGACCTCGTTGATTCTGCTTGCCGCCCAGCACTTATTCGCCCATTGTTTTCATCTTTATAAAAAAGTGTGGGAGTATGCGAGCATTGGAGAATTGTACATTCTTTTAAAATCGATCACCCTTTCACACCTGGTGACAATCGCAATTGAGCTGCTGATATTCCAAACCGTCCCCGTGCGCCTTTTATGCTTAAGCTGGCTTTTCCAGTTGCTGTTGATCGGCGGTTCACGGATGATGTGGCGGATCATCAGGGAACAGGTGAACAAGGAAAGTAAAGGCTCCGCAAGGGCGCTCATCATCGGAGCAGGTTCAGCCGGAAGCTTGATCGCAAAACAGCTCTTGCAGAAACCGGAATTGAATATTAAGCCTGTCGCATTCATTGATGACGACAAAACAAAATACCGGCTTGAAATCATGGGTCTGCCCGTTTTGGGCGGAAAAGAGCAAATTGTTGAAGCCGTCCGGCGATGGAATATCGACAGAATCATCATTGCCATCCCCTCGTTAAGCGTCACACAGATGCAGGAGATGTATAAAGCCTGTGCGCAGACAGGTGTAAAAACGCAAGTCATGCCGAAAATCGACGAGATTTTGCTTGGCAGGCATCCTGTCGGTCAGCTGCGCGATGTCAGAGTGGAGGATCTCCTCGGAAGGGAGCCTGTTCAGCTTGACACGAGCGAAATTTCCAATACCGTCAAGGACCGTGTCGTAATGGTGACGGGCGCCGGAGGTTCGATCGGCTCGGAAATTTGCCGGCAAATCAGCAAATTCAAGCCGAAATCGATCGTTTTGGTCGGTCATGGAGAAAACAGCATTCATTCGATATTGCTTGAGCTAAAAGAGAAATTCGGCCGAAATGCCAGTTATCATCCGGAAATTGCCGACATTCAGGACAGGGAAAAAATGTTTTTGCTGATGGAGCGCTATAAACCGAATGTCATTTACCATGCAGCTGCACACAAACATGTTCCGCTCATGGAACATTGTCCGAAAGAAGCGATCAAAAACAATATTCTGGGGACGAGAAATGTCGCCGAAGCCGCAGATGAAACCGGTGTGGAAACGTTTGTCCTCATCTCGTCGGACAAAGCGGTCAACCCCGCCAATATAATGGGGGCGACAAAACGGTTTGCGGAAATGCTGATTATGAATCTCGGCAAAACAAGCAAAACCAAGTTTGTCGCCGTCCGGTTCGGCAATGTGCTCGGCAGCAGGGGAAGCGTCATCCCGATCTTTAAAAAGCAAATCGCAAAAGGCGGTCCTGTCACCGTCACACACAAGGATATGACGAGGTATTTCATGACGATTCCCGAGGCCTCCAGGCTGGTGATTCAAGCGGGAGCGCTTGCCAAGGGAAGACAGATTTTTGTGCTCGACATGGGCGAGCCCGTGAAAATCGTCGACCTCGCCAAAAACCTGATACAGCTGTCAGGCTACACGACTGATCAAATCAAAATCGAATTTACCGGCATCCGCCCCGGCGAAAAAATGTATGAAGAACTGCTCAATCAAAATGAAGTGCTGGCTGAACAGGTATTTCCAAAAATCCATATCGGCAAGGCGGTTGATGTCGAATGGACGGTGTTGAAGGCCTTTATGGAAGAGTTTATGTATTTGCCTGACAACGAGCTGAGGGAGCGTTTGTTCAGCGCTATCGGACAGCATGAGAAAAAGCTGGTGACAGCGCACTAGGGGGACATGATCATGCCAAGAACGGTTTTGTTTTGCGCGACGGTTGACTACCACTTTAAAGCCTTTCACCTGCCATATTTAAAATGGTTTAAGGAACAGGGCTGGAACGTTCATGTAGCGGCAAAAGGGGAGATGACCCTTCCCTATGTCGACAAAAAATACGATATCGATATCAAGCGCTCTCCGCTTCAAGCGAGCAATTTGGCGGCCTATCGCGATCTCTCGCGGATCATAGATGAGAATGGCTACACTATCGTCCACTGCCACACGCCGATGGGAGGGGTGCTGGCCAGGCTTGCCGCCCGAAAGCAGAGAAAAACAGGAACAAAAGTGATCTATACGGCACATGGTTTTCATTTTTGCCAAGGTGCGCCTTTCAAAAATTGGCTGCTGTATTATCCGATTGAAAAAACGCTGTCTCGTTTGACCGATTGCCTGATAACGATCAATGAAGAAGATTTCCGCCTTGCGAAAGGTTTGTGTAAAACGATGCGCACGGAAAAAATCCACGGCATCGGAGTCGATACGAACCGTTTTCATCCTGTCGATGAAAAAGAAAAAATGCTGCTCAGAAGGAAACATGGATTCAATGAAGATGACTTTATCCTCATTTATCCGGCGGAGCTGAACACGAATAAAAATCAGGCGCTGCTCATCGAAACGGCAGCATGTTTAAAAGACAGGGCACCGAACCTGAAGCTCGTTTTTGCAGGCAAAGGGCAGATGGAAGAAAAGTACCGCAATCTGGCGGAACAAAAAGGCGTCGCTTCCACCGTCATATTTGCGGGCTTTCAAAAGGAGATTCACGAATGGATTCAGCTTGCAGATGTATCTGTCGCATCAAGCATCAGGGAGGGCCTCGGCATGAATCTGCTCGAAGGAATGGCCGCTGGAAAACCAGCCGTTGCAGCGGATAACCGCGGGCACCGGGAAGTCATTCAGGAGAGTGTCAACGGTTTTCTGATTCCGCAAGGAGATGCCGGAACGTTCAGCGACAGAATCTTGCAGCTTTATCGTTTGCCTGCACTGCGAAAACAGATGGGTGAGGCGGGAAGAAGGACGGCCGCCGCATATTCGGAGCAGCGTACGCTCAAAGAGATGGCCGGCATTTATTCTTCCTTCATGGAAAACGAAGCAGCTGAAAGGAGGCAGAAAGGATGACGGACGGACAAAAGCCGAAAGTTTCTGTCATTATGGGAGTCTATAATTGTGAAGACACGCTTGCCGAAAGCATTGAGTCCATTTTGGACCAAACCTATAAAAATTGGGAACTGATTATTTGCGATGATGCTTCAACAGACCGGACTTATGAGATCGCGAGGACATACGCCGAGCATTACAGCGGTAAAATCAAACTGATCAGAAATGAGAAAAACAAGCGGCTGGCGGCGTCGTTAAACCATTGCCTCAAGTATGCGGAAGGAACATATATCGCGCGCCAGGACGGCGATGACATTTCTTTGCCGAGGCGATTTGAAAAACAGGTTGCGTTTTTAGAATCCCAGTCCCATTATCAGGTCGTCGGAAGCGGGATGATCGCTTTTGATGAAGAGGGTGTGAGAGGCGTCAGAATGATGCCGTCCTCTCCGGGACCAAGAATCATGGCGAAGGGGACCCCGTTTTGCCACGCGACGATCATGATGCGCACGGAAGCTTACCAGGCTCTTGAAGGATACCGTGTAGGCCGGCGAACAAGGAGAATGGAAGATATCGATCTTTGGCTCCGCTTTTTTGAAGCGGGCTTTCGGGGCTACAATCTTCAGGAAGCTTTGTACAAAGTAAGGGAAGACGAATCGGCGTTTAAAAGGAGAAAGCTCAGCTATTCCATCGATAATGCCTGTATTGTCTTGACGGCGTGCAGACGGCTGAAACTGCCGCTTTCGGACTATGTATATGTATTGAAACCGATCATCAGGGGGCTCATGCCACCTTTTGTCATGAACAAATATCATAAAAAAAGATTGATGAATGAAGGCGGAGGGGTCGTAAAACATGAGTGACGGAAGCGCGAGACCAAAAAGGGTGCTTCACATCGTCAGCGGAATGAACCGAGGCGGTGCGGAGACGATGATTATGAACATGTACCGCCATACAGACCGGCGCCATGTTCAATTTGATTTTATTTCCCACCGGGAGGAAACGTGTGACTATGATCCTGAGATCATCCGCCGCGGCGGCCGCGTCTTCTATGTGCCGAGCATCGGCCAATCCGGTCTGATGTCCTATATCAAAAACGTCAGGGACATTTTAATAGAAAAAGGCCCGTATTCGGCCGTGCACGCCCACACGGATTTTCAGACGGGCTTCGCCGCTTTGGCGGCAAAGCTTGCCGGTGTTCCCGTCCGGATCTGCCATTCTCATAATACGGCCTGGAAGCCGAATCCCCGGCTGTGGGATACGGTTCAACTTCACATATTCCGCCGCCTGATCCTCTCTTATTCTACGGCTCTATGCGCCTGCGGCCGCGATGCCGGCCGGTTTTTGTTCGGCGGAAAAAAGATGAGGAACAAAGCGGTTCATCTTTTGCAAAACGGGATTGACCTTGACCGTTTCAGAGAAACGAACAGCCTTGCAAAAGCGGAGATCAAAAGAAGATTCGGCATTCGGGAAAACACAATGGTCATCGGACATGTCGGCCGGTTTTTCGAGCAGAAAAACCACGCGTTTCTGCTTGATCTCACAGCATATTTGAAGAACTCGGGCATCTCCTTTCAAGCGGTTTTCGCGGGAGACGGCCCGCTGCGCCCGCAAATAGAAGAAAAAGCGGCCCGTCTCGGTTTGGAAGGCGATATTCATTTTCTCGGGGTTGTCGAAGACATTCCGGCGCTCATGCAGACGTTTGACGTTTTCGTCATGCCTTCTTTATTTGAAGGGCTGCCGCTCGTTCTCGTAGAAGCGCAGGCTTCAGGTCTTCCTTGCGTTGTGTCCGACAACATTACGGAGGAGACGGATTTGGGCCTCGGTTTGTTGCAGAGGGTGAGCCTTGAAACGGGTTTTGAGCGGTGGACGGAAGAAATCGTTCGCGCGGTGCAGACGGAAAAGCCGCGCTGGCCGGATATTCAGCACAGCTTGACGGAAAGAGGCTATGACGCGAAGGCCAACTTAATGAGACTGATGAATATCTATTCGATCCCCGCTCAAGAAGGACAGTAAATCATGGCTGTTTATATGTTGAATTTGGGGGTCGTTTTTATCTGGTCATGGTTTGCGAAAATGTACGGCAGAGAAGATCACAGACTCGCGACAGGCTATCGGCCGAATGCGATTCTTGCCATCATCCCGCTTATGTCATTGATCATTGTTGCCGGATTAAGATACAAGGTCGGGACGGATTACCAAACGTATATGCTGCTTTATGAATTGGCAGGCAAATACAAGAGCATAGGGGAGATCTTCGGATTCGGCGCCGCCAAAGCGTCGACAGATCCCGGATTTACAGCGCTTTTATGGATCTTGAATAAGATCACGGACGACCCGCAGATCATGTTTGTCACTGTGGGCGCGATCACCTACATTTTGATCGTCCGGACGCTTTATGTATACGCACGGCCGTTTGAACTGGGCATGTTTTTATTCATCGGCATGTTTTACTACTATGCCTCATTTAATGGCATCCGCCAGTATATGGTCGCAGCCGTTCTGTTTTGGGCGGTCAAATATCTGATCAGGGGAAACTGGCTCCGCTATACCATGATCGTGCTGATCTGCTCGCTCTTTCATTCTTCGGCATTGATCATGATTCCGGTCTATTTCATTGTCAGAAGAAAAGCGTGGTCGCCTGTTCTCGGCTGTCTGACTCTTCTGTTTTTGGCGGGGACTTTTTTATATCAAAAATTTCTTTCCGTATTCCTCGTCGTTCTGGAAAACAGCTCCTACGGACACTATGAAGAGTGGCTGATGAGAAACACAAACGGGATGAACGCGATTAAAATCATCGTTCTTCTTCTCCCGCTCGTGCTCGCTTTCATCTGCAGGGAGCAGCTGCGAAAGCACTGGCCTGAGATCGATTATATCGTCAACCTTTGTCTGATCGGATTATTGTTCGGGATTTTGGCGACAAAGGATGTCATTTTTGCGAGGTTCAACATTTACTTTGGCCTTTATCAGCTGATTCTCGTTCCATATTTTGTGCGGATTTTTGAGCCGAAATCGAATGCGCTTCTTTATGTTTTGATTTTGATCTGTTATTTCTTATACAGTTTTATGCTCATGCCGTTCGATTCTTCGGTGCTCCCGTACAGAACGATCTTTGAACGGTGAGCGATAGTAGATCAGGCCGGGCGGATTGATTCCGTCTTGTGAAAAATGTCGACAAAGGAGTAATCATATTGGAAAATCCAGCAGTTAGTCTACTGGTCGCAGTATATAATACAGAAGCTTTTTTGCCGAATTGTTTACAATCGCTGGTCAGCCAGACCTTAAAAAACATTGAAATCATTATCGTCAATGACGGTTCGACGGATGGAAGCCAGAAGATTATCGACCACTTTGCCAAAAAAGACAGCCGCATCAAAACGATCGTTCAGGAAAATCAAGGCCTCGGCGCTGTCCGGAATAAAGGCATTGAAGCGGCAGCAGGGGAGTACTTGGCTTTCATCGATTCGGATGACTGGATTGAAGCGGACTATTGCCGGTCCATGTATGAAAAAGCACAAGCCGAAGACGCCGATCTCGTCATCTGCGATTACGCGGTAGACATTCAGGATACGGAGAAAACGGTCTATCCCGAAATCGCCAAAACATACGCAGGAAAGCCGAAGGATGCCTTCATCAAAGATCTCCTGAGGGGGAAAGTGAGCGGTTTTTCCTGGAATAAACTTTACAGACGGAGGCTGATTGAACAGCATCAGCTCGTTTTTCCGCTTCGGGACGAACTTGAAAATATCGAAGATCAATATTTCAGCTTTAGATGCCTGCTCTATGCGAATGCTGCGGTGTTTGTGGAACAGCCGCTTTATCATTACAGGGTTCACCTGTCTTCGATTGTCCAAAAGTATCAGGCGGGGCTGTTTGACGACGGGCTTGCCCTTTATGAAGCCAACATGGATTGCCTGACAAAGCGCGGGGAGCTCCCGGCTTTAAAGGAGGAACTGCAGGTCTTTCTCATCAACCACGGCTGCAACAGCATTTTGAATGAAGTCAAGAGCAGAAACAAAAGCCCTTCGGCTGAGAAATATAAAAACATCCGCCGTATTTGTACGTGTCCCGAATTCAGAGGGAAAATACCAGCCGTCGATTTGACGGCTTTTGATTCAAAGAAAAAGCTGCTTCTTTTGCTGGTTCGCTGGCGGCTGATTCCGGCCGTGTATGGATTCGCAGCAATCTATCAGAAAATGATCGAGTACAGAATGAAAAAATAGGCGGTGAGGACATGACCTTTCAGGAATGGAAAATCAATCTCGCGGAGTGGCTTCTGCTGAAGGTGAAATATCCTTCGGAATATATGATGGGAACGCCGGGGTTAAAGCGGTTTGAGCAATACAAAGGCAAGAAGAAAATCATTCTGACTTTAATTCCTTCCCATGATAATTTGGGCGATCATGCCATTGCCCTGGCAAGCAGGACATTCGTAGAAAACGAGTTTGCCGATTTTGAAGTCATTGAGATTGGCATCAATGAGATTTATAAACACGCCAAAGCGCTGAGGCGCATCCGTCATCCCGAGGATATGGTGTTCATCATCGGCGGCGGCAATATGGGCGATTTATACAGACATGAGGAATGGACAAGGCGCTTCATCATGAAGAAGTTTAAGCATTATAAAATCGTTCAGCTGCCGGCCACTGCCCATTTTTCTGAAACGCCTTACGGTCAAAGGGAATTGAAGAGGGCGAAAAAGATCTATAATGCCCATCCGCGCCTCCTGATGATGGCGCGCGATCAGACAACCTATCAATTTATGAAACGGCATTTTTCAAAGCAAACGATTTTGAAGCAGCCCGATATGGTGCTCTATTTAAAAAAAGAGCAGCAAACTGAACGGGACGGTGTATTCGTTTGTTTGCGGGAAGATAAGGAGAGCTTTCTCAAACCGGAAGAGCGGAAAACGCTCCTTTCGGCTGTTCGCGACGAGTATGGGGAGGCTAAAACGTTTACGACGACGATCGGCAAACGGGTCAGCCGCGTCTCGCGCGAAAAGGAGCTCAATCAGCTTTGGAATCGGCTGAGAGGCGCAGAGGTAGTCGTCACAGACCGGCTCCACGGCATGATCTTTTGCGCGATTACAGGAACTCCTTGTGTTGTGATCCGTTCGTTTGACCATAAGGTTGTTGAAGGGTTCCGCTGGCTGCAACATGTTCCGTTCATGAAGCTTGTGGAGAATCCGAACACAGGGGAGGTCCTCCGCGCGATTGAAGAATTGATCAAAAACGATTCATCGTATCAAGAACCACCGTCAAGGGACCATTATTTTATCAATCTAAGACAAAAAATCATAGGTGATATCAAATGAGGCCATATGTCAGTATCATTGTTCCAATGTACAATGTCGAAGATTATATCGAAGAATGTGTCAATTCATTGCTCAGACAGACGCTGAAGAATATTGAAATCATCCTCGTCGATGACGGATCTCCCGATAGATCGGGTGAGATCGCGAGACGATATTGCGGACAGGACGCCAGAGTCAAAGTGATCCACAAAAAGAACGGGGGGCTCAGTTCAGCAAGAAATGCGGGTCTCCAGGCGGCGACGGGTGACTATGTCGGGTTTGTCGACGGAGATGACTATGTCGCGGCGGAGATGTTTGAAAACATGTACGCGGCCGCCAAGGAAGATGATCTTGATATCGTGATGTGCGGTTATCATAAATGCTACGGCAAGGAGCAAGCCTATTTTCCGCCTTCATTGCCGGCAGGACGCCTGCTTTTAAGCTGGGATATTAAACGCGCGCTGAAAAAGGCGCACGAAACCCAGTTTATCTGGTATGTGTGGCGGAATCTGTACAAGCGCCGCATGCTGAAAGAAAACGAGCTGTATTTTTATGAAGATATTCGCTTTGCAGAAGATTCGCCGTTTAATCTTTATGCTTTTTATGCCGCCAAACGGGTGAAGGCGATCGATGAAGGCTATTACATGTACAGATCGAATCCGCAAAGCCTGACGGAGATCCCTTATAAACCGTATATGGATGAAAGCCTGAAAAGGCAATTTCGGGCGAAAAAGAGGTTTTACGAGACTTTTGAGCTGCTGGATGAATGTGCTGACGATCTGCAAACATACATGTGCAAGCACCAGATTCCGATGCTTCTGGCCAATGCCTGCGCCGAACCGAAGCCTTCAAAGCAGGTGAGGCGTCATATTAAAGACATCCTCTCTTATCGGATGGTGCAGTCATGTATCAAATCAACGTCCATTCGCAATGAAAAGCTCTTAATCGGTCAACGTCTCGTCTTGCTGTTGTGCAAGCTGAACGTTCCGTTCCTGCTCGAACTGTTTTTTAAACGAAATCTGCCCAGTAAGGGATGAGCCTTTTGAATAAGACCTTTTTCTTGAATCTCGGCGCCAATATGGCGTACTTTGTGTTATCCGTGCTGTTTTCAATGTGGCTGACTCCGTTTGTGATCAAAAACCTCGGGGTGGAGGCATTCGGTTTCGTTAATTTAACGCAAAATATGATCAATTATTTTTCGATTATCACGGTCGCCCTGAGCGCGGTCGTTGTCCGCTTTTTTTCGATTCATGCCCACAGGGGGGCGCTCGCTGAAGCGCGGGGCTATATGAATACTTACATTGTGTCATCGCTAGTCCTTGCCCTTGTCTTGCTTGTGCCGCTCTCCGGAACAGTGTTTTTTGTCGACAAGATCATCCGCGTGCCCGCCAGCCTCCTGGGAGATGTGCAAATCGCCCTGTTGATCGGCAGCATGCTATTTTTACTCACCTTTTTCATGTCGGGGTTTGCCGCCGGGCCGTTCTTCGCCAATAAAATCTATATCACGAGCTCGATCCAGGCCGTCCAAATGCTCATCCGCGTTGTGAGCGTACTGTGCATTTTCTCATGGTTTGCGCCGAAAATCTGGCACATTCAGCTTGCGACTCTGATCGCTGCAGTCTCGGCGTCCATTTTATCGATTCTGTTTTTTAAAAAATTAATTCCGTGGTATAGGTTTCGCGTCAAGGATATGTCGCTGAAAAAATGCAAGAAGCTGCTGCAGGCTGGGGGATGGAGCTCTGTCAGCCAGATCGGTGTGCTGCTTTTTCTGCAAATCGACTTGATGGTCGCCAATGTTATGCTGGGCGTTTCAGCGTCCGGGATGTATGCGGCGATCATACAGTTTCCGCTGTTAATACGGACGATGTCAGGCACGCTCGCCGCCGTTTTTTCACCGACGATTACGCTTTATTATTCAAAAGGCGACAAAAAAGGGCTTGTCCGCTACGCCAATCAGGCCGTCAGGTTTAACGGAATTCTGCTCGCTTTGCCGGCGGCGCTCTTGGGCGGGCTTGCCGGTCCGTTTCTTACGCTTTGGCTCGGCCCTTCATTCGAGCATTTAAAATGGCTGTTATTGATACATGCCGGATACTTGGTTGTTTCATTAAGCCCGGCGCCGCTTTTTTACATTTTCACAGCTTACAACAAGCTGAAAACGCCGGCTTTGACAACGGTCGCCTTCGGAGGCTGCAACTTGCTCTTGGCTATTGTTTTGAGCGGTCCTGCAGGCCTTGGGCTTTACGGGATTGCAATTTCCGGAGCTGTTGCCTTAATGCTGAAAAACGTTGTCTTCACGCCGATTTACGCATCGATCATCACAGGCGAGAGAAAACGGGTTTTCTATAGAGGGATTTACGCGCCGCTTGCCGGAGCTTCCTTTACATTGGGCGTGCTGTTTGCCATGCAGTTCTTTTTTTCGATCGACAGCCTGCTTTCCCTGATCATGACGGCGCTTGCGGCATCCGGAGCGTATGTGTTGTTTGCCTATTTTGTCATGTGTACGAAAGAAGAACGCCATGCCTTGTCAGCCAAGCTGCAGGCATTTCGGGCTTCGGCATCGATCCCTTTTCAGAAGGGATTTTTTAAATAAACGAAAGGGGTGCGGTTTCATGAAAGCGAAACGTTTTTTCGATCTTGTATGCGCGGTCATTTTGCTGATTGCTCTCAGTCCGGCCATGCTTTTCACAGCTTGTCTCATCAGGTGGAAAATCGGCTCGCCTGTCTTATTTCGCCAAACCCGTCCGGGACTGAACGGCGAACCTTTTACATTATATAAGTTCAGGACGATGACTGATGAAAGGGATGAAGCGGGAAACCTGCTCAGCGACGAAATCCGGCTGACAAAAACGGGCAGGCTGATCAGAAAAACGAGCCTGGATGAACTGCCGCAGCTGATCAATGTCATCAAAGGCGATCTCAGTCTTGTCGGGCCCCGTCCGCTTTTGATGGAGTATATTCCCCTTTATACAAAAAGGCAGTGGAGACGGCACGAAGTCAGACCGGGCATCACAGGCTGGGCGCAAATCAACGGCAGAAACAAAGTGACATGGGAAGAAAAATTTGAGCTCGATGTCTGGTATGTGGATCACCGGTCTTTTTTGCTTGATCTGAAAATCCTTTTGTTGACCGTCGGCAAAGTGCTGAGATCTGAAGGCGTCAGCCAGGACCGCCATGTGACGGCGGAAAAATTCACAGGAAGAAGGAATGCCTGATGCAAGCAATCGTGATTATCGGAGCCGGCGGCCACGGAAAGGTCATCAAGGACATCGTTGAAGAGTGTCCGGATCTGTCGCTTGCCGGCATTCTCGATGACCGGTTCGAGTCGCTTGCTCGTAAAAACGGCTTGTATTATGGATCTGCACATGCGACAGGCGAGATGCTGCGCTTCTTTCCGGATGCGAAATTTATCATAGCTGTCGGCAGAAATGAAGTGAGAAAAAAGCTATTTGAAAGCCTCGGCCTTCCGCTGGAGCGGTATGCGGTGCTCGTTCACCCGTCTGCTGTCATCAGCAGCTCGGCCCGAATTGAAAACGGAACGGTTGTGATGGCGAAAAGCGTCATCCAAGCTGACGCCCATATCGGGATGCACAGCATTATCAATACCGGTGCGATCGTCGAACATGACAATCGAATTGGCGACTATGTCCACCTTTCACCGGGAACGATTTTGACCGGAGGCGTAACCGTTATGGATGAGGCGCATGTCGGAGCGGGAACGGTCGTCATTCCTGGAAAAAGGCTCGGGCGGAGAAGCGTGACGGGAGCCGGCGCTGCGGTGATTGACGATATTCCTGATGATTCAACAGCAGTCGGTGTTCCTGCAAGAGCAATCAAATCACAGTTGTAAAAAGGGTGAAAAATATGAGTCAGAACAAGCGAATTTATTTATCGCCGCCGCATATGGGCGGGGAAGAAGAGCGCTATGTCGCCGAAGCGTTTCGGACAAACTGGATCGCGCCGCTTGGCCCCCTCGTCGATCAATTTGAAGAAAAACTTGCCGCTTATGCGGGTACGGCCGGGGCTGCAGCGGTCAGCTCGGGTACGGCCGCGATTCACCTTGCGCTCAAGTTATTGGGAGTCGGAAAGGGCGATACCGTATTTTGTTCTTCTTTTACATTTGTCGCCAGCGCCAACCCGATTTTGTATGAGCAGGCCGAGCCGGTGTTTATCGATTCCGAAAGAGACACATGGAACATGTCGCCTATAGCGCTGGAGCGCGCCCTTGATGAGGCGGAGCGTACGAGAAATCTTCCGAAAGCCGTCATCGTTGTCAATCTATACGGTCAGAGCGCCAAAATGGACGAAATCATCGCCATTTGCGACAAATATGCGGTGCCCGTCATTGAAGATGCGGCAGAATCCCTCGGATCAGAGTATCAAGGAAGAAAGAGCGGAACATTTGGCCGCTTTGGCATATACTCGTTCAACGGCAATAAGATCATCACGACCTCGGGCGGCGGGATGCTTGTCAGCGATGACGAAGACGCTTTGGCAAAAGCGCGCTTTTTAGCTACTCAGGCCCGGGAGAAGGCGATCCATTACCAGCATGAAAAAGCGGGCTACAATTACCGGATGAGCAATGTGCTTGCCGGAATCGGCATCGCCCAGCTCGCCGTATTGGATGACAGAGTGAACGCCAGACGCGCCGTTTTCAAGCGCTATCAGGAGGCGCTCTCTGAGATGGACGGTGTAGACTTCATGCCTGAGCTCGGCATGTCAAACCGCTGGCTGACGACATTGACATTTGATGAAAAGAAAATTCAAACATCACCAGCGGAGCTCATCGAACAGCTGGCCGCTGAAAATATTGAAGCGCGCCCGTTATGGAAACCGCTGCACCAACAGCCGCTTTTTCATGGCGCTTCCTATTATCCGCATGATGAAAGCGAATCTGTCAGCGACGATTTATTCCGCAGAGGGCTTTGTCTGCCGTCAGGCTCAAATCTGACACATGAGGAACAAGACCGGATCATTCAGCTTCTGATCGACCGGATCAAATACAAATGAGGTGCTAATCATGGCGATTACATATTCCATGGACAGCTTGAAAGATAAGCTGGCCGACATTTTGGATGTCATTCCGAGGCACTCGGAAGTCGTTTATTTGGACTACCCGCTTTACGGGAATGTTGGCGACTTATTGATCATGAAAGGAACGGAAGCTTTTTTTCAAGCATACGGGATTCAGGTTCGCGAAAGATGGAACGCAGAAAACTTCGCCTGCGGCCGTAAAATTCCCAAGCATGCGATCATTGTCTGCCAAGGCGGCGGCAACTTCGGCGATTTGTACCCCCACTTTCAGCAATTCAGGGAGCGGGTTATCGAGCACTATCCGGACAACCGGATCGTGATTCTGCCGCAGTCTATTTATTACGAAAAGGAAGAAAACATCAAACGGACGCGGGACATTTTAACACCGCATCCCGACCTCCACTTATTCGCCAGGGAAACGGCGTCATTCCAATTTGCGGCTGAGCACTTCGGCATCAAGAATCTCAGAATGATGCCGGATATGGCCCATCAGCTCTGGCCGATCGCCCCTTCTGAAAAGCCGTCGGCATCTGTGCTGTGGTTGATCAGAACGGATAAAGAAGCAAACAGCAGCTTACAAACGGCGGGAGAGCCTGACACGTATGACTGGAACGTGATTTTATCAGACCGTGACAAGCGGGGGATCAAACGGCTGCAAACATTAAATATTCTCAACAAAAAAGCGGGCAATCCGCTGCCGATTGCTTCTTATTGGAGACGCTATTCCGACAGCCTCGTCAGCAAATCGGTCCGTTTTTTCAGCCGCTATGAATCAGTCATCACATCAAGGCTGCACGGCCATATTTTATCGTGCCTCCTGGACAAGCAAAACGTCGTCATCGACAACTCTTACGGGAAAAACGCGAACTATTACAATACATGGATGAAACACATCCCGAACACAGAGCTGATTCAGAAAAACGAATCGGAAATAGAAAAGCCGCCTGTTCATGTGTAACAGACGGCTTTCCCCATTATGCTTCTCCGCGCTTTACCTTGTTATAGGCTTCATCCAAATGCTGAATCCGTTTTAAGACAACGGCGTTTTTTGTCAGCTGATCCTGCACAAGTGTTGAAACGACCGAGCGGTAATAGCTGTTCATCGCATGGATCTTATCCTCATTCGGGTTCATTTCAATATGGGTTTTAAAGTTTTCGATAAAATACGGTACTGAAAAAAGTTCTGTCAATGAAAACACTCCTTTTTATGTCTATACGGTACGGAACCGATCGTGTAAACTATAAGTGGGAGGGGGAGAAGATGATGAAATTGCATGTACAGCAGCAGCAAACGGTAAAACTTCATTTGACACAGGGGCTTACACAAGCCATTCAATTGCTGCAGTATTCCTCGGCTGAACTAAACAGCCGGCTTGATGAGCTCTCACTGGAAAACCCTCTTATCGAACGGAAAGACACCGATATTCCCCGATCATTTTACCATAAAACCAATCACCAATTACAACGAGACTCCGGGACGGCGCATGAGGATTTGCAAGGCGCGTTAAAGCGGCAGGCGCTCGACTTGCAATTGTCAGACCGGGAAAAGCGCATTTTCGGCTACTTGGTTGAATCGCTTGATTCAAACGGGTATGTCAATGAACAGCTTACCTTTATCGCCTCCGCCCTGTCTGTGCCCGGAGAGGAAGTGGAAACCGTTCTGGCGAAGCTGCAGACACTTGAACCGGCCGGAGTCGGAGCGCGTTCTTTAAAGGAATGCATTCTCATTCAATTAAGGCGCCTCCCAAGGCAGACGGCGGATGCTGAGAACGTCATTTCCGGCTATTTCGAACTTTTTGCCAAAAAGGCATGGAAGGAGCTTTCCGCGAGAACGGGCCTTTCCCTTTCACAGCTTCAGGATATTCAGGATCTTGTCGCAGAACTGTCTCCGAGGCCCGGTTTGCTTTACGAAGCTGAGGAGCGGAACGTCTATATTGAGCCTGATGTGATCATTTACATTCAGGACGGAGCATTGAGTTTGGAGCTCAGCAGCCGCTCGTTTCCGGACATCCAGCTTAATTCATTTTACGAGCCAATGCTCAAAGCACGGACCAATGATGATACAGCCGCTTTTTTATCAGACAAATACAGTCAGTGGAAATGGCTTGATCATGCCCTCAGGCAAAGAAGGGAAACGATGAAAAGGGTGATGGGGGAGATCCTCGTTCGTCAAAAAGATTATTTTCTCAAAGGGAAAGAAAAGATACAGCCCTTGACATTAAAGGATGTCGCCGATGTCCTCGGCATTCATGAATCCACGGTGAGCCGGGCGGTGAAAGGGAAATTTGTGCAGACACCGTATGAGCTCTGTGAACTGAAACGGTTTTTTTCGGCAAAAGTGAAGGATGTCTCAGACGGCCATACGTCAAGCCATACGGTCAAAGTGCAGCTCCGTCGTCTGATCGAAGAGGAAAATAAAATGAAACCGCTTTCTGACCAAAAGCTGGCTGACCTGCTCAAAGAACAGCACGGCATCGTCATCTCCCGGCGAACGGTCGCCAAATACAGAGATCAGCTCAACATCTTGCCTTCATCCGTGAGAAAACGCTATGAATAGAGGCCGTCCGGCAATGCCGGCGGCCTTTTTTTACGGGATCATCCAGGAAAACAGATGATGCTGCAAAAATGTGATGATACAGACAAGGAACAAGAGAAATAAGCTGTGCTTCAATGTAAAGCGGAGCAGATCGGATTCTTTTCCCGCGAGTCCGACAGCCGCGCAGGCAACCGCAATCGATTGCGGGGATATCATTTTTCCGGTGACACCTCCTGAGGAATTGGCCGCCACCGCCAGGACGGGCTCCATTCCGACCGATGTTGCGGTGACTTTTTGCAGACTGCCAAACAACAGGTTCGCTGAAGTATCCGAGCCTGTGATGAAGACCCCGAGCCAGCCGAGCACGGGAGAGAAAAACGAAAACATCGCACCCGTCATCGCCAGTGACATGCCGAGCGTTGTGCTCATCCCGGAAGAATTGGTGACATAGGCGAAGCCCACGACGGAAGCGATCGTCAAAACGGGCTTGCCAAGCTCTGTCAGCGTTTCGGCAAACACCTGCCCCCAGTCTTTCCAGGTGATTGCAAGCACAAACTTTGCCAGCACGGCCGCAAGCAGAATCGCCGTACCCGCCGATCCGAGCAGTTCAAGTTTAAAAAGAGCCTCAATCGGCTCTCCAGATGAGCCGATGATTTGATTGTGCAGGAAAGGCACACCTGGTGCGAATGACAGCCGTCCGCCGATTTCATTTAAAAGCAGCAGCACTGGATTTGCCCCTTGATAATGCCCGACGAGCGCCTGCTTCACGGAAGGAATCCCCCAAAGGGAAACCATGGCGGTCAACAATAAAAACGGTGTCCATGCCTTGAAAATTTGCCCCGGTGAATAGGCAGCCGCCTGATCTCTTGACTGCGATTCTGCGGCAGCCGCCGCTTCCTTCTCGTGCGGAAATTTGAATGGCGTTTTCGGCTTCCAAAACTTTAAGAACACGGCAAGGGCGATAAGCGAAACGATCGCCGACAAAATATCCGGGAGCTCCGGTCCCAGGAAGTTTGAGCTGAGATATTGGGTTACCGCAAACGAAATGCCCGACACGAAAATCGCCGGCAGCACTTCAAAAGATCTGCGAAATCCGCTCATGATCACGATCAAATAAAACGGAATAAAAACAGATAAAAACGGAAGCTGGCGCCCGACCATTTTTGAAATGTCCATCGCCGGAATGCCGGTCGGACCCTCCACCGCAATAATCGGTATGCCAATCGCGCCGAAGGCCACAGGCGCCGTATTGGCGATTAAACAGAGGCCTGCCGCATATAAAGGATTGAAACCGAGACCTGCTAGCAGTGCCGCCGAAATGGCGACCGGCGCTCCAAAACCTGCCGCCCCTTCTAAAAACGCGCCGAATGAAAACGCTATCAAAAGTGCTTGCAAACGACGGTCATCTGTAATCGAGAGCACCGAGTGCCGAATGATTTCAAATTGCCCGCTTTTAACGGTCAGCTTGTACAAAAAAACAGATGTGATGATGATCCAGCCGATCGGCAAAAGTCCATAAACTGCGCCCTGTGACGCCGACATGACCGCTTTCTCCGCAGGCATGCCGTAAACGAAAACGGCCAGCGCCAATGCGATCAGCAAGGTCGTCAAGCCGGCCATATGCCCCTTCATTCGTTTGACGGCCAAAGCCCAGAAAAAATACAAAATCGGGATAAGCGCCGCAAGTGAAGACAGCAGCAAACTGTTTCCCAAGGGTGTATACTCTTGTGTCCATCCCATTTTTATTCCCCCTTTGTTTTAGTCATCTGATGACATGATGACAAGACCAATCATTTAGCATTATATTTCTGAATCTTCAAAATTACAATCTTTTTTTTTGCATGGCGCCCAAGCTATATGTTCCGGACGCAAAGAACGGTATAATAAGAAAAATGACGCATCATGCCCAGTCTGTCTACGAGGTGAAGAAATTGAAATACAAGCAAATCAAGACGAAAAAAATATACGAAGAAGTGGCGGAAGCCCTTCTTGAATCGATCAAAAACGGGGAGCTCCAGCCGGGTGATCAGCTAGATTCCGTTCAGTCGCTCGCCGACAGCTTTCAAGTCAGCCGTTCGGCCGTCAGGGAAGCGCTGTCAGCCTTAAAAGCGATGGGAATGGTAGAGATGAGACAGGGGGAAGGCACCTATGTGAAAAGGTTTGAACCTGAACAGATTTCGATCCCTCTTTCTGCCGCACTGCTGATGAAAAAGAAGGATGTCGCAGAGCTTCTTGAAGTCCGCAAAATTCTGGAAATCGGCGTTGTTTCCGGTGCGGCGCAAAAACGCACGGAAGAGGATCTGGAAAATATGCGCACGGCGCTCGAGGATATGAAGCTGGCCGACGGCAACGACGAACTCGGCGAAAAAGCGGATTTTGCCTTTCATTTGGCGCTTGCCGGTGCATCGCAAAACGATCTCCTGAAAGGCTTGATGAATCATGTATCATCCCTTTTGATCGAAACGATGAGAGAAACGCGCAAAATCTGGCTGTTTTCCAAAAAAACATCTGTAAAGCGCCTTTATGAAGAGCACGAGGCTATCTACGAAGCCGTAAAAGAAAAGGACGGCGAAAAAGCGGAACAGGCAATGCTCAACCATCTGACAAACGTCGAAAAGGTGCTCTCCGCCTACTTTGAAGAAACAAAACAGGCCGACGAATCAGGTATTTGAAAGCAGGCGGAAGCCTGCTTTTCATGGATAGGCCCTCTATGATAACGAATAAGAAACCCCTTTCAAAAAATGTTCACAAGTTGTAAGATGAAGAAAGAGGGTTTTTTACCCAAGTCATCAGATGACCTGATAAATGAGGTCTGGAGAGGGGATCAAGATGAAAGTTTCACTGTTTATCACGTGTTTGGTTGACATGTTTCAGACGAATGTCGGAAAAGCAACCGTTGAACTGCTGGAGCGGCTCGGGTGTGAAGTCGATTTTCCTGAAGGGCAGATCTGCTGCGGGCAGCCGGCTTACAACAGCGGCTATGTCAAAGACTCCAAAAAAGCGATGAGGCGGATGATTGAAACGTTTGGTGATGCTGAATATGTCGTCAGCCCTTCGGGATCATGCGCTTTCATGTTTAAGGAATATCCGCACCTGTTCCAGGATGAGCCTCTATGGGCGGAAAAGGCGCAGCGGCTTGCTGATAAAACGTATGAGCTGACAGATTTTATCGTCAATGTTTTGAAAATCAACGACGTGGGGGCGAGATTAGAGAAAAAGGCGACTTATCACACATCATGCCATATGACAAGGCTTTTGGGCGTTAAGGACGCGCCGATGAAGCTGTTACAGAATGTGAAAGGGCTTGAATTTACGCCGCTGCCGCGCCAACATGACTGCTGCGGATTTGGCGGTACTTTTTCGGTGAAAATGTCGCAAATATCAGAGCAGATGGTTGATGAAAAAGTGGCTTGTGTCGAAGATGCGGGTGCGGAGGTGTTGATCGGGGCCGACTGCGGCTGTCTGATGAATATCGGAGGGCGGATCGGCAGAAAGAATAAGCCGATCGAAGTCATGCACATTGCAGAGGTTTTAAACAGCAGATAACAGATATCCGGTCATTTCACAGATAGAGGGGGACATTGGTCATGGCAATGAAGATCGGAACGGAAACATTTAAAGAACGCGTATCAGATGGGCTTGATAATACGTTTATGAGGGGGGCCGTCTCAAGCGCCCAGGAACGGTTAAGAGCACGGCGGCTTGAGGCGGCAGAAGAGCTCGGAAACTGGGAAGAATGGCGGTCGCTTGCCGAAGAAATCAGGCAGCACGTGCTGGAAAACCTAGACTATTATCTTGAGCAGCTCGCCGACAACGTCGCCAAAAAAGGCGGACACGTTTTCTTTGCCGAGACGGCCGAGGAAGCGACAGGCTACATCCGCGAAGTCGTGAAAAAGAAAAACGGCAAAAAAATCGTCAAGTCAAAATCGATGGTCACGGAAGAAATCAATATGAATGAAGCGCTTGAAAGCGAAGGCTGCGAAGTGGTGGAAACCGATTTGGGAGAGTACATCCTTCAGATTGACGACCATGATCCACCGTCCCATATCGTTGCACCTGCGCTCCATAAAAATAAAGAGCAGATCCGCGATGTCTTTAAAGAGCGGATCGACTACCGCAAAACGGAAAAGCCTGAGGAGCTTGTCATGCACGCGCGGGCCGTTCTCAGAAAAAAATTCCTGGAGGCGGACATCGGCATCACGGGCTGCAATTTTGCGATTGCCGATACAGGGTCTGTCAGCCTTGTCACAAACGAAGGGAACGGACGCCTCGTGACGACCATTCCGAAAACGCAGATCACCGTGATGGGGATGGAGCGAATCGTCCCGTCATTTGACGAGTTTGAAGTGCTTGTCGGAATGCTGACGAGAAGCGCGGTCGGTCAAAGGCTGACAAGCTATATCACAGCATTGACGGGGCCGAAGCTGCCGGACGAAGCGGACGGGCCGGAGGAATTCCACCTCGTGATCGTCGACAACGGGCGTTCGAAAATTCTCGGGACCGACTTTCAATCCGTTCTCCAATGCATCCGCTGTGCGGCCTGCATCAATGTCTGCCCGGTCTACCGCCATGTCGGCGGACATTCCTACGGCTCGATTTATTCCGGGCCGATCGGAGCGGTGCTCTCCCCGCTTCTCGGCGGATACGACGATTACAAAGAACTTCCTTATGCATCATCATTATGTGCGGCCTGCTCTGAAGCCTGTCCTGTCAAAATTCCGCTTCATGAGCTGCTGTTAAAGCACCGGCAGCGGATCGTCGAAAAAGAAGGGCGCGCACCGATTTCCGAAAAGCTGGCGATGAAAGCGTTCGGTCTCGGAACATCGACGCCATCGCTTTATAAAATGGGCTCAAAATGGGCGCCGGCGGCGATGAAGCCGTTTCAAGAAGGCGAAAACATTACGAAGGGTCCGGGACCGCTGAAGCAATGGACGCAAATCCGCGACTTTCCTGCGCCGAACCGATCCAGGTTCCGCGACTGGTTCCAGGACAGACAGAAGGGGGAAGACAGATGACAAACGGAACGATTCAAAACAAGGACAGCTTTTTAAACCGGATTGCGGAACGGCTAGGCCGCAGCAGGCGGACAGCCGGCGTCTCTGTCCCCGATTACGCACATCAGCCGCAGCACCGTGTGTATCAAGGCTTTACACAGGATCAGCTTCTCGGCGTCTTAAAGGAGCATTGCCGGAAGATTCATACGGAACTGCTTGAAACAGATACTCTCGGCCTGTATGAGGCCCTTTATGATCAAGCATCACGATTCGGAGGCGGCCCTGTGATTGTTCCGAAAGACGAGCGTTTTCAAGAATACGGACTGTCAAGCCTTTTAACAGACAGATGGCCGAATGAAGGCACACAAGTATGGGAGTGGAATGCGGCAGCCGGCAGAGAAAATATTCTGCGGGCGGAACAGGCGAACATCGGCATTACATTCAGCGAGGTCACGCTTGCGGAATCCGGAACAGTCGTCCTTTTCAGCTCGAAAGATAAAGGACGCTCGGTGAGCCTCCTGCCAACGACATACATTGCGATCGTTCCAAAGAGCTCGATCGTCCCGAGGATGACACAGGCAAGCCGGATGATCAAACACATGATCACAGACGGCAAAGTCACACCGTCATGCATCAACTATGTGACGGGACCGAGCAACTCAGCCGATATTGAAATGGACCTTGTTGTCGGTGTCCATGGTCCGGTGAAAGCCGCATATATCGTGGTAACCGACCGCTAGAAACATACCTTCAGAGCATATCAGCCTCTGAAGGTATTTACATCAGGTCAGTTTCTAGGGAATCACAGGGAGAATAATGGCAGACGGGTGCTGCTTGTCATGCAAAATGGTTTGCAATGCTGTTTGAGCATCATCTCTTTGCCCGGCGCCGATATCAAACCCGGTATTGGGATTTCGATCCCAACGTGGAAAATGGCTGCTTGTAACATCCAAGCGGAGTTAAATACATTGCTTGTGGACCACAGATCGATTTCATCGAGATACCCTTTTCCCGGTTTGATCAGGCTGGGCTTTTCTCCTTCCGAGACATTCCGAAATCGGGCCCGAATGATTCCGTCTGTCAAATTGTATGCCGAGCATCTGGATGCACATCAATTAAGCGGACGACAAAATCAGTATCCGGTGTACTCGATGCAGCCCAGGGCCTGACTTTTACCGGACCCGTCACCTCCATGTTTTCTTCGAGAATAGGTGAGCTGTACACCAGTACATCTTGCCGCTCTTCAATGTCTCTTTGCTCAAAGGCTCCGCTTGTAAAAATCCGGCGGCATCATGATGGCTCCTCTTTTGTAGGAACAGGTTGTAATGGATCGTAGAGAAAACGATCAGGTGTTTCCCGTTCAGGAGGAGTGATACTGCGTGTTCCATCTCCATGACAGGTGTTCGCATGACCGCCGCTGTGCAGATAATATGCCGTAACTTCGCGTTTCCAAGTAAATGTCCACAAAAAACCTCATTTCAATGCCCCTTCCCGCATCAAAAAGATCGCTCCAGGAAAATGCCGGAGCGGCTGCTTTAAACGGTTTTGAATTGTGCTCCATTCCCGCCATTGCGTAAATGCGTAATTAGACGAACCTTCCGATCCGCCCGCTTCTGTAAGGAACTTATATACACCTTCCAGCCTGGGGGAAAGTCAAGCTGTAACCGTTTTTCGAACGATTTAAGGTAATGTTAAGGATCAGATTATTTTCCGATAATGTTCGCTTACTATAATGGAGGGAGTGAAGGAGTGACCCGTCTTGTGGACAATTTGTCTGAATGAATGTAAAAGTCTTTTTAAAAGTGTAAAATCGCTCATTATGATCGTACTGATTTTTTGGGTAAGCTATAAAGTTGCCGACCTCATAAAAAGCGCGCCGACCGAGGCTGTTCGGGAAATGGGCCTTGGTGAAAACCCCTACGAAGCCGGAATCTCGGTTATCGTCTTTTTGTTTGGTTTTCTGCTGGTTTCGGGATTGTCCCATGACATGATCAGCCGGGAAGTCCATTCGCGGACGATCAGATTTCTTGTGACCAAAACCTCACACAGCAAAATTATTTTGGGGAAATTTTTGGGTGTCTTATTGTTTTGGTTTCTTTGCATCACGGTATCTTTCATATTGGTGATGATGGTTTCCAAATCTTTTTTGGGGCTGGGGGCTGTTGAATGCATGGCGTTTCTTGCAGCTGCAATCGCTTTAAATCTGCTGTTTTCCGTCATCTTTTCCAAGCCTGGCATGACCATGTTTTTCGCGGTTGTCTTTTCCCTGCTTTTCCCGGCCGTCAGCTATTGGGCGATCAATTCTCAAAACGCGATGATCAGCTGGTTTCAATATGTGACACCCTATTATTATTCCGATCTTGGGGGCTGCTTCAGCCTGATCAACTTAGTTTACGCCGCCGTGGCTTTGTCCGGGGCCATCGTGATCTTGAAAAGGAGAGACCTATAATGAATGTGGTGATCGAGGCAAACGGACTGACGAAAAGCTACGGGGCGAAAACGGTCGTCAACAAGGTCGATCTGCAAGTGGAAAAAGGCGAGATTTACGGATTTCTAGGCCGCAATGGCGCGGGGAAATCGACATTTATGAATATGATCACCGGCATCACTCAGCCGTCTGCGGGAAGCTTTCGATTATTAAACGAATCTTCGCTTGAAAAAGTGAAGCACCGGATTGGCGTGCTGCCGGACTATTCCATGTTTTATGATTCGCTGACAGCGGTCGGCCACTTGAAATATTTCGCCAAGCTCAACGGATGCAGGGCATCAACAAAGCGGTGCGAAACCGTTTTGGAAAGGGTTGGTCTCTTGGAAGACGGGTATAAAAAAGCGGGCCGTTTTTCATTCGGCATGAAGAAAAAGCTAGGCATTGCCCAGGCTATAATTCATGATCCTGAGCTGATCTTTTTGGATGAACCGACCTCCGGTGTTGATGCCGAATCGGCTCTCTATATACATAAACTACTTATCGATCTGCAAAAAGAGGGAAAAACGATATTCATGACTTCTCATAATCTTTATGAGATCGAGAAAATGTGTACAAGAATCGCAATTATGAAGAACGGAAGCATTTTAAAAGAAGGTACGATTGATGAGTTACGGAAACACTTCATGTCGAACATTTCCGTTCAGATTCGCCATTCGGATATTCCTGATCAGCATTTCGGTCTGATCAACGGCTTCCTCGAATCAGCCGGGGAACAGCTTGAATACCGCGGTCGTGAAATCTCGATTATCGTAAATTCGGAGGAAAAAATTCCGGCTATCGTCAGAGTATTGACCAACTGCAAGGTGGGCATTTACAGAATTCATGTCGATGAACCGTCGCTTGAAGAGATTTTTTTGGATGACACTGAGAAGAGCAGTGTGTCGTCGATATGAATTTAAAAAGACCCTGAAGTGTTTTTCAGGGTCTTTTTGATGTCGTATCCGTTGATCTATGGCCTGAAAGGATGGCTCCAACCGGCAGATTAAATCTGTTCACGTTTCATAAAATCATCCAGCATGGCGTGAAATTGTCTGATATGTCCGCTGTTTCTTTTCCACATGATATAGGTTTTGGAAGCGGGCAATTTGATGTTTGGTATATCGACCGTGATCAGTCTTTTTTCATTTTGATCATGCTTAATCATATATGCCGGCAGGAATGATGCGCCGATTCCCGCCTTCACCATGTGAAGTGCCGCATCAATTTGTCCGGCGGACATCGTTTGTACGCCTGGGTAATGCACAAGAATGGTCCTTAACAGATCATCCCCTGTGGAAGAGTGATCATGCGTCAGCAGCCTGTAGCGGCTGAAAATGGCTCCGGCGTTAGCAAGGCCGGTTTCTTGATACGGGGCGGCAAGGCATAGTGTTCCTTCGCATATGTGCTGATAGTAAAGACTGTTAGTATTTGGGGCGTTTCGCGATATTCCGATATCAGCTTTATTGTCTTCAACTGCTTTTTTGATGTCATCTGCCTCGGCCACAATGGTTGAAATCTCCATATCCGGCTGTTTTTCGATAAAAGCCGGCAAAAACCGGGGCAATATATAGGAAGCGATGTAGGGATGTACTGCCAATCTAATCATGCGGCTGTAGCCCTGCTTCCATTGAGCCACCTTCTGCCTTCCCGAATTGTACACATTCATCATGTCTTTCGCATAAGGCAAAAACAGTCTGCCCTCGTCGGTGAGAACGACACTTCTTCCGGTATGTATAAATAATCTCATATCCAATTCGTTTTCCAATTTTCGAATATGCTGAGAAACGGCAGGCTGGGTCAGGTAAAGCCGTTCAGCCGTTTCTCTGAAATTTTCTGATTCTGCAGCGGCGATAAAAGTCTGCAGCCATTTTAAATCCATGAACATATCTCCTAACAGGTCCCAATCTATAACAAAACGTTATCTCAAAAAAGCCGTTTACTTATCAATGATTATACATCGATTCGTTTAATATAAATAGAGAATCAAAAATTGAAAGAAGGATAGACATGAACATTTACGTAGAAGCAAAGCCATATTTGCATGATAAGTATTCTAAATACGCGAAAGATGAATTCAGGAGAGAGGGGCATCCATTTGTTTCATTCCCTATTGGATTTGAACATCTTCCTAAAGGGGCAAAAACGATTGCACTGACATTAATCGATCATGATGCGATTCCTGTATGCGGGTTCAGCTGGATTCATTGGACAGCCGCCAACATTCCAGCGGACATAAGGGAGCTTCCTGAACATGCAAGCGAAGAAAGGCAAGATTTAATGATCCAGGGACAAAACAGCTTCGCCTCTGAGCTTGGGGGAAGCCGGGACCCTAAGATTATTCACCAGTACTGCGGACCGACACCTCCTGACAAGGATCACTTCTATACATTGACAGTGTATGCTCTAGACGCTGAACTGGAGCTAGAAAGAGGATTTTACTTAAATGACCTGTATAGAAAAATCAAAGGACACATTTTAGCCGTGGCAGAACTTGATTTGAAAGCAAGAGTGTAAGAAAAACACTGTTTTCTGAATGCATCAGAAAACAGTGTTTTCATTTTGATTAAGGTAATTTATTCAGCGGTTTCAGCTTGATGTTTTTCCTCGTGTTTTCTCCCAAATTAATCTTAAATTCATACGGGCTGTAGCCTTCCGCAAGCACTCTGATCGTGTAGGCTCCTTGATATGCGTTCAGGTTGTATTCGCCTTTTCCGTTTGTCACAGCAGGGGTGACGGAAGCGTCTTCGATCAGATAGAGGGTGGCGTTTTCAACAGGCTTCCCTGTGACCGCGTCTTTGATCGTCCCGCTGAGCACTCCTTCCTTTGCTTCTTCAAGCATCAAGTTTTCGAGGATCGTGTCTTTTCCCCATCCTAGTTCCACCTTTTTCGTGACGGTTTTATAACCGTATGCTTCGGCTTTAAGTGTATATTCCCCTCCTGTATGCTTCAGGGCGAACTTTCCAGTCTCAGGGTCGGAATAGGTCGATTTTTCGGTTTCAGCGATGCTGACTTTTGCTTGAACAGGGGGGAGCCCTGTCTGAGAATCATTCGGTTTTGGTTGATTCTGTTTTGCCATTTTGGAATTTAAACCTAAACCGCCAAATGGATGATAGAGTTCAACATCATCAAGGTAAAAACCGTCTTTTTGAACGGTGCCGTTTGATACGACTCTCCATTTGATTTCGATGCTTGATGTCCGATATTTATAGCCAGTGAGCGGTATCTCTTCATCAATCCATTTGGATGAAGAGCCGGTGTATGTTTTAACGATTTCCCATTTTGGATCAGGTTCATAAGGTCTAATCATGAGATAAGCGAAGTCTTTGTCATCTTCAAGTTCATACCATGCTTTAAACCTGAGATAGGTTCTTCCTCCCATCGGCAATTCGACGGTCGGCATGTATAAGTCCATTTCGGCATCAGCGTCATAAGGACCATTTAAGTTTGTAGCGAATACCTTTTCACCCGAAGCGGCTGCGTTCGGTCCTGAAGCCGGTGTCCCCCATTCCCAGCTGTTATGCTTTCCTTCGCTGAACCAGCCGTTTGTCCCTGATTCAAAATTTTCTTGATAACCGCCGGTAATCCGGTCGGAAATCGGCAACTCATAAATCTGCGATTCCGTCTTGTTTCCGCTGAAATCAGTTGCGATCCATTTGTAATTTAAGGTTTGGCCGCTTTTTCCAAAAGTGATTTTTGTTTGATATATGTCGATTTGCGCGTTCCCATTTGCCGCATTCACTTCCTCCGTCTTCCATTCAGACATCCCCGCAATTTTATATGCGAGCTCCGCTTTGCTGACGCTTGTGTTGTCTGATATTTGCGCGGTCAGCTGAACAGGACTGTTTTCAAACGCTGCGGTCGGCATTTGATGGGAGATGGACGGCGGCACCTCGTCAACGCCTTTTTTTCTGACTTCTCCTTTAATGACGGATTTGCTGACATTGTAGGTTAGAAAGACGCTGACTAAGCCATAGCCGTAGCCGTTGTTTGGTGACTCGGAAAATTCATTGTCCGTTAATTTATTTGTATGTTTTGTTAAGATTTCTTTCATTTCATTCGACGTAACTGTGGCATCGATCTGCTTCAATATGGCCGCCGTTCCCGCAACATGCGCTCCCGCCAGCGCTGTTCCTTTCAATCCTTCTTCGTATGATTGATTTAAAGCGGAGGTGCGGATCTCCTCTCCCGGGGCGGATAGCTCGGGTTTGATTGCTTTGTCAGGGGAAGGCCCCTGTAATGAAAAATCAGACAAGGTCAAATCTCTATTGACAGAGCCGACTGTAAACGCTTCTGGATAGTTGGCTGGACTTGATATTGTTCCGGGGCCGGCGGGATTCTTGTCATCCGCGTCTCCGGCCGCAAATACCGGAAAGATCTCGGCTTCTCTCCAGGTTTTTAAGATGTCCTTGTACCACTCATCAAGGCCTGGGCCTCCGCCCCATGCATTATAGACGACATCAGGGGCAAGTTCAGGATGGGGATTTCCCTCCGCATCTTTCGGGGCTAATATCCATTCGCCCGCCGCTAATAGGTCGGTATCTTTTCCGCTCGCATCCGTAAACGCTTTAACCGCGATCCACTTCGCGCCGGGGGCGACGCCGATTTCGTTGTATCCGTCCGGTTCAGAACCGACCATCGTTCCCATTACTTCGGTTCCGGAACCGATGTCGTCATATGGCGCTTCCCTTCCGTTGACCGCGTCAAACCAGTTCAGCGTATGGCTCGGATCATCGGGATGCTCAGGATCGTATCCTCTGTACTTTTCTTTTAATGCAGGGTGATCCCATTCCACTCCCGAATTGATTGTGGCAACGACTGTACCTGAGCCGTCATAGCCGTGAAGCCACCAAGCTATTTGAGAACCGATTATCTCTATATTCCATTCGATCTCTTTTTTTCGGGGTTCTGATATTTTCGCAGAAGTTTTAATCGGTTTGTACAGCTTTCTCGTTTCATTTGGGAGGATTTTCTCCACTTCATCATAGGCGGCTGCTTTTTCCATGACTTCTTTCGTGCCGTGAACGGCGATCGCGTTAACAATGTAATAGGATCGGATGTGGTCGGCATGACCTTTCTTTTCTTGCGTCTTGAGGAATGTCTTGAGGTTTCTTTGGGTGTCGTCAGCTGTCATGCGAAGGGAAGAAACAATGGCTGAGCGTTTTCGATCTTCTGCTTGGCCGGTGGTTTGTTGATTTTTTTGACTGGTTTCCTTTCCTTTGCTGACGGCTTTTTTAGGATCAGCTTTTTCCTTCAGCTTAATCAGAAAAGTGACTTTTTCGCTTTGTTTAAATTGCGAATAGAGGGTGGCGGAAATCTTTGCTGATGGACGGTCTTTAACCGCAGCTGCAGGTTCTTGCTGAAACATTGCCGCTGTAAGCAACATCATGATGTATAAGATCATAACAGAACGCTTTTTCATGTTTTTGTCCTCCTTTGTCATTTTACAGTTCTAATGTAACCAATGAGATTTGCGAGATTTGTCGTTTTTTGAAAATAAATTCTAAAAATTTACATTATCAAAAGGAATCCTGGCCGCTTGTGAGAAATGATAGATACATTGGTCGAAAAATGATGTTGGAGGAGGGGGCAGATGTGCAAAACAAAAAAACAAGCCTTCTTAACAATAAGAACTACCGCTCTTTATGGATGGGGCAAGCCGGAAGTGTCATGGGGGACTGGTTCAACCAGGTGGCGATGGCCCATGCTTTACTTCATGCGAGTCAGCTCAGGCGTTATCATCCCGCTGGACAGCTATATGCTGCAGACCAACACGAGGGAAGAAGTCCGCGGGCGCGTGTTTTCATTTCATCTTGCAACGTACGGGGGATTTATGCAGCTGTCATATCTCGCTTCAGGCTTTGCTTATGACCAATGGGGAATTCCATTGGTCGGGCTGGTGATAGGGGCGGTTTCATTAATTTGCGGAACTGGCTGGCTGATTCAGTATATGCAAGGAAAGCTGGGACCTGCCGACAGGGCTTATTCCGGCGGGGCTTATCGCCGGGATGTCTCCAAATGAGAAAAACACCCTGTATGTAAAAGGGTGTTTTTTAAAGGGAGCATTCAGGCTTTAATATTTCCACAAAATCGACATGTCGCCGACTGTTTTTTCATCGATCACATTTCCGTCCTTGTCGACCTTGACAAAATATTTTCCTCCATTGGTTACATTTTTGTATTCGGTCTCAGATGTACCGTCATCGTTTTGTTTAAATGTAAATTGCACTTGTGCGATTAATGTGCCGCTGTTGAGGTCGACATAATACGAATCGAAGCTGACATGGCTCCAGTCCTCTTTTTCAGCGGGGATGTCGGAAATGATACCGATTTTTTCTGCGGGATCATTGACGATCACCCCGTAATCCTTTTCTAAGTTTTCGGTTTGAATACCCGCCTCATCGAGTATTTGTTCAATCTGGCTAAATTCTGTGTCAGTCGGTGAAGTATACCGATTTTCAGGGAGGTCTTTCGCAAAGCTGACAGGCGATGAACCGAAGACAAGCGTCATAACGGACAAGAACAACATTAACGAAAGCTTCTTCATGGATTCTCCTCCTTTAGCGAATCATTGATTCGGTTCACACTCTATCATCGTTAAAATATTTTGTAAAGTTTGAATAATATATCAATTTAACTATTTTTTTCGGAGGATATAGGACTGTTTTTCTTGAGAGTCTCTATGTGAATCACTCCATTCGAGAAAAAGTTGTGCTGTTTTTCTCTTGTATTTTCTGATAGAAAAGGCGATTTTCCTTGAAAATAAAGAAAAATTCAAATTTTAAAAAGAAGTTCTATCATTTTATATTGACAAAGTGAAAATAAGAACGTATATTATATGAATATATTTTCAGTGGATAATAAAACACAGAGAACGGGAGCAGTAAAAGATCCTTCATTAGCCAAGAGAGCTGCGGGGCGGTGTGACGCAGTCTAATGAATCTTTGAACTCGCCCGGGAGTGGACTTGCTCAAAAAGGAAAGACATCGATCCTGCAGGCTTTACGGCTGACCTTCGTTATCGGGTTTTTAAGCTGGGTTCTTATGAAAAGGAATCAAAAAGAGTGGTACCGCGGTAGGCGTTCAAAGGCTCATCGTCTCTTTATCTTCAAAGTAAAGAAGAAAAAGAGACGATGAGCCTTTTTAATTGATATAGAGGAAGTGAAAAAGTTGGAAAAAGAAATGCAGAAGCTTGAGCGAACGATGACAGCCCGCCATATTATGATGATGGCGCTGGGCGGAGCCATCGGAGCGGGATTATTTAAAGGAAGCAGCAATGCCATCGATTTGGCCGGGCCGTCCGTGATGATCGCTTATTTGATCGGCGGAGTCATTTTGCTGTTTATCATGCAGGGGCTCGCAGAAATGGCGGTTCGAAATAGTAAAGCGAGAACGTTCAGAGATCTGGTGCAATCGATTTTGGGACCGTATGCCGCATACTTTTTAGATTGGATTTACTGGAAAATGTGGGTGCTGAATATTGCCGCAGAGGCTGTCGTTGCTGCGATATTTTTGCAGTACTGGCTTCCGGGGATGCCGGTTTGGGTGCTGGCGCTGTTTGTTTCCCTTGTTATCACCAGTGTGAATTTGCTTTCTGTCAAAAGCTTTGCAGAGACTGAATATTGGCTCGCTTTGCTTAAAATTACAGTAATTGTCGTCTTCATCATATCCGGATTTATATTGTTATTTTTCTCTTTTGGCCATCACTCTGCTGTGGGATTTTCGAATTTGACAGATCATGGCGGCTTTTTCCCGAACGGCGCCGGCGGGCTCATTACGGCAATGCTTGTTGTCATTTACTCTTATGGAGGAACTGAGATCATCGGCGTGACCCTTGCGGAGACGAAACGCCCGGAACAGGTCGTCCCCAGAGCTGTCCGCGGCACACTGACGCGAATTATTGCCTTTTATCTTCTGCCGTTTTTCATCATCGTCAGCCTGATTCCGTGGAATCAAGTCAACAGTGTGCCGGAAAGCCCTTTTGTCATGGTCTTTAAAATGATCGGGATTCCCGGAGCGGATCACTTGATGAATGCCGTCATTTTATTGGCGGTCATCTCATCGATGAACTCAGGACTTTACGGAGCCTCCCGTGTGTTGTATACACAGGCTTCTGACGGCCGGGTGCCGAAAGTTTTTGCAAAGCTTTCCGTTCGAAAGGTGCCGGTTTACGCCATTTTGCTATGTACGTCATTTTTATATTTAGGCGTATTGTTTTCCTTATTTGCGGGAAGTCAGACATTCGAGTATTTGATGGGGTCTCTCGGCTATACGGTCCTGATGATCTGGATGCTGATCGCCATTGCCCATGTGAAATCGAGAAAACGCGGCGCAATCGTAACAGAAGGCTACTATGTGAAATGGTTTCCTTATACGACCTGGCTGGCGATTCTTGCGCTTGCGGCTATACTCATCGGCGTCATTTTGACCACGTCGATCGTCATCACCGTTGTCACGGCAGGTATTTACCTGCTCATTACTGCCGCTTATTTTTTGAAAGGGCGAAACCAAAACGTCAATGCTTAAGCTGCTATGCTTGCCTCCTTCCTCAGGGGGCAAGCATTTTAAACATTAGTTCGAGAATGGTCGAACTAATTTCTTTTAATCCCGCCCTCTGTTATGTTATCGTTCTATCTGACAATACACTCTAGGAAGAAGGAGAAAATATGTCAGTAGAGCCTTTTAAACATACAAAGTATTCCGTGCTGAATTTGTCCCCAATCGTACAGGGCGGAAATGCGGCGCAATCCTTCAGGGATTCCATCGATTTGGCGCGCCATGCCGAAGACTGGGGATACCACAGGTTCTGGCTGGCCGAGCATCATAATATTGAAGGTGTTGCAAGTTCGGCCACTTCGGTATTGATCGGCTATATTGCCGGGGGAACGAAGACGATTCGTGTCGGGTCCGGCGGCATTATGCTTCCCAATCACTCTTCCCTTGTGATTGCCGAGCAGTTCGGAACGTTGGAGTCCCTTTATCCGGGAAGAATCGATTTAGGACTCGGCCGGGCTCCGGGCACCGATCAGCTGACAGCGAGGGCATTGCGGCGGAACATTAGCAGCGGAGAGGACTTTCCAGAGCAATTGGAAGAGCTGCGCCGATATTTTAAACCGTCAGGCAATGTGAGAAATCATGTGCGCGCCATTCCGGGGGAAGGCCTTGATGTGCCGATTTGGCTGCTTGGCTCCAGCGGATTCAGCGCCCGTCTCGCGGGAGAGCTCGGTCTGCCGTTTGCGTTTGCAGCCCACTTTTCACCGGCGAATACGATACCTGCTTTAGAGCTGTACAGGAGCTCGTTTACACCCGGTATATTGGATGAGCCGTATGCGATGGTCGGCGTGACCGTGATCGCCGCCGATACGAATGAGAAAGCACAGCGCCTTGCGACATCCCACTATCAGAAATTTTTAGACCTTGTCCGGGGGGCTCCGACTCAGCTCAAACCGCCTGTAGACGATATGGATCAAGTCTGGACGCCGCGAGAAAAAGCGATGGTCAATGAACAGCTCAGCTCCACCATCATCGGAGGTCCAAAAGAAGTGAAGGCAAAGCTTGAAGATTTTATCCAGACGACGCAGGCAGACGAAATCATCATCAACTCAGAAACATTTGATCATGGAGACAGACTGCGCTCATTTGAAATCATCGCCGACGTATGGAAAAACGGATAATCGGTAAAAAGCAACGGTATGGCAATGTCCATCCGTTGCTTTTTAATGTTTCAGAATATGGATCATGACCTTTGATTCGAAGGGCTCGTGCGGCTGACGTATTTTCGCAATATATTGATTCCCCGACATGTTCACGAAAAATTCTCAGGTGAAATGAAAGCGCTAACCGAAAAAACGTTGACAGAAAATACAAATATAATTATTCTATAATTGTACGTACTAATTGAGGTTTGAGTTCTTACGTTTCAAAATATGTACGTACAAGAAAACTTCACATTGAAAGCGCTTTATCATTTCGTGGGAGGAGAGGCAAATAATGAAGAACAATCCAGCTCAGTTAGAAACAGAAGTGTCAGTTGCTCGAAGCCATTCAATGGGATTTGTGATATTGATTTCATGTGCGGCGGGTCTCGGCGGTTTATTGTACGGCTATGATACAGCGGTCATATCCGGTGCAATCGGTTTTCTGAAGGATTTGTACAGTCTGACCCCATTTATGGAAGGCCTTGTGATATCGAGCATCATGATCGGGGGCGTTGTGGGCGTTGGCATATCCGGTTTTCTGAGCGACAGGTTCGGAAGGAGAAAGATTTTGATGACAGCGGCGCTGTTGTTTGCGATATCAGCGGTCATTTCAGCTCTTTCACAGAATGTGTCCACATTAATCATCGCAAGGATCATCGGCGGTTTGGGAATCGGAATGGGGTCTTCTCTGTCTGTCACGTATATAACTGAAGCGGCGCCGCCTGCGATCCGCGGCAGCTTATCTTCCTTATATCAGCTCTTTACGATATTGGGGATCTCCGCGACTTACTTTATCAATCTCGCAGTTCAGCGGTCTGGTACATATGAATGGGGTGTGCACACCGGCTGGAGGTGGATGCTTGCCTATGGTATGGTGCCGTCGGTCATTTTCTTCCTCGTGCTGCTGGTTGTGCCGGAAAGTCCGCGATGGCTGGCGAAAGCCGGAAGGACAAATGAAGCGCTAAAGATTCTGACACGTATTAATGGAGAAAAAGTGGCAAAAGAAGAATTACAAAACATTGAAGATTCCTTGAAGATCGAACGGATGGGGTCGTTGTCACAGCTTTTCAAACCGGGCCTCAGAAAGGCGCTGTTCATCGGGATTTTGCTGGCGCTGTTCAATCAAGTCATCGGCATGAACGCGATTACCTATTACGGTCCGGAAATTTTCAAAATGATGGGCTTCGGCCAAAATGCCGGATTTGTTGCAACATGTGTCGTCGGTGTCGTCGAAGTGATTTTTACCGTGATCGCAGTTCTCTTGATCGATAAAGTCGGGCGGAAGAAGCTTATGTCCATCGGTTCTGCCTTCATGGCCATTTTTATGATCTTAATCGGTACATCATTTTATTTTCATCTGACTGAGGGACTGATGCTGACCTTCTTTATTTTAGGATTTGTCGCCGCCTTCTGTGTATCGGTCGGTCCCATCACATGGATCATGATTTCTGAAATATTCCCGAATCACCTGAGGGCGCGGGCCGCAGGGATTGCGACCATTTTTCTATGGGGAGCCAACTGGGCGATCGGACAATTTGTGCCGATGATGATCAGCTCGCTGGGGCTTGCCTATACCTTCTGGATTTTTGCGGTGATTAATATTCTCTGCTTCCTGTTTGTTGTCACGATCTGTCCTGAAACAAAAAATAAGTCGCTTGAAGAAATAGAGAAGCTTTGGACAAAATGAAAACGTTTTAATAAAGACGAGGCCCTTTCGAGAAAAGGGCTTTTTATGATGGATGCACCTTTTTGGAGGATGGGAATAAAATAGAGATGATAGGAAACAATGCTGAATAAGACGGTTGTGTGAAGATGTGCGAATATTGTCGAGGAATTGACGCTTAACAGTTGAATAAACGATTTAACCCTGTTAAAATAATGAATGTAAGCAGGAGTAATTTTTTTTTGGCTGAGGTGGGACGTTTTCAGTCATAGCGGGACAATATTTGTCCATGACGGGATGAAAGGAACGTTTGACATGAATCAACTAATACAGGCTCAAAAAAAATTATTGCCGGATCTTCTCGATGTCATGCAGAAAAGGTACGAAATTTTGCAGTACATAAGGCTGACTGAACCGATCGGCAGAAGAAGCCTTGCCGCCAGTCTCGGAATCAGCGAGCGGATTTTAAGGGCGGAGGTTCAGTTTTTAAAAGAACAAAATCTCCTCGAGATCAAAACGACCGGCATGACATTGACAACGGAAGGATCTGACCTGCTGAAAATTCTCGAAGATACAATGAAGGATGTTTTAGGCTTAACCCATTTGGAAAACACATTAAAAGAGAGGTTGAACCTTGAACAGGTCATCATTGTCTCAGGAGACAGCGACCATTCCCCATGGGTCAAAAAAGAAATGGGGAGAGCGGCCGTCGCATGCATGAAAAACAGGTTTAAAGGGGAAAATATCGTCGCCGTAACCGGAGGTACGACCCTTGAAGCCGTAGCAGAAATGATGACGCCCGACTCGAAAAACCGCAAGCTGCTTTTTGTTCCGGCAAGAGGCGGACTCGGCGAAAACGTCAGGAACCAGGCCAATACGATCTGCGCTCATATGGCTGAAAAAGCATCCGGTACATACAAGCTGTTATTTGTTCCGGGTCAGCTAAGCAAAGAAGCCTATTCTTCCATCATTGAAGAGCCTTCTATCAAAGAGGTGCTGCAGACGATTCAATCGTCCAGTATGGTGATTCATGGAATCGGGGATGCTAAAACAATGGCCGAACGAAGAAACACACCTGAGGAAGATTTGAGGAAGATCGAAGAAAATGAGGCTGTTGCAGAGGCTTTCGGCTATTATTTTGACCGTCATGGAGAGGTCATTCATAAAGTGCACAGCGTAGGCATTCAACTGGAGGATCTTGATTCGATCCCCAACATCATCGCGGTGGCGGGAGGCTCATCAAAGGCGGAAGCCATCGAGGCTTACTTTAAAAAGCCGCGCAACACGGTTCTGATCACTGATGAAGGAGCCGCAAAACAGTTATTAAGGGAAGTTTCTTCCCTCAATATAAATTAAATATCTCTTATTTACTTAAAGGAGGAAATCATCATGGCAGTAAAAGTCGGTATTAATGGTTTTGGTCGTATCGGACGTAATGTATTCCGCGCAGCATTGAATAATCCTGAAGTAGAGGTTGTAGCAGTTAACGATTTAACAGACGCTAACATGCTTGCTCACCTATTACAATATGACTCAGTACACGGAAAATTGGACGCGGAAGTTTCTGTAGACGGAAGCAACCTTGTTGTAAATGGCAAGACAATCGAAGTTACAGCTGAACGCGATCCTGCTAAATTAAGCTGGGGAAAACAAGGTGTTGAAATCGTTGTTGAATCAACTGGTTTCTTCACAAAACGCCCAGATGCGGCAAAACACTTAGAAGCTGGCGCGAAAAAAGTCATCATCTCAGCTCCTGCAAGTGAAGAAGATATCACAATCGTTATGGGTGTAAACGAAGATAAATACGATGCAGCTAACCACCAAGTTATCTCTAATGCATCTTGCACAACAAACTGCCTTGCGCCGTTTGCAAAAGTTCTGAATGACAAATTCGGCATCAAACGCGGTATGATGACAACTGTTCACTCTTACACAAACGATCAGCAAATCCTTGATCTTCCGCACAAAGACTACCGTCGTGCGCGTGCAGCAGCTGAAAGCATCATCCCAACAACAACTGGTGCAGCGAAAGCCGTTTCCCTTGTACTTCCTGAACTAAAAGGAAAACTGAACGGCGGAGCAATGCGTGTTCCAACACCAAACGTATCACTTGTTGACCTTGTTGCTGAACTTGACAAAGACGTAACAGCAGAAGAAGTAAACGCAGCGTTTAAAGAAGCAGCAGAAGGCGAACTTCAAGGCGTTCTTGGCTACAGCGAAGATCCGCTTGTATCTAAAGACTACAACGGCAATGCCAACTCTTCTACTATCGATGCCCTTTCTACAATGGTGATGGAAGGCAGCATGGTGAAAGTGATTTCTTGGTATGACAACGAAAGCGGATATTCTCACCGCGTAGTTGACCTTGCCGCTTACATTGCAAAACAAGGTCTTTAATTCGTAACCTTAAGAATCAGACTTGGTTCTGATAGACAAAAAGCGCTATAATGAAAGCGGACAAGGGAAGGGGATACACACTCCCTTTCCCTTTTTCCATATGCGCCGGGATTTTCGAGTTTTCAGGCTTGTAAATCATTTAAAGGAGGAACTCCTCGAGTCATGAACAAAAAATCAGTAAAAGACATTGATGTAAAAGGCCGCGTTGTTTTCTGCCGTGTTGACTTTAACGTTCCGATGAAAGAGGGAAAAGTTACGGATGATACGCGGATCCGCGCTGCACTTCCAACGATTCAGTACTTAACAGAGCAGGGAGCAAAAGTTCTTCTGGCCAGCCACTTGGGCCGTCCGAAAGGTCAAGTTTCTGAAGAGCTCCGCCTGACTCCTGTAGCAGCACGCCTTGGAGAGCTGCTTGGCAAGGATGTGAAGAAAGCGGACGAAGCCTACGGTGACGCCGTAAAATCACAAATTGCCGAAATGCAAGAGGGAGACATTCTCGTACTTGAAAATGTCCGCTTCTATCCTGGAGAAGAAAAAAATGATCCTGAGCTTGCAAAAGCGTTTGCCGATCTGGCAGATATTTATGTCAATGATGCGTTTGGAGCGGCTCACCGCGCCCACGCTTCAACTGCGGGCATCGCTGAACACCTTCCGGCTGTTGCGGGCTTCTTAATGGAAAAAGAGCTTGAAGTGCTGGGTAAAGCCCTGTCAAACCCGGAACGTCCGTTTACAGCGATTATCGGCGGAGCGAAAGTAAAAGACAAAATCGGTGTCATCGAAAGTCTTCTTGATAAAGTCGACAATTTGATCATCGGCGGCGGTCTTGCTTACACATTCGTTAAAGCGCTGGGATACGAAATCGGCAAATCCTTGCTTGAAGAAGACAAAATTGAATTGGCCAAATCGTTCATGGACCGCGCCAAAGAAAAAGGCGTCAACTTCTACATGCCAGTTGATGCACTTGTAGCGGACGACTTCTCAAACGATGCCAATACGAAGATCGTGCCGATCAGCGAGATTCCTAGCGACTGGGAAGCACTTGATATCGGTACGGAAACGAGAAAAACGTATGCCGATGTCATCAAAAACAGCAAGCTTGTCGTTTGGAACGGACCGATGGGCGTCTTTGAAATCGATGCGTTTGCAAAAGGAACAAGAGCGGTCGCTGAAGCTTTAGCAGAGGCAAAAGATACATACTCTGTCATTGGTGGAGGAGACTCTGCAGCTGCTGTTGAAAAGTTCGGTCTTGCTGACAAAATGAGCCATATTTCAACCGGTGGCGGAGCTTCCCTTGAATTTATGGAAGGCAAAGTACTTCCAGGCGTCAAAGCATTAAACGATAAATAAGAACAAAACACAGCATAAGGAGTGGAGCACATGAGAAAACCAATTATAGCCGGCAACTGGAAGATGAACAAAGTGCTTTCAGAAGCTGTAAGCTTTGTAGAAGAAGTGAAATCTTCCATCCCTGCAGCGGATAAAGCGGAAGCTGTTGTCTGTGCACCTGCGCTGTTCCTTGAAAAGCTGACTTCAGCCGTAAAAGGCACTGACCTTAAAGTCGGCGCGCAGAACATGCATTTTGAAGAAAGCGGTGCTTTCACAGGTGAAATCAGCCCTCTCGCTTTAAAAGACCTAGGGGTTGAATATTGCGTGATCGGCCACTCTGAGCGCCGTGAAATGTTTGCCGAAACAGACGAGTCAGTCAACAAAAAAGCGCATGCCGCGTTCAAATACGGCATTGTGCCGATCATCTGTGTGGGTGAAACGCTTGAAGAACGTGAAGCCGGCAAAACAAATGATCTTGTTGCCGACCAGGTGAAAAAAGCGCTCGCGGGTCTGACAGCTGAGCAGGTATCTGCTTCTGTCATCGCATATGAGCCAATCTGGGCGATCGGAACAGGAAAATCTTCAACAGCCCAAGATGCAAATGAAGTTTGCGCACACATCCGTAAAACAGTGTCAGCTGAATTTGGACAAGCTGCAGCAGACAGCATCCGCATCCAGTACGGCGGCAGCGTAAAACCTGTGAACATTAAAGAATACATGGCCGAATCCGATATCGACGGCGCTCTTGTAGGCGGCGCAAGCCTTGAAGCACAGTCTTTCGTGCAATTATTGGAGGCAGGTCAATATGAGTAACAAGTTAGCCGCGCTCATCATTTTAGATGGGTTTGGACTAAGGGACGAAACCGTCGGAAACGCCGTAGCGCAAGCGAAAAAACCGAACTTTGACCGCTATTGGAACAAGTATCCGCACCAGACGCTGACAGCTTCAGGAGAAGCGGTAGGTCTTCCAGACGGCCAGATGGGCAACTCGGAAGTCGGCCATCTGAATATCGGCGCAGGCCGGATCGTTTACCAAAGTCTGACGCGCGTGAACGTTGCGATCCGCGAGGGAGAATTCGAACAGAACGAAACATTCCTTGCCGCGATGAAGCACGCCAAAGAAAAAGGCACAAACCTCCACTTGTTCGGACTGCTGTCTGACGGCGGAGTTCACAGCCACATTCACCATTTGTACGCACTCTTGAAGCTTGCGAAAAAAGAAGGCGTTGAAAACGTCTATATTCACGGCTTCCTTGACGGCCGCGATGTAGGCCCGCAAACAGCCGAGAAATATATCAAAGAGCTTCAGGAGCAAATCGAAGAAATCGGTGTCGGCGAAATCGCCACATTGTCGGGCCGCTACTATTCAATGGACCGCGACAAGCGCTGGGACCGCGTTGAAAAAGCGTACCGCGCGATGACATACGGAGAAGGACCGAAATATCAAAATCCGCTCGATGTCGTGAAAGATTCTTATGAAAACGGAATTTACGATGAATTCGTCATTCCTTCCGTCATCACAAAAGAAAACGGCGAGCCTGTTGCGACAATCAAGGACAACGATGCGGTCATTTTCTACAATTTCAGACCTGACCGTGCGATCCAGATTTCCAACACGTTCACAAATGATGATTTCCGCGACTTCGACCGCGGAGAAAATCATCCGAAAAACCTTCATTTCGTCTGCTTAACACATTTCAGTGAAACGGTTGACGGGTATGTAGCATTCAAACCGGTCAATCTCGACAACACAGTCGGTGAAGTGTTGTCACAAAACGGACTGAAGCAGCTTCGCATCGCTGAAACTGAAAAATATCCGCACGTCACATTCTTTATGAGCGGCGGACGCGAAGAGAAATTCCCGGGCGAAGAGCGAATCTTAATCGACTCGCCTAAAGTCGCAACATATGACTTGAAGCCTGAAATGAGCGCATATGAAGTAAAAGATGCGCTTGTCAAAGAAATTGAGGCTGAAAATCATAACGCGATCATCCTCAACTTTGCCAACCCTGACATGGTCGGACATTCAGGAAAAGTCGAGCCTACGGTCAAAGCAATCGAAGCAGTTGACGAGTGCCTCGGCGAAGTCGTTGATGCGATTCTTGCAAAAGGCGGCCACGCGATTATTACGGCCGATCACGGTAACGCAGACGTGCTGATTACCGAAGAAGGCAAGCCGCACACCGCCCATACGACAAACCCGGTTCCTGTCATCGTCACAAAAGAAGGCGTGACATTAAGAGAAGGCGGAATCCTCGGGGATCTGGCGCCAACTCTTTTAGACTTGCTGGGCGTTGAAAAACCGAAAGAAATGACAGGATCGTCATTAATTCAAAAATAAGCATTGAAGGAGAGAAACAAACATGCCATACATTGTAGATGTTTATGCACGTGAAGTATTAGACTCCCGCGGTAATCCGACGGTTGAAGTTGAAGTATATACTGAATCAGGAGCTTTTGGACGCGCGCTTGTTCCAAGCGGAGCTTCCACTGGCGAATATGAAGCTGTTGAGCTTCGCGACGGCGACAAAGATCGCTACCTTGGAAAAGGTGTTTTAACTGCCGTTAACAACGTAAACGAAATCATCGCCCCGGAAATCCTTGGCTTTGATGTGACTGAACAAGTATCAATCGATAAACTATTGATCGAACTTGACGGAACTGAAAACAAAGGCAAGCTCGGCGCCAATGCGATCCTTGGTGTATCAATGGCCGTTGCCCGCGCAGCTGCTGATTTCTTACAGATTCCGCTTTACCAATACCTTGGAGGATTCAACTCCAAAACGCTTCCAGTACCGATGATGAACATCGTCAACGGCGGAGAGCATGCGGATAACAACGTTGACATTCAAGAATTCATGATCATGCCTGTCGGCGCAGAAAACTTCCGTGAAGCGCTTCGCATGGGCGCGCAAATTTTCCACAGCCTGAAATCAGTTCTTTCTGCTAAAGGAATGAACACTGCTGTAGGTGATGAAGGCGGATTCGCTCCAAACCTTGGATCTAACGAAGAGGCGCTGCAAACAATCGTTGAAGCGATCGAAAAAGCCGGCTTCAAACCTGGCGAAGAAGTGAAATTGGCTATGGATGCTGCATCTTCTGAGTTCTACAACAAAGAAGACGGCAAATACCATCTGTCCGGCGAAGGCGTTGTGAAAACATCTGCTGAAATGGTTGACTGGTACGAAGAAATGGTTTCTAAATACCCAATCATCTCAATCGAAGACGGTCTTGATGAAAACGACTGGGAAGGCCACAAGCTGCTGACTGAGCGCCTTGGCTCAAAAGTTCAGCTTGTCGGAGACGACCTTTTCGTAACAAACACGAAAAAGCTTGCTGAAGGTATCAAAAACGGTGTTGGCAACTCCATCCTGATCAAAGTAAACCAAATCGGTACATTGACTGAAACATTCGATGCGATCGAAATGGCAAAACGCGCAGGCTACACTGCTGTTATCTCTCACCGCTCAGGTGAAACGGAAGACAGCACAATCGCTGACATCGCTGTCGCAACAAACGCAGGACAAATCAAAACAGGTGCTCCGTCTCGTACGGACCGTGTTGCGAAATACAACCAGCTTCTTCGCATCGAAGATCAACTGGCTGAAACTGCACAATACAACGGAATTAACTCTTTCTACAACTTGAACAAGTAAGCATAAAAAAGAGCTTGGCCGTGTGATGCGGCCAAGCTTTTTTTAAGTGTGCAAGCTGAATTTCCTTTACCCTGACAAAAGCTGTCAGGGTTTTTGATTATAATAGGCTGTATCAATTGCGATTGGAGTGTTACTGGATGCAGTCGAAAACAGTTTATCTTTATGCATTTCATACCATGTCAGATTGGGAATATGGATATTTAATGGCCGAACTGAACTCGGGAAGATATTTCAAAAAAGATACGGCACCTTTAAAAGTCATGACAATAGGAGTGAATAAAGAAATGGTGACGACGATGGGAGGGCTGCGCATAAAACCGGATATCTCCCTTGATGAGTGGACGCCTGAGAGTACGGATCTAATCATTTTACCCGGAGGGAATACTTGGGGAGAAAAGATTCATCAGCCGATCTTGAAAAAGGCCGGCGAAGCTTTAGAGCTTGGCGCGATGGTTGCCGCAATTTGCGGTGCAACTGCGGGACTGGCGAATAGCGGATATCTGGATTCAAGAAAGCATACAAGCAATGACTTGGCCTATATGAAAATGGTCTGTCCTCATTATAAAGGAGAACCGTTTTATGAGATGGGACCAGCGGTATCTGATGGGAATCTGGTTACTGCATCAGGAGCGGCTCCTCTCGAATTCGCAAGGGAAGTACTGAAAACATTAGACGTGTTTGCATCGGATACATTGGATTCATGGTATCAACTCAATAAGACCCACCAACCTGAATACTTCTTCAAGCTAATGAATTCAATCAATAAATGAGCTGAAAGACCAAGAGTTTAGCCGATGCCGAAGCATGGTTTTTTCGGCGGAAAAGCTAAATTTCATGAGTGAAAAAGGTTTTTTTCTTTATTTTATGTTCTGCTTGATATGGTATAATCTACCTCGTATTAGAAGCTCTGCTCACTCAAGGGAAGTCTTGCTCATCCCCTTCTGAAAGGGGGTGATAAAGATGACAGCATATGAAACAATCTCTTTAATGATTGCTTTTGGCATGCTGATTGCCGTGTTGTCAAAGAATAAAGAAAAATAGACCGCCCCTTGAGCCTGGAAAGTGATAGGGAGTGGTCTATTTTTGGATCAATCTGAGCAAGCCCTTTCGATGGGCTGGCTTTTTGTACAAGCCGAAGTGTTGGAGCACTTCGGTTTTTTTAGTATATGCAACATGCTTCCTTATATCATAAAGAATTTTCATTAATTTGTAAATGGCGAAAGCAAATTGTTGTTTTTAAAAATCAATCGTCAGATTACGCATCGGCAAGTGATTTTTATCCCATACAGAAAAACACTAAGTTCGACCTTGGGCTCCAACACCCCTTCAACCAAAGAAGAATCCACCCGTTATCACAGATTTTTCACAGGCTTCAGAAACCAGGCGGGAAGAAAACCGCTGATGCCAATGATCAAAAAACCAATGATCGACAACAGCGCAATCGCGATGGGAGAGAGCGCTTGCTGAAGGCTGTAAGCCGTGCAGGAAAGCAGCACGCCTAATCCTAAAGCGATGAGGTAGACCTTTTGATTCGTAAAAAACAACGTTTCAGATCTTTTGAATTTGATATAAATTAAAGGAAGCCCCGTATAGCCTCCTATGATAAGTGTGAATAACATCGCTAAAATAAACTGAAGTATTGCTGAAACATTTACTCCGAACATGTCTCCAAATGAAACTGACCAGCTGCTTAACATCACAAATCCTAAAAGATAGAGAATGGATAAGGTCAAATGGCTTCATTTAAATCCCTCCAATTGAATACATTTATTCAGAACACATGAATCTGCTTATTTGTTTTATACTGATGTTCTTTGGATCGGCAGGATTGTGGTTTGCGAATATTTCAATCTTATTCGTTCTATGCTCTTCATTATTCGGCTTTTCCTTTGGTTTCGTTACGATATTTCTGCAAAAAACAATTGCAAAAAATATTGAAGATCACCTTCAAACAAGTGCATTCTCCCTTTTTAGTTTAACGTCATATTTGGCAGTGGGGTTTAGCGGATTTATTTTTTCACCGATTGTCAATCACAGTATTAAGTTGCCATTTATCATAACTCCATTGTTTTCATTGATATTTGCAACTGTCTTCGTATTATTCAGTAAGCCAGCAAAAAAGGCTCGTAATGAAAAATCGATGTGAGTACTTCAAAAAAATAATCATCAGGATATACAGTGATTCAACAAGTCCTGGTTGGAAGATCTGCTAAGAAAACAGAGTTGTGAGCTGATAACATGATATTCGAAAAAAACACCCTCTCCTATATAAATAAGAGCGGGTGCAAATCGTTACACTTTAAACTGCGAAATCTTCTCCTGCAAATCCTGCGCCATGACGGCCAGGTCTTCTGACGCCTTGGCGATTTCCGCCGTAATCGATGACTGTTCTTCTGTTAGAGCGGAAGAATTGTTAATATGCTCGTTTGTGTTGACCGAGTAGTCCTGCACCTGTTTGGCGATGTCGCGCATTTGTTTCGTATTTTGCGTCGCTTTTTGGACATCATCCGTCACCAGCTGAATATTGGAGGTGACATCGCGAATCGATTGATGGATGCTTGAAAAGGATTCTCCCGTTTGTTTGACTTTGGCGATGCCTGTATGGGCTGCTTGCTGGCTTGCCTTCATCGATTCGACAGAATGAGAGATTTCGTCCTGGATCGATTGAATTGTCGCTGTAATGTCTGTAGACGCATTTTTCGTTTCTTCCGCCAGCTTCCGCACTTCCTCTGCGACGACGGCAAATCCTTTTCCGGATTCGCCTGCTCGTGCCGCTTCAATCGCGGCGTTTAAGGCGAGCAGATTGGTCTGTTCAGAAATGATTGATATCAGGCTGGCCATCTTGTTAATATCCGCCGATTTTTGTTCAAGCAGTTCGATTTTTTCTGCTGTTTCCGTCATTTTTTCATGCAAATGTGTAATATCTTGTATGACTTCTTTGACCGTCTCACTTCCTTTGTTTGCCAGAGCGGTTGAGTGGGCGGATTTTTTGCTGACCTCCTGGACCGCTTCCGATATCGTGCTGATTTCATCTAGCAGCGTATCGCTTGTCGAAGACATCTCAAGTGCCAGATTGGTTTGCGAACCTGCGTCGTTTGCGACTTCCTGCATCGTGTTGGCTGTTTCATGGACCGCCGAGTGAATTTCTTCGGCGCTTGCGGACAGCTCTTCGGCAGTTGAAGCGACTGTTTCCGCCCCGCCGGCAACATCAGACATCATCGTTTGCAAGGCTGCTGCTGATTGGTTGTAGTATGCCGCCATTTGTCCGAATTCATCGTTGGTATCAGCTGCTGCGCGATGTGTCAAATCCCCTGTCGATAAATGTTTTAAATAACCGTTGATCATCTTGGCTTCTTTCGATACTCTTCTTCCGAGAAAGACGATGATGAGAATCATGATGATGATGGCACCCAAGCTCAGCAGGATCAGCCGCTGAACCAATTGTGACAGCGATTCGTACAGTTCCTCATCGGGAGCGACAAGAACGAGCTTCCAATTTGTTTTAGGGAGCGTGTTGTAATATAGCTCATATTTTTTCCCGGCTGAAGTGGAGACGATCATTCCTTGTTTCTTTTGCGCGGTTTCCTTCCATTGCTCCGCCGTGAGAAGATCGGAAGAAATCGACTGCTCGAGCCGTTTGTCTTTGTCAGGATTGGATAAATATGTGCCATTTTCATCAAGCAAAACGGCATAGCCTGTCTTTTGAACCTTGATGCCGGATACTAGCTGCTGGACTGAATCCAGAACATAGTCGCTTGTAATAACCCCTGTATTTTTTCCATCTGCATTTTTAAACGACAGCGCAGTGGTAATAAATGTTTGTTTTAGATTGTCGTCATAATAGGGAGCAGACCAAATGATGTCATCGGTTTTAATGGCTTCTTTATACCAATCCTGGCTGAAATAATCGTATGAAGGCTCTTCATAGTCCCGCGTGTATACAAGCTGATCGCCGTCTTTATATACGTAAGGTCCGGCAAACTTTTCTTTTTTGCTGTACGCATATGGTTCATACCAGATGCCGATTCCGAAAGTTTGTTGATTGAGGGGCAGCAAGTTTTCAAAGTAACGTTTGTATTCCGTTCGGCTCAATGGAGTGCGCTGTGCCTCGGCAGCCGCTTTAACCCCCGTCAGATTCCGTTCGTGTACGGTAAGACTCTTATCCATTTGCTCGATTGTCTTTGCAAGCGATTCATTCATTTGCTTCGAAATCATTGAATTCAGCTGTCTTTCCGATTCTTTATAGCTGATCAACATGATCACGGATAAAACCACAGCGAGGAGCGGTATCAAGATCATGATTTTCCAAAGAGTCGGCAAGTTTTTAAAGTTCATGTACTTCAATTTGTAACCTCCTTAACCCCCTTGATTATGATTAATATCGTCTATGTATCAGACGGTTTTCACTGGATAATCCCACCTGTTGGTCTGAAACGGTGCATGCGGGCGTTCTTGGCACTTAAAAGAAATTTTTGCGGAATGGATATTGACACTGCAGGGTGGATCAGATAATCTAAATGATAATGAATATCATTTAGAAAAGGAGATCATCGATGAAACGTCTGAAATGGATGACGCTGCTTGCTGTGCTTGTCCTCTTATTGGCCGCTTGCGGAAATCAAAATACAGATACGTCTGCGGACAAGGATGGCAAAGGGTCTTATACCGTAAAACATGCAATGGGGAACACAAAGATTAAAGGTACACCGAAAAAGGTTGTTGTATTGACCAACGAAGCGACAGAAGCAGTTCTCGCCTTAGGGATCAAGCCTGTCGGAGCTGTGCAGTCATGGCTTGGAGACCCGTGGTACGACCATATTAAAGATCAAATGGACGGCGTCGAGAATGTCGGAACAGAGACAGCGCCGAATATTGAGAAAATCGCCAGCCTCAAGCCCGATCTGATTATCGGCAACAAAGTGCGCCAGGAGGAAGTGTATGACAAGTTAAGTGCGATCGCGCCGACCGTCTTTGCTGAAACATTGTCAGGAGAATGGAAAAGCAATTTTGAACTGGCGGCGGAAGCCCTCAACAAAAAAGATGAAGGCGAAAAAGTCATCGCCGATTTCGATCAGCGGGTCAAAGACATTCATGACAAGCTCGGCGACAAAGTGAAACAAAAAATCTCACTCGTCCGCTTTACAGATGCCGATGCCCGCATCTATCATAAAGCATCTTTTGCGGGAACGATTTTGGACGAACTCGGTTTTGAAAGGCCAAAAAGCCAGCAGGCCAATGATTTGGGACAAATGGAAGTAACGAAAGAGCAGATCCCTGATATGGATGGAGACGTGCTTTTCTACTACACCTATGAGACAGGCGATGACAAGGCAAGCGCCATTGAAAAAGATTATGTCAATGATCCGCTTTTTAAAAACTTAAGCGTCTATCAAAAAGGTCGAGTACATAAGGTGAGCGATGCCATCTGGAATACAGCCGGCGGCGTCCTGGCGGCGAACTTGCTGCTCGATGATATCGAAAAATACTTTTTAAAATAGTCTTATTCGAAAAAACCAAACAGAGCTCTGAGCATCTGTTTGGTTTTTCTAATGTGATCCAGCAGCTAAAAAATAAATTCCTCCTTACGATAAATATAGTATAAAATGATTATGTGAGGTTTTTATAATAGGAGGAAAGTCATGAATTTTTGTAAAGAATGCGGCAGGGAATTAACTGCTAAAGCCCGTTTTTGCAAACATTGCGGGTTTCAGGCGGACGGCAGCGGAACATCTATATCTGAAGAATCCGCACGCCAAGACATACATAAGCCGAAGATGTCCAAGAAAAAAATAATCGTACTGGGTGCCATTGTCGCATGCTGTGTCCTGCTGTTTGCAGGCTATAAAACGGGTGAAGCCCTGACGTCAAAGGAAAAGTTAATCAGCGATTTTGAAAATGCGCTCGACCATGAAGATGCCGAGAAAGCGGCGCAGCTGCTGCAATCTTCAGATGTCGACCTGGCCATCACAAAAGAAAATGTCAAACCGCTGCTGACATATTTAAAAGAGAATCCAGATGATGAAAAGGAACTCATTTCTTCTTTGAAAAGCGATTCCGGCAATCAACTTGTCTCAATCGAAAAATCAGGCAGGCACTTTTTTATTTATGACCGCTATGTTTTAAATGTAGCCCCTGTTTATTTAACGATCAAGACGAACTATAAAGATACGGATCTATTTGTAAACGGCAAAAAGGTCATGACAACCCAAAAAGAGAACTTTGAGAGAAAGTTCGGGCCGTATGTTCCGGGTGTATATGAAGTTAAAGCCAAGCTGAAGAACGATCTGACCGAGCTGAAAAAGACAGAAAAGGTCGAGGCGTTGGAAAGCGATGTCAACGTTGATGTAGCTGTCGACGGTCACAAGGCGAAGCTGGTGTTCGAAGACGGATATGAAAAGCTGAAAGGGACGCTCTGGATTGATGGGCAAAAAACGAACATCGATCCATTTAAAGGAACATCCTTCGGGCCCGTGCTGACAGACGGTTCAATGTCTGCCGAAGTTGAAGGGGAATTTCCGTGGGGAACCTTAAAAAGCGCAAAAACGCCGATTGACAGTTCTGACATTCAAGTCAATCTTGCTTCAGATCAAACATTTATGGATCAGATGATGAAGACGCTTGTGAAGCATACGAAAGAAGAGATGAAGGCTTTGGCAAGCGGAAATGTCAACGATCTGACCGTTGCCGCCCCGTCGTATAAAAGCGATTTGAAAGAGATCATTGCCGGTTATAAAAGCTCTGGCACGTATTACAAAGGCACTTATCTATCCACCGTATTTGATCTCGATTCTTTCCGGCTGTACAACGAGGATGGCAAATGGAAAACCGATATTGACGGGGTTGAAAAGCACAAATCAGCCTATTTTGACGACTACAGCTCACCTGATATGGCAGAAAACGAAAACGGATTTACGTATACGCTGGTCTATTCCGGCGACCAACACAAGTGGCTGGTCGAACAAGCCGACCCCTCGAGCTTTATAAACATCGAAAACAAAAAAGAAATCAAAAACGACAAGCCGCAGGAATATACATCGGCATGGGCTTCTGAAAAAGGGGCTTCCAAAAATACTTCATCAGGCGAAGAGCTGACAGACCGCAAAGTCGAGTCAGCGATAGAAGGCTATTTGTATAGTTTGCAGGATGCCATCAATGAGAATGATTTTTCATTGGTCGCCGACAATTTGCAAAAAGGAAGCTCGCTTTACAATGATCAAAAAGAATTGGTGAAAAAATTAAACGGAAGCGGGACACAGGAGGAAGTCGTTGATTTCAGCGTTACCAGCTGGAAGCAAAACGGTTCTGCTGTCACGATCAAAACTGAGGAGAAAATCAATATTATCAAAAATGGCAAAGAGCAAGTGAAAACATACCATTGGACATACCAGGCCGTTGTTGAAGACGGCGAGGTGTTATTGACCTCGATACAATAGTAAAAAGCCTTTTTTCCCCACGTGGAAAAAAGGCTTTTTTTCTTAAAATATCCGGTTTAGAATAGAGCCGCCAATATTGGCGAAATAATCGAGAAACAGATTGCTCATCACCCGGACTGCAATCAATGTCATCAAATAAACGAGCAGTGTTGAATAAATCATATCGACGGCGCCTTTCGCCTTTTCATGGTAGCTGTAAAGAACGGCCGGCGGAATCAAAAAGACAATGCCGCAAAGCGCGAACAATAAAACACTTAAAAACAAGGCCGTTTTCATCAATGATAACAGAAAAGCGATAACGAGAAGCGCTGTAAATGGGACTAAGAGCGCCCCAAAACGTCCCATGACTTCTTTAAATGGCGCCTGAGCCCCTTGGATTCTCACACCTGCGTATGTAAAAACAAATAATAAGAAAATATAAATAGCAAAGGTAAAAGCGGGTTTGACTACGATATCAAAAAACGTCGGCATCATGTCAGAGCCGCTCCAAATCCCGGAATAGCGCCCTAAAGAATCGAAAAAGCCCTTTAACCCGAAATAAAATGTCAATGGAACGATAATCGCAAAGACAACCATCGTGATGATGCTGTTAGTGAAATGCTGTTCTCCGGCGTTTTTCATCTCTTTGTACGGGCGTTTCAACGCTCTTAAACAAAATGAAAAGTACATGGATGAAGCTTTTTTCGCCGCTTCCACATACATTTGCGTCTGCGCCGTCTCCGCTTTAGTCCCGGCGCTGTCACTCTCTGCGGACAGATTTGCACCGCAGTTCTCGCAAAATCTTCCGCCATCTGTTTGATGGCCGCATTTTGAACATGTCATTAAATACATTCTCCTTTAAACTAGTTATTTTGTCCTATCTGAAAATTCATTATAAATGAAAATGGAGCGGAATGTAATAGCTTTAAAAAAGTTTCAGCAAGCATCATCCGAGGTAAAAACAGAATATCTGTTGATGATTTTGTGTTCAGAAAGGAGCGACCTTATGTTTAGTTCTATCATTCATGTTTTTGTTTCCTTGTTCGCCGTCACAAATCCGATCGGCAACGTTCCCATCTTTCTTGCCCTTACGGAAGGATATCAGGCGGAGGAACGCACCGTTTTAGCGAGAAGGGCTGCCACATTATCCTTTCTCATTATGATCGGGTTTTTGCTTTTCGGTGAACTGATCTTTCAGGTATTCGATATTAACATTCACGCATTTCGGGTGGCAGGCGGGATTTTTATATTCGGAATCGCCTATAACCTGCTGAATGCCAAACAATCGCATGTTCAGACGCTCCATCATGAAGAACATCGGGAAAGCAGGGAAAAGGAGGATATTTCTGTGACACCGCTGAGCATTCCGATCATTTCAGGACCGGGAACGATTGCGACTGTCATGAGTCTCTCGGCCGGAAGCCGATCACTGCTTCATTTCGGCGAAATGATCATCGGCATTGCCGCCGTGCTTTTATTGACCTTTGCAGCGTTTCACTATTCAACATTGATCAGCAGCAAACTGGGCCGGACGGAAATGAATGTCATCACAAGGCTGATGGGACTGATTTTAGCCGTGGTGGCCGTTGGCATGATCGGGACGGGGCTGAAAGGGTTGTTTCCGATATTGGCCGGGTGAGGAAAAGTGAAAAGCTGCACGGCTGTGCAGCTTTTTGGCGATTATGATGGCTTTGGCACATATTTGAAAATGTCTTCGCTTTCGAAAAACTCGATCAAGTTGTCAAGCCACTGATAGTAGTCGAGCCACTGTTTTGTTTCTTTCAGAAGGTCGTTGATTTTTTCTTCCGTTTCAGGGGAAATGTGTTCCTCTTCAAGCGCTTCTAAAAGCTCTTTTCTGATCTTTTTTCCGATCATCCGGTTTTTTTTGACGACCTTGCTCCAGTTGGCGGCAAACAGTGAAATAAATGTCTGATAATAATCCTGTTCAACATCGTATAAGTCTTTGCGGACGCCTTTTTCAAAAACCTTTTCAGCGATATTCAAATCGAGCATTTCGCGGACGACCTGGCTCATTCTCGTTTTGCTCATCCCCGTTGCATCAGATAGTTCATTTAAGGTCATCGGCTTTCTGTTCATATAGATGATTCCCAGCACGCGGCCGACAGTTGATGATATAGCATATGTATTCATGTTTTCGGCAATTTTTTCTATAAAATATTCTTCAGCTTGTTTAATCGTTTTTAAAACGTTTTCTTCCAAAGCGCATCACCCCAAGGACAGCCAATTTTATTGTCAATATATCATAATTTGGTTAGCGGTTGAAAACAATAAAATGAAAGCAAAACTAAGGATTCGGCCGCTATCTTAAGAATAAGCGGCTTTTGAAAGAAGTAAACATATTTTTTTAAGCATTATTCATACATTTTAAACACTTTATAAACTTTTTATTTTACAAAGTGTATCCTATAATAAACGAGATGTTGAAATATTTAAATAATAGTTGGAGGTGTGCTGATTGCTAAAGCTAGAAAATGTATCCAAGGTTTATAAAGGCGGCAAAAAAGCCGTCAACAGCATTAACCTTGATATCGCAAAAGGGGAATTCATCGTTTTTATCGGGCCCAGCGGCTGCGGGAAAACGACGACGATGAAAATGATCAACCGGCTCATTGAGCCTACTTCAGGAAGCATTTACATCGACGGAGAAAATATTTTGGATCAGGACCCGGTTGAGCTGCGCCGCAAGATCGGCTATGTCATTCAGCAGATCGGCCTTTTCCCGCATATGACGATTCAGCAAAATATCACGCTCGTGCCAAGGCTGTTGAAATGGCCGGAAGAAAAAAGAAAAAAACGGGCAAAAGAGCTGCTCCAGCTCGTCGACATGGGGCCGGAATATTTGAGCCGCTATCCCCACGAGCTAAGCGGCGGACAGCAGCAGAGAATCGGCGTGCTGCGGGCGCTTGCGGCGGAACCGCCGCTGATTTTAATGGATGAGCCATTTGGGGCGCTTGATCCGATTACCCGCGATTCGCTTCAGGAAGAATTTAAGAAGCTGCAGAAATCATTGAACAAAACGATCGTCTTTGTCACGCACGATATGGACGAAGCGATTAAACTCGCCGACCGGATCGTTATTTTGCGCGCGGGTGAAGTCGTGCAGGTCGGTACGCCTGATGAGATTTTGCGCAATCCGGCGGACGATTTTGTCGAGGAATTTATCGGAAAAGAGCGGCTGCTTCAATCGCGCCCTGATGTCGAGCATGTCGAACAAGTGATGAACTCCAACCCGGTTACGGTGACAAGCGAAAAAACCTTGTCAGAAGCGATTCAAATCATGAGGGAGCATCGCGTCGACTCGCTGCTTGTCGTTGATGATAACCATGTCTTAGAAGGGTATATCGATGTTGAAATCATTGATCAAAACCGCAAAAAAGCCGGAACGGTCGGAGATGTTCTCAGCCGGGATATCTACTCTGTTCAGAAGGGCACAATGATCAGGGATACCGTCAGAAAGATTTTAAAAAGAGGGTTTAAATATGTTCCGGTTCTTGATGAAAAGGGACGCCTTGTCGGCATTGTAACAAGGGCAAGCCTTGTGGACATCGTCTATGACTCCATCTGGGGAGACGAAAACCATCTTGTCCAGAGTTAATGGAAGGAGAGGGCACCAATCATGAATGAAATCATTCAATTTTTGCAGAAGAATGGCGGAGAAATGCTTTATAAAACAGGTGAGCATTTATATATTTCGGTCATAGCCGTTCTGCTTGGCATCATCGTGGCTGTTCCGCTCGGTGTATTGCTGACGAGAATGAAAAAAGGGGCGGGCGTTGTCATCGGTGTTGTCAACATTGTTCAGACGTTGCCAAGTCTCGCGATACTGGCATTTTTCATTCCAATGCTCGGCGTGGGAAAGATCCCCGCAATTGTCGCGTTATTTTTCTATTCAGTCCTACCGATTCTAAGAAATACGTATACAGGTGTAAAAGGCGTCAACCAAAACTTGCTGGAGTCCGGAAAGGGAATCGGTATGACTGCATGGGAACAAATCCGCCTTGTCGAGCTGCCGCTGTCGGTTCCGGTGATCATGGCGGGTATCCGCACGTCAACCGTTTATTTAATCGGTTGGGCGACGCTCGCTTCATTCATCGGCGGCGGCGGCCTCGGCGACTATATTTTCATCGGGCTCAACCTGTACCAGCCTGAATATATCATCGCCGGCGCGGTGCCTGTCACGATATTGGCGATTCTGATCGATTACATTCTCTCGAAAACCGAAGACAAAGTCACACCTGAAGGATTGAAAGGGATGAAGGAAGTATCATAAGGAGTTGGCATTCATGCAGAAGAAAAAACGAAGATTAGTCACAGCCTTCGTGCTGGTGTTTGCGCTTTTATTAAGCGGCTGCAGCCTGCCCGGTCTCGGCGGGGCTTCCAAAAACACGATCAAAATCGGATCGCAAAGCTTTACGGAATCTGAAATTATGGCGAATATGCTCGCCCAGCTGATCGAGCATGACACCGATTTAAATACGGCGCTTGTCAAGAACCTCGGCTCAAACTATGTCCAGCACCAGGCGATGCTCGGCGGCGACATCGACATTTCGGCCACGCGCTATTCCGGCACAGACTTGACGAGCACGCTTGGCAGGGAAGCGGAAAAAGATCCGGAAAAAGCGCTTAAAATCGTCCAAAAGGATTTTAAAAAGAAATTTAACTATAAATGGTATGATTCCTACGGATTTGATAATACGTACGCGTTTACCATCACGAAAGAAATGGCTGAAAAAGAGCACTATGACACGATTTCCGATTTGAAAAAAGACGCCGACAAGCTGAAGCTCGGGGTGGATAACGCCTGGCTGAAAAGAAAAGGCGACGGATACCAAGGATTTAAACAAACATACGGTTTCGCATTTGGTTCAACCTTTCCAATGCAAATCGGTCTCGTTTATGACGCCGTCAAGAACGGCAAGATGGACATCGTCCTCGCCTATTCGACGGACGGCCGGATCAAGGCCTATAATCTGAAAATATTAAAGGATGACAAACATTTTTTCCCTCCGTACGACTGTTCTCCTGTCGTCCCGGAAAAAGTGCTGAAGGCCCATCCGGAACTTGAGGGTGTCATCAGCAAGCTGATCGGGAAGATCGACACCGAGACGATGCAGGAGCTGAACTATGAAGTCGATGGAAAGCTGAAAGAACCTTCTGTCGTCGCAGAAGAATTTTTGAAAAAGCATCATTATTTTGAGTGATCAGGGAGGGATGATTGAAATGGAAATGCTGAAACAGCTTTGGACGTACTATGCGCAAAACGGCGGCTATGTGCTGCACGAATTTTACCGCCATTTTCTCATGTCGGCCTACGGCGTCTTGTTTGCGGCGATCGTCGGGATTCCGATCGGGATTTTCATCGCCAGATACAGAAAGGCGAGCAGATGGATCTTTTCCATTACAAATGTGATCCAGACGATTCCGGCATTGGCGATGCTTGCCGTCCTCATGCTCGTGATGGGCCTCGGGGCGAACACGGTCATCCTTTCATTGTTTTTGTATTCGCTCTTGCCGATCATCAGAAATACGTATACGGGAATCGTCAGCATTGAGCACGCCTATCTCGAATCGGGAAAAGCGATGGGGATGACGAAGTTTCAAGTGCTGCGGATGGTCGAGCTTCCCCTGGCATTATCCGTCATTATGGCGGGTCTCAGAACCGCTTTGGTGATCGCGATCGGCATTACCGCGATCGGAACCTTCATCGGCGCCGGCGGTCTCGGCGACATCATCGTCAGAGGGTCAAACGCGACGAACGGAACAGCGATTATCCTGGCGGGCGCGATTCCGACCGCGCTGATGGCTGTCATCGCCGACCTGATTATGGGATGGCTCGAGGGCGTCTTGAGCCCGGTCAAAAACCGCAAAGGCCAAGCGCCGAATCCAGATGGTGTCTAGAAAAATAAAAGCCCGAGTTTCTGTTTAAAGGAAACTCGGGCTTTTTATGATTTCCGCTTCTCGGCTTCACTCACCAAAAAGTGAAAATACTGCTCAAGATTTAATATATCTTCTCGTGACAAGCTGTCCCATTTGCGCGCGTCAAACAGCCACAGGTCTTCCGCGTCGTGTTTTGCCGCAATATCATATATGGTGAGGTACTCCGGCTGCTCTTCACAGATTTCCCCCGGCGCCATATAACCGGCGATGTCCATCAGCTGTTCATATGGGATCTTCAAGGCAGCGGCCAACTTTCTGATCGTCGCCGGCTTCGGCACTCCGCGATGCCCGTTTTCGATTCTGGAAATGGTCGCGGCGCTCACCCCGGCGTACATCGCAAGCTGATTGACCGACAATCCTCTTTGTTCGCGCAGCTCTTTCAACTGCTCGCCGAATGTTGTTTTCATCACCATCACCTCGCCGTCATCGTGTTATGTAACATTTTAATACAAATGTTGACTAAAGGAAACAGTTCAGGTGGAAAAATATTGACAAAAGTTAACATAAGGTATAAAATAGCAGCAAGAAAAGTGTACAGGCTTACAAGAGGAAAAGCGGAGGGAGCTGGAATCAGGAGTTGTTCCGTCTGCGTGCTTCCTGCACGAGAAAATTGAAATATTTCTCGAGGTTCTCGATGTCAGCCTTTGACAGAAGCCTCCATTTTTCCGCGTCAAATAATGAAAGGTTCTCAAGCTGATATTGAGAAACGATGTTGTTGATGGTATCGTAGCCGCTTCTTGACTCATTGACGGCGGCCGCGCTGATATAGCCGGCTGATGCCATCAGCTCCTCATACGGAATTTTCAAGGCGTCGGCCAGCTTTCTGATCGTCGCCGGCTTCGGTACACCGCGGTGGCCGTTTTCGATTCTTGAAATGCCGGCGGAACTGACGCCGGAATACATCGCGAGCTGATTGACAGTCAGCTTTTTCCGCTCCCTTAACTCCCTCAATCGACTTCCAAAATCCGTCATCTTCAAAACCTCACAATCTCTTATATTCAATATTTTAGTATGAATATTGACTACAGGAAACATATGGATGATAAAAGTATTGACAAAAGTTAACATATCAATTATGGTTGATATAGATAAAAAGAAATATAAAACAAAAGGAAGGGGAGTCATAATGGTAAAAAAGATTCATATCAGGAGAGATTTTGTTCTTCAGTATATGGTTGAGCATAATCTTTCCTTAAATCAGCTTGCCATTGAAATCGGTGTATCCCCGGCAACACTTAGCAGAGTCCTTAATGGGGAAAGGAGGCCGGGTCAGCTTGTCATTGGAAAAATGATTCAGTATTTCAACAAAAAATTCGAAGATCTCTTCTATTACAAAGATGTTGACAAAAGTCAATGAAACAAGGAAAAAAGGAGGCCGCACAAATTATGAAAAATACGGGAATTGTCCGGAGAATCGATGAGCTTGGAAGGGTGGTGCTCCCGGTGGAAATGCGGAAGGTGCTGAACATCAATGAAAAGGACCCGCTGGAAATATACAGTGAAGGTGAAAGCATCATTTTGACAAAATACGCCGCCAACATGGCCTGCCTGATGACAGGGGAAATCACGACGCAGAACAAAACGTACGCGGGCGGCAAGATCGTGCTCAGTCCCCGCGGTGCAGAGATGCTTTTGCAAGAGATGAAGGAGGTCTTGAAACAGAAACACCATGCTGCATATTGAATTAAAGCGGAGCCTTTCCAATCATGTGTGTATACGCCTTTCCGGGGCTGGCAAAAAATAAACAAGACGGTCGATTCAGCCCGTGACAGCAACTTCGTTTTCATGTAAAATAAAACTATTGTCAGCCAGTTTGCCTGGAGGTGTAGGAAATGACCGCATTTTTAACGGTCTTATTAGTGATTGTTTGCGTTGCACTTATCGTTGTCGTGCTGCTGCAATCCAGCAAAAGCGCAGGATTATCGGGCGCGATTTCCGGAGGAGCCGAGCAGCTTTTTGGAAAGCAGAAAGCAAGAGGATTGGATTTAATTCTTCACCGGATTACGGTTGTTTTAACCGTGCTTTTCTTTTTCTTAACGATTGCGCTTGCTTACTTTGTATAAGACAATGAAGCATGAGGTCTGATGTTGAAGTCAGGCCTTTTTCCTATTTGCCGGCCTCTGTCTTGCGGCCGGTTCTATTTATTAAGTTTGTTTCCAGATCAAACGTGGAAGAATACATATGAAAAGGAGACAGTGAATCATGAAAATCGTCAAACCACAACCTTTCACATTTAAAGGCGGAAAAAAAGCCGTCCTGCTGCTGCACGGATTTACGGGAAACACAGCAGATGTGAGAATGCTCGGGAGATATTTAAATGAAAGGGGCTATACGTGCCACGCTCCTCAATATCAAGGACACGGCGTCCCGCCGGAAGAACTTCTTTCCACAGGCCCTGAAGACTGGTGGAAAGACGTCATGGACGGTTACGAATATTTGAAATCGGAAGGATATGAACAAATAGCGGCTTGCGGACTGTCTCTCGGAGGGGTTTTTTCTCTGAAATTGGGTTACACTGTACCCGTAAGGGGAATTGTTCCAATGTGCGCGCCGATGTATATCAAAAGCGAAGAGACGATGTATCAAGGTGTGCTTGATTATGCCCGCAATTATAAAAAATTTGAAGGCAAAACACCGGAACAGATTGACGCCGAAATGGAAGAATTCAAAAAAACGCCGATGAACACATTAAAGGCTTTACAGGAGCTTATCGCCGATGTCAGACATCATGTAGACATGATCTACTCGCCGACGTTTGTAGTGCAGGCCCGCCATGATCATATGATCAATACGGACAGCGCAAACATCATCTACAATGAAGTCGAGACGGATGATAAAAAACTGAAATGGTATGAAGAATCAGGGCATGCCATCACTTTGGATAAAGAGCGTGAAACATTGCACGAAGATGTGTATCAATTTTTAGAAACGTTGGATTGGCAGCCTTAAGGAGGTCTGGTTAGTGGAAAAAGAAGAATTTATGGATAAGCTTCTTTCCTTTATGAAGGAAGAAGCATATAAACCTCTGACAGTTCAGGAACTGGAGGAGATGCTTGAGATTACAGATGCAGATGAATATAAAGAGCTTGTCAAGGCATTGGTGAGCCTTGAAGAAAAAGGGCTTGTCGTCCGAACGAGAAGCAACCGGTACGGATTGCCGGAAAAAATGAATTTAATCAAAGGAAAGATTTCGGCGCACGCCAAGGGCTTTGCGTTTCTCCTTCCTGAAGACGCCGCGCTTGATGACGTCTTTATTCCGCCTTCCGAGCTGAATACGGCGATGAACGGAGATACGGTGCTCGTCCGCATGAGCACGGCAACCGGAGGCACAAAAAAAGAAGGCTCTGTCATCCGCATCATTGAGCGGAACGTTCAGAAAATCGTCGGTACGTATACGGAGACGAGAAATTTCGGGTTTGTCATTCCGGACGATAAAAAAATCACAAACGACATCTTTATTCCGAAACACGCCAAAAACGGCGCTGTCGAGGGCCATAAGGTCGTCGTCCGCCTGACAAGCTACCCTGAAGGACGGATGAGCGCCGAGGGGGAAGTCGTTGAAATTCTCGGCCATAAAAACGATCCCGGTATTGATATCCTATCGATCATTCATAAACACGGTCTTCCCGGGGAATTTCCGAGGGAAGCGTTGGAACAGGCCGGCGCCACACCGGAAACGATCGATGAAAAGGATCTTCAGAATAGACGCGATTTGCGCGATCAAACGATCGTCACGATCGATGGCGCGGATGCCAAAGATCTCGATGACGCCGTTACCGTTACAAAACTTGAGAACGGGCATTATAAACTCGGCGTTCACATTGCCGATGTCAGTCACTATGTAACAGAAGGATCGCCGATTGATCAAGAGGCGTATGAACGGGGAACGAGCGTTTATTTGGTCGACAGGGTCATTCCGATGATCCCGCATCGGCTCTCGAACGGCATCTGCTCTTTAAATCCGAAAGTCGACCGCTTGACGATGTCGTGTGAAATGGAAATTAACGGCCAAGGACAAGTCGTAAAGCATGATATTTTTCAAAGCGTGATTAAGACGACTGAACGGATGACATATTCGGACGTCAACAAAATTTTAGTTGATGATGATGAAGAGCTGAAGCAAAAATATGAAGCTCTTGTGCCGCTGTTTAAAGATATGGAAGAGCTTGCCGCCATTTTACGCGACAAGCGGATGAACCGCGGAGCCGTCGATTTTGATTTTAAGGAAGCGAAGGTTCTTGTCGATGAGGAAGGCAAGGCGAAAGACGTCGTGATCAGAGAGAGGTCAACGGCGGAAAAGCTGATTGAAGAGTTTATGCTTGTGGCCAATGAAACGGTCGCTGAGCACTTTCATTGGATGAACGTGCCGTTTATTTACCGGATTCACGAGGACCCGGATCAGGAGAAGCTGCAGAGATTTTTGGAGTTTGTCGCCACATTTGGCTATGTGGTCAAAGGGACGGCCGGCAGCATCCATCCGAAGGCGCTCCAGAACGTGCTCGATGAAGTGAGAGACCGCCCGGAAGAAGCCGTCATTTCTACGGTGATGCTCAGGTCGATGAAACAGGCGAAATATGACCCGCAAAGCCTCGGCCACTTCGGGTTGTCAACTGAATTTTACACCCACTTTACATCGCCGATTCGCCGCTATCCTGATTTGATCGTCCACAGGCTGATCAGGACATACTTGATTCAGGGCAAGACCGATGAAGCAACAAGGGAAAAATGGGCGGAGAAGCTTCCGGATATTGCCGAGCATACGTCAAATATGGAACGCAATGCCGTCGACGCGGAGCGGGAAACTGACGACCTGAAAAAAGCGGAATATATGATGGATAAGATCGGTGAGGAATTTGACGGCATGATCAGTTCGGTCACGAACTTCGGCATGTTTGTCGAGCTTCCGAATACGATTGAAGGACTGGTCCATGTCAGCTTTATGACGGATGATTTCTACCGCTATGATGAACAGCATTACGCGATGATCGGAGAAAGGACGGGCAATGTCTACCGGATCGGCGACGAGATTACGGTCCGCGTCGTCGACGTCAATAAGGACGAACGGAACATCGACTTTGAAATCGTCGGAATGAAAGGATCGCGCCGCAGGCCGAAACCTGAAGGCAAACAGAAGGGGAAAGATTCCAAAAAGACGGCGCCTGCTTCTGACAAAGGGGAATGGTTCACAAAGCCGAAAAAGAAAAAAGTAAAGAAAAAACGCGGTTTCCAAAACGCACCGAAGCAGAAAAGAAAGAAAAAGAAAAAATAATCCCGGCACGCGTCACAAAAGGGGCGGCGAAATTGTAAGAAAGGCGTTCATTTGGTAGAATAAAACGTATTCGCCGCCTTTTCGAAAATGAAAGACTTCAGGCGGGAGGAGGTTGCCGTATGCCAAAGGGAGAAGGGAAGGTTGTTTCCCAAAATAAAAAAGCAAACCACGATTATTTTATAGAAGAAACATATGAAACAGGCATTGTGCTTCAAGGGACCGAAATCAAATCGATCCGCGCCGGCCGCGTCAATTTAAAGGACGCGTTCGCCAAAATTGAGAGGGGAGAAGTGTTCCTTCACAATATGCATATCAGCCCGTACGAGCAGGGAAACCGCTACAACCATGATCCTTTGCGGACGAGGAAGCTTTTGATGCACAGAAAGCAGATCAACAAGCTGATCGGTCTCACAAAAGAACAGGGCTATTCGCTTGTACCGCTTAAGCTTTATTTAAAAAACGGCTTTGCCAAAGTGCTGCTCGGCCTTGGAAAAGGGAAGAAGAAATTTGACAAGCGCGAGGACTTGAAGCGCAAAGACGCCAAACGAGAAATTGAACGGGCGTTCCGCGACCGTCAAAAAGGCTTGATCTAAGCCTCTGGCCATGTTATTCTATATAAACGCGGTCACAAAGATTACCATTTGAATTGATGTGTAATCTTGATATAATAGGAATACAGCCAGTTTTTCCGACATCCTTCACAAGGGGACGTTACGGATTCGACAGGGATGGATCGAGCTTGAGTTGCGAGCCGAGAGGCGATCTCGTAAACACGCACCTAAATATAACTGGCAAATCTAATAACCAGAACTTAGCACTAGCTGCCTAATATAGCGCAGCGAGCTCTTGCCCGCATCGCCTATGTGCCGGTTAAGAGCCCATAACGAAGTAGGCTACGCTTGCGCTTCCGTCTGAGAGCGCAGGAAGAGACCCATCAGACTAGCTCTCTGAGGGCCCGCCCGCAGGCACGAAGATGAGCGAATCCAAATATGCAGGGCTACGCTCGTAGACGCTGAAGCAATCGACGTTTCTGGACGTGGGTTCGACTCCCACCGTCTCCACCATACATATGATGGTGGTTTTTTTGTTTTTTGGGGATTTTTTATGTTTGTGTAAGAGCGGTGAACGGCTTCATGAACATATGAATGATACTGCTGGAGGACGCCGGGCTCATGCCATGAGAAAATTCAAGGACGTTTTCCATATTGTAAGAGATTTTCAACATTCCCTGCACAGACATTACACCAAGATATATCAGGAACATTCATAAAGAGACAATTGACAGACAATGGACGGCAGCTTTGCCGATCAGCGTTGAAATGTATGTCGAAAAGACGGCGAGATTCACAGTGAAACGGTTTAAAATGCCGCTGAATTGATCGCTGAATCATCAAACAGAAAAAATCACCATACATGTCCGGCAATAAACCCGTCCTACAGATTTAGGAGGCGCTGGCTGCCCTTTATTACTAGGCGCCAAAAATAACGGTATTGATGGCTTTTACGGGCCGAAGACGGCTAAGACGGTCAAACGGTTCTAGCTGATGCACGGGCTGTCTCCTGACGGCATTTACGTTCCAAAGACAAAGGCAAAACTTGAATCACTATTGAAATAATACAAAAAGGCCCTCTTTCACGAGGGCTCAGCTTTTTAAAATTTAACTCGTCTATAGGTATTCATTAATGTCCAATTCCCATACTGTCTGACCATCTACTAAAATTATATTTGGCGGATCATCATAAAGAGAGATCTCAACCAAGGAGCTTTCCCCTTGACTTAACCAATCATATACACTGCCTTCGTTATTAGTAGGGTGGGATATAATGTTATTCACTCTAAAGGCAACTGCATAATATTCTGTGTAATTGATATCATCATCCTCTAATCCAGTATCTGTTTCGCTCCGCTCATTCAATCAAACCGTTGACGCTTTGGCGATGTTCTTATACTCCTTTTTCTTTCCGCGATTATGAACCACTTCTACTCAACATACGGATGTTTACAAAACAAACCTTTGTCCTGTTTTCTTTTAAATAAAATGAAATTAGTTCATAAGAATTAATTTTTAGATTTGTGAAAAAGAAATGATAAAAGACACTTAATAAGCTAAAAAAATTATGGTAAGTTTTTGAAGGTGTTAAATGTAAAAGTTTGTATGACTAACACTTATGACAGAACGGTGGTCAAAAACTTTAAGTCGGTTATTAAATATGAACTGCAGGAGGGGATGTGAGAAAGAAGAGCAAAGCGCCGGCAGATAAATCACCGGTCAGGTTACTGCGGTTGATTGAAGACGGCCAAGATTCAGAACGCGTTCTTCCGGAAGAGACTTATGCTCGGCTTCGCGAAGGAATGGAGCTCTGAAAGAAGCCGCTTCAAGATCAGAAATCGCCCCAAATCCGGATCACACTTTCCAAAGACAGGGGCTGCCGCCGGAAAAATCAGCAACTCACCTGATTTTATAGATAAAAGGAGGATGTTGGTTATGAAAATGAAGTGCAGTGCATGTTTATTGGTTCTGGCGCTATTCATAAGCTGTATACCTGGGAAGTCTGCACTTGCTGCCAGCACTACCATTGCAAAGCATGTAGGAAATTCAAATCCGCTAATAGACCATCATTTAGGAGCGGATCCCTTTGTGCTGACCTATAACGGAAGAGTCTACATCTATATGTCCAGTGATGATTATGAATATAACAGCGACGGAACGATTAAGGATAATTCATTCGCCAATTTGAACAAAGTGTTCGTCATATCTTCAGCGGATATGGTGAATTGGACAGACCACGGAGCCATTCCGGTAGCGGGTGCCAATGGCATCAATGGAGGCCGGGGGATTGCGAAATGGGCAGGCGCGTCCTGGGCCCCGTCAGTCGCAGTTAAAAAGATAAATGGTAAGGATAAATTCTTCCTTTACTTTGCAAACGGCGGCGGAGGCATCGGGGTTCTCACCGCAGACAGCCCGACCGGGCCGTGGACAGATCCGATCGGAAAAGCGTTGGTTACAACGAGTACACCAGGAATGAACGGCGTTGTTTGGCTTTTTGATCCGGCAGTGTTCGTAGATGACGATAGCCAAGGTTATCTGTATGCCGGCGGAGGCATCCCTGGCGGTTCAAATCCAACACAGGATCAATGGGCAAATCCTAAAACAGCACGAGTCATCAAATTGGGGGCCGATATGACCAGCGTTGTTGGAAGCGCGTCTGTGATTGATGCGCCTTTCATGTTTGAAGACTCGGGAATGCATAAGTATAACGGGAAATATTACTATTCCTATTGCATCAATTTCAGCGGTGCGCACCCGGCCGATATACTTCCGGGTGAAATCGGTTACATGACCAGCTCAAGCCCAATGGGTCCTTTTACGTATCAAGGGCATTTTCTGAAAAATCCGGGTGCATACTTTGGAGCCGGGGGTAACAACCATCATGCAGTTTTCAATTTTAAAAATGAGTGGTATGTGGTGTACCATGCTCAAACTGTCAGTTTCGCTTTGTTCGGAGCCGGCAAAGGATACCGTTCTCCCCATATTAATAAGCTGGTGCATAATCTGGATGGGTCCATTCAAGAGGTTGCAGCAAATTATAAAGGTGTAGGACAGCTTGCCAATCTGAATCCATATAACCGGATAGAAGCTGAAACGTTTGCCTGGAATGGACGCATTTTGGCAGAGAAATCTTCAGCATCTGGTGGGCCGGTAAATAATCAAAACATCACAAGCATTCATAACGGAGACTGGATCGCTGTAGGAAATGCCGACTTCGGCGCGCGCGGAGCCAGGACGTTTAAAGCAAATGTGGCATCCGCTGTAGGCGGGGAAATTGAAGTGCGTCTTGACAGTGTGACCGGAAAGCTTGTGGGAACGCTGAATGTACCTTCAACAGGAGGAACGCAAACCTGGAGAGAAGTCGAAACTGCTGTAAGCGGCGCGACCGGTGTTCACAACGTCTACTTTGTATTTACCGGAAACAGTTCAGGCAACTTGTTTAATTTTGATTACTGGCAGTTTACACAAAATTAGCACCGGTGCCGGCAAAAAGGCGGTTTCAGAGGTGAGAAAAACTTTCGGCTGCAGTGAAAGAGTCATATACCGCAACCGAAAACGAAGTTTCAAAAGACATCGTTTTATGGAGAATATGTTGTTTATGAGAGGATGAAAGCGTGTGAAAAAATGTATTTGTGTATTGTTGGCATATGTAACGATGCTGTCGCTCATGTTAACCGGGCCGGCCGCTGCTGAAGTTTTAGCAGCCAGTGACGCGAAAGTTAATTTATCAGCAGAAAAACAAGTGATTCGCGGTTTTGGAGGAATGAACCACCCGGCTTGGATTGGGGATCTGACAGCAGCTCAAAGAGAAACCGCTTTTGGTAATGGAGGGAATCAGTTAGGATTTTCAATCTTAAGAATTCATGTGGATGAAAACAGAAATAATTGGCACAGAGAAGTGGAGACGGCAAAGAGTGCGATTCAACATGGAGCAATCGTTTTTGCTTCCCCCTGGAATCCTCCAAGCGATATGGTTGAGACCTTCAATCGTAATGGTGACACATCCGCTAAACGGCTGAGATACGATAAGTATGCCGCATACGCGCAGCATCTTAACGATTTCGTTACCTATATGAAGAATCATGGTGTGAATCTGTATGCGATTTCCGTACAAAACGAGCCCGATTACGCACATGATTGGACGTGGTGGACGCCGCAAGAAATGCTCCGCTTTATGAGAGAAAATGCCGGCTCGATTAATACCCGTGTCATCGCGCCTGAGTCATTTCAATACTTGAAAAATATGTCGGACCCGATTTTGAACGATCCGCAGGCGCTTGCCAATATGGATATTCTTGGCGCACATCTTTATGGTACACAGCTTAGCAATTTCGCTTATCCTCTGTTCAAACAAAAAGGCGCGGGAAAAGATCTTTGGATGACGGAAGTATACTATCCGAACAGTGACAACAACTCTGCGGATCGCTGGCCAGAGGCATTGGATGTCTCCTACCATATTCACAATGCGATGGTAGAGGGGGATTTTCAAGCCTATGTTTGGTGGTACATCCGCAGATCATACGGTCCTATGAAAGAGGACGGCACGATCAGCAAACGCGGTTACAATATGGCTCATTTCTCAAAATTTGTTCGCCCCGGCTATGTAAGGGTTGATGCAACGAAGAACCCTGATACAAACGTTTACGTATCTGCCTATAAAGGTAACAACAAAGTCGTTATTGTTGCCATTAACAAAAACAACTCAGGGGTCAATCAAAACTTTGTTCTGCAGAATGGCGCTGTTTCACAGGTTTCCAGATGGATAACGAGCAGCAGCACCAATCTTCAGCCTGGAACGAATCTCAATGTAACAGGCAATCATTTTTGGGCTCATCTTCCAGCTCAAAGCGTGACAACATTTGTAGCTGACCTCCGCTAACTTTCACGACACTACGTATGAAGCGGAGCCGAAACCTGTTATTCGGGCTAAACAGGTTCTGGTTATACGACTGAATCTGATGCAGCCATTGCGTTGAAGATAGGAGCAGGCAATCAGGGCATTGATGTTAATGAGAGAAGGTGCCGCTTTCACTGGCGGCGCCTATCCCGTAAATTTAGGTTTATTTTTTCGGAAACTTCACCTCCGGATATGACGGATTCGGCTTCTTGAGCAAATCCCCGCCGACTCCTTTTAAATGCTTATTAAAAAAATCCAAAACATACTGATTGACGATGTCTGCGCCTCGTCCGCCATCGATTTCTCCCGTCATGCCGATCCATTTCAAAACCTTTGAAAATAGCTGAAAGTCGGTGAAATTGTAATGCTCCGTTCCTTTTATATATACCATTGATGCGTTGTCGATGATGCTGTATTCCTTTTTTCTTTCCTCAATCATGTTGTGAAACGCTTCTTTCGTTAACCCCGAATTTTTGATTTCTTCCTCGGATATATTGCCGCTCAGAGCCTTGTTCCTTATCGTGATAAAACTGCTTGATTCCATAAACAAAAACGGTTTTGAAACGGCTTGTTTATCGCCTATATTGTAAAGCGACCCGTCCATATTGATTCCGGCTTTAATGTTTTGATTCGAATAAGCGGTGTTAAAAGCGGTGGCTCCGCCAAATGAATGTCCCATCATGCCGATGTTGTCGAGATCGATTTTTCCTTTGAAGCTTCTGCCGTTCAAGTTCTTTAACTGATCGATGACAAATTCGGCGTCCTGCGTCCAAATGTTTCCGAGCTTTGCGCTGTTCTCGGAAACACCGTTCATGTATTGTTCCGTTGTTAAGCCTGTGACCCGTCCGTCGGGAAAAGCGGTCGCCATCGTGCTGTATGTATGATCAATCGCGACTGCGATAAATCCGTGGCTGGCCAGATTCTCGGCTTGTGAAGCGTGCAGCAGCCGGCTTGTTCCGAATCCGTGGCTGATCACGACAACCGGATAACGATTTTCCGATGAGGAGATTTCAGCATTATCATATGAGTTGGTTCGAATGTAGCGCCAATAGTCCAAAGCAAATGCAGGCACGTGTAATTGCTCAGCGAAATTTCCGATATACTGATCGAAAAAACGATCTTCAGGGAAGAGGGGCTGTAGCTTTTCGCCATTCTGCTGTTGTGCCGGATACCAGACCTGAATCATCAGCTCTCTTTTGTCATCGGGATCTTTCGTCAGCACTTCATCTCTGTTCTGATCGACCAAATGAAATGTTTTCGTCCCAACCGCATATGCGCCGTCAGGCTTCGGCAGGTGAAACACAGGGAGATAAACAGCCAGAAAGACAGAGAGGAGCAGCAGGGCGAACATGAGAAAAGACAAACCGTATCTTAACGGCTTCCACATGCTCATGCGCAGCTTTTTACCAAAAAACACAGTGAGCGAGAGGAAAAGGGCAATCAAATAAACAAACACCATTTGCCATCTATAGCCTTCGAAAACGAGCTGTCCGGCTAAGAGACCGATGCTGGCCACGGCGAGTGGAAACGCCCATTTTTTCGGCATCTTTTGCTGAAAGAACAGCAGAAAAGCGGAGAGAGTTAATAATATTTCCAATATTCTCATTATGCTTCTCCTTAAATTGATTATTTTGTCTTATATATAACGGATTTCCCATTCTTTTGGTTGCAGTGATATTTTTGTACACAAAAAAACGCCGGATGACCCGGCGGCTACAGCTTATATTTGACGAGCTTTCTAAAAATGAAAACCAAAGCACATACAGCAGCGAACGACAAAAGGAATTTGAGGAAGAAAACAGAAGCAAGCCATTCTTTGTTTAAGATTGCGAGTATTACTTGACCCGCAAACACGGCGGCAAATATTGATAAAATGATTCTCAAACCTTTCCCCTCCTGAAAATATGCTCCATTTTCCTCAATATAACATATTTTTTCATTTTGGACATTAGGTCTGTTTGATCTGTTTGATGGCTGCGACAATCGGTTCTCTGGCCGTTTCTTCTAATGTGTCAATCTTCGGGGCGAGAGGTACATCAAATCCGGCATGGGAGTGATAGAAATCAAACAGCAGCGTGCCGACCGGATGTTGTTGCTGATCACCGATGACCGTCCAAAACACTCTGGAGCGGCAGTTTTCAGCTCCCCATTTTTCCATGGATTGTCTGAAATTCAGTCCTTTCCCAATGAAAAAATCGCCTTTTTTCGCGGTTTGAATCATTGTAAAGCCGGACTGTTCGAGACTTGCAAATACAGGCGGAAGCAGTTTATCCAAGTAAAGTCCGTAAGTCGCATCCTCCAATTCGGGAAACGCTTTTAAGAATTCGTCCCGATGATCTTCAAGCGTTTGTTTCCAATGGGCATCCACATAGCTTTGCACTTGTTCGCCGATTTCTTTCATCGACATGTCCTGTCTGAAACGAATTGTTTCCATCAACGAAAACCTCCTTTTCATCACTGTATATTCAGTTTATAACATTCATGCAAATGATAAAGTTTGTCAGAATATTGATTCCTGCGATGAAGAAAACTTTATCATGCGGTTTAGAATGGATCGTCAATATGAGAGCGAACCGGACCTCTGCCGCGGATAAAGGATTTTATCGATTGTAAAAAAGGAAACGGCAATCATGATTTCCGCCGAAGTCGTCAGCAGAACGTCGTCCAGCAATTCGTCCGCTGTATAAATGGCGGCCCATAAACAGCCGATTGTGATCATTTCGGCGGCAAAAAACGTGATCCTTCGATTGAAGCGCAATAATTGAATGCTCTGGATGAGCAGCTTTTCGGCCGGTTCCATGACGAAGGTCAGCACGATATAAAAAAGGGTAAACATTAGCAGGGACCCGACCGTTTGGTAAAATGCGCCCGACAGATGAAACAGAATCGAGATCCCGAGAAAGTGGGCGAAATAAACGAATATAACCGATAAGCAGCAAATAACGAAATGTTTCATGACACAGCTCCTTTACGATATGTACACACAGCCGTAGGCTTGCAGGATATGTCTCCTGCAAGCCTGGCTGGTTATTTCTTAGCAAATTTCACGACCGGATGCTTTTCTTTAGAGAGCATTTTTGTAAACTCGCTGCCAACGTCAAGATGCTGGCGGACAAGCTCTTCTGGTACGAGGGCAAGCCACTGGTTTAAAGAAATGTCAGCATAATGGTCGTCTTTAAAGATTTCCAGGAAGCGAAGCGGTTCGTCTCCTGTATTTTGGATATAGTGCCCCATCGCAAACGGCACATAGCCGACATCACCGGCCTGATAATTAAATGTTCTGGCATGTCCGTCAGCCGCGAAAACCGTCATTTTCGCTTTGCCGGAAATATAGTACTGCCACTCGTCTGTATTCGGATGCCAGTGCAGCTCCCGGACGCCTCCGGGTTCGACTTCCACCAACGCCGAGGCGATCGTTTTCGACGCTTTAAAATTGGTGGAATCGGCAATCCGTACTTTGCCGCCGCTTGAGACGATCGGTTCCTGTTCAAGCAATTTGTAGCTGAAAGATTCCGGAACCGTTCCGTTCGGGCTTTCAACCTTGTCTTTCTCAAGCGAGCCCGGAACCGCTTTTTGGAAAATATATTTTTCCTCAGGCGGAAGTGATGCGACGACGTCTTTAGAGATGCCGAAGTTTGCGGCAATGACATCATCTGGTGTATGGGCGAGCCAATCTGTCACCTGGAAGGTGCTGTTTTCAGAGAAGGAGCCGTCATCGAAGACGAGCAGGAATTCACAGCCGTCTTCAAGGCCTTGAAGCGAATGCGGAATCCCGGACGGAAAATACCATAAATCGCCCGCCTTCACATCATCAATAAAGTTTCTGCCGTCCTGGTCGACAGCTGTAATTCTTGCTGATCCATAAATTACATAAGCCCATTCGGCTTCCTTATGCCAGTGCAGTTCTCTGATGGCACCCGGTTTCAGCCTCATGTTGACAGACGCGATATTATCGGAGATCGGCAGCTCGCGGACGGTGACTTCCCGTGCGTATCCGCCCTTTTCGAGACGGTTATGGACATCGGAAAATGAAAATTTCATGTTTGGTACTGTTCCGTGGTCGGTTTCAGGCGGCACGAGCATGTCCGGATTTTGCCGGTCGCGCTCAACGTTGTGCGGAATTTTCGTTTCCGCTCCTTCTTCTCCTCTGATCGGCTGCGGAATTTGTTTGTTTTTTTCCATGTGATATCCCCTCTTTCTAAAATGTAAAGGAGAGCTGAAAGGCCTTTCGTTTTCCCCTTCTGTCATGTTAAGTGAAAAAAGTGAGGCCGATGTCAATCCTCGGTGTCATTTTTTTCTTTGATCAATTCGATCAGTTCATCGATCTTCTTTTCAAAACGCGTGAGCAGGTAAATTGCCAATACAGCGGGAAAGCCGACATTGCCGATTTGCTTCGCTGCTTCCTCAATGAATGTGCTGTCCATATATACCACCTCCTATCTTATGAAGTGACGAAAGTTTAAAAAATGTAAGCAAAGAACTATTTTCTCTAGATGGGAACTTATGTTTGCATGTTAATAGAGGAGATGAGTTTACTTTTTTTTCATTTCTTTCATCTAAATAAATAGGAGGCGGTTTTTATGATTGATCAAACGTTACTGCGTTCGAAAATCAAGGAGATCACAAGGCATCCGCTTGTGAAGCATTTTTTGAGCAACCCCCGGTATGAACGGCTTTTCAACCACGTATTGGACCATCCGGATTCAAAAGAGGCAGAATGTCTCGATCGTGAATTTAAACGGTTTTACAAAAACATCCGCATGATCAAATACATCAACTCGATGATCCGGATTTTCTCCGTTGACTTTGATAAAAGAGTCCGGAAAAACCGAGAACGCTTTCCGCTGATGATCGACGACAGTCCAACCTTGCCTGAGCCGCCCCACGGGGACCTGTTAGATGACGTTTTGGAACACGAAGAGGATTTAAGCGAGCATCTGCAGGACCGGTTGCTTTACGAGGCGTTTTTACAATTGACGGACAAGCAGAAACAAGTGCTGGCGCAAGTTTATCTTCACGGGAAATCCATGCAGGAAATTGCTGACTCCTTGGGAGAATCGAGGCAAAATATTTCGAGAATTCATAAGAGGGCGATCGAAAAAATAAGAATGCTGCTGAATTCTAAGGCAGAGGGGAATGATAACAGTGAGTCTGCACGATGAAAAAGATATTGAAAAATTGCTGGAAAACTTCACACCGATGATCAAAAGCAAGTTAAACAACACATCCTATCAAGAGAGGGAAGATCTTGAGCAGGAGCTGAAGATGAAGATTTGCGAAAAAGCGGAGATGCTTTTAGGTCAAGAGGTGCCTGGTTTTTGGGAGTTTATCGCGGAATTGCTGAAAGTCCTTTAATCTGAGCTGTTTTGCTTGCGTTAAGCGGTCGGAAGTGATAAAATTTTTAACATTTGATTAATGGAATGTCCAAGCTGCTTTCATTGAAATCATGGTGATGATTTGTTTTCATATGACTGAAGGTTTAACAATGTAAATGGATGAGGGTTCCATTTTTTATCTTATAAAAACATGGATCAGATAGGTGGTAAGATATCATGAAAAATCAATACCGAGTATTGTTGTACTATAAATATGTTCATATCGAAGATCCCGAACGGTTTGCACAAGAACACCTTGAGTTCTGCAAAAGCCTGGGATTAAAAGGTCGCATCCTTGTCGCAGAAGAAGGAATAAATGGCACCGTATCGGGAACGGTTGAGCAGACAGAGGAATATATGAATGCCATGAACAACGATCCGCGCTTTGCAGATATGGTCTTTAAAGTGGATGAAGCCGATCAGCACGCTTTCAAAAAAATGCATGTCCGCCATCGCGATGAGCTTGTGACACTGCGCCTTGAAGATGATATTGACCCGAATGAATTAACGGGGAAATACCTCGAGCCAAAGGAATTTTATGAAGCGATGCAGAATGAAGACACGGTCGTCGTCGACGCCCGAAATGACTATGAATATGACTTAGGCCATTTTCGCGGGGCGATCAGACCCGACATTAAAGCATTCCGCGATTTGCCTGAATGGATCCGTGATAACAAAGAAAAGCTCGAAGGCAAGAAAATTTTGACCTACTGCACGGGCGGAGTCCGCTGTGAGAAATTTTCCGGCTGGCTGAAAAAAGAAGGCTTTGAAGATGTTTCCCAATTGCACGGGGGGATCGTAACTTATGGCAAAGATCCCGAGGTTCAAGGAGAGCTGTGGGACGGCAAATGCTATGTCTTCGATGAAAGGATCAGCGTTCCGGTCAATCAAAAGGAACACGTCGTGGTCGGACGGGACTACTTTACCGGAGAACCTTGCGAGCGCTATGTCAACTGTGCCAATCCGGAATGCAACAAGCAGATTATCTGCTCAGAAGAAAATGAGCACCGCTATTTGCGCGGCTGCACACATGAATGCCGGGTCCATCCGCGAAATCTGTATGTAAAAGAACATGGGCTGTCTGATGAAGACGTCCGGATGAGACTTGAAAAGTTAAAAGAGGAAGAACATACAGCAAAGGGATAAAAGAGCAGATCTTTTATCCCTTCTTTTTTACCTTGCGGACGGATCCTCTCTTGGATCAAGCAGTGAACTGCATTCCCGGCCTCTTGGAAAAGGAATCACCTGTCTGTAAGGCGGCGGAGGGAGATCAGCGTCGCGGTCTTCCAATTCCGGTATATCGATTCTGACCATGTCCGAATCGCGCTGACTTTTCAGTTCATTGACGATGATCCGGCCAATTTGCCTTCCAAGTCTGAGGCCGCCTTCACCGTTTACATTGTAATGTACCCCGCCGTATACCCTTGACATCGCGTTTTCCTCGGCGAGCTCTCGCAATCTTTCCGCTTCCGTCGGGAAGTAATAGCTTAAGACGACTTCCGCACATCCGGAAATACCGGCATGGCCTGAAGGGTATGAAGGAAACTTCGGTGTGCAAATGATGGTCCGTAAGCTTTGATCAAACTGATTCGGCCGCGGAATCTCCCAAAGATATTTGAAGTACCAGACGACAACAAATGTATCATTGATGGCCGCATGGACATTCGCGAGCAACCTGGCCGCTCTCGCCGGCGTTAAGCCGTACGTATCAATGAGACGGTCGATGATCGGCGTCCATTGCTTTGTGGCCGGACCTGATCCCCAATACTCGGCGATCGTGATCTGTTCAGGGGTGAGGTTTCGCAAGATTTGCCTCACATTGTCAAGCTCTTCACCTTCAAAATCGATCGTATCGGGGTGACGGATGTCAAAAGCGATCGGACATCCGCCCGGATCGAGAAAATCGCCGGATGGACTCCGTTTTAAGAAAAAGGTCGGCCAGGAGCCTGCGGTCGAATCGACCGGCTGAGGAACACGCTTTTCTCCTGCATAGGCTAATTCAGACCATAGACGCGGCAGGTTTTTGCACTCATTTTTGCATTTTAGCATCGCAAAACTTCCTTTTTGTGTAAAATATTGGAACGTTATATTATATAAAATAAAATCGGTGATGCAATGGACAAATTCTATCAAAGGAATGCCTTTTTTTTCGGCTACCCGAATATTTGTCCTGCTGTTTTCCATACTAACAAACAACAAACGAAAGGCAGGTAGCAAAAATGGCAAAGACTCTTTATATCACAGCACATCCTCATGATGAGAGAGCATCGTACAGCATGGCCGCTGGAAAAGCATTTATTGATTCCTACAAAGAAGCGCACCCGGATGATGAAGTGACTCACCTTGATCTCTATCGGGAAAACATTCCGCAAATTGACGCGGATGTTTTCAGCGGATGGGGAAAGCTTCAGTCAGGTTCGGGTTTTGATCAGCTTTCCGATGACGAAAAGGCCAAGGTCGGCCGTCTGAACGAGCTGAGCGAACAATTTATCGCACAAGATCAATATGTCTTCGTCACACCGCTGTGGAATTTCTCTTTTCCGCCGGTGATGAAAGCTTACTTTGACGCGGTCGCTGTGGCAGGGAAAACATTTAAGTATACAGAAGAAGGTCCGATCGGACTGTTAACAGATAAAAAAGCGCTCCACATTCAAGCGAGAGGCGGTTATTATTCAGAAGGACCTGCGGCAGAACTGGAAATGGGACACCGTTATATCAGCGTCATGATGCAGTTTTTCGGCGTGCCGTCATTTGAAGGCTTGTTTATAGAAGGCCATAATGCAGAGCCGGATAAAGCCGAAGAGATCAAACAAAATGCGATCGCCCGGGCGAAGGAATTGGGACGGAGATTTTAAAAAAACCGCGGAGATATTTCCGCGGTTTTCTTTATTCGTTGAAGAAAATGGTTTTGTTCAAGTTGCTGCTTTTTTGCGCGGCTTCGATGATCCGGATGACGGCGAGGCCATCCTCGGCAGAGACCGGCGGTTTGCTGCCTTCAAGGATGCTTGAAGCAAGCTGTTTGTAAAAGGTAACATAAGAGCCTTTCAGCGTCTCAACGGTTTCTTGTTTGACTTCATCCCCGTCGATCACCGTCAGCTCTCCGAAATTCTCGGCGGCATCTTTTCCCCAATCATCGCCGGCCGGTTGTTTTCCTGCTCTCAGCGCATCTTCCTGGCCGTCAATTCCGTATTTGATAAAGCTGCCTTTTGACCCGTGCACTAAGTAGCGGGGGCCGTTTGCCGCAACGATTGAGCCGGAGTGCAAAACCGCCTGAAGCTTGCCGTAATGCAGGACGACATGAAAATAGTCGTCTGTTTCCGCATGGTCCCGTTGAGCTGTCACTTGAGCGGTGATGCTGGCCGGCATACCGAATAAATGCAGAGCCTGATCGATCAGGTGCGAGCCCAAATCATAAAGCGCACCGGAACCCGGTCCTTTCTGCTCTCTCCAGCGCTGTCTGACATTTGGCCGGAAGCGGTCCCAATAAGCATGGAAGGTGTTGACTTCTCCGAGACGGTCGTCCTTGATCAGCTGCTTGATCGTCAAAAAGTCATTGTCCCATCGTCTGTTGTGGTATACGCTGAGGACGACGCCTTTTTCTTCAGCTATTGCAATCAGTTCTTCCGCTTCCTGAGGCGAGGCCGTCATCGGCTTTTCCAGGACGACATGCTTGCCGGCGAGAAGGCATTCCTTTGCCATTTCATAATGGAGTCCGCTCGGCGTTGTCACGATGGCGAGGTCAATGTCGGGATCACCGGCGATCTCTTCGATTGAACGGACGGTTTCCGCCTCCGGAATGTCCTGCTCGACTTGTTCTCTTCTTGATGTCATCACTTTTTTGATCGCAAATTCCTCTAATACCGAAAGTAAAGGCGCGTGAAAAACAGAGCCTGACAACCCGTATCCCAACAAGCCTGTGCGAATTTTGTCCACTTTCATTCTCCTCCCTTTATGTTTGTGTGATATGTAATCAACTGTGTCTCTCATATTTATTTTACCCTGTTTCCGCGGATGAACAAACCGTTCCGCATTCCTTCTAAATGCCCTTCAACTTTCAGACTTTAGTTGGTGGACAGCAGCTGGTTTTAATCTGTAAAATTTTACATAGTGAAAGGAGTGAGAGAGCATGGCAAACATTTTAATGATCAATGTTCCGGCAGAGGGGCATGTGAATCCGACTCTCGGCATCGCCAAGGCTTTTGCAGAAAGAGGTGACAATGTTCACTATATTACAACAGAGAAATTTAAAGAAAGGCTTGAAGCCCTCGGTGTCAACGTTCACCTTCAGCCTGATTTGATGGGGATGCTGGAAGGCGAAGAATCAGTGCTGAAGCTTTTTATTCGGATCGCGCAGGATACTTTGCGTGCCGCTAAGGAATTGGCGGGAGAGATCGATTTTGATTTTGTTTATTATGATACATTCGGCGCGGGCAAGCTGGTGCGCGACTACCTGGGGATTCCGGGTGTTTCTTCGTCAGCCTCATTTTTATTCAGCGAAGAATTTATGAAATCCCACGGTCCGATCAAAGCCGCCCAGGGAAACACGGAAGTTGAAGCTCTCATCAGGGAGATCAAAGACGAGTACGGTGTAGAACCGGAAAGTCCGGCACAATTCATGAGAAATGACGGCGAGCTAAACATCGTCTATACAAGCCGCTATTTTCAGCCGGACAGCAGCCGTTACGGCGGCCAATACGTCTTTGTCGGCCCGAGCTTTCCCGAGCGAAAAGGTTCACGCCGCGGCTTCCCGTTGGAGGAGCTCCGCGGAGAGCGGGTCCTTTATATCTCAATGGGGACCGTTCTGGACAATAAAGAAGACTTTTTCAATATGTGCATTGATGCATTTTCGGACTTTCAAGGGAAGGTGGTCATCGCCGCCGGGGAAAGGACCGATCAAAGCAAGCTGAAAGAAGCGCCTGACCATTTTATGATTTCCGCTTATGTGCCTCAATTAGAGGTGCTGAAAGCTGCCGACGTCTTCATCACACACGGTGGAATGAACAGCGTGAATGAAGGGATTCATTTCGAAGTGCCGCTCGTCGTCATTCCGCACGACAAAGACCAGCCCATCGTCGCCGGCCGTGTAACCGAGCTTGGCGCCGGCTGTGCACTGAGCGAGGATGAAGTGAACGCTGAAACCTTAAAGAAGGCTGTACATGAAGCATTGGCGAATGAAGCCTATTTACAGGGCATTCGAAAGATCAAGGACAGCTTTCAAAACGCAGGCGGAGTCGAGCGGGCGCTGGAGGCTATTGACCGGTTTGTAGAAGAAAAGAAGCTCGGACGATCGGCTGACCATTCTAGCATCTCTTAAAAGCCATGGAATATTTCTTCCTGAAAATCTAAAATGGAAGATTTTATCACCATTTTGTTTCCTCAACTGTCTGCCGCAGGTTATCGTTGAAGCAGGCTTGCTGAAGGGGGATGTCAGATGGAGAAGCATTGGGATGCATTTATAGATGAGAAGCTTGAAATGGCACCAGAGAACAGCGCTGGAAGCTTAAAGAATACGATTTTTGCGGTTAAGGACGTTTTTGCCGTAAAAGGTCATGCGAATGCCGCGGGAAATTCGGATTGGCTGAGGACGCACGGTCCTTCTGAAAAAAATGCCGCAGTGATTGACCTTCTGCTTATGGAAGGGGCGAGGCTGAAAGGGGCGACACATACAGATGAACTGATGTACAGCCTGAACGGGGAAAATGCCCACTATGGAACACCGGTGAATCCAGCAGCCGAACAGAAGATTCCCGGAGGCTCATCAAGCGGTTCTGCCGTAGCGGCCGCTAGCGGTTTGGCCGATTTTGCCCTCGGTACGGATACGGGCGGCTCTGTCAGGATTCCTGCGTCATACTGCGGCATCTTCGGATTTCGACCGACTCACGGAGCGGTATCGACAGAGGGTGTGATCCCGCTTGCCAAAAGCTTTGATACAGTTGGCTGGATGGCGAAGGATATCGGCGTCTTGCATACTGTAGGCCGCGTCCTGCTGGGCGGAGGAAACAGCGTCCGGAAGGGGTTTGACAGACTTTATTTTGAAAAAGAGGCATGGGGGATGCTTGAAGATCAAGATTTGGCGCAAGTCTATGCGTACGCCAAGGATTTGATCGGCGGCGAAATGGCTTGGATCAATGCGGCGGACCATGGGCTGCCTGAGTGGCAAGAGATGTTCAGGGTGTTGCAAGGCTTGGAAATTTGGGAAGAACACGGAGAGTGGATCACACGTGAAAAGCCGGTGTTCGGCCCGGGAATAGCAGAGCGGTTTCAATGGGCCGCAACGCTAAAAAAAAGCGATCATGAACACGCGTTGACAAAAAGAGAAGCGATCAAAAGAAGGCTTTCTGATTTGCTCGGAGACACCGGCCTGCTTGTCATTCCGACGGCACCCGGCACTCCGCCGCTCCGGGGATTGCAGGAATCAGAATTAGAGGAAAGAAGGGCCCGCACCATTCAGCTGACATGTATAGCCGGACTGGCCGGGCTGCCGCAGATTACGATCCCTTTGTCCGCCAAAAATGGAGAGCCGCTCGGATTATCATTGATTGCCGGTTGGAGACAAGACTTAAAGCTTCTGTCGTGGGCGGAAAGGCTCGTGTTGTCGCTTCAACCGTGAATTGAAAGCATATGATGCCTCCGCATCATATGCTTTTTTTGTCAAGATGCTTGCGGAAAACATTGTTAACTGGTAAACTATAAAATAGTTAACCGGTTAACGATAAAGAGAAAGGAAATGAAAAGAGTGGAAAACAGCACATATGAACAGGCATTTCAAGCCGTACAGGAATTTATCCTGAAAAGGGAAAAGCGGGCTCAGCACGAACAGCAGACGCTTGCGAAGGAAGCTTTTCAAAATGATGAAGTGATGCACAAGAATTGGACGCTGACACAGCTTCACATCGTCTCGATCATCAATGAGAGCGAAACCCAGGTCAACAATGCTTTACTTGCCGCACAATTGCATGTGTCAAAGGCGGCCATTACAAAAGCCGTCAATGTTCTGATGAAGCACAACATGATCGAGTCGCACAAAAAACCAAACAACAACAAAGAATTATATTACACATTAACAGAGGAAGGAAAAAAGCTGGCTCGTGTCCATGACCGCATGCATGAAATCGCCAAACAGCGCTACAGCAGTCTGTTTGCGCAGTTCTCAGAATCTGAGCTGCAAACGGTCATCCGCTTTTTATATGAATGGGCAAAACACATCTGACAGCGAGAGAGGTATTCTGATGAATAGAGAAGAAGCAAAACAATTTTTAAGCCGAATGTATCAAGATATCGTTTCAGAAATGAATATTGAAAAGATTCCTGCGTACTTCAGCAGCGGCTATGTTCAAGTGACAGACGGCAAAAAAATGGATCTTGGCGAATTGACAGAGCACATGCTGACATTAAAGGAAGTGACCCGTTCGATATCGGTTTCACCTTTTCAGCTATTTTTATTTGATGAGGATCTACAAAGTGCAACATTGAGATATATGGTCGAGGTCGCCAAAAAGGATGGAAGCAGCGGGAAGATCGAATTAATCGCCATTTTCAAGCTGGACAATCATCAAATCATTTCCTGCCATGAACTCTCAAAGGTAATGGAAGGAGGAGGCGGTTTTGCCGGGATGGCCAGTATAAATGAAGGGAAAGCCTCCCCGTGGGAGGGGGAGGCCTTGTCATAAGCTAACGTTTTTGATCAAACAATATTCGAAGTGAGACGGGGCCGCGCGTATACAGACCTGTCTCGCGGTAAACGAAGTCTTTCTCCAGCTTAATGTTCCGCATATGGTCCAGGACGATGTTTGCGACAATCTCGATTTCCGTCTTGGCAAAACCGGCTCCTACACAATTGTGGACGCCTGAACCAAATGCGAGATGCCGGGCCGCGCCGCTGAATGCGCTTTTGATATCAAGATCGCCGCGGTGGATGTTGAATTCATCCGGCCGTTCAAATGCCTCAGGATCGCGGTTGGCGGCGCCGATCATACAGAATACAGTCGTTCCTTCCTTCAGTTTGACACCGCCGATTTCCGCGTCTTGAGACAACTGCCGCGGTATCAGCTGAACCGGCGGCTTATAGCGCAATGTCTCGGCAATCGCTTTCGGCAAAAGTGTACGGTCTAAAAGGACAGCGTCCATTTGCTCGGGATGGTGCAGCAAATGGTAGATCATCAGCGCGAGCGTCTTGTCAGCCGGTTCTGTAGCGGCAAGCAGGATGTTGAGGATCAGCGCGCGGATATCCCTGTCCGACATGGCCACACCTTCGTAATCTGAAGTACAGAGAATGGATATTAAATCTTGTCCGGGATTTTCGCGCCTTTCCGCGATGATTGGATTCAAATATTCAGCAAGCTGTTCGCTGCAAGTCAGGGAATGCTTGCGGTCTTCCGGCGACTGATTCAAACTGGTGATGAAATCGGCGACCCCGCTGTGCCAATGTCTGACCGTTTTATGATCAGTCTTGTCCAAACCTAAAATGTCCATTGTGACGCAAACAGCGAAGGTTTTGCCAAAATCGTTGACAAGGTCGATCCGCCCTTTGTCCAAATGCGGCGCCAAAAGCCTTTCGGCGTTCTCTTTGATGAGCGGAGTAAGGTGATCAAGGGATTTGCCCATAAAACGGCGCAGCACAATTCTGCGTTTCGCCGCATGTTCTTTGCCTTTCATCTGCGCCAGTACAGGTCCGCGCATCACAGGCTCCGCCCGTTTGGCGAGCGATTTCGTCGTAAAGACGTCCTGATTCTGAAGCACGTGGCGGACATCCTGATATCGGCTGATGAAATAGCTGTCAAGCGATTCTTCATAATGCACGGGATCTGATTCGCGAAGGTATGAGAAATATTTGTACGGATCCTCATGGTATTGTTCAGACAACACGCTGAATGTTTTAAGCGATTGATTCATACTCGTTCCTCCTGCATGTTTTTAGATTCCATGCTGCCGTCCGGTTCGGAAACCATCAGATACCCTTGATTCGGGCGCATTCTGACGGCAAATTCATTTCTTGAAATCCGTTCACCCAGCTTCCAGGGCCGGTGGTAAGCAAGAAGTGTTTCTTCCACGCCTAAAATATCCGGAGCGCCGATGAAAAACGGAAGCTCGGCAATGACGTATTCAACTGCAAGATTCAGCATGGCGTCATTCACATCTCCAATGGCAAGCTGAGTCCCGCGGGCTCGTCCAAGGATCGCCGCATGGGACATGTCCAAGCATGCCTGGCGGAAATGCGGCTGCTCGCTAAAGGCGTGCTCAACTTCCTGACGCAGGCTAATGTATGCGGTCTGTTCTGCAAAATCCGAGAATGTATGGATCGCTTCCGGGTTTCCGCCGTGCGCCACGAGCGCTCTTTCAGCAAATCTTCTGTTTCGGGAGACCTCTTTTCTCACCTTTCGTTCGGCTTTTCCTTTTGGAGTGCCGAGCGCTTCAAGGAGGTTGGCGGCTTCCTTACCCGCCAGAAGGACGGAAACATCTTGAAATTCATCGAGCGCCCAGCCGATGAGACGGTATATATAGTCGTCAGAGAATCGGCTGTTAAAAGGGCTGATCCCAATTAAAACATGGCGGCGGCGCGTCAATATTTCATGGCAGTTTTGAGACAGCGTCTCTGTTTTGAATAAGCTGTGCTTGCTCTCAATCATAAGCTCTGTCATTGATTTCCTCCTTAGCGGATATAAGATTTTAAAATCAATGATGCATCGTCATACGGCTGATCGAGCTGGGAATAGGCTGATTTCGTTTCGGCATAAATCATGAAGAAAGTGTGGGGGTATGGACATTTGTTCAAGTGAAACATAAAGGTTTACTAGTAAACAATAGTCATTTTATCCCTAACTTTTCCAAGTGTCAACACGATTCTATGCAAAAATATGAAAATATTCGCAATATACCTCATTGAAACTGAGCATATGTAATTAGATGTAAAGCGGGATTCTTCATGATTCAAGGTGTCTTCGCTTGAAGAGGACGCAAATATAAAAGGTATGTAAATAGACGTAAAAATTGTTAAAAATCCCATCGTTGACATTTATTATTGGGGAGGTTACAATTAATTTTGTTAACTGGTAAACAAAAGTTGTGAAAGAAGATCATATTGTTCACGAATAAACAAAATAAGGCAGGCGGTTTTCAAATGAAACCCTTGAAATTAAATTCTTCTTTTGTCTTGTATTTAGTGTGTATGAGCGCGTTTTTTGCTTCATTAAATCAAAATATTTATTCACCTATCATTCCTTTGATTAGAGATTCGTTTCACGTTTCGGTTGCGATGGTGAATTTGTCCGTTTCCCTATTTATTTTCATTACAGCGGTGATGCAGATCATTCTTGGCTCGCTTGTCGATTTTAAAGGTGCGAGGTTTGTTGTGATCGCAAGCATTATCCTGACCGTCATCGCCACGATCGGCTGTGCCGCCGCTCAGGATTTTACTTCGTTTCTTATCTTCAGGGTGCTTCAGGCTGTCGGGACGGCAGCGCTTCCTCTCGTCGCAGCCACGACGATCGGCCGATTGTTTGAAGGAACGAAGCGGGGCAGTGCAATGGGTACTTATCAAATGCTGCTTTCCGTAGCGCCCGCAGCGGCGCCGATTCTGGGCGGCTTCATCGGCGAACGCTTTAACTATCCGGGTATTTTTTGGTTTTTGGCCGTGCTGTCCGTCATTTTGTTTTTGGCGAACGCGTTTTTCTTTCCGCGGGAGAACGGAAGAAAGAAGACGAACCTGACCGTAAACAAACTATTGTCACACTACAGGGACATATTCAAAAACAGGACGGGGAACGCGATTCTCATTTTAAGCTTTTTCATTTTTTTCATTTATTTCTCCATCATCGTTTATTTGCCGATTTTATTAACGGACAGGTATCACCTTGATCTGAACATCGTCGGTCTTCTTTATTTGCCGGTAGCGGTCAGCACGATTGTCGGCAGCATACTGTTCAAATCGATTCAAAAGAAAGTAAAGCTCGGACGCCTGTTTTTGTACGGCAATTTAACGGCGGCCGGAGGCATCGTGTTTTTCGGCTTTACGCATACGTTCTCACTTGTTTTCATGTCCGTCGCCCTGGTCCTTTTCGGCATCACAATGGGGCTCATCCCGCCGCTGTTCTCGACGATGATGACGAACGAATTTGAGGAAAGCAGAGGCAGTGCGATGGGGCTGTTTAATTTTATCAGATATACGGGTATGGCCGCAGGACCTGTCCTGTCGGGGATTTTTTTAGAAAGGCTGTCATCGGTTTTTGTATTTGGCTGTTTCGGAATCGCATATGCGGCCGTCAGTCTGGTGATGTTGATGGCTGTGCTGAAAACGCGGCAAACAAACACAACAAAACAGCATGAAAAAGCTGCCAGATCATGAGTCTGGCAGCTTTTTTTGTCACATTCGCTCTGTTTCCCACATCGCTTTCGTCTGTCTTTTTTCAGACGCATAAGCAAACATCGTCAGCATCAGGCCGCATAAGGTCATCAGCGCACCGCCTGTGGCAAGGTATGTGTAATAGCCGGACGCATTGAGAATGAGTCCGCCGATCCATGCCCCAAGCGCATTGGCCAAATTAAAAGCCGCAATGCTGACAGAAGTGGCAATCGTTGTTCCGTATTCGGACGCGGCCACGACTTTTGTTTGCAACAGCGGCACCGTTCCAAAGGCACCTGCCCCGAATAAAAAGGTAACGATGATGGCGCCGGCCGGATGTCCGGTTACAAAAGGAAAGACGGCAAGGATCGACATCAATGCGATCATCACGCCGATCATCGTGCGGGTTAATAAATGAAACGGAACTTTCCCCGCATAGAAATTGCCGACGACACCGCCAAAGCCATAAGCAAAAAGGGAAGCGGTAATCCCAAGGCTCCCAAAGCCGGCTGAGTGCCTCAGCATCGGTTCGATAAACGTATACGCGATGAAAACGCCTGAATAGCCGAAGATCGTAATGGCAAAAGAAAAGAGAACCTGTTTATTTTTAAACACACCCCATTCGTGGATCAGTTTTGGCACTACTTTTGGCTTTCTGTGCGGCACGGTCATAAGAATGCCGATAAAACCGATCAACCCGAGGCATGCGACCATCGCAAAAACAACCCGCCAGTTGAAAAGGTCGCCCAAAAAAGAACCGAAAGGAACGCCCAGCATCAGTGCGATGGTCAAGCCGCCATTCATGGAGGCTGCGGCGGCAGCGCGTTTTTCAGGCGGCACCATTTCGCTGACGAATACCATTGTCGTCGCAAAAAATGCGCCATGGATGGATGCGGATAAAATTCTGGATATCAATAAAACGGTGAAATTTGGCGCAAATATACTGAGTGTATTGGCTATTATAAAAATCCCCATCAAGCCCAGCAATACCGGTTTGCGCGGCAGTTTCACCGATAAGATCGTCACGATCGGCCCCGTCAGACAAACGCTTCCCGCATAAGCCGTGACCAAAAGGCCGGTGGAAGAAATCGGGATAGAGAGATCGTTTGAAATAGAGGTTAATATGCCCATCACAACGTATTCCGTAAAGCCGATGGAAAACGTGCAGATCATAAAAATCATGATGATCAGTTTGACTGGTGTGTTGTGTTTTCTGTTCATCGCTATCCCTCCTCTTTAAAAACATGAATTTATATATTAAAAAATGAAAAGGAGGATTTCAAGAGCCTTATGCAGCCGAATGTCTTCTGCCGAGCTAACGGCTGGCGGCAAAAAAAGCACTGACAAGAATGTCAGCGCTTTCCGCGAATTTCAATTTTTTTATTTTGGCTGCTTGGTCTTCTTTACATGCCCGTCTTTAGATCAATTCGATCTGACCAGGACGGAAGACACTTCATCATTCCACGTTCTCGATCCGTCGCCGACCGGCCCCAGCAGATTATACAGACCGCCGGTGTTGGCGAGCGCAAGGGCATTGCCGCCGCCATTGGCATCGATGTAAACATATGTGTAATTGCCGTGAGGATGGGTTCTGACAGATGAAACGGCATCATTGGCGTTTCCGGCAAGGTTGGTCATGACATTGGCATATGCCTGAATGGACCATCCTCCTCCGTTGATGTTTTCATAAAGTGTACTGTAAATCCGGTCTGCCGGGAAAAATTTGTGTTTCGGTTTTACGGGATGCTGTTTGACATATTGGTCAAATGCGATTTTGTTGTTAAAACTAACGGCCGTCTGTGTGCCATCTTCATCTTGAGTAAGTACTTGATAATGTGAAATCTTCTTGTTCCCCTCTTTAGCCTGTGCGCTGTGTTGGACGCTTCCGAACAGCACGAGACCGAATAGGCTGAGAAAAGCGAGCAGTCTGACAGCAATTTTCATGTTTAAAACCTCCTTATTTTCCACACGTCTTTGGTGTGGTCTATGCAAGGTTACTATAAGTAATGATAGATTACAATATATACCATGTAAAATAATTCTATTTTCTTACGGAAATATAAATTATGATATGTTGTTCCTTGTTTAACAAAATCGCGCGTTAAAAAAACGCTTACAAAATAAATCAATATATGATACTCTAAAAACAAAAATATTCAAAAATAAACAAACGAAAACGGAGTGATTGATATGGTGGAATATTTATGGTCTGATGAGAAAGCTGCCGAATGCACCGGTCTTGCTGAACTCGTGTACCGCTCCAACCTGATCGGCTCTGACCGTTCGGTTTGCAACTGGGGCGGCGGCAATACTTCGATGAAAACGGTAGAAAAAGATTTTCGCGGCCGTGACATTGATGTGATGTGGGTCAAGGGCAGCGGATCAGACTTGGCGGCCATGACAGCCGAGCAGTTTACCGGATTGAAACTCGACGACATTCAGCCGCTGATCGAGCGCGAGCATATGACTGACGAAGAAATGACAGCTTATCTATCCCATTGCATGATCGACGGCAGACACCCGCGGCCATCGATTGAAACGCTTTTGCATGCTTTTCTGCCCTTTCCGCACGTGGACCACACACATCCGGATGCCATCATCAGCATTTGTTGCGCTGAAAACGGGAAGCAGCATGCAGAAGAGATTTTCGGCAGCCGTTTTGTATGGGTTCCTTATGTACGGCCTGGATTTGCTTTATCCAAAATGATCGCCCAAGGGGTGAAGAACAACCCGAATGCGGAGCTTGTGCTGATGGAAAAGCACGGTCTTGTCACATGGGGCAAAACGGCAAAAGAAAGCTATGATCAGACAATTGCCGTGATCAGGGAAGCGGAAGCGTATATTAAACGGCGGTCAGCCGAGACTCAACCGTTCGGAGGCAAGGCGTGTGATGCGCTTCCGGCTGATGAACGAAAGCGCATCTTTGCAGACATCATGCCCGTTATCCGCGGCCTTGTCAGTGATCAAAAAAATCTGCTCTTGACATGGAGCGATTCGGATGAAGTGCTGGAATTCGTGTCAAGCAAACATGCTCCGGCGCTTTCACAAATCGGCGCCGCCTGCCCGGATCACCTCGTTCATACAAAGCGCGTTCCGGCATACATCCCGTGGAACCCGTCTGAAAACGACTCAAACCGCCTGATTGAATTGATCAAAACAGAGATCGCCAGATTTAAAGATGAATATAAAGCCTATTTTGAGCGAAACAAGCAGGAAGGAGACCGCATGTTTGAACCGGCGCCGCGCGTCATCCTCATCCCGGGACTCGGTATGGTCACAACCGGAAAAAGCCTGGCGATGGCGAAGGTGACCAGGGATTTATACCATCGGGCGATCGCCGTCATGAAAGGGGCGGAAGCCCTTGGAAACTTTGTTTCTCTTCATGAAGAAGAGTCCTACAATGTTGAATATTGGCCGCTTGAACTTTATAAGCTGACACTTGCTCCGCCGGAAGCCGAATTTTCCCGCAAGACGGCCTTTGTGACGGGAGGAGCTGGAGGAATCGGCAGTGAGACGTGCCGCCGCCTTGCTGCTGAAGGAGCGCACGTCATCGTCGCTGATATTAATCAGGAAGGTGCAGAAAAAACGGCGGCGGAGATTAATGAACAGTACGGAGGGGAGCGGGCGGCGGCCGTCCGGCTCGACGTGACGAAAGAAGAGGAAGTGCGGCAGGCTTTCAAAACAAGCGTCCTCAAGTACGGGGGAATCGACATTCTTGTCAATAATGCGGGGCTTGCCACATCAAGCCCGCTTGATGACACGAGCCTTGAAGAATGGAATCTGAATATGAATGTGTTGGGAACAGGATATTTCTTAGTCGCCAGAGAAGCTTTTAAACAAATGAAAAAACAAAATAACGGTGGAACCATGGTGTTCGTCGGCTCCAAAAATTCCGTCTATGCAGGCAGGAACGCTTCGGCATACAGTTCCGCAAAAGCGCTGGAAGTCCATCTGGCGCGGTGTATCGCCGCCGAAGGCGGAGCGTACGGAATCCGCGTGAACTCCGTTCTTCCTGATGCCGTTCTTCAAGGATCGGCGATCTGGGATTCGAAATGGCGTGAAGAAAGGGCGGCCGCTTACGGGATTGAGCCGGACCGTCTTGAGGAGCATTACCGGAAGCGGACGGCTCTGTCCGTCAATATTTATCCCGCTGACATTGCTGAAGCGATCGCTTATTTTGCTTCGGATAAGGCGGCAAAAACAACTGGGTGTATGCTGACGGTTGACGGAGGCGTACCGGCTGCATTTTCAAGATAATCGAAAAAGCGGCCTGAGGGCCGCTTTTGAAGACAAAGGGGGAAAAGGGAGATGAAAGGTGAAAGGCATTGGATCATACCGGACGGCTTTATCCCGCCTCAAAGCTCCGGGAGTCTCACCAGCCATGAATCGATTTGCGTTTTGAATTGCCATGAGGAGGATGCGGAGCTTCACATCACAGTCTATTTTGAGGATCGGCCGCCGCTTGAGGGGATGGTGGAGACGGTTGGCGGCAGAAGAACAAAACATATCCGCACAAGCTCGCTGGAGACATCGGGAGCGCGTATTCCCGAAAATGTTCCTTATGCCATTGAGATTGAAAGCAATCTGCCCGTTATCGTCCAGTACAGCCGGATGGATACAACACAGCCTGAACTGGCTTTAATGTCGACAATGGCGTATCCGCTACCAATAAAATAAAGGGGATGGGTGTACAATGAGTGATCAATCTTACGCTTTATTTGAACAGCAGCAGAAAGACAGGGGGATCAGCCTGACGGAAGCAATCGAAAAAATGAAAGCGCTTAAAATCGAAACGCCTTCATGGGGGTACGGAGATTCGGGCACACGTTTTAAAGTGTTTCAGCAAGAAGGTGTGCCAAGAGATCCTTTTGAAAAAATGGAGGATGCCGCAGTTGTCCATAAGCTGACTGGCGTTTGTCCGTCCGTTGCCATCCATATTCCATGGGACAGGGTCGATGATTATGCAAAGCTGAAAGCACACGCCGAAGATCTGGGTGTTGCGATCGGGGCCGTCAATCCGAACCTGTTCCAAGACGATGACTACAAATTCGGCAGCATTACCAATGTAAAAACGGAGATTCGCAAGAAAGCGACAGACCATCTGCTTGCATGCGTGGACATCGCAAAACAAACCGGCTCAAAGGAAATCAGCCTCTGGCTTGCCGACGGAACCAACTATCCGGGGCAGGCTGACATGAGAAAGAGGAAAAGCTGGATGTATGAATGCCTGAAGGAAGTGTACGCGGCGCTTGCTGATGATATGCGGCTTCTGATTGAGTATAAATTTTTTGAGCCGGCTTTTTACCATACCGATTTGGCGGACTGGGGCATGGCCTTCAATCTGGCGCAAAAGCTCGGTCCAAAGGCTGATGTGCTCGTCGATACCGGCCACCATCCGCAAGGAACGAACATTGAACATATTGTTGCCTATTTACTCGATGAGCAGCGTTTGGGCGGCTTTCATTTCAACAGCCGCAAATATGCGGATGACGATTTAATCGTCGGCGCCCACAATCCGTACGAATTGTTTCTCATTTTTTATCAAATTTTAGACGCCTCCCGCGATACTGACCCACATGTGAGGAGGAAAGCGGAACAGATTTCCTACATGCTTGACCAATGCCATAATCTTGAGCCGAAAATCCCGGCTGTGCTGCGCTCGGTCGTCAATGTACAGACCTATTATGCAAAAGCGCTTCTCATCAATTTTGAAGAAGTCAAAGAAGCGCAGGAAAACCACGATGTCCTTGCTTGTGAGGCGGCGGTGCGCGAAGCTTTTGAACTGGATGTGAAGCCGCTTCTTCATGCCGTACGCGAGGAGATGAATGTCCCGGCCGATCCGCTGAAAGCCTATCAGGAAAGCGGATATGCCAAAGAAATCCTCGTGCGCGGCAAAGGCGGTGCAAGCTGGTGACAATCTTGGCATTTGATCTCGGGGCGGGCAGCGGAAGAGCTTTTGCAGGGTATGTTGACGACAGCCTGATCAAAGTGCGGGAAATTCACCGTTTCGCAAATGAGCCCGTTCAAGCGGGGAAGCATCTGTATTGGGACATTCTCCGCCTCTTTCATGAAATCAAACAAGGGGTGTTGAAAGCGAAAAACGGCTGCGGCCGAATCAGCTGCATCGGGATCGATTCCTGGGCGGTTGATTTCGGCCTCCTTGATCAAAACGGAGAATTGCTGGGAAATCCTTATCATTACCGCGATCCCCGCACAGAGGGTGTGATGGAGGAAGTATTTGAAAAAATAAGAAGGGAAAAGATATTTGCACATACGGGCATTCAGATGCTGCCCTTCAATACGATGTTTCAGCTTTACGCGCTGAAACGGGCGAATTCTCCACTCCTCGAGCGCGCTGAGACGCTTTTAATGATCCCCGACTTGCTCCGTTACTTCTTGACAGGCGAGAAAAAAAGCGAATGGACCAATGCGACAACCACCCAGCTGTTTAATCCGACAATCTCCGGCTGGGATCGTGAACTGATCAGCCGCCTCGGTCTTCCGGCTGCGATTTTCCCAAACGACATCCTCAAACCCGGAAGTGAAGCAGGGCGCCTTACATCATCTGTATGCGCAGAATTGGATGTTCCGGCAGTGCCGGTGATCGCGGTCGGTGAACACGATACGGCTTCGGCGGTTGTCGGCGTTCCCGCGGAAACGAAAGACTTCGTCTACTTGATCTGCGGGACGTGGTCGCTGATCGGAACGGAGCTCGACAGGCCGATCATGAGTAAGGACGCTTTAGACTGGAACTTTACAAATGAAGGCGGTGTCGGCGGGACATTCCGTTTCCTGAAAAACATTATGGGATTATGGCTTTTTCAGCGCTGCCAAGCCGATTGGGAAAAAAGGGGGCTTATGTTTACGAACGAAGAACTTGTCAGGCTTGCCGGACGGTCCGCTCGTTTTAAAGCGGTGCTCGATCCTGATGACAGCATGTTTCTCAATCCCGTCAATATGCCTGAAGCGATTCAGACCTACTGTCGGAACACAAACCAGGAGGTGCCGGAAACGCCTGGAGAGATCATCCGCTGTGTCCTGGAAAGCCTTGCGTTCAAATACCGTTTTACCTTGGAGCGGATCGAGCGGCTGACCGGAAAACAGTACGAAGGGCTTCACATGGTTGGGGGAGGCATTCATAATGAGCTGCTCTGCCAGTACACGGCGAATGTATTGGCCAAAAAGGTCTGGGCGGGGCCTTCCGAGGCGAGTGCGATCGGCAATGTTGCCGTTCAGGCGATGGCGCTTGACATGTTTTGGGATGTTCAGGAAGCGCGTCATGCCATTAAAGCCTCCTTTCCGCAAAAAACGTACACACCTGAAGATGTGCGGGCCTGGGAAGCGGCTTATCAACATTATTACGAACATATTCTGTAGCGTCTCTTCCCGCTGAACCGCTGATGCGCTATCATGGAGAAAACAGTGATTTTTCAATAGAGGAAGGAAGTAAACGGATGCTTGTAGCTGAAAGACACCAAAAAATCGTTGAGCTTGTCAATCTGCGTTCGAGCGTGCGCGTCACCGAGCTGAGTGAAATTTTCTCCGTCACGGAGGAAACGATCAGGCGCGATTTAGAAAAGCTTGAAAAAGAAAACAAGCTGAAAAGAAGCCATGGGGGCGCCGTCAGTGTACAGACCGAGGAAGCCGAGATTCATTTTCGAAAACGGGAGATTACAAACGTCGCGGAAAAGAAAATGATTGCCTATGAAGCCGTCAAGCTTGTGGAAAGCGGGGAACGGATCATCCTCGATGCCAGCACGACGGCGTGGTATATGGCCAAAACGCTCGGAAACATCCCGCTGACCGTCATTACGAATTCAGTCAGAGTGGCGATGGAGCTTGCGAAAAAAGAAAAGATAACGGTGATTTCCACCGGAGGGATGCTGCTTCCTGAATCGATGTCATTTGTCGGGCCTCTGGCGGAACGTTCCCTTGATTTGTATCACGTCAACAAAACGTTTCTCTCATGCAAAGGCGTCGATCCCGAGAGCGGCTTAAGCGATTCAAACGAATGGCAGGCCCTCTTGAAAAAGCGTATGATCGACATCGCCGACCAGACGATTTTAATGGCGGACAGCAGCAAATTCGGCAAGCGGGCATTTTCGCAGATCGACCGGCTTCACGACGGATATCACATCATCGCGGATTCAGGGATCGATCAAGGAAGCCTCGAAGAGCTGAAGGAGAAAACCGAACAGATCACCATTGTCGGCTAAATCAGGTCTGAGCACTTTGGTTTTAAATTACAGCCCGATTCAGATAAAATAGAAGAGTAAAAAAAGAAAGGAGATGTTTTTGATGGCGAAGAAAGTGTTGATTGTAACAGGTGACGCTGTGGAGGCATTAGAGGTGTATTACCCTTATTACCGCTGTCTTGAAGAAGGTTTTGAAACAACGATTGCCGCGCCTAAAAAGAAAAAAATCCATACGGTTGTTCATGACTTCTTAGATTGGGATACATATACGGAAAAACCGGGCTATTTAATTGATGCGCACGCTTCATTTGACGAGGTCGACCCTTCCGAGTATGACGGCCTGATCATCCCCGGCGGACGAGCGCCTGAGTTCATCCGGATGTATGATTCCTTATTAAAGATCGTCGCCCATTTCTTTGAAGAAAATAAACCTGTCGGTGCCATCTGCCATGCGAGCCTGATTTTCACAAGCCTGAGAGAACATCTGAAAGGCCGTGAGCTGACGGCTTACATTGCCTGCAAACCTGAAGTTGAAGCGGCTGGCGCGACATACATCGAAGAAAAGCTGCATGTGGAAGGAAACCTTGTTTCAGGACACGATTGGTCGAATCTTCCTGAGTTTATGAGGGAATTCTTCAAAGCATTAAACAAATAAAAGCGAAACAGACACACCCCGCAGTCAATGCGGGGTATCTTTTTTTAGACATGTTTCCTTTTGCATTTTATAATGGTAACAAGGTTGTGGCAGACTATAACTGAAAGAGAGGTGTTCCGATGTCAGAACATCATGATGATCATATGCTTAACCCTAAAAGTTCCAAAGAAAAGGAACAGATCAAAAACCGCTTGAAAAGAATCGAGGGACAAGTCAGAGGTATTCAAAACATGATTGAAAACGACCGCTATTGCGTCGATATTTTGGTGCAAATCTCCGCCGTTCAGGCGGCCATGCAAAAGGTGGCTTTCAGCCTGCTGGAAAATCATACACACCACTGTGTAGCCAACGCCGTGAAAAAGGGCGAGGGAGATGAAGCCATTGAAGAGCTTCTCGATGTATTTAAACGGTTTTCAAAATCATAACGTATTGAAATACCCTACAGGGGTATGGTAATATAAAATCAAGGAGGTTTTCAATATGGAACAAAAAACGTTGAAAGTCGAAGGAATGTCTTGCAATCATTGTGTTCAAGCTGTTGAAGGAAGCGTCGGCGAGCTTGGCGGCGTTGAAGCGGTAAAGGTGGATCTGGGCGCCGGCACTGTCGAAGTTTCTTTTGACTCTGACATTGTATCGCTGAAGGAGATCGTTGATACCATCGAGGATCAGGGGTATGATGTCGCAAGCTAGGAAAAACGTTCGCGCTTTATCAAGCGCGGTTTTTTCTGCACTGAATATACCTGTTAGGGGTATATAAGGAGTGATAAACATGGATGGACAAAAGGAGGCCACACTGCAAATATCCGGCATGACGTGTGCAGCATGTGCAGCGCGGATTGAAAAAGGGCTGAAACGGCTTGACGGAGTTGAAGACGCAAATGTGAATTTAGCTTTGGAAAAATCCAAAGTCGTCTATGATCCCGCTCAAGTCGATGTCGGACAGCTGGCTGAAAAGGTGGAGTCGCTCGGTTATCAAGTAGCTGTCGAAAAAGCCGAATTTTCCATCTCGGGCATGTCATGTGCGGCTTGTGCAAACCGGATCGAAAAGCGCCTCAACAAACTGCCTGGCGTCAAAAGCGCCGCCGTAAATTTCGCGCTTGAAACGGCTGCAGTCGAATACCATCCCGGCGCGGTTTCTCCGGAAGATATGGAAGAAGCTGCACAAAAGCTCGGCTACAAGCTGGAGTTGAAAAAGGACCGCACCCGGGACAGCTCGGCCGAGCAAAGAGAAAAAGACATTGAAAATCAAACAGGCAAATTGATTTTTTCCGTGATCTTGTCTTTTCCTCTCCTTTGGGCAATGGTCAGCCATTTCAAATTCACGGCTTTTATCTGGCTGCCGGACATGTTCATGGATCCATGGGTGCAGTTCGCTTTGGCTACACCGGTGCAGTTTATCGTCGGCAGGCAGTTTTATATCGGGGCCTATAAAGCGCTCCGCAACAAAAGCGCAAACATGGATGTGCTGGTTGCGCTGGGGACGTCGGCCGCTTATTTCTACAGCTTTTATTTAAGTATTGAAAGTCTAGGACGCGGCCATCACGCCGAAGGCCTCTACTATGAAACGAGCGCCATTCTTCTGACACTGATTATTTTAGGAAAGCTGTTTGAAGCGAAAGCGAAAGGCCGCTCATCAGAAGCGATCAAAAAGCTGATGGGGCTGCAGGCGAAAACGGCGACCGTTGTCAGAAACGGCGCGGAAATCACGGTGCCGATTGAAGAGGTTTTAGCCGGTGATATCATGCATGTCAAACCGGGGGAAAAAGTTCCCGCCGACGGAGAAATCGTCGAAGGACGTTCAGCCTTGGATGAATCGATGATTACCGGTGAAAGCATCCCTGTTGACAAAACGGTTGGAGACACGGTGATTGGCGCCACCATCAATAAAAACGGATTTATCAAAGTCAAAGCCGAAAAAGTCGGCAAAGATACCGCTTTAGCGCAAATTATTAAAGTGGTGGAAGAGGCGCAAGGATCAAAAGCGCCGATTCAGCGCCTGGCCGACCGGATTTCAGGAGTATTCGTGCCGATCGTTGTGGCGATCGCCATTGTGACGTTTATCGTTTGGTACCTTTTGGTGAGCCCCGGAGAATTCGGGACAGCGCTGGAAAAATTGATCGCGGTGCTTGTAATCGCGTGTCCTTGTGCGCTCGGGCTGGCGACGCCGACTTCGATTATGGCGGGGTCCGGCCGCGCCGCTGAATACGGCATTTTATTTAAAGGCGGCGAACATTTGGAGACGGCCCACCGTTTGGAGACGATCGTGCTCGATAAAACAGGAACCGTAACAAATGGAAAGCCGCAGCTGACCGATGTCCGTCCGGCACCGTGGATTGAGGAAGCACAATTTCTCAAACTGGCCGGTTCGGCGGAAAAAAACTCCGAGCATCCTCTTGCCGAAGCGATTGTTGAAGGAATCAGCGAAAAAGGGATTGAGCTGACAGGTCCTGAAAGCTTTGAAGCGATACCCGGATACGGTATTGAGGCGGTTGCCGGCGGCCAACCGATTTTGATCGGTACAAGACGCCTCATGGAGCGGCATGATATTGACATTCATGAAGCAAGCACCGAGATGGAAAAGCTTGAAAGCCAAGGAAAGACGGCGATGCTTGTCGCTGTTGACGGACGCTATGCCGGGCTGATTGCCGTGGCTGATACGATCAAAGATACGTCAAAAGCGGCTGTCGAAAGGCTGAAAAACATGGGGCTGGAGGTCGTGATGATGACCGGCGACAACCGGAAGACGGCTGAGGCGATTGCGGCTGAAGCGGGGATTGAGCATGTGATTGCCGAAGTTCTCCCGGAAGGAAAAGCAGATCAGGTGAAAAAGATCCAGGCGGAAGGCAAAAAAGTCGCCATGGTTGGCGATGGAATCAATGATGCTCCGGCACTGGCGGCGGCCGACACCGGAATGGCGATCGGAACCGGAGCAGACGTCGCCATGGAAGCAGCCGATATTACCTTGATCCGCGGCGATTTGAACAGCATTGCGGACGCGATCGGCATGAGCAGGCTGACGATCAGAAATATTAAACAAAACCTTTTCTGGGCGTTTGCTTACAATAGTGTCGGCATTCCGTTTGCCGCTTTGGGGCTTTTGGCGCCGTGGATCGCCGGAGCGGCGATGGCCTTCAGTTCAGTGTCGGTCGTGCTGAATGCGCTCAGGCTGCAAAAGGTGAAACTGGAATGGAGGAACCCGTCGTGAACAATAAAAGAGTGCTCATCTGGGCGGTTTCAGCGATTGTATACGTCGGCATCGTCATCGGCGTATACACCATCTTCTTCAGCCAGAATTCCGCTCCCGCAGAACATTCGAGCCATCAATCAGAAATGAAATGACATCTGGATGTTGAACCGGACGCCTGCAAATCAGGAAGGCGTCCGGTTTTTTGTGATTTAATATTTGCCATCACTCATGCACATCAGAATTTTTTCTTCTGCGATTTTTTCATCTCTTCTTTGGTTTTCTCGGGTCGTTTGCATCGGGATGCTCCTTTACATAGCGCCGCAGCTGATTGGAAAATGCCGTTCAGAATCGCTGAGCGTCTGATATATGTCAGAAGTCATTTGAAACAGGCCGCCTTTCATCTGAAAACCTCCTTTTATAGTTCTATTGTATCGGTTTGCGAGAGAGGATGAAGAAAAAATCAGGATACGCTATTTTTGAGGGGCAAGCCTGGCAAGATCGTGGGGCGGGCTCTGAAAGAGATGGAAACAAGCATAAAAAACTGCTGTACTTGATGTACAGCAGCGCAAGTTTATTCGGCGAGCCCTTGATGGATCCGGTCGAGGTTTTCTTTCATCATATCATAATATGAATCTCCGGCTTCCCCCGGTTTTCCGATGGAGTCTGTGAAGACTTTTCCTTTGATCGGCACGCCGGTTTCCGCGGACAAGCTTTCCATGCTTCGCGGGTCAACGCTTGTCTCAACAAATAACGCCGGAACGTCCCTTTTCTTCACCGTGTCGACGATTCTTTTCATCTGGCCCGGTGTCCCTTCATTTTCGGTATTAATCTCCCAAATATAATTGGCGTCGACACCGTAGGCCGAAGCGAAATATTTAAAAGCGCCTTCGCTTGTCACGAGGATGCGGCGTTCTTTCGGGATGTCTTTGAAGCGGTTGACGGCATCGTCATGGAGCTTTTGCAGTTTTTCGATATAGGTTTTCGCGTTTTTTTCATAGTCTTCTTTATGATCAGGATCGTTTTTGATCAGCGCGTCTCTGGCATTTTCGGCATATCGAATCCCGTTTTCAATATCGAGCCAGGCATGCGGGTCTTCTTCCGTTTCTTTTCCTTTAGAGGTGAGGTGCTTTGCTTTGACCCCTTCGCTCAGCTTGTAGACTGGGGCGTCATCGCCCGCTTTTTCAGCCGTTTCAAGCAGCTTGTTGAACCAGCCGTTGCCCGTTTCCAGGTTCAGTCCGTTATAAAAGACGATATCGGCATCCGTCGTTTTTTGGACGTCTTTTGGAAGCGGATCGTATTCGTGCGGATCTGTGCCGACCGGTACAATGCTGTAGACATCAATGTGGTCACCGCCGACATGTTTGACGATGTCATAGAGAATGGAGTAGGTGGTGACGACTTTCAATTTTCCGTTTTCACCGCTGCTTTCCTTCGATGAGCAGCCGGCGGCAAAAAGCATGACCACAGCCGCCAAAATCGCAAATGTTCGCAAGGTTTTCATGAATTGTTTTCCCCCTTTATGTTCGATTAATGTTGAAGCTCTGCCCTTTTTCTTCTTGACTTCAAAGATCTCCACAGCACGCCCTGTTTTGGTGAAAACGTAAAGGCAAGACCGAAGAGAATGGTGGCCACCAGTACGATCGCCGCTCCTGATGAGAGGTTGTACGTGTAGCTTAAACCGAGACCGATGACGGCTGACAATGCGCCGAAGAATGCGGCCATATAGATCATCACCCAAAGCCGGTCCGTTAATAAATAAGCGGTGGCGGCCGGTGTGATCAGCATCGCGACGACGAGAATAATGCCGACGGTCTGGAGAGACGCGACGGTGACCAGTGTTAAAAGCGTCATTAAAAAGTAGTGGATCAGCCGGTTCGGCAACCCGTAGACGGCAGCCATCGTCGGATCGAAAGACGTGATGAGCAGTTCTTTATAAAATAAAAAGACCGCTGTGAGAATGATGATGCCGATGACGAGCGTGGTCCACATGTCTGATGAACGGACGGCCAGGACGTTGCCGAACAAAATGTGGTACAGGTCGCTTGAGCTTTTCACAAGTGTGATCAAGATAATGCCGATGGCGAAAAACGCCGTAAAGACGATGCCGATGGCCGAGTCGTTTTTAATCCTGCTGTTTTGGCTGACATAGCCGATTCCAAGTGCCGTCAGAACCCCTGTAAAGACGGCTCCGAAAAAGAAATTGACGCCGAGCATATACGAGATGGCGACACCTGGGAGGACGGCGTGGGAAATGGCGTCACCCATCAGCGCCATCCCCCGTAAGATAATAAAGCAGCCGATCACACCGCAGATGATCCCCACCATCATCGAAGTGAACAGCGATTTTTGCAGAAAGGTGTAGTCCATCAAGCCGCTGATAAATTCCATCAGATGGCCCCCCTTTCTGTTTGCAGAAACGGAAGCTGCGATTCATAAGCTTTCATCATGACCTCGGGCTTGAGAATGTCGGTGACAGGGCCTGTTTGAATCAGCTTTTTGTTCAGCAAAATTAATTCGTTGAAATAGCTGTCCGCCTTGCTTAAATCGTGATGGACGACAAGGACGGTTTTTCCTTCGTCACGCAGTTCCTTTAAGATGGCGATAATCATGTCTTCGCTTGTGACATCAATGCCGACGAATGGTTCATCAAGGCAAAACAGCTCCGCATTTTGGGCGAGGGCCCGCGCGAGGAAAACGCGCTGCTGCTGTCCGCCCGACAGTTCGCCGATCTGACGCTTGGCAAATGACGCCATCCCGACTTTTTCCAGGCAGTGGTATGCCAAGTCTTTATGGCGCTTTTTCGGGCGGCGGAGAACACCGAGTTCAGGGTATGTTCCAAGCAGAACCGTATCGAGCACATTGATGGGAAACGTCCAATCCATGTCATTCCGCTGAGGGACATAGGCGATTTTTTTGCGAACGTCTTTAAGCGGTTTTCCCAGCAGGCGGATGTCGCCTTTATCCTTCGGAATCAGCTCCAGTACGGCTTTTAATAGCGTTGATTTTCCGGCGCCGTTCGGTCCGATTATACCGGCCATTCTGCCCTGGCTGATTGAGAAAGTGATATTGTGGAGCGCTTCAGTGCCATGGTATGAAACATATAAATCTTTTACAGTGATTGCGGGTTTCATAGTGTTCATTAACCCCTTTCTATGTCTATATCAAATTTGACCTAAATACAATATTTTTATCTTAGTAACTTTTTATTACCTTAGGCTATTTTTTTTACCTAATGCAACTTTTCTAGAATTCTAATACATATCTCCCAAAATGTAAAGCGTGAAAATACACAAAAAATGACGAAAGCCATGCAGAATCCTCTGCATGGCCTTTTTTATTTTGTCAGCGTTGAAATTGAAAGGTATCGATCGAAATGCTTCCTTGGAAAACGAAATAAATATGGTGTGTTCCTACTGTTCTTTTGACGGGTGTTTCGAGTGTTTTCCAGTTTTGCAGTCCCGATGTGTCAGGGATCTTTAAAGAACCGATTTTTTTGCCTTTTCCCGGATGCCCAAGGTAGATGCCGACTTCTCCGCCTCCGCTGCTTGCGGCTCTGATTTTCAAATGCTTTTCACCTTTGAAGCGGACATCTTTATAGGAGATCCATGCGCCGTTTTCGTCATTTTTGACCGCATCACCGCCTGATTTGGACTCTTCGGTGATCTGTACGCCTTTGTAGTCGTCATAGTTTTCGGCTTTTGTTTTTTGCGCCGGGTTCCGCTTCGGAATTGTTTCTCCGTCAACAAGGATCGGCTTTGTCCGGCGGATATCTGTTGATGAGCTGCCGACGGCGATTCGGTAAGGGCCTTTTTCAACGGCAAACTTTTCTCTTGTCACATCCCAAAAGGCAAGGTCTGTTTGCTTCAGCTTGAAAGACACGGTCTTCGTTTCCTGCGGAGAAAGCGTGATCCGCTTGAAGTCTTTTAAATCTTGTTTTGCCTGCTTAACCCGTGTTTTAAACCGGGGGGAGGTATAGAGCTGGACGACTTCATCACCTGTTTTGTTTCCCGTATTGGTGATCTTGACTTGAACCGTGACGGCTCCCCGTTTTTTTAAGGTGTTTGAGGAAACGGATAAGCTTGAATAGCGGAATGATGTGTATGATAAACCGTGTCCGAACGAATACAGGGGATCGCCGTCAAAATATTTGTACGTTCTCTTTCCTTTGATGATGTCGTAGTCCGTCATATCAGGGAGGTCCCTGGCAGATGTGTACCACGTTTGTGTTAACCGTCCCCCGGGATTTTTATCACCGAAGAGGATGTCGCTCAGAGCGCTTCCCGCTTCCTGTCCCCCGTGGGAGGTATACAAAATCGCGGGGATGTGTCTGTCGGCCCAATTCAGTGCGAACGGATAGCTGCTGATGACGGCTAGCACTGTGTTCGGATTGGCTTGATGGACGGCTTTGATCAGCTCTTCCTGGGCGAAAGGAAGCTTGATATCCTCTCTGTCTTCGGTTTCCCGGCCGTTGATGTAAGGGTTGTTTCCGACGAAAACGATCGCTTTGTCAGCCGATTTCGCCAATTGGACGGCTTCATCTATTCCGTTTTTGACGATGGTTTTTGCAAACCTTTCTGCCGCTGAAGCCGGTTTTTCCGCGGAGGCCGTTAAGGTGCCGTCTGTTGCGGCGGAGATGTATTTGCCGTTGGCTTTGTTTTTGATAGCGAACGTTCCGTCAGACAGCTTTTCGAACTGAAAGGTTTCGCGAACCGTCCAGCCGTTCGGCTGTTTTTGATTGGCGATTAAACGACCGTCGTCTTGAAGCGAGACATAGCGGCGATTCGCTTGGGCGCGCAGTGTGTATACATCGCCTCCCCAGTCGGCCAAGTCGAATGTCTCATTGTGCTCAAGCTTCTCCGCTGCGGCTGCTAGCGGCTGTTTGCCGCCGCGCCCGGCCGTTACATATTTTCCGGTCAGTATGGATTTGAATCCGGCATGTTCGAGGCCTTCTGCAAAAGAGACACGCTCTTCGCCGATTTTGTCTTTGATTCCGTCAAGCGGGGTGATTTGATAAGGCATCGTACCGCTGTACCAATCTTCATAAAGCGTATTCCCGAGGTGGCCGATGACTGCAATCTGTTCTTTTTTCCGCTTATTGAAGGGGAGAAGCTGTTTGCTGTTTTTTAATAAAACGATTGATTTTTGCGCGGCTTCTTTCGCAAGCCTTTGGTGCTTTGGACTGTTGATGACGTCATCAGTCAGGCGGCTGTACGGATTGCGTTCATCGGGGTCAAATTCGCCTGTGCGAAAGCGGAGGCTGAATACGTTTGCCAATGCCTGATCCAGGTCTTTTTCGGAAATTAGCCCTTTTTTTAACGCTCCCGTGATGGCGTTCTTTGTCAGCTCGGGATTTTGATCCTGATCTGTGAAGCTGTCAACGCCTGCTTTGACAGCGTGGGCATGTGCTTCTTCATGGTTGTCGTAGTAATGGTGGTCATTGACAATCCCTGACGGATCATAAGCATCGCTTACGATAAAGAAATCGTCCCCGGCCCATTTTTGTTTGACAGTGCTTTGAAGGAGCGGGCTCAAAATCGCGGGCTTGTCGTTGATGGAATGGTAAGCGGGCATCAGGCCGAACGCCGCTTTTTCGGTAATGGCCGATTCAAACGGCTTCAAATAATATTCCTGCATATTCCTCGGGTCAATGCTCGCTGAACTGAAGCCCCGGTTCGTTTCCGTATTGTATCCGAGAAAGTGTTTTAAAGTTGGAATCGTTTTCAAATAGAAGGGGTCATCTCCCCTTAACCCTGCCGCATAAGCGGTTGACATTTCTCCTGTTAAAAAAGGGTCTTCAGAATAGCCTTCTTCATTTCTGCCCCATCTTGGATCGCGGAGCAAATCGACGACGGGAGCCCAGACATTGACGCCGTTTGCCGCCGGATCAAGATGATGAAAACCGCGGACCTCGTCACCGACCGCTGAGCCGACCTCCTTGATCAAGGCGCGGTCCCAAGTGTGGGCGAGCCCGACGGCTTGGGGAAAAACGGTCGCTTCCCCGAGCCAGGCAACACCGTGAAGCGCTTCGGTACCCGTCTTGAAAGCAGGAATGCCGAGGCGGGGAATGGCCGGCTGATACTGATGCATCAGCGACACTTTTTCAGCGAGCGTCAGATGGGAGATCAAGTCACTGACTCTTTTCTTAACGGGAAGCTTGGGATTTTGAAACGGGAAATCGTATCTCGGGGCCTTGCCTGCCGCCGGCTGCGGCAGACTGAAACCGGCGGCAAGGAAGGCGCACAACAAAGACAAGAGGAGGATCCGGGTGATCTTCAGCATGTCTTTCACTCCTTTTAGAAAAAAATCACAACATCGCGATCCGCTTCTTTCGGCCGAATCGCACTTCCTTCCTGAAGGGCCTCCAATGATCCGTTTATCACTGTGCTGACGGGGGAATGACCGCGGATCAAAAGCCTCCATTTCTTTTGGGTGCCTTGAGCTTGAACCGTAATGGTGTTTTGCTTTCGAAAAGCCTTGATCGTCATCACTTCGCATCTTTCGTTATATATCGTCCGTTCAGCTGTGCATCCGTCTTTCAAATGGTAGAGGCAAAACGAAACATCATCGAGGTAGTCGTAATCAGGACGGTCTGCTTCACAGCCGAGCGGCAGCAGCGTGTTTTCCCTGACGAAGAGGGGAAGCCCCATATAGCCGTATTGCTCTTCCTTCCACTCTCCGCCTTCGGTGTCTTCTCCTGTTAAAAGGTGTGTCCACGTTCCTTTCGGCAGATAGTAGCTGACAGCGCCGTCTTCCCGAAAAATCGGCGCGACAAGCAAAGCATCCCCCAGCATATATTGTCTGTCAAGAAAGTCGCAAGTTCTGTCTAGAGGGAATTCGAGCAGCATCGCCCGCATCAGCGGGACGCCTTCTGTGTGCGCTTCATATGCGGCGGCATACAGATAAGGCATCAGTCTGTGCTTCAATTTGACAAAATACCGCATCACATCTGACGCTTCTTCGTCAAACAGCCACGGCACCCTGTACGATTCGCTGCCATGGAGGCGGCTGTGCGTCGATAAAAGTCCAAATGCCGTCCAGCGTTTATACAAGTCGGCAGTCGCCGTGCTTTCAAAGCCGCCGATGTCATGGCTCCAAAACCCAAAGCCGGAAAGGGAGAGGGACAGGCCGCCGCGCAGGCTTTCCGCCATTGAATCATAGCTGGCAAAACAATCTCCGCCCCAGTGAACGGGAAACTGCTGACAGCCGGCAGTCGCCGAACGGGCGAAGACGACGGCTTCCTGTTCACCGCGTTTTTCCTTCAGCAGGTCAAACACGGTTTTGTTATATAAAAATGAATAATAATTATGCATTTTCTCAGGGTCTGACCCGTCAAAATAGACCGCATCCGCTGGAATTCTTTCGCCGAAATCCGTCTTAAAGCAGTCGACTCCCATATCCAGCAGTCTTTCAAGCTTTGAACAGTACCAATCGCGCGCTTTCGGGTTGGTAAAGTCGACGATCGCCATTCCCGCCTGCCAGCGATCCCACTGCCAGACATCGCCCCGGGCGTTCATTAGAAAATAACCGTTTTCTTTGCCTTCTTCAAAAAGCTTTGATTTTTGAGCGATGTAAGGGTTGATCCAGACGCAGATTTTAAGCCCTTTGTCTTTCAAGCGGCCGAGCATTTCCTGCGGATTTTGAAAAAAGCGCTCATCCCATTCAAAATTGCACCATTCGAATTCTTTCATCCAAAAACAGTCAAAGTGGAAGACGCTGAGCGGAATATCCCGCTCCTTCATGCCGTCGATAAAGCGGTTGACCGTCTCTTCCGAATAATCGGTTGTAAAAGATGTCGACAGCCACAGTCCAAACGACCATGGCGGCGGAAGAGCCGGTTTTCCTGTCAGACGGGTGTAATTCTTAAGCACTTCTTTTGGTTCTGATCCGCTGATAATGAAATAATCAAGCGATTCGCCTTCAACCGAAAATTGCGCTTTTGAAACGACTTCAGAACCGATTTCATAAGAGACGAGTTCAGGATGATTGACAAAGACGCCGTACCCTTTGTTCGACAAGTAAAACGGGACATTTTTATAGGCCTGTTCAGTGCTTGTGCCCCCGTCCTTGTTCCAGATATCAACGCTCTGGCCGTTTTTCACAAATGCCGTAAAGCGCTCCCCGAGGCCGTAGATCATTTCACCGACGCCGATATCGAGCTGTTCCCTGATAAAGGTGCGTCCGTCATCGCCCGCGATGTAGGCGAGGCTGTTCGGCTCGCTGCCTGTGAGCTTCTGTCCGTCCCGCGAAAATTGATAGCGCCAATCTTGTTGATTTACGGTGACGCTTAAGCGGCCGCTTTTCAGCGTCAATTCATTGTCCGTATTTGAAACGAGAGGCTTCGTGTCTGTCATTTGCAGCTTAAATTCCGGTTGTTTTGGCGACCTTCCTTTATAATGAAAAACCTGCACGCGGATCACATCCCTAAACGGGCTTGAAAACCTGACGGTGAGCATGCGGGTATCCAGCGTGTCTCCTCTTTTTTGAATCGCTTTGACGGGTCCGTAAACCGTTAATGAATGTTCATCAATCCGGTGGTCGTAAGCTTCTTTTGGCGTGCTGATCTCATACCCGTCACGGGTCAGCCAGTAGCCGTCGGAAAATTTCATGGTAAAGCACCCTTTCTTTTTACTTGATTGAACCGCTGACAAGCCCTTTGACAAGATGTTTTTGCAGCATGACAAACATGATGATGACCGGAACAACCGAAATGACGGCAAATGCCATCAGATGATTCCACTGAATGCCGTATTGGCTGATCACATTGTAGATGCCCGCCGTAAGCGGCCACAATTCCTGGTTTCTGTTGAATGTCATGCTGTAAATTAAATCGCCCCATGCGAAAAAGAAGGAAATCGCTCCGCTGACGGCAATTCCCGGCATGGCAACAGGCAAAATGATGCGGACAAACGCTGTAAAACGGCTGCACCCGTCAATTTTGGCGGCATCTTCAAGCTCCTTCGGTATCCCGAGAAAAAAGGTTCTGAGCATCAAAACCGAGAAAGGGATGCCAAGTGTTGCGGCGGCCAAAATCGGTCCGATGTACGTGTTGAGGATGTGCAGCTTGTTAAACGCGATAAACAGCGGCGTCAAAATAACGGTCGCCGGCAGCATCTGCGTCACCAGAAACAACAGGATGAACCATTTCCTGCCGCGGATTGGAAAGCGGGCCAAACCGTAGGCGGAAGGGACGGCCAAAAGCAGAACAATCGCGGCCGCAACTCCCGAAATCAGCACGCTGTTCATGAAATGTCCGGTGACACCCTCTTTAAAAACAGCTTGAAAATTGGAAAGCTGGAATGTCTCAGGCCACAAGGAAGGCGGCATCTTAAACAATTCGGCTTCGCTTTTCAAGGCCGTGACGATCATCCAGTAAACGGGAAAGAGAAACACAGCCGTGATGAAAATCCCGATGATGTTGAGGAGCCATTCTTTTCGTCGCGGCATGACTACATCACCTCATCTTTTTTAATCAGCCGCAGATAGACGAGACTGACCAAAAGGAGAATCAAAAACAAGACATTGGCGCTGGCAGCTCCCATACTGAACTGAAACTCGTTAAAAGAATAGCGGTAGCTCACGGTTGAAAGGACTTCGGTCGACTGTACCGGACCGCCGCCCGTCATCACAAAGACAAGGTCGAACACTTTGAAGGTGTAAATAAAGCCGAGCATCATGACGACGGTAATCACCGGGCGCAATAAGGGCAGGGTGATATGGATGAATTTCTGGAAACGGCCTGCGCCGTCAAGGCTGGCGCTTTCATAGACATCTTCCGGAAGCGAACCGAGGCCGGCGGATATGAGCAGCATATTGAAAGGGATGCCGACCCAGATGTTGGCGATGATGACAGACCAAATCGCAACATTCGGGTTTGACAGCCATGGGACGGGGTGGTCAATGATGCCCCATGAAAGCAGGAGCTGGTTGAAAACCCCTTCACCCGAAGCCATCATAAATTTAAATAAAAGCGCCGTAACCGTCAGCGGAATCAGCCAGCTTACCATCATCAGCCCGCGGAGAAACGGGGCGAGGCGGAACTTCATGCTGAAAAACAAGGCCAGCAAAAAACCGGCCGCAAATTGAAAAACAACGCTTCCGACGGTGTAAAGCAGCGTGTTTTTCAAAGAAACCCAGAATACGTTTTCTTGAGCGAGCCGCTTGTAATTTTCAAACCCGACAAAGCCGGCGTCCTGGGAGGCGAAGTTGGCAAGCGACAGGTTCTGAAAACCGAGCAGAATATTGTAGATCAAGGGATAGCCGATCAGGGCCAACATAAACAGGACAGCCGGAAAAATAAAGAAATACCCTTCCCATTTTCGGACGAACGCTTTGATCATGATCAAACTCCTTATTTTAGTGTTTCGACCTTCCGTGCGGCCTCATCCAGCGCTTCCTTCGGTGTTTTGCTTTCACTCAGAGCCTGCTGAAGAGCCATTTGCAGCGATTCGGAAATGTGCGGCCAGTCTTTGGAAGGCCCCCGCGCCGATGCGATATCCATGATCGGGATAAACGACTTTAGATTCTGATCCGTTTTCCAATGATCCGACGATTCGAGCAGATCTTTCCGCGGCGGAAAAACGCCGGTTTCCGCCGTCAGCGTTTCAAGCCGGCCGGGATCGAGGAGCCAGGTGATAAAATCCCATGCACCTTCGGTATTTTTCCCTTTGACAACGGCGAGATTTTCTCCGCCGAGAGCAGATGCATATCTTTGATCTTTCGGGATAAAAGTGATGCCGTAATCCAGTTGTTCGGCTCCTTTTAACCGTTCAATATTCCAGGAGCCGTTGATCATCATGGCGAGCTGTCCCGCCGCAAACTGTCTGGCCAGATCATCCTGTGTGGCGTTTAACACTTCTTTGCTCATCGCGCCTTCCTTAACTAAATCGGTTAAAAATTGCAGGGAATGTTCGGCTTCCTTTGATTGGAGGCTGTCAAAATCTGCACCCGCAGACAGGAGGAACGGGTAAAATTGAAAAGCGCCTTCCTCCGATTTGACCGCCGACATCGCAAAGCCCTTCGTCTGGCCTTTGCTCGCTTTTTTGGCCGCTTCCTTCAATTCGTCCCACGTTTTCGGCGGCCCCGTCACTCCGGCCTCCTGGAGCAGATCGTTGTTGTAAAACAACGCCAGTGCGTTGCTTGCAAACGGAATGCCGTAATACTTTTCTTGATAACGGGCCGATGATAAAGGTCCTTCATAAAACTGATCGATCTGCCCCCATTTTTCAATTCTGTCCGTCAAATCCTCAAGAACACCCATTGCGGCAAATGAAGCATTGTCGACATTGTCGAGAAACACCGCATCAGGCAGCGCATTTCCGGCTGTCCCCACGGAAAGCTGCTTTTTAACTTCGTTAAAAGGGATGTATTCTGTGACCACTTGAAACCGGTCCTGTGATTGGTTGTACTGATCGACCAGTTCATGGTAAAGCTCCTGCTGTTTGCCTGTGAAATAATCCCATACTTTGACTTCTTTTGCATTCTGCCCATCTGTACCGTCACCGCTGCATCCGGAGGCAAACACGAACAAAAAGGCGAGGCAGATCATCATCAGACATCGTTTTTTCAAAGACGCTCACTCCTTGTGAATGAAAGCTTGTTAGTTTAATAGCTAAACTAAGTATATTGAGACAGCGTTTCCAATATGCCCATTTGCGTTTTACCGGCAAGAAAAGGGACCGATTCATACAAAAGAGCGATTGACACATTTTCCGGATCGAGCATATAATAAGGTTACATAATATATGCATATATGCTCATATATAAAATGAACCGTCACGGCGCTTAAAAGAAAGGTGAGAGAGATGGACAAAGTGAAGCAAGAATACATGCTAAACGGCCTTGACTGCGGGAACTGCGCGCAGAAAATTGAAAATGAAATCGCCGGCATGGAAGGAATTGATGCGTGCTCGGTCAATTTTGCCACAACCACTCTGACCGTCAGGGTCAACAAAGACACAAGCCAAAACATATCCTCGGAAATCGAGAAAAAAGTGACGGCCATTGAACCGCACGTACATGTGGCACTGAAGGAAGGCGCCTCTTCTTCAACGCATACCGCAGGAAAGCGCATGAAAAAAACGATCGCAAGACTGATCGCGGGAACCGTTCTCGGAGCGGCAGGCTTTCTTTTTTCTGCCGGCGGTGCACCTGAATTTCTCTTCTTTATCCTTGCTTATCTTCTCATCGGCGGTGACGTCGTGTTAAGAGCGGTTAAAAATATGTTTCGCGGCCGGGTTTTTGATGAGCATTTCTTAATGACGATCGCGACGATCGGCGCATTCATCATCAAGCAGTACCCGGAAGGTGTCGCCGTTATGCTGTTTTACCAAATCGGCGAGCTGTTTCAGGGAGCCGCTGTCAACCGCTCGCGAAAATCGATCAGTGATTTGATGGACATCCGCCCCGACTACGCCAATCTGCAAACAGAGGACGGGACGGCCAAGGTATCCCCGGACATTGTCAAAGCAGGCGATGTGATCATCATTAAACCGGGGGAAAAAATCCCTCTTGACGGCAAGGTTTTAGAAGGAAAGTCGATGGTTGATACTTCTGCGCTAACCGGGGAATCCGTGCCGCGCGAAGCGGCGCCCGGGGAAGAGGTGCTCAGCGGCTTTGTCAATAAAAACGGCGTGCTCAAAGTCGAAGTCGTCAAGGAATACAGCGAATCGACCGTATCTAAAATTCTTGATTTGGTTCAAAATGCGAGCGCAAGAAAAGCGAAAACCGAGAACTTTATCAGCAAGTTTGCCAAGTATTATACGCCGTTCGTCGTCATTGTCGCCCTTCTTCTCGCATTTGTGCCGCCTTTGATCGTTCCGGGAGCTCTATTATCGGATTGGGTTTACAGAGCGCTTGTCTTTTTGGTCATTTCTTGTCCATGCGCGCTTGTTGTCTCTATTCCGTTAGGCTTTTTCGGAGGCATCGGTGCGGCATCAAAAGCCGGCATTCTGGTCAAAGGAAGCAATTATTTAGAAGCGCTCAATGATGTCAAATATGCTGTATTTGATAAAACGGGCACATTGACAAAAGGTGAATTTGCCGTCGTCAAACTGACACCGGCCCATCAGGACATAACGGAGGAAAAGCTCCTTGAATACGCGGCGTTCGCCGAATATCACTCCGCACATCCGATCGCCGAATCGATCCGCGACACATACGGGAAATCCGTATCAGCCGAAGCCATTCAAGATTACAATGAAATATCCGGCTACGGGGTGAAGGCGGAAGTGAACGGAACGGTCATTTTGGCCGGAAACGCCAAACTGATGGAGAAAGAAAATGTTCGCTATCAGGAGAAAAACGGCATCGGAACGGTGATATATGTGGCGGCCGACGGAGAGTTTATCGGTTCGATTTTGATTGCCGACGATATAAAAGAAGATGCCCGGCAGGCGATTTCATCCTTGAAAAAAGCGGGTGTTAAGAAAACGGTGATGCTGACGGGAGATGCAAAAGAGGTCGGCGAAGCCGTTGGGAAGGTGCTTGCCATTGATGAAGTGCATGCGGAGCTGCTTCCGCAGCATAAGGTTGACCGGATTGAAGAACTTGAAGGGCGGAAGCTCCGGAAAGAAAAGCTGCTTTTCGCCGGAGACGGAATCAATGATACACCGGTCTTGGCGAGGGCGGATATCGGAATTGCGATGGGCGGCCTTGGTTCTGATGCGGCTGTTGAAGCCGCCGATATCGTCATCATGACGGATCAGCCGTCAAAAATCGCTGAAGCGATCGGCATTGCCAAACGGACGAGAAGGATCGTCTGGCAGAATATCATGTTCGCGCTCGGCATTAAAGGCGTTTTTCTTCTCTTGGGCGCGTTCGGCATCGCGACGATGTGGGAAGCCGTATTTTCAGATGTCGGTGTCACGCTTCTCGCTGTTTTAAATGCGATGCGCGTATTAAAAGTCAAGGAAATGTAACTTTTTTTCCGTCCAAAGAACTGGAAAATCATTTTTTGGCATCTTCACGAACACGGCTTGTCTTGTTAAAATGAAGAAGATATAAAACTGATGGTACAAAAATAAGAAATAATGAGGTGTCTAAGTGAAAAAGAAACAGCAGTCACCGATGAAATTTGCAGTGATCATGACAGTCGTGGTCGTTTTTCTGATCGGAGCGCTCGTCGTTTTGAACAATCAAACAAAAAACGCTTCACAAAACTACGATGAAAAGCCGTCAACAGAAGGACAGCCGATTCTAGGGGACAAAAACGCGGCCGTGACGGTGACCGAATTCGGAGATTACAAGTGTCCGAGCTGCAAACAATGGACGGAATCGGTATTTCCTGATTTGAAAAAAGATTACATCGACAAAGGAAAAATCAATTTTTCATATATTAATTTCGTCAATGAGCAGCACGGCAGAGGATCAGAGCTGAGCGCCCTCGCTTCTGAACAGGTATGGAAGGAAGACCCTGATTCATTCTGGGCGTTCCATGAAGCTTTATTCAAAGCGCAGCCGGACAACGATACGATGGAAAATGAGTGGGCGACACCGGCCAAATTGGCGGACATTGCCGAAGCCCATACAAAGGTGAAGGGTGACAAGCTTGTCAAAAGCTTGAATGATAAGACGTTCTCTGAACAGCTGGGAACGGACGAGTCGCTCATCAGCCAATACAATGTGGACTCGACGCCGACCATCTTTGTCAACGGTGTAAAGATCGATAAACCATTTGATTATGACAAGATCAAAGAAGCGATCGAAAAAGAGCTGAAAGGCAACTCGGATGAGAAATAAAGCAGTCTTTCTGTACGGCGCCTGGATCGTTGCTTTGACCGCGACCCTCGGCAGCCTGTACTTTAGCGAAATCCGTCAATTCATTCCTTGTGAACTGTGCTGGTATCAGCGGATCATGATGTATCCGCTGGTGCTGATTCTCGGGATCGCCACGTTTCAAGGTGATGTCAAGGTTAAAAAATATGTGCTGCCGATGGCGATCATCGGCGGGTGCATTTCCCTGATGCACTATTTGGAGCAGAAGATACCCGGCTTTAACGGCATTAAGCCGTGTGTGACCGGTGTGCCTTGTTCAGGGGAGTACATCAATTGGTTCGGCTTCATCACGATTCCGTTTCTCGCCCTTACCGCATTTATTTTGATCATTATTTTGATGTGTTTTTTGAAGGGGAAAGAGGAGTAAAAGAGCATTGTCAAGCAATGCTCTTTTTTTCATGCCATCTACCTCTTTACAGTTATCAATGTTATAATATTTGAAATTATTGAATGATTTGGAAGGGTGATGGAGTTGGAGTTTGACATACGCAAAATGGAGATGGAAGACATTGCTTCCGTTCAGCAGGTTGCAAAAACGAGCTGGAATGATACGTATGATGGCATTATTCCCCGCAGTGTTCAAGAGGAATTTCTGCAGTCCGCATACAGCGATGAGAGAATGCTTGAGCGTATGGAGCGCTCTTTGATTCTCGTGGCAGAAGCGGGCGGGGAAATCGTCGGTTTCGTCAACTGCTCCTTTGTCAAAGAAGGAGGGGAGGCGTATCTCGCGGCCATTTATTTATATCCGGAATACCAAGGAAACGGCATTGGGTCCGCACTGCTTAAAGAGGGGATCAAGCGCTTGGAGGGTGTGAACAAAATCTTTGTAGAAGTGGAGAAAGATAACCGCACCGGAAAACATTTTTATAAAGCGAAAGGTTTTGAGGAGATTTCCGAATATGAAGAAGACTTTGCAGGACACAGCCTCAAAACAGTCAAAATGGTTTTAGACGTATAAGACCGGTTTTTGCGGTCTTATTTACTTTGTCATTTGCACATAATAATACAATAAGACAGCCATGATGAACGCAATCGCAATCGTGATCAATTTTTGTTTTGTCTTTTTAAACATGCAACATGCTCCTTTCGTTTATTCCTGATGTTTTGCTTTTGCAATGACCGCTCTAATGAACGGTTCTTTCCCCTTTGTGTAAGAGGTATATGGAAAGCGGCGGGCCAAGTCTTTTTTCAATGATTCATAGGCTCGCCTCGTCCTTGGGTCCTTTCTTCATTCATTTCGGAATTTCAGCTGATTTTTCCACTCTTCGCTCTGAAAAACATAAATATCCAGATGGTGTGTGCCGGCCCGCCATTTTCCTTTTCGAAAAAAGCGCATTGCCGGAAATGCTTCGTGTATGACATTTCATAGCCCAGCTTTTGCAGCGGTTCAATCAAGCGTTCAGCATCATCAAGGCGCTTGACGCCGGCCATGATATCGAGGGACCGGCTTTGCGGCAAGGCCGGGAACAGCGGTGCTGCCGATGTGTTCGATTGCGAGAAACAATGTTCCGCAGACATGGCTGAGCTTCTCTTTTTCCGCTGCAAAATCCTTCGCCTTAGGAGACTTTTGCTTTTTCGATGATGATTCCCTGTTCCATGTTTTTTGCTCTCCAAAAATAGGTCGTTTTTTTATTATAAGACATTTTGTTTCACAGGGTTGATTTAAATGATTGAGAAGTTATAAAATCAAAAAGATTGAAGATGAGTATGGAGGACACCTTAGATGGCTTGGGAAGCGTTGAGCATCATCGGAACGATCGCTTTTGCGATCAGCGGAGCGATCGTCGCAATGGAAGAAGAGTATGATATTTTAGGAGTTTATATTTTGGGAATTGTCACCGCCTTCGGAGGCGGCGCGATCAGAAATCTGCTGATCGGAGTCCCCGTGTCCGCTCTCTGGGAGCAGGGAGCCCTGTTTCAAATCGCTCTTATTTCGATTACGTTTGTCTTTTTGTTTCCGAAGCTGTTGTTGAAGCACTGGAAGATATGGGGAAGCTTTTCAGATGCGATCGGATTATCCGCGTTTGCGATCCAAGGGGCGTTATATGCCGTACACATGAACCATCCGGTCAGTGCGGTGATCGTTGCTGCGGTTCTCACGGGAAGCGGCGGCGGAATGATCAGGGATCTATTGGCCGGGCGCAAGCCGCTTGTTCTGAAAACGGAAATTTACGCCGTGTGGGCCGCTTTAGGCGGATTGGTGATCGGAATGGGCTGGGCGGAGAAGCCTCTCACATTGTATATGCTGTTTGCCGTGCTTGTGGCCTGCAGAGTATGCTCCTATATGTTTAACTGGAAGCTGCCGAACCGATCGCTCAGGTCGAACGGCTGAACAAATACCATCCGTGATCACGGATGGTATTTTATGATTAATTTATTCCGAGCGAAAGTGAATGATTGAAGCTGTCTACATCAAAGTGAACGCTTAAGTTCTATTCCTGTTTTGAGGTGATTTTATTTCTTTATATATATTTATTCCAATAAAAATCAATATACCAAGTATACTGTAAATAAAAGAAATAACTAAAGCTCTATGATATGACGTGGGGATTGAAAATAATAATATCAAAGGTAAGTAGACAGAAAAAAGCAAGATGAAAACCGATTTTCTATTCACTAAAACCCGTCTTTTTTCGAGAATATCATCAAAACATGCAATGAGTAATAATACAAGAATGATTGCAGCTACCAGTTTTGTTTCGCCCCAAAAATCACCTGATAACACAGTTGCTAAAGTTAAATACAAAACTGCAATAACAGAAATAATCGGAGGTATAAATGAATCTTTTAAGATCGAAAACATTCGAGTGAAGGTTTCTAAAATACTCTCACTGTAAAGTGTATTTTCATGAATTTTTATCAGTTTAGTAGCCTTAACAATCTCCTTTTTTATTCTTTTTGGTTTGCAATTTTCCTCATCATCCAAAATATTTCTGATATTTATATACGATTTGAAATCGAGTAAAGGCAATTTTGTTTCTATAAATGCCAAAAAAGCCTTTTCTTTTTCGATGGTATCTCCTGATTCAATAAGATGGTACTGCTCTATGATTTCAGAAAAAATATGTAAGCTTTGTTCTCTTTGAGTTTTCCTAAGTTCTTTCTCATTCTCGTAAATAGTCTTGGTTTGTCGACTTAACCATATCGTAAATATAAAAAAACATGTTATGGTTATCCCTAATAAAGTGTCATTCCCGGTTAAAGTATTGACCGCATCATAAATCATTTTATCCAATTTATTCTCTCCTAAGCCAAGATTAAACATTGATCATTATAACATTCTTTAACAATGTCGAATATTCCCGTGAATAGGTGTTAGTAACCTTGAAAAGAAATTGGAAAATTATACAGGTAATTGTGTTTAAAGAGGAAACATGCTGGTATTAAGATGGTCTTATGTCTTCTGATAACCATAACAGAAAAACCGATTTTTCAAATCAATGAAAAATCGGTTTTTCTGTTGCTTTCATTCACGCTGATATGATAAGATGAAGTGTGTTTTAACACAAAATATCATTTTTTATATTTTTATCCATATTTATTTTATCACGGATATTTTTCAATGTCAAATCTTTTTAGGGAGTGATTTTGATGCAGGAGGCCAATCAAGAATGGCTTGAAGAAGAAAAACGAATTGGACTCGTTTTAAAAGAATTGGAGCAAAAGCTTCATTCTCTAAAGGAGAAGACCGGCGGCTTAAAGGAGGATATCATCGGTTTAAGAAAAAACTTTTGGGATGATGTCTCCTTGAACCTGGCTGATGACATTGAAACGGCCGAAACATTCTCAAGCATTCAACAGCAGGCGGGGATTTTGTCAGAAAGGGAAAGAAGCCATAAGCAGTTTTACAGCCAATTGAAAAAACTCTTAAAAGTGAAGGAATCGCCGTATTTTGGCCGCGTCGATTTTTTAGAGGATGGGGAGGAACAGGTTGAATCTGTTTATATCGGGCTCAGTTCACTGATGGATGAGAAGGAAGAGCAATTTTTGATATACGACTGGCGGGCACCGATTTCCAGCTTGTTTTACAACTATCCGCCCGGACCCGCCCAATATGAGGTTCCGGAAGAGACGATAAGCGGGACGGTCGAGCTGAAAAGGCAGTTTCTCATCAAAAACGGGCGGCTGAAAGCGATGTTTAATACAGATATGGCGATTGGTGATGAAATGCTGCAGGAGGTGCTGGGGAACCAGGCCAATACCCGGATGAAAAGCATTGTCGCCACGATTCAGAAAGAGCAAAACCAGATCATCCGCAATGAAAAAAGCCGTTATTTAATTGTTCAGGGAGCGGCGGGAAGCGGTAAAACGTCGGCGGCGCTGCAGCGGGCGGCCTATTTGCTGTACCGCGGACGCGGACGGATCGAATCCAATCAAATGCTTCTTTTTTCGCCGAACCTTCTTTTTAACAGCTATGTTGCCAATGTCCTGCCTGAGCTCGGGGAAGAAAACATTCAGCAGACGACATTCCAGGAGTATGTAACACGCCAGCTCGGAAAGCAGATATCTTGTGAAACGTCGTTCGATCAATTGGAGTTTTGTCTGACGGCTGCAGAACGCGAGGACGGCCGGATTCGGCAGAGAGCGATTGAGTATAAATCAAGCCTTGCCTTCAAAACCTTGATTGATGATTATGCGCGATTTTTGGCAAAAGGAAATATATTGTTTAAACATATCGTGTTCCGCGGCAGCAAAATGGTGTCCGCTGAGCAAATTCACGATTATTTTCAAACGTTCGACGCCTCAACCCCGCTTCCGCAGCGAATTGAAATGACAGCGAAATGGCTCTTGTCGGTGTTGAAAAAAGAAGAACAGCAAGAAAGAAAAAAAGACTGGCCTCTTGAAAAAAGCGAGCTGCTGGATAAAGAGGAATATTTGCAAGTCTATCAGCAGCTGCAAAAAGAGCGGAAATTTGCCGGAGACACCTTTGATGATTATGAAAGAGAGCAGAAGCTGCTTGCAAAAATCATTGTCGAAAGGGAATTCAAACCGCTGAAGCAAGCGGTAAAGGCTTTGGGCTTCATTGATTTCAAGAGAACATACTTGCAGCTTTTTTCAGACTGGCACGGTGGAGCCTGCCGTCCGGAAGGCTGGAGAAGCATTTGCGAATATACGGCGGAAACCTTTCGCTTCAGCCGGCTTCCGTATGAAGATGCCGTTCCTTTTTTATACTTGAAAAACAAAATGAAGGAAAGGGAGAAAAATACCGCGATCCGCCATGTGTTTATCGATGAAGCGCAGGATTACTCGCCGTTTCAGCTGGCTTTTTTAAAGGAGATGTTCTCTGCAAGCAAAATGACGATTCTAGGCGACTTTCATCAGGCGATTTTTGCCCATACCCCCGATCAAAAAGAGCTCCTTTCAGAAGGCGTGTTTGAGGGGGAGAAAATGGAGATGGTCAGGCTGATGCGAAGCTACAGATCGACTAAGGAGATCGTCGAGTTTACAAAGCGGCTGCTCAAGGGCGCCGGAGAGATCGAGGCGTTCAACCGCAGCGGTGTAAAACCGGTGCTGACGGTTTCGGATGATGCCTCTCTGCATCATGAAAGGATCGCGTCCTGCATTGCGTCCCTTCAAAATGAAGGACGGGAGACGATCGCGGTCATCTGTAAAACGGTTCAGGAATGCAGAGAAGCGGCAAAGCATCTGCAAAAGCAGACAGAGCTGAAGCTGATTGATAAAGAAACACGCACATTCCAAAAAGGCGTGATTGTCATCCCCGTCTACTTGGCAAAAGGGATTGAGTTTGACGCCGTCATCCTTTATGACAGCTCGGAAAAACGATATTGGCGGGAAAGCGAGCGGACGCTGTTTTATACCGCCTGTACAAGAGCGATGCATGAGCTCCGGCTTTTTTCGCTTGGAGAGGAAAGTCCGTTTTTAAAAGATGTTCCAGACCGGTTGTACACGCTGAAGAGAGTGACATGATCACTCTCTTCGCCAATCATATGTATCTGTACGGACGTCGAGCACCTTGTTATTAATCGACACATGGCGGCGGTCTTTCCATTTGACATTCGCCTCGTATTCTTGCTTCCCCCAGTACAAATTTCTCCGTTTGCCGGTCGAGACTGTTGTCACTTCGGCTCTGATTGAATACCCGTTGGCTGCCCCGATTTTTTTTACTCTGTAGATATCCAATTTGTATTTTTGATTTGGAGATGTGGAGGATTCAATCCATTCACCCTTCGGCAAGTGGTTCATCGAGTAAAAATGGGTGTATACGATATAGCTGATGGGAATGCCTGCTGCAAGGATAACGGCCAACAGTGTAAATAAAACTTTGCGGCGGTGTGTCTTTTTCATCTCTTCTAAGTCCTCGTTGACATAACGCTTCAATATATCTCATTCCTTGATGAAATGTTTGCTAATAGTTTAAGTAAAAAATCCTAATCTGTCTATTTTAAAGTACGACGATGAATCAATGCGGCCAGCTCATCGACTGCGTGCGCGATGTCCTCTTTCGTATTATAAAAATGGGGGGCGATTCGAACCGCTCCATTTCTTGCTGATGTGATGATATTTTTTTCTCTGAGCAGCGCTTCGATCTGCGTCGCATCTTTGACGCGGAATGAGGCCAGGCTCGATCTGTTATGAAGGTTTTGAGGCCCGATGATCTGCAAGCCTTTATCAGCGCCGTACTGCAAAGAAAATCGGGCAAGCTTTTGCAAATAAGCTTCGATCTCTTCCGGCCCGGCCTCAAGCAAGAGCTTTAGCGCCGCATCAGCCGCATAAAGGCCGATGAATGATGGTGTTCCGGTCTCAAAACGTTTAGCCCCCTCTGCAAAGCCTGAATGGAGCAAATCAAAGGAAGACGGCCGGCTCTTTCCAAACCACCCGGTTAATTTTGGCCTCAACTGTTCGCAAAGTTCGCGTCTGACATACAAGAACGCCGTTCCCGGGATGCCGAGCATATATTTTCGGGTACCAGCGGCAAGCATATCGATTTTCATGTCTTTGACATGTATCGGAATATGTCCTGCCGATTGATAGGCATCAACAAACAAAAGCGAGCCTTTGTGATGAACGATTTCCGCTATCTCTGTCAAGCTTTGTTTTACGCCATTGCAATAAGAGACATGCGGGACACAAGTCAAAAGCGTCTGATCGTTGATTTCTTTTTCGTATTGCTCTGTGCGAATCATCCCGTCTTGACTGTGTATCACAGTCAGATGATGGTTAAAGCGGTCTTGAGCGAGCCAAATCTGGCCGATGGCAGGGAAGTCAAGGTCAGTGAAAGCAATCTGGCGCCTTTTGGGATGTTCGGGCAGGGAAACGGCAATAGCGGAAACCGCGTCGGAAACAGATGGCACAACGGCGATCTCGTCTATTTCCGCCCCGATCAGCCGGGCGAACTTCTCTTTCGCTTCCTCCATCTTTGCAAGGTGCGCCTGCCAATTCGCACCTGTTTCAAGCAGTGTGCTGTGATATTTCTCGATTGCCCTTGCTACAGGCAGCGCCAAAGCGCCTCCCGAGCAGGCGGCAAGGTGGACGTATTTTGTTAATACAGGAAACAAAGCGCGATAGATATGGTAAGGATGCTCCATCATTTTCCCTCCTCGGGTAACACTTCGTTTTCACCTGCGACAACACCTCTTTTCCGATCGCATGTATATGTTCCTTGATTTCATCAATACTGAACAAAGAAGAACACATAAGAGATATGTTCAGGAGCAGCCAGGAGGTGCACCAGTGGCCATTTTCCTCGCCGTTTTGGTTTTGTTGTCCATCATTGCGATTTCAAATATCATTCACCGGTTTCTTCCATTTATCCCGATTCCCCTGATTCAGGTAGGATTGGGGATGATCGCAGCTGTGTTTCCGGGCGGGCTGCAGATGACACTCAGTCCTGAGCTGTTTTTCGTTTTATTTATCGCTCCGCTTTTGTTTAATGACGGAAGAAGGATTCCGAGAAATGAATTGTGGAACTTGCGGATTCCCATTCTGCTGCTTGCGTTTGGCCTTGTTTTTGTCACCGTGCTTTTGGGGGGATATGCCATCCATTGGCTGATTCCGAACATTTCATTGCCGGCGGCGTTTTCGCTGGCCGCGATCCTGTCGCCGACAGACGTTGTGGCCGTCAGCGCGCTTTCGAAACGAATCAATCTGCCCAAGGATGTCATCCGTCTCCTTGAGGGAGAGGGCTTAATGAACGATGCCTCAGGGCTTGTCGCTTTTAAATTTGCGATCGCCGCCGCCGTGACAGGAGCTTTTTCCTTATCTCAGGCGGTCGTCAGCTTTTTCATCATTGCGATCGGCGGCCTTTTGACCGGGGCCGTTCTTTCCTTTTTCATTTTGCGGTTCCGCTATTTGCTCCGCCGATTCGGGATGGAAGATGTCACAATGCATATGCTGATTCAAATATTGACGCCTTTCGCGGTTTATTTGGCGGCCGAAGAGCTCGGCGTATCAGGTATTCTTGCCGTTGTGGCGGGCGGAATCGTTCATGCGGCGGAACATGACAGAGCCGAATCGGCGATGGTCAAGCTTCAGATCGTTTCGTCCAGCACATGGAGCATCATCCTGTTTGTCTTGAACGGTCTCGTCTTCGTCCTGCTCGGCTTGCAGATGCCGCAAGCGCTGTCTGTCATTTTTGGTGATGAAGCGTTTAATAATCTGAAAGTGATCAGCGACATTTTGCTGATTACACTTCTTTTGACGGTTCTCCGCTTTGTCTGGCTATTGTTGTTTTGGCAGGGGAATTGGGGGCTCAAAACACAAGAAACTTCAAAAAGGGAAAAGCTGCGCTCCCTGGTGCAAATCTCGATTGCCGGAGTCCGCGGCGCTGTCACGCTGGCCGGTGCATTTTCGATTCCTTTCGTATTGGGGAACGGCCGCCCTTTTCCGGAACGCGATTTCATCATTTTTTTAGCCGCAGGCGTGATTTTAAGTACCTTATTGATCGCAAGTGTCTTTTTGCCGCTTCTGTCAGAAAGAAAACCGCAGCCGGCGTCCGGCAGCCAGCTGCAAAGTATCAGAAGAAAATTGATGAAAACGACGATCAAGGCCTTAAAGGAGGAGATGAATGAAAAAAACCGGGCCGCTGCTTTGGCCGTCATATCCGAATACAATGACAAAATAAAGAGCCTCAGGTTTGAACAATATTCGCTAAAGCAGCTTTTGCGCCTCAGAAGGATGGAAAATAAAATCCGCGTATACGCTTTAAAAGCGGAGCAGGCGGAGCTGGAACAGATGCGGAAAAACAAACAGCTGACAGAGCAAATGGCGCATCAGCTGCAGGAAAGGCTGCAGGAAAAAGAACTGCTCTTTTCCAATCCATTCAAAGCGGGTGTATCACTCACAAAATGTCGGCATCTCATGACTAGATTTTTCGCAGACAACAAAAAACAAGACATCAGCCGGTCCCCTCATCAATACAGCGGATTGCTCAGGAAAGCAAGGATGCAAACGGCAAAAGCGGCCATTGAAGCGGTCAAAAGGCAGATGAATGATGATAATAAAGAAGTGTCCAAGTCGGTCATCGCATTTTATCGGCATTTCATATTGAAGCTTCAGCACTGGGATGCTGATCATAAGGAAAACAAGCGCTATGAAAGGCAGAAAAAAGAGATTCGGCTGAAATCTGTGCAAATCATCCGCAATGAGATTCAGAACCTGTTTGAAAACCGGCAAATTTCCCGGGAAACCGCCTATCGGCTGCGCCAGTACATGAATGATCTGGAAGCTGCGATGCTGGATGAATAGGCTCCCCGTGATTGCTTTCCTGAATGGTCTGATTTATCATTCAATTAAAGAAGTGAAAAAATACAGACCAAAAAGGAGCCGAGAGGATGAAACATTACGGTGCAATAGAAGCAGGAGGCACAAAGTTTGTTTGTGCAGTTGGAACAGAAAACGGAGAAATCATAGACAGGCTGACGATTCCGACGGAAACGCCTGAAGAAACGATTGGAGAGCTGACGGCTTTTTTCAGCAAGTATCAGCTCACATCCATGGGAGTAGGGTCTTTTGGACCTATATGTGTTGCAAAAGAAAAAGAGGAATACGGATACATCACCAATACGCCGAAGTTAGCCTGGAAGGCATATCCGTTTATTCCCGAACTGGAAAAAAGGCTGGGTGTACCCGTTTCCTTTACGACTGATGTAAACGCTGCCGCGCTTGGGGAAATAACCAAAGGAGCGGCACAAGGTCTGAACAGCTGTTTATATATTACAGTCGGTACAGGTATCGGCGCCGGAGCGATTATCGGGGGCGAACTGGTTCAAAGCGCTACACATCCTGAAATGGGGCATATTCTTATCAGGCGCAGTCCGGAGGATTCCTTTGCAGGAAACTGTCCTTATCACAGCGATTGCCTTGAGGGGATGGCGTCAGGCCCCGCTCTTGAAAAACGCTGGGGCAAAAAAGGGAAGGATCTTGCCGGGGAAACAAAAGTATGGGAGCTTGAAGCCGATTATTTAGCACAGGCGCTTATGCAATACATCCTGATTTTATGTCCTGATAAAATCATTATGGGCGGCGGGGTCATGAAACAGCAGCAATTGTTTCCGCTCATTCGGAAAAAGCTGTCCGAATATCTCAACGGCTATGTTGATCTTCCGGATCTTGAAGATTTTATTGTGCCGCCGGGACTTGGAGATGATGCCGGGATCACAGGTGCGCTCGTTTTAGCCCTATCCGCCGAATGAGCAATTTATTATGTCAATTCCCACCATTATGAGATAATGGAAATGATGCGGTTCACGCACCTAAAATCAATGAAAGGTGGTCATTCATATGGTAAGCAGTTTGAAGGACACTGTGACGTTACATAACGGGGTCAAAATGCCATGGTTTGGTCTCGGAGTTTTTAAAGTGGAAGAAGGCAGCCAGGTTGTTGAATCTGTAAAAGCAGCCATTAAAAACGGATACCGGAGCATCGATACCGCTGCTATTTATCAAAATGAAGAAGGCGTCGGCAAGGGAATTAAAGAGTCAGGCGTCGCCCGAGAAGAATTGTTTGTCACTTCAAAAGTGTGGAACAGTGACCAAGGCTATGAAAAAGCATTGGCGGCTTTTGATGAAAGCCTTAGAAAACTCGGCCTTGACTACCTTGATTTATATTTGATCCACTGGCCGGGAAAAGATCAAAATAAATTTAAAGAGACATGGCGCGCCTTAGAGAAGTTGTACAAAGACGGCAAAGTCAGAGCCATCGGCGTCAGCAACTTCAATGTGCACCATTTGGAAAGCCTGCTGGAGGACGCGGAAATCAAACCGATGGTCAATCAGGTTGAATTCCATCCGCGGTTGACGCAGCTTGAATTAAGGGACTACTGCAAAAAGCAGGGAATCCAGCTGGAAGCATGGTCTCCGCTCATGCAGGGGAAACTCCTTGATCATGAAGGGCTAAAAGGGATCGCAACAAAATACAACAAATCCGTGGCACAAGTGATTCTGCGCTGGGATCTGCAAAACGAAGTCGTGACTATCCCGAAATCGGTCAAAGAACACCGCATTATCGAAAATGCCGATATTTTCGACTTTGAATTAGCGAAGGAAGATGTCGAAAAAATCAATGCGCTTAATCAAGATGAACGCGTAGGTCCAGATCCTGATACAATGGACAGAGGATTTGAATGATCATTAAAAAAACCGGACTCTTTTACAGAGTCCGGGTTTTTTTATTCTTCGTGAAGAACCAAACGGCTTTTCGTCTGTTTTTTTCTGCGGTCGCCGAGGCTGCCGCGGTGGTTTTGCTTGATAAAGAAAGAAAGGACCAATCCGATTCCGGCCAACACGGCCGCTGCCATAAAGGCGACGTTTACTCCGTGAATCATCGCCGTTTCTGAGCCGGGCCCAGCCGGGTCGGCGAGCGCGCGCTGCGTCATGATGGTAATTAAAACCGCCGTGCCGATCGACCCCGACATCTGTCTCATCGTATTGTTCATGGCGGTGCCGTGCGGAATCAAATGGCGCGGAAGCTGGTTCAGGCCCGCAGTCGTTACAGGCATTAGCACCATTCCCATCCCAATCATCCGCACCGCATAGACGACGGACAAATAGGCGAAGGGGGTCGTTTCAGACAGGTGGGTCAACAACAGCGTTGTAATGAAAATCGCCGTTAAACCGGTAATACTCAACGTGCGCGCGCCGATTTTATCAAAAATCCTGCCGGTAATCGGGGACATCAGCCCCATCATCACCGCTCCCGGAAACAGCATCATTCCCGATTCCATGGCAGTGAAGTGGCGCATATCCTGCATGTAAATCGGAACGATCGTCGCCGCTCCGATCATCGCCATAAAGACCACCATGCCGATGACCGTAGCCAGCGTAAACATTGGGTATTGAAAGACCCTGAATTCCAATATCGGCTCTTCCAAATGAAGCTGTCTCCAAATGAACCAAACGAGTGTAATGCCGCCGACGGCAAATCCGATCAGCACATCCGCGCTTGACCAGCCGGAAACGCCCGCACTGCTGAAGCCGTATAAAATGCCGCCGAATCCTAAAGAAGACAAAATAATTGACGCCACATCGAGCTTAGGCGATGTTTGCTCCGTCACATTTTTCAGGATAAAGTAGGCGACAATCACGTCGATGACGGCGAAAGGAAGCAGGAGATAAAACAGCACTTCCCATGGATAGCGATCGACGATCCAGCCGGATAAGGTCGGTCCGATGGCGGGCGCAAAGGCGATGACAAGCCCCACCATTCCCATCGCAGAGCCGCGTTTTTCTTTCGGGAAGATCAATAAAAGCACGGTCTGCATCAACGGCATCATGATTCCTGCGCCTGCGGCCTGAACGATTCGTCCCACAATCAAAACAGGGAAGCTGAACGAAAGAGCGCAGATCAGCGTTCCTGCCGTAAACAGGGACATCGCGGTCATAAACAGCTTTCTGGTCGTGAATTTTTCAATTAAAAAAGCCGTAACTGGAATCATAATTCCGTTCACGAGCATAAAAATCGTCGTCAGCCACTGGGCGAGTCCCGGTGTAATGTTTAAATCTTCCATGATTGGCGGGAGAGCCGTCGTCAGCAATGTCTGATTTAAAATCGCGATAAAAGTACCCGTAATCAGCACGGCGACAATCGGTAATTTGTTTGTTGTTCGTTCTGTTTCACTCATGTTATTACCTTCTTGTTTATCATATTTTATATCACTTTATGAAATAATCGCCCCTCGAAATAACCTTGCTTTTTTAGAGTAACGAAGGGTGCGTCAATCCGCAAGCTCATTTCAAATATTCGGTATATATTACCCATATGACCGCTAATCTAAACAGCCCCTTTAAGCAGCCGGCTTAAAGGGGAAGCGGTCTATTTTTTATAAAATCTCAGCAAATCCCCATTGATGATTTTATCGGAAAGGGACAGCTCCTCATTTGCTTTTTCGACAAGCGGGCCGCACGTGTTTCCAGCGTCCTCAATGATGTCTCCGGTTTTCTGGCTGTAGCAGGTGTTTTTTGTAAAGACATAGTCATCGGTAATAAAGCTTCCGTTTCTTAAGACTGCAAACGGCATTCTGTCTTCAGAGAAAAGGTCGTTGCCGAATTGAACCATGCCTTTTGTATCAATTCCCAGCAGGTGAAGCAATGTCGGTTTGACATCCACTTGCCCGCTTGTTTCGGAAATTGTTTTCGGCGCTTGATCCGTGATCCCCGGTATATGGATGATCAGCGGGACCCGCTGCAGCTGAACGGTATCGTAAGGTGTCACTTCCTCCTTGCCCAAAAATTGCGCAAGCGCATCATTGTGTGCTTCAGAGATGCCGTAGTGGTCTCCCATCAGTACGATAACCGAATTTTCGTAAAGGCCGTTTGCTTTCAGCTTGGCGATGAAATGCTTTAATGCTTCATCCTGGTAGCGGACAGTTGTTACATAACGGTTCAAAATCTCACTGTCGGAATCATATTCGTCAATCAGCTTATCCTTATCATCAATAATAAACGGAAAGTGATTGGTCAATGTAATCAAATTGCTGTAAAACGGCTGCGGCAAATCCTTCATCAAGTCTGCCGATTGCGTAAGAAACTCCTTGTCCTTCAGCCCCCAGCCTGTGGAATGTTCAGGCGTTACATGAAAATACGATACATCAAAAAATCTGTCGATGCCGAGAGATTCGTACATCACATCTCTGTTCCAGAAATTTTTATGGTTGGCGTGGAAAACAGCTGAGGTGTAGTCTTGTTTTCCAAGTGTTTGATACATCGAATTATACTCGTTTTCGCTTTTGGTGAAAAAAACCGAACCGCTCAAAGACGGATAAAGCGAATTGGCGACGATAAATTCGGAATCCGATGTTTTTCCCTGCTCAGTCTGCTGATAAAAATGGTCGAAATAATAGCTTTGATGGATCAACTCATTGATAAACGGGGTGATGTCCTGTCCGTTCACTTTTTCATTGACCACGAAATTCTGCGTCGACTCGAGCGTAACAAAAATCACGTTTCTGCCTTTGGCAATGCCGAACATGTCTTGATTCGGCTTACTGTAGTCGGCGTTCGTGTAATTTTCGATCGTCGCCAGGCTGGTCTCATCGGCAACCGCTTTTTGCGTTAAATTAAAGGTTTGGGAAACGCCGTCAAGCAGATGAAATTGATACAGTCCGATATTTTTGACCAGCGCTTCCCTGTCAAATGAATAAGATAAAAGCTTCGGCTGTTCAATCTCCGCCAAGGCAATATTGAACAATACCGCCCCCGCAGCCGCCGCATAATAAACCTTGATGGCTTTCGCCGTCAGTTTTTCTCCTGTTTTTCCACGGGTTTTCGCAAGCCATAGCAAGAGGGCCAAATCAAAGAAAAGAACGATGAACATCGGATTGAACAATTCCTGAAAACTGCTTCCAAGCCCCCCGAGGTTTTTCGCCTGAAACAGGACGGGAATCGTAATGAAATCAATGTAAAAGCCGTAAAAAATGCTGTTTGAGATGAGTATGCCCGTAAGGATGATATTCGCTCCGATTAAAAACATGCGCTGTGCCTTTTCACGGAAAAAGAGGCTGATGCCGAATACAGGGATGAGAAAGCTAAGCGGGTTGATCAACAGAATCAGCTCCTGGAGCCAATTGTCAATTTGTAAATGAAACCCCAGCTTGTAAATGAAATATGTTTTCATCCACATGAAAAAAATCGATAAGCATAAAAACCATTGCTTTTTGAAGAATTGTTCTTTCATTTATAATAGCTCCTCGCGTATAGTCAAGCCCCTCAAACATTTCGCCTTAAAAATCAAATCCTTTTATCATGCCATCAAGGCGGCAATAAAATAACATGAAAGAACGGTGAGGGCTGCCATAACAGCCTGTTCAGCCTTTCCGCCTGTCTTGATGTAAAGCGGAAGGCGAAACTTGATGGAGGACGGAAAGAAAAGCTTGATGCCGTTTGTCGTTCCTGCATCGAGAAGTAAATGGCTGGCCATTCCCGCCGTCAGCCCGATCAGTATGCTCTGGTCTTTAAAATACAAATGAGCTGTGAATGCCGTCAGCAGCAAAAAGAGCAGGCTGTGTGTAAATGTCCGGTGTCCGAAAACAGAGCTGACCAGCGCAGATAAAATCGGAAGCTTTCTGCCGATTTTGCTTTTCGTATGGCAAATATCCGGTATCAATGCCCCGAGGACTCCGGAAGCGGTCATCCATACGGGATCAAATCCATAATAATAAGCGACAGCCGTACAAGAAGCGACTCCCCCCATGATGTGTGTTTTTCCTGTCATCTCGCTTCTCCTTTAAGACTGTATAACAAATTCCTAAAGAAAACTATATCAAGAGATCTAATGGTCATCAAGACTGATTCTGTCAACTTTCGGATGCGATTTTAAATTTTTGCAGCATAAAAACCCAAAATGTTCTGTGCCTTTGGTCCAATGCCTTCATTCGATTTGCTGAATAAATTTTTAAAGAAAGGTCAAATTAACAATGTATCACAATATTAAAGAGGTGATTCATGTGGGTTTTCTCTTCAATAATAAGGACAGAGAAAAAAGTAAAACAAAAGACCGCAATGCCGTTCAGGGAGCTCTTGAAGACGCTGGACAAGCGCTGCAAGGAGATCCTCTGCAACAAGCGGTCAACAAAAAGAAAAATAACCGATAACCATCTATAGATGAAAGGGCGGAGAATGCCTCCACCTTTTAGAGGCTGCCTGTAAAAAGGCGGCCCTTTCTATTCTTTCCATCAGTTCCCTTTGACAGATTAAAATTTCTCTGGTAACCTTCGGATGTGAATATGTGATAAATCCTCACTCTTAACTCTTAGTGAGGTAGAGGTTGCGCGGATGATGAGTCGCATGTGTGAGGCTGATGGGGCCTATGACCATATGCAAAAGGCATCAGCGCCGAAGCGTAAAGAAGCCATTCCTTCTTTATGCTGGGTCTGCATTGAATAAGTGCAGGACTGCCGCGGGTTTTTCCGCGGAGGGCTATCCGGGGATCAAGAGTGTATGTGAAGTAAAGCATGGACTTTTGTTCATGCTTTTTTTATTTTGAATGATCTCGCGGTCTGGTCCGGCATATTTTTTATAAAATGCTCGGAGGTTATATTTTATGGAACAGACAAAAAAATGGGGCTTCTGGCTTCTGACGGCATTTGTTGTCGGCAATATGGTCGGCTCGGGGATTTTTATGCTCCCTAGTACACTCGCCCAGACGGCAAGCCCGTTCGGCGTAACGGCGGCATGGCTTGTGACGGGTGCGGGAGTGCTCATGATCGCCCTTGTTTTCGGTCATTTATCGATCCGCCGTCCGGATTTGAAAGCCGGCCCGCAAAGCTATGCAAGAGCTTTATTCTCAGATCCTAAAAAAGGAAACGCCGCAGGCTTCACGATGGTATGGGGCTATTGGGTGGCAAGCTGGATCAGCAATGTGGCCATCATCACGAGCCTTGCCGGCTATTTGACTACGTTCCTGCCGATTTTGACGGACGGACGGGAGATGTTTGAGCTTGGCGGCCACACCGTGACGCTTGGACAGCTTATGACATTTATCGTTTGTACGATTCTCTTGTGGGGAACACATTTCATACTCGTCTCCAGTATAAACGGAGCTGGAAAGCTCAACTTTTTGGCGACCTTTTCGAAAGTGATGGGCTTTGTCCTGTTTATTGTTGCCGGATTATTCGTTTTTCAGGTGTCATTATTTGAATCATTTTATTTTCCGATTGAATCAGAAGGCAAAAGCATCGGACTCGGCGGACAGGTTCACAATGCGGCGATTTCCACGCTGTGGGCGTTTGTCGGGATCGAATCAGCTGTTATTTTATCAGGACGCGCATCCTCCCAGCGGGATGTCAAACGGGCGACGATTACCGGCCTTTTGATCGCCCTCGGCATTTATATGGTCATTACGTTAATTACAATGGGCATCATTCCGCATGATCAGCTGCAGGCTTCAGACAAACCGTTCGTTGATGTGCTTCATGCGATTATCGGCGGCTTTGGCAGCGTGGTGATGGCGGTCTTGGCGATCATTTCTTTATTCGGCTCCATGCTCGGCTGGATTTTGATCGGTTCCGAGGTTCCGTATCAGGCGGCAAAAGCCGGCGATTTCCCCGCATTTTTTGCGAAAACGAACAAAAAAGGAAGTCCGGTCAACTCTCTGATCATCACCAATCTGATGTCCCAGATCTTTATATTCTCAACGATTTCGGGAACGATCAGCCAGGCTTTCACGTTTTTGACAACGTCAGCGACTCTTGCGTATCTCGTCCCTTATCTCGTCGCAGCTGTTTTCAGTTTGAAGCTGATTATCAAAGGCGATACGTATGATGAGCTGAAAGGATCGCGAACAGGAGACGGCATCATCGCACTGGCCGCCCTTGGATATTCTCTATGGGTGATTGTGTCGGGGACTTCCGACTGGTTCACCTTTATTTTGGGAATCGGGCTGTTTTTTGTCGGGCTTGTGATCTATCCGTTCGTTCATAAAAAATTCAGTAATAGCCAGGCATCATAACCGCCGGGCCAGCCGTGTCTTGAAGCGGAAGACCGGCTGGCTTTTTTTTATTTTGCAAAATTTATGATGAAAAAATGTGCCTGAGGCTGTTATACTATACAGTGAAAATGATAATCGTTATCGATCGCGAATAGAATGAAAGGAATGGCATCGATTGAGGTCATACAGAAATATACATCATATCAACAGCGGGGACGAGCCCGACAATGAACAGCGTCCGCTGAGCCGTCCCCTTCTAGCTATTTCCGTCCTGATAAGCGGGATCGTCATTTTGCTGTTCGGCGCGGCATTGTCGGTTGCCCTTGGTGCGGCTGACATCAAGCTCGGCACGGTTTGGGATGCGCTGTTTCATTTCGATTCAAAAAATACGGCGCATCAAATTATCCAGGAACTCAGGCTGCCGAGAACGGTCGGCGCAGCGCTTGTCGGCGCCTGTCTGGCCGTTTCCGGGGCGGTGATGCAGGGGATGACGAGAAATCCGCTTGCATCTCCGGAAATCATGAGTGTCACCCAAGGGTCAACGTTTGCCATCGCCATCGCTTTTGCCTTTTTTCCGGGGGTCTCTTCGGTCGGGCTGATGATGTGGTCATTCGCCGGAGCCGGCTTTGGAGCCGCGATCGTATTTGCCGTCGGCATGTTTTCAAAAGGCGGTCTTACACCTGTGAAGCTGGCTTTGGCGGGGACGGCAGTGGGCACTTTCTTGAGCGCTTTCTCATCAGCCATCGGAATTCACTTTGATGTGGCGCGCGATATGAGCTTTTGGTACGCAGGCGGAATTGCGGGAACCAAATGGCTGAGCATCAAGCTCCTGCTGCCGGCAGCGGCGCTCGGTCTCGCGCTCGTCTTTTTCATCGCCCGTTCCATTACGGTGCTAAGCCTTGGGGAAGAATTGGCCAAAGGGCTTGGCCAATATACAAAAACGGTCAAGGCGCTCGGCATCATATCCGTCGTTTTGCTGACAGGCGCGGCTGTATCTGTGGCTGGAGCCATCGGCTTCATTGGACTGATCATTCCGCATATCACCCGCTTTTTAGTCGGTGTCGATTATCGCTGGATTATACCGTGTTCAGCGATATTGGGAGCGGTGTTGCTCATCTATGCCGATATTGCGGCAAGGATGGTCAATCCCCCATTTGAAACACCTGTCGGAGCGGTTACGGCGCTTGTCGGTGTACCGTTCTTTCTCTATCTGGCCCGCAGGGAAAGGAGGGGGCTCTAATGGAGACGATCAAGAAAAAAAGCAGCCGTGCGGCAGTGGTGATGCTGATCATGGCCGCACTGATCTTTGCAATATTTTTACTAAGCATGAATACGGGGGAAATACGTATAGCCCCGCTGGATGCCTTGAAAACGTTATTCGGCGGCGGAACACCGCAGGATGAACTTGTGCTGTTTGAATTCCGGCTGCCCCGGATGTTGCTCGCCATGCTGATCGGCGCAGGGATTGCCGCAGCCGGCGCCGTCTGGCAGGGTGTTTCCCAAAACGATCTGGCTGATCCGGGAATCTTGGGGATCAATGCCGGAGCGGGCTTTGCCGTTGTCGTGTTCATCTTCTTTTTCCAGGGCACAACCGACAACCTGCAGACAAGCACGATTTTTTCTTTGCCGATTTTTGCATTTTTGGGCGCCTGTGTCGCGGTCATCCTTGTCTATGTGCTGGCGTGGAAAAAGGGGCTTGACCCGGTGCGCCTTGTTTTAGTCGGAATCGGGGTCAATGCGGCGTTCAACGCGGCAATTTTGCTGCTGCAGCTGAAAATGGACCCGAATGATTTTATGCAGGCCGCTGTATGGCTGTCAGGAAACATCTGGAACGCAAATTGGAACTTTGTATCCGCCATCTTACCGTGGATTGCCGTACTGATCCCGTTTATCTTTTATAAAGCGCGCTATTTAAATGTCCTGAACCTTGGCGACCAGATCGCTGTAGGCCTTGGAACGGCCGTGGAAAAAGAGCGACGCACACTGCTCCTGGCGGCGGCAGCCCTCAGCGGCGCCTGTGTGGCCGCGGGCGGCAATATTACCTTTCTCGGTCTTGTTGCCCCGCATATCGCCAGAAGGCTTGTCGGCCCGAAGCATCAGCTTCTCATACCGGCGTCTGCGTTGACCGGTGCATTGCTCTTTTTGCTGGCCGATTTGATCGGCAGGGTGGTTCTTTCGCCTTCGGAAATTCCCGTGGGGCTTGTCATCGCCGCTTTAGGAGCGCCGTACTTTATTTACTTGCTTATGAAAACAAACTAAAAGAAGGGAAGATTGCAAGGTGTCGCTTTCTGCAAACGGGCTGGGGATTGCCTATGGGGAACAAACCATCGTCGAAAACCTAAATCTCAATATTCCAAAAGGGAAAGTCACGACTATGATCGGACCGAACGGCTGCGGCAAGTCAACGATTCTCAAGACCTTGGCGAGAATACAGCGGCCGAAAACAGGCGCCGTTTATTTGAATGGCAAGGCGATTCATCAGCTGTCGACGAAAGAGATCGCCAAACAAATGGCGATTCTGCCGCAAACACCTGAAGCACCCGGCGGACTGACCGTGTATGAACTTGTCTCCTACGGTCGTTTTCCGCACCAAAAAGGGATCGGCAGACTGACGGATCGCGACCGCCGCATGATCGAGTGGGCGCTTCAGGTCACGGGAATGCTGCCGTTTTATGAACGGCCGATTGAAGCCCTGTCAGGCGGGCAGCGCCAGCGCGTCTGGATAGCGATGGCGCTCGCACAGGAGACGGATTTGCTGCTGCTTGATGAACCGACGACCTATTTGGATTTGGCGCACCAGCTCGATATTTTAAAATTATTGGAGAAACTGAATCAGGAAGAAGGCAGAACGATTTTGATGGTCATCCATGACCTGAATCATGCCGCCCGTTTTGCCCATCATATGGTGGCTATGAACAGCGGCGCGATCATTAAAGAGGGAGAGCCGCATGAAGTGATGACACGAGAAGTGTTAAAAGAGGTATTTCAAATCGACGCGGAGATCGTAGCCGATCCGCGCACAGGCAAGCCGGTGTGTTTGACTTACGACCTTTTGCCAAAAGCGGAGGATCAAAAGCTTGCCACCGGATGACAGACATCGAAATGGTGTCTGTTTTTTTATTCCAATCATTATCCAATGGAATAAATGATTACTAAAAAAGTTTATTTTTACTTTAAAATATAAAAATGGCTGCCGATATAGATAAGATAGATGGTAAGATGAGGATATAACAAACATGATATAGAGAGAAAGGAAAGAAGGATAGTGGAAAATGCAGCGATTTTGATTGTGGATGATGAAGATGCCATTGTTCAAATGGTGAAGCGCGTCCTGACGAAAGAAGGCTTCAACGAAGTGCTGACTGCAAACAGCGCAGAAGAGGCACTGGAAATCGTAAAAAAAGAAACCGTACATTTAATTCTGCTTGATGTCATGATGCCGGGACAGACCGGGTTTGATATATCACCTGAAATCAAACGGCACACAAATGCCCCGATCTTTTTTCTGACGGCGAAAACGTCTGATCTTGATAAGCTTTCCGGATTTGCCTACGGTGCGGATGACTATATTACAAAACCGTTTAATCCGCTGGAGCTTATTGCCAGAATTAAAGCTCATTTAAAGAGAACCTACATACATAAAGAAGTCGCTGCTGCTGCGGCGTCTTCAGCCTACGAATATGACCGCTTTACTTTTCACCCTGACTTCGCGGAGCTTATCGTTGACGGTGAAGCCGTCAACTGTTCAGCACAGCTTCTTCAGCTTCTGCAATACTTTTGCGATCATCCGAACAGGGTGCTTTCAAAGGATCAAATCTATGAGAAGGTGTGGGGGGTTCCTTCTTACGGCGACAGCAACACTGTCATGGTGCATATCAGAAAGCTGAGAGAGAAAATCGAAAAAGACCCGAGCAATCCGGAGTATATCGTCACCATTCGCGGATTGGGCTATAAATTCATGCCAAACCCTGCAAGAAATGAGAGTGAAGGATGAAGCTCAGGGGAAAATTAGTTGTCCATTTCGTCAGCCAAATTTTCCTCATCTTGCTGCTTGTCGCCTCGACTCTGTTTTTATCATTAATCTTCTTCGCTCTCCGGTTAAGCGAAAGCGAAGCGGATACCGGTTTGGCGAAAGCCACTTCAGATACGTTTGAAACTTGGATCAGTGTTGACGATCATAACAATTGGCAGGTTGAAGACATTCTGAAAGCGGCTGTTGATAAGCAGGGAGGCTGGCTGCAAATCTTAAACGGCAAAGAGGAGACCGTTTATTCCTATCATCTCCCGCCGGAAATCCAGAGAAAGTATCAGAAGGAAGACCTGGTCTCCGTTTTTGACCAAAAAAAAATTAAAGACTACCAGGTCAACTTTTGGTCGGCGTCTATTCATGACAAGGACTACGTCATCATTTTCGGATGGGAGTCGAAAAGCGATACGATCCTGTCCTATTTGGAGAGAGAAGAAAAGGATTTGGCAGACATTTCTTCCTATAAACAGAGCACGCTTGACTTTATTAAGAAAAATAATGGCTCCGTTTATCTGTTTAATGAAAAAGGTACGCTTTTACAATCCGTTTTTCAAGATATTGACTACAGTCAGGGAATCAATGAGCTGGAGCTTATAAAATATCAATCAAAGCCGTGGAACTACGAACATGAGTTTTCATACCGGCGCTTAAGCGCAACGGAATGGCTGATCGCGGCGACGCCGAATCCGATTTTTAACCCGGATCATGAGTTCAACCGATCAATGATCGGTCTTGCCTTAAAAATCATTCTCTTTGTGATCGCCATACTGCTCGTTTTGATGAGCGTGATGACACTATGGTATTCCTTCAGGTTCGGCATGCCGATCATCCATACGATCAAATGGATCGCCAATCTTTCGAAAGGGCGTTTTGAAGAGCCGAAAAACCGCAAGGGCCGTCCGAGAAGCAGAAATAAAAAAGGGAAAAGGAAGCAGCCGTACCGGCTGTTTAACGAAGTTTTTGAATCGATGGAGCAGCTGATGGAAACACTGCAAAAAGACGAGCAGAACCGCAAAAAAATCCAGACGACGAGAGAAGAGTGGATTGCCGGGCTCTCCCATGATTTAAAAACGCCGCTCAGCACGATTTACGGCTACAGTATGATGCTTGAGTCTCCGAATTACGACTGGTCAAAAGAAGAAATTTGCGAAATCGGCCAAGCGATGAAAGAAAAATCAGACTATATGTCCCAGCTGATCGAAGATTTGAATTTGACATACAGATTAAAAAACGGGGCGCTGCCAATTAAGCGCCAGCCGGTCAGACTTGTGCCGTTTTTAAAAAGTTTTGTCGAAGCGTTCAAGCGGCATCCGTTTTCAGAAGGCTACCATGTATCGTTTGAGTATCAGCAAGAGGAGACCACTTTTGCAATTGATCGGAGCTGGTTTAAAAGGATTTTGGAAAACCTTCTCGCCAATGCGGTGAAACATAATACAAAAGGCACCGAAATTAAAGTGAAGCTTGAAGAATCAAAGCAATACATCATCGTCAAGATTCAAGACAATGGCAAAGGGATGGACTCCGAAACCGTCTCAAACTTATTTAACCGCTATTACAGGGGCACGCATACAAAAGATGCGACTGAAGGCAGCGGCCTCGGCCTCGCCATTTCGCTTGAGCTTGTCCACCTCCATGACGGATGCATCCAAGTCGACAGCCGCACCGGACGGGGGACGGTGATTACGATGGAATTTAAGAAAAAGCCATAAAGAAGCCGCCTGCGGCTTCTTTCAGCGTGTCGACAAACCCTGGCGTTCGTTGTCAGGCCTGCTAAGTCGGTGCTCACGAATAGAAAAAGGAACGGCGGCTAAATTGCGCAGGCGTCCTGCCTGAACGCCGCCGTCATCACATCCTGCGAAAGTCCGCTCCGATGCTCGGCCTTTCTAGACTGTAAGGGTTGAGGGTCACGCTGAAAGGATGACAAAATCCCAAAATGAAAAGCCGTTTTGGGATTTTCTTATGAGAAAATAATGGAAAAATCGATCGGGGTGATATAAAATAAGAGTAAATGTTAACGTTCACATTTTTTCTGAACCATCAAAATGTGAACGTTAACATTATAACAAAAGGAAGGTGAAAAACAGTGAAAGTGTTTCTGAACGACGATTTTCTTCTATCAACCGACACCGCGAAGACGTTGTACCACCAGTATGCCAAGGATATTCCGATCATCGACTACCACTGCCATTTAAGTCCAAAAGAGATTTACGAAAACAAGACCTTCAACAATATCACCGAAGTATGGCTGTACGGTGACCATTACAAGTGGAGAGCGATGCGGGCCAACGGAATAGCCGAGGCATATATCACGGGAGATGCGCCTGATGAAGAAAAATTCAAGGCCTGGGCCAGGACCGTGCCGATGACGATCGGCAATCCGTTATATCATTGGACACATTTAGAGCTTAGAAGATTTTTCGGCATCTATGATCTGCTTGATGAAAAAAGCGCTCCGGAGATTTGGAAGCGTGTCAATGAACAGCTGAACGGAGACGGCTTTGGTGCGAGGGACTTGATTGAGAAATCAAATGTTGAAGCGGTCGTGACGACGGATGATCCGACAGACAGTCTTGAATATCATCTCAAGCTGAAAGAAGATGACTTCAATGTAAGCGTTTTACCTGGTTTCAGGCCTGACAAGGCCCTGGAAATCAATCAGGAAGGGTTTTCCGGCTGGGTGAAAAAGCTTGAGGCAGCAAGTTCGATGGCAATTGACGATTATGACGAATTTTTGAAAGCGCTTAAAAACAGAGTTGATTTTTTCCATGAGGCAGGCGGCCGAATTTCCGACCATGCGATCAATGAAATGATGTATGTGGAAACAGATGAAAAAGAAGTGCGGCCGATTTTCGCCAAGGCGATGAACGGCGAACGGGTGACGGAGGAAGAAGAATGCAGATTTAAATCGTATACACTCCATGTTCTGGGAACCTATTACGCAGAAAAAGGCTGGGCGATGCAGCTCCATATTAATGCGCTCCGAAACAACAGCAGCAAAATGTATGAAAAGCTCGGCCCTGATACAGGCTATGACGCCATCAATGATCAGGATATTTCAAAACCTTTATGCCGTTTTCTCGATTCCCTTGATCAAAAAGATGCCCTGCCAAAAACGATTCTGTACTCTTTGAACCCCCGTGATTATGTCGTGATATCCAGTTTGTGCGGAAGCTTTCAGGACGGGCGAATCCCGGGGAAAATGCAGCATGGGACCGCGTGGTGGTTCAACGATACGAAGGACGGCATGCTCCAACAAATGACATCACTCGCAAACATCGGATTGCTGAGCCGTTTTATCGGAATGCTCACCGATTCGCGCAGCTTTCTTTCTTATACAAGACACGAATATTTCAGGCGCCTGCTCTGCGATATCATCGGTGACTGGGCGGAAAAAGGCGAAGCCCCGGACGACATTGACCTGCTCGGGCGGATTGTCAAAGGAATCTGCTATCACAATGCAAAGGAATATTTTCAATTTGAGGTGAAAGACCGCTTGAATGTGAAATAAGACAAAATGAACTAGAGGAGCTGCATTCCCATGGAAATACAGACGAACAAACAAACTGAAACAGTCGTCGCCACCCAGGAGAAATTAAGTTTAAAAGAAAAAGTTTCTTATGGCTTCGGAGATTTTGGGAACGGATTCATGTTTGACCTCGGACAGCTGTATTTGCTGAAATTTTTTACGGATGTAGCCGGGATTCCCGCTGCTGCGGCAGGAGGCATTTTTCTTGTGAGCAAGCTTTTCGCCGCTGTCGTAGATCCGATTGTGGGGACATCGATCGATTACCGGAAGAACATCGGGCCAAAGGGGAAATTCAGGCCGTATTTGTTATATGGAAGCATTGTGCTCGCGATTTTGACTGTTTTGACATTTATTTCGCCAAACCTTTCGCCGACAGGCAAATTGATTTACGCTTACGCATCATACATGCTTTGGGGGCTGGGGTATTCATTTGTCAACATCCCTTACGGATCGCTCGGCGCCGCCATCACGCAAAATTCGGTGGAACGGACATCGCTCGCTTCCTTCCGTCAGGCCGGAAGCCTCGGCGCCCTTTTTGTGACGAGCATTGTCGTCATTCCGATGATCGTCAGATTTGACAACCCTGCCGTCGGATATCCGGTCGTCATGGGATTGATGTCGCTTTTGGGCGTGCTGTTTTTCTACATTTGCTACCGGAACTGCCGGGAGAGAATTATCGTCAAGGATCAGACATATAACAATGAAAAAGTGACGCTCAAGGCCATTTCAAAAACGTTTTTTACAAACAAACCGCTCCTTACATTGATTTTCATGACGATTTTTACGATTTCCGCGTACAATCTCAAATCTGCGATGCTCGTCTACTTCGCCGAATACAACCTCGGCAATGCCGAGCTGATGGCGTCGATGAACTTCATTATTATCGGTTCATCCTTTATCGGCGTCATGATGCTGCCGAAGCTTGTCAAAAAGTTCGGCAAAAAGAAGACCGCGATCCTCGGTCTTGCGATCTCTGTCACGGCTGACATCATCAACTTCGCGATGCCGAGCAATGTGATTTTATTTACGCTTCTTGCAAGCATCGCCTTTATCGGAATCAGCATTCCGAACGGCATCACCTGGGCCTTTGTATCAGACGCGATCGATTACGGACAATGGCGGACCGGGGAGCGGAAAGAAGGAACCGTCTATTCATTGTTCAATTTCTCCAGAAAGCTGGCCCAGTCGCTTTCAGGGTTTCTTTCGGGGATCGGGCTCAGCATCGTCGGCTATGTCCCGAATGCTGCCCAAAAAACGGGGACGCTTCTCGGCATTAAAGCGATTCTCCTTTTATATCCGGCGGTCGCCCTGTCTCTCGCCATGCTTGTGCTCGGCTATTTATACCGCCTGACAGACCAGAGGCACGCCGAAATGGTGCTTGAGATTGAGTCCAGGCAATAGCGGAAATTCTTTCTAAAAGGCGCTCTTCTTGTGATAAACTGTTGGTATCAACAGCAGGAAAAAGGCGGGTTAAAAACAATGTCAGTAACGATTAAAGATATCGCCAGGCTGGCGAATGTATCACACACCACAGTATCCAGAGCGCTCAATAACAGTCCGCTGATTAAAGAAAAAACGAAACAGAAAATACTCGATATCGCAGCCGAAATGAATTATAAACCGAATTTCAATGCGAAAAGCCTTGTCACGCAAAAGTCGTTTACGATCGGCCTGTTTTTGACAAGCCTGACTGACGGGACGTCTTCGAGCTTTTTTGCCGACATTCTCCGCGGCGTCAACAAAGTGATCGATGAAAACTACAACATGTTTGTCAGGGGGATCGACGATTACCATGACTTTTCTTCCATTCACCGCAACCGCTATGACGGCGTTATTTTAATCAGCCAAAGCGAACGGGATCAGGCTTTTCTCGATCATGTGCTGAAACAGGAGATTCCGGTTGTCGTGCTGAACAGAAAAATTGAGGAGCAGTCCGTCATGAATATCGTCGCGAATGAAAACGAAGGAGCGAATCTTGCGGCATCGCATTTCATCGAAAACGGCCATACACGGATTGCGATGGTTCGGGGAAAAGAAGGTTTTAAATCTTCCCAGGAAAGAAAAGCTGGTTTTCTCCGCGCACTTCGCACACATGATCTTCCGGCGAAGAGCGAATATATGCTTCGCGGCGACTATACGATGAAAAGCGGCTATAGCGCAATGGAAGCGCTTCTTAAGCTGGAACAGCCTCCGACGGCCCTGTTTTGCGCGAATGATGATATGGCGATCGGTGCAATGAATGCCCTTTATGCCAACGGTAAACGCTGCCCGGAGGACATGTCGATTATCGGCTTTGATGATATAGGTTTTTCGGCTTATACGACACCGTCTTTGACAACGGTTAAAAAACCGACGGAAAAAATCAGCATGATCGGAGCAGAGAGCCTGCTTTCCCTGATTGAAAATCCGCGTACAGAAACAAGGCAGACGCTGCTCAGCACAGAGCTGATCATTCGGAATTCAGTGATGAGATTATAGCATCTTCATTGATGCGCGATAAAATGTTAACGTGTGCAAAAGAGAAGGAGGGGATTATGATGGAAAGGCTGTCCCGGCATAGCAAGTCTAAACCGGCTTATCCCGAACGGATTTTGCAAATCGGGGAAGGGAATTTTATGAGGGGATTTGTGGATTGGCAGATTCATAGATTGAATGAAGAAACCGATTTTAACGGCAGCGCCGTCGTCGTTCCTCCGCGGCGCGGTTCAGTGCAGGCTATCAATGAACAGGATGGTCTTTATACACTTTATTTGGAAGGCTTCCAAGAAGGACGGGAAATCCGCGAATCTGTCGTGATTACGTCGATCAGCAGGGGAGTGAATAGCTATGAGCATTATGATGAGTTTATGGCTATTGCCGATCTGCCGGACTTGCGGTTCGTCTTTTCAAACACGACTGAAGCGGGCATTGTTTTCCTGGAAGAGGACCGGCTGCACGACCGCCCGCAGCGGAGCTTTCCGGGAAAGCTGACCGCGCTTTTATACAGAAGATACCGCACATTTCAAGGAAGCGGGGATAAGGGGCTGGTGGTCCTCCCGTGCGAGCTGCTTGAGGATAACGGCCGGAAACTGAAAGAGATTGTTTTACGGTATGCCGATTTGTGGGAGCTTGAAAAAGGGTTCGCAGATTGGCTTGATCACGCGAATGTGTTTTGCAATACGCTTGTAGACAGGATTGTGCCGGGCTATCCGCAAGAACAGGCGCGCGAGCTTGAAGCAGCCGCCGGTTACCGCGACTCACTGATTGTCAAAGCCGAGCCGTACCATTTATTTGTGATTGACGGACCGGATTGGCTCCAGGATGAGCTGCCGTTTCAACAGGCCGGTTTGAACGTCGAATTTGTCGATGATGTGGCACCGTACAGGTTAAGGAAGGTCAGAATGTTAAACGGGGCGCACACGGCGATGACGCCCGTCGCTTATTTGGCTGGTTTTGAGACGGTGCGTGAAGCGGCTGAAGATGAGACAATCGGCCCGTTTATTCAAGAGCTGATCGAACATGAAGTGATGCCGACGATTGACCTGCCGAATCAGCAGCTGCACACGTATATGGGAGAGGTGCTGGACCGCTTTAGAAATCCGTTTATCCGTCATCGACTAATCGATATCTCTCTGAATTCGTTTGCGAAATTCAAAGTCAGAAATGTACCTGTTTTAGAAGAGTACTGGAAACAAACCGGCAAGCTCCCCGGAAGAACCGTTTTTGCTTTAAGCGCTTTAATTTATTTTTACCAAGGCAGGCGGGCCGGCGAAAACATTCCGCTGGCTGACGATCCGGAGACACTTGGCTTGCTGAAGCGGCTTTGGACAGAAAATAAAGATCCCGCAAACATAGCCGGCGGTGTTCTTGCGTCTGAAAGGTTATGGGGGCAAAACCTGAACGGCATTCCAGGCTTGGCGGATCAAGTCGCTGCCCATTTAAGGGACATTGAGTCGACAGGAATGAAAAAAGCGCTGGAAAAAATGATGAGTAGCCAGATGGCTGGGCTGGGGGATATATAATGAAAGACTGTTTGATCATCAATCCATTAGACAATGTCGGCATCGCCTTACGAGATTTACAGGCAGGCGAAGAGATCACAGCGGGAGAACAGACGGTTCTCATCAAGGGAACGATACTCAAAGGCCATAAATTTGCCTTAAAGGACATCGCGGAACATGAAGACATCATCAAATACGGTTTTCCGATCGGGCATGCGCGAGAAGCCGTTCAAAAGGGGGAATGGCTGCATACCCACAATACAAAAACAAATTTGGGCGGTGTTGAAGAATACAGCTACAACCCGAATTTTACAGAAAGCCCGTATCAAAAAGGGGCGCTCACTTTTAAAGGCTTTAGGCGAAAAGACGGGAAAACGGGAATTCGAAACGAGCTTTGGATCGTCCCGACGGTCGGCTGTGTAAATGGTGTCGCGGAACTGATCATCAAACAATTTAAGGCGGAGATCGGCGATATCGCTCCATTTGAAAGTGTTCATGTCTTGAAGCATCAATACGGATGCTCACAGCTCGGCGATGATCATATCAATACGAGAACGATATTGACGAGTGCCGTCAACCATCCGAATGCAGGCGGCGTGCTTGTCCTGGGACTCGGCTGTGAAAACAACAGCATCGGCGAGTTCCGGGAAGCGCTCGGGGAGTATGACGAAGACCGCGTGAAGTTTCTTCTGTCCCAAGAGGTGACCGATGAAGTCTCAGAGGGTGTCGAACTGTTAAAAGAGATTTATGAACAGGCAAAATACGATAAACGCGAAGATGTTCCCCTTTCCGAATTAAAGATCGGATTGAAATGCGGGGGATCTGACGGATTTTCCGGCATCACCGCCAATCCGCTTCTCGGCAGACTGTCCGACTTTCTGATTGCACAAGGAGGCACTGCGGTTCTGACGGAAGTGCCTGAAATGTTCGGAGCGGAGACGATCTTAATGGAGCGGGCGGAAAACGAAGAAGTTTTTCATAAAATCGTCCGTTTGATCAATGAGTTTAAACAGTATTTTATGGATCACCGGCAGCCGATTTATGAAAATCCGTCGCCAGGAAATAAAGCAGGGGGCATTACAACGCTGGAGGATAAGTCTCTCGGCTGCACGCAAAAGGCCGGCACTGCAAAGGTGACGGATGTGCTCCGATATGGAGAGACGTTGAAAAAAGCAGGACTGAACCTGCTGAGTGCGCCCGGCAATGATCTTGTCGCTTCAAGTGCGCTCGCTGCCGCAGGATGCCAGATCGTCCTGTTTACGACTGGGCGGGGCACGCCTTTTGGCACCTTTGTTCCGACAATGAAAATTTCGACCAATACGAGCGTTTACGAGGCGAAGCGCCATTGGATCGACTTTAACGCGGGCCGGATGCTGGAGGATCTTTCTGAAGAGGAGATCTTGAAGGAATTGATCGACTTTTTGCTTGAAGTTGCCAGCGGCCAACAGCTGAACAATGAGAAAAACGATTTCAGAGAACTGGCCATTTTTAAAACGGGCGTCACATTGTAAAGGGGGAAGAAACATGTGGCTGAAGGAAAAAAAAGACGAGATTTTAAGAGAGATGACCGTTCCCGTTTTTCCTGAGCGCCGTTTTGATATTACCGGGTTTGGAGCTGATGGCGCAGGCCGTGCGGATTCCACGGCGGCGATTCAGCAGGCGATTGATGAAGTGCATCAGGCAGGGGGCGGAACGGCGGTTGTCCCGAAGGGCGTGTTTCGTTCCGGCGCGCTCAGGCTGAAAAGCAATGTCGAACTGCATATCGCCCAAGGGGCTGTGATCCAGTTCAGCCGGAATCCGGACGATTACCTTCCGGTTGTGTTAACGCGATTTGAAGGGGTCGAGCTCTACAATTTTTCACCATTCGTCTATGCTTATGAAGCTGAAAATATAGCGATTACAGGAGAAGGAACGCTGGACGGCCAAGCTGATGACGAGCATTGGTGGCCGTGGAAGCGGGGCACAAACGGCCAGCCATCACAGGAAAAAGACCGCGACGCACTGTTTGAAATGGCGGAGCGCAATGTGCCTGTTGAAGAACGGCGCTTTGGAAAAGGCCATTATCTGCGGCCGAATTTTATCCAGCCGTACCGCTGCAAAAATGTTTTGATACAAGGGGTCACCGTCCTGAATTCTCCGATGTGGCAGATTCATCCCGTACTGTGTGAAAGTGTGACGGTGGACGGTGTCAAGGTGATTGGACATGGTCCGAACACCGACGGCGTCGATCCGGAATCATGCAAAAACATGGTCATTCAAAACTGCCAATTTGACAACGGTGACGACTGTATAGCCGTCAAATCGGGGAGAAATGCCGACGGCCGGAGGATCAATGTGCCTTCGGAAAACATTGTCATCGAAAACAATGAAATGAAAGACGGACACGGCGGGGTCACGATCGGAAGCGAAATTTCCGGAGGGGTGAAAAACGTATTTGCAGAAGGCAATTCCATGGACAGCGCGAATCTTGACAGAGCCCTCCGCATTAAAACGAATTCCGTCCGGGGCGGTGTGCTGGAGAACATATATTTTTACCGGAATACCGTCAAAAGCCTGAAGCGCGAAGTCATCGCGATTGATATGGAGTATGAAGAAGGGGATGCCGGAGAGTTCAAACCAGTTGTCCGCCAGATTGAAGTGGATCAGCTGAAAAGCTGTGGCGGACAATACGGAATTCGCGTTTTGGCATACGAGCATTCACCTGTTACCGGACTAAAGGTTACCAATTCGGAAATCAACGGCGTTCAAATCCCGATGGAGCTGAAGCATGTGAAAGACCCCGTATTTGCAAACCTTTATATTAACGGAAAGCTTTATGACTAGCGGGAAAATCCTCTGCGCAGACGGCAGAGGATTTTTATGTGAAGTTTTCATCTTGAACCGTGGAAATAAACCGCTCCATAAATACCCGGCTTGCTGCACACAAATATTTGTTTTTTCGGTAAACGATGCCGATCTCTGTTGTGATAACCGGGCTTTGAATAGGAACAGTCTGTATCGATTCATCGTCGATATACTCAAGATAGCCTTTAGGCAGGATGGTAGCGCCGACTCCTTTATTGACCATGTTCGTGATCGATTCCAATGTCGTCATTTCCATGACCGGCTCAAGAATAAATCCGAGCCTGCGGCACTGTTCGTTGATCAGCTGCCGCAGAAAATACGTATCAGGCAGTAAAATGGTCGGAATCTCTTTTATCATTTCAAGAGTGGCAAACGGTTCTTTGGCAATGGGGTGATGAAGCGGCGCGGCCAGGGCAAGCGGTTGTTTACATAATGGAACCGCTTCTAAATCATCATGCTCAATGGGCAGACAGACAATGCCCAGATCGAGTTCGTTCTGCAGCAGTCCTTCATAAATATCTCCGGTTCGCAGGCCTAAAACAGACAGTTTAATATTTGGATAGCTGCGGTGAAATTCAATGATGGTACGCGGAAGCAAGTAATTTACAACTGTCAGAAGGGCCCCGATCTTTAAGGAGCCCCTTTGTAAACCTTGAAGCTCGCTGATGGCAGCGCGCGCCTCTGACAGTTCATGAAAGATATGATAACTGTGATGAAGCAATGTTTTTCCCGCTTCCGTCATCAAGGTTCGTTTGCCGATGCGGTCAAACAAAGGCGTCCCGATTTCATCCTCAAGCAAGCGAATTTGCTGGCTGAGCGATGGCTGGGCAATCCCCAGTTTCTCGGCGGCGCGGGTAAAATGAAGTTCCTTGCAGAGGGTGATGAAATACTCCAATTGCTTTAACTCCAATGATCGTTCCTCCTGTCGCTCATTGATTAAATCATAGGCTGTAACTATTATTTTAATCATAATGATTGAATTGTTTAATAGGTAAGTGCGCCATTATACTATATTCAATAAGTTTTTCTCTTATCAACCATCAATATGAGGTGATGTAAAATGGAACTTGCCGACATTCTGTCGATCAATATCGGGAAACCGAAACAGGTACAATTTAAAAACAAAACGGTCTCGACCGGGATATACAAGACGACTGTGCAAGAACCCCTGTTTCTGTCATGGACCAATTTGGAAGGAGACGGACAGGCGGATCTCGTTCATCACGGAGGCAGGGAGAAGGCCGTATGTGTCTATCCTTATGAGCATTATTCGTTTTGGGAAAATGCGTTGCAAAGAAAGCTGGAATACGGCGCGCTTGGAGAAAACCTGACGATCAAGGGGCTGCTGGAAACGGATGTTTCGATCGGAGATGTCTTTCAGCTTGGTGAAGCCGTTGTTCAGGTCAGCCAGCCGAGGCAGCCCTGTTACAAATTATCTGTCAGGTACGGTGTTCCCGACATGGTTTTGAAGGTTCAGGAAACGGGTTATACGGGTTTTTATTTTCGCGTGCTGCAAGAAGGGCGTGTAGACAAAAACAGCGGCTTGAGACGAATCTCCCGCCACCCGAAAGCATTGACGGTTTCTTTTGCAAATCGCATCAAACATCATGAAAAGGACCATGTCGAGGGCATCAAAAAGCTTCTGAAGGTGGAGGAACTGTCAGCAAGCTGGCGCGCGTCATTTTTGAAACGTCTTGATGGCGAAGAGGCGGATCAGCATGAGAGGTTAACCGGCCATTTATAAACGCCGAAATGAAGAAAGATCCTCCGCTTCAAAGCGGAGGATCCTTTTAGATGGAGCGGATGATCCCGCCTTCCACCCTTTGAGCCGAACCGTTGATAGCTGCGGCTTTTTCCGAAGCGAGATAGACGATCGTGCTGGCGACTTCCTCAGGCTTCGCATAGCGCTGAATTAATGAAGTGGGCTCATTTACTTTGAAGTAATCTTTGACAAACGTATCCAAGTCGGTATTTTCCGCTTCGGCGGCCCCTTTCATATAGTTGGCGACGCCTTCGGTCCAGGTCGGTCCGGGCAGAACCGAATTTACCGTTACATTCGTTCCCTTCGTCATTTCCGCAAGCCCCCTTGATAAGCTGATCAAAGAGGTCTTGGTCATCGAATAAGGAATCATTTGCGGAAGCGGCTTAATGCCTGCTTCACTTGCCAGATTGAGAATTCTGCCCGCGTTCCGTTTCAGCATTTTCGGAAGGAAAGCGCGGCACAGGCGGACGGCGCTTAATACGTTCACTTCAAAATACTCAAGCCATTCTTCATCAGTGACATCCGCAAAGTCTTTCACTTCAAAAAATCCCATGTTATTGACAAGGATATCAAGTTCGCCGATCTGCTCCGTTTTTTCAATCAAAGTCCGGCTTTGCTTTGGATCGGACAGATCTGCGGCGATACCGTGAACGGTTCCGTACTTGGACAGCTCATCAACGACTGACTGAACCTTATCTTCTGTCCGGCCGTTGATGATGACCCGGGCGCCTTCAGTCAAAAAGGCTTCGGCCGCAGCTTTTCCAATCCCTGCCGTAGAACCTGTTACCAAGACGAGTTTGTTTTTTAGTTGTAAATCCATACATATCAATCCTTGTTTTTGAAAGTTGAGATGAAAAACATCTATTTAAAGTATAGCGCAGTCGGGCTTTAGCGTCGAAAGCCCTGCTTGACACCTCTATTTTTCCCTTTCTTTCAGCAATTGATGAATATCTTTCATCGGCCGCAGCCAATTTTGTTTCATCATCTCAGCCGCTTTCTCCGGATTGTTTTTTTCAAGTGCGTCAATCATTTGCCAATGCTCTCTGGCTGATTGCAGTTTCGGGGAGGCGGATTGATTGAGAAAGACGTACTTCATTCGTCTGATATGGAGCTGCAGCACATCGGAAAATTGCCGGACATACGGGTTGTTGGCTACGTCTGTTATGAGATTGTGAAAATGTTCGTCAAGCTCAGCCGCCTCATGAATATTCTCGTGCTTGACCGCGAGTTCATAGTCAGCCGTCAATGCTTTCAGCTCGGCGATCTCTTCAGATGTCAAAAGCGGAGCGGCCATTTCGGCCGCCAGAGCCTGAAGCTGGGCGAGCGGAGGATACACTGTCAATACATCGTCGGGATGAATGGATGTAATTTTCGTTTCCTTTCCGGGCCTCATTTCGACAAACCCTTGAGACTCAAGAAGCTGGAGCGCCTCCCTGACAGGGGTGCGGCTGACGCCGAGCGCCTCGGCAAGGTCGATGTCTGTGACTTTTTCCCCGGGTTCAAGCGTCCCGTCGACGATCCAGCGCTGCAACTGATTGAACGCTTTTTCTTTTGCTGAAAGTCTGATTTGCGGAGTGAAATTTTTCGGTATCGGCATGGAATCACCCTTTCTCTATATGCAATATATCGTAATTGCTGTTCACAAAACAATGGTTTCGTTCCGAAAAGATCCTTTTTCAAATCTCGTATACAAGCCTGATCTGATTATAGTATAATAATTCAGAAATTAGGATACGACTGAGTCAGAAAGGTGCTGCCCGGCATTGCTTGGCAGCTTAAAAGGGGAAGCCGGTGAAAGTCCGGCGCGGTCCCGCCGCTGTGATTGGGAGCGAAACGGATGATGAAGAAGTCCGAAAAGCGATGAACAAGAGCCAGAATGCCTGCCTGGATGATGACGCGCGTAATCTGCGAGGACAGATGCGGTGTGAACGGTGTGCTTATTTTTGGCATTCATTGTTTGCTGCATCTTTACTGAGTAGAGATGTTTTTTTATTTTATCCCGAGGAGGAAAGCAAGATGAAGAAGTTTGCATATTTATTGCTTTCACTGCTCCTGGCCGCCGGCGTTCTCGCCGGATGCGGCGGATCGGCGGAAGCGCCGGCGGAGCAGCATAAGCAGGAAAAGACGGCTGAAGCATTTCCGGTTTCAGTGAAGGATGCGACAGGCAAAGAAATCAAAATTGAAAAAGAACCGAAAAAAATCGTTTCTCTGATGCCGAGCAATACAGAAATTACATATGCGCTGGGCCTGGGCAAAAAGGTGGTCGGGGTCACAGATCTTGATACATATCCAAAAGAAGTGAAAGAAGTCGAAAAAATCGGCGGGATGGAATTCAACACGGAGAAGATCATTTCGTTAAATCCCGACTTGGTGCTGGCCCATGCTTCAACGATGCAGAGCGCAGAAGAAGGGTTGAAACAGCTGCGTGACGCCGGTATTACAGTCGTCACGGTGAATGATGCACAGTCATTTGAGGAAACATATCAGTCGATCGAGATGATCGGCGAGGCAGCAGGTGCGAAGCAGAAGGCTCAAGATCTTGTGAAGAACATGAAATCAGACCTTGCCGCCATTAAAGAAAAAGCTGAAAGCATTTCAGAGAGTGAGCAGAAAAAGGTGTTCGTCGAAGTCTCTCCCGCTCCTGATATTTATACGACCGGAAAAGGCACTTTCATGAATGAAATGCTGGAAGCGATCCATGCGAAAAATGCCGCTTCTGAGCAGGAGGGCTGGGCTAAGATGACAGAGGAATCGATCATCAAGCTGAATCCTGATGTGATCGTCACGACAAGCGGTGCTGCGGCCGTCAGCGAGATCAAAAAGCGAAGCGGCTGGAGCGGTGTTAAAGCGGTCAAAAACAATCAAGTATATGACGTGGATCCCGACCTTGTGACCCGTCCGGGGCCGCGGTTGATCAAAGGGGTCGAAGAGCTTGCGGAAACCATCTATCCTGACGTTTTTAAGAAGTAACCGCATTGCGGCCTATCTCATCAGCCTGATCTTTTTGTCGGTCTCTATTCTTATGGGAATCTCCATCGGATCTTTGGAGATTCCCATTCCGTCTATTATCAAGGTATTTTTGCATGAATGGATCGGTGTACAGGGAATAGCTCCTGATCCGACAGAGGCGAACATCATCATGAACATCAGGCTTCCGCGGGTGGTATTGGCATCGCTCGTCGGAGCGGCCCTGGCTGCGGCTGGCGCCGGTTTTCAAGGGCTTTTGAAAAACCCGCTCGCAGACCCTTATACGCTCGGCATTTCATCCGGCGCATCCGTCGGAGCGGTCGTTACGCTGTTTTTCGGGATTCAGCTGCCGGTTATCGGGAGGTTTACCCTTCCGTTTCTGAGCGTTGCCGCGGCGGTTGCCGTGATTTTTTTCGTTTTGTTCTTTGCCCGGCTCGTTCACCCGTCGCTTACGGTAACGGCATTAATATTAACCGGGATTATCTTCAGTTCGTTTTTCGGTGCGCTCATCTCTTTAATGATCGCACTGACGGGCGATGATTTAAAACCGATCGTCCACTGGCTGCTCGGCAGCGTATCGATGCGGGGATGGAGCTATATTGCTCTGTTTTTGCCATTTTTTATAGGCGGTATATGCGGTTTGCTGCTGAACGCAAGAGAATTGAATGTGATGACGTACGGCGAGGAAAAAGCAAGGCTGCTCGGAGTGAATGTGAAGCGGAGTAAATATGTCGTTCTGTTGGCGGGGTCTATTTTAACAGGCAGTGCTGTCGCGGTGTCTGGAACTATTGGCTTTGTAGGCCTCGTCATTCCGCATTTTATCCGGCTTCTGTCTATTACGGATCACCGCCATCTTCTGCCGCTCTCAATGCTGAACGGCGCTTCATTCCTTGTGCTGTCAGATCTTTTGTCGAGAACCATCATTGAGCCGTCCGAGCTGCCGATCGGTATTATTACCGCACTGGTGGGAGCACCTGTTTTCGGCTTTATATTGATTAGGCGTTATCAGGGAGGGCGAGTTCATGATTGATGTCATCCGTGTGTCCGGCGGCTATGGAAAAACGGATGTCTTACAGGACATCAGCTTTGCGGTAAAGCAGGGTGAATTTTTAGGAATTCTCGGTCCGAACGGCAGCGGAAAGTCAACCTTGCTGAAAATATTGTCTGGGACAATCGCCCCTCGAAGCGGTGAGGTGCTGCTTGACTGCCGCTCAGTTGGGTCGTATCAAACGAAAGAGCTCGCTCGCAAAATGGCAGTGCTTCCTCAAAAAACGGAGCAGGCCTTTTCCTTTACGGTCGAGGAAACGGTTCAGTTTGGCCGCTATGCGTATCAATCAGGCTTTTTTCGGCAGCTGACAGTTGAAGACCGTGATGTCGTGAAAAGGGTGATGAAACAGACGGACACGCTTCGCTTTGCCCAAAAATCCATACACGAGCTGAGCGGCGGAGAGCAGCAGCGGGTGTATTTAGCCCAAGCGCTTGCCCAGGAACCAGAATACTTGCTGCTTGATGAACCGACAAGTTTTCTTGATTTGTCATTTCAAAAAAGTTTTCTTGATTTAATGAAACAAGAAACAGTTGTATCCAAACTCGCAGTGATCGGGGTGTTTCATGATGTGAATATTGCGAGTTTATACTGTGATCGTCTGCTGTTGTTGAAAGATGGAAAAGCAGAAGTTATTGACCGCCCGGAAGCTGCCCTTTCTGCCGGGCGTATCGAACGAGTGTATGATACAGATATCACAGCGCTCGACCATCCTGAGCGTGCGAATCCGCAGTTTACAATCAAAGCGAAAACGATCCCGCAGAAAACCAAGCCCCTCTTTCTAAAAGAGCAAATTGAACAATATTTGCCGCACGGCATCGCATTTTTGGCAGACCGCCCGCTGCGTCTTCTGTCTTCAGAAGGGGGCTTTGCTTGGAGACGAAAACTTGTTTTCGCAAGCGGAAACAACTCTGGATGGCCGCATGACCTGTCAGCCTTTGAACAGGAAACGCTGTTTATGCAACATGATGCTGAATTGGCTGACTGTCATATTGTGTCGGAAAGCGGTGATCTTTGCATCGTCGGCATGAAAGGTGTGGATGGGTATTTGGCCATATGGGTGTTAATTGATGGCTGTTTGCACGATGGTCAATTTGTGCAGGCGATAAGTGTTGCAGCAAATGCCGCAGCTCAGCACCGTGTTTCGTGCAGTGATGTGCTTGTAGCGGCCACTCAATCCGGTCGGTCAGCGGATCAAACCGCTTTTTTGACACAAATTCAAAATAAAACAGCGGTTTGTGTGAAAGCTTTAAAAGATTAATTTGACCTGTCTTTGGACAGGTTTTTTTTATTGTTTTAAAACGCATCAACTGAAGGTGAGGATTCATTCTTTTGTCCCAAATTCGAAAAATGTGTTGTTTAATGAATCAATCAACCTTTATAATAAAGTTCGAGAAAGCGCTTTATTGTTAATATGTTTAAAAATGCAACAGAAGGGAGCGAAGTCACTTGAAAGTAGAGGGAATTATCCCTGCTATATTGACACCGCTTACAAAAGAGCGGGCTTTTCATCCTGGAATCGCCGAAAAGCTGGTGAATCATTTAATTGATTCAGGCGTCCACGGTATTTTTGCCTTAGGGACAAATGGGGAATTTCATTTATTCTCACAAGAGGAAAAGCTTCAAATTGCTAAAACGATTGTGAAAGCGGTTAATAAACGTGTGCCTGTTTTCATCGGGACAGGAGAAAACAGTACTGAGGCGACTATTTCCTTATCCAATCAAATGGCGGATATCGGAGCGGACGCTCTTTCGATCATTACGCCATTCTTTGTCGCACCTTCCCAGGAGGAATTGTATCAGCATTTCCGCACGATTTCTGAAAATGTCGCGCTTCCTGTCCTGCTCTACAACATTCCGTCGAGAACAGGAGTGTCATTGGAGCCCGAAACGGTTGAGAGGCTGGCGGCATTGCCGAACATCATCGGCATTAAGGACAGCAGCGGCAGCTTCGCCAATATTAAGGCGTATCTTGAACGTACAAAAGACCAGTCCTTTTCCGTCCTTGCAGGAACCGATTCATTGATTTTAGACACATTGAAGGCGGGAGGAACAGGAGCTGTGGCTGCCACAGCCAATGTGCTTCCGGAAACTGTTGTTTCAATCTATAAATCTTTTAAACAAGGAAACATTGAAGAGAGTGAGCATTATCAACAGCAGCTGCAGCCGCTTCGCGATACGTTTTCACTCGGTTCACTGCCGGCGCCGTTAAAAAAAGCAGCGGAGCTTGCCGGCATTGATGTTGGACCGCCTAAAAGTCCAATTGCAGAGTTGTCAGGAGAGCCGCTGCTAAAAGTGAAAAAGATGCTGGAAGGCTACGGAATTAACGCAAAACTGGCAAAGGAGCAGTGAGGATATGAAGACGCTTTATCATTTTCAAACAGCCGCCCGAATTGAGGCTGGTCCACATTCACTCAATTTGCTTGGTGACCACTTAGATCAGATTGGATTGAATGAGATTTGCTCGGTGTTTATTTTAACTCAGCCGTCGATCGTTTCTCTCGGCTATGCAGACCAAATCAAAGAGGTGCTGGCTGAGAAAGGCATCTCAAGTGAAGTCAACACGGATATACAGCCGGAGCCGACGGAACAAAACATCGAAGAGGTTTTTCAGCTTTTTTCTGAAGGAGGCCATGACGCGATTCTAGGAATTGGCGGAGGCAGTGTGCTCGATGCGGCTAAAATCCTCTCTGTTCTGAAAACAAATGAAAAACCAATTTCAGCTTTGATTGGCACGAATCTCGTTGAAAAGCCCGGCGTTCCGCTTGTGCTGATTCCGACAACATCCGGAACAGGGTCAGAGGTGACGCCGAATGCGATTGTGACGTTCCCGGAGAAAGAATTAAAGATTGGCATGGTCAGTCCCTATCTGCTGCCGTCGCTTGTGATTTTAGATCCGGTTTTGACGACCGGTCTTCCAAAGGCGATCACAGCTGCAACCGGAATGGATGCATTTACACACGCACTTGAATCCTATATTTCCAACAAAGCAAATCCATTCAGTGACATGCTTGCACTTGAATCTATGAGACTGATTTCCTCAAGTATTCAGGAGGCCTATCACCATGGAGACAACCTGGAGGCGAGAGAAAAAATGCTCGTTGGCGCCATGTATGGCGGAATGGCCTTGACAAGCGCAGGGACAGCAGCGGTTCATGCGCTGGCTTATCCGCTCGGAGGAAAATACAAAATATCTCACGGTGTGGCCAATTCAATGCTGCTTCCGCATGTAACGGCCTTCAACGCGGATCATGTAACTGACCGCCTTGCGGATGTGGCCGGCGTGATTGGAATCGAGCCAAAAGGTTCGAAGGCCAGCCTAGCAGAGCGGGTTATACGAAAAATTGAAGAGTGGACCGCAGATTTAAATATTCCGCAAAATTTAAAGACATTCGGGGTATCAAAAGAGGATGTACCATCGCTTGCTGAGGCGGCAGCCGACGTTAAAAGGCTCATGGATAACAATCCAAAGCCGATGTCCATTGCGGAGATTGAAGCTGTCTATTTGAAATTGCTGGATATGTAGGCTGCCCGGATCTGTACATGTTTTTCACCATGAGCCTGTAAGAGGCTCACAAACAAAGGGGGAGTTTGGGTGGATGTTTTAAGCGGTTCGATCATAACGTTTATTTTGGCAGTGATCGTGGTTTACATTCTCTTTACGACATGGCTGACAATGCGGTTTCGCAGTAAATCAAGTGCGGAATTTAACAATGCCGCCAAAACGCTGCCGGCGATTGTTGTCGGCATTCTGCTGATGAGTGAATTCATCGGCACCAAATCGACAATCGGGACCGCTGAATCAGCTTATACACATGGTTTGGCAGCTTCATGGTCGATTGTAACGGTCTCGATTGCGTTTTTTATTTTTTCCTTCTTCTTAGCAGGGAAATTTTATAAAACCGGCCAATATACGATCTCCGGGATTATTAGTGAAAAGTTTGGCCGTTCGACCAAGCTTGTCGTTTCTATCATTATGATTGTGGCCCTTTTACTTGTGAATCTTGGAAACTATTTAAGCGGATCGGCGGCCATTTCGTCTATTTTAGGTCTTCCGCTCATGACGTGTGCAATTATTACAGCGATTGTCAGCACCTTTTATTTTACGTTTGGCGGAATGAAGGGCGTTGCCTGGGTGACAATTTTGCATTCTCTTGTTAAATATACGGGAGTTCTGATCACATTAGGGGTTGCACTCTATTTGACAAAAGGCTGGGAGCCGATGACGCAGCAGCTGCCGGAGCATTTCTTCACTTGGGACGGCAGCATCGGATGGGGGACAATCGGCGCCTGGTTTATCGGCAACATGGGGGCGATTTTTGCGACTCAATTTATTATTCAGGCTATTACCTCATCGAAAAGTGAGAAAGAGGCAAAGAGATCAACGCTGTATGCAGCGCTGCTTTGTCTGCCGCTGGCGATTGCCATTGGAGTCATCGGCGTTGCTGCACGGTATTTGTACCCGGATATTGATCCAATTTACGCATTTCCGGTGTTTATGCAGCACATGAATCCTGTGCTGAGCGCGATTGTAGCGACATCCCTTGTGGCGTCTATTTTCGTCGGCGTCTCAACGGTTGCGCTGGCGACAACGACGCTGATCATTGATGACTTTTATGTACCGAAAGCAAATCCGACACCAGAACAGCGCATGAAAATTACGAGATATGTTTCTATTATCGTCGGTTTTATTCCGCTGCTCGGGGTTGCGCTGGCGCCAGAATTGTTAACGCTTTCTTTCTTTACGAGGGCGCTTCGGACATCAATTGCCGTTGTGGCGGCGATGGGCTTTTATTTGCCATATTTTAATTCAAACCGCGGAGCAACCATTGGTCTGGCGCTTTCCGGCATAGCGACGACGGCATGGTATTTATTGGACAATCCGTTTGGCATCGATAACATGTACATCGCTATCATTGTTCCGTTTATTGTCCTCGTATTAGACCGTCTGATCAGCTCGCCTGCGAAAAAAGAATCAAATGTGGAGGAGGAATTGTGATGAAACAAAGTGAAGCTTCCCTGCCGATAGATGGTCGCATCAGAGAAAATAAAACCGATTCGGCCAGAAAGGATGCGTTTTTGCCGACAGACTGCCCGCAAAACCATGCAGCCAACCTGCTGGAGCTGGACAATGGTGATCTGTTGTGCGTCTGGTTTGGGGGAACGCAGGAAGGCATCCCGGATATATCGATTTACATGTCAAGGCTTGAAAAAGGAAGTGGTGAGTGGACACAGGCAGAAAAGCTGTCAGGTGATCCTTCCCGCTCCGAACAAAACCCTGTGCTTTTCCAAGAGCCTGACGGCCGGCTCTGGCTTATGTATACGGCACAGCTTTCCGGCAATCAGGATACAGCGGTCGTCAGATACCGGACATCGGATGATAGAGGCCATACATGGAGCGGGATTGACACGTTGTTTGCCGAAGCAGGGACTTTTATCCGCCAGCCGCTCATTGTTCTGGATAACGGCGATTGGCTGCTTCCTGTCTTTTACTGCATCACCCTGCCGGGCGTGAAATGGACTGGAAACCGTGACATCAGCGCGGTGAAAATTTCATCTGATAAAGGCAAGTCGTGGGAGGAAGTGAAGGTGCCGGGCAGTACCGGATGTGTTCATATGAATATTGAAAAACTGCACGACGGCACCTTGCTTGCGTTGTTTAGAAGCCGTTTTGCAGACTCGATTTATGTGAGCCGCTCTATTGATAACGGCCGCACCTGGTCAGAGCCTGAGCCGACCGAGCTGCCGAACAACAACTCCTCCATTCAATTTACAGCGCTTCAAGATGGGACGCTTGCTCTCGTATACAATCATATGAATGCGAATGAAACGACCGAAAGAAGAGCCTCTCTATACGATGAAATTGAGGATGAGGATGATACAAGAACAGGTGTTGACACAGAAGCGCGTCCAGCCTTCTGGGGAGCGCCGAGGGCGCCGATGACATTGGTGTTTTCACGGGACGGCGGCGTCACATGGCCTGTCAAAAGAAACATCGAAGTCGGCGACGGTTATGCGATGACGAACAACTCAAAAGACAAGCTCAATCGCGAGTTTTCCTATCCGTCGATCAAGCAGGGGAAAGACGGTGATCTGCATATAGCATTTACGTACTACCGTCAGGCGATTAAATATGTACGGGTCCCGCAAACGTGGGCCACAGCCGGTCAAGAATAAAGCCGTTTGAATGAGCGCGCGGCACTGGCATGAATTGTATCCCTATATCGCATCATTTATAATTTAAGTTCGAGGGGGCTGTCCCAATCGTTTGAACGGACTCCCTCGCTGTCTCCTTGACTGAGAGAGAATGAAAGAGGGGGTCCATTTCATGAAAATTAAAGTGCTTGGCATTGCGCCGTATAAAGGCTTAGGGGATTTATTGACAGAGCTCGCGAAGGAAGAACAAGACATTCAATTTCAGCTGGAGGTCGGCGATTTACGCTCCGGCGTTGCAATTGCAGAGCAAGCTGAATCGCAGGGAACCGATATCATTATGAGCCGCGGCGGTACAGCCTCGCTCATACAGCAACACGTGCACATCCCTGTCGTGGATATCCCTGTTTCCGGGTATGATCTGCTGCGGGCGCTGACGCTTATTAAAGATTATCAAGGAAAAACAGCCGTCGTCGGCTTTGAAAATATTACCCAAGGGGTTCGCACTATCAGCGAGCTTTTCGGAATAGAAGTTGATTTATATACGATTAAAGCAGAAATGGAAGTATGGGATCTCTTGAGGGACATTCAGCAGCAGGGGACCCAAATTGTATTGGGAGACGTCATTACCGATAAAGCGGCAAAGGAGCTGGGCATGCAAAGCATGCTGATCACGTCCGGCCGTGAATCGGTTAAAGAAGCGTTTCACAGTGCAAAGCAAATGTACCGGCTCTTTAAGGAGGCATCTGAGGAGCAGCGGATGTTTAGAGAGATGATCGATCAGGAAGAAAAAGGGATGATCGTCATTGATGACAACAGCCGGATCCGCTTTGTGAACAAAACGGTAAAAAATTGGATCGATGAGGGTCTTCTTGAACCTATTGTTTCTGCCGATGCCATCCATGAATGGTGGGAAGAGCTGGCTTTTGCTGTACAGTCAATAAGAGAGGGCAAACAAAGCGGGTATTTTCAATTAGAAACAGGAGAAGCCGTCTGGCATATGAAAGGCTCCCTTCTTTCAAAAGGAGAGCTGCTGATTGCCATTGAACAATCAGTGTCCAGCCGCGATCATCAGCATCTTGCATGGTCGTTTGCAGCGCCCGTACATTCATTACAGCCATTTTCATCATTTACACAACAAAGCAGGTCTATGAGGGACACGGTTCAGCAAGCGCAGGCATTCAGCCAGACGCATAAACCTATTTTACTGTACGGAGAGGAAGGAACGGGGAAATCAGATCTCGCCTTTGCGATTCATCAAATGAGCCCTCGGCAGCAGCAGACGTTTGTGACCATTCATTGCAGCAAGGTGAAAGAGTACGCATTGCTGAAAGACCTTCCGGTTGTTCAGAACGGGACGATCTTTCTTCGGCATATCGAGCATCTGCCGCTCGAAGTCCAGCATGATCTCGCCGTGTGGATGAAACAGGATCGGCAAATCCGCTGGCTCGCCTCTTCATCTGCCGATTTATTTGCAGAAATGAAAGCAGGGCGATTTGACCCTGATTTATACAGCTGTTTACAAGGATTGACGCTCTATGTCCCGTCGTTGTCAGAGCGGGTGGAAGACATGGAGGACATGAGCAGACTGTTTATTGCTGAATTTAATTCAGCTTATGGCACACAAGTGGTCGGACTTGCGCCTGAGGTGATGAACGCGTTTCGCAAGCAGACATTTCGGGAGAATGTCCGGCAGTTTAAGCGATTACTTGAGGAGCTTGTGCTGACGGTGAAAAGCGGATATATCACATTGGCTGAAGCCGCACCGCAGCTTGACCGTCTGTCCAGCGAGAACAAGGAAGAGAGCTTAAAAGGCTGTTTGGAAGGGACGCTTGCGGACATCGAACGGCGCATCATTCAAGCGGTGCTGCAGGAGGAGAATATGAACCAATCCAAAGCGGCGAAGCGATTGAATATCAACCGCACCACCTTGTGGAGAAAACTGAAAGAATAGCTTGAGACCGAGGTGTCGATATGACAAACGTACGTTGCAAAAAAGGAGCGGACATCAGCCAAAAAATATTGATAGTCGCTGACGATTTGACGGGTGCCAATGACACAGGCGTTCAGTTTGTTAAAGCTGGACTGAGCGCGGCTGTTCTTTTTGACCAATCCGGTGCAAATCCAGCGGATGTCAAAGAAGATGTCATGATTTTAGATACGGACACGCGCGGTGCGTCGCCGAGCGAGGCTTACAAAGAAGTCAGTTCAGCATCGCATCCGTTCGCACACCTTGAATCATACCTTTTTTTAAAGAAAATTGACTCCACATTAAGGGGAAACATCGGGAGCGAAATCAAAGCGCTGATGGATCTGGGACGTTTTGATGCAGCAGTGATTGCCCCTGCTTTTCCTGATGCAAGGCGGATTACTGTGGATGGCGTTCATTATGTCGATGGCGTGCCCGTTCACAAAACTGAAGCCGCCATTGATCCGAAAACACCGGTTACTGAATCGCGGATCCCTGAATTGCTTTTCGGTCAGACACATGTTCAGCCAAAAGCGGTAGGCATCGAACAGCTTCGCAGACCTGATGATCAAGTCCAGAAAGACCTTAAATCGTGGATAGCCCAAGGGTATGAATGGTTTGTCTGCGATGCAGAGACAAATGAGGATCTGCGCTGCATCGTGCAGGTGTTCATGAACAGCGGGCAATCCATATTATGGGTCGGCGCTGCCGGACTGGCCGGTGCACTCGCCCAACATGTCAGAAAGAGGCCGCTGCAGACAGACAGACGGAATGAGCCGGTAATGATCGTCTCCGGCAGTGCATCGAACATAACAAATGGACAGCTCGCATATTTAAGAGGTCAGCAGGATCCCCTTGACGTGTGCATCAATCCGCTGAACGTATTGAATGGATGTGAAACACGGGAGCAAAAGCGCGCGCTCGATCAAGTGCTGGCTCATCAAGGGAAAGATGTTCTGCTTTATACTGATGCGAAGCCGGAAATGGTGCAGCGCATTATCGCTTTTGGGAGAAGCCAAGGCCTTGAGCGGCAGACTGTAGGCGAACGGCTCTCCCGATTTCTTGGTGCAGTTACAACTGAAATCGTCAAGACGACAGGGTTAAAACGCCTCGTTTTGACAGGCGGAGACACAGCGCGTGCGATTTGCAACGAGCTTGGTGCAGACGGCATTCAGCTGCTGGGGGAGATTGAAGCGGGCATACCGCTCGGCAAGCTGCTCAACACAGATATATATGCGGTGACAAAGGCGGGCGCCTATGGTCAAAACGATTCTGTTCTAAAAGCTGTTGAGGTGCTGAGAAATATAGAGGAGGAAGACAGATGGCAAAACCAATCATTGCATTGACGATGGGGGATGCGGCAGGTGTCGGCCCGGAAATTATCATCAAGGCATTTGAGCAAAACAGTTTGCATGAAAACGGAACATTATTTGTGATTGGGGATTACAGCATTTTAAACAGAGCGAAGACGTTCACTGGCTCAGCGGCAGACATTGTAAAAATCAGCGAGCCGGAAGAGGGAGCTGATGTAAAGCCCGGGGTCATTCCTTGCCTCGACCTTCAGCTGCTGACAGATGATCTGAGAGTCGGAGAAGTGTCGGCAGAAGCGGGAAACGCAGCGTTCCGCTATCTTGAACAGGCGATTGTCCTTGCCAACGAGAAGCGGATTGACGGCATTTGCACAGCGCCTTTAAATAAGGAAGCCCTTCATAAAGCGGGGCACATGTATCCGGGCCATACGGAAATTTTAGCGGAATTGACGCAAACAAAGGACTTTGCGATGATGCTGGCTGCACCGAACCTGAAAGTGGTCCATGTCACGACCCATGTCGGTCTGCTTGACGCCATTCATCTCATTGATGTAAAGCGGGTGTACACGACAATTCAATTGGCGCATGACACGCTGATTCGCGCAGGCATTTCGCAGCCTAAAATCGCCGTGTGCGGCATTAACCCTCACGCCGGTGAGAATGGTTTGTTTGGGCATGGAGAAGAGGAAGAGAAAATTGTCCCTGCCGTTGAACGCGCGCAAAGTGAAGGTATACAGGCATTCGGCCCGCTGCCCGCTGACACGCTTTTCTTCAGAGCAGTGAGAGGCGACTTTGATATAGTGGTGGCGATGTATCATGATCAAGGACACGGCCCGATTAAGGTGCTTGGCCTTGAAGCCGGTGTGAACATTACAGTCGGCCTGCCGATAATCCGTACGAGTGTTGACCACGGAACAGCCTTTGATATTGCGGGAACCGGCAAAGCTGATCCCGCCAGTTTAGAAGAAGCGGTGAGACAGGCGATCATGCTGTCCGGTACGAGTGAGCGGCATGCATAAAAAAAGAAGAGCCTTCCGATTAAGGAGGCTCTTCTCAGACTGTCGAGAAAATCTCGACAGTCTTTTATTTTTTCCTTAAATCATCCATTTCTTCATTTTATAATAAAGAAAAGGACTTAAAAGGAAGGTGTTTTGCTAATGTTCTACACCAGAAA